>NZ_JBALTN010000003.1:0-377660 GCF_036964565.1 Parasphingorhabdus sp. | reverse complement strand
CGCCATACTTGGACTTCCAGTTGTAAAGTGTCGCTTCTGAAACGCCATGCTTGCGAGCCAGATCAGCTGTCTTCGCGCCTGCCTCTGCCTCACGCAAAACCCCAATAATCTGTTCCTCTGTAAATCGTATCCGCTTCATTCGTCCGTCCTTTCTTGGACCGGACTCTAATCACTTCTGGAGGAGTTTTAAGGGGTCACGTCACTCGATAACCAAAACCACAGCCCTGATCAAATATCGGCGATTTTGACCCGTGGTGGAGAACACGAGTTTCGCGCTAAAAGCAAATGGAACGGAGACATACGGAACGTGCAATGGCTAAAGCACGTCGATGCACCAAGACTGCTGAAAGTGGTATTTGGTGAACTCACGGAACATAGGCAGGAATTTAGAAAAACTCGCGATACTATTGAGATTCTAAAAGTGATCAACCAAATCGATCCTGACCACATTTCAGAATTGAAAGAGCATGTTGCTCTCATCATAAAAACTGCACTGCGAGATACGCCGCCATAATCCCTTTCCTACAAATAACCAAATAGGTTATACATATTCCATTTAGCAAACCATAACGACCACACCGCACCCCCTGCGGCGGCATTATGGGGCCATGAATGGAGAAAGACATGACCTATCAGGATGAATTTGCCCGAAGCCTCGCCCGTCAGGGTGGTGACAAAATTGCCGTTAGTGGTGAGCCTGTCGAACCACGCCTTTCCACCGAGGGGCGCCCTTCGGAGTCGCAGACGTCGCGCAGCGACACCAGCTCAGGGCTAACGGATTGCCCCTCCCCCTCCACTACGGACACCCCAACCCCCACCCCCACCATCCGCCACGACGGCTGGCTCCCCGAGCTGCGCGTAAAATTCCTCGAAGCGCTTGCCCGCACCGGCAATGTCGGCGCGGCGGCGCATTATGTGCAGCGCTCGCGCCAGTCGGCCTATGACCTGAAGCGCCGCGACCCGGATTTTGCCCGGGTCTGGCTGGCGGCGCTGGTGCTGGCGCGGGAGGTCGCGCAGGACGTGCTGCAGGAACGCGCGATCGAGGGGGTCGAGGAGGAGATTTTCTACCATGGCGAGGTGGTCGCCACCCGGCGGCGCTACGACAGCCGGCTGCTGCTCGCCCATCTGGCGCGCCTCGACAAGGTCGCCGAGCAGATCCCGGCGCAACGCGGCGCCGCCCGCTTTGCCGAGATGCTCGACGCGATCGGCAAGGGCGCCGACACCGCGCCGCTGATCGCCACCCCGACCGAGGACGAACTGGCCGCCGCCGCCGCCGAAGCAGAGAAATATCCGCACCAGCGGCCACCCGCAGAGGAGGAAGGCGATGAATTTTACATGGTCACCTGGCCGGAGGACGACGCGGACGACCGACCGGAACTTTTGCGCATGTGCCCCGAAGAAGTCGAGCAGATGCAACGCGAAGTCCCCGGCATCGTCATCACCCCCACCGGCACCCGCGACGAAGACGTGGTCAATCGCCTGATCGACATGGCCTGGTACAGCGATCTTGGCGATTACAGCGAGGATGAAGAAACCGGCGAAGAGGAAAGAATTTCATAACCCTGTAAAGTTTGTAAAGTTCGCCCGGGATACAAGCCATGCACAGCCCCCCGTCATTGCGAGCGCAGCGCGGCAATCCAGAGCGGCAGGCACCGCCGTTCATGGCCAGACGCCCTGGATTGCTTCGCTGCGCTTGCAATGACGGAGATATGCGGATGCACAACATGATGCATTACAGAAACAAACGGTTCGTCCCGAGCCTGTCGAAGGCCCCCTGTGCTCCGCGCTTGACGCGGAGCCCTGCGCCACAAGCACCATGGCGAATGGACGCGCAGGGCTCCGGATCAAGTCCGGAGCACAGCAGAAAGGCCGGGGGCCGTTTCACCTGGAACTGGGGCGGGGTGGTGGCGATGCGCCAGCATCGCTCGCGCCAGCGAAGGGCGGAGGAGCGGCGGCCGGTGATGGGGAAAATGAGGGACCCAAACCCACCGTCATTGCGAGCGCAGCGCGGCAATCCAGAGCGGCAGGCACCGCCGTTCATGGCAAGACGCTCTGGATTGCTTCGCTGCGCTCGCAATGACGGCAAGGATCATATGACCGTTCGCCCTGAGCCTGTCGAAGGGCCCTTAACCCGCGCTCACCCCGAACAGATCATGCTCGTCGGCATCCTCGATCACCGCGTCGATCACATCTCCCACCGCAAGATCGCCCGAAACATTGCGCAAAAACACATTGCCGTCGATCTCCGGCGCATCGGCCTCGGACCGCGCCGTCGCGCCGATATCGCCGTCCTCGTCGGGCGCGCCGATCTCGTCGATGATCACCGGCAGCGTGCGGCCGATCTTGGCCTGCAGTTTGGCGGCGCTGATCCGGGCGGTGACGGCCATGATCCGCTGGTAGCGCTCTTCCTTGACCTCTTCTGGCACCGCGCCGTCGAGCAGATTGGCCGCGGCGCCTTCCACCGGTTCAAAGCGAAACGCGCCGACCCGGTCGAGCTGCGCTTCCTCGAGCCAGTCGAGCAGATATTGGAAATCCGCCTCGGTCTCGCCGGGAAAGCCGACGACAAAGGTCGAGCGGATGGTCAGGTCGGGGCAGATGTCGCGCCAGCTCTTGACCCGCTGCAGCACCTTGGCCTCGTTGGCCGGGCGCTTCATCCGCTTGAGGACATTGGGCGCGGCATGCTGGAACGGGATGTCGAGATAGGGCGTGATCTTGCGCTCGGCCATCAGCGGGATGACCTTGTCGACATGCGGATAGGGATAGACATAGTGCAGCCGGGTCCACACGCCCTTGCCGTCCGGCGTCCTGAGTTCACCGAGCGCGGCGGCGAGATCGGTCATGTGCGCGCGGACTTCGCGTCCCTGCCCGGTCGGGCCGTTCCAGACGCGCGGCTGGTGCCGGATATCGACGCCATAGGCCGAGGTGTCCTGGCTGATCACCAGCAGTTCCTTGGTCCCCGCCTCGACCAGCTTCTCCGCTTCGCGCAGGATCGCGTCGGGGCGGCGCGAGACGAGGTCGCCGCGCAGGCTGGGGATGATGCAGAAGGAACAGCGATGGTTGCAGCCTTCGGAAATCTTGAGATAGCTGTAATGGCGCGGGGTCAGCTTCAGGCCCGCGTCCGGCACCAGATCGACGAACGCACCGCGCGCCGCCGGCGCCGCCGCATGCACCGCGGTCACCACGTCCTCGTACTGGTGCGCGCCGGTCACCGCCAGCACGTCGGGGAAGCGCGCCATGATCACGTCGGCTTCATTGCCCATGCAGCCGGTGACGATCACCCGGCCATTTTCGGCCATCGCCTCGCCGATCGCCTCGAGGCTCTCTTCCTTGGCGCTGTCGAGAAAGCCACAGGTGTTGACCAGCACGACATCGGCGCCGGCATAGTCGGGCGACAGGTCATAGCCGTCCGAACGCAGCTGCGTCAGAATCCGTTCGCTGTCGACCAGCGCCTTCGGGCAGCCGAGCGAAACCATGCCGACTTTGGGCGGAGAGGGAATTTGGGTAGCCATAGGGCGCGGCCTTTAGGCCTGTTTGCCGGCCGAGTCACGATCAATGTTGTCGGCCATGGTCCCGGCCATGTCGCGGACCGCGGTCCGCGCCGTGTCTGGGCGCACAGGGGAAAGGGGGGACACCGGGGTTGCCAAAATCGGGAGGGAAAGACAACGCCCGGCTTGTCCTGTCAATGCACCACTCGCAAAACGGTTCCGGCGCGCGGCAAAAAATTTCGGCGCATTGAACCGATCGGGCCGCCAGCGCGTTGTCATGGCATCAAACCCGATACAGCAGACGGAAGACGGAGCAACAGGATGGAACTGGTCGAAACCTTGCGATGGACCGCCAGCATCAGCGGCATGATCGCCGCCGCCATGATCGCCGCCCATCTGGGTGCCAGGGTGACCGGCTGGGCCTTCGTGCTGTTCTGCGGATCGGCGATGGTCTGGATCGCCGCGTCGCTGCTCGACGGCAACGACCCGCTGGCGGTGCAGAATGTCGTCCTGCTGGGGATCAACCTGTTCGGCGTCTACCGCTATCTGTGGCGCAAGCCGAAGGAGCAGGCTGCCGCCGCCACCTGATCCGGCGCTCAGCTCTCCGCCAGCGTGTCGGCGATGATCCGCCACACCTTGGGGTTGAAGCCGAGCCCGATATGACCGCCGTCGACCCGGATATTGCGCGCCTGCGGGTTGTAGATGTCCTTGGCGATCTCCGGGCCGACGATGCCGTCGCGGTTGGAATAGATCACGGTCAGCGGCTGGTCGAAGCCGATGCTGTTGCGCTCGTGCACCTCGCGCTCGAACTGGTCGAGCCGGATGTTGGAAGACCGGGCAAAGCGCTGGCCGGGCGTGGTATATTTCGGGCCGCCGATGATCGGCGTACCCATGGTGATCAGCTCGCACACCAGATGCGGCGACAGCCGCGCGACCTCGCGGGCGATGATGCCGCCGAGCGACCAGCCGATCAGCGTGAAAGCCTGCCCGCCATTGGCGGAAAAGCGCGCTTCGGCAACCTGGGTGAAGCGGTCGACATCGCGGTCGACCGAGCCCTTGTTGCGGCCCAGCGACCAGTCGGCGACGTCATAGTTGATCCGCCGCAAAAAGGCCTCGAGCGGCCGCAGCGACAATTCGCTGCCACCATAGCCCGGGATCAGATAGACCGGCCGGCCATCGCCGCGCGGCGCCGTCACCAGCCGCGGCCATTGCAGGCCGAAGCGCATCAGGTCGAACGGCAACGACAGCTCGCCCAGCTGCGCCAGCCGGCGCGGCGGCCGCAATCCGGTCGGCATCTCTATCGGGTCGGCCATCGGCAAGCTCCTTCAGCGAGCCGCCAGAATAGCAGCTGCCGGCGGCGCTGCAACATGAACCATCGAACAGGCCGGGCGGGTCCCGCCCGCGCGCCTCAAAGCTTCTCGCGGACCCGGTTCTCCGATCCGTTGCCGGGCTTGATCTCGACGATGATGTCGCCCGCCTCCAGCTTCGTCGCCTCATCTTCCCAGAAACCGAACACCGCGTCGCCCCGGTATATCCGCACGCCCAGACCGGAGCCGACGACCTCGTTCATCGCCATGCCGACCTCGGCCTCGGTGACCGCGCGCTGGACCAGCTTGACCCGGCCGGTGGCGGACGCGAGGTCGCTGAGATAATCGGAGATCTTCGGTCCCTCGCAGCTGCCAGCGAGCAGCAGCCCGGCAAAGCTGACCGGGTTGATCACCGTCGTCGCACCGGCCTGCCGCGCCAGCAGTTCGTTGTCCGACGCCTTGATCGACACGCTGATCGGCAGATGATAGGCGAGGTGCCGGGCGGTCAGCACGATCAGGATGCTGGTGTCGTCGCGTCCCGCCGAAACGATCAGCGAGCGCGCCCGCGATATCTTGACGTTCATCAACACATTGTCGCGCGTCGCATCGCCGTTGATCACCGCGCAGCCGAGCTTCTCCGCCTTCGACAGCGCATCGTCGGACGAATCGATGACGACAATCTCTTCCGGATCGGTGCCCCGCGCCAGCAGTTCCTGTACCGCTTCGCCGCCGCTGGTGCCAAAACCGGCGACCACGATATGGTCATGCAGATTGCTTTGAATGAGTTTCATGCGCCAATTGTCCCAGGTTCGTTTGAAAACAAAATTATAGGCCGTGCCGACGAATATCAGCACGACGAAGATCCGGATAGGGGTCACAACCAGCGCATCGAACATCCGCGCCCGCTCGGTCACCGGCGCAATGTCGCCATAGCCGGTGGTGGTGATCGAGATCATCGTGAAATAGACGACATCAAGGAAGCTGACGTCGCCGTCATAACTGTCCTGCAGGCCGTTGCGGTCAAAATAGTGCACCGCAATGGCCATGCCGATCAGGGCCAGAACGAAGGTAACCCGCCAGGCAATATCCGCCCATATCGGCAGGCTCGACCGGCGCCGCAGGGTGAAATAATCGGAAAGCTTGTTGCTGTTGCTTGCCATGGCCGGTTCAGCCGCGCTTCGGCAGATGGATATTGGGATCGACCGGCTTGCGGCCCTTGCGGATTTCGAAATGCAGCTGCGGTTCCTGCACATAGCCGCTTTCGCCGGCAAGACCGATCACCTCGCCCGCCTTGACCTGCTGTCCGCGCGTGACGTTGAGCTTGTCGGCATGGCCATAAGCGGTGACCCAGCCGGACCCGTGATTGATCAGGATCAGGCCCCCAAAGACCCCGATCTCGTCGCCGCTATAGGCAACAACGCCATCGGCGGATGCGCGGATTGGCGTGCCCTTGGGAACGCCGATGTTGAGACCGTCGTTGACCTTGCCACCGCCCTTGCTGCCAAAGCCGGACAACAGCTTGCCGTCGACCGGCCAAAGGAAACGGCCGGAAAAATTCGCCGGCGTGGCAATGGTCGCGTTGGGCGCGATCGCCTTGCGCCATTCGGATGGCTCTTTCGCGGAGGACCCTTCGGCCAGCGCCGGCTGGCTGCCGGTGACGATATCGTCGATGTCGAGACTGAACGCAGCGGCCCGTTGCTCGATGCTCAGGCTGGCCGGGTCACGCGGCGCGGACGCGGGCAGCAGCAGCTTCTGTCCGGTGCGCAGGATATAGGGCTCTTCCAGGCCATTCAGCTCCACGACTTCGCGCCATGACGCGCCATAGGCCCGGGCGATTGCGATCCCGGTTTCGCCGGATGCCACCGAATGATAGCGCCCGCCCGTGATCGTCAGCCGCTGGCCCGGATGGATGACATAAGGTTCGACCAGTCCGTTGGCGGCCGCAATGATCTGCGACCCCGCCCCGGTCCGGTTGGCGATCCCGCGCAGCGTGTCCCCCGGCTGCACGACATAGGTTCCCGATGATACCTGTCGGGAATTTGGTGCCACGGGAGCCGCTTGCCAGGTGGCGGCAGGCGCCTGCTCTGGTGTCGTGGCCAGGACGGAAAGATCGGTGGGCAATTGCGGCTGGTTCGGTGGCGCCCGGAAATCGTCATGACCCGGCGGAATGCAGCCGGTCACCGCTGCGAGCAACATCAGGATCGCGACGTGACGCTTACCAGATCCCATTAACCACCTCTCCCCCTAGCGGATACGCTATTAGCAACAAATCCGCAGCTTGCCAGCCCTGCCGGCCAAAGCATAGAAAATTCGCCACTCGATAGGCAGAGGATCAGGGATAGAGTTTTTTCAGGCCGTCCATCGAATCATAATGGGTCAGATCCAGGTGGAGCGGCGTGATCGAGACGAAACCGTCGGCAATGGCCTCCAGATCCGTGCTGTGCGCCGGTGTCTCGACCATCGGCCCGAGCCCGAACCAATGATATTCGAATCCCCGGGGATCGCGGTTGCTGACAATCTGCAAGCGGCCATAGTCGCGAATTCCCTGCGATACCACCCGCACGCCCTTGATATCGCTGGCTGGCAGCGCCGGGAAATTGATGTTTACTAGCGTCCGGTGATCCATGCGCTGCTTGATCAGGGGCCGCAGCACGCGCTCGCCCCATTGCAGGGCAGCATCAAACGGCACGTTGGCACCAATATCCTCGCGGGCATAGGCCTGGCTGAGCGCAATCGACGGGATTCCCGCAAGCGCGCCTTCCATCGCCGCCGATACCGTGCCGGAATAGGTGACATCTTCCCCCAGATTCGCTCCCCGGTTGACGCCGGACAAGATCAGATCGGGCGGCCCGTCTTTCATGATCTTGGCGACGGCCATCATCACGCTGTCGGTCGGCGTGCCATCGACGGAATATTGCTGGTCGCCGCGCTTGCGAATGCGCAGCGGCCGGGTCAGCGTCAGCGAATGGCCGGCCCCCGAATTCTCGTCGGACGGAGCAACGATCCAGATGTCGTTGGAAAAATGCGAGGCGATGTCGAAAAGGATCTTCATCCCCGGCGCATCGAAACCGTCGTCATTGGTCAGCAATATCCGCATTACATTGGCTCCAGCTTGTCGATGCCGCCCATATAGGGGATCAGGACCGGCGGAATTGTGACAGATCCATCGGCCTGCTGATAATTTTCCACTATCGCCACCAGTGTCCGGCCGACGGCAAGGCCCGAACCGTTGAGCGTGTGCACGAACCGCGTGCCCTTTTCTTCGCCCTCGGGCCGGAAGCGCGCATTCATGCGCCGTCCCTGAAATTCGCCGCAATTGGAAATGCTGGAAATTTCGCGATAGCTATCCTGGCCCGGCAGCCAGACTTCCAGGTCGAACGTCTTTCGCGCCGCCGCACCCATGTCGCCCGCGCACAGCAGCATCTTCCGGTAGGGCAGTTCCAGAGCGCGAAGAATCGATTCCGCCGCCCCGACCATCCTTTCGTGCTCTTCCGCGCTTTTGTCCGGGTGGGCAATGGTCACCAGCTCGACCTTTTCGAACTGATGTTGCCTGATCAGCCCCTTGGTATCGCGGCCGGCGGAACCAGCCTCACTGCGAAAGCAGGGCGTCAGCGCCGTCAGCCGGATCGGCAATTGCGCTTCATCCAGTATCTGGCCGCGCACGCTGTTGGTCAGGCTCACTTCGGCGGTTGGGATCAACCAGCGGCCGTCGGTGGTCTGGAACATGTCTTCGGCAAATTTCGGCAGCTGGCCAACCCCGAAGACCGCCTCGTCGCGGACCAGCAACGGCGGCGCGCATTCCTCGTAGCCGTTCACCGTCGTTTGCTGGTCGAGCATGAATTGCCCAAGGGCCCTTTGCAGCTTCGCCATGGGGCCGCGCAGAAAGGCGAAGCGCGCGCCCGACATCTCCGCCGCCGTCTCGAAATCCAGTCCCAATGCCGGTCCAATGTCGCTGTGCTCTTTCGGGTCGAAGGCAAAATGACGCGGCTCTCCCCACCTTCCGGTTTCGACATTGTCCTCTTCATCGGCCCCGACGGGGACATCGTCTGCCGGCAGATTCGGCAATATCGCCAGCGCATTTTGTAGCCTGCCCGATAGCGCCCGCTCCTGTTCCTCGAGGTCCGGCATCTTGGATTTCAGGGCGGCGACCTCCGCCATCAATGCCTGAGCCGTTTCCTCGTCGCCCTGTCCCTTGGCCTTGCCGATGGCCTTGGACGCCTCGTTGCGCCGCGCCTGTCCATTCTGCAACTCGGTCTTCAGCGCGCGGCCCTGCTCGTCGAGCGCAAGCAAATCCTGCGCAACGGCATCGGCTCCGCGCTTCGCCAGTGCTGCGTCGAAAGCGTCCGGATTCTCGCGAATATATTTTATGTCATGCATGGCAATGGCCTATGCCGAGCGTCGGTTTCACTTGCAAGACCACAAAGAAAAAAGCGGCCGGATCGCTCCAGCCGCTTCCTCGATATCAGTGGCCTGTCGGTCAGGCTGCCGCAGTCTGCTTCGCCTTGCGCCGGCGAACAAACAGCGCCGCCGCTGCCGCGCCGAACAGCAGGACAACGGGCGGTGCCGGAACGTCCGTGCCGCCGGTGGAACCGCCGGTGCTGCCTCCCGAAGAGGAGCTGGAGCTGCTGCTCGACGAGCTGGAGCTGGAAGAGCTGCCGGAAGATCCGGACGAGGTGCTGTTGCCGCCAAAGCTCGATGATCCGCCGGTTGCACCGGACGAGGTGCTCGTGGAGCTGCCACCGGAGCTGGACGAGCTCGAGCTGCTGCTGGATGAACTGCTCGACGATCCCGAGCTTCCCGACGAACCGGAACTGCCGGATGAGCCAGAGCTGCCGGAGCTGCCCGAGGATCCGGAGCTGCCGGAAGAACCATGGTCGTCCCCGCCAGGCTTGCCCGGCTTCCAGGGTTTCCAGGGCTTTCCGCCGGTCGAACCATGGCCGCCGCTGGATCCCGACGAGCTGGACGAACTGGACGAACTGCTGGACGAGCTCGACGAAGACGAGCTGCTGCTGCCACCGGTGGAGGTACTGGTCGACCCGCCGGTGCTGGTCACGCCGCCGGTCGAGGTGCTGGTGGAGCCGCCGCTCGTCGAACTGCCGCCCGAAGATGTGCTGGTTGATCCGCCGCTGCTGGTCGAAGAGATCACAACGCTGCCACCGCCGGAGCCGCCGCCGCCAAAAAAGCCGCCAAAAAAGCCGCCGCCAATACCGCCGGAGCCGCCGCTGCCGCCGATCACGACGGGAATGGAGCCGCCGCCACCATCGAGTGGAGGCGCGGGCGGAATATAGGGAGGAAGCGGAACCGGAATCGGCTGTGGCCCCGGAGCCTGGGCCACGGTTACCACGGTCGGCTGGCAAGCCGTCACTGTCTTGGTGACGGTGCGCCGCGTACGCTTGATCTTGCGCGCAGGCTCACCGTTTCTGACCAGTCGGGCACGAACCGGCTGCTTTTTGGAGAGTTTCTTAACATAGGGGGCCGCAGGTGCCTCTGAAACGTGCACCGCGCCGCCGCCAATCAATGCCCCGCCGCAAGTGCAGGCGCACAATTTTGCCAAAGCCATCCGTACCGACATAATATAATCTCTCTTCCGCTTTAGACGCGATCAGAACGCTGGCATCGAAGCGCCGTGCGCACTTTTCGCTGTCTCGACATGCATCAGAAAGACAGAATATTTAGTAAATCACAATTACATTAACCCTGTTTTGCGGTGGAAAACCGAAAATCTCTTAACAGTTTGTAGCCAGCATCGGTTAATGTCCCGAATTGAAACCGTTCCAGTTACAAATGTTGCCAAATGGCGAAAAATATTGAATTTTTGCCGACACGAAAAACCTTTGCATCACCATTGGCCACCATTTGAGTCACATCCCCGTGCCAGCCCGGCGTCAGAAAATTTGCCCTTGGCAGAATATTGCGGGAGCAGCCATTTTGCGCCTTGTTTCCGATGAGTCTGCTCGGTATAGGCCCGCCCTATGTTTGGCCCAGCCCTCCGGATTCGGGTAGGGCATGATGTTTGGAGAGTATGTTGGCATCCTCGTATAAAAAAGCATCCGCAAAAAATGGCGCAAATGGCACAAATGTGATCCTCCCGGCCGATTATGAACCGAGCGAAGACGAAGAGTTCATGAACGAGCGTCAGCTTTCCTATTTCAGGCAGGCCCTGAAAAAATGGAAGCAGGAAATCATTGAAGAATCCAAGGAAACACTAGCGCATTTGCAGGACGGTCCGATCCAGGAAGCGGACCTCAATGACCGCGCGTCGAGTGAAACGGACTGGGGCCTGGAGTTGCGGACCCGGGATCGCCAGCGCAAGCTGACCTCCAAGATCGATGCAGCCCTGCGACGGATTGACGAAGGCGAATATGGCTATTGCCAGGTTACCGGCGAACCCATTTCGCTTGACCGACTGAAAGCCCGGCCAATAGCGACGATGACGGTCGAAGCGCAGGAAGCGCACGAACGAAACGAGAAAATTTCGCGCGATCAATAGTCGATTTTCGATCCTGTCGAATAACGGGCGCTTGAGGCTTTCGACCGCTGCCGATGGCCATCGGAATGGCGAAACCTAGCCGTTTCCTGCGCCAGAAATTATCCCCGATATTAACCAAATTTGCACCTCTTCCCCGCTATTATATTGTTTGTGACACATGCTTTTACAAATATCGACCACGGGAAGCCCATGAAAGAACCATTTGACGATAGTCTGAAGATCAACAGTCAGGCGCTGGCCCAGCCAAAGCGGGAGCTCGATCGCGACAGTCTGTTTCTGAAAGCGGAACTATGCCTCGTGGACGGACAGGATTGTGGAGAGGTACGCATCCGTAACCTGTCCGCCGGCGGATTGATGGCCGAGGCACCCGTGCTGACAAAGCGGGGTGACAAGATCGAACTGGAATTGCGCAATATCGGACGCATAACCGGGCATGTCGCGTGGGTCGCCCAGGGACGGTTTGGCGTCGCTTTTGATCACCCGATTGATCCCAAGCTGGCGCGCAAGCCGGTCGGCCAAACCAAATCAGAGCTGCCGCCATATCTGCGCCACCCGTCGACGAAACCGTACACCTTTCGCCGAGGATAATCCGCTCTCGTCCGGCGTTCATTCTGCAACAATATGCTTGATTAGCATTCCGTCCCTGCATAGGACGTTTTAATCAATCGATTAAAACGGAGCAGGACATGGCGGGACCACTAGCGGGAATCCATATCATCGAATTTGCCGGGATCGGTCCCGGACCCTTTTGCGGCATGATGCTCGCGGACCAGGGCGCCACCGTAACCGTGCTCCATCGGCCGGGCAAGGCTCCGGACCCACGGCTCGCGCTATCCCGCTCCCGCCAGCTGGTGGAAGTTGACCTGAAGTCACCGCAGGGAATTGAAGCGGCCCGCGAACTTGTCAAGAATGCCGACGGACTGATCGAGGGCTTTCGCCCGGGTGTCATGGAACGCCTTGGATTGGGGCCGGATATATTGCTCGAGGACAATCCCCAGCTGGTTTACGGACGAATGACGGGTTGGGGCCAATATGGTCCGCTGGCCGCCGCTGCCGGCCATGATATCAACTATATTTCCATTTCCGGCGCCTTGCATGCCTTTGGGCGCGCAGGCGAGAAGCCAACGCCGCCCGTGAACATGGTAGGTGATTTCGGCGGTGGCGGCATGATGCTTGCGCTCGGCATGGTCTCCGCTCTCCTGCACGCCAAAACCGGGGGCAAGGGGCAGGTCGTTGATTGCGCAATGACCGATGGTTCGGCTGCATTGATGGCGATGATTTTCGACTTTCACAATATCGGGCAGTGGCAGGACGATCGAGGTGTCAACTTGCTCGATACCGGAGCGCATTTCTATGACACCTACGAAACCGCGGACGGCAAATTTGTCTCGATCGGATCGATCGAGCCGCAATTTTATGCCCAGTTGCGGCAAGTAGCGGGTCTCGCGGACGATGAAGATTTCGATGCCCAGATGGACCCCAGAAAATGGTCTTCGCTGAAGGAAAAACTGACCGCCCTGTTCAAGACCAAGACGCGTTCGCAGTGGTGCGAACTGATGGAGGGAACGGATATTTGCTTTGCGCCTGTGCTATCGTTGACCGAAGCCAAGCAGCACCCGCACAATGTCGCGCGGGAAACCTTCGTCGATGTCGACGGGATGATGCAGCCGGCACCCGCTCCGCGTTATTCGGTCACGGTCCCGGATCGTCCCAGACGACCTGGCTGAACGGTCCCTCCGATGCTGTCGGCATAACGCGGTCCGAGCGGCAATGGCTTTCCATTTTTCAATATGACATAGCGCTTGCGCCCGTTGCGGCGGATCTCCGCGATGCAATCGCGGCGAACCATGGCCGACCGGTGCACGCGGACAAATAGGTCGGCAGGAAGCAGGCCTTCCAGCGAGCGCATCGACTGATGGACCAGATAGCTGCGATGGTGCAAATATAGCCGCATATAGTCCCGCTCTGCCTCTACCCACTCGATGTCCGAAACAAGCAGCTGGACCGCCCCGTCACCATCCTGCACCCAAAGCCGCGAGGGGACGGCGGGATCAGGATTGTTTCTTGCGTTCCCCAACTTGCCAATCGCGCGTTCGACCGCTTCGCGCAGCAGGGTCTCCTTGACCGGCTTCAAGAGATAGTCGGTCGCTTCCAGCCGGAAAGCCTGGACGGCATATGTGCTGTGGGCCGTGGTGAATATGATCTGCGGCGGCGGCTTCAGTTCCTGGCAGATCTCTGCCACCTTGAGTCCCGACAAATCCGGCATGTCGACGTCCAGCAGCAGGATATCGGGCAGCACCTGACGGATTTTTGCCATGGCCTGACGGCCGCCGTCGGCCAGGTCAATCGCTGCAAACAACCCGAGTCTCTGGCACAGCGCATTCAGCCGCAAGCGAGCCAGCGGTTCATCATCGACGATGAGCACCGACGGCGAGATCGCGCCCATCTTCAGATATCCTCGAATATCAGGGACGGATCGGGCAGGACGATTGTTGCGACGGCCATTCCGTCATTGCTGTTGCCCAGAAACAGGGATGCATTCTGGCCGTAAAGGGCGCGCAACCGGTTGTGGATATTGGATAGCCCGGTCCCGGTGCCCCCTGCCCGCTCCGCCGGGCTTTCGGGCATCATTTTCACCCTGCCATCATTCGCGACGCTGATCCGCAGCCGGTCACCCTCGACCTCGACCGAAATGGCGATGTTCAAGGGACGGTCGGTCTCCGATGCTCCGAATTTGATCGCATTTTCTATCAGGGGCTGGATGATCAGCGCCGGCATGCTCCAGCCATTTGCCGCCGGATCGATCTGCACCGAATAGCGGAGGCGCTCCGGAAATCGCATGCGCTCGATTTCCAGGTAGCGCACCTGCTGCGTAATTTCCTGCTCCACCGCGATCATGTCTTCCGCACCGCCCGTCAAAACGGCCCGCATATAGTCGGCCAGATCATCGACAAGTTTCTCGGCTTGCTCGTTTTGCCGATCGATGATCAGGCTGCTGACCGAATTGAGGGCGTTGAAGACGAAATGCGGATTGAGCTGATAGCGCAATGCCCGCAATTCGCTCTCTCGATTGACCCTTTCCAGCTGTCGGCTGTGCGCCATCATGCGCTGCACGTCCTGACTGTGCGACAGGGCGAGATATAAGGCGCCCCAGCCCGCCAGGATGAAATAGCCGGTGAACGCCTCGTCGAGAATGAAGGCCCAGTCGAACGAGGTGAAATCAATCGGATCCAGAAGATAGGAGAAATCAAAGAGCGCCGCTCGCTCGTCGAACACGATCTGGTCGAGAATGGCGAGATAATTTGCCAGTATCATCGTCGGCACAGTCAGCATGAAGATGGCGGCGCCCATGCCGCTGCCGCGCACCGCAATAAGCAGCCGGTAGAGCAGCCAGGTTGCTGCGATACAGATGCTGGTCATCAGGACACGCTGAACGAGCAACGCGTCTGCATTGGCATGCGCGACATAGAGAAAACGGCTGGACGCAAAAAGCAGATAGCCACCCCACACGCCGAATATGGATTTGGTCGCAAGATCGCGATTGACCGGAAACAGACGGTTGAAAAAGGATGCCTTGCCGGCCTCGGCACTTGGCACCGCGGGAAGCGTTGGATCCGGCTTCACGAATCCGGGTTGCGACTGGTGACGCCGATGCCCCTTCGGGTCCGCCAATATGTCGCAAAGCTGGCCAGCCAGTGGCTGCCGGAATAATGGGGTGTTCGCACCGCTTTCTCGCCGGAATTGCCATGCAGTTTTGCCGAGGCGAGAAGCGAGGCACGGCGGGAATCCGTGGCCGGCAGGCCGGATGCCATGCCTTCCAATGCCCAGGCCCGGGACAGGTTGAGACCGTCAAGATGTACCAGCTTGCCATCGGCAGGGTCGTTCACGACCCCGACCGCCAGCCAGTCGCCACTGCCATCGGTGGGTATTTCGGGCAGGAATCCCGAGAGCCAGACGGCATATTGCTTCTCGTCCATAACCCGCCGCATCAGGTCGGCGACCATCAGGCAAGACGACAGGAAATCCTCCCCGGACGGCTCGTATGCCATCGGACAATCTTTATCTTTTTCATGAAATTTCAAAGACTTGTCGCGGACTAGCGCGGTCATTTCCGTATCACCGCTGCGCTCGGCCCAGTCCAGAAACAGTCCAAAAGCAAAAGCCGACTGGTTGTGGGTCCCGAGCCGGATCGGATACGCCAGTTTCGGGAGCCAGTCCTTTATATTGCTGGTGATCTGAGCCTCCAAAGGCTCCAATTGTGCAAGCCATGCCTTCGCCTGCTCTGCCTTGTCGTCTCCACCGGCCGAAATCTCGCGGAGCTCCGCCGTCAATTGCAGGAACCAGGCCAATCCGTAGGGCCTCTCGAAGGACTTTCGATCAGCACCCTGAAAATAGGCCACTTCGCCGGCAATCTTGTCTTGGGCAAAACTCGAAGCCAGGGCCGCAGCGATCTCGTCTTCCATTTCAGGAACCAGATCCTGTCCCCACAGCCGGGTCAGCAGCCAGTGTCCGTGAACCGCGCTGTGCCAGTCGAAACATCCGTAAAAGGCCGGGGTCAGTTTTGCAGGCTCCGCCACATCAGCCGCACTGTCCAGGACATGGCTGATCTTGTTGGGATATTGCTTGTTGATGCAGTTGAGAGCAATCCGGGCATAGGCTTGTTCCGCGCGCCGGGGCTCAAGCGTATCTTCCGCCGGATCGGGAGCAATGTTTTTCCGTTCGAAAACGCCCTGTTCCTGCGATGGCGGAGCCTCGTCCTTCTCCGCGACAGAACAGCCGGCCAATGTCGCAACCATCAGTGCAATCGTCGCTCGCCCATAGACCATCTGTCTCTCCCCAAAGATCATTTTCTATTAGAGAGGAATTGACCGATTGGCAAAAGCCTATAGGGCAAAATCTCTCTTCCGCCATTGCCAGTTCCGGCCACGCGGATTGCAGTGGAACAGATAGCATCGCGACGCAACCCGCCATATTCCTGACCGGCAGTCCGCTTCGGCATATCACGACCATGACGCTGACCGCCAGCATCGGTCTGCTGACAATGTTCATTGTCGACTTTGCCGACCTGTTTTACATTGCGCAACTGGCGGACAGTTCGCTGACCGCTGCGATGGGGTTCGCCGCCACCATATTGTTCTTCGCGACGGCCTTTCATATCGGTCTGATGATCGCCACCAGCGCTCTTGCTTCCCGACATATTGGCCAGGGAAATCCGGATCAGGCCCGGCGCTATCTCACCAATATTCTGGTGCTCAGCATCGCCCTGATTGTACCCCTGGCCATCCTGTTCTTTATCTTCGCTCCCGCGATTCTCCAATTGGCCGGCGCTAATGGCGCAGCCAATCGGGCCGCAACCGGCTATATTCGAATTTTTGCACCGTTCCTCCCGTTCAGTGTGACCGCGATGGTCTGCTCCGGTTTCCTGCGCGCCCACGGCGCCGCAAGAAAGGCAATGAACGTAACCCTCAGCATGGGCATCACCAATGCCATTCTGGACCCGATCTTCATCTTCGGTTTCGGATGGGGCATCAATGGTGCGGCGGTTGCCAGTGCCTGCGCCGCCATCGTTTCCGCTGTGTTTGCCATCTGGCCAATCGCAAAGAGCTATGGAGGCTTCTCGCGTTTTTCCCTGGCCGAGTTTCATCAGGACCTTTCCCCCATTCTGAGGCTGTTGATACCCGCAATTCTCACCAATATTGCCACACCCGTTGGCGGATTCATTTCCTACCGCTTTGTCGCCGATTATTCTGACGATGTCATCGCCGGCTTTGCCGTCGTTGGCAGGGTCGTACCGGTTGCATTCTGCCTCATGTTTTCGCTGTCTGGCGCGATTGGGCCGATCATCGGTCAGAATTTCGGAGCACTGCAGTTCGACCGGGTCCGCACCACGATCAACCAGGCCGCGATTTTCGCCCTGGGATATGCGCTTCTCATCTGGCCGATTCTCTATCTGCTGAGCGATCCGATCAGCGATGCATTCCATCTGGTCGGGGAAGGCCGACACGTATTCTGGCTGTTTGCCGTGCTGTTAACCCCGCTTTTCTTTTTCAATGGTATGCTCTTCATCGGCAATGCTGCCTGCAACAATCTGGGTCACCCAATTTGGTCAACCGTCATGAACTGGCTTCGCAACACGCTCGGCCTTCTTCCCTTCCTCTGGTTCGGCCGAGAATATTTAGGGCTCGACGGCATTGTTCTTGCGCCGGCCATCGGCGGCATAATTTTTGGTGTCGCGGGATATGCAGTGGCGCAATATCTGGTCAACCTAAGGCAACAGCAGGCGGCATTAACCGTTTAACCTGTCCCCGTTCCGCGTCCCATCGTGGAACAACACTTATTTGCCCCGCGCAGAGCTTGCCGCAACAGCCTATATCCCGCCTGTACCGTCCGCTTGGGCCCAAACAGGTATATTGAAACTCATGCGCGTGCCTCCGCCTTATGTTCCGCCCCTGAGCGGTCAGATGCCCAACTACGGGCTAGGCGTGCCTGTTTCCGCTCCGGCAGCCATGGCGAATGAGCCATCACCCCCGATACAGCCCGATCCGACCGGTTCTCCGTCCATCGCCCTTCCAGCGCCAGCCTGGCGGCTGTCATTCGCCAAGCTGACGGTGCGCGAGAAAATATTGATCGCGGTGTTCCTGATCGGCCTCGTCCTGATCCCGACCAGCATGCCCCAATCCAGCGTCGATGCGCAGCAGATAAATCACAGCGATCCCCGCTTGCAGTCCGTGGAACGCGCCGAAGAAAATTTCGCCGGCTCGGCTTTCTATTTCATTGATCCCGATTACGCCGTGCCCCAAAATTATGGTGGCTTGGGTCTGGACGATTTGTCGAATCCCGGAACGTCGTCGATCGACGGCCTGCTGCCCGGCGCAGGTTCCGATCCGACAAGTGCACCCTTCATTCAGCAGATCGCCTACCGGGGCTCGGCGGTGGACAATGGCCGGGCACTCTATTGCCTGACCCAGGCCATCTACTACGAAGCAGGCATGGAGCCCGATGCTGGCCAGCGCGCGGTGGCGCAGGTTATTCTCAACCGCGTGCGTCATCCCAGCTATCCAAGCACGGTGTGCGGCGTGATCTACCAGGGCAGCGAACGCAACACCGGCTGCCAGTTTACCTACACGTGCGACGGTTCGTTGCGGCGCAAGGCTGCCCGGTTCCACTGGGATCGCGCGAAAAAGGTCGCCGCCGAGGCACTGGCCGGGAAAAGCTACACCACAGTCGGCACGGCGACCCACTATCATGCCAGCTATGTATATCCCTATTGGGCGCCGAGCCTTCGCTTCCTCGGCACAGTGGGCGCCCATCGATTCTACAGCTGGAAAGGCAATGCCGGCAAGGCGCCGGCCTTCAGTCAACGCTATCGCGGCGGCGAGCCGTTGCCGGCACCGAAGCCACGGCGCTACGATATTGCCGCCAGCGAAGGGTCGGCCAACGCGCTTGACCCCATTGCGCTGGAAAAGGCCTATGAGGCTGGCCGACGCAAGGCCGAAGCCGAAACTGCCTTGGCAGAGAAGGCCGCTGCACTGGCACTGGACAATGCCCGCAGACATGACCGATCCCTGCCCGATGTCAGCGCACCGCGCACCTATCAGGCACCAGATTACAGCAGCGCCGCAAAAGCCATGGGCGGGGACGAGGCCTTCGCCGGACAGAATTTGCCAGAGAGCAGTCGGATCAAGCCCGAATTCCGCGACAGCGGCACCTGGAAGAAGAGACCCGCAAGCTAGCCGGGAGTACCGGTTTCCCGATAGTTTCGCTGGCAACCAACGATGGGTTTCCCTTGCCTTCGCCCTTGACTCCCGCCTAAAGGCTCTCGATTTTACTGGAAACGAAGCGGAGCGCTCTGATGGCGACAAATTGGACGGCAAATAGCTGGCGGGATTATGAGGGGCTGCACATGCCTCAATATCCTGACGCTGCCAAATTGGCGGAAACCGAGGAGCTACTGGGTAGCTACCCGCCGCTGGTATTTGCCGGGGAAGCAAGAAGCCTGAAACAGGATCTGGCCGAAGTGGCTGCCGGCAAGGCCTTTCTGCTGCAGGGTGGCGATTGCGCCGAAAGCTTCGCGGAATTTCATCCCAACAATATTCGCGACACGTTTCGCGTGATTCTGCAGATGGCGGTCGTGCTGACCTTTGCCTCGAAACTGCCGGTGGTGAAGCTCGGCCGGATGGCGGGCCAGTTCGCCAAACCGCGCTCTTCCGATGTGGAAGTGCAGGATGGCGTCGAGCTGCCCAGCTATCGCGGGGATATCATCAACGGGATCGAATTCGACCGCAGTCGAAGGGATCCCGATCCCGAGCGGATGGTGCGCGCCTACAACCAGTCTGCCGCCACACTCAACCTGCTTCGCGCCTTTTCCACCGGCGGCTATGCCAATCTCAAACAGGTGCACGGATGGACCCATGATTTCATGGCACGCAGTCCATGGGCGAAAAAATTCGAGGAAATGGCCGACCGGATCGGAGAAGCGCTGGCGTTTATGGAAGCGTGCGGAATCAATCCCGACACCGTCCCGCAATTGAAGGCGACATCCTTCTATACCAGCCACGAGGCGCTGCTTTTGCCCTATGAGCAATGCCTGACCCGGCAGGACAGCCTCACCGGAGACTGGTATGACACCAGCGCCCATTTCCTCTGGATCGGCGACCGGACCCGCTTCGAGGGATCGGCCCATGTCGAATTTCTGCGCGGCATCGGCAATCCGATCGGCATGAAATGCGGCCCCTCGCTGACCCCGGACGCATTGCTGAAAATGCTTGATACGCTCAATCCGGGGCGTGAGCCTGGTCGCATGACCCTGATTTCGCGTTTCGGCCATGACAAGGTTGAAAGCGGACTGGCGCCGCTCGTTCGGGCGGTCAAGCGCGAAGGCCATCCCGTCATCTGGTCCTGCGATCCGATGCACGGCAATGTGATCAAGGCAGAGAGCGGCTACAAGACACGGCCGTTTGACCGGATCCTGTCGGAAGTGCGCGGCTTCTTCGCGGTCCATCGGGCCGAAGGCACGTTTGCTGGCGGCATCCATTGCGAGATGACCGGACAGAATGTCACCGAATGTACCGGTGGCGGCGTGGCCATCACCGATGCGTCGCTCGGCGATCGCTATCACACCCATTGCGATCCCCGGCTCAACGCCGCGCAATCGCTGGAACTCGCCTTCCTTCTTGCGGAAATGCTCAACCAGGAGCTGTCCGACCGTACGCGGGAAGCCGCCTGACATGCCGGAGAAGATCAAACCGGAACGGATGCGCCCGGAAGATTATGCGCCGGGAGGATCGCCGATGAGCAGAGGGGCCACCTATGTCCGCCGGGAGATCGTCAGCAAGGGTGTCGGATTTGGCAGCGCGCTCGCCATTGCCATCAGCTTTACCACCCACAAGTCGATTCTCTGGGCGATCATCCACGGCTTCTTGTCCTGGGCATATGTGATTTACTACGCGTTGACCCGTTAGACCTTGGCAGCGTTTTCTATTGCCGTGACTCTGTCGGCACGGGAGATTATCAAGCGGGATAGAAAAACTGGCTGGAGAGTCTGATGATCCGATCACTTTGGTTGATTTTGGCTAGCGCACTGACGCTTTCCGGATGTGCCGGCCCGATAGAAACCCGCCTGCAGACCGATCAGATGGCCACCGCGCTTTCACAGAAAAATTTCAGGCTGAGTGAGGTTGAACCGCTGGTCCATCCCGACCTTCAGCAGGCCCGTGACCGGATCGCGGAGTCGCTGCTGGAAAGAGGCTATCGTTCCGCATCGGACGCCGCGATATTGGTGCATGTGGCACTGGCAGACCGGCCCGCTGATGTCGCGATCAATGCCGGCGAAAAGGAGACGCAGCAACCTCTGGCTCCTGCGAAAAAGCAGAAACGGTTTCAGTCCTGCAAGGACCGGGAACATCGGCTGACGGTAACCCTGTTCGACCAGGTCCGTGCCAAAATGCTCTATTCGGGCAATGCTGCGGAATATCATTGCAAGGGGACAGTGGCCCAGTCCTTGCCATTTCTGGTCGCTGCGGCGCTTTCCGGTCTGGATCAGGCAATCGCCAATAGCCCAAACCGGGCAACCCGCACCCGCCAAGGGATCGAATAGATCATGTGATCGGTTCACCCGGCTCCGGTGCGAGGGGCAGAAGGACGGTAAAGCGGGCACCGCCATCGCGGCGGTTTTCTCCGCGAACATGCCCGCCATGCCGCTCCACCACTTTGGCAACAAAATTCAGTCCGAGGCCAGCGCCTCTGATTGATGAATGTGCCAATTTTTCATCGCTTGCGAACCGCTCGAACAGCTGGGGCAACATTTCATCCGAAATTCCGCAGCCCTGATCGGTGATGGCGACGGAAACAAAGGGCTCCGCGTCCAGTTCCATGACCCGAATGACAATACTGACGACGCCGCCATCCGGACTATATTTGATGGCATTGTCGATCAGATTGAAGAACGCGCGGTAAAGGCTGGAAGGTTCGCCACTGACGAATCCTCCATCCGACTGATCTTCCACGAGGCAGCGGATGTTTCGTTTTCGTGCGAGCGGCCATAAACTGTCGCTGGCCTCGACGACCAGTTCGGCCAGCAATATATCCTCGCCGGACATGTCACTGGAACTGATCCGCGCCAGCCCCACAAAATTGTCCGCCAACGCCAATGTCCGTCGTGCGTGCCCCTCAATACGGCGGGTAGTATCGTCACTCTCCCTGCCATCCAGAAGAGCCAGGATTGCAGCCTGGGGCGCGCGCATATCATGGGACAGCAGTTGAAGGACCTGTTCCCGCTGCTCCGCGGCGAGAACGACTTCGGTGATATCGGCCAGATAATGGATATGGCCCTTCAATTGCCCCTCGTCCGACAGAACGGCAGCGCGACGCAGGGAAAAGACCTCCCCGCCTTGCGACGTGAATTCGACCCGGTCATGTTCCGGCGATATGGCGTCGAGACCAAGATATTCGTTGACGCCCTGCAAGTCGCCAGGCGAGACAAAGCGGGTGAGCATATCTTCCATCACCAGTTCGCCTCCGCTCTCTTCCATTGCGACCCGCGCCTGCTGGTTGGTGAATGTCACCTTGCCCTCCAGATCGGTGATAAACATTGGATCCGGCAGATTGCGCAGCGCATCGGTGATGAACCGGCGCAAATCGCGAACGTGTGAAATCGCGTGTGTCAGTCGCTCTGCCTGGCTGGTGATCACGTCGACCGGGCCATAGTCCGGGCGCATGATGGGGAAATCAATTTTCGAGCGGTCGAAACTATGTAGTTCGCCATCCATGAAATCACTGGTGGCCTGCAATCGGCGCCAGCCCCAAAGGGGATAGACAAGGATCACGCCCAACAGCGCGGCTCCCGGCGCGAACCACAGCGACCATTGGACAAGGGCCGCGCTGGCAAGAAAAATACCCGCTATCAATGCAAAGGAAACTATGATCGTGGTCCGCGGGCGCCATAGCCAGAAGCCGATCAGCAACAGCCACGCCGGCAACAGCGAAAGTGCCAGCTGTTGCGCAAAGGAGACCGGGACGACAAAATCATCGCGCACGAGCGCACCATATAGATTGGCCATGATCTCCACCCCGGCAAGAGTCCCGCCATCATTTAGCGGAACCGGATATTGATCCCCCATGCCATTGGCGGTTGCGCCGACCAGAATGACCTTGTCTTCGAGAAACAGCGGTGGGACCTGACCACGCGCCAGCGCCGCATAGGATATGGATTGATGCCCCCCCCGCCGAGAAAAGGGCATCAGCAGCTCCCTGTTGCAATGCCCCAGCCGTCGATAGGCGGGCGACGAACCGCCCTTGGCTGCCCGATAGAGTCTTTCCATCAAGTGCGGCCATTCGGATCCCGAGGCCTTGTCGCCAAAGCAAAGCGCTGCCCGGCGGACAACGCCGTCCTTGTCGAGAGCGAGATTTACATGACCCAGTTCGACTGCCTTTTCCGCGAACGGCGCGATCGGCTTCCGGATATCATATTCCGCTCCATCGCTGCCGGGAAACACGAAATGCAGCGGGAGAAACATGTTCGAAACGCCGGCCATCGCCTCAGCCAGCGCGGCATCGTCAGCAGCATTGCCCGGCTCGCTTAACAATATGTCGAAACCCACCGCTTTGGGATTGCCCGCAGCCAATTGCTCGAGCAGCTCGGCATGCCGCTGCCTTGACCAGGGCCATTGGCCAAAGGCGGCAAGACTGGCTTCATCAATTTCAACAATCAGGATATCGGGCTGGGGCGCGGGTAGGTCGATGCCCGATAACTGGTCATAAATCAGATAGTCGAAACGCGAGAGGCTGTTCCATAAGGTCAGCGCCGCAACGAACGCCGTGGCCAGCAAGGCGACCGCCAGCCATTCCAGCCCCAAACGCTGACGCAATGTCATAGGGAAGGGCATCTCCGGGAAGACCCGGTCATGGAGCGGTCATGGCCAATTAGTTCGCCACGGTCAGTTTTTCGAAATCGGTCCATTTTTCGATCGCTTCGGGTTCCTCCGGATCGCTGGAAAGCTGAATTACCCCCACGCGCCAGTAATATTCGCCGTCCGCGAGATCCGACAAGGTAATGCTGTCCTGGGAGAGACCGAGTTCGTCGATTATCGGGACTGAGTTCTTGCTATCCTTCAG
This sequence comes from Parasphingorhabdus sp., assembly GCF_036964565.1. Taxonomy (GTDB): domain Bacteria; phylum Pseudomonadota; class Alphaproteobacteria; order Sphingomonadales; family Sphingomonadaceae; genus Parasphingorhabdus. Next base: position 353,766 of record NZ_JBALTN010000003.1, on the reverse strand, counting down.
AATCTGTAGCCGATAGAATCTCTTGCCTTCGCCTTCGCCAAACCATTTGAAGCGATAGCCAAAATCACCGGTATCGGCACTGCCGCCCAATGTGCCCAGTTGCCGCTTAAAGGCATAGATCGCAGGCATGCCCTCAAATCCATCTGCGGCAATCGCCGTGACCTTGGCAAAATAGCGGCCATTCGGAACAGACGGTAGTGACAGCATGGCTGCCTGTCCTTGGCCTTCCGCCACCAGATCGACAAAGCCGGCATCGGATGCAACGACGATCCGGTATCCGGCAACCGGCACGCCAGAGGCAACGTGAAATTGCAGCTCTGGCTCCGACTGGGTTTTGCTAGGCTCGAGAAATTCGGGCGGCGGCAACAATTGTGCCTTGAGCAGAGCGCCGGCTATCGTCGCCGCCGCCCCCATGCCTGTCGGAACAGAGGTTGCCCCTGCATTGGTCAGGCGATCACCGGGTGCGACAAGCACTTCGCCCTCGGTCGTTTCGGTGAAGGCGGCCCCTGATGCCTCATCAATCCGGGTCCGATAGTCGGTCCCCCGTACAGCAGAAACCGCCACCGGAGTGCGAACGCGATAGCGGTCTGCTTTCTTGTCGAGCGGCGATATTTTTGACCGCATCCGCCCCTTCTCGACAGCAATTTCATAGTCGATGCTGTCGGTGAGCAGGATGTGCCGGAGCCGGGCAATCCTGACATGGCTGTTTGACGGCAGGGAGACGCGCGATCCGTCTTCCAGTTGCAGGGTCAGGAAGCTCCGCTCGGCGGTCGCAAGGCTGCTGTCTTCCCCGACATCCAAACCACGGACCGGGGTCAGATTTCTTCCCCCGACAGCGATGGTGACATTTCCCTGAAACGCACTCAACTTCGCCTGGCTCGGACGATATTTCAGCAGGTATACGGGAATCCTGAGCGCCTTGCCTGGCGGAATGCGATGGGGGTCAGCAATATGATTCAGCCGCTGTACGACGAGATAGTCTGACGATCGCCGAAAATATCTGGTGGCAAGACTGAAGAGCGTGTCGCCGGTCCTGAAGACATAGCTAACATGCTCGGGATCAGTCTGGACCTGCGCATGGGATTTGCTTGGCGCTACGGCGGCTAAACATAGCAACAAAGCTGCCAAAAGGCGCAGGATCGAGGTTGTGATCAGATCCTGCAAGCCTGCCGACACAATCATCCCCCGTTGCCAAGCGTCTCCAGTCGATAGCCATAACCGAAAACGGTAAAAATCCGAAACCCATTTTCTGGCTTAAGCCCCAGTTTTGATCGTATGCGCGAAACGTGCATGTCCAGCGTCCGGGTCGCAAGATGGGCGTTGGTGCGCCAGACGGTTTCCATTATATACCGCCGCGACAATGTCCGGTCACGATTGCGGAACATCAGATCGGTGAGCTCGAATTCTTTTGCAGTGAGAGCGATTTCCTTGTCGCCATGGCGGACGACCTGTCCGATACGGTCGAGCAGATAGTCGCCATATTCCACCACCACATCCATCGCCGAAGCACCGCTGTTTCGGCGCAGCAGAGCGTTGATCCGGGCAGCAATGACATTCTTGTCTTCGGGCTTGGTGATATAATCATCGGCCCCGGCATTGAGGGCATCGCTGATGTCCTGCTTGGCCGTGCGGCTGGTCACCATCATTACCGGCGGACGGTCTTCCACCGCACTGTCCATCCATTTCAATATTTCCATGCCGTTCTTGCCCGGCATGTTCCAGTCGAGGATGATCAGGTCGAACGTATCGCGCAGCAATGCGTTCGAGAGCGAGGGACCATCGGAGTAGCCTACATAGACATGTCCCTGTTCCTCAACGATTTTTCCCAAAAAATCGATAATATCTGGATCATCATCCGCTATCGCTACCCGCATTCCTACTCTCCCAAAAATCTTCTGCTCTGGTCAGCAGAAGGCCGATTTCCTACATCACTCGGTGATTGGGGTTTTACTATCATTCATCAAAGATTTACCAGAAATACGAGTACGTATTTACAATCATTTACATGTCGAGCCAAGGAAGTGATCGCGGTGGGGCACGGCCTAAGCCCCACAAATCTCCCGATTGTCGGCCAAACTGGGATGGTGATGCACCCGATTTTCACAGCTTTGCCTGCCGTGCTGCTCGCATCAACAGCCCGGTTTCAGCGACAGATTCAGGCTCGAACCGTCAGATATTCCTGAAAATTGGTTGGGGTGGCAGGATTCGAACCTGCGCATGGCGGCATCAAAAGCCGCTGCCTTACCACTTGGCGACACCCCAACAGTTGCGGGCCCTTTTCCGGGGGCCTCGCTGGTGAACGGGCCTATTATCCAGTTTGCCCGCAAGGAGCAAGAGGCAGTTATTCCTGGGCAGTGAACAGCCTTTTGACCCAGCCGTGATCGTCCGGCGCAATGCCGCGCTGGATATCCACCAGCCGGCGGCGCAATTTTTCCGTCAACTGGCCTGGGCCGCCGCCGCCAATGGTGAATTCACCCTCGCTGGACCGCACCGTACCGACCGCAGTAACAACCGCTGCGGTTCCGCAAGCAAATGTTTCCACCAGCTTGCCGCTCGCTGCATCCTGTTCCCACTGGTCAATGCTGTAGGGGGTCTCAATCACCTCCAGGCCCTCTTCCCGGGCCAGGGTGATGACGGAATCGCGGGTGATGCCGGGGAGAATGGTTCCGCCGAGCGGGGGGGTGATCAGCTGTCCGTTGTCCGTGACAAAGAACAGGTTCATGCCGCCCAGTTCTTCCACCCATTTATGCTCGGCAGCGTCGAGGAAGACGACCTGGTCACAATTTTTCTCGATGGCCTCGGCCTGCGCGATCAGGCTCGCGGCATAGTTGCCGCCGCATTTTGCGGCGCCAGTCCCGCCTGGCGCAGCGCGACTATAATCTTCGGACACCCAAATGCTGATCGCCGATGCGCCGCTCTTGAAATAGCCGCCAGCGGGGGAGGCAATCACCAGATACAGATATTCCTTGGCCGGACGGACGCCGAGAAACACTTCGCTGGCGAACATGAAGGGCCGCAGATAGAGCGAGCCGCCCTCGACCGAGGGAAACCATTCGCGGTCAATGTCGACCAGCGCTTCGACGGAATCGAGAAAGGCCTCCTGCGGCAGTTCGGGCATCGCCATCCGGCGGGCCGATGCCTGAAAACGCTTGGCATTTTGTTCGGGGCGAAACAGGGCCGTTGCACCATCGGCGAGACGATAGGCTTTCATGCCTTCGAATATTTCCTGCGCATAATGGAGCACCGAGGAGGCGGGATCCATCAAGATCGGTTCCCGCTTCGTGATCTTGGCATCGTGCCAGCCTTCGGCCTCGCTATAGCGGATCATCGCCATGTGATCGGTGAACAATGTACCAAATCCCGGGTTTTCCAGTAGCCGGGTCCGTTCGCTGGCAAGCACCGGCGACGCGCTGGGCTCAAGCTTGAATTCCAGTTTCCTTGCATCTGCCATATTCTGCCGCTTTCGCTCCGTGTTGCGCCTGCCAATGGAGGCATTGGAGGCTTGATCCAATTGTCTTGCAATCCCCTAGGCAGCCTGTCAAGATACGTCAACATGACTGACGTATCTCGCTCTCCCACTTCCCCATCGGCCTCTGCTCTGTTTCTGCGGGAAGACGAAGTGCGCCGGGGCATCGAACTGCTCTATTTCGGCTATACCAGGCTGACCAATGCCATTGACCAGGAACTGGCCAAACAGGGGCTCGGACGCGCGCATCACCGGGCGCTGTATTTTATCGCGCGAAGACCGGATCTGACCGTCGGCGAGCTGCTCAAGCTGCTGGCCATCACGAAACAGTCGCTCGGCCGGGTGCTGAAAGAATTGCAGGATCGGGATTTTATCCTGACATCTCCCGGAAATGTCGACCGTCGCCAGAAATTGCTGCGCCTGACGGACAAGGGCGCTGCGCTGGAGGCGGAACTGTTCCGTCGATTGCGCGAGAAACTGTCTTCCGCCTATGTTTCCGCGGGGCAGGAATCGGTGACCGGATTCTGGCATGTCCTGGAAGGTCTGGTGCCGGACAGTGACAAGAAGATGGTTTTCGACCTGCGCGGCGAGAAAGTCTGAACGTTCGACCCTTCCCCTGATGCCCACATCCCGCCATGCAGACTCGTGGGGATTGATGGGGCAAGCAGGAGCCGGGGCGGGCAAGCCGGTGTAAATTGGGCCGAAAATGTGCTAGGATCGTCGAAACGAGGCGAAACTAGAGAGGCAAAGAAGCTATGGCGGAGGACACCGCATTTCAGGATATCAATGAAGCCAAGGCCAACCTGGACCATATTTACGATGAGCCAGACCCGCGCAACTATTTCAGCGAGCTGGGGAAGCTCGACTACGCGATCCCTGACCTTGCCAAACCGATTTTCGAGAAACTGGTATCTCACCTTCGCAGTCGGAGAAACGACACCGTCCACGTGCTGGACCTCGGCTGTTCTTATGGAATCAATGCCGTGCTGCTGAAATATGATCTAACGATGGCGGACCTGTACGACCATTGGGGAAACGAGGCGCTGCGCGCAGCCACGCCCGAAGAGGTTGCGGCTCATGACCGGCAGTTTCTCGACAATCTGGAGCCGCCGGCCGATATCGAAGTCGTCGGAATCGATCTGGCGTCGTCTGCGACCGCCTTCGCCAGAGACGCAGGCCTGCTTGACCATGACATCGTCGTCAATCTCGAGACCGACCCGCTGCCGCCAGCGGCGAAGGAGAAATTGGCACCCGTCGATCTGGTGACATCGACAGGATGTGTCGGCTATGTGACCGAAAAAAGCTTTGAGCGGCTGTTGCCAGCCGTCACCCAGGGGCAGGCACCCTGGATGGGAAATTTCGTGCTGCGCCTGTTCCCGTTCGACCCCATCGCAGAAACGCTGAGCGAATGGGGCTATGTCACCGAAAAACTTGAAGGCGAAACATTCCCGCAGCGGCTGTTCCACTCGGCGGAAGAGCGGGACCAGGTGGTCGGGCAACTCTGCGAGCGGGGTATCGACCCCACGGGACTGGAAAGCGAAGGAAGCCTGCTGGCCGAATTCTATCTGTCCCGCCCGGCGGCGGACGTTGCCCGCTGCCCGATCGAGCAGCTTCTGGCGGCCTGATCGCCGTGGGAATTGCTAACCGGTAACGAGCTCCCCCGCCAGAAATGCATCCGATTGGCCGGATGCGGTGGAACCAAACAATCAGGCTTCGCCGGCCGTATCGACCATCGCGTGCTCGATAGCATCGCGCGGGCTCTTGTCGCTCCACAGCACAAACTGGAAAACGGGGTAAAATCTTTCCCACTCCTCGATCGCCAGATCGACAATCGTCTGTGCCTGGTCGAGACCCAGCATGCCGCTGCCGCCAAGCAGCGTGGCATGGCGAAACAGCAGCACATTGCTGTTCGACCAGAGATCGAAATGGCCGAGCCAAAGCTGCTCGTTGATCAACCCCAGCGTCTCGTAGATCACCGCCGTCTTGTCGTCGGGAACCCGGAGTTCAGGCAATAGTAGAATTTGCAGGACATGATCCTCGTCGCGCCAGATCGCGCGCATCTGGTAGCTGGTCCAGTTTCCCTTGATCTCCACCGACAGTTCATCGTCACCGACATGATCTACCGACCAGCCACGGGCTTCGAAAAAGGCGGCCAGCATGTCCACGGGCGGGGCCTCTTCCTGTTCAAGCGCTTCCCATTGGTCGTCGAGCATTGCAGTTCCAGATCCCTTGTGATTGGAAGCTTAGTGGCCCACCCGCCGGATCAGGGCAAGACAACGCGCTGCTCGTCGCCACATTGATTGTGGGAACGCTGTGGATAATGGAAGCCGGTCAAGCGAGACCGGTCGCTGTCATCAGCTTTCGCTTTTGGGGTCCGCAGGCTTGCGGGCGGCGGGCTTCGGGGTCGCGGATTTTGATGCCGCCGGCTTGCGGGCCGCGGCCGGCTTTCCGGCTGCTTTGCTGACAGGAGCGGGCGCGCCCTTTTCCAGCGCATCGACCCGCTTTTTCAGCGCATCGGCTTCGGCTCGCGCCTTTGACGCCATGTCCTTGACTGCATCAAATTCCTCGCGCGAAACGAAATCCATGCCGCCAAACCATTCCTTGGCGCGCTCCCGTGCGCTGGCTTCGGCTTCGCGACCGACACCTGCCACCGTCCCGGCAAGCCCGTTGAGAACTTTCGAGAGATCATCAAAAAAACGGTTCTGGCTCTGCATGTCATTAAACTCCGTCACTGACCAATCCGGTCTGGTAAATCATAGTCTATATCTGGGTTCTCGCTGCCGGAACCACAAGGGTCTCCGCTTCGGGATTCATCTCGCCGATCTGCTGGTTGAGAATCGCCGCGAAACAGAGCCATGCGAGATAGGGCACCAGCAACCAGGCGGCGGCCTTGCGGATCCGGCCAAAGATGAAGGTCGTGGCCAATGCCAAGAGAAGCACAATGACCAGAAGCCAGAACGCCGCACCGACCTGGTGCATGCCGAAGAACAGGATCGGCCAGAACAGGTTGAGGGCATATTGGGTCAGATAGACAATGATCGCCGGGCCACGCAGCGGCGCACCGCGGGCGTGGAGGACCATGGCAAACGCCGTCCCCATCATGGTGTAGAGCAGCGCCCAGGCGGCGCCGAATGCCCATCCGGGAGGCTGGGCGGATGGCTTGGCCAGCGCCTGGAACCAGCGGTTTTCATCGCCGGTATTGGCGAACTGGCTGAATGTGAATCCGAGCAGGACCGTGATCGGGACGACGAACAATATCCACCGCAGCAGGGACATGCGTAGCTGGCCTTTAGAAGCAATCTGGTTCACAGGGCAGCATCCTTGATCGAATAAATACACGAATCGTCCGAGCGCGTTCTGCGCCAAACCCCTGCACTTTTAACAATTTCTCGGCGTTTGACCAGCGTTATGCCGTTGAATATATGTCATCTCTGACCAGAATAAGAATCTTCCCAGTCTTGGTATTTTCGACTTCGTCGCCATCTTGGAAACACGGCAAGTCCGGATGGTATCGGCACAAACCATTGATTGTGACAAACAGGACTGGCTGCTAGGCGCGCTTTATGACCGACAAACCCAATTCTCCCGAGCAGGATACCCCCGCGGCACCGCTAAAGAAGATCGGCAATCTGCGGATGGTGTTCGATCGCGCGGTGAAATATCCCAAGGAAATCGCCTTTGCGCTGCTCGCGCTGTTCATTTCGGCGATGGCAACACTGGCCATTCCGGCAGGTTTCAAAACTATCATCGACAAGGGCTTCATGGCCGGGAACGGCGATGTCGCCCCCTATTTCCAGGGTCTTCTGGGAATTGTCGCTGTTCTGGCGGTGGCCACCGCCTTTCGTTTCTATTTTGTCAGCTGGCTCGGAGAGCGGGTCGTCGCGGATATCCGGCTTGCCGTGCAGCGCAACCTCCTCAGCCTCGCCCCGGGCTTTTTCGAGGAAAACAGGCCCTCGGAAATCGCCTCCCGGATGACTTCGGATACCGCGGTGATCGAGCAGGTCGTCGGTACCACCGTATCGGTGGCGCTGCGCAACATCGTCATCGGCCTTGGCGGAATCATCTATCTGTTCACGCTGGCTCCGACGCTGACCGCGGGTCTGCTGCTGGCGATTCCGGTGATCGTCCTGCCGATCGTCTTCATCGGCCGCAAGTTGACCAACGTCTCCCGCTCCAGCCAGGACCGGGTTGCCGACGTTGGCGCGATGATCGCGGAAACCCTGGGCGCCATGAAGATCGTACAGGCCTTCGGCCAGCAGGAGCGCGAGCACGAACGGTTTCGCGGCGCGGTCGAGAATACATTTGATACCGCGAAAAGACGGATCCGGCTGCGCGCGGCCATGACCGCCATCGTCATCGGCCTGATCTTCACCGGCATCACCATGCTGATGTGGCGCGGCGCAATCGGCGTCGCCGACGGATCGATATCCGGCGGCACGATCGCCGCCTTCGTCCTCACCGGCGGCCTCGTTGCCGGGGCCTTTGGCGCGCTGACCGAAGTCTATGGCGACCTTCTGCGCGGCGCCGGAGCGGCAGGCCGACTGGCGGAACTGCTCTCCGAAAAGCCGGGCATCGCGGCGCCGGAGAACCCCATCGCCCTGCCAGAGCCCTCCCGCGGCAAGATCGCATTTGACAATGTGACCTTCTCCTATCCGACCCGCCCGGACACGCAAGCCCTCGGCAATTTCTCGCTGACCGTGTCCCCCGGCGAGACGGTGGCCGTGGTCGGCCCGTCCGGCGCCGGCAAATCGACATTGTTCCAGCTCGCGCAGCGCTTCTATGATCCGCAGAGCGGTTCCGTCCGCATCGACGGCGTCGCCCTGCCCTCTGCCGATCCGGCCGAGATCCGGGAGCGCATGGCGCTGGTGCCGCAGGAGACCGTCCTGTTTGCCGCGTCGGCCCGCGACAATCTGCGTTATGGCAAGTGGGATGCCACCGATGACGAGATTTGGGCAGCCGCCCGCGCCGCCAATGCGGAGAAGTTCCTGCGCGCCCTGCCCGACGGCCTCGACAGTTTCATGGGCGAAGCGGGGACCCGCCTGTCGGGCGGCCAGCGTCAGCGGATCTCGATCGCTCGCGCCCTGCTGCGCAACACGCCGATCCTGCTTCTGGACGAGGCCACGTCGGCGCTCGACGCGGAGAGCGAGAAACTGGTGCAGGACGCGCTTGATCACCTGATGCGCGACCGGACCACGATCGTGATTGCCCACCGCCTGGCGACGGTACGGTCGGCAGACCGGATCGTGGTGATGGACGACGGCAGGATCGTCGAACAGGGCGACCATGACAGCCTGATCGCCAAGAACGGTCTGTACGCCCGGCTGGCGGAGCTGCAGTTCAGCAGCTCGGAAACCGGTCGCCCGAAGGCTCACGTCTAGGCGGCGTTTCGGCTAATCGGAAAGGCGGCGATCCCCGGCGGGATGAAAGGGGTGTCGCAGCTGGGTTGAAGAGCGGGGAGACATCCCATGCCTAGCCGCCTTCACGCCATGACGAACCAGGCTGCCCGGGCGCAAGGGGCATTGAGTTTTGTTCGCTCAGGCCCGGGCCAATGCTTCTCCTGTTTTGGGTTTCCTCCCAAAAACCCTCCCCTCTTGCGGGGAGGTGACAGCCCGCAGGGCTGACGAAGGGGGCGCTGGCCCGGGCGCAGCATTCAGACGCAAGGCCCCTCCACCGCGCTCCGCCCGGTCCCCCTCTCCGCGGGCGGGGAGGTTTCATTCTCCTCGACGCACACGTCTCTGGCTGGAGAGGCCAAGTCCGAAACGGAATTAGCTACAAAAAAAAAAGGGCCGCGATACCGGATCGCAGCCCTTTTTATTTCTGATGCCCCGGCCTAGTTTGGCAGGCGGCTGGCCTTGTTGAAGCTGCCATATTGCTCGTTGCCGACAAAGCCGAACTTGGTCACCTGGCTGTCCTTGATTACAGCCAGAGTCCGGTCCGTGGTCAGATACGCGCTCAGCGGATCAGGCTGGAACTGCAATTCAGGCTCCGGAACCATTGATTTCGTCTGCGCCAGATATTGCTTCACCTGATTGAGCGTCACTTCGCTGCCGTTCCAGGTGACCTGGTTGGTTGCCGTAATCCCGAGGCGATTCTTGACCGGATCGATCAACGGCTGGTCCTGCGGAGAATCATCTGCCACGGGGAGATCGATCTTAACCGCGTGCGTTTGCACAGGGATTGTGATGATGAACATGATGAGAAGAACCAACAGGACGTCGATGAGCGGCGTCGTGTTCATCTCCATCATTGGCTCGCCATCATCGCTTCCGCCACTCATTGCCATTCGTGCGTCTCCTTAACTTTACTAACTCTCGCTGCCGTTCGAAATTATTCGACGACAATCGGCGTGGACAGAAAGCCCACCTTCGCAAAACCGGCGCGCTGCATCGTGTAGATCGCGCCGCCAATGCACTTATATGGTGTATTGATGTCACCACGAATATGCACTTCGGGCATATCTTCGGGTGTCATATTCTCGACCCCGCCAAAAGCGTCGATCTGATCTTCCAGCGCCTTGACAGCCTTGGTTACCAATTCCGTGGAATCGACGGGAGTGGTATTCCAGTAGACCCGGCAATTGCCACCGGGAGTGGCACCTGAATATTCGGGGTCGCCCGGGTCACGTCCGGCTGCATCTGTCGTTGTAACGGCCAGCAGCACATTTTCGCGCTTGGTGGTGGTTACTTCAAAGGGAAGCACCGGAAGTTCGAGCTTCACGGTCTGGATCACCACGGGAACCGCGATCAGAAAAATGATCAGCAGCACCAGCATAACGTCCACGAGTGGGGTAGTATTAATGTCGGATAGAGGAGTTTCCTCTCCGCCACCGCCCCCAACATTCATCGCCATAGGATCTTATCCTCTCAAAACTAAACATCTGAAGAGAGCAAAGGCTCTCTCGTCGTGCGTTGACCGGGTGCCAGGGCAAGACGCCGCTGGAACCCGGTCCCCGGCTTATTTCTTTACGGCAGGTGCAGCAGGCTTCGCAGCGGCCGGAGCGGTTTTCACGCCACCAGCGGTTGTTGCAACGACCGGCTTAACGCCGCCGTCCGAAGCCATGTAGCCCAGAACGTCGTTAGAGAACGCAGCCAGCTGTTCGGCGATGCGCTTGTTGCGACCCTGCAGCCAGTTGTAGGCGAGAACGGCTGGAACAGCCACACCAAGACCGAGAGCGGTCATGATCAGGGCTTCACCAACAGGACCGGCAACGGCGTCGATCGATGCCTGGCCAGCGATGCCGATCTTGATCAGCGCGCGGTAGATACCGATAACCGTACCGAACAGGCCGATGAACGGCGAGGTCGCACCAACGGTTGCCAACCATGGCAGGCCGGTTGCCAGACGCGACTTGATCAGGTCCTGCGACCGTTCGATCGAACCGTGCAGCCAGTCATGTGCTTCAACCGGATCGGTCAGCTTGGCGTGGTCGGCATCGGCCTTGATCGCATCGTCAACGATCTGGCGGTAAGCGGAGTTCTTGTCGAGCTTGGCAGCGCCTTCCTTGAGGCTGCCGGCGCGCCAGAACGTCGAGCGCATGGCCTGACCCTGCTTCATGATCTTGTTCTGCTCGAACAATTTCGAAAACAGGATGTAGAAAGACGAAACCGACATGATGGTCAGAATTGCCAGAACAGACCAGGCGATAACGCCGCCCTGTTCCATTGCTTCGACAAAGCCGAACGCATTTTGCGGTGGAGTGGCAGCAGCGGCCAGAATTTCAATCAACATTTTAACATTCCCCTCAGGATAAACTAATTGCAAGAAAACTGTTGGGGGAAGGGCAATTCATAGCGCCCTTCCCGATTACATTATTTGGGTATCTGCCAGCGAACGGCGTTGGCATAAAATCCGGTGGTCGGATTGCCGTTTGCATCGAGGGCAGGTCTGAACCGAGCGCGTCGGGTCAGGTTTTTGCAGGCAGCCTCGTCAAGATCGGCATGGCCGCTAGAACCCGTGATCTGACAATCGGACACCCTGCCATCGGCGTTGACGGTCAGGCGGAAACGTGTCGTGCCCTCCCGTTCTTCACGCAGAGCACGCGAAGGATAGTCGTTTGCATTGGCCCAGCTACCCGGATTGCCACGTGCTTCCGGATTTGCCCGCTGTGGGGGCGGGGGTGGTGCTGGCGGGGGCGCGGGCGGGGCTACAACAGGTGCAGGCCGCGGTGGTGCCGTCGGAACCGACTGGATCACCGGACGAGGCGCAGCCACGGGTGCCACGATCGGCGGAGGCGATACCACGGGAGGTGGTTCGATCGGCTGATCTGGCGGAGGTGGTGGTGGCTCTTCCGGTTCTTCTGGCGGTTCTTCTTCGTCAATGTCGATCATGTCGAGCTGCGACGCGACCTTCTTGACGGCAGTATAGGCTAGTCCCGTGACCAGCGCATAGCCAAGTAGTATATGAATGATGACGACAAGAACGATCGATATGATCTTGTTCGAACTCATCTCTTGGTCAGCATAAGCCATTCAGAAATGTAACTCCTTTTTCCCCATCACAAGGCAGTATACTCCATCACTGAAGTTCCAATCAAAGAACGAGAGGCTTGAAAACCTTCGCGACCCTTTATCCCCATGACCACTTTTCGTTCGCTTGAAAGCTGTCTTAAATTTGTTTTAACGTGCTAGTTCGAAGCAGGCAATCGCTTTGTTAGTTCAGGGTCGATTAAGCTGTTATCGCCCCATAATGAAGCCTACACCCCGGCATCCTTTAAATTTTTTTCAGAGAAAATCATGCGCTCCTTGTTGATGTTTGTCTTCGCCCTGGTTTCCACCCAGATTGTTGTATTTCCAGCTTTCTCGCAGACCATGGAAGACGCTGATCCGCTGCAATATGCGGACATAGCCGACCTGAGCGCGCAGGCACCTATCATTATTCATATCACGGTCAAGGAAGCAATAAAGGTCGATTCAGAACGGGCCCCAAATGCGCCTCCCGGGACGCAGCGCTACTATATCATCGGCGCTACCAACGCACTGATTCGTGGCCAGGGCGGGGTCGGTGAAACGATTCGCTATGTCGTCGATTTGCCCCTCGACGCGCGGGGACGCGCGCCCAAGATCAAGAAGCAGGCGTTCATTATTTTCGCTCGGCGCCCGGCCGGTGGCGGTGGCGGTGGCGACAATGTCCAGCTGGTTGCCAAGGACGCGCAGGTTGAATGGACGCCAAGCCGCGAGCAGCGGGTCCGTTCCGTGGTCCGCGAACTGGTCGACCCGAACGCAGCCCCGGCGATCTCGCGCATTGCAAGCGCCTTTCATGTTCCCGGGACCGTGATCGGGGAAGGCGAGACCCAGATCTTCATGGAGACCGAAGACGGCTCGCCGATTTCTATCACCGTGCTCAAACGCCAGGGCCAGCGCAAATTCTGGGCCGTGTCCCTGGGAGAAATTGTCGACGAGGCAGCCCGTGCGCCCGTCCGCAACAGCCTGCTCTGGTATCGCCTGGCCTGTTTCATGCCGCGGCAGCTGCCCGCCAAGGCGCTGGCGGGCGACACGCCGGCCAATGACCAGCAGGCGCGCAGCGACTATCAGATGGTACTCAACGATCTCGGCAGCTGCCCGCGATCCCGTCAACCCTGACCCCAGAACTAGTACTGGCATTCACGCAGGGCGGCGCTAATAAGGCGCCATCCATCTCATATGAATCGCAAAGAGGCCAATAATAATGACTGCTCCGCTTCGCATCGCGCTCGCCGGACTGGGTACCGTCGGAACCGGCGTTATCCGGCTGATCGAGGAAAATGGCGCCATGATCGCCCAGCGGGCCGGCCGCCCTATCGTGATCGGGGCCATTTCCGCCCGGGATCGGAACCGCGACCGTGGTATTGATCTGTCCGACTATTCCTGGTGCGACGAGCCTGAAGCGCTCGCCGACCACGCGGATATCGACTGCGTGGTGGAAATGATCGGCGGCGCCGATGGCACGGCGCTCGAGCTCGCGCGTAAAAGCCTGGCCGCCGGAAAATCCTTCGTCACCGCCAACAAGGCGATGATCGCCCATCACGGGATGGAACTGGCCAAGGCAGCGGAAACCGGCAATCTGTCGCTGCGCTACGAAGCCGCCGTTGCCGGAGGCATCCCGGTAATCAAGGGGCTGCGCGATGGTGCCTCGGCCAATCGCATCGAGCGGGTCTATGGCATTCTCAACGGCACCTGCAATTATATCCTCACCGAGATGGAAAAGCACGGGCACGCCTTTGACGATGTTCTCAAGGAAGCGCAGGATATCGGCTATGCCGAAGCCGACCCCGGTTTTGACATCGACGGTATCGACGCGGCCCACAAGCTTTCGATCCTGGCGGCGCTTTCCTTTGGCAAAGCGCTCGACTTCGAAGGCGTGGAAATTGACGGCATTCGCAATATCATGGCAGCGGATATCGGCCAGGCCAAGGCGCTGGGCTATCGCATCCGCCTGCTCGGCATGGCGCGGATTGATGACGGCAAGCTGTTCCAGCGGGTCAACCCCTATCTGGTTCCTGAAAACCATCCGCTGGCGCATATTGAAGGATCGACCAACGCCGTGGTGGCAGAAGGCAATTTTTCCGGACGCCTGATGTTCCAGGGTGCCGGCGCCGGCGAAGGACCAACCGCCTCTGCCGTGGTCGCCGACCTTATCGACATTGCCCGCGGCGACGCAGGCACCGTCTTTGCCGCCCCGGCGAGCCAGATGCAAAGCTGCGAACGGGCCGAGAGTGGCAATCGGGTGGGCAAAAGCTACGTCCGCTTCATCGTCGCAGACAGGCCGGGGGTTCTCGCGGAAATCACGGCGGCCATGCGCGACGCCGATGTCTCGATCGAGAGCCTCATTCAGACCGAGAAAACGGAAGAAGGTTCGGTGCTGCTGTCCATGGTCACCCATGACAGCCGCGAGTGCAATGTCGCCAAGAGCCTTGCGGCGCTGTCCAGCTCAACCAGCCTGCAGGCCGCCCCGGTTGTCATGCACTTGCTGAGCGATCAGGACTGATCAATCGGGGTTGGCGGGAGCCAGCGGCCTGACCATCGCCTGCTTCACATAATCTTCGTCCGAAATTGTGGGTGTAACGGCTTGCCAGACGCGGCCTGCTGCTCCGCCCACGCCGCTCCCGTCGCCGCCGAAACCGACGCTCACTATCGACAGACCCTTGAAGCAGTTGCGCTCGTTCATCGTCACGTAGCAGCGCCCCTGCTGGACAATTTCCGGGTTTCCCTTGGGCAAAGGCTCGCTTGTTCTTTGTCCCGATTCTTTGGTCAGCGAGGGAAACGGCAGCCGTTGCAGGCGATCGATCGCCGGCATTCCGCATACCACGATCTCGTCGGTCGGATTATAAAGCAGGCAGCCATCCGCATCGACGGCAGCCAGTTGCCTAGCATTTTCCAGCAGCTGACGGGTGCGGTCACCGGAGTCCGCCGGCTGGGCAAGCGCCGCCGACGATGTCATCAGGAGGATTGGGAAAACCTGTCTCGACATTGCAATATTGCTCGCCTATCGGGAATTGAAATTACACCCTACAGAAGGACTAACCGAAAAAATGCCCAAAGCAAGCGACATATTGGACCGTGTACTCGTCATGGAAATGGTCCGCGTCACCGAAGCGGCGGCAATATCGGCAGCGAATCTGATTGGTCGCGGTGACGAAAAGGCGGCGGATGCCGCTGCCGTCGAAGCGATGCGCGCAGCCCTCAACGAGCTCGACATATGCGGTACCGTGGTCATCGGCGAAGGCGAACGCGACGAGGCCCCGATGCTGTATATCGGCGAAAAGGTCGGCTGCGGCTGCGAGGGAAAAGCACCGGCCATCGACATCGCGCTTGATCCTTTGGAAGGCACGACGATCACCGCGAAGGCGGGCGCCAACGCCCTGGCCGTTCTGGCTATCGCGGAAAAGGGCAATCTGCTGAATGCACCGGACGTCTACATGGACAAGCTCGCCGTGGGACCCGGCTATTCGCCCGGCATCATTGATCTCGACAAGTCGGTTACCGAAAATGTCACGGCCGTTGCCAGGGAAAAGGGTGTGGAGCCATCGGAAATCATCGTCTGCGTTCTTGATCGGCCGCGGCACGAAAAGATCATTGCCGAACTGCGCGGCATCGGCTGCGGCATCATGCTGATTCCCGATGGCGATGTTGCCGGGGTCATCGCGACGTCGGACGAGGACACGACGGTCGACATGTATATGGGCAGCGGCGGCGCACCGGAAGGCGTGCTTGCGGCAGCCGCGTTGCGCTGCGTCGGTGGCCAGTTCAAGGGACGCCTGCTGTTCCGCAATGACGACGAACGCCAGCGGGCCTATAAATGGGGCATCGAGGACCTCGACAAGATCTATGATCTGAAGGAACTCGCCAAGGGCGACGTGATCTTTGCCGCGACCGGGGTAACGCATGGTTCGCTGCTGGAAGGCGTCAAGAAACTGCGCGGCGGCAAGATGACCACCGAAAGCGTCGTGATGCGCGCGTCGTCGGGCACGGTGCGCTGGGTCAAGAGCGAACATCGTAAGACCTGATGCACAGGACCGTGCGGGACAGATTTGCAGGCCAGGCGAGAAAATTGCGCCTGGGCCTGTGGCTTTTGCCCTTCCTGCTGACGGCCTGCATTTCGCCCGTTCAATATGGGCCGATCCCGCATAGCGACTATATAGCAAACGATCGTTGCCGGCCGGGGACACAGCCGGCCGACGAACTGGCGGGCAAACCCTATTTTGCCGTCATCAGCCGCTTGCCCGACTGCCGCACCGAACCGGTCGAACTGCTCAGCCAGCGAAGCGATGTCATTCGCTACGCGCGCTTCGGCGATCCCGCCGACATGGACATCACCGACGCGAAGGGCAAGGTGAAGACGCAGAAGCGCATCCCGATGGTGATGAACAACGACCAGCAATGGTGGGATGATCTGGCAGCGGCAACCCAGAAGCGGGATGGCCGCATCCTGCTCTACGTCCACGGCTTTCGCGAGACCTTTTTCACCAGCGCCCGCGACAGCGCGCAGATCGCCCGGCTTGCCGGGCTGGACATACCGATGGTGCATTACAGCTGGCCCTCGCAGGGCGAGTTACTGAAATATGCCGCCGACGAAACCAACATGTATTATAACGAACGCCAGTTCCGCAGCTTTCTGATCAAGCTGGCGCAGCAACCATGGACCAAGGAAATCATCCTTGTGGCCCATTCCCTGGGTGTGCGGCTGGCGATCCCGGCGATCGAATT
The DNA here is from genome assembly GCF_036964565.1 of Parasphingorhabdus sp. Lineage (GTDB taxonomy): Bacteria > Pseudomonadota > Alphaproteobacteria > Sphingomonadales > Sphingomonadaceae > Parasphingorhabdus. Next base: position 337,119 of record NZ_JBALTN010000003.1, on the reverse strand, counting down.
TGTCGACCGCAACAGCAGCAATGCCGATTCGAGCAACATCTCCAATATCATTCTTGCCGCGCCGGACATCGACCGTCAGGATTTCGAGCGCGACATCGCCGAGACCGTGCTGACGATGCGCCGGGTCAACAATGACCGCCGGATCACGGTCTATGTGTCAGCCAAGGACCGGGCGCTTGGTCTGTCTTACAATTTTCACGGCTATCCCCGGCTGGGACGCCCCGATTGCTTCAATCCGTTCGAGGCGGAATCGTTGCGTGCGCAGGGATATCCCGAACGGTGCTATGCCGCCAAGACACGATATGACACGGAGCCGGAGAAGAGCGGCCTGACCATCGTCGACACCACCGCTGTCAGCCGCGGTCAGATCGGTCACAGCGACTATCTGCGCAGCGCCCTCGCCTGTTCTGATTTTGCTGCGGTCATCAACGGCACGGCCAGCAAGGCCAATGCGCGGCAGCCGACCCGACTAGCCCATGTTTTCGCGCTGGTCCCGGACCCCGATGGTCCGGAACCGGACCACGTCTCGGCCTGCCATCGCGAGACCGGCCCGTGACCTCCAGAATATTGCGAATCGATGCCGAGCAATTCCCGCGATCTGGATAAGCTGGTGGCAACCGTCCGGTCCTGCACCATCTGCACCGGACTGCCGCTCGGACCCAAGCCGATTTTGCAGGCTTCTGCCGGTGCCCGGATCCTCCTTGTCGGCCAGGCACCGGGCAGCAAGACCCACGCCAAGGGACGGCCGTTTGACGATGCGAGCGGCAAGCGTCTGCGCGACTGGCTGGGGGTCAGCGAAGCACAATTCTACGATCCGGATCTCTTCGCGATCCTGCCGATGGGTTTCTGCTATCCCGGAACCGGGACCGGCGGCGATCTGCCGCCCCGGCCGGAATGCGCGCCGGCCTGGCGCGAACCGCTGCTGCAGGCGATGCCGGCGATCGAGCTGACCCTTGTCCTGGGACAATATGCGCTCGACTGGCATATCGGAGATTCCCGGTCGAAGACCCTGACGGAAACCGTGCGACGCTGGCGCGAATTCTGGCCCGATCTGCTGCCCCTGCCCCACCCCAGCCCGCGCAACATCCGCTGGTTCCGCGCCAATCCCTGGTTCGAGGACGAGATCCTTCCCGTCCTTCGCGAGCGGGTCAAGGGGCTGATCTAGAAGACGCCCATGGCCAGGCCGGCGGCCAGGGTCGCCCCGGTTTCCCTGCAAGAGGCAAGATCGTCATCGCCGATCGTCTTCGGTGCCATAATGGCCTCTTCGGTCTGCGCATGGGTACAGACGATCAGCGAATCAATCACCCGTTTCAGCCGCCAGCCGGTCGCGATCCGTTCGAGCTGTCGCTGCGCATTCTCGCCATCCGACCCGGCGCAGATCATCGCGCCATAGGGCCGTCCCTCGATCCTGCCGAGCACCGGATAATAGCAGCGATCGAAAAACGCCTTCATCACCCCGGCGATTGCCGCGAGATTTTCCGGGGTCGCGAAAATATAGCCGTCGGCAGCGAGCAGGTCCTCCGGCTGGCAATCCTCGGCGCGCATCAGGCGAAGGTCCGTGCCTTCTTCTCCGCGCCCCGCGTCCGCCGCGGCCCTGGCCATCTGTTCGGTGCCGCCGGTATAGCTGTAATAGACGATCAATAGCCTTTTCATCCCGATCTCCTAGCAGCCAACTGACCGATTGTCAGCGGCGCCGGATTCCCGCATAGCGCGGACCATGAAGGCAGTATTGAACGTCGAGAATTCCCTGTCCGGCCAGAGCTGGCGCTGGCGCAGCACCAGCGCCGACGCGCGGGATCCCGGATTCCAGCCGGATGATCTGGTTACCCAGTTGCTGCTGGCCCGCGGTGCCAGTCGCGAGACGCTGGCGGTCAACCGCGAACCGACCATCCGCGGCTTCATGCCCGACCCGTCGGTCTTTCGGGACATGGACGCCGCCGCTGACCGCCTGAGCCACGCGATTCGCAACCAGGAGAAGGTGACGATTTTCGGCGACTATGATGTCGACGGCGCGACCAGCGCGGCGCTGCTGATCCGCCTGCTCCGGGACCTGGGGCTCGAGGCCGGCTATTACATTCCTGACCGGCTGATGGAGGGCTACGGCCCGTCGGGCGAAGCACTGGTCCGGCTGGGCGAGCAGGGCAGCAATCTGGTCGTCACCGTCGATTGCGGCGCAATGGCCTTCGAAGCGCTCGACATGGCCCACAAGGCCGGGGTCGAGGTGATCGTGGTCGACCATCATAAATGTGCCGCCGAGTTGCCCAGGGCCGTGGCGCTGGTCAATCCCAACCGGCTCGACGAGAGCGATGCCGGCGCGGCACACGGCCATCTCGCTGCCGTCGGCATGGCCTTCCTGCTCGGCGCGGCGCTGGTCCGGACATTGCGCGGCCAGGGCTATTTCGCCAACCGCCCGGAGCCGAAACTGCTCGAGCTGCTCGATATCGTAGCCCTGGGGACGGTCGCCGACGTCGCCCAGCTGCGCGGTCTCAATCGCGCCTTTGTCGCGCAGGGGCTGAAGGTGCTGGCCGGGCGCCAGAATATCGGGCTGGCGGCGCTGATCGACGCCAGCCGGCTGAAGCGCGCGCCGATATGCTCGGACCTCGGTTTTGCCCTTGGCCCGCGAATCAACGCGGGTGGCCGGGTCGGCAAGTCCGATCTCGGCGTCCGCCTGCTGATCTCGCAGGACCCGGAGGAAGCAGCAGCGATTGCTGCCGAGCTTGACCATCTCAACCAAGAACGGCGGGCGATTGAGGCGCATGTGCTTGAGGCGGCGGACGCGATGTGTTCCTCGCAACAGAACCAGGCGGTGGCGGTGCTGTCGTCGGAAGGCTGGCACCCCGGCGTCATCGGCATCGTCGCCGGCCGGATCAAGGAGAAGCTGAACCGCCCCGCGATCATCATCGCGCTGGATGACCAGGGCATCGGCAAGGGCTCCGGCCGCTCGATCGCCGGGATCGATCTCGGTGCCGCAATCATTGCCGCCAAGGACAGCGGCCTGCTGATCGCCGGCGGCGGCCACGCAATGGCGGCGGGCATCACCATCGCGGCGGACAGGGTCGATGCCTTTTCCGAATTTCTCAACGACCGGCTGGCGGACAGCGTCGGCAAGGCGCAGGACGGCAAGGCGCTGCTGCTCGACGCGGTGCTGTCGCCGAAGGGCGTCAATCCGCTGATGGTCGAGGCTATGGACGGCGCCGGTCCCTATGGCATGGGCTGGCCGGCACCGCGCATCGCCACCGGGCCGGTGCGAATCATCAAGTGTGACGTCGTTGGCACCGACCATGTCCGGATGGTCGTCGGCGGGGATGACGGCGCGTCGATCAAGACCATTGCCTTTCGCGCCGCCGAAAGCGACCTCGGCCAGGCGCTGCTCCACGCGCCGCGCGGACGCAAGTTGTGGATCGCAGGCCGCGCCAAGATCGACGACTGGGGCAGCCGCCCCGCGGCGGAACTGCACCTCGAGGATGCGGCCTGGGCCGATTGAGCGCACAACAGCGGCGCGTCAGCAAATGGCTCGGAATTTCCGGCGAAAAGAGGGTTGACCAATGCCGGTGACCCCCCTAATGGCCGTGGCTCGCCGACCGGCAATTGGTATGGCCCCTTCGTCTAGCGGTTAGGACGCGGCCCTTTCACGGCTGAAACACGGGTTCGATTCCCGTAGGGGTCACCATCATTCTCCCAGAGAATTTAGTGATGGCGCTTGCGCCCGACGCTGTGACAACCCTGCAGTTGTCCTGCAACCGGCCGAGCGCGCTTGTCCCGTCATTGCCGTTTCCCTTCCCTCATCCGCTTTACACGGAACGGATTTATTTATTTCCGTGACTTTAAGCCATATCACCCGGAAAAGCGCGGGTTTTGCACCCCCGCCCCCTTCCGTAGTGTGACCTTTCGTTTCGACTGCCGGAGTGCTGGCCTCCGTACAGGCCAAACTCAGGACATTCATACGGCAATTATGGCATGATCGGGGGGCTGTAGGAAAGGATGTTCGCCTTCGATACGGGCGTTGTTTCCAGGGTGATGCTGGTCCCTGGGTTGCAGGGGTCAGGGACCGGATCCGCACCGGCCGGGATCCGCCGGACAATCTGTTCGCAAAGCATCCGGCTTTTGCTATGGCCCAGCCCATGTGCATCATTTCCCTCGCCTGGCAGGCCCATCCCCGCTGGCAGCTGGTCGCGATCGGCAACCGGGACGAGATGCACGCGCGGCCAGCGGCGGCGCTCGAACGCTGGCCGGACCATCGGCATCTGCTTGCGGGCCGGGATATCCAGGCCGGCGGCACATGGCTCGGGGTTTCGGAGCGCGGCCGCTTTGCAGCGGTGACCAATCTGGCAGGCCATGGTCCGCCCGACAGCAGCCGCGCCTCGCGCGGCGATCTGCTGAAGGATTTCCTGACCGGCGAAGGCGATTATGCGAATCTGGACGCAGCACCCTTTGCCGCGTTCAACCCGTTCAATCTGGTGACCGTTGCGCACGGCGAAGCGCGGCTCCACAGCAATCGCCCCGAACCGGTCAGCCGGCGGTTGGCGCCGGGCATCCATGGCCTGACGAACGGCCCGCTGGACCGCCCGTGGCCCAAGGCCGCGACGCTCAACCGGGCGCTCGCCAACTGGCTGGAAGAGGGCACGGAAGAACCCGGCCCGTTGCTCGACGCCCTGGCCAGCCGAAAAAGCTATCCGCGTGCGGCGGCAGCGCTGCCCGGCCCGCCGGCACCGCTGGAGCCAGCCAGTTCCGCTATCTTCATCGACAACCCCGTCTATGGCACTCGCTGCAGCACGGTGCTGGCGATCGACCGGACGGGCGCGGGATGGATCCGGGAACGGCGTTTCGACGCCGCGGCGACCGTAACCGGTGAGGACTGTCTGCGCTTTCGCTGGCCCCTATGAGAGGGGCCGGTTGACGGGCTACGGGCGCGCGCGCTTCGTGTAGCGGTCACCCGCTATCACGCCCTCCAGCAGCTTCGGATCGATTTCCTGCTGTTGACCTGTCGCATGCAGGACACAGACATCTCCGGTGGTCTCGGCAACAACCGCCAGGACCTGCGAAAAATCGAAGGCGTTGGCCTCGCGCAATTTTCCCCACAAGTCGTTCTCGGTCATCTTCGCTTTTTTCAGCTGATCATGCTGGACCTCGCGGCCGATCATGATCAGCCGGGGCTTGTTGTCCGCCAGCATCTGCAGACCGGGAAACCGGCTGCGCAGGATGGCCATGCCGATCTGCAGGGCAAACAGGCAGATCAGCGCAGCGACCCCGCTGGCAAGCGGCGGATCCTTGCTGGTGATCACAGAGGCCAGCACCGAGCCGATCGCGACCGTGACGGCAAAGTCGAAGCCGCTCATCTTGGAAAAGCTTCGGACGCCAGCGATCCGGGTCAGCAGAATCACCGTCACGTACATGCCGGTGGCGGACAGCGCGATCAGACCCACTTGCGCCCAGCCAGTGCTGACCCACTCATTCAACATTCAATATGTCCGCAAAAGGCAGGATTGGCTCAGGCAACTTCCTTCTTCTCCACCGGCTTGCGCTCGTTGAAGATTTTCGCCAGCTCTTCGGCCCGTTCCTTGCTGAGATCCTTTTTGGCGGCCGCAAAAATCTCGTTCTCTTCCTCGTCCATATGATGTTCGAGCCGCTCCTTGAGCGTCTTGAACCGGGTCAGCCAGCCGGTGCTGCTGAATTCCATGTCGACCAGCTCTTCGAAATAATCCTCGGCCTCCTTGTGCTCGGCAACGGAATGACGGCCCTTGTCCTGGAGATCGGGGCGGGCCAGCATTTCGGCATAGAGCGACTGTTCCTCGGCATTGGCATGCGCAGAAACGTCGATGCGCAGCTTCTCGAAGGAATCGCGACGGTCTTTCGTGTCGCCGCTGGTGTCGGCGACATGGTCAAGCATCTCGCGGTGGCGGTCGTGATCCTGCTTCAGGCGGGTAAAGATATCGGTCATACAGTCTCCATTGGTCATTTGCTGTCCTGAAGACGCATGAACCTGCCATTGGTTGCAGTTCGGCGATCGCGCACGGTCCTCGCGACCCTCCGAACCGGAAGAGAAAGGGACAGGTTCGCGACACCAAAAATAACCCGGAAAAAAAATTTCGAACCGTTGCAACCAATTGTCCGGGAGAGGGTTTGATAAAGCGAATGGATGCCCACCCGCCACCCTGCGGTGCATGCATTCCCTGAAAACTGGCTGGAAAACGTGCGCGATAGTATGCCCCCCGTTTACCGAAGCGAACCTTTTCCAGCCACCTTTCCCGACCTTTCCATCCTGCCATCGTGAAATACTGACCAACGCCGCGCGTGCCATCAGGATTGCACCGGGCAAAAAAATGGCCAGGACATAATGCCTGGCCATTTTCTTGCGTCTGCGATGCAGAGCTTATTCTTCCGAAGGCATGGTCACATCAACGTCGGGAACGTCGACGGTGACTTCTTCCGAACCGACTTCGACGTCAGCCGTATCGACATCGACTTCAGGCATCTTGCCGGCGTCGCCAGAAACATCAACGTCCATCGAAGGCATTTCGCCTTCTTCCGTAACATTCGCTTCGCAACCGGTGAGTGCCAGTCCAGCTGTCATTACTGCTGCAATTGCAAATTTCTTCATCATGAATTCCCTTCAATGGTTCGATACAGAAAACGCACTATCGGCTATCAGGTTCCAATGCACGTTAAATTTATCCCCGGCCCAGCCGCATGCGAAACGCATCGAGATGAAAATAGCTGGAATCGAACTGGCTGATCTCGGCCAGCCGTGCCTGGTCCTTGAACAGGATCCAGCCATTGGTTCGCTCCAGCAGTTCGTCGCGTTCAAGCTGGCGCAGCACCCGGTTGGTGTGAATAGGCGTCAGGCCCAGGGCGTCGGCAATAACGGTCTGGGTCAGCGGGACGCGAAAGCCGTCGACGCTGCCCGAACCCGTGATCAGCACCCGCCGGTGCAGCTCGAGCAGGAAATGCCCGATCCGCTCGCGCGCCGTCTGCTTGCCGTTGCGGACGATCTGTTCGCGCAGAAAGGCCTCCTCCTGGACCTGCATCCACCAGAAGGCGAGAGTCAGTTTTCCGGACTCGGTCAGCAACTTGCGAAAGACCGACGGGCGGACCGACAGGCCGGTCAGGCTGGTCACCGTTTTGACCGAATGGTCGGCTTCTGCCGCCACCAGGACCTGAAGGTCGAACATGTCCCCGGGCAACAGCACATTGAGGACCTGACGCCGACCGTCCTCAAGCGTCTTGTAGCGGATCGCCCAGCCCTCCTTGACGATCAGCAAGCTTTCCAGTTCCTGTCCTGCATCGACGATTTCGGTGTTTTTATCGAACTGCTGCTCCCGCCCCTCGATCTGCATGATGACCTGCTGATCGGCTTCGTCCAGATCGGCATAAAAGGATATACGCCGGAGCAACGACTTGCGCGCCACTAACCGAGTTCCTGTTCTTCGGGGGCAGGAAAAACGATCGAGCACTGGAGCCCGTCGCGGTTCCATTCCCGCTTGATTTCTCCGCGCAGATTGCGGGTTATGCTGTGGTCGATCAGCGACGATCCGAAGCCGGCTGCGCCAGGGGCAGCCTCCAGCGCCGGCCCGTCTCTTTCCGACCATGTCAGTATGACCATATCCGGCCCCTCCTCGGCGGTCTCAATGTGCCAGTCTATCTTCACCCGGCCTGCCTCGTTCGTCAACGCCCCATATTTCGCGGCATTGGTAGACAATTCGTTCAGCACCAGCGAGATCGAAACCATCGCGTTCTCGGGCAGAATGATTTCGGGCCCGGACCAGCTGATCCGCGGATAGGTGTTGCACAAATCCCGTATCAGCGCGACGAACGATCCGGTCACGAAATTGGTATCCAGCAGGATTTGCTGGGCACGGTTGAGGGCGTTCAGCCTACTGTGGATCCGCTCGATATAGTCATCGATGGACGTGGCCGAGCCCTTTGTCAGTGTCATGATCGACTGGAGCGTCGCGAAAAGATTGCGCAGCCGGTGATGCAATTCCCGCGTGTGGAGCTTGAGCTGCTCCTCCTGGTCAACCGAATGGGTGATGTCCTTGTTGATGCCGGTCAGCGTCGGCCGGCCGTTGGACTCCAGATAATCGCCATATCCCTCGATCCACCGGATTTCTCCGGATGGCAGCACGATCCGGAACCGGGCTTCGAACTTTTCATTGTCGTCCGCCGCCGCGCTCATTGCCGCGCGCACCGAATCCCGGTCTTCGGGATGCACCCGCTCGAGCGCGGATTCCACTTCGGAGGCCGCTTCGCCGGCATCCGGCCCCCATATTTTCATATAGGCACCGCCCCATTCGATCAGGCCGCTTTCGAGGTCGATGCGAAAGCTGGCGATATCGCTGAGCGCCAGCGTGAGATCGAGGTTCGAGCGGGCGATCGCGGCGTTTCTCTGCGCCAGCTCGCGCAAACCGATCTCGCGGCTCAGCTCCATTTCGCTCATCACGATGTCTGCGAGACTTTTGAGCTGGTTCATCTGGTTCTTGGTTATCCGGAACCGCGGCGACGTGTCGGCAATCCACAGGCCTCCCAGAATTGTGCCATTGGGTGCGATCAGCGGCGCCCCGGCGTAAAAGCGGATTGCCGGATCGCCGCTAACCAGCGGATTGTTGAGAAATCGCGGATCGGCCGAAGCGTCCTCGACCACCATTGGCTCCCCGCTGTCGATCGATCGCGCACAAATTGAAACCCGGCGATCCGCCCGGAGAGTGCTGAAACCTACCGACGACTTGAACCACTCGCTATCCGCATCGACGAGCGAGATGGATGCGACAGGTGCGGAAAAGATGTCCGCCACCAGCCGCGTTATTCGGGAGAACGCATCTTCCGGCGCCTTTTCCAGCGCCTGATAGCTGAACAAGGTCGCCAGCCGGTCAGCCTCCCGTTTCAGCTCCGATGCGCTGTTCATCTGATTTCCCGCGTTCATCTGTATTCCTTACCCCACCCTGAAACCGTCGAAGGGCAAACGATTGACTCCCGATCTTGTTGCATCCGTGCGGAACCATAAAGCCAAGCAACGCGTAGATTGTTCATGGCGCCTGCACCGAAAATGATACCCAAGGAGACTTTGGCATGAATAGCGATGATCGTGAAGAATTATATGAATTGATTGAGGATATTGGGACGGCGATGCTGGTGACCGAGACCGATGACGAGCTCCGCAGTCGTCCGATGACCGGAAAATTGTACCGGGACAGTGGGGAAATATGGTTTCTCACCGAAAGCCATTCGGAAAAGGTCGAAGAGATCGCAGAAGACCGGACCAGCAATCTGACCTATGCCTGCCCCGAGAAGGAAGCCTATATTTCAATTACCGGCACCTCGCTGGTGAACAGAGACGCCGACAAGATCGACGACCTGTGGGGCCCGTGGGCCAAGGCCTGGCTGCAATGCGAAAAGGATGATCCCAAGGTTGCGGCAATCCGCTTCAAACCGGAGATGGCGGAATTCTGGTCATCACCGACGTCCTCGCTGGTACAGGCTTGGCAGCTGGCCAAGGCCAATGTCACCAACGAAAAACCCGATATGGGAACCAACAAATCCGTCAACATGTCCTAACCCCCCCTGTCTTGCAACTCCCAACAATAATTACGAAGGGCGAGAAATGCGCATTTCTCGCCCTTCGTTGCTTGTCGTGAATGGATTGTCGCCCTAGCGGCGCGCCATCATGGCGCCGACGATCAGTCCCAGTCCGGCGGTTGCCGCGATGCTGACGATCGGATTTTCCTTGATGGTGGTGCGCGCCTTCTTGCGGCCCTTGGTGCCTGCCTCGATCGCGTTGCTGCGCGCAGCGTCGAATTTCGTTTTCGCGTTCGCCCGCAGCTCAAGTGCATTGGCCTGAGCGTCCGCCTTGACGGATTTCGTCAAAGTTGCCAAATCTTCCTTCAGCGTCTGAAGGTCCGATTTCACCGCGCCCATTTCTTCCGAATAATTGCCTGTCATTTCATTTTGCTCCATCTTCTGTTTACTGTACTGTCTACGATCAACAGCCCAAATGGTTCCGGTGCAGACGCAAATTGACCCTTTCCAACATCGCCAGTCAGGCTAAAATGTTGCGGAACCCTTTTTTATTTCATGCGTTTGGAGCGCATCACGGAGATATAACATATGTCATTAGCTGAAAGTCTGAAGCCGCATCTTCCCTATCTGAGACGCTATGCGCGGGCTTTGACGGGAAGTCAGAAAAGCGGTGATACTTTTGTCAAGGCCACCCTCGAGGCGATAATTGCCGATCCACAGTCCCTCGCCAATGATGACAATGTCAGGGTCCATCTGTACCGGATTTTCTCGGGCATTTGGGAAAGCGCCCATGTCGGCGTGGCAGACGACCCGGACGACAACACTGCGCAGAGTCATCTCAATGCCATCCCGCCGATCAGCCGGCAGGTGTTGCTGCTGACCGCGCTGGAGGGTTTTTCGATCAGCGATGTCGCGAAAATTGCCGACGTCGGTGAAAACTCCATCAACGGCCTGCTCGAAGACGCCATCGCCGAAATCGACAAGGAAATCAGGTCCGACGTCCTGATCATCGAGGACGAGGCGCTGATCTCGATGGAACTGCAGCAGATCGTGTCCGGGCTCGGACATCATGTCTGCGGTACGGCGACGACCCACAAGGGCGCGCTGGAAGCGGTTGCCAAGGCCAAGCCTACTCTGGTCCTGGCCGACATCCAGCTTGCAGACGGCAGCTCCGGCATCGATGCGGTGAAGGATATTCTGGAGGAAATCTCGGTTCCGGTGATTTTCATAACCGCCTTCCCGGAACGGCTGCTGACCGGAGAGCGGCCCGAGCCGACCTTCCTGATCACCAAGCCGTTTCAGCCCAACGCGATCCGCGCCGCGATCAGCCAGGCACTGTTCTTTTCAACGGCGGAGCAGGAGGCCCAACGCTAGAGCGACGCCGCCACAGACCATGCGCAGCGGGCGTCAGGCCGGTTCCTCACGGGACCCGTCTGACGCCTCTGTTTTTTCAGGATAAGCGACCGCCTGCCAGAGGCAGAGGGTCTTGGGCACGCGACAAGCGCGGTGCCTTCAGGGTGCGATCTTTTCGACCGCCCCGATGATGTTCTCGAGCGCGGTTGCAGTTAGATTGCCGTGCCCCTCGGAGGCGGATGTGAAGCGTCCTTCTTCCAGAATGACCTCCAGCGTCTTGCGCGCGCGCGAAACCCGGCTCTTCATCGTGCCGACGGCGCAATTGGCGATCTCGGCCGCTTCCTCGTAGGAATAGCCACCCGCGCCGACAAGAATGATCGCCTCGCGCTGGTCATCGGACAGCTCCATCAGGCCCCGCTGCAGGTCCGCGAGATGCAACGGTTCCTGCTGCGGCGCGGGCGCGGACAATATCCGCTCGGCAACCAGTTCGTCATAGTTGGCGGTGAATTTCTTGCGGCGCATGCTCGAAAAGAAGGTGTTGCGCAGGATGACGAAGGTCCATGCGCGCATCGACGTCCCGGCGATGAACCGGTCCCGTGCGCCCCACGCCTTGAGCAGCGTGTCCTGAACCAGATCGTCGGCAACATCGCGGTCGCCGGAAAGGCTGCGCCCGAACGCGCGCAGATGCGGAATGGCTTCCGTCAGTTCCTTTTTGAATTGCGCGGGCGAGAGCGCCTCTTGCTTACTCATGCAGGATCAGACCCACCGGGTTCGGACTCGTCGCCATCGTCCACATCCAGCTCGTCGAGAAGCGCCAGCATGTCGTCCGGGAGCGGTTCGTCGAGAACGCTCAGGTACATGTTCTTTAATCCAAGGCCCAATCGCTGCTGCATGTCATCCTTGCTTTTCACGGGCATGTCCTTTGACTGCTTTGTTTCCTCACCAGGTTCCGATGAATCGTTCTGATTTTTGTCTGGGCTGGCCAAAACATGCCTCGTATTTGATTGCGTGAAGACAGAACACCTGATGATCCTAAAGGTTGCATATAAATTATTGTTAATAATGTCCAACGATGTGGAACATTATTTACCAACGCGGGTTGGCCTCTTGAACGGCTTTGAACAGCGGAGATATCAAAATGACCGACAGCAAGAAAAGTGAATCCGGCCTGAAAATGGAAGGCGAAGGAAGCCGCGAAGGCTCAAGGCGCTTTCAGGACGCCCAGCACGAATTTGCCGAGCACGGAGATGTGGAAGGAAAAGCCAAGGAAGCGGCAAAGGCACTGGACGGTGACGAAGCGGCCGAACTGGAGAAGGCGCGACGCGCCGCCGCCAATGGCGAGGCGGACCACTGAATTGATCCGGAAGATGTCCGGCCAGCGCGGCGTGACGAACCGAAATTAACCCGAGGGGCGATGCCTGTTTTCTGTCACCCAGCCTGGCAGAAAACCCGGCTAGTAGGCGGCCTTCGCCCCGAGGGTCAGGAAGTTCTGGAAAAACATTCTGGTAGGCTCGGCAACCGTTTCGCCCGCCAGGATTTCGGCGAGCGCGGTCGGATTGTGGTCGGCCTGCGGCGATACGAAAAATGCCGCCATATGCCACGGTGCAAATTGCCGGCCGGACGACTGACGCTGGTCAATGACCGCCATGCCGCTGTGCCGTTCATCCAGCCGGATGGCATGCAGGCGATCATTGGTGGTCCCTTTTTCGCCTTCGATGCACTGCATGAAGTTGAAGCCGTTGAACAGGATCAGCCCGGTCACGCCGCAACGCTCGTTGTTGCGCCGCGCGACCGAGATTATCGTTTTAAAATCGTCGTGATTAAGACCGGCCCTGGCGGTGCTCACATAAATGAGAGAGGTGATTTGGGAGTGGGGCACATCGGACTTTCTGTTTTCGGCGGTTGCCCAACCTCATGAACAAAGACATTTATCTGACTTGGCGGCGTCTTGCTATAACATAAGTTAACGCCGTTTACGATCATTCGACCGGTTGGCGGTCGTCCAGCAAGTCGGCCGACCCGTCGTCCGATCGTTCCGAGTTGACCAGTCTCTCGACATGATCCTCGGGTGAAACATCAAGCATGTTCGGCGACGGCTTCATCTCCTTCTGTAAGGGCGTCGAGCCACCTGCCTTCTGTACCGGCCTAGCCTCGGCAAGCTGCGGCGCTGCGTTGTCGAACCGCAGACGGTATATCGGTTCCGGCAGGGCGAAGCCGCATTCCTCCAGCGCGTTCTTGGTGACCCGGATCGCCGCGCCCCTCGCCTTCAGGAAATCGCTGTTGCGCTGGTCGACCCAGCCGTGGAAGCTGATCAGGATGTTGGAATCGCCCACTTCCTTGATTTCCGCCGTCGCTTCCGGCTCGTTCAGCACGAAGTCCTGACCGTTGATCGCGCGCAGCCCGGTCTCGATCGCGGCTGCCGGGTCATCATCGGCGTCCACCCCCAGTTCGAAGCTGAAGCGGCGCTGCGGATTGCGGGAATAGTTGAGAATTTCGGCCTTGAACACGGTCGCGTTGGGAAGGCGCAAATGGTTGCCATCAAGCGTCATCAATATGGTCGCGCGCGAGGTCAGGCGAACCACGCGCCCTTCCCGTTCGCCGATCAGAACATGATCGTTGGCCCGAAACGGCTGCCGAATGCTGAGCATGATGCTGGACATGTAATTGTCGACCGTGTCGCGCAGCGCAAAGCCAACGGCAAGGCCGATCACCCCGGCACCGCCTAGCACAGCTCCGAGCAACGCCGTCGCGTCGAGAATGTCGAGGCCAATGAATATGCCGACGAGGATGAAAACCACGCGCACGGCCCCGGCGACCAGGTCGGCCAGGAAAATATTGGGCGTTACCCGTTGCCAAAATCGCGAGAAGGACGCCAGCACATGACCCGCCAGCCCGAACAGGATGGCAACCGCCAGCGCGATGCCGATCAGCGGGAGCGCCGAGAGGAAATTCTGCAGGCTGGCCTCAAACTTGTCGACCACCGGCTCCACATTGCCGCCAACGGACAGGTCGCGTTGCAACTGCGTCTCCACCGTCACCACCCCTGATACGCGCTGCGCAATGGCTTCGGCGCGGTTCGCTGCAGCATCGTCGGGTACCAGCCCGGACAGGCGCACCACGCCCGCGTCGGCAGCGACCCTGACATTTTCGAGCCCGTTGATCTCCCGGAAAATCCCGCGCAGCCGCGCCGCGATGACCGCGTCTTGCGCCGCGGTGCCCTCCGGGGACGGCTCGATCAGGGGTTCAGGAGTGGCAGGCTGGGCGGCCGATTCCGCAGGGTTCAGTTGCGCCAGCGCTCGCTGTTCCAATCCAGGCGCTGCGGCGAATACCATGGCGGCAATGGCCAGGCAGGCAATGGCCACGAGCCGGCGATAAGTGGTCATTTCATTTCCAATCCGCAACGCTGCCATACTCGGCAGAATAACAAAAGTTCCTCCGCCCAGGTAAAATATAATTGGGAACCCGGATGGCTCTGCGATGTTTATCAATCAATATAGATAAAGATGAGGGACAATATGAAACATCCACCCGAGATCGCAATACTGAATGACGTTCTGGAGTCGCTTATAGACTCTACGGATGGATATGAGAAGGCGGCCGAAATTGCCAAGCGCGATACTTTTCAGAACTTTTTCACCCGCCGTGCCGCAGCGCGCCGGGCGATGGCTGCGGCGGTCCGCAACGAGATCGTTACACTTGGCGGCAAACCTGAAGATGACGGCACGATATTGGCATCGGCACACCGCGTGTTCATGAAGATCAGTGCCGCGATCCAGGACAATGACGAGGCGGCGATCGAAGCGGTCGAGACCGGAGAAGAACATCTCAGGATGACCTTCGAGCAGGCGCTGGAACGGAGCGAATTGTCTCCTGCCAGCAAATCATTGCTCAGCAATTTTCAGGGGGAACTGCGGGCCGATGGCCGGCTTATCGACCATCTGGAAGAGACCGCCTGAGCAGGCGACCGAACGAACTTAAACAAGGGAAACTATCATGGAATATGGAATTATCGGCCTACTGATTTTGGCTTTGGACATCTGGGCGCTGATCAGCATCTGGGGAAGCGGCTCTTCGACCGGTGCCAAGATTATCTGGTCTCTGGTCATTCTGATCTTGCCGGTTGTCGGTCTCATCATCTGGTTCTTTATCGGACCCAGAGGCTCGGCGCGGGCTATCTGAACGGATTGAAGCGCATGGCACATAGCTGGCGCTACCATATCGCTCCGGTATCCGGCCCCTTGCGGCCGGCTATCGGAGCTTTTTCGTTATCGGCCGCGCCCATGCGGCATCTGCAGGAACATGACAGACAAGCAATCCAAAAATAACCTCGCCAACGAGCGCACGGATCTGGCCGAAAACCGCACCGAATGGGCGGAGGACCGGACCATCATGGCCAACGAGCGAACGTTCGCCGGATGGATGCGCACCGGCCTGGCCGCGGTCGGGATCGGGCTGGGCTTCAACGCCCTGTTTGGCAAGCTTGAACCATTCTGGGTGCCCAAGGCCATCGCCTCGATATTCATGATCATCGGGATCTTCATTTTCTGGGTGGCGCAGCGCAATGGTTGCGCCGTGCAGGGCCGACTCAATTGCCATCACGCGACACCGGTCAAGCCGACCAATATGCGGATCATTTCGGGGCTGATGGGGACCGGTGCAGTGACGCTCATTGTTGCGATCTGGATGATGGACTTTCGCAGCTGAGCGTGGGCCGAGGCAACCAAATCCCCTGTCGCGGGTTTGTTTGGCATAGGATATCATGACAAGGAGAGTGACATGCGTTTCATTATCAGGACGATTGCAGCGGGTGTGGTTTCAATGGCCGCGCGCATCATCATCAAGAAGATCCAGGACAAGAACCAGCCGGAATCCGCAAACGATAGCCCGGTTGCACGCTCCTCTCTCTAGACCCTGAAGCCTAGACCCTAAAGGATGCCGGCAAAGACGTTGTCCGCCCGTTCCGGGTCGAAGACATCATTGTCGGCCAGCCACTTTTCGACCGCGTCGATATCGGGCGTCTCGTATGCTCCAAGCCGGCGCCCGTCCTTGCCAAGCATGTCGATCGTCTTGATCAGCGACTTCGTACGGCCGAAAGCATTCTCGACCTCCGCCAGGTCGACACCGAGATGCTCTGCCATCAAATCGTTGCGGGTATAGGCAATTTGCTCGGCCACCCGCCCGTCGCGGGCAGCCGACGCGTCCAGTGCAACGTCACATTCGCTATCGAAACCTAGCGAGCGGTTGTTGAAGTTCGACGAGCCGACGCGCAGAAACTGGTCATCGACGATCAAAATCTTCGCATGCACATAAACCGGCGTACCGGCATCGGTGAACGGGTGATAGATCCGGAACCGGCCGTACTTGTCCCTGGCCTTCAGCGCCTGATGGAGACGCGCGCGCCGGGAATCCATGATTTCGGATTCCAGCCAGCCTTCCGCGCTTTGCGGGTTGATGATGACGATCTCCGGGCCCGATTCCTCGTCCAGTCTCTTGGCGATTGCCGCCGCAATCTTGGTTGATCCAAAATACTGGCTTTCTGCATAGATAAAGTCTTTCGCCGTCGCGATCAGGTCGAGATAGAGATTCTCGATTTCATGGACGCCCTCCTGGTCATCCATTTCCGGGAGCGTGCGGGCAATCGCGATCGGGCAATCGCGAAAATCGGCCTCCAGCCCCTTCGGCCAGCAATCGGCGCGGGCCGTGACCGTCTTGAGCTGTTTACCGCCCGCGGCCTGCCAGTGCTGTTCGGCATATTCCGACAGCGCGCGGGCGACGTCGCCCTGCACCACCATGGCCGCATCATGCCACGGACCGGCATCATTGTTGTCCGGCTGCAGGCGGTGCTTCTGTTCTTCATCATGGGCCCTTGTGTCCCAGCGGTTGTTGGTGACGTCGATGCCGCTGCAGAAAGCCGTGTCCTCGTCGATCACGATAACCTTCTGATGGTGCGCAGCACCCACGGGATGATGGGCGTCGAGCTTGAAATGCACCCGGGGATGGAGATACCAGCGGATCAGCGTCATCAACCCGTTCGCCCGGAAGAACGACTTCAGCGCACCAGTATCCCAGCGCAGCACATAGATATCCAGATCGCGATTTTTCTTCAGCAGCCATTCGAAATAGGCGCCGATCCGCAGCGGCCCTTCGGGCGTTTCGACCGTGTCATGCATCTCGACGCGTTCGTCAAAATCCCATCCCAGCAACATGATTCGCTGCTGCGCCTGCGACAGCGACTTGCGCACCGCGCGAAAATAATTTTCCCCGTCGATAAGCATGGAAGAGCGTTCCGCATGCTCGACGCGCCAGCAGTTTTCTCCCGGTTTGAATATATGCGGCATAGATGATCTACTTTCCCGGTGTGTCAGGGTTCCCGCTACCACAATATTATTTGCAACCAATGCGTTAATTGAGAGTTTAGCAGCCATGGATGATCCCCTAGACCAATCGTTTGACACTTTCGAAATCCTGATCACGCAACTTCACTCGATGTGGGCCGGCCTCGTCAGCCTGCTGCCCAGTCTGGCCATTGCGCTCCTTTTCCTCGTCTTCACCTGGATCCTCGCCAGATTTGCCACGAAAATTGCCGACCGCCTGACCGCGAAGACGGCCATGCGCCCTTCGTTGCGGGAACTGGTCGAGACGCTCGTCCGGATCGCCATCTGGATGGTGGGATTGCTGATCGCCCTGACCATATTGCTGCCCGACCTCACGCCGGGCAGCCTGATCGCCGGACTGGGCGTGGGCACGGTCGCCATCGGCTTTGCCTTCCAGGATATTTTCGAGAATTTCCTGGCCGGCATCCTGATCATGATCCGGGAAAAGATGCGAATCGGGGACTATATCACCTGCGAGGGGATCGAAGGCCGGGTCGAGCAAATCATGCTCCGCGAGACGCATATCCGCCGACTGTCCAACGAACTCACCATCGTGCCCAATTCGATCCTGTTCAAGAACCCGGTGGAGATTCTCACCGACCGCGACCAGCGCCGGCACGAAGTCATCGTCGGCGTGGCGTACGACACCGATCTGGAGGAGGCGCGCGACGTCATCCGCACCGCGCTGGAAGCATCGGAGATCACCGACGACCAGAAGCCCGTCGATGTATTCGCCTGCGAGTTCAACAGCAGTTCGATCGATTTCCGGCTGCGCTGGTGGGCGGGCTCCACCCAGCGCGACATGCATGACAGCCGCGATGTCGTGATCCGGTCGGTGAAGAGCGCGCTGGACAAGGCCGGAATCGAAATCCCGTTTCCCTATGTCACGCATACCTTCAAGGAAGCCATACCGATGGCATCACAGCAAGATTGATGCTATTTCCTGCTCGCCCGGCACGGTCCGGCGCGCGTCATCATGCGGCTCACGCATGATGACATGGCGAGGAGAGAATCAGTGGCGGAGCCGAGATCGTTTCAGAACCGGATACGGTCGGTCGACGTCATTCTCGACAACGGCACGCCGGTATGTCTCCGGCGCATACGCCACTCGGACCGCGAGCAGATAGAGGCCGGGATCAGCCAGATGTCAGACAAGAGCCGCTATCTGCGGTTTTTTTCCGGCGCAAAGACCATGCCGCCGTCGGTCGTGGAACGGCTGGCCAATGTCGACGGGACCCATCATCTGGCCTGGGGCGTGGTGAAGATGGACGAGGACGATCGTCCCGCCATCGCTGCCGCACATGTGTTCCGCGAAGAGCAATCCAGCGACCTGGGGGAATTCGCCATTGCCGTTCTGGACTCCTATCACGGCCAGGGCGTGGCACGGATATTGATGACCACCATGTTTCTCGACTGCTACTGCGAAGGGATGCGCGAACTGCGGATAGAGATCCTGCGCGACAACAAGAAGGCATCGGGGCTGGTCCGGTCGGTGGGCGCCACCGCCGTCGCGATGGAGGGACCGGTGGCCCAATATGGTCTGGTCATCGAAGACGCGATCGCGGCGCTGGCGGAAATGAAATCCCCGGCGGGTGTCCAAACGATACTGGCGGCCTTCGCGGCCGACTGATGCCGAAACGGACGCACTGCAGATAAATTCGCGTGCGGTGCAACCAACCCGATTGGGCGGCGTTGTCCCGTATAATCAATGGACGATGTTCAAGTTCACCTTCGATCCATGGATTAGTGCCAGAAAACCCGGTCGCGATGCGTATGTACTGTCGTGGATCGCGTTTTCTGGCCTCCGCTCCCTCCCCCGTGCGCCATCCCTCAGGCTTTCCAGCAACCGGCGACGTGATCGTCGGTCATCCCGATCGCCTGCATATAGGCGTAGATGATGGTGCTGCCGACAAAGCTCATGCCGCGCTTTTTCAGGGACCGGGAAATGGCATCGCTGACCGGAGAGGTGGCGGGCATCTGGGCAAGATGTTGCGGGCGGTTGACCGGTGGCGCGCCATCGAGATGGCCCCACACCCAGGCGTCAAAGCTGCCATACTCCTGCTGAATCGCGAGGAACACCAGCGCGTTCTTGCGTACGGAATAGATCTTGAGCCGGTTGCGGATGATCGCCGGCTCGTCGCGCAGGGCTTCGAGTTCCTCATCGGTCATGGCCGCGCAGCGTTCGATATCAAACCCGTGGAAGGCACCGCGATAGCCTTCCCGCTTGCGCAGCACGGTTTCCCAGCTGAGACCGGCCTGCGCCCCTTCGAGGATCAGATTTTCGAACAGCAGCCGGTCGTCGTGGACCGGCACGCCCCATTCGCGGTCGTGATAGTCGCCGTAAAATTCCTTGCCCGCCTGGCCGCCGAAGCAGCGGTGCTTTCCGTCGGTTCCGATCACTGTCATGATCATCGACTAGCCGGTGCACCCGGCTTCCACAATCCTATTCGGCAGGCTGGACATCCGGTGCCCGGCCGTGGTCGGGGCCCCACCAGCCAATTCGCCGCTTGACCCGGTTGAGCAGGCGCGGGATCGGCGCATTGCGATCCATCCATTCGGCATAGTCCTTGTAGGCCGGATCGATCAGCAGATGCTTTTCCTCGGTCTTGGCGCGCCAGTAATAGACTCCGCTGACCAGCGCCATCAGGGCCGTGTTGCGGACGAAGTCGGCGATGCTGCCGGAGGTCACCAGGAACGGCATGCTGGCCAGCCACCAATAGGCATTTTTGGCGACATAGGCGGGATGCTTCGTCCAGCTGTAGGGGCCGTGGGTCAGGATGCCGCGATGGGTGAGGTTGGAGAACCGGAGGCCGAAGGCGACGGTGGCCCAGGCATAGACGGCGGTCAGGAACACCAGCAGCCCACCCCAGACCCACAGGATGGCGGAGGGCTGGCCGTCGAACCAATAGGCCCAGTCGGCGGTGTTGACATGATAGTTGAGCGGACCGTTGTCACCCATCAGGATGAACGGCGGATAGCACATCAGCGCCGCCACCCACCCGGCCAGATAGGGGTTGGCCGTGCGGATGTGGGCGTCGAGCGGCTTCATCGTCAGCAAATAGCCCACGGTCGCAAACTGGACGTCTACGACGAACATGGCGATGATCAGCCATTGCGCGATCGCCACCGGATCCCCCGCGATTTCGGCCAGATCGAGCCGGACAAGATCGCCGAAGCCGCCGGGCACGATCGAGATCATGAACGCCAGAAAGAAGCCCTTGACCGCCCAGGCGCGCAGATGGTGGTAGATCTGCTCGGCGGCCCACTCACCCTTGCCGCCGGTCAGCAATTGCCCGAAATGCCAGGCACCATCGCGCGGCTCGACCGTGAAGCGGTCCATGAACATGACGTAGGGGATCGACAGCACGAACAGCCAGGGCGCGGCGGTTTCCATCATCCGCATCGAAAATTCATATTGCCCGGTCCAGTACCAGCGTCCGACACAGTAGACGACCGCGATCAGGCCCCATGTCGCCCACAGGCCGGTCAGTTTCACCAGACTGACGTCGAACGTCTGCTTGAGCGATTTCGGGTTTTGCCAATCCATTCCCGTCGACGGGCGCAAGTGCACCTTGTCCATCAGCAGCGACCAGACAATCATGGGAACAGCGCAGGCGAGGCAGGCGGCGAGCGCGGAATAGGGGCCGTCCATCCCGTATTGCCGGGCGATCAGCACCCAGGCGGCAAGGCCAAGCAGGCCGGCTACGCCGACGCCATGCGAAACGGCTGACTCGGGACGGGGATCATCGCGAACAGATTTGGGTCCAAACATGGCGCCTGCTCTAGCCGATAATGGTAAGCAAGCGGTGAACGATGCCAATCTCCTGATAAATCCGCGGATTAACCTAGGAAATATTGCCCGGATCTACTATATCATCCTGTAAAGGCGGGTGGAATCGATTTGATGATGGAACACGGAAAACTTATGAAAAATATTGGACTTTCACTCTCGGTCGCCATCCTGACCGTTGCCTGCAGCAATAGCGATGATGCGCGGGCCACCGGCAATATAGTCGAAGAACAGCAGACGATGTCCGATATTTCCCCGGTTGATCGCAAGCCTTTCGAAACCGCCGCGATCGCAAGTTTTGACGAACCCTGGGCCATGACCTTCCTGCCCGATGGCCGGATGCTGGTTACCGAAAAGGCCGGCAAGCTGCTGCTCGTCGATGGCCAGGGCAAGAAAACCGAAATTGGCGGCGTACCCGAGGTGGATTACGGCGGCCAGGGCGGCTTTGGCGATATCGTCCTCGCTCCCGATTTTGCCACCAGCAACATGGTCTATCTGAGCTGGGTCGAAGCCGGAGAAAAGGACACCCGCGGCGCTGTCGTGGGTCGCGCCCGGCTGCAGCTCCAGGGTCAGAAACCCACGCTCAAGGACCTCAAGACCATCTGGACGCAGAATCCGAAGGTAAAGGGCAGAGGCCATTTTTCCCACCGCATCGCCTTTTCGCCCGATGGCGAATATCTCTTCATCGGCTCCGGCGAACGGCAGAAATTTGATCCGGCGCAGCACATGGCCGCCAATCTCGGCAAGATCGTAAGGCTCTATCCGGATGGCAGCGTTCCCAAGGACAATCCGTTTGTCGACAAGGATGGCGCGCTGCCGGAAATCTGGTCGCTCGGGCACCGCAACATCTTGGGCGTGGCCTTCGACAGCGAAGGTCGCCTATGGAACCAGGAAATGGGTCCGAAGGCCGGCGACGAACTGAATCTTGTCCAGCGCGGGGCCAATTACGGTTATCCGATCGTCTCCGAAGGCGATCATTATGACGGCAAGAAAATCCCCAATCACGACACCCGGCCCGAGTTCGAGGCACCGAAGGTGGCATGGGTACCGACGATCGCGCCCAGCGGCCTGATCTTCTATTCCGGCGAAATGTTTCCGGCATGGAAAGGCAGCGCGTTCATCGGCGGGCTCGCCAGCGAGGCGCTGATCCGGGTCAGCTTCGATGGCGACACCGCCAAGGAAGCCGAACGCTTCCTGATGGACAACCGCATTCGCGAAGTCGAACAGGGTCCGGACGGTGCCATATATCTGCTCGAAGACGGCGATGGCGGCAGAATGCTCAAGCTGACACGGGCCAAGTAAGCCGCCTCAGCCTTTGATCATTGCGATGCGGTGGTTGTCGTTCCGGACAGGTCGCTCAGAAAATCGCGGACACGCTTGGCATTGGTCCCGACGTCATGCAGGCCGACCCGGCTGACCGAGCGGACGTCGATGATGCTGGCAGAGCCATTTTCTGCCGCTCTCGCTCGGACGACGATGTCATCCTTGAACCGGAACAGCGAATAGGTGTCCGTGGCCTCCAGCTTGCCGCTCGCAGGCTCGATGCTAGCGATTTCCCAGCCGCGGTCTTCGGCGAGCCTTTTTGCCTTTTCGATCACCACCGCGACCGGCTGGTCAATGCGCGCCGAGCGAATGTCCGGATAGGCGTCCTGGTGCAGGGTTGCCCAACGCTGCCTCGGGTTCATGCCCGCCATGTCGCTGTCATCCGCGCCGGGAATCTTGTCCCAGTTGTCGTCGCGCAGGCTGAGCACGGTGAACCGTGGCGGGTCGGCGAGATCCGTGGTCACGTCGTGGATCGCCGGCAGCGTCAGCAGGGCGTTGCCATAAGGCGCCAGATACACCAGAAAGCCCAGCGTGGCCGCCATCCCCAGACCCATCAGCGGCCAGCGCGTCTTGCGCCCCTTGCGGCGGTCGAGCACGATGAAGGCAATCGCAACCAGAAGCGCGGCGACGGCGGCCAGCACAATCCACGGGATGGCCGAAAGGCCTGCCTGCCAGCCCCACAGGCCGATACCGCTGCCGCCCGCAGCAACCAGATAGGCAAGCGGCGCACCCACGCCGAGCAGCGCCACCAGCCAGCCCTTGGGGTCGCGGCGGAGGGAGGCGAGTCTGGTCGATCCATTGTTGTTCATGCTGGACGATCCACCATCCGATGAAGGGCTATGGCCCTGATTCTGGTCCGTCACTTGTACAAGCTCCTATAACAGAACAATCTTTTAGCTGGCGCGGCGGCATCATGCAATTGCAACCTATGCGGCTCGACTTTTGCTGCAAAGCCGGGTAGCGGGCGCCTTTTCCGGAAACACGAGACCAACGACTTGACCAGCATCATTCCCCTTGCGGAGATCGACCCGCAGCTCGTCGAAGCCCTGCTTGACGTCGCCTTCGGCGCGGACCGGCACGAACGCACCGCCTACCGGCTGCGCGAAGGCATGGCCATGCTCGAAGGCCTGTCGCTGGCCGCGGTGGATGAGGAACGGCACGAGCTGCTGGGATCGATCCAGTGCTGGCCGGTTGCCCTGACAGACGAACAGGGCAAGAAGCATCCGATGATCATGGTCGGTCCGGTGGCGGTCTACCCGGATTTCCAGCGCGAGGGCATTGGCCGGGCGATGATGGCGGCCCTGCTCAAGGAAATCCAGCCCGATGATCCGCTGCCGCTGGTGATGATCGGCGACCCCGAATATTACGAACGCTTCTTCGGATTTTCCGCAAAGGAAACCGCGGGCTGGTCGCTGCCCGGACCGTGGGAACCGTCGCGGCTGCTGGTCCGCAGCAACCCCGCCCATCCCCTGCCGGAAACCGGCACGCTCGGGCCCTGGACAAGTTAGCGAGTCTAAGGCTTTACAGAAATGCCGCCGGGCAATAGTCCGGTAGCATGCCCTATACACCGCCCCCCGAACTTGCCTCGCTTTCCATCGCGGAAATCGCCGAACTGGCCGCAGCCCAGAAGCTGCCCCCGGTCGACCAGTGGGACCCGCAGGAAAGCGGCGACAGCGAAATGCGGATCGCGGCGGACGGCAGCTGGTATCATCAGGGCGATCCGATCCGGCGGCCGGCGATGGTGCGGGCCTTTTCCAGCATCCTGCGGCGCGAAGCCGATGACAGCTACGCATTGGTCACCCCCTATCAGAAGCTCAGCATAGAGGTCGAGGACGCGCCCTTTGTCGCGGTGGAACTGGAAAGCGAAGGCAGCGGCGCCGAACGGACGCTGGCCTTCCGGCTCAACACCGATCATCTGGTGGTCGCCGATGCCGAGCACCCGCTGCGCTTTGGCACCGACAGGCCGCAGCCCTATCTGCAGGTGCGGCGCGGCCTCGAGGCGGTGCTGGCCCGGCCGGTCTATTATCAGCTCGCGGAGCTGGCGCTGGAGGAAGGCGCCGATCCCCTCGGCATCTGGTCGGGCGGCACCTTCTTCCCGATGGCGGGCGGCTCATGACGCTGCGCGACCGGCTCGAAAAGGCGCTGGTCAGGGGACATGAAAATGACCTCGACCATCTGCTCTACAACGAGCGCGACCATATCGACGATCTCAAGATCCTGCGCGATGCGGCGGTGCTGATCGCGGTCACCGACCGCCCCGATCCCGGCATCATCTTCGTCCAGCGCCCCAAGCATATGCGCAACCATCCCGGTCAGGTCGCCTTTCCCGGGGGCAAGATCGATCCCGGCGACCGGGACGCGATCGATGCGGCGCTGCGCGAGGCGCACGAGGAAGTCGCGCTGGAGCGCAGCCATGTCGATATCATCGGCATGACCGACAGCTTCCAGTCGGGCAGCGGCTACAATATCCAGCCGGTGCTCAGCGTCATTCCGCCCGACCTGCCCTTCGTCGCCGATCCGACCGAAGTGGAAAGCTGGTTCGAGGCACCGCTCGACTTCCTGCTTGATCCGAAGAACCGGACCACCCACGAAGGGACGTGGAACGGACGCAAGCGCCATTATTACGAAATCTACTGGCAGGAATACCGGATCTGGGGAATCACCGCCGGGATCCTGAACAATCTCGGCAAGAGACTGGGCTGGGAAGCATGAAACTGCCGGCGAGCGACTGGACCGAAAGACGCGGGCTTGCCGCCCTGATCGCCGCGCTGGACGGCAAGGTGCGCTTTGTCGGAGGCGCGGTGCGCGACAGCCTGCTCGGGGTCGCGGTCAAGGATGTAGACATCGCCACGCCGCTACTGCCCGAGGACGTGATGGAGCGGCTCTCTGCGGCGTCGATCAAGGTCATTCCCACCGGCATCGACCATGGCACGGTGACCGCCGTGCTGCCCGACGGACCGGTCGAGATCACCACGCTGCGCCGCGATGTCTCGACCGACGGCCGGCGCGCCACCGTGGCCTTCAGCGATGACTGGCGGGAGGATGCCGCGCGCCGCGATTTCACGATCAACGCGCTGTCGGCCGATCCCGAAACGCGGGAGATCTTCGACTATTTCGGTGGTCTGGCCGATCTTGAGAAGCGCCGCATCCGGTTCATCGGCTCGGCGGCGGAACGGATCGCCGAAGACCATCTGCGGATCATGCGCTATTTCCGCTTTCTCGCCCGTTTCGGACAGCATGAGCTGGACGCCGAGGCCTACCAAGCCTGCGTCGCGGGGGCGCCAAAGCTGGAGCAGCTGTCGCGGGAACGGGTTGCCGACGAACTGCTGAAACTGCTTGCGACCGATGACCCCCGCCTGGCTGTGGGCAAGATGCTGGACGGCAATATTGTCGACCATATCATCCCCGCGACCGATCCGCAGGCAATAGAGATACTGGGCCGCCTGGTCACCCGCGAACAGGCGCATGCGATTGCCCCTGCGGCGATCCGGCGTCTGGTCGCCCTGCTGCCGAAACAGGCGGACCAGGCCGGGACCATTGCCAAGGGACTGAAACTGTCGAGAAAACAGCAGCGGGCGATTCTCGACCGCTTGCCCGAAGGCACCGGGGCCGATGCCATCGCAATGGACATCCGCGCGCTGGCCTACCGGACCGGGATCGGGGCCGCACGCGACAGCGCCCTGCTGTTCGCCGACAATGCGGCGCTGCCCGGCCTGCTGGACCGGCTGAAGGACTGGCAGCCACCCGTCCTGCCACTGACCGGGGGCGACCTGATCGAGCGGGGCCTGAAGCCCGGCCCGATCGTCGCGCGGACCTTGACGAGCATCGAACAGGCGTGGATCGCCGGCGGCTTCCCGGATGAAAAATGGCTGAGAGAATATGTCGACGGTCTTGATTTCAGTGGCGGGACATGAGCAAGGTCGGCCAGAGACAAGACCAGATTTGGCGGGACATGGCGCCCGGCCAGGCAACATGAAGAGAGGCAAGAGATGACAGAGGCTGCGGCAAAAAATGATCCGGTGGAAATGATGGCATCGCCGCGCGGCGACGACCCGACCCATTGCAGCGCCGCGGATTATGACCGGCTCTATCGGGAAAGCCTCGACGACCCGGACGGCTTCTGGGCCCGCCAGGCCGAACGTCTGGACTGGGAGAAGGCCCCCGCCACCATAGCCAACTGGTCTTTCGATCCGGTGGCGATCAAATGGTATGAGGATGGCGTCCTCAACATCTGCCACAACGCCGTCGACCGCCATGTCGCTGCCGGCAAGGGCGATGTCACCGCGCTGATCTTCGAACCCGACGATCCGAAATCGCCCGGCCGCACGATCAGCTATGCCGAGCTGCAGGCCGAGGTCATCACCATGGCCAATTGCCTGAAAAAAATGGGCGTTCGCAAAGGCGACCGCGTCACCATCTACATGCCGATGATCCCGGAAGGCGCCTTCGCCATGCTCGCCTGCGCCCGCATCGGCGCAATCCACAGCGTAGTGTTCGGGGGCTTTTCGCCTGACGCGCTCGCCGGCCGGATCGAGGATTGCGACAGCAAGTTTGTCGTCTGCGCCGATGGCGGCTGGCGCGGCGGCAAGCCGGTCCCGCTCAAGGCCAATGTCGATGCCGCGCTGGAAAAGGTGGCGGTCGATGCCGTGCTGGTGATCAACCACACGGACAGTGAGGTCACCATGACCGAAGGCCGCGACCACTGGTATCACGAGCTGCGGACCGATGTGCCCGACAGCTGCCCCTGCGAACCGATGAACGCCGAGGACCCGCTGTTCATCCTCTACACCTCGGGATCGACCGGCAAGCCCAAGGGCGTGCTCCACACCACCGGCGGCTATGCGGTCTGGGTGGCGACCACCTTCCACTATGTATTCGATTACCAGCCGGGCGAGGTCTTCTGGTGCTCGGCCGACATCGGCTGGGTCACCGGCCACAGCTATATCGTCTACGGACCGCTGATCAACGGCGCCACCGAGATCATGTTCGAGGGCGTCCCCAACCATCCCGACCATGGCCGCTTCTGGGAAGTGGTCGAAAAGCACAAGGTCAATATCTTCTACACCGCACCGACCGCGATCCGCGCCCTGATGCGCGAGGGCGACGGCCCGGTGAAGGCGCACGACCGCTCCTCGATCCGCCTGCTCGGAACGGTCGGCGAGCCGATCAATCCGGAAGCATGGCGCTGGTATTATGATGTTGTCGGCGAAGGAAAATCACCGATCATCGACACCTGGTGGCAGACCGAAACCGGCGGCGTGATGATCACCACTCTGCCCGGCGCACACGGTATGAAACCGGGCAGCGCCGGCAAGCCCTTCTTCGGGGTCCAGCCGCAGCTGGTCGACGGCGACGGCAAGATTCTCGAAGGCGCGACCGATGGCAACCTGTGCCTCACCGCCAGCTGGCCGGGCCAGGCGCGCAGCGTCTACGGCGACCACGAGCGCTTCATCCAGACCTATTTCTCGACCTACAAGGGCAAATATTTCACCGGCGACGGCTGCAAGCGCGACGCCGACGACTATTACTGGATCACCGGCCGGGTCGACGATGTGATCAATGTCTCGGGCCACCGCATGGGCACGGCGGAGGTCGAAAGTGCCCTCGTCTCGCACCCCAAGGTCGCCGAAGCGGCAGTGGTCGGCTACCCGCACGATATCAAGGGCCAGGGCATCTACTGCTATGTTACGCTGAACGCAGGCGAGCCCTCATCCGACGAACTGGTGGCCGAACTGCGCCAGCACGTGCGCAAGGAAATCGGTCCGATTGCCACGCCCGATCATCTCCATCTGACCCCGGCGCTGCCCAAGACCCGCTCGGGCAAGATCATGCGGCGCATCCTGCGCAAGATCGCCGAGAATGACCATGGCGCGCTGGGCGACACGTCGACGCTGGCCGATCCCGGCGTGGTAGATTCCTTGGTCGAGGGCCGGTTAAACAAATAATGTGCTCCGCACTCGATGCGGAGCTCTGGCGGCAAGAATTACTGTTTACAGCGCAGGGCTCCGCATCAAGTGCGGAGCACATCCCGTTTACCTGCGAAGGCAGGTATCCATCTCCCGCGCGTTCCGCTTGACGCATTCGGGAGATGGGCCCCTGCCTGCGCAGGGGCACGCGATTTCAACTAACCATCAAAGCCCACAAACACCGCCGCCTCGTCCACCGGCTTGCGCGTCGACACCACCGCATTGGCCGGGAAACTCTCGTCCGGCCAGCCCAGCGCGATGCTCTTCATGATCACCTGGTCGTCGGCGATCCCGGCATGTTCGCGGACCACCGGCGACTGCATGATGCCCTGGCTGTTGATCACCGTGCCGAGGCCCCGCGACCAGGCCGCGTTGACCAGCGCGGTCGCCACCGCGCCGCAGTCGAACGGCGTGTCGTCGCTGCCGTCAACCGCCCGGTCGTAGGTGATGATCACGCAGACCGGCGCATCGAACTGGCGAAAGCCCCGCATCACCCAGTCCTGCCGCGCTTCCTTGTCGTCGCGCTCGATCCCCATCGCGGAAAACAGCTGCTTCGCCACGCCAATCTGCCGCTCGCGATGCGGCCCGGCAAAGGCCTCACCGGTCCGGAATTCACGCGATTGCGGCACCCCGGCCAGCATCCGCTCGGTGTTGCCGGCGCGGATTTTCTCCAGCGGCTCGCCGGTGATGACGTAGAAATTATAGGGCTGTGTGTTCATCGACGAAGGCGCGCGCATCGCCAGCTCGAGAATTTCCTCGATCAGTTCCCGCGGCACCGGTTCCGGCTTGTAGCCGCGGATGCTGCGGCGACCGAGGACAACTTCATCAAATTTCATGGCAGGCTCCCTGTGAATATTCATCGCTGGCTAGCCGACAAATGCCGCCGTGCAAAGCGCGCTATTCGGGTGCATGCTCGGGATAATCTGCTAAGCCTTGCTGCATGAAAGACCATTTCGAACGCCACAAGCAGCCCTGGACCACCGAAGAGGTGCAGAAGCTGCACGCCTTTGCCAAGAAGGACATGACCCTCAAAGCGATTGCCAAGGCGCTGACCCGCAGCGAGGAATCGATCAGGACCCGCGCCAAACAGGACAAGCTGAAAATCGCCAAGAAGCGCTGAGGGAGCAACGGGGAAGGCAAAGCCCGGATCAGGCGCGCGGCACCCGGATCTTGTCGACCAGCCAGCCGATTTCCTTCGGCGGCGCGCTGGTAAACCGGGCCACCGCAATCGCCACCGCAAAATTCAGCAGCATCCCGATCACGCCAATGCCCTCCGGCGAGATTCCGAACAGCCAGTTGGCCGCGACATTGCTGTCCGGTGACCAGAGCTTGAACCAGCCGATATAGAGGAAGGTGAAGCTGAGACCCGTCACCATGCCGGCAATCGCGCCCTCGCGGTTCATCCGCTTGGAGAAAATGCCCATGAAGATCGCCGGGAACAGCGAGGCGGCGGCCAGACCGAAGGCAAAGGCGACCACCTGCGCGACCCAGCCGGGCGGATAGATGCCGAGATAGCCGGCCACGACGATCGCGGCGGTGGCGGCCAGCCGGGCAGCCAGCAACTCTCCCTTCTCGGTGATCTGCGGCCGGAAGGTGCTCTTCAGCAGATCGTGGCTGATCGACGAGCTGATCACCAGCAGCAGCCCAGCCGCCGTCGACAAGGCCGCCGCCAGTCCGCCGGCCGCGACCAGCGCGATCACCCAGCCGGGCAGATTGGCAATCTCCGGATTGGCCAGCACCATGATATCGCGGTCGACATAGACTTCATTGGAATTGTCGTCCGTCGCCGCATTGGCAACCACGCGCTCGCCGCTGGTGCCGGTGCGTCCGGCAAATTCCGGCGCGCCCTCAAAGGCGTCGCCCTTGCCGAGCTGCATCTTGCCGTCGCCATTCTTGTCGCGCCAGGCGATCAGGTCGTTGCTTTCCCAGTTCCTGAACCAGGCCGGTGCCTCGGCATAGTCGGTGTCCTGCACGCTATCGATAAAATTGAGCCGCGCGAACGCGCCCACGGCCGGTGCCGTCGTGTAGAGCAGGGCGATGAACACCAGCGCCCAGCCCGCCGACTTGCGGGCATCCGATGCCTTCGGTACGGTGAAGAAACGCACGATTACATGCGGCAGGCCCGCCGTGCCGACCATCAGCGCCAGGGTGATGCAGAAAACATCGATCATCGACTTCTCGCCGCTGGTATAGGCGGCAAAGCCCATGTCCTGCAGCACCAGGTCGAGCTTCTGCAGCACATACAGCCCGGACCCGTCGTTGACCGTCGACCCGAGCCCCAGCTGCGGCACCGGATTGCCGGTGACCAGAAAGCTGATGAAGAAAGCCGGCACCATATAGGCGAAGATCAGCACGCAATATTGCGCGACCTGGGTATAGGTGACACCCTTCATCCCGCCGAGCACGGCATAGACGAAGACGATCCCCATGCCGATGATCACCCCAAGATTGATCGGCACCTCGAGAAAGCGCGAGAAGACGATGCCGACGCCGCGCATCTGCCCGGCAATATAGGTGAAACTGATGAAGATCAGGCAGATCACCGCGACCACCCGGGCGGCCTTCGAATAATAGCGCGTGCCGATGAAGTCCGGCACCGTGAACTGGCCGAACTTGCGCAGATAGGGGGCCAGCAGCAGCGCCAGCAGAACATAGCCGCCGGTCCAGCCCATCAGATAGACCGAGCCGTCATAGCCGGCAAAGGCGATGATCCCGGCCATCGAGATAAAGCTCGCCGCCGACATCCAGTCGGCCGCGGTTGCCATGCCGTTGACCACCGGGTTTACGCCGCCGCCGGCAACGTAGAATTCCTTGGTCGTCCCGGCGCGGGAGGCAATGGCGATGCCGATGTAGAGCGCGAAGGACAGGCCGACGAACAGATAGATGAGGGTCTGGGTTGCCATCAGCCGCGCTCAGTCGTCGAGATCATGCTGGCGCTCGATCCGCTTCATCCGGATGCTGTAAAAGACGATCAGCAGGATGAAGACATAGATCGACCCCTGCTGCGCAAACCAGAAACCGAGCGGATAGCCGCCGATGGCAAATTGATCGAGAAAATCGCGGAACAGGATGCCCGCGCTAAAGGAGACGAGAAACCAGATCGTCATCAGCACACAGAGCAGGCGGATATTCTGCGACCAGTAGGCCGTTTCGTTGGCGCTGGTTGCCTCCTGCTGGTCGCGCTGGTCTGCGTCGCTTTCGGTCATCCTGGTCTCCACCCTCTCGGTCTTTTTGGCAGGCTAGGGGGTGGAGCGTGATAGAGCAATCGCGTTTTGATAGCCGCGAATGGTCTGGGTAAGAGATCAGGCGAACTAGGCCGCCTTGTGCGCCTTGCTCGCGCGATCAATCTCGCCGAGCTGGCAGAGTTCTTCAATGGCGAGGTCGACATGAATGGCGGCGATGCTTGCGTTGATCGCGTCGAGTTGCGACAAAATCTGCTCGAGTTCGTCAACCCATTCCCGCAAATTCTCGTTGCCACCACTCATAATATCGCAATATTCTTCCTGCTATATGTCGAGCATACAAAATTGCCGTACGCCAATTGAGACTTTTTCTTCGCAGAGTCAATGGCTTCGCGACCAGCTGACAGCAGAGCGATCTATTCAGGCAATCTTTTAGTCAAACTTGCCCGTTTTCGGGAAACCCGTGGGTGGCAGACGCCCCGCCGCGCCGCGCGCAACCCGCCACATGGTCAGGTCATTCTCGGTGCGGGTGCGCCCCGTATCCCCGCCCATGGCCCAGCTCAGGCCTTCTTCCAGCCTGAACACGGTCGCATCGCTGAGTCCGCCATCCTTGTAGCGCTGCAGCATCACGCCCTGGCCCCTTGCCATTTCCGGCATTTCCGCCAGCGAGAATACCACCAGCTTGCGGTTGTCGCCGATCGCCGCGACATGGTCGGCGCCCTCGGGTATCGAACGGACGACGAGCAGCTTCGCATCGCCTTTCAGATTGGCGACCTGCCGCCCCTTCTTCGTCTCCGCCACGACATCGGCGATATTGCAGACAAAGCCCCGTCCCCAGCTGGAGGCGATCAGCAGCTTCGCCTTCATGTCGGCAACCATCAGCGCGATCGGCTCTGCGCCAGGCTCGAGGTCGACCATCGAACCGACCGGCTCGCCAAAGCCGCGGGCACCGGGCAGCTTGTCCGCCCCGATCGTGTAGAAGCGGCCATTGTCGCAGGCCATCAGCAGCTTGTCGGTGGTCTGCGCGTGGAAGGCATAGCGCGGGCCGTCGCCTTCCTTGAACTTGAAGCTGTCGGGCTGCGACAGGTCGGCATGGCTCTTCATCGCCTTGATCCAGCCGCGCTTGGACATGATGACGGTGACCGGCTCCTTCTCGATAAAGGCCTCCAGCGAAATTTCCCGCGCCGGGGCCGCCTCGACCAGCATCGTGCGTCTTTTGCCCAGATCCGTGTCCTCGGCATAGAGCTTGCGCAGGTCGGCAAGGTCCTTCTTCAGCCGTGTCTTCTGCCGCGCCGGGCTCTCGATCAGCTTTTCCAGACCATCCCGCTCCTCGAGCAGCTTGTCCCGCTCGTTGCGCAATTCCATCTCTTCCAGCTTGCGCAAGCTGCGCAGCCGCATGTTGAGGATCGCTTCCGCCTGCCGGTCGGTCAGCTGGAACTCGTCCATCAGCATCGGCTTCGGTTCGTCATGGTTGCGGATGATCTCGATCACGCGGTCGAGATTGAGATAGGCAATGATATAGCCTTCGAGCAGTTCCAGCCGCGCGGCGATCTTGTCGAGCCGGTGCTGCGACCGGCGGACCAGCACCTCGATCTGGTGGGTGATCCAGTGCTGCAACACCTCCTTGATGCCCATCACCTTGGGCACCCGGTCCTTGTCGAGCACGTTCATGTTGAGCGAGAAGCGGTTTTCCAGATCGGACATCCGGAACAAGGCGTTCATCAGGTCCTCGGGATCGACCGCCCGGCTCTTCGGCTCCAGCACGATCCGCACCTGCTCGTCCGATTCGTCGCGGATATCGGCAAGGATCGGCAGCTTCTTGTCGGCAATGATCTGGGCAATCTGCTCGATCAGCTTGCCCTTCTGCACCTGATAGGGAATCTCGGTGACGACAATCTGCCAGGCACCGCGCCCTTCGGCGTCTTCCTTCTCCCACTTGCAGCGCACCCGCATCGCGCCGCGGCCGCTTTCATAGGCGGCATCGATGACCGATTTCGGATCGACCAGCGTGCCACCGGTGGCGAGATCCGGCCCCCGGATGATGGCCATGAGCTCGGCATGTTCCGCCTTCGGCGAATCGATCAGCAGCGTTGCGGCGTCGATAATCTCGTGGACATTGTGCGACGGGATGCTGGTCGCCATCCCGACGGCGATGCCGCTGGCGCCATTGGCCAGCAGGTTCGGGAACAGGCCGGGCATCACCTCGGGCTCTTCGTCCTCGCCGTTGTAGGTCGGCTTGAAATCGACCGTGCCCTCGTCCAGACCGTGCATAAGCTCGATCGCGGTGCGCGTCAGCCGGGCTTCCGTATACCGATAGGCAGCTGCATTATCGCCGTCGATATTGCCGAAATTGCCCTGCCCGTCGACCAAAGGATAGCGAAGCGAGAAGGTCTGGGCGAGCCGGACCATCGCGTCATAGACGGACTGGTCGCCGTGCGGATGATATTTGCCGATCACGTCGCCGACCACCCGGGCGCATTTCTTGTACCCCTGCGACGGCTCCAGCTTGAGCAGCCGCATCGCCCACAGCAGGCGGCGGTGCACCGGCTTCAAACCGTCGCGCAGATCGGGCAGCGACCGCGCGGTGATCGTCGACATCGCGTAGATCAGATAGCGTTCGGACAGCGCCGCATCA
Organism: Parasphingorhabdus sp.; assembly: GCF_036964565.1. Taxonomy (GTDB): domain Bacteria; phylum Pseudomonadota; class Alphaproteobacteria; order Sphingomonadales; family Sphingomonadaceae; genus Parasphingorhabdus. Next base: position 302,986 of record NZ_JBALTN010000003.1, on the reverse strand, counting down.
AAGGGCGCTTCGACAATCGCGTCAAATTCATCTTCGGGAGCCGCTTCGGGCGCATCGGTGACATCACTCATGGCAGTGGCGATAGCAGGGTGGATTCACCGTTGGTAGGGGGAAAGTGGATTGGCAACGAAGAGATACCGTTCCCCGGCGCAGGCCGGGGCCCATCTTGTGATGGATGGTTCAGACGGGCGGGTAATTGGGCGCGTAAACGCGAGGGCGCGCGCGGAATGCCCATCGTGCCATGACGAAGGTTCACGAGATGGACCCCGGCCTTCGCCGGGGCACCGCCATACTCAACCCACCGCCCGCTCGCTCCGATAATAGAGAAACGCAAACCACAGCGCCACCGCGCCGAGCAGGTGCCAGATCGCATGGCCCTGCCACAGGCTTTCCGGACTGCACAGCAGTCCGCGCTGGTCGAGATTCCAGATGGTAAAGGCGACTATATTGGCGATCAGGCCCGCGACATAATAGCCGGTCCGCACCTGCGGACGGAGCGGCCTCGCAAAGACCAGTTCCAGGATGATCGCGATGATCAGCACCACCGCAAACAGCCACCGGCGGACTTCCGGCATTGCATAAAGGACCACGACCAGCACCGTACAGAGCAGCGCATAACCGATCATCGCCCGCCGGTCCGGAATATCCCGCCATTTCGCCACCGCGCTGACCAGAAAAAATCCGCTGACCAGATACATGCCAAGCACATCGAAAAACTGGCCCCACAAAGTCAGCGTGGCGTGCAGCAGTAGCGATCCGACCCCGACGATGATCGCCGCCAGTCCCAGAACGCTGGCGGCCAGCGGCGGAAAGGCCGATATCCCGTCGCGCGCCCGCGCCAATAGGATCATCAGCAACCCGGCAAGGACATAGCCGAAGGAGGAAATGCTGTTCGCCGGCTGCAGCAGCAGCGCCCCCGTCCTCGGCATCTCGCAAAAGCAACGGGTTTCAGTGCAGCTGGCCGGCGCGAAACGCGCCCATTCGGGGCCAATCAAATTCAGCACGGCAATCGTGATCGCGGCAATCACAGCAGTCAGCGCTGTCGCCACGACCAGCCGGTTGCCCGTGACCGTCATTGCGCCAGCCATTCCGCCGGCAGATCGAGCCCCTCCCGCTCATTGTCCCAGATAATGCTCATGATCCACCACCGGCCATTGGCCTGCCCATCCTCGCCCCGGCCATCATTCCACAGATGCACCATGTTCACGCCGCGGAATTGGATCTCCGGATGGTCCGGCGTTTCCCGCGCTTCATAGCTGCTGAAGACATGGGCAATCTGACCGAACACATCGGTCTTGCGGCCGATCTCGATCTCGTGGAAGCTCCGTCCCTCCAGCAACGGGATTGTCGCCTCGACAAATTCGTCGAAGCTGAAGGTGAAGGCGACCGGCAGGCCATCGACGATGCGTGTCCGGGTGATCAGCGCGCGCGGATGATAAATCTCGCGATCCCGCTCCCAGTCCTGTCCGCCCGGCGGTCCGGAAATATACTCATATACCGCATTCATCACTTCATCGATGGTTTGATATTGTGCCATCACGATCCCTTCCCTCCCCCTGCTTCGGGTCGTCACCATGAAACGGGATTGTTTGCGCCGCAAGCCGCTTTGGCATATAGCAAGGTTCGGTTGCCCCGATCCGTTCAATCCTCGATGATTCGAACTGTCGGGGCATGATTTTTTGTCGCTCTCTTTGCGAAGTGGAAACAGATAATGTCCCGTCGTCGCCAAATCTACGAAGGCAAGGCCAAGATTCTTTACGAGGGTCCCGAGCCCGGCACGATCATTCAATATTTCAAGGATGACGCCACCGCCTTCAACGCCGAGAAAAAGGGAACGATCAACGGCAAGGGCGTGATCAACAACCGGATCAGCGAGCATATCTTCACGCTGCTCGGCCATATCGGCATCCCGAGCCATTTCATCCGCCGCCTCAACATGCGCGAGCAACTGGTCAAGCAGGTCGAGATCGTGCCGATCGAGGTGATCGTGCGCAACGTCGCCGCCGGCTCGCTGTCCAAGCGTCTCGGCATCGAGGAAGGCACGCCGCTGCCGCACACCCTGCTCGAATATTGCTACAAGGATGATGCCCTGGGCGATCCGCTGGTCGCCGAAGAGCATATCGCCTGCTTCGGCTGGGCCAGCCAGGAGGAAATGCAGGACATTTCCGCCATGGCGATCCGGATCAACGACTTTATGGCCGGCATGTTCGCTGGCATCGGCATCAAGCTGGTCGATTTCAAGCTCGAGTTCGGCCGCGTGTTCGAAGGCGATTTTTCGCGGATCATCCTCGCCGACGAGATCAGCCCCGACGGTTGCCGGCTCTGGGACATCGAGACCAACGAAAAGCTCGACAAGGACCGGTTCCGCCGCGACCTGGGCGGAGAAGCCGAGGCCTATCAGGAAGTGGCCCGACGCCTCGGCCTGTTCCCCGAGGGCGACAGCGAAGTGCTCGATCTCAATAGTGAACGAAAGAAGCGCGGAAAGTAACCAAAGGCCTTCGGCTGTTCGTTACCCGGCCCCCCGCATGACGTAGCGGGGGCCGGTGAAAAGCCGCGATGGTTTACGCGAAATTAACCAAGCCGATGGTAGCACGGCCCCATGTGGAATCCATGTGAGGAATTTTTCCGATGCGCCTTTTGATCTTGCTTGCCAGTACAACCATGCTCGCCGCGTGCGGCGGCGCCGGTCCACAGTCCGTTGGCAGCAGCGCTCCTCCAACCGGCGGCGGTACGGGTGGTGGCACGGGCGGTGGGACAACCCACACTTTCGTCAATCCGACCGACCCGAAAACATATAAGGCTGTTGGTAGCTCTCACAGCTATAATTATACTGTGGAAGCGGCAGGCAATGCAGGTGCAGGCCAGACCGGCCAGCTCTATCAGGGCGACGCCACGACCGTTCGCAACAGCAATCTCACCATCGCCTATAATCCGCGTGATGCCATTTTTGACGTCAGCTTCAACAATGGGCTCGCCGGAACATCTACGGTCAGCCGTTTCCAGGATCCGCTGCATCGCACCGATTTTGGCGGACTCGTCGAACCACAGGACGGAACGCCCAATCTGGGGTCGACCCAATTCGGCATTCAGGGCATGAATTATCTAGAATCCGGCTCGTCAAACAATATTACGGCTGCAGTCCCGGGTGAATTTGCCTTTGGTCTGATCGATACCGGCCAGGGCGGCAGCTACGACGCGACCACCTTCTTCTACCAAACGCCGGGAACCGAAACCAAATATGTGACCTTCGCCGGGTACCTCCGCAACAATGCCACAGTGAGCAATGCGAGCATCGACAATCCGGACGGATCGACCAGCGAGTTCATTAGGCAGACTAATAAGCTTGAGCGCGGCGCATTCGCTTATGGCGAAATCACGGCCAACGACAAGGTGCCCACCACAGGTTCCGGATCATTTGAAGGCACCATGCTCGCCTCGATGGTGTTCAACGACCAGCCCGATACGCTGGGTAATTTCGACACCTATTTCCAGTGGATCGCGGGTCGCGCCACCACCAATGTCGACTTTGGCGCGAATACCTTTTCGCTCTCGCTTGACGGGCGGGTCGGCGCCCCGTTTCTCGACGGGACCAGCGGTCAGCACAGCATAATGCAGAACGCCCAGTTCCGCGCCAACGGAGGTGGCAGCATAAACCTCGTCACAGCCGGCGGATTCTTTGGTCAGTTCAACGAAGCCTGGTTTGTGAATCCGGGCGGCAACCGCCTCGACATGGTCATCGCTGGCTCCAGCATCGACGGGGCATTCTACGGCCCCAATGCTGCCGAGGTAGGGGGCGGTTACCGTATTGTCGGTGGCACACCGGATGAACGGATCGATATTCTGGGGACTTTTGTCGGCATTGAACGCTAGAGACGGGCTGTGTCCGGTCGTTATGTTCTGGCCAAAGCCACCGCTGCGTCCATCCTCGTTGCAGCTATGTCGAGCGCCGCGTCGGCAGAAACAGCATTGGCTGTGGATTCCGATGCAATCGCCGAGGAAGCTGATGTCGCTCCCCCATCCTGCGATGCGGCAGGCCAATGCCATCTCCGGGTAACCCCGACCCAGCTTCTGGCAAAAGCCGAAGCGCTGGTGCACGCCAAGCAATATCAGGCCGCCCTCCCGCTGGTCGAGGCGCTCGGGCAGGTTCCCGAACTGCGAATGCAGCAAAGGTTCCTGGCCGGATATATTGCGATAGAAACCGGTGACGTCAAAGGCGCGATAAAGCAGTTCCGGTCGATTCTGGATCAGAACCCCGGGCAGACCCGGGTCCGGCTGGAACTCGCCAGGGCCTATCTGCTGACCGGCAAGGAAGCCAGCGCCGACTATCATTTTCGCCTGGCCCAGAATGACGAGAATTTGCCGGACGAGATTGCCCAGACGATCCGCAACACCCGCAGCATCCTGCGCGATCAAAGGATCTGGCGATTCAGCTTCGATTTCGGCTTTGCCCCCGATACCAATTTCAACGGTGCCACCAACGCGGAAACCATCGACATCAACTTCGGACCGATCAAGCTGCCACTGCAGCTGGACGACAATGCACGGGAACGTTCCGGCATCGGCCAGACCGCCGGATTCTCGGGCGGCGTGCGGGTCAAAGCGGACGACCGGCTGGCGTTTCTCCTTGATGCCGACAGCAAGATCGTCAACTACAAGGGCAAGGAAGCCGACGATATGGTGGTGCAGATTGCCGCTGGCCCCGAACTGCGGATCGCGCGCTACTCCAGTATCTCGCTGCAGGCAGTGGGCTTGCAGCGCTGGTATGGCGGCCGTCTCGCTACCCGCGAATATGGCGGACGTCTCGGATATCAGCAGGCGCTCAGCGAAGGACAGAGAGTCGGTTTGGAACTGGACGCACGGCGAACCGAGTCGCAGATCAGCGACGCCTACAGCGGCTGGCAACTGGGCGCCAATGCCACCTATGAACAGCTGATCGGGAACTCGATGATCGCTTCTGCCAGTCTTTTTGTCCGGCGCGACCTGCTCAATGCCGAGGGCTTTTCCAGCTTCAACTATGGTGCCAATCTCGGGATCGGCGGGGAATTGCCGCTGGGACTGAATGCCGGTGTTTCCGCCAGCATCAGCCGCTCCGAATTTGATGCCCCATTGCTGCTCTATTCGACAGAGAATCGCCACGACTGGCGCGGCTTTGCCCGCGCCTATATCGGCAGCCGGAAACTCAAGTTTCTCGGATTTTCACCGTCGATCGACTATAATTACTCGCGCGTCGACAGCAATTACGACCTGTATCAGATGAGCCGCCACCGCGTGAACTTCAAATTCGCCCGCTATTTCTAGAGCCTTGGCGCGGTCCGGCCCGCTGGACCCGGCCAATTTTCCTACTTGCTCTTGCCCCGGAAAATCTTGTCGCTATAGCAAGGCGATATTGGCGGCAGAACAATGCGAGGGCGCAGTATGAAGGTCAGAATATTCGTAACGCTGAAAGACGGCGTCCTGGATCCTCAGGGCAAGGCCATCCATCATGCGCTGGAAAGTCTGGACTTCTCCGGCGTCATCGACGTTCGCGCCGGCAAGCTCATTGAACTGGATGTCGACAACTCGGTGAGCCGGGAGCAGATTGAGAAAATGTGCGACAAGCTGCTCGCCAATACCGTGATCGAGAATTACGAAATCGAACTGCCGGTTGCCGCGGCGGAATCGGCCTCCTGATGCAATCCGCAGTCATCGTCTTTCCCGGATCGAATTGCGACCGCGACATGGCAGTCGCGCTGGAAGCGGTTTCGGGGCAAAAGCCCCATATGGTCTGGCACGGCGACAGCGCGCTGCCAGCGGGACTCGACCTCATCGCCATTCCGGGGGGATTCTCCTATGGTGATTATCTGCGCTCCGGCGCCATGGCCTCGCGCTCGAATATTATCGGCGCGGTCGTCGCGGCGGCCAACAGCGGGGTAAAGATCCTTGGCGTGTGCAACGGATTTCAGATCCTGACGGAAACCGGACTGTTGCCCGGCGCGCTGATGCGCAACAGCAGGATCAATTTTGTCTGCCGGGATGTCGCTCTCGAGGTCGCCAATACGGACACGCTGTTCACGTCGCGCTACGCGGCCAACCAGCCAATTTCTGTTCCCGTGGCCCATCATGACGGCAATTTCTTTGCCGACAATGAGACGCTCGACCGGCTCGAGAATGAGGGACAGGTTGTGTTCCGCTACCAAGACGACATCAACGGCTCGGCCCGCAATATCGCCGGGATCGTCAACCAGGCCGGCAATGTCCTCGGCATGATGCCCCACCCCGAGCGGGCGATAGACAGCAAACATGGCGGAACCGATGGCCGGAGCTTGTTCGAAAGCCTGCTGGGCTAGCACGCTCCACCCGAACCCTTTTCTCTTCACCATAGCGAGACAAATCAACCGGCGACGACCTGACGAGGGCGCCGGGACAATCATCGCGCCCGCTCGCTATCGGAGCCGGGTTCCATAGGAGCGTGCTGACGATCGTCGAGCCCGCGAACGCCGACGAACAGGACTGCGGCCCTCAGATACCATCAAGACTGCAGCACATAAAAAAAGGGCCGGTCCGAAGACCAGCCCTTCTTGTTTTCTGTAGCAGGAAGCTATTAGTTGCCGGAACCTGGTCCGTACATAACTTCCACACGACGGTTCTGCGGTTCGCGAACACCGTCTGCGGTTTCAACGCGAGGACGCGATTCACCGAAGGCTTCGCTGGAGATCGCTCCGCCGCTGATGCCGCGCGATTCAAGATACGCACGAACAGCTTCGTTGCGACGCTGGGACAGACCGACGTTGTAGCTGGCAGAACCAGATTTGTCAGCGTGACCAGCCAGCATGACCTGAGCCGAACCACAATCGCCATATGCCGTAACCGCGTTGTCGAGAACCGAAGCCGCTTCTGGCGTGATGTCCGACTGATCCCAGTCAAAGAACACGATGTAAGGGCCAGGCGCACAGACCGATGGTGGTGGCGGTGGTGGCGGTGGTGGTGGTGGCGGTGGTGGTGGTGGAGGCGGTGGTGGCGGTGGTGCCGCTGGTTCGCCGCCAAAGTTGTAGATCAGGCTACCGAGGATCGAGTGGGTACGAACGCTGGTTTCTACGTCGCGTCCGATCTGGTCGACCATGTTGATCCGGGACTGGTTGAAGAAGCGATACTTCAAGCCAACATCCCAGCTATCGCTCAGCGGTGCGCGAACACCGGCAACAGCCTGCCAGGCAAAGCCCGTATCCGAATCGTCAAGATATGGACCAGCAAAGGTGTTGGAGATTTCCGTCCGTGCCACGCCAACGCCGCCGCCGACGAATGCCTGGATGCCGTCGTCATCGCCGAAGTCAACCATGCCGTTCAGCATGAAGCTGAGCGCGTTGAATTCGCCGTTGATTGGCGTCTGGCCTACATACAGTGGGCCACCACCGCCGACGCTCTGAGGGATACCCGGAGGGGCAACCAGGGTCTGGTTTGCCGCTGCCGACTTGTATCCAACTTCAGCTTCCAGACGGAAGCTTCCGAAGTCATAACCGACGATACCGTCAAAATCATAACCAGCGTCATGATCGGTAATCAATGAATCCGTCAATCCCGAGATATCTGCATCGATATCTTCAACCAGCATTGCGCCTCCTTCAACACCAACATACCACTGGTCATCACGAGCCAGTGCAGGTGTGGCGAGCGCAGTGGAGGCAAGCGCCATTCCTAAGGCAAGCTTCCGCATTTATATTCCCCTTCTCAATTAGGTTCTAAATTCACGCCGCTTTCTAGCCTTTCGCTACGGCCAGTGCAAGCTGCCAAATGACAGAACTGTTGCGAAAATGTCGCCATTTTCGGTGTTTAGCCCAAAAAACGCCGGCAGATTCCGCTTGAATCGCAGAATTTTCCAGCCGATCGGCAGGGTTAACGGAAATTATCCATCTGCCGCGAGAATCCCGGCGTTGCGCAGCACGCTCAGGATCGAATCGATCACCGCCCTGGCCTCCGCGTCAACCACGCTGCCTGACGCCGGAGCCGCTACGGCTTCCGCCAGATGCCAGGAGCCCCGCCGAAACCGGCAGGACCCGTGCCTTCCGGGCCGTCCGACCCGAATCACATTATTGCGATGTTCCTGATATGTCCCTGAATAGCGTGACGCAGGGCGTTTATATCTTTTACAAACCCAACACTTCCCAGATTGGTTACCCGCTGATATGAAAGTATTGTGTCCGGGGGAATTCTCTTTCAGTCATTATGGCGCTTACCGGCTTTGTGGTGACGTTTGTAATTGGCGGAATCAGTGCTCCCGACGGATGGCGGGCGAACTTGCTTTGGGGCGGTGCGGCGCTATCCGCGCTCGTCCTGCGTGTTGGTTTTTCCTACCTTCCGCATTTCCATCTTTGAGCGCCCTGCGGCCAATTATCCAATCTGTCGTTCAAAGTGGGATCGTCGTCATGGTGGGCACGGTTGGAACAGTGGCGATCATGCTTAGCCGCCAGAGGCCCAGAACCATCGATCTGGCGGACCTTGCGGTTCCACCAGGCGCAAAGTCCAATGCTGAAGTGCTGAAGGCCCTGCAAGATCCGAAGGATGACGCGGCTAACGGTGCAGATGCTTCTTTTGGCAATGCTGATAAACGCCGCGCATACCGCGCTTGAAGATGCTGAAAAAGTCTTCGATGTTGTTCGTGGTCTTACCGTCTTTCATACACTGGCCAGCGCCGTGCAGGACGCTGGTTTGAGACAGAATATTCCTTGCCCACCGCTTTGTATAGCGGGCTTCCATCGGTAACCAACTGGCTTTCGCGGTGGATGTTGGCGTGCACGATTCGGGCGACTTCATCCTTGACCAGACCGGGCGCATAAACCGAACGGGTTTTGCCGGTGCGCTTGTCGAGTAGGCTGACAACCCGCATTTGGTGGCCAGAGCCGCGAGTGCGCTTCATATAGCGCATTTCAGGCTTGTTGCCGATGTAGGTTTCATCCGCCATGACTTCGGCACCATTGCCGCCCATCATGTCCAGTTGACCGTCACGCATTGCTTCACGGATGCGGTGAGCAAGAAACCATGCGGACTTGTAAGTGATTTCGAGGGTCCGGTGCAGCTGGTGTGCGGAAACGCCCTTTTTGCTGCTGGTCATCAAATAGGTGGCTTGAAACATCTTGTGCAGGGGAATACGGGCGTGTTCAAAGACGGTGCCAACCTTGACGGTAAACTGCTTGCGGCATTCGCCGCACTTTTTGAGGCCATGACGAATTGCGCCTTCAAAGCTTTTCTTGGTTGGCTTGCCGCGAACGTCCGAAAGATCAAAAACCCGTCCATCGATCACGCCCCAATGAGGGCCGACAACGCCCTTTACCCAGATGATTTGTTCCAGATAGGTGAAGGTTTCTGCTTCATTATAAAAATATGGCTTCGAAAGAACGGACATTTGATAATTTCTTGAGGATTTTTTAGCATTTACCCGTAGGTGCGTAAAGTATATAATAGCATGACACAGTCAAGCACTTTTTACCTATTTGGTAAATTTTGTCCGGAATGCCTGGCTCGGGATTACCTCCTCACCAATATAGTCCGCAGCCATCGCCGCCAGTTCCCGGCCATGATGCCAGTCGAGAATCTGCATGCCCGGGATGATCGGCGGGTTCACCAATATGTCCTGGTCGTTCAGCATCTCCTTCGACGCCATCCGGCTCGCCACCACCATCGACCGCGACATGATCTCGACGATCGAGGGAAACGCGGTCTTCTGCTTGCGGCGCAACAGCACGTCGCGCAGCAGCGACCAGCGGCCGCGGATATCGTCATAATGGGCCTTGGTCCGCCAGACCTCGTTCGGATCGCCCAGCGACACCACGATATTCGGCCCCGCCTTGATCCCGTGCATCACCTTCACCGGCACATTGTCGAGCACGCCGCCGTCGACCAAGATATTGCCCGCGCCGTCGATGAACGGCGGCAATATCGTCGGCAGCGAGCCCGATGCCCGCACGCATTCCCACAACGGCCCGCGCCGGTGGATATGCAGGCCGTTGGTCGACAGGTTGGTCGACACACCGAAGAAATTGATCGGCTGGTCGGCGATATCCTTGGTGCCGTAGCGGGTCCTCAATTCGCTGTCGAACACCGTCGGATCGAGCAGCGAATAGAGCGGCAGGGTGAAGCGCCGCATCGCCTTGGCCTCGATGAACATCGCCTCCATCTGGTCGAGCGTCTCGTCGACCGACAGGCCGCGCGCAATCGCGCCACCCATCGCCGCGCCGGCGCTCGCCCCGCCGATGAAGTCGATCGGGATGTCGGCGTCGCGCAGCGCCTGGATCACGCCGAGATGCGCGCAGCCGAGGGCGCCGCCGCCGGCCAGCACCACGCCGACCGCGCGGCCGGTCAGGAAGCGGGCGACCTTGGCGAAGTCCGCCTCGTCGTCGAGCGCGACATGATGGTGCAGCTTCGGCGCGCGCGGATCAATCCATTCGCCGCTGCGGCTGATCGGCTTGCTGGCGCTGGTGCGCAGCAGCAGCAGGCTGCGCTGCGGCTTGGCGATCCAGTCCATCGCCGCCTGTTCCATGGCATTGGGCTGCGGATCGGTCTTGCCCGGCCGTCCGACCATCACCAGCGCATCGGCGTTGCGGCAGACCATCTGCCCCCAGTCGTCCGACCCGCTGCCGTCGATCAGCACATAGGCGCCCTTCGCCTCCTGCTCCGCCAGCCACGCCTGATATTCATGCGCATCCGCCGCCTCGCTGGTCGCCCGGTCGATCGGCACCACCGGCGTCCGCGCACCGACCACCGCTGCAAAGGCTTCGGCCAGCCGGTCGAGGAAGCCGTCCGGCATCTGGCTGGTGCCAGCGGGAAGCAGCGCGATCACCCGGGGATTCTTGGCGGTGATCGAGGCGGTCCGCGCGGTCGCCACCGCCAGCCGCGCCGACACCAGCTTGAGCATCGCCGCGTTAAGTTCCGGATGGCGGAGCGCGATCGCGTCAAACGCCGCCCGCGAAACCTCCAGCACGCTCGAATCGCGCATCGCCACGACATCGGCGGTGCGCTTGCCGCCGGCGAAAAAGGCCAGCTCGCCAACCGCTTCCCCGGTTTCGATATGGGCGACGACCCGGCTGCCGTTGATCACCACCCGGAACCGGCCGGACTCGACAAAATAGAGCGCGTCGGCATCGTCGCCCTGCTGCACCAGCGCCTCGCCGCCGGCGACCTGCCGCATTTCCGACACCGCCTGCAAAGCCTCCAAAGCCTCCGGCGCCACCCCCTCGAACAGGCTGTGCCGGCTCAGGTCCGGCTTGTCTGTTGGTTCCGCCACGCAATACTCCCCGTTGGTGCGACCCGTCAGAGATTTCTATCCCGCTTACCCCGCGACAATCAACCCCGGCTCCGGTCGAAATGGCAGATCAGCCCGCGGCTCGGGGCGACCTCGTTGGCCAGCATCGCCAGATAGGCAGACTGCAGGGCCTCCGGCCCCTCGATATCCTCGATTCCCAGATAGGCCCCGGCACCCTTGACAAAGGCGGCGAACTGCTCGTCCACCTGCGCGCGGAACGCCGCCGGCCCGATCTCCTTCATCAGGCTTTCCGCGGCGGTCGGCGCAAAGAACAGCTCCGGCTTCGGCCCCGGCAGATCACCCCCGCCGCCGCGCTCGTCGATATGGGTGACACCGACCAGCGAACTGAACTTGAGATTCTCGCCCCAGTGGCCATGAATATCCGCCAGCAATGGTCCGCTGCCGGCAAAGTCGACCGAGACCGCCGGCCGCCCGGCGTCGGCCGAGGCTAGCTGCTCATAGGCCAGCACCGCGTCATACAGCCCGGTCTGCTCGACAAAGGCCCGGTTGCCCGCCGAGGTCAGGCCGATCCGCCGGATCGCCGGGCTCAGGCTTTTCGCCACCATCGCCAGCCCCATCGAGGTCTTCGACGAGGCACTGGTCATCACCAAAGATTCCGCGCCGAACCAGTCATGCGCGCGCATGAAATGCTCGATCAGGAAGCTGGTGGTGAACAAGGGCTGGAAGATCGCCCGCTCCGCCTCGTGCGCGCCGATGTCCGTGCCCAGCCGGTGATACTGGTTGTAGATGATCGCCAGCCCCTGCCGGTGCGGCGCGCCGTCGATGAAGCCGCCGGCCTGCACATTGCCCGGCGTGACCAGCAGATGGCTGGCCATCGGCAGATAGCCATAGACCCGTTCGCCGACCGTGATATCGCCATATTGCGACGCCACGACCCTGGCAAAGCCCCAGACCGGCACGATGCCCCAGTCCGCCTCGCCGGTCGGAAAGAAATTCCAGTAGCCGAAACCGTCGCCGACAACGGCATAGGTGATATTGTTGGCGGTCAGCGCATATTTCTCGACCGCCAGCAGGATCTGCCCCTCGCCCACCGCCGGCGCCTCGCTGTCCAGCCAGCGCGTCTGCGCCAGATCATCCTTCTTCACCCACAGGCTCTGCATGATTCCGTCTCCCTCCGACATCCCGTTTCCGGCCAGCATAAGCGATGGCGGCGATTCGGCAAAAGCATTTGCCAAACAGCGCTCGCCTGCTAATCCTGCCGGCAATTGGAAATTGCGCGACAACGCGCCATCGGGGAGAATTTTAGTGAGTGCAGCACCGGTTTCAGCATTTGAAGCGGCGATCGCGCCCGTCACCAATGTTTCGGATTTCATCTGGGGCGGAACCTGGGACGGAGCAGAAATTCTGCCGATCCCGCCGATGGTGGTGATCCTGCTCGGGGCCGGCATCTATTTCATGATCGGCCTCGGCGGCTATCCGCTGCGCCGGCTGTTCCCGTCGCTCGCCGGACTGTTCACCAAGTCGGGCGGCGATGGCAAGGGTGAAATCTCTCCCTTCGCCGCGCTATCGACCGCGCTCTCCGGCCAGGTCGGCACCGGCAATCTCGCCGGCGTCGCCACCGCCATCACCCTCGGCGGACCCGGCGCAATCTTCTGGATGTGGGTCACCGCGCTGTTCGGCATGGCCCTGGCCTTTGCCGAGGGCGCGCTCGCGGTGCGTTTCCGTGAGCAGGCCGCCGACGGCACCTATCGCGGCGGCCCGATGAGCTACATCACCATCGGCCTCGGCCCGAAATGGAAATGGCTGGCGATCCTGTTCTGCCTCGGCACCCTGTTTTCCGCTCTGGTCACCGGCAACGGCATCCAGGCCAACAGCCTCGGCGACAGCGCCAACGAACTGTTCGGGGTCGAGGAATGGGTCGGCGGTGCCGCCGCCGCGGTCGCGGTGTTCATCGTCATCATCGGCGGCATCAAGTCGATCGGCCGCGTCGCCGAGACGATCGTGCCGTGGATGGCGGGCGCCTATCTGCTGATGGCCCTGATCGCCCTGATCATCAATCTGCCCGACCTGCCCGAAACCTTCAGCCGCATCTTCGGCGGCGCCTTCAACGCGCAGTCGGCAAGCGGCGGCTTTCTCGGCGCGGCGATCATCATCGCCATCCGCGCCGGTGTTGCCCGCGGCCTGTTCTCCAACGAGGCGGGCCAGGGCTCGACCCCGATCGCCCATGCCGTCGCCCAGACCAACGATCCGGCCGCGCAGGGCCGCTTCGCGATGATGGGCACGTTCATCGACACCGTGGTCATCTGCACGATGACCGCCCTGGTCATGCTGACCGTCGCCGGTGACTTCACCTATACCGACGCCAATGGCGTCCAGCAGGCGGTCGAGCACGCCTGGCAGTCGGACCTCAACGGCTTTGCCATGACGTCCGGCGCCTATGCTGCCGCCTTCCCCTTCCCCGTGTTCGGCATTCCGATCGGCACCCTGATCGCGTCGGTGGCGCTGATCCTGTTCGTGTTCACCACGCTGCTGACCTGGAGCTATTATGGCGAGCGGGCAATCACCTATCTCTACGACCTGATCCCCGGCTCGAACCTGACCGGAGAGAACCGGCTCCATCTGACCTGGCGGGTGCTGTGGTGCGTGGTGATCTTTGTCGGCTCCTTCGCGCCGCTCGAACTGATCTGGCGTCTCGGCGACATCTCCAACGCGGCGATGACACTGCCCAACATCATCGGCCTGCTCGCCCTGTCCAGCGTCGTCTTCGCCCTAGCGAAAGGCAACCGCGCCGCCGGCACCGACCATGGCCGGGAGACCCCGCAGGAACTGCTCGAGGAAGTCACCGGCGCGCCCGGCCACTAGAGGATGGACATGTTGACACCCCGGCGCCCGGCGCACCCATCCGCCTGTTCGGCTACCCTGTACCATTCCATCCCTTGTATCCATGGTCCGGAATCGATACCGAGCGCAGCGAGGCAAGGCCGGCCGGCCGTCGCGCCTTATTGGCGCGAAAGCCAAGCGGGCGGATGCCCGCGCCCGGCGACTGAGGTTTAATAAATATGCTCAAACGTCTCTATAACTGGATGCTCGACAAGGCGGGCCATCCGCAAGCCAGCAAATGGCTCGCCGGGATCAGCTTTGCCGAATCCAGTTTCTTCCCGATCCCGCCCGATGTGATGCTGGCACCCATGTGCCTGGCCAAGCCGGAGAAGTCCTACTGGTATGCCCTGATCTGCACCATTGCCTCGGTGCTCGGCGCCCTGCTCGGTTACGCCATCGGCTATTTTGTCTTCGAGACGGTGGGCATGCCGATCCTCGAATTTTACGGAGTCACCGACAAGTTCGACGTCTTTGCGCAGAATTTCAACGACCAGGGCTGGGTTGTGGTCTTTCTCGCCGGTTTCACGCCGCTGCCGTTCAAGGTGATCACCATCGCCGCCGGCAGCACCGCCATGCCGCTGCATATTCTGATCGGCGCGGCGATTCTGTCGCGGGCGGCGCGATTCTTTCTGGTCGCCGTTCTGCTGCGCTATTTCGGGCCACCGATGAAATTGTGGATCGACCGCAATTTCGCGCTGGCCACCACCGCGGTCGGCATCCTGTTCGTCGGCGGTTTTGCCGCGGTCAGTTGGCTGCTATGACAAGCAACAATTGCTTTCAGCGCAGCAGCTATTTTTACGTGGCCCAGCCGCGGCGGATTTTTTAAGGGCGAATCATGAGCACCAGACAGGTTTCAGACAGCAACGATCCCGTGATCGAGAATATCGCCCAGCTGGTCGAGCCGATGGCCGGCGGCGAAAAGCCCAAGGATCGCTGGCGGATCGGTACCGAGCACGAGAAATTCGTCTATTCCACCACCGACCATCACGCCCCCAGCTATGACGAGCCCGGCGGCATAAAGGACCTGCTGCTCTCGATGCGCGAATTCGGCTGGCAGCCGGTCGAGGAAGGCGGCAAGGTCATCGCCATGTCCGGCCCCGACGGTGCGATCAGCCTCGAACCCGCCGGCCAGCTCGAACTATCCGGCGCACCGCTGGAAAATCTGCACGAAACCTGCAACGAAACCGGCCGCCATTTGCAGCAGGTCAAGGCGATCGGGGCCAAGACCGGCACCGGCTTCCTCGGCATGGGCATGTGGCCGGACAAGGCCCGCGCCGAATTGCCGATCATGCCCAAGGGCCGCTACAAGATCATGCTCGACCACATGCCCCGGGTCGGCAGTCTCGGTCTCGACATGATGCTGCGCACCTGCACCATCCAGGTCAATCTCGACTATGCCAGCGAAGCCGACATGGTCCAGAAATTCCGGGTCGGCCTGGCGCTGCAGCCACTGGCCACGGCGCTGTTCGCCAATTCTCCCTTCACCGAGGGCAAGCCCAACGGCTACCAGAGCTTCCGCAGCCATATCTGGTCGGACACCGACCCGCACCGCACCGGCATGCTGCCCTTCGTATTCGAGGACGGCTTCGGCTACGAACGCTACGCCGAATATATGCTCGACGTGCCAATGTATTTCGTCTTCCGCGACGGCAAATATATCGACGCCGCCGGCCTCAGCTTCCGCGATTTCCTCAAGGGCAATCTGTCGGTGCTGCCGGGCGAAAAACCGACCATGTCCGACTGGACCGACCATCTCTCCACCGCCTTCCCCGAGGTACGCCTGAAAAGCTTCCTCGAGATGCGCGGTGCCGACGGCGGTCCGTGGAATCGGATCTGCGCCCTGCCCACCTTCTGGGTCGGCCTGCTCTACGACCAGACCGCGCTCGACGCGGCCTGGGACCGGGTCAGGCACTGGACGATGGAAGAACGCGAGGCGCTGCGCAACGGCGTTCCCGAGCACGGCCTCGACACGCCGCTGCCGCGCGGCGGAAAACTCAACGACCTGGCGAAGGAAATCCTCGACATATCCTCCGCCGGCCTCACCGCGCGCAACCGCCTCAACACCAGCGGCGACAATGAAAGCGGCTTCCTCGACCCGCTCCGCGAAGTCGTCGCCAGGGGCAAGTCCCCGGCCGCCCAGCTGCTCGACCGCTACCACGGCCAATGGAACGGCGACGTCAGCCGGATCTATGACGAAATGAGTTTCTGACAGCCACTGTGCAGGAGCCTGTGCTCCGCGCTCGACGCGGAGCTCTGGCGTCACAAGCGCTCTTCGTAACGCAGAGCTCCGCATCAAGTGCGGAGCACCGAGACACAAGCCCCAATTTCACTGCAGGAACATGAGGATTTTGTGCTCCGCGCTCGACGCGGAGCCCCGGGAGGCAAGAGCACGCGTTGTAGCGCAGGGCTCCGCGTCAGGCGCGGAGCACACCCCCTCTCCGCAACCCTAAAAGTCGAACGCCCGCTGTTCCACCGCACCGGGCTCCTCATCATCGACTGTTTCCGCTCCCTCCAGATTACCCAACGTTAGCCCCAGCAACCGAACCCCGTTCTCCACCGGCATGATGCTCGCCAGCAGATCACGCCCAATGCGCGCAAACTCGGTCTTGCCCGCGACATAATGATCCACCGAATACGACCGGGTCACCTGCCGGAAGTCGGCATATTTGGCCTTCAGCGTCACTGTCCGCCCGCGCGCCTCGCATTTCTCGATGCTGGTCCAGACGATGTCGATGATCGTCTCCAGCGCATCCTGCAGGTCGGTTTCGCTGACCAGATCATCGCCATAGGTGCGCTCGCCGCCGACCGACTTGCGGATCCGGTTCGACCGCACCTCGCGGTGATCGACCCCGCGCGAGGCGCGGAACAGATAGCCCGCCGACTTGCCGAAATGCTGCTGCAGATAGTCCTGCGACCGCGACCGCAGGTCGGCCCCCGTGTGGATATCCAGCTTGGCCATCCGCTCCGCCGTCTTGGGGCCGACGCCGAAGAAGCGCCGCACCGGCAGCCCGGCCACGAAATCCGCGCCCTGGTGCGGCTTGATCACGCAGATGCCGTCGGGCTTGTTCTGGTCGGAGGCGATCTTGGCGAGAAACTTGTTGTAGCTGACCCCGGCGCTGGCGGTGAGATTGGTCTGCTTCTTGATCTCGGCCCGGATCATCTCGGCGATCCGCGTGGCATTGCCGATTCCCATCTTGTCCTGCGTCACGTCGATATAGGCCTCGTCCAGCGACAGCGGCTCGACTAGGTCGCTGTGCATCCGGAAGATCGCCCGGATCTGCTGCGACACTTCGCGATAGACCTCGAACCGGTGCTTGACGAAGATCAGGTCGGGACAGCGGCGCTTGGCGGTCACCGAAGGCATCGCCGATCGCACCCCGAACTTGCGCGCCTCATAGGAGGCCGCCGCCACCACTCCCCGTTTCGACGAGCCGCCGACCGCCACCGGCTTGCCGCGCAGCTCGGGGAAGTCCCGCTGCTCGACGCTGGCAAAAAAGGCATCCATGTCGATATGGATGATCTTGCGCTGCAACAGATCGGGGGCGGAATCGGACATCGGACCAGTCTAGCGCCTGTTTCCCGGCTTGGGGAGCGGCTAGCGCTCCTCGCTCAGCGATTGCCGGGCGCGCCGGATCAGCGCCTCGTCGGCGTCGATGCGGATCGTCTCCCCGAAACTGGCGCGCATGCCGCAACTCATGAAGTCCGAGGCGTCCGGATATTGTTCATAGTCGGGCCGGCCGCCCGCGAAAATTTCGATCCGCCCGTCAAAGATGCGAAAGATCGGGATCGCCGGGCCTTCCGAAACCGGGATATACCAGCCCGATTTCCTGTCGAAATAGAGATGCGACGCGGACAGGCTGCACAAATGGGCGTTGGCACCCACGGCGCTGCCCCGGATCGCGTACAGGCCATTGTCGTCCCGTTCCACCAGTATCTCGGTCATCGATGACGCGACCAGCACCGGGATGATATTTTCGAACAGCGCGGATTGCCGGAACGCGGCCGGCAGCGGCAGCACATCATCGACAAACAGCGCGGCCTCCCCCTTCCCGAGCCAGCCGGTTTCGCCAAGCAGGCCGAGCAGCTGTCCCTTGCGCATGGCGTAGCTGTCCCGAATGCACTCGGATGGATAGTCTGCTGTCGCGCACCGGTTGCGCTGCTTCAGCCAGGCCAGCTGACCTGCCCTGACCCCGGCATCGACCGTTTTTGCCTGCTGATAGAGCGCAGCCATTTCGCGATCGGCACGCCGCAAGTCACTGGCATGTTCACCGCAAATTGCCTGCTCCACCTTGCTGGCCGCCTTTGCGCAGTCAAACGAGGCCACCGTCTCCGAGGCGGCTTGCCGGGTATTTTCGGCCAGCAGCTGCTGCGCGTCCCCGGCGCTTATCTCGACGTCCCGGTCGCCGCCGCGCAGCACCAGCGGACCACGAAACTCCGCCTCCGCCAGCGCCGGCAATTGCCCCGGCCCGATGATCGTCCGGTCGACAATCGCGCCGTTCAGGTCGGCATCATGAAGGCCAAAGCTGTGCAGCGTGGCCCCGGTCAAATCCGCGCCCCGCGCGCTGATCCCGTCGCCGCCCTGATAGACCGGACAGCCATCCGGCACCGTGATCCCGCAGGCAAAGACAAAGCCGGTCAGGTCGGCGCCATCGATGTTCCAGCCCTCGATGCTGCCCTCGAACCAGCCGCCATCAAAATGGCCTTGGGAGAAATCGGCACCGGTCGCGATGCTGTTCTTCAATCCGGCATTGCGGAACAGGACCCGCCGAATCGACGCTCCGGCCATATTGGCACCGGTCAGATCGGCTTGGACAAAGCCGGTTCCCGACGCCTTCACCTTGCTCAGATTGGCGCCCGCCAGCTTGCTCCCCTCAAAGCAGAGACTGGACAGGTTCGCACCGGTAAAATCCCAACCCGAGAAATCACCGCCCTTGATCTTCGTGACGCCCGAGGCCGGACCGCGCGTTGCATCCGCCAGGTCCGAAAGCGACCGGATCCGGTCGCCGTCGATTTGGCGAATGGCGCTTCCGGATCGATCATCTGCCCAGATATCACCATAGGCAGACCGACAGCTGCTTTCGCTCGTGGCCACTTGTGCATCGGCCGCGCCTGCCAATCCGATCAGCATCAGTGGCCATCCCCACGACAATCCTGTCTTCATCCGGAATTCTCTCCCCGTTCCTGTCCGAAAATCGCATCCTGCTCGTCATTTAGCCTATAGCCACAAGCGCCCGATCTTGCCATAGCGCGGCGGTGCAAAGCAAAGCCCCTCTCCCCTTCCCGATAGGCCGCATCGAACTGATCATCATGATGGCCAGCCTGATGTCGCTCAACGCCCTGGCGATCGACATCATGCTGCCGGCGCTGGGCCTGATCTCGGATGATTTTGCGCTGCAGACGGTGAATGACCGGCAATGGACGATCACTTCCTATATCTACGGCATGGCGATCGGCTCTATTCTGTATGGCTCGCTGGCCGACCGCTATGGCCGCCGGCCCGTGCTGCTGATCACCATCGCCATCTATACCGGATTCGGCATCCTCTGCGCGCTCGCCTGGGATTACGAACTGCTGCTCATTGCCCGGTTCATTCAGGGACTCGCCGCTTCGGCGATGGGCGTGCTGGCCAACAGCATCATCCGCGACCGCTATGACGGCGATGCCATGGCGCGGGCCATGTCGACGATCATGATGATCTTCATGATCGTGCCGATCACGGCGCCATTGCTGGGCCAGCTGGTGCTGCACGTCGCTCCGTGGAAGGCCATTTTTCTGGTGCTTTCCGCCGCCGGGCTTTTTTCCTTTCTCTGGGTGATGATCCGGCTTCCCGAGACGCTTCACCCGGACGACAAGACGCTGATCCAGTTCAAGTCCGTTACCGCTGCCTGGTATGGCGTGATCTTCAACCGCAACAGCTTAGGTCATGTCGTCGCCAGCGGCCTGATGATGGCACCGTTGTTCGCCTATATCGCCTCCGCCCAGCAGATATTCTTCGACATATTCGGCGCCGGCGACATTTTCGTCTATATTTTCGCCCTGAACGCTGGGGCCATGTCCGTGGCCAGCTTTACCAATTCCCGGATCGTCATGCGCTTTGGCGCACGGCGGGTGTCGCAGACCGCGCTGATCTTCTTCATCCTCGTATCGGCTGCCCAATTCGGGCTCGCCGAAGCCGGGTGGATCAACATATGGACCTTCACCGCTGTGCTCGTCCCCTCGATGGGCATGGTCGGGTTCACCGGTGCCAATTTCAGCTCGATCGCGATGCAGCCGTTCGGCAAGACCGCCGGCGTCGCCTCCTCGTTCCAGAATTTCACCCGGACCGGGATTTCCGCCATGATCGGTGCCGCGATCGGCCTGCAATTCGACGGCACGGTCCTGCCCCTTGCCACGGGTTACCTGGTCTGCGGTGTCGCCTCCCTGCTGCTGATAATCTGGGCGGAGAAGGGCAAATTGTTCCGCCGTGTTCAGACTGGCGTAACCGCCAAGGATCTATTGCCGCAGTCATAGACGCCCAGAACGAGGATGAACGCATGACAATCTCCGCTCCGATGAAAATGATCCTTGGCCTGATCCCCGCCGCTCTGGCTTTTGCAACGCCCGCGCAGGCCGCGAACTCGATTCAGGGCGACTGGATCACCGCCGACAAGGACGCGATCATCCGGATCTCCCAGTGCGGCAAGACCGTTTGCGGGCGGATTCACAAATATCTCGTCGCCCCGCCCAATGGCGTCGGTCAGAAGGACGTCAACAACCCCGACAAGAGCCTGCGCAGCCGGACATTGCTCGGCATGGCGATCCTCACCGGCTTCACCCCCGACGACGATATCTGGCGCGGCAAGGTCTATGACCCCAAAAGCGGCAAGACCTACCGCTCGGAAGTCAGCCTGCAATCGGCGAACAGGCTGAAGATGAAGGGCTGCATCGCCTTCATCTGCCAGGGCCAGGACTGGACCCGAGCGAAATAGGATGCAAGCGGGATAAAACCTGTTCCCCGGCGAAGGCCGTGGCTACTCGCGGGAAGGCGACGAGCTGGACGCCGGCGGGAACAGAAACGCTCAATCCTTCTTTTCCATCGCCGCAATCCACTCGCTCAGCAGCGCCACGCCCTCCGCATGGACCATCGTGCGCCCCACTTCCGGCATGCTGATCCCCGGCTCCAGGCTGTTCAGCCGATAGATCATGATGCTGCCGTCGGGATCGCCCGGCGCGATGTCGAAATCATGGGTGCCGCTGCCCCGACCCGCCGCCACCGGCCGCTTGCCGATGCCGATCCGCACCGGCATGTCCTCCTCATAGGTGAGGAACAGCCCGGAGTTGCTCGCCGAGCCATTGACATTGTGGCAATGGGCGCAATTGACGTCGAGATAGCCGCGCGCCCGGTCGTTCAGCGACGCGCTCGCCTCGCCCCACAGAGGCACGCGATAATCGACGGCCGGCGCCTTGTCGATCAGGCCCAGCCGCACAAATTCGGCCAGCTGCCCGTCGCGGGTCAGGTTGCGCGCCTTGGGACCGATCGGGGTCACCGCGCCGGACAGGCCGTGGCATTCCTTGCACTGGTTCTTGTTCGGCACGCCATAGTCGATCGAGCGCTGCTGTCCCGACGGATCGGTGAAGCTGACCGGTATCCGGGCCCCCGCGACCTTCAGCCGCGCCTCGGTCTGCTCGGCGTTCCAGACATAGGGCAGCGCCAGCCAGCCATCCGCCCGATGCAGCAGCACCCGCGTCTCGAGCAGCCTCGGCTTGCCGTCGATCTCGTAGCCGAAGCTCTTGATCAGCGCCGACCCGACCGGCAGGTCGAGCAGCCCGTCACCTTCGGCCTTGCCCTGCTGGTCCGGCGGCACGTAGATGAACCGATATTTCTCCGCATAGTCCGAGAACAGCGGCATGTTCAGCCGATAGGGTTGCACCCGGTCGTTTGGCTGCCAGCCGGCATCATCGCTGAAGAACCGATAGTCGGACAGCAGCCTGGGCAGGCCATCGGACAGGATCACCCCATCCGCCACCGGCTCCGGCGCCCGCGCACTGGCCGAAAAGGCCAGCCCGAGCACGGCACAAACGGACAGCAGCAGGCGCATTATTTGACAGCGTCCTCCATCGCCTGCGGCAGGGTGATCGGTTTCAGCTGCCGGCCGTCAAACGGCTCGCTCGCGGCCGCCGCCAGTGCCGGCTTGGCCTCGGTCAGCGGCTGGCCGGGCTTGGTCAGCCCCATCGACAGCACCGCGACATCGTCGCCGATCAGGATATTCTCGCCCGTACCGTCCTCGATGATCGGCGGGATCGCGCCGCCAAAGGCCGCCTTCAGCTGCTCGCCCCCGGGAAAGGCGGGCTTGTAGCCGGCGCGGCCATGGATATTGTCAAACACCCTGACGCCAATCGGCTTCGGGTTGTAGTTGGGATCGTCCTGGCCCTTGGTATAGGACACGATCAGCACGTTGCCCGTGCCATTTTCCGCGAGCTTGTTGCCGAACAGCTCGACCTCGTAATGCGACATCACCATCACCCCCATGCCGGTCGGCACTTCGGCGACGATATTGCCTTCGGGCGCGAAATTGGGGGTGTTGTTGTCAACCACCAGATTGTCGAACACCCGGACATTGCGGCCGCCCTGTTTCGGGATATTGGGCAGGTCGAACACCAGGATGCCGCCGGTGTTGTTGACCGCGATATTGTTGTGGACGTCGGCGCCGATGCTGTTCTCGATCTCGATCCCCGCGACATTGTAGCGCGCCACCGAATTGCGGACGATGATATTCTCCGACTGGCCGACATAGATGCCGGCATCCGACGATCCGATGGTGACCACGCTGTCGACCAGAACATTCTTGCTCTCGACCGGATAGATGGCATAGGCGCCATTTTCGGCATGCGGCCCGCGGGTCCATTCCACCCGCACCTTGTAGTAGACGATATCGTCGGCGCCCTTCGACTTGATGCCGTCGCCCTTGCTGTCCTCGATCGCGAAATCGCGCAGCACGACATGGTCCGAGGTGACCAGAAGCCCCTCGCCCGCGCCCAGCTGGCCGGCGAAATTGAGCACCGTCTGGTCCATCCCCGCACCGCGAATGGTCACGCCATCGACATCCAGCGACAGCCCGTCGACCAGGTCGAAGCGGCCGGCACCCAGCTGCACGACATCGCCCGGCTCGGCGAGGATCAGCGCTTCCTGCAGCCGTTCCTGCGCATCGGCGCCGGGGTCAACGGCAATGGTTTTGGCAAGGGTCGGGGCGCTCAGGCACAGCGCGGTGGCTACCATCAGACTGCGGATCATTATCTCTCTCCTCCAGGAAGCTGGGATAATGCCGCAAAATCATGTCGCTGCCAAGGGCATTGACATGGATGTCAGTAGATTGGCGCTCAGCCGTCCGACAGGATCCATTCCACCGCCGCGTCGGCGTGATTCTCGGTGCTGTCATAGATCGGCAGGATATTGGCCTTGGTATCGATGATCAGGTCGAGCTCGGTGCAGCCCAGGATCACCGCTTCGACATCGCCCTTGGCGATATTGGTGATATAGGTCTTCATCGTCCGCTCGGACTCGCGCTTCGCCTGGTTGAACATCAGTTCCTGGTAGATGATCCGGTCGATCTCCTCGACCCGCGCCTCGTCCGGTGGCGTCAGGGTGATTCCCTTGGCGACAAGCCGCTTGCGGTAGAAACCCTCGGTCATGACGTTGCGCGATCCCAGCAGGGTCGCGGTCTTGACGCCGTCCGCGACGATCTTGTCGCCCACGCAATCGGCGATATGGATGATCGGGATACCCACTTCCGGCTGCACCCGATCATAGATCTTGTGCATCGCATTGGAGCAGATCATGATCGCCGTCGCGCCACTGTTTTCCAGCCGCTTGGCCGAGCGCGTCATCAGGCCCGCCGCCGCATCCCAGTCGTCATCCGACTGCAGCCGGGCATAGTCGCTGAAATTGACGCTCTCGATCAGCAGGTGCGCGCTGGCAAAGCCGCCCAGCCGCTTTTGCACGGCGCTGTTGATCCGCGTGTAATAGCTGGCGGTCGATACCCAGCTCATCCCGCCAATCAGGCCCAATTTACGCATTACTGACTTCCCTGAAATATCCGAAGGTGGCGTCTACAGCGCCTTGACGATTTCCTCGCACATTTTCTTCGCATCGGAAAGCAGCATCATGGTCTGGTCCATATAAAAGACCTCATTGTCGACCCCGGCATAGCCGACGCCGCCCATCGACCGCTTGACGAAGAAGATGGTCTTGGCCTTTTCGACATCGAACACCGGCATGCCGTAGATCGGCGATCCCTTGTCGGTCTTCGCCGCCGGATTGACCACGTCATTGGCCCCGATGATGAAGGCAACATCGGCCTGCGCGAATTCGCTGTTGATATCCTCCAGCTCGAACACCTCGTCATAGGGGACATTGGCTTCCGCCAGCAGCACGTTCATATGACCCGGCATACGGCCGGCGACCGGGTGGATCGCATATTTGACGCTGACGCCCTGCTCCTTCAGCATGTCGCCCATTTCGCGCACCGCATGCTGGGCCTGCGCCACCGCCATGCCATAGCCCGGGATGATGATCACGCTTTCCGCCTGTTTCATCATATAGGCGGCATCCTCTGCGGAGCCGCGTTTCCACGGCCGGTCGATCTTGGCGGCGCCGTCGCTCGGCCCGCTTTCCGCGCCGAAACCGCCGGCGATGACGCTGATGAAGCTGCGGTTCATCGCCTTGCACATGATATAGGACAGGATTGCGCCCGAGGACCCGACCAGCGCGCCGGTGATGATCATCGCCGTGTTGCCGAGGGTGAAACCCATCGCTGCGGCCGCCCAGCCGGAATAGCTGTTGAGCATCGACACCACCACCGGCATGTCGGCACCGCCGATCGGGATGATCAGCAGGAAGCCGATCAGGAAGCTCAAGCCCACGATGGTCCAGAAAATCGCGCCCGTGCCCACGGTTGGCGCAATCGCGAAATAGGCGGTCAGGCCGATGATCCCGGCCAGCACCGCCAGATTGATGACATGGCGCATCGGCAGCATGATCGGCGCCCCCGACATGTTGCCGTTGAGCTTCAGGAAGGCGATCACCGATCCGGAGAAGGTGATCGCACCAATGGCGACGCCCAGACCCAGCTCGACGCGGCTGACCGTCAGTATTTCACCCGTTGCATCGAGAATACCGAAGGCGCCGGGATTGAGATAGGCGGCAATCCCGACCAGCACCGCGGCCAGGCCAACCAGCGAGTGGAATCCGGCGACCAGCTGCGGCATGTCGGTCATCGCGATCTTGCGCGCGACGATGAAACCGAAGCCGCCACCGATGGCAATGGCAATGGCAATTTCCGGCAGGCTGGCGATGCTGTGGGTGACCAGTGTCGTGACCACGGCGATCAGCATCCCGACCATGCCATAGCGGTTGCCCGCCCGGCTGGTTTCCGGAGAGGACAGCCCGCGCAGCGCCAGAATGAACAGCACGCCCGCCACCAGATAGGCCGCCGCTACCCATGGATTCACCGGCTCACCGGAAGAAGCCAGCGCCGGCGAAACCGGCAGCAGCAGTGCAGCTGCGAATGCAGGTGCCCATCTCGAGAACGACCGTCCGGACACAATGGCGCGGAAAGAACGCGCACCCAAGGCACGCTCAAAAGAAGCACCCATTATTTGCGCTCCTTCTTCTTGTACATTGCGAGCATCCGCTCCGTCACAGCAAAGCCGCCAAAAATATTCACGCTCGCCAGCACCACGCCGACCAGGCCCAGCCATTTGGCCGCCTGCCCGCCATCCGCCTGCGACCCCGCCGCCGCCGCAATCAGCGCCCCGACAATGATCACCGAGCTGATCGCATTGGTCACCGCCATCAGCGGCGTGTGCAGGGCCGGCGTCACCGACCAGACCACATAATAGCCAACAAAACAGGCCATCACGAAGATGGAAAGAATTGAAATAAAGTCCATTGCTAACCCCCTAGTTCGCCAGAAGGCGCTCGTTCACGACCTTGCCATCCTTGGTAAGCCGGATGCCAATGGTCACCTCGTCATCGTCGGGCAGAACCGGCCTTTTGGCTTCTTCGTCCCAGTAGGCGGAAAGGAAATTGTAAAGATTGCGCGAAAACAGCGCCGAGCTGTCCGCCGCCATCATCGCCGCGATATTGCGCGCGCCGATGATCTTGACGCCATGCTTCTCCACCACCTGGCCGGCAACCGCGCCCTCGACATTGCCGCCCTGTTCCGCCGCCAGGTCGACGATCACGCTGCCGGTTCGCATGGTCGCGATCTGCGCGTCCGATATCAGTCGCGGTGCGGCGCGCCCGGGGATCAGCGCGGTGGTGATGACGATATCCTGCTTGGCGATATGCGAAGACACCAGCTCTGCCTGGGCCTTCTGATATTCCTCGCTCATCTCGGTGGCATAGCCGCCGGAGCCTTCGCCCTCGATGCCTTCCACCGATTCAACGAAGATCGGCTTGGCGCCGAGCGACTGGATCTGCTCCTTTGTGGCGCTGCGCACGTCGGTGGCGCTGACCTGCGCGCCGAGCCGCCGGGCGGTGGCAATCGCCTGCAGGCCGGCCACGCCGACGCCCATGACGAAACAGCGCGCGGCGGAAACCGTGCCCGCCGCGGTCATCATCATGGGAAAGACCCGGCCATATTCGTTGGCCGCGAGCAGCACCGCCTTGTAGCCCGCCAGATTGGATTGCGACGACAAGATGTCCATCGACTGCGCGCGGGTGATCCGCGGCATGAATTCCATCGCCAACGCATCAATGCCCAGCTTGGCATATTCGTCGACCCGGGCGCGCTTGCCGAACGGGTCAAGGCTGGCCACCAGCCACGCCCCTTTTTTCATGCCCTTGAGCGATTGCGGATCGGGACCCTGAACGGCCAGAACGATGTCGGCATCCTTCAGGACCGCCGAGCGCGCAGCGATCGTCGCGCCCATCTCCTGATAGGCAGCGTCCGAAACGGAAGCGGATTCGCCCGCACCCTTTTCGACGGCCATGGTCGCGCCCAGGGCAATGAACTTCTTGACCGTTTCGGGCGACGCGCTGACGCGTGCCTCGCCCTCGGCGAGCTCCTTCAATACCGCAATTTTCACACTAGATTCCAATCCGTTAGGAAATGAGAATGACCACCAGAATTGCCACGATAGCGGTCAATATCGTGCCCGTCTTGAGCATCGAAAGAAATTTCGTGTAGGTTTCCTGCGCCGGTCCCAGATCATTGTTCGCTGTCATGATTACCCCATTTTTTATTTCAAATCTGGCGCGAGGTGTAACCCTATATTACCGGCGGCTCAAGTCCTACGCACCGTCAATTTGGATAGATTTTTTGTCGGGGCTTTAATCGGCTCTTTACCGGTTGCCGCTATCCGAATGCCTCATTGCGGGACATTCGGGATAGAGATGATACAAAACGGTACAAAACTCCTGCTGCTGATCGACGATGAGCCGGCGCAATGCCGGCTGATTTCGGCGCTGGCCTCGCGCGCCGGGTTCCGCACCATCTATGCCCGCGACGCAGAAACCGCGATTGCGACGCTGGGCACGCAGGATGGCATGATGCTCGACGCCATCATTCTGGACCATTGGGTCCCGGGTTCCGAGGCCACCGACCTGATCATCGAACTCAAGGCCCGCCGCCCCGCGCTGCCGATCCTGATGCTCACCGCGGTCGGTTCGATTGCCGAAGCGGTCGACGCCGTGCGCGCCGGCGCCACCGATTATCTGATCAAGCCGGTCGCGCCCGAACTGATGCTCAAGGCGCTGAATGCCGCGGTCGAATCGTCCAAGGACGCCGGCGAATTGCGGCCGCTGACCGAAAAAATTTCGGTGCCGCTGGCCTTCGAGGAAATCGTGGGCGCTGCGCCGGCCTTCCGTGCCGCGCTGGCGATCGCCGCCAAGGCCGCCCGCGCGCGGGTGCCGGTGCTGATCGAAGGCGAAGGCGGGGTTGGCAAGGAAGTCATCGCCGATGCGATCCATGCCGCCAGCCCGCGCTCGAAACAGCCCATGCTCAAGCTCAATTGCGGCGCGATCACCGGAAATCTTCTGGATTCCATCCTGTTCGGGCACGAAAAGGGCGCCTTTACCGGCGCCTTTGACCGCAAGATTGGCTTGCTGCAACAAGCCGAGGGCGGCACGATATTTCTCGACGAGGTCGACCGGATCCCGCCGGAAACCCAGGTGCGGCTGCTGCGCTTTCTCAAGCATTCCGACATCCAGCCGCTGGGCAGCCCGAACAGCTTCCAGCTCGACGTCCGGATCATTGCCGCGACCAACCGGACGCTGCTCCGGGAAGTCGAAAAGGACAATTTCCGCGAAGATCTCTACTACCAGATGAATGTCGTTCAGCTGACGATTCCGCCGCTGCGCGACCGGACCGGCGACATCCCGGCACTGGCCCGGCATTTTCTCGCCCGCCTGGCGCTCCAGCCGGGCCTGCGCAGCCTCGGCATCACCGATGAAGCCCTCAACCTGCTGCGCAGCTACCGCTGGCCCGGCAATGTTCGCCAGCTGCAAAGCGTCCTGTTCCGCGCCGCCGTGATGTGCGACCACAACGCGCTGAGCTGCGACGAATTTCCGCAGATCGCCTCATTTGTGGCCGAATCCGGCGACAGCAGCCCGCATCTGATGAACAGCCCGGAAGGCATTGGCATCACCCTCTATTGCGAGGATGGCAATTTGCGGCCGCTGGAGGAAATCGAAGCCGACGTCATCCGCCTCGCCATCGGCCATTATCGCGGCCGGATGACCGAGGTTGCCCGTCGCCTGGGGATCGGCCGCTCGACGCTCTACCGCAAACTGGCCGATCTGGGCATCGACAACGCCGCCTGACGCTCCGGCGGCACCCATCATTTGATATTTTCGGCCAAATTCAATTGGCGCGAATCCAACATCGCCATTGATGTTTCCCCCGGCTGCTCTTAAGTCTTGGCGGATGAACCACAAGCTTCCAAACCTTCCATTCGGTGCCGCGTTGACGCTGGCCCTGCTCCTCTCCGCCTGCGGCAAACAGGAAGCGGTGGGCGACGTTCCGTCCAGCGAAGAACTGGCCCGGCAGGCGGATGCCGCCACCAAGGCAATCCGTGACGAGGCTGCCAGCACCGAAGAAGGTGCCAAGGCCGCCGTCGATCTGGCCAGCATGGAAAGCTATACCAACGCCTTGCGCGGTTACACGCTCATGGTTCCCACCGGCTGGACCGTCGAGGAATCCGCCAGCGATGACAACGGACGGGTCTATACCGAGACCGCGACCGGCAGCAAGCTGGAGGTCCGGTGGGTCGAAAATCGCGAGGATGCCGCCTGGAGCAAGGCCGTCGAACAGGTCGAGGACGGCAACGAGGGCATGACGGGCGCCGAGGTCGACGCCAACGAATATCGCGCTTCGGGTGAAAAGACCAATGGCCTGAAATCAAGCCAACGCCTGCTCCGCAAGCCTGACGGCACGATGGTCATGGCGGAAGTCACCTATGCCGGGGACCAGTCAGCATCGACCGCACCGCTGGCCGCTGCGATCCTCGACAGCCTGACGCTGCAGTAATCCCAGCCTAGCGGCTTAGCTTGGCACCCAGGAAACTGGGCATCGGCCCGTTCCAGCCGTCATCGGCGTCATCGCTGTTCGGCACCACGGCCGGCTTCTCGCTCGCCGCCTTCCGGTCCGGAGCCGGCTTGTTCTGCAC
The DNA here is from genome assembly GCF_036964565.1 of Parasphingorhabdus sp. Classification (GTDB taxonomy): domain Bacteria; phylum Pseudomonadota; class Alphaproteobacteria; order Sphingomonadales; family Sphingomonadaceae; genus Parasphingorhabdus. The sequence continues at coordinate 273,225 of NZ_JBALTN010000003.1, read as the reverse complement.
TTCTTGCCTTGGCGTCTTCGCACGATCATCGCGCCGCGTCCGTTTTGGCTTGTCGTCGCGCTCTGCCTTGGCCTCCGCCGCAGCCGGTTTGGCGTCGGCCGGCTTTGCCGGAGCAGCTTTCGCATCAGCCTTGTCGGCCGGCCGGTTGCCGGACTTTGCCTGACGCTCCTTGCGGACCGCGATTTTCATTCCGGTCAGCTTCTGGATGCTGTCGACATGCTCTGCATCGCTGCGCGTGATGAAGGTGATCGCGATACCGGTCGCGCCGGCGCGCCCGGTGCGGCCAATGCGGTGGATATAGTCATCCGGATGCCAGGGAATATCATAGTTGATCACATGGCTGACGCCCTTGATGTCGAGCCCGCGCGCGGCGACATCGGACGCGCACAAAATATTGATTTCACCCGACTTGAACCGGTCCAGTTCCGCCAGGCGCGAGCTTTGGTCCATGTCGCCATGGATCTGCCCGGCATCGAAACCGTCCTTGCGCAGGCTTTCGCACAGATCGCGGACCTCGGTCTTGCGGTTGCAGAAAATGATGGCGGTCTCGACGCCTTCATTGTCCAGCAGGTCGACGATCAGCTTGCGTTTGCCCTTTGGCGCCACCTCGATCAGTGACTGTTCGATTGAAGTATTGGCGGTCGCGGGTCGCGACACTTCGATATATTTGGGATTGTTGAGAAACTGGTCCGACAATTTCTTGATCGGTGGCGGCATGGTTGCCGAAAACAGCATAGTCTGCCGCGTGGCAGGCAGTTTCGAGCAGATCGATTCGATATCCGGGATGAAGCCCATGTCGAGCATCCGGTCCGCTTCGTCGATCACCAGCAATTCGCAGCCCGACATCAATATCCGGCCGCGATCAAACAGATCCATCAGCCGGCCGGGGGTCGCGATCAGGACATCGACGCCCTTTTCGAGCGCCTTGATCTGGTCACCCATCGACACGCCGCCGATGAGCAGGGCCATGCTGAGATTGTGGTTCTTGCCATATTTCTCGAAATTCTCCGCCACCTGCGCCGCCAGCTCTCGCGTCGGCTCGAGAATCAGCGACCGCGGCATCCGCGCCCGCGAGCGGCCATGCGCGAGGATATCGATCATCGGCAACACGAAACTGGCAGTCTTGCCGGTGCCGGTCTGGGCGATGCCGATAATGTCCTTCATCATCAGTACAGGGGGGATGGCTTGCGCCTGAATCGGCGTCGGTTCGTCATAGCCAGCGTCGGCTACGGATTTCAGCAGTTCTTCAGACAGGCCGAGATCGGCAAATTTCATATTGGTTCCGGAAAAATATAGGATGCACCCTTGCATCCTGCCTTAGCCTTTCGGCTGTGGCGGGCAATGATCGCATATCCCGAATTTGTCAAGCTTTCTCGCTTGCTCTAGCGTTCCGGAACAAGTTCGCGGAATCGGTCAATTTCGCATTTTGCCCCGGTGCGGGAATGCAGCACGTCCCGACCGGCACACATTTTGCCATCCGCAGATTTTTCCATATAGAAGCCGGAATAGAAGCTGCGCGCCTGGCAATTGTCCTCAAGCTCGGCCCTGATTCTCTTGCGGTCTTTGGTCAGCAGGTCGAGATAGCGGTCGGCAAACATCTGGACGCCGAGAATATTGTTCATCGGCACGCATTTGCCAATTTTCTTTTCCCGATAGGAGGAAGCAGCGGCGTCTTGCGAAAAATCCGTCATCGGGGCGAGAGGTGTTGGCCGGCGGCGGGGCACCCGGATGATCACCCTCTTTTCGATGCGGACCTGGGCATAAACCAGCGGATGCTCCGGCACATGATGCATGACGGTGTCCGCAGGCGAAACATCCGCCGGCCCAATCTCCCGCATTTCTGGCACAGAGAGCAACAACATCGCTGTAAGTGACAGGCTCACCATTATCCTTTAACTAACCCTTGCCTCGCCTATACCATCTGTGATTGAATATTGCATGAACTGTAAATTTGAAGCTGTCAGCGCGGGACATCCCTTACAGGGCCACGTTGTGACACGCCAGCACCATTGCGCGGGAACTTGAATATGTCGGACAACGCGGAATGGCGTGGACAGATGCAATCGGCGGTGGGGCCAAAGGGATTCACCAGCTCCGACGAGGATATGAAGCCTTGGCTGACCGACTGGCGCGGCCGCTATACCGGCCACGCGGCAGCCATGGTTTCCCCGGCGAATACCCGGGAGACATCGGAGATCGTCAGAATCGCCAATGCCAATTCCATCGCGATCGTGCCGCAAGGCGGCAACAGCGGGATGGTGGGGGGTGCGACACCAGACAATAGCGGACGCTCAATTATCCTCTCGCTTCGGCGGATGAACCAAATTCGCTCGATCGAGCCTGAAGACCAGCTGGTGCTATGCGAAGCCGGGGTGATCCTTCAGAATCTGCACGACGCACTTCTGACGGAAAACCAGCGATTTCCGCTGACGCTCGGCGGCAAGGGATCGGCGACGGTCGGCGGATTGATTTCGACCAATGCAGGCGGCACGCAGGTATTGCGTCACGGGACGATGCGGTCACTGGTCGCGGGGATCGAGGCGGTGCTGCCGGATGGCAGCATTTTCGACGGCTTGGCCGCGCTGAAAAAGGACAATCGCGGCTATGATCTGAAGCAGTTGTTCGTTGGCGGAGAAGGTACGCTTGGGGTGGTGACCGCCGCCACCCTGAAAACCGTGCCGGCTCTGGTCGATCGTTGCGTCGCGTGGGCGGGGGTCGATGGCACGGCTTCGGCCTATGAGCTGTTTCGCTTCCTCAACAAGCGCACGCCGCAATCGCTGGAGGGGTTTGAGATCGTACCCAATTCCTGCCTGGATTCGGTTCTGCGTCACATCCCGGGCACACGCGCGCCACTGGCAGAGTCGCACCCATGGCATGTGCTGATTGAAGTCGTCCGCGATCAGCCGGACGGGCCCGATCCCCGCCTGGTGATCGAAAAGTTGCTCACCGAGGCAATGGAACGACAGCTGATTGAAGACGCGACCCTGGCGGCGAGCGAACAGCAAGCCGAGGATTTCTGGAAAATCAGGGATTCGATCGCCGAAGCGGAACGTGCAAGTGGACCCGCGCTGCAACATGACATCAGTGTCCCCGTGCCTGGCATGGCGCGGTTTATCAATGAAGCCTCCTCGGCAATCGAAGCCCGATTTGCAGGCACCAAAGTTGCCGCGTTCGGCCATATGGGGGATGGCAATGTACATTTCCATGTGAAGGCGCCGCCCGGCGTACAGTCCCAAGAGTGGATGCACGACTTTGGTACACGGATCACGCCCGTCGTCCATGACCTCGTCATAGCCGCGGGCGGCTCCATTTCGGCGGAACATGGGATAGGCCAGAACAAGCGATCGGAACTGATGCGCTTGTCCTCCGACGCGCGACTCTCCATGCTGCGTGCAATTAAGATTGCGATTGATCCAAATAATATTATGAACCCGGGCAAACTCGTTCCTCTTGCGTCAGATCAGTCAGGCTCTTAAAGCGCAAGGCAACTATTCGGTATCAACAGCAATATTTCGGAGTATTTGACTATGGCGAGCACGCCGCAAGCACAAGCCCTGCCAATGTTCTACAAGGACCTGGTTCCGCTCAATTCGAAGGAACATGCAAATTGGAAAGTGAAAGGGCTCGACAACGCGTCTTTCATGCAGTCGCAACATGCGATCCCGATCACCTCCGACGAATTCATGAATGCGGCACGCAACTACCCGATCGTATTCTCGGTCGGGGAAACTAGCGTTCCCCTGATCCTGATGGGCCTGAACGAAGGTGTGAATACTTTCATGAACGACGAGGGCCAGTTCAGCGAACCCGCATATGTGCCCGCTTATGTGCGACGCTATCCGTTCCTGCTCGCAAAGCTGCGTCCTGATGTTGACGAACTTTCGCTATGCTTTGACCCGACAACCGACGCGATCGGAGATCACAAGGAAGGAGACGCCCTGTTCGAAGGCGATCAGCCAAGCGAAACAACCAAGAATATTCTGAATTTTTGCGAGCAGTTTGAACAGGCCGGCCACCGCACTGGCCAGTTCGTGCAGGAACTGGAGAGACTGGGCTTGTTGATGGACGGCGAAGTGTCCATCCAGCAGACTGGGGTTGAACAGCCTTTCATCTATCGCGGTTTCAAGATGGTCGACGAGGAAAAGCTGCGCGACATGCGCGGCGATGAACTCCGCAAGATTAACCAGAATGGCATTTTGCCGCTGATCTATGCGCATCTTCTGTCATTGCAGCTGATGCGAGATGTCTTTGCAAGACAGGTCAGCACCGGGAAAATGCCGCAGGTGACAGAAGCGCCATCCGTGCAGGTTTGATCCGCAGATTTATCGTCTGCTCAGCCTGATCGACCGAAACAGGCGAATGCAGATGATATTTTTCCTGCTTTTGGGTCTTGCAACTCGTTTGAACAGGCCCCACATAAAGCATGTATCGGTTCGCATCCCCCGATCGGATCGATACCGGCATTCCTCTGGAATGCCACCTCCCTGAACCTTGACCACCTCGCCATAATGGCGGGGTGGTTTTTTTATAGTCTCACTCGGCCGCTTCGAGTTGCCGACCCGACATCTCTTCCGCGAGCATCAGGCAGCAGTCGCGGATCAGTTCGGCGATCGCGCGGGACGCGGGAATAGGTTCGCGCATCTCGTTGTCGAGATAGAGCGCCCGATCGACTTCGAGCTGAAAGGCATGGATATTGCGCGCCGGCTTGCCATGCCGCTCCAGCATATACCCACCCGAATAGGGATGGTTTGTCTGAACCAGATGCCCGTGCTTGCGAAAATGGGCCGCCGTCAATTCTGCATATTGCGGTCCGCAGCTCCGGCCAAACCGATCGCCGACGACAAAGCCGATTTTCTGGGCGTTTTCGTCAAAGACCGAGGGCATGCTGTGCAGATCCAGAAGCAAAGCACAGCCAAATACTGCTTCTATGCTCGCGAGCAGGTCGGCGACGGCCTGGTGGTACGGTTCGTGATCCTGGCTGATCCGCTCGACAATCTGCTGATGATGCCATTTTTCCCGCCACAAATCTCCGACCCCGTGGAGCCGACGCGGCAATATCCCCAACCCGCCCCTTACTTTCTTGCTCATGTGGTGGGTTTGCGCCGAATCCACCCCCGCCAGCATGTCGGGATCAATCTCCCTGTGGCTGCGATTAAGGTCAATCCACGCGCGTGGCTTTTGCGCGATGATCGAAGGAAAGCCACAAGCGATGGCCGACGCCGCTAGCCGGTCTGCGTAACGGTCCTCCAGTCGGACCAGATGCGATGCCGGCACTTTCAGATTGTCGAGCAGCGCTGCTGGATAGTCCCGCCCGGAGTGGGGGACGCTGATCAGCACTGGATATTTGATCGCCTCGACATTGGACAATGAATAGGGCTGCGTGCGGAGTAGCGAATTGCCGGGAACAGAATCATTCATGCGCGCCACCGAGGAAACAGCTGCGAGCGATCGAAAATATCGTCGGCTTCGAGAAAAAATTAACCGATTTGCACTTATGTACCGGCCTTGGCATAACAGCCGGTCTGAATTCAGACATAATCTGGAAGGCGCGACAAAATGATCAGGATTCTCCTCGCGGAAGATGAACAGGCGATGCGTGAGCATCTTACACGGGCGCTGGAGAAAGCCAACTATGAAGTTGTCGCCGTCGATCGCGGAACCGCCGCTGTACCCTTGCTGGATAGCGAGAAATTTGATCTGCTGCTGACCGATATCGTGATGCCTGAAATGGACGGCATCGAACTTGCCCAGCATTGCGCCGCGGTCTGCCCCGACACTCAGGTCATGTTTATCACCGGCTTTTCCGGTGTGACATTGCGCGCCGGAGAGTCGGTTCCAAAGGCAAAAATACTGTCCAAGCCCTTCCATTTGCGGGATCTGGTTCTGGAAGTCGACCGGTTGTTCGAGCCAGACAGCGTGCGAGACCTGAATTAAGCCTTGCGCCAGCCGAAACGGCTGGCTACAGGGCCTCCAGTGTGGGCGTATAGCTCAGTGGTAGAGCACTTCGTTGACATCGAAGGGGTCGGGAGTTCAACTCTCTCTACGCCCACCATTTTCCGGATATTTCAGGCTGCAAGCGGGACGGTAACAGCAACGTCCTGGCTCGGCGGATGTCCGTACCAGCTCGAATAGGCCCGGGTAAAGGCGCTCAGTTCGCTGTAACCCAGCTTGCCGGCAATTTCAGAGAGATTCCTGTTGCCTTCAAGAAAGTAGAGATTGCACGTCTCGCGCCGGACCTTTTCCAGCAACTGGCGATAGGACAATCCTTCTGCCACCAGTTTGCGCCGCAATGTGCGTTCCGCCATACCAAAAGTGATGGCGGCTGCGTCCAGGCTGAGGCCGGATTTGTCGAGAAGGTTCAACAGATATTGATAGGTGAGCTTCACGAGATTTTCCGGCTCGAACCGGGCCCGGGAGTAAAATGAATGCTGTCGTTGGCTGGCCGTAAGGATGTCGGGATTGTGGCTATGGATCGGCTTGGCCATCGCCTGCCGGTGATATTCGAGATAGGCAGACGGTCGATTAAAATGGCACGGAATGGACCGGTCATCCGCGCTGCTGCCTGGAAATCCCCTGAAGCCTTCTGGCCGCGGATGGGTGAAGTGTAATGCCTTGACGGTTTTGAAACGCCCGTCTGCGAGCCGTTCGCCGAAATGGTAGATCAGAGCGAAGACCATGTGCACCAGATCTGGCGCAACGGCTTTTTCGTAGCTCCAGACCAATCGGTCGCCTGATGAAAGCGTCATTATTTTCATGATCGCCTGCCCTTCGCCCAGCCCTTGCTCCGCGACGAACTTGATCAGTGCATCTCCAAGGGTCGGTTGAAACAGAGCCGCATAGCCCAGATCGGAAAAGCCGCGCGGAACCATATTCCTGCTTATCGCCGAATGAATGGCGCTGCGACTCAGTTCCTCCTGAGCGGCATTGCACAGCGTTGTGATCGAATCATCTGCGAATTGATAACCGGGGTTGCGCAATGCCGATTCGGTGCATCGCAATGCGCTGAGGAGCCTGGGCTTTCTCGCATCAAGTGCATGACAGCCGAGATAGGCGCGGTAAAGAAACTGAGCCGAGATCTTGAATTTTTCGGAGGCCGGATAGTCCATGATTGCAAGCTACAAGCCCGCGTGCATTATTCTCAACCAACTTTCGACAAGGATGTAAAATCGGCGACGAACATGTAAATTTTAATCGGTTTCCGAAGAAACTGCCGAAATTCAGTAGCGAATGATCGATGCGCCCCATGTAAATCCGCCGCCCATGGCTTCGAGAACCAGCATGTCGCCCGCCTTGATTCGACCGTCCCGCACCGCAGTGTCGAGCGCCAGGGGCACCGATGCGGCTGATGTATTGGCGTGCATGTCGACCGTCTTGATCACCTTTTCCGGTGGCAGATTGAGCTTCTTGGCGGTTGCATCGAGGATCCGGGCATTCGCCTGGTGCGGCACCACCCAGTCGACATTCTCGACCGCCACCCCTGCTTCATCGAGCACTTCCCGGAGCACCGACGACAGGTTGACCACGGCGTGGCGAAACACCTCGCGGCCTTTCATTCGCAGTTTTCCCACGGTGCCCGTGGTACCGGGACCACCATCGACATATAACAGCTGGTTGTGCGCGCCGTCAGCGTGCAAACGCGTGGCGAGAATGCCGTTCTCGCCATTTTCGGCCGCCAGCACAATCGCGCCGGCACCATCACCAAAGAGTACGCACGTGCCGCGATCTTCCCAGTCCAATATGCGACTGAATGTCTCCGCACCGATGACCAGCGCATTCTGAGCGCTGCCAACCCTGATCATGCTGTCCGCCACGGAAAGCGCGTAGAGGAAGCCGGAACACACGGCCGCGACATCAAAGGCCACTCCGCCATTGCAGCCCAACGCATCCTGAACGATGGTGGCCGTGGCGGGAAATGTCTGGTCCGGCGTCGCGGTTGCAACGATGATGAGGTCGATATCGGCGCTGCTGAACCCGGCGGCCTGCAGGGCCTTTTGTGCCGCCTCAATCGCCAGAGTGGAGGTCGTCTCGTCCTCCTCCGCGATATGGCGGAACCGGATTCCGGTGCGCTCGACGATCCACTCGTCGGTGGTGTCGACGCGTTTGGCCAGATCGGCGTTGGACACGCGGGTGCGCGGCAAGGCCGAGCCCGTACCCTTGATGACCGCACGCCTGACAGCAGCGACACTCATTTCGCCGCCTCGACTATCGGCGCTGATTCGCTGATCTTCGTCAGATCCTCGCTGATGCGTTCCAAGATACTGTCCTCCACCAGCCTGGCGGCAACTTCGACGGCATTGGCCACGCCCTTCGCGTCCGCGCTGCCATGACTTTTGACGACGACGCCGTTCAGCCCGAGAAACACGGCGCCGTTGTGATTGTTGGGATCGAGCTGGTCGCGCAGCATTTCCGTCGCCGGCCGGGATATCAGGAATCCGATCTTGGATCGCAGGCTGCTCAGGAAGCTGCGCTTCAGCAGATCGGTGACAAATCGGGCGGTTCCCTCCAGCGCCTTGAGCGCCACATTGCCCGAGAACCCGTCGGTCACGATGACATCCACCTCGCCGGTGGATATCTTGTCGGCCTCGGTGAAGCCGAGGAAATCCATATGCAGGCCGCCGGCGTTTTTCAGCGTGGCAGCCGCTTCCTGGATGGTACCCGTGCCCTTTGCTTCTTCCGTCCCGATGTTGAGCAGTTTCACCTTGGGACGATCAAAGCCGTGCATGATGCGGCTGTAGGCCGCGCCCATCACGGCAAACTGGACCAGGTTCCGGCTGTTGCATTCGGTATTGGCGCCGAGATCGAGCATGACGACGTCGGTGTCTTTCATGGTCGGGAGCAATGCCGACAGGGCCGGGCGATCAATGCCCGGCATCGTGCGCAGCGCCAGTTTCGCGATCGCCATCAGCGCACCGGTATTGCCGGCGCTGACCGCAGCGCTGACCTCGCCGGTCTTCACCGCGTTGACGGCCATGCCCATCGATGTGGTCTTGGAATTGCGCAGCGCCTGTCCCGGCTTGTCATCGCCGGATACGACATCGGGCGCGTGCAGGATTTCGGATGCGGCGCTGAGGTTGGGATGATCCTTCAGCGCGTCCCTGATCTGGGTCTCGTCGCCGACGAAAAGGAACTGAAAACCGGCGTGACGGCGACGCGCAAGCGCGGCACCTGCGACCATGACGCGCGGGCCTTCATCTCCGCCCATCGCATCAATCGCGATTCGCGGCCTCATTCCCACCGGTTATTCCCCTTGATTGCGCGTCAGAAGCCTGAAGACTAGCCGATTAAAGATCGGCGGCCAAGACTTCACGGCCATTATAATGGCCACAGGCTCCGCACAAATGGTGCGGACGCTTCAGTTCACCGCAATTCGGACATTCCTGATAGGCTTCGACTTTCAAAGCATCATGAGACCGGCGCATACCGCGCTTGGACGGCGTAGTTTTTCTTTTAGGTACAGCCATTGCTAAGCCTGTTCTTTAAAATTTCAAAATACATAGCATGCTCAATATGCCAATCAGCCAAGTTTATCAAACCAGTCCCTGTTTTGCAGAGAATCGCTTGGTCTCGGTTCAGCAGATTGCACGCGAAGGGGCGCGTATAATGAATTTCCTGTGCGTTGCAAGCATTCTGCTTCTATAGGGGACCGATAATTTTTTCATTACTGGGGGGCAAGATGATTTTACCAATAACATTGACCGTGGCAGGCGCTGCGGCGCTGATCAATATCTGGCTTATGATCCGCGTGGGACAGGTGCGGACGAGCGAAAAAGTCAGCATCGGCGACGGCGGCAATGAGAAAGTCATCCGCCGGATGCGCGCCCACAGCAACTATATCGAGAGCGCGCCGTTCGTGCTGCTGCTGGTCGGCGCGATCGAACTGGCCAGCACCACCTCTCCTGTCTGGCTGTGGCTCGTCGGCGGTCTCTACCTGCTCGGCCGGGTTGCGCATGGTGTTGGCATGGATGACGGCAAATTTGGCAAGGGCCGGATGATCGGCACCATGGTGACTCTGCTGACGTTGCTCGGCCTTGGCATTTACGCGATCGCGATCCCCTATCTGCAGGCGTGAGCAGCGCCGGATTGGAAGAATTGGAAGGTTGGCCGCATGGTCGAGAATCGTCTGACAACCGCCATATATCGACATGCCTGCGGTTCCTGCACAGCAGCGGGAACCGCTGGTTTGTAGCGGGGCCTTTTTCAGCCGGCAGGCATCGTATCCGGGCGCAGATAGGGGAATAGGTGCGGGATGAAGTCCGCCTTGCCGAGGTCGACCGTCTCGCTGCGCAGGATGGCGTAGGCGGTCATCAGATGGAAATAGAACTGCGGCAGCGCCCAGTCGCGCGCATATTGCTCGGCCGTGAGGTCGAAAATCATGCCGTTCGGGAGCTCGTGCGCGATCTTCTTTTCGGGTTCGGCGTCGAGCGCGGCGGGAGCGACGCCACCAAGCAGCGCGAGGGCCTGGTCGATTCGCTGTTGCGCCTCGGCGATCGATCCGGGTCGCTCACTGCCGTTTCGCGCTTCGTCGAGCAACTCCGCGAGCGTTTCGGGAAATGCCTCGCCCCTCAGCCGGTGAACGGCTTCGTGCGCCTGCACGCAGGCAAAACGGATCTGCGTCGCCAGCGGGAACATGTCCGGTGCCAGGCGCGCCGACAGCAGCGCTTCCGCCTCGCTGGCCGGCAACTGGGCGCCCGCCTTGTCCAGCCAGCCGGATAGCGCCTTCAGCATCTGGCTATAAGTGGGGACGAGCAATCGGGTCAGCGACATATATATCCGTTCCTGTTCGAGTGGACCTTGTCAGCGCCTAGCGCGCGGCGAGGACATCATCCGCGACAAAGGCGTTGGTCTTGCGCTCGTAGCCGAACTGGCTGGTCGGTCCATGACCGGGAATGAAGGTGACGTCATCGCCCAGCGGCCAGAGCTTGCCGGTGATCGCATCGATCAGGTCCTGGTGATTGCCGCGCGGGAAATCGGTGCGGCCGATCGAGCCCTGGAACAGGACATCGCCGACCACCGCCAGCCGTGACGGCTGATGATAGAAAATCACGTGGCCCGGTGTATGGCCGGGACAGTGGATGACGTCGAGCACCAGATCACCCACCGTCACCTGGTCGCCGTCCTTGAGCCAGCGATCGGGCTCGAAGCTTTTCGCGACCATGCCGTAGCGCGCGCCATCGCCGTCCAGCTGGTCGATCCAGAATCGGTCATCCTCATGCGGTCCCTCGATCGGGATGCCAAGCTCCTCGGCGAGCATGCCGGCCTGGCCGCAATGGTCGAGATGGCCGTGGGTGATGATGATCTTTTCCAGATCCACGCCATGCTCCTCGACCGCGGCCTTCAACCGCGAAAGGTCGCCACCCGGATCGCTGAGCGCGGCCTTGTTGGTCTTGGTGCACCACAGGAGCGTGCAATTTTGCTGGAGCGGGGTGACCGGAATGATCACGGCCTTGAGGGGTGCATCTGTCATGAAACGCTATTTGGCGGCAACGGTCACAAGTTGCAACCCGCCTCTTTCTGTCCGCCTACAGCCGCCGCCCCGTCCAGACCACGCGCCCGATGATGTTGACGCTTTCGGCGCTGACATCTTCCCAGTCGGGATATTGCGGATTGTCGCTGCGGATGGTCAGCTTGCCGGAAGGGCCCATGGCAACCCGCTTGACCAGCAGCACATCGTCCATGCGCAGCACATAGATGCCGTCGCGCAGGGCGCGGGTGGCGGCGCCATGGTCGACCATGATGTCATCGCCATCGCCCAGCGTGGGGGCCATGGAATCGCCGTCGACGACGATCAGCGACAGATTCGCGGGATCGGCGCCCAGCCGCCTCAGCCATTTCGGCGCAAAGCCCATCGATTCGGCATATTCGTCATCCGCCAGGGATCCGGGCCCGGCCGACGCCCCGACCTGCAATTGCCGGATCCGCAACAACCCGTCGGAGGGTTCCGGGCGGGGCACGGAACGCGAGCGGGCGGCGGGTGTGCCGAGCAGGGCTTCATCCACGCCGTAAAATTCCGCCAGCCGGCGGCGATCATGTTCGTCCAGCTTCCTGGGCGAACCGCGCCGGATATATTGCTGGATATAGGCCGGATTCTTCCCGAGCATTTTCGATAGCGCAGCAAAATCATGTCCGTTCTCGCGGATCAGTCTTTCCAGATTGGCACGCGGATCGTCGGTCACCATCCCAATCCAATAGCGCCTCTGGCCAAAACTGGCAATAGGAATTTTCCTAGACATGTAGGAAATATCATTTCAGATAGGAATTTCCCTATTCATCGAGTCGGGCGGTGAGCAGCGAAAAGGAGAGTGGCGGTGCCCTTGTTGCGAAAAATCGAGATATTCCTCAACGAAACGGACATGCCCTGGACAAGATTCGGACGGCTTGCCGTGCGCGATCCGCGTTTCGTCCAGGATTTGCGGAACGGCCGGCAGCCCGGCGAGCGGGTTGCCAGGCGGGCCGAACATTTCATGATATTGTGGCGGGCCGATCATGCCGCCTGATCCGGCATCGCGAAACCCCGCCGGGCGTGGTCGGGCGACGCTGATTGCCGCGCAACTGGCCGGGCTGTTCGGCACCAGCGCCCGCGTTGCGTTGCAAGGCGAACAGGCGTGGGCGAGCGCCGTCTTTGCCGGAACGCGCTATCGCTTCGCTGTCGAATGGACCCCCTTGGCCAAGGCGGCCAAGCGGGCCAGCCTGGCGAAAGCGCTGCCCGATCACGAGTTTGATCTGACCGGCCATTTTGTCGCCGATCTGGTTGTTCGTGAGCAGTCGGACGACCGCTGGCTGATTGAAATCCTTGCCCTGGTTGATCCGGTCCGGAATGAGCGGGACGCGGTTAGCGCTGGGCCGTCATCCGCTCGAGCGTGCCAAGGGCAGCCTTGAGGGCGGCGTCCATGTCGGCTTGCCGGTTGTCTGCCCCCTCATCGGCCACGGGGCCAACCGACCGGAGCGGCGGAATCGATACCGGCTCCGGCGACGCAGAGACAGCGGATACCGGCGACGGTGCCGGCTGGGCACGGTGCGAGTCGTCCGATTCAGCCATTTGCAGGGCGTCGAGACGCGAGAGTCCGGCTTCCAGGCGGTCGGCCAGCTGGGCGAGCGTCAAGGCCGACAGATCATCCTTGCGGGTCTCGGCCTTGTCTGCCTGAGCCTTCTCGTCGTTCCCGACGGCTGCGGGCGCCTCGTCCCATCGCGAGGGCGCGTCGGAAGACCGGGCTTCTTGGACGGTTGCTTGCTGTTCCGCGGGCGCGACGACGACCGGCCCGTCATGGTCGAACAGCGGCTGATCAAAGCGCTGGATTTTTTCCGCGAGCGGCGCCCCGAGATCCGACGACGCGAAAATCGGTTGCCGGGCCGGCGCATCGGGATGGCGATCCGCCGACCTGATATCGGGCAAGTCCTTCAGGTCGGTCACCTGGCCAGGCGATTTTTTCGGCTTCTTGAGGAACCGGGTCAGCGATTTGGCCGAAAAATTCAACTTCGGAACCGCGAAACGCGACTTGTCCTCCCGGTCGCTATCCGCAGTATCCGTGATCATGTTTTTGCGCATTGCCAAGCCCATAGCGGAGCCCCCTTCATGTGATTTCGTTTTGTGGCTGAGGAACAGGTAGATCGCGGACGCGGATATCAGGCCCGCGACCACCGTGATCAGCCCGCGCGCCGTGTTGCCCAGCGGCGGGGCGGCGGCAGGAACGATTTCGGACAATCCGGTCGCGCCGACAATATCCTCGAGGTAGACATGCGGCAAGGTCGCGACAACCAGCGCCGCGGCGATGCCGCCGGCTGCAGCCATCACGGGCCGTCTAAACCTGGCCAGGTCCTGTTCTATCTGATCCACTTTTTTCTCCACCTTGTCATGCGGCGCGTTCGAGCGATTTGCCCGCAATCAAACTTTGGTAAACAGGAGTGTAACGCAAAATGTTTGACGACCAGTTACGATCCGCCATCACAAATTTCTTCGCAGTTTCAATGGTTTGTGCCCAATCGGCCCGATTGTCGAGCAGCGCGCCGAGTTTTTCCGCGATTTTTTCGGGCTGTCCCGCGGGGAATAATGTGCCGGTGATGCCATCCTCGATCAGCTCCTTGTGGCCGCCGACATCCGACGCCGCCACCAGCCGCCCCTGCGCCATCGCCTCGAGCGGCTTGAGCGGAGTCACCAGATCCGTGAGGCGCATCGACTTGCGGGGATAGACCATGATGTCCATCAGACCATAATAGCGCTCGACTTCGCCGTGCGGCACGCGCCCGGTGAAGGTTACGGCGGAATCCATTGCCAGCTGGCCAACCTGATCCTTCAACGCGTCTTCCATGGGCCCGCCGCCAACCAGCAGCAGATGCACATCCGGATGCGAGGCGCGCAGCAACGGCATCGCCGCGATCAGGTCATCCAGGCCTTCATAATCGTAAAAGCTGCCGATGAATCCCAGCACCGATTTTCCGTCCAGACCGAGGTCCGACAGCAGCTGCCGGTCATGCGCCGGGGGATGCCCGAACAGCTCCATGTCGACGCCGTTGGGCGAGACGATGATCTTGTCCGGGCTGACACCGCGCGCCACCAGGTCCGCGCGCAGGCCTTCGCAGATCACGGCAACGGCATCGGCGGCGCCGACCACATGGTTTTCCAGCTGCCGCGTCAGCCAGTAGCGTGCGCTTTTTTCCCTGCCAGTGCCATTGCCGACCGCGGCGTCTTCCCAGAAGGCGCGAATCTCGTAGACCAGCGGCAGCCCGGTTCTGTCGGCGGCCCGCAAGGCGGCGAGACCGTTGAGCGCGGGGGAATGGGCGTGCAATATATCCGGCTGCCATTCCCGGACGACCTGCTCGATCCGGTCCGCCAGCACCGCGATTTCGCGCCATTCGCGCACCGGCGACGGCCCGTGAACCGTGGCCAGCGTCCGGTAGAAGCACAGATCGTCAAATAGCTCGGACGCCTGCCCGGCGACATAGCCATGCTGGTTCTGGCGGACACCGGTGACGCCGGCCACCGTCAATCCGCTGGCAATCTGGGCCTTCATGATGGCCCGCGTGCGAAAGCAATAGCCGCTGTGCAGCGGCAGGCTGTGATCCAATATGTGCAGAATCCGGGTCATGGCGCAAAGCCTTGCCGAAAAAGGATTAACGTCCCGTCAACCCAATAGCTGTATCGCGCGATGACAGAAGGGCGCTTTTTTCACCGCTCGCACCGGGATGAAACGGGTAGATGGTCGACAACTTCTCTATCGCTTTGACGCACGGGCTGCTGCTGCTTGCAGCCTGGCGCCTGATGCATCGCGCCGATCTCGATGTCGAGGAACCGCCGGAACCCGATAGCGAGCCGGCCGGCTTTCTGCCCGGTGCCGGCGGCAAGGGTTCCTGGCCCGATGCGTGACCTCGTCTTTGTCGGCTATCTGGTGGCGCTGCTGTTCATCGCGTTCAAACGGCCGTTCCTGTTCACGCTGATCTATGCCTATGTCGACATCGTGGCGCCGCAGCGGCTGAGCTATTTCATGCTCAACTCCGTGCCGCTGTCCTTGATTGTCTTCGCTTTGGCCCTGCTGGGCTACATGTTCGCGGACAACAAGCAGGACAGCCGCTTTTCCTTCCGGCAGGCGATGATGATCCTGTTGCTCGGCTATTGCGGCTACACCACCGTGCAGGCCGAAGTGCCGATTGCCGCGCTCGAAAAATGGGACTGGGTGTGGAAGGCGCTGGTGTTCGCGATCTTCCTGCCGCTGACTCTCCGGACCAAGCTGCGGCTGGAAGCGCTGGCGCTGTTCATGGTGCTGTGCGCGGCGACCCTGATCATCACCGGCGGGATCAAGACCCTCGCCTCCGGCGGCGGCTATGGCGTCCTCGTGCTGCTGGTCGACAACAACAGCGGACTGTACGAGGGGTCGATCATCTCGACGGTCGCGATCTGCATCATCCCGCTGATTCTCTGGCTCGCCCATCACGGCACCGTTTTCCCGCCGGACTGGCGCGTGAAGCTGTTTGCCTATGCCCTGATTTTCGCGGCGCTGCTGATCCCCATCGGCACCCAGGCCCGGACCGGCCTCGTCTGCATCGGGGTCCTGGCGGTCCTGCAATTGCGCTTCGTGCGCTACCGGCTGGTCTATGCCGGCGCCGCCGCGGCGCTCGGGATCATGGCGATACCGTTCCTGCCGCAAAGCTTTACCGAGCGAATGGCGACAATCGAAAATTACCAGGCCGACCAGTCGGCCTCGACCCGGCTCGCGGTCTGGCAGTGGACGCTGGACTATGTGAAGGACCATCCGTTCGGCGGTGGTTTCGACGTCTACCGGATCAACAAGCTGACCTATGAACTGTCCGAAGTCGACGTCACGCAATATGAAGAATGGGGAATCGATCCCGATGAGGTCGATGCGCGGCTGGTCGAGGACGAAGCCCGCGCCTTCCACAGCAGCTATTTCGAGATGCTTGGCGAACAGGGCTATCCGGGCCTGATCCTGTGGCTGATCATCCATGTCGGCGGCCTCTGGCGGATGGAGCTGCTCCGGCGAAAATATGCACGGTCGAAGAAGGAAAGCGAGCAGTGGGTGGCGCCTCTCGCCATTGCCCTGCAGCATGGCCACGTGATCTTCCTGGTCGGCGCGCTGTTCGTCGGTATCGCCTATCAGCCGTTCATCTATATGCTGGTGGCGCTGCAGATCGGTCTCGACACCTATATGGCACGCCGGTCGGCCGAAGCGGTGTGGCGGCCGATTGCCAGGGACTTGACCGGCAGGGCAAGGCCCGCAGCGCTGCCGCAAGCGCCCCGCAGCCTGATAAACTGAGTGACGCCGTCATCGCGGCGCAGTACAATCCGGGCATGGCACTGTCGCTCTCCGTTTCGATTGAACAATGGCAGGTCGCGGGCTCGTTCATCATCAGCCGCGGGGCGAAGAATCACGTCGATGTGGTGTGCTGCGCGATTTCGGACGGCAGCAGCACCGGACAGGCAGAAGCCACCCCGATCTATTATGAAGGGGAGAGCGCAAGCCGCTGCGCCTCCGAAATAGAGCGGTTTTTCGAAGCCAACCCGGAACCGACCCGCGCGGCGGTGCTGCAGGGCATGCCCCGGGGTGCGGCCCGCAACGCGCTGGATTGCGCGCTCTGGGATCTGGAATGCCGGCAACGGAACATGGCGCTGTGGCAACTGGCGGGCCTGCCCGAGCCGGTGGCGACGCTGTCCGCGCTTACCATTTCGCTCGGTGCGCCGGAGGTGATGGAAGGACACGCCCGTCAGGCGGCGGCGCAGGGACATGGGCTGCTCAAGCTCAAGCTGTCCGGTGACCATGATCGTGAACGGGTCGCCGCCGTCCATCGCGGCGCGCCGGATGCGCGGCTGATCGTCGATGCCAATGAAAGCTGGAACGATCTCGATATCGAGGCGGAGGCCAGCTGGCTGGCCGAATATTCCGTGGAACTGATCGAGCAGCCGGTCAGCGCCGGCCGCGATCATCTGCTCGCCGGGGTCCGGTCACCCGTGCCGCTGTGCGCCGACGAAAGCTGCCACAGCAGCGCCGATGTCGAGCGGCTTGCGCCTTATTATGACGCGGTCAACATCAAGCTCGACAAGGCCGGCGGCCTCACCGAAGCGATGGCAATGGTCCGCGCAGCGCAAGCCGCGGAAATGAAGATCATGGTCGGCTGCATGCTGTCGACGTCGCTGGGAATCCGGCCGGCCTTCGCCCTCGCCCAGCTTGCCCAGTGGGTCGATCTCGACGGGCCGCTGCTGCTGGCCAGGGACCGGGCCGACGCTTTTCGCTTCGAATCCGGAATGATAATGCCCGCGCCGGGCGCTATCTAGATACCGTCCAGATATTCGATCACCGGAGCGGCGGCCATGCATGGGGCCAGCTTCGGGCCGCTGGCGCGGAAATGGTCCGACTTGCCGTGGGCGTCGAGCGCGGCCTGGTCGACATAGCGTTCGAGCACCTTATATTGCTGGGGATTGTCCTTGCTGCGGAACACCGAATAAAATTCATTGCCCGGCTCGTTGGCCCGGACCGCCGCCATCAGCTCGCTGAACGCCGCTTCAAACTCGTCATTCTTGCCTTCGGCTACGGTCAATGTCGCGATCACGCCTACTGCTGCCATGTCATGCTCTCCTGATAGAAAAAGGGCCGGCGACTTCCCGCCGGCCCTGGATGATATTGGGTTCTAGAAAATCTCGAACAGGCCGGCCGCGCCCTGGCCGCCGCCGATGCACATGGTGACCACGGCATATTTGGCGCCGCGGCGCTTTCCCTCGATCAGCGCGTGGCCGGTGCAGCGCGCGCCGGTCATGCCATAGGGATGGCCGATCGAGATCGAGCCGCCGTTGACGTTGAGCAGCTCGTCCGGAATGCCCAGCTTCTGCTGGCAGTAGAGAACCTGGACGGCAAAGGCCTCGTTCAGTTCCCACAGGCCGATATCGTCCATCTTCAGGTCAAAGCGCTCGAGCAATTTCGGGATCGCGAAGACCGGGCCAATGCCCATTTCGTCGGGCTTGGTGCCGGCGACGGCCATGCCGACATAGCGGCCGAGCGGGTTGAGGCCGGCCTTCTCGGCGGCCTTGGCTTCCATGACGACGCTGGCTGCCGAACCGTCGGACAGCTGCGAGGCGTTGCCGGCGGTGACGATCTTGTCCGGGCCGAGCACGGGCTTCAGCGACTGCAGGCCCTCGAGCGTGGTCGAGGGGCGGTTGCCCTCGTCCTTGCTGATCGTGACCTCGACGTGCGAGATTTCCTTGGTTTCCTTGTCCTGGACACCCATGGTGGTGGTGACTTCGACGATCTCGTCGTCGAACCGGCCGGCTTCCTGGGCGGCGGCGGTGCGCATCTGCGACTGCAGCGCATATTCGTCGCAGGCTTCGCGGCTGATGCCATAGCGCTCGCCGACCACTTCGGCGGTCTGCAGCATCGGCATGTAGATGTCGTCGTGCATCTTGAGCAGTTCGCGGTCGGGCTGGACGCGCATTTCCGGGGTCTGCACGGTCGAGATCGACTCCTGGCCGCCGCCGACGACGATGTCCATGCGGTCCAGCGTCACCTGCTTCGATGCCGTGGCAATCGCCATCAGGCCGGAGGAACATTGCCGGTCGATCGTCATGCCCGGCACCTCGATCGGGAAGCCGGCGCGGAGCGCGACCTGGCGCGCCAGATTGCCGCCCTGCGAGCCCTGCTGCAGCGCGCTGCCCCAGACGACATCGTCGATCAGGGCGGGATCGATGCCGGCCCGTTCCACGGCAGCCTTGGCGGCATAATGACCAAGCGTCGCGCCGGTGGTGGTGTTGAACGCGCCCTTGTAGGCCCGGCCGATCGGCGTACGGGCGGTGGAAACGATGACGGCATCACGCATGATGGAATTCCTTTATGGTTGATACGGGATTCGAAATTTGGCGCATTGTCCCCGTTAATCGGCCAATTAACAAGGAATTTCTTCAAGCCCTCGCTGCCGCTACGGCACGCTAGTCATTGGCAACAACCGCCCCGAATCCGCCTTCCGGATAAGGCAGGATCATCTCGCCGTCGGGCGCCGCGGTAAAGGTCGTCTGGGTCGGATAGGCAAATTCGAGGCCTTCCTCGTTGAACTTTTGCAGGATTGCCAGACCGATGGTGTGGCGGCCCTGGTAGACCACCTCATATTCGCTGCTCATGATATCGAAATCCAGTTCGAAATTGATCGAACTGTCGCCGAAGCCGACAAATCCGGAGCGAATGAACACCGCATCATTGTCCTCCACGATCTTCTGCAGCAGCGCCGGGATCCGGCGGGCGTCCTCCGGCCTGGTCTGGTAGATGACACCGATGCCGAAGCGCGTGCGCCGCCGCGCCAGGCGGGTCATGTTGACGATTTCCTTGTCCAGCAGATTGGTGTTGGAGATGATGATCTCCTCGCCGGTAATCGCCCGCAGCCGCGTGCTCTTGAGACCGATCTTCTCGATCGTTCCGACCGTCGTGTCGTAGCTGATCGTCTCGCCCCGGCGGAACGGCTTGTCGAAGATGATCGACAGCGCCGCGAACAGGTCGGAGAAAATGCCCTGTGCAGCGAGGCCGATGGCGATACCGCCAACGCCAAGGCCTGCGATCAGGCCGGTGACGTCCACGCCGAGATTGTCCAATATCATGATCGCCGCAATGGCAAAGAGGATGAAGGTGACGAACAGCCGGATCAGCGTCATCGCATTCTCGAGCGTTTCATGCTGGTCCGGATCCTGCGAGGTCCGGCGGACGATCAGGCCAAGGATGATTTCACGCAGCCAGATGGCGACCTGCAGCACCGCGGAAATCGTGAACAGCACGTGCACCAGGCGATCAAAACTCGATGGCGCGCTGGCGAAGTTCACGACCAGTTCGGCGGATACCATCAGCATGAAAAACTTGCTGGTCCGGGCGATGGTCTTGCCAAAGATCGCGCGATAGCCGGTCAGGTCGTCATTGTTGCGCACATAGCGCGCCGCCAGGCGCTTGATCGCGCCCAGCAGGAAGAAGATGATCGCGCCGACGGCAGCGGCGATCAGCAGCTCCACATAATGGTTCGAAAGCCAGTTCGATCCGTCGACGATCAATCGCTGAAAGGAAGCGCCGATATCGGGCGTGGCTGGCGCGGAGGCGGGGGCTGTTGTTTTTGTCATAGCGCTCCAGCTAGGGAAAAGCGCCGGTAATGACAACCCGCAGGATCAAGGAAAGTCCGGTTGCGGTTACGGATTGCGCGGCTTGCTGGCCCCGATCAGAAACTCCACATTGCCCTTCGGACCGGTGATCGGGCTTTCGGTAATCCCGGTCACGTGCCAGCCGGAGGCCACCAGCCAGTCCCTCACCTTTTCGCACGCCGCGTCCCGCACCGCTTCATCGCGGACCACGCCGCCCTTGCCGACATCGGCCCGTTCCGCTTCGAATTGCGGCTTCACCAATGCGACCAGCAGCGCACCGTCCCGGGCGAAGGTCAGCGGCCGTTCGAGTACCTTGACCAGCGAGATGAAACTCGCGTCGCAGACAATGATGTCGATGGCTTCGGGAATATGCTGGTCGGTCAGGATCCGGGCGCTGGTCTGCTCGTGCACCACGACCCGCTCGTCCTGCCGCAGCTTCCAGGCCAGCTGGTTGGTGCCGCTGTCCACGGCATAGACTTTGGCCGCGCCGCCAGCCAGCAGCACATCGGTGAAGCCGCCGGTGCTGCTGCCGACATCCATCGCCGTCATCCCGCTGACGTCCAGGCCGAAATGGCGGAGACCATGCTCCAGCTTGATGCCGCCACGCGAGACCCAGGGATGATCCTTGCCCTTCAGCTCGATCGCGGCGTCGCTCGCGATCTTCTGGCCGGGCTTGTCGATTTTCTTGCCGGCGACGGTCACAAGCCCGGCCATGATATAGGCCTGCGCCTTCGCGCGGCTGTCCGCGAGACCGCGATCCGCGAGGAGCTGGTCAACGCGCTGTTTGGCGACTTTGGGTTCGGGCTTGGGCATCGGAAATGAGGACTAGCCTAGCCCGATGCTTTTGGCCATATTCCTTGGTTATGAGAATCAACACCCCTTTGCTCGCCCTTTCGGTGCTTGCGCTTGCCGCCTGCTCGTCCGCACCGCCAGAGCCCGCTCCCGCGCCGCAACCGGTCCAACCGGTCACCACCCCGGCGCCCGCGCCCGCTCAACCGCAAGGCAGCTGGATCGACTGGCCGATTGCGTCGGGAACCTGGTCCTACCGGCAGGATGATCGCGGCTCGCTGGCGCTGTTTGGCCCTGCCGAGACGGATGCCCTGTTTGTCATCCGGTGCGACCAGTCGCGGCGGCAGCTTATCCTGTCGCGCGCAGGTTCGGTCGGCGAGGGCGCGACCATGGTGCTGCGCGCGACCGCGGGCATGGCCTCCTACCCGGCCAGGAATACCGGGGGAGAGCTGCCTTATGCCGCCATTGCCCTGGCCCCCACCGACATCATGATGGACCGCATCGCCTATAGCCGCGGCCGATTTGCCGTGGAAACCAGCGGCCTCCGGTCGATCGCGCTGCCGGCCTGGCCGGAATTCAGTCGGGTGGTGGAAGATTGCCGGCGGTAATCCGATGATTATCAGGCCGGAACGCGCAATTGTGACAGCAAATTAAAAAATTTCAAGTCTTGTTCGCGGACCGGAATTGATTCACACCTCAAGCGTCGAACAGCGGAGAGAAGTTCAATGCAACAGTTCGTATTTCATTCACAAGCGAAAGGAGGTGGTCCGATGTCTCATGGTTCAGCACAGGGGTCGGAAAAATCCGTTCGGGGGGCAAATCTGATCTAGAGATCAGGCAACCCGGCAGCGGCACTTCCTACCGCTGACCCATGTCCAGAGGCTGTTGGTCCTTCGGGACCGGCAGCCTCTTTTCATTTCCCGTTGCCGGAATTTTCCAGATATTCTTCGCGGATCATGAAATCCCGGATGCCGATCCGCACTTCGCGCGAGAATTGAACCAGGGCGACGGAGAGCAGCAGCACCGCTGCGATGAAGGCCCCCGCGACGATTTCCGGCAATAGCGGATAATTGGTCAGCCCCATCGCGAACAGCAGCCCGATCAGCACGCAGACCACGATCGCGCTGACCACGCTGAAGTAGATCGCGCTGTTCACATATTTGATGCGCAGCTGCAGGTCGCGCAATTCGTGGACACAAAGCATATGCTCCTGTCCCTGGGTTTCGAGATACAGGGCCTGCACGACGCGCGACCGGTCGATGATCCGCGCCAGCCGCCCGGTAAAGATGTTCAGCATTCCGCCCAGCGCCACCAGCAGGAACGCCGGCGCCATGGCCGTTTGCAGCACGGTGACGATATCCGTCTTGACCAGTTCGGGCAGTATCGAGATCATCGCTTCATCCGGATGCGGACGGTTCGGCCCCTTGGCGGATTTTCGTCCCAGAGCGCCAGCGCGTAGCGTTCCGCATCCGCCCTGGCGCGATCCAGCACGCCCTGCGGCACATCGTCGCCCGCAAAAATCTGGTCGGCCCGCCCCAGCGCCCGCGCCTGGCGAAGCGTGAGGTCGTCCGGATCGCTGCTGGCGAGCAGGATATCCTCGACCTCGGACAGGTCGTCCGCCGCCGGCATCGCCAGCCACGTCTCGAGATTGGCCGACGCGCTGTCGGACAGCACATCGAGAATGCCGCCGGGGTCAAGCGCGGCGTCGATCGCCTTGCGCCGTTGCGGCCCGTCTGGCCAGATCTGCCGGATCCGGTCCCGCGCGGCGGACAGGCCGGTTGCCAGATCGCCGAGATTCGCGGGAATCAGCTGCTCGAGCCGCTGGCGCAGCGCTTTGGCCAGCCCCGCCGACGCTCCCCCGGTGCCGATCGCGACCACCACCGGATCGCGGTCGATGATGGCGGGTGTCGTATAGTCGCACAGGGCCGATCGATCGACGGCGTTGACCAGATAGCCTCTGTCCCTGAGCCGCTGGACCGCCGCCGCGGCTTCTGCGTCATCCTCGAGGGCGACCACCGCCAGCGCCGCGTCCGCAATCGTCTCGTCGCCGACCACTTCGGCACCCGCCCGTTCATACAGCCGCCGCTTGGCTTCCGCCATTTCTCCGCTGCCGAGCAATATGACCTTCCGCCCGGAAAGATTCACAAAGATCGGCAGCTGGTTCATTTCAGCCAGTCGGGCACATGTTCGGCGGCCATGATCGTGGCCGGCTCGATCCGCTCCGCGACCACCGCATAGCGGTCACCGTCGACCAGCACCTCCGGCACCAGCGGACGGCTGTTGTACGTGTTCGCCATCGTCGCACCATAGGCACCGGCGGTGCGGAAAATCCCGAGGTCATCGGTCTGGACACGGTCGACCACGCGCTCCTTGGCGAAAATATCGCTGCTTTCGCATATCGGACCGACGATCGAGGCAACCATCGTTTCCCCGCTCGGCTCGACCGCCTCGAAATCGTGCCACGCATCATAGATGGCGGGTCGCATCAGGTCGTTCATGGCGGCGTCGACGATCACGAAGTCACTGTCCACGCCCGGCTTGATCCGGATGACCTGGGTGATCATCACGCCGCTGTTGCCGGCGATCACCCGCCCGGGTTCGAACATCAGCGTCACCCCCCAGCCCTGCGTCACCCGCGCGACCATCGCGCCATATTCCGCCGGGCTTGGCGGATTGTCTTCCGGCTTGTAGGGAACGCCGAGGCCGCCGCCGAGGTCAACATGGGTGATCTGGTGCCCGGCACTGCGCAGCTGCGCGACCAGTTCTCCCATTCTCGCATAGCATTTCTCGAGTGGATCGAGATTCTGCAGCTGACTGCCGATATGCACGGCGACGCCGCGCAGGTTGAGACCGTCGAGGGTCGACAGGCGCGCATAGATATCCGGCGCCACATCAATCGCTACACCAAATTTGTTTTCCTTCTTCCCGGTCGATATCTTGGCGTGCGTGCCCGCATCGACATCGGGATTCACCCTCAGGGTCGCCGATGCCCGCTGTCCGCGTTCGGCCGCGATTTCGGCCAGCATCTGGCCTTCTTCTTCCGATTCCAGATTGAACTGGCCAATGCCCTTTTCCAGGCCGAGCGCCAGCTCCTGACGGCTCTTGCCGACGCCGGAAAAGACAATATCCTCCGCCTTCATGCCGGCGGCCAGCGCCCGCTGCAATTCGCCGCCGGAAACGACGTCGGCGCCATAGCCCTGGTTGGCCAGAATCCGCAGCACCGCGAGATTGGGGTTGGCTTTCACGGCGAACGCCAGATGGATGTTTCCCGCATCCTTCAGGCCTTCGCGGAAAACCCGGGCATGACGCTCCAGCGTCGCCCGCGAATAGACATAGACCGGCGTGCCGACCTCTTTTGCGATCCGCGCCAATGAAATATCTTCCGCGTGGAGTACGCCATTCTTGATCTGGAAATGATCCAATTTCTTATGCTTTCAGACAGATGGTAGGGGGTCAGCCGGGTGGCGGAAGGTCGAATTCGTCATTCTGCCTTTTTTCCGACCGGCGCAGCAGTTCATCGCTCCGCTCCGGTCTCGCCTGGCTGGACGGCACCAGCAGTTCGTCGCCGCTGGGCGTTTTCATTTCGCCATAGACCGCAGCCGGCAGCACCTCGCCCTTGGCCGGCTCCAGCGCACCGCGGTTGCCGCAGGCAGCCAGCACCAGGCTGGCCGTGGCAAGCAGGAGGATGGAATGGGCTTTTTTCATATCAGCTCTCCGCACCAAGGGACGTCCTTGCCTTTGCAATCTGGACCCTTACCTGATCGGGCGCAGTCCCGCCATAGCTGGATCGGCTCGCCACCGACGCATCGACGCTCAGGACGCTGAAGACGTCGGCATTGATCCGGTCATCGATCGCCTGAAACTGCTCGAGCGACAGATCGGCCAGCCCGCAATCGCGTTCCTCGGCCAGAGCGACCACCGCCCCGGTCACGTGATGCGCTTCGCGGAACGGCAGCTTTGCCTCCCGGACCAGCCAGTCGGCAAAATCGGTCGCGGTCGAATAGCCCGCCTCCGCCAGCGCGCGCATCCGCTGGCTGCTGAATTCCACTTCCGCGACCATCCCGGTCATCGCGGCAATCGACAGGCCCAGCAGGTCATGGGCCTCGAACACCGGCGGCTTGTCGTCCTGCATGTCCTTGGAATAGGCGAGCGGCAGGCCCTTCATGGTGATCACCAGCGCGTTCATCGCCCCGGCAATACGGCCGCAATGGCCGCGCACCAGCTCCGCGGCATCGGGATTGCGCTTCTGCGGCATGATCGACGAGCCGGTGGAAAAACTGTCGGGCAGTTTGATGAAGCCGAACGGCTGGCTGGCCCAGATCACGAATTCTTCGGCGAGCCGGGACAGGTGCAGGCTGCACTGGGTGGCCGCCATCAGATAGTCGAGCGCGAAATCCCGGTCGGACACCGAATCCAGGCTGTTGCCGGTCGGCCGGTCGAAGCCCAGCGACGAGGCGGTTTTCTCGCGGTCGATCGGGAAGCCCGTGCCCGCAAGCGCCGCTGCGCCGAGCGGCGATTCATTCATCCGGTTCCGGGCGTCGGCAAAGCGGGAGCGGTCCCGCCGGATCATTTCATAATAGGCCATCAGATGGTGGCCAAGGCTGACCGGCTGGGCCGACTGCAAATGGGTGAAGCCCGGCATGATCGTGTCGGCATGTTGCTCGGCCCGATCCACCAGCGCCTTCTGCAGCGCGGCCAGCGCGCTGTCCGCCATGTCCATCGCGTCGCGCACCCACAGGCGGAAATCGGTCGCCACCTGGTCGTTGCGCGAGCGCGCGGTGTGCAGGCGCCCGGCCACCGGTCCCACGATTTCCGCAAGGCGCGCCTCGACGTGCATGTGGATATCCTCGAGATCGAGATTCTCGGTGACGCCGTCGGCGGCGAATTCCGCGGCGATCTGGTTGAGGCCGTCGGTGATCTGCTGCGCGTCCGCCGCCTCGACAATTCCCTGATCGGCCAGCATCGCGACATGCGCTAGGCTGGCGCGGATGTCGTGCCGCCATAATTTCTTGTCGAACGGGATGGAGGCGTTTATCTCGCGCATGATTGAAGAAGGGCCATCGGCAAATCTGCCACCCCACATGATATTGGAATTTTTTGTGACTTTTGTGATGCGTACCGTCCTGTCCATGGTCCTGTTGGTGAGCCTAGGCGCCTGCGATAGAGGCTCCGGCGAAGCGGGGCAAGAATTTGCTAACGGCAACGCCACGGAAGACGGCGAAACCATCGAAAGCGCGTCGGGTCTGGTCGGCAAGCTGGACATTGCGCAGCGCGGCACGGAGATGATCGACACCCAGTTTCAGGCGCCCGATGGCAGCGCGACGCGGTTGAGCGATTTTGTCGGCAAGCCGCTGCTGGTCAACATCTGGGCAACCTGGTGCGCGCCCTGCATCGTCGAGATGCCGATGCTGGACAAGCTGGCGGTGCGGGAGCAGGACCGGCTCAAGGTGCTGGTGGTGTCGCAGGACATCCAGGGCGCCGAAAAAGTCGACCCGTTTTTCGAACGCGGCGATTTTCAGCAGCTGGAACCCTATGTCGATCCGGAAAACGGCCTGAGCTTCGGCTTTGGCTCGGGACTGATGCCGACCACCGTCCTCTACGACGCGCAGGGGAAGGAAGTGTGGCGGGTGGTCGGGGCGATGGACTGGGATGGCGCCAAGGCGGCGGCGCTGCTCGAGGACACGCTGGCCGCCAATTGACGCAGACCGCCCGCGCCCTCCCTTCGATGGGCCGAATCGGCTGAATCCCATCGATGGCACAGACAGAAGCGATTGCGTTGCCGGCAATTGCCGTTATTCTCGCGTCATTTCGATCGATGGGAGAATATCATGAAACGGCACATATCACAGGTCACCCTTTCGCTGCTGGCCAGCGTCGCGCTGCTATCCGCCTGCAGCCAGAATGAAGAAACCAATGCCGTTTCCGAGACCGCCGGCGTCACGCTGGCCAATGGCATGACCGTCAAGGAACAGATCGAGGCGCGTCAGGGCCATCTCGAACGGATCGGCAAGGCGTTCAAGACGATCAGCGATCAGCTCAAGGCCGGCAGCCCCGACCTGGCTCAGATCCAGGCCGCCGCCGCCACGGTGCCGAAGGAAGCATCGGGCATGGCCGACTGGTTTCCCGACGGTACCGGACCGGAATCGGGCGTGAAGACCGAGGCGTTGCCGGTCATCTGGGAACAGAAGGCCGATTTCGGCGACAAGGTCGCGGCGATGCAGGATGCGGCGGCCAAGCTGGACAGCACCGCGCAGACCGGCGACATGGCCGCCATCGCGGCGGCCTTCCAGACCACCGGCGGCACCTGCAAGGCGTGCCACGACAAATATCGCGAAGACGACTAGCCCGCCATGACGGTCCGATCCGAACCGGTGCTGGTCTGGGATGGCGCGATCAGGCTGGTCCACTGGCTGATGGTTCTGCTGGTGCCGCTGCTCTGGTGGACCGCCGAGGAAGGCCATATGGACTGGCACCGGCGCCTTGGCCTGGCGATGTTCGGGCTGGTGCTGTTCCGGCTGCTCTGGGGGCTGTTCGGCTCCTGGACGGCGCGCTTTGCTCCGATGGTGCGGCGGATCGGCGCGTTGCCTTCCCATCTCGCCCGGTTGCGCCAGCGCGATTCAACCCCCAGCTTCGGTCACAGCCCGCTGGCCGTACTCAGCGTGTTCGCGCTGCTGCTCGCCCTCGCCACCCAGGTGACGACGGGGCTTTTTTCGGTGGACGTCGATGGCCTCGAATCCGGTCCGCTGGCGATCATGGTCTCGTTCGAGACCGGCCGGCAGTTTGCCGAGGTGCACGAATTCAACTTCAACCTGCTCGCCGTCCTGATCCTGCTGCATGTCGCGGCGATTGCCATCTATCGCTTCGTGCTCAGGCAGAAGCTGGTGAAGCCGATGGTGACCGGCCGGCGGCCGCGGGCGGATTTTGCCGGTGCGGACCTGCCCGACAATCGCGCGCGCCCGGCAGCGATGATCGCCACGGCCATTTTCTCGCTGGCCTGCGTGTGGGCTTTGGGCAATTTCGGCTGAAGCGCAGCACCGACCGGATTGCATGCTGCGCGGGAGCGGCGGGGAATGGTGGGCGATGACGGGCTCGAACCGCCGACATCTTCGGTGTAAACGAAGCGCTCTACCAACTGAGCTAATCGCCCCATGACACGATGCGCTGCGGCATCATCCGGGTCAGGCGAGCGCCATTGCCAAATCGCGGCGTCTTTGGCAAGCCTATTTCCATCCTGTCGCTCCCGCGAGCGTTTATGGCGATCGAGCCGCACGCGTCAGCCATGATTATTTTTTCGTTCAGCAGAATCCTAGCTGACTCCGCGATTCGCCTGTTATCCCTTCTTATCCACAGCAAATAATGTATGTATTCCAAGTACTTAACAAGATATTTAGAAAAATCCGAGGCTTGCCGCTGTCAATCTAAATATTTCACTTTTTTTACATCTGTTGGCTTGATCGACTCACTCGGAGAGGCTTACTAAGGCGGTTCGGCTGGTGGCCAGGATTGCGATATCGGGCCAAATTTTGAAAATATAGGTGATCGTTGAAAACGTGTTTTCAGCATCGGATCGGTGCGTCTGATTCATTCCCATGGCTGGGGGTAATGACGACTGTGCGAATACGGGATTTGCGATCATTTTTCGGCGCTGCGATGGCAGGCCAAACGGGGAAGTTGTCGGGGGATGCGAGTGAACGATATTGTACAGGACCGGGATGAGCCGGCCGCCGAAAGCAGCAATTTTATCGGGGAGACTGCCATTACGAGCGATCTGGAATCCATCTGGCTGACGATTTGTGCCGGACTGCGCCGCGATTTGGGCGGGCAGATTTTCGGCCAGTGGATCAAGCCGATCAGGGTTTCGGTCTTTGACCTCGATACCGGTATATTGGAACTGGAACTGCCTTCGGAATTCGCGGCGACCTGGGTTCGGGACCGCTATGCCGAGCGATTGCTGCTCGCCTGGAAGGCGCATCACCCGGCGGTCAGCGACCTGGTCTTTCAGGCGCGGTCGGGATCGGCCAAAATTGCCCGGCCGGCACCCGCGAACGGATCGGATACGCATGGCGCGCTGGCCTCTGCGGCCGAAAGCAAGTTCCGCCTCGACCTCGATCCCCGGATGACCTTCGACCAGTTCATCGCCGGCCATTCCAACGTGCTCGCGCTGAATGCCGCGCAGCGCACCGCGGCCGCGGAAAAACCGCTGTTCAGCCCGCTCTATCTCCAGTCCTCCACGGGACAGGGCAAGACCCATCTGATGCACGCGATCGGCCACGCCTTTCGGGCGGAATTTCCGTCCGCGACCATCATATACATGTCCGCCGAACGATTCATGATCGAGTTCGTCTCGGCCATGCGCCGCAACGAGGGCATGGAATTCAAGGCCTCGCTGCGCGAAGCCGACCTGCTGATGATCGATGACATCCAGTTCATCGTCGGCAAGAATTCCACCCAGGAAGAATTTCTCCACACCGTCGATTCGCTGATCAGCCAGGGCAAGCGCGTCGTCGTTGCCGCCGACCGTCCGCCACAGGCGCTGGACGGCGTTGACCAGCGCCTGCTCTCGCGCCTGTCGATGGGGCTGGTGGCAGATATCCAGTCCGCCGGACTGGAACTGCGCCGCGACATTCTTCAGCACCGCCTGGCGTCGATGCCGCACCAGCATGTGTCGGAAGAAGTCGTCGATTTCCTGGCCCGGACGATCAGCCGCAACCTGCGCGAGCTGGAAGGCGGCCTCAACAAGCTGCTCGCCTATGCGCAGCTGACCGGGCGCGAAATCAGCCGTGAACTGGCCGAGGAACAATTATCCGATATCCTGAGCGCCTGCCGCCGCCGGATCACGATCGACGAGATCCAGCGCACGGTGTGCGAATATTACCGGCTCGATCGCAACGAGATGTCATCGAAGCGCCGCGCCCGCGCGGTCGCCCGGCCGCGGCAGGTCGCCATGTATCTGGCAAAGGTGATGACGCCGCGCAGCTATCCCGAAATCGGGCGCAAATTCGGCGGCCGGGACCACAGCACGGTGATCCACGCGGTCAAGCTGGTCGAGCATCTCCGCGGCGAAGACAGCGAAATGGACAATGATGTCCGGATGCTGCTTCGCCAGCTGGAGAGCTGAGCGCCTCGCCTCTATTCCTTCTCGGGAGCGACCGAAATCCGGACCCGCTCGCCGCTGTTCCCCGGGAAATCGGTGAACATCGCTTCGACCAGGTTCGGCACCAGATAGGTCAGGTTCTTCGAACGCGACTGGGCTTCGGCCTTGCCTTCAAACAGGCGCTGGCCATCCACGGCGCGGTCGATCTTCATGTCGAGTTCGGACGTATAGACGGTAAAACTGCGCACGCCGTTATATCCGGAAAAGCTCGGTCCGCCGAACAGGAACGGGTCGTGATAGCCGTAACGATAGCGATGCCGTCCGTAAAAGCCTCCGAAACGATCAGCCCGATAAAATGGGTCGTAATCGGCGACCACCTTTTCCCGTCCCCTGTCGATGTCATAATCGAGGCTGACGATCAGCTCCGCGGCGGACGGGGCCGTGGCGCGGCGATAGCCGATATCGAGCATCCGTTGCTCGACCATGGCGGCATATTGGCCGAATTCCAGACCGCCGGCCAGTTCAGGATCGGCCGCGACCACGGCAAAGCTCTGGCCGGTGGTGTCTGGAAGCGCAACGAAACGCTGGACATCGGCGCGAAACGGGGTTGCGCAGGCGGCCAGCGTCAGGACAGCCAGAGGTGCGAACAGCGCCAGGCCCTTGCGATTGAATTTGCGTTTTGCGAAAACAGTCATGTTTGTTCCTTGATACTAAGCCCACCACCATTGCTGCGGGTATACAGCAATCAGGCTGAACCGCCTTTGAACAGCGACAGATCGAGAGGACGTCCACCGCGGGTGGCAAGAGGGCGTCAGACGCCGGTTACCGGGCAATATGCTGGCATTCGGCAATCGTGGCAAGCGCGCAAAAGAAAACCCGCCACAATCGGGCGGGTTCATCTTGTCGAAGCTATGAGGCCGGATCAGGCGGTTTGCAGCGCTGCAACCCGCTTTGTCAGGCGGCTGAATTTCCGCGATGCGGTATTCTTGTGATACAGGCCCTTCGAGACACCGCGTGCCAGTTCGGGCTGCACGGCCTTCAGGGCTGCCGCAGCAACGTCCTTGTCGCCGGATTCAACCGCTGCATCCACGGCCTTGATCTTGGTGCGGATCTGGCTCAGGCGATTCTTGTTGATCGCGGTGCGGCGCGTGTTGCGACGGATACGTTTTTTTGCTTGCGGCGTATTAGCCATGAAAAACCCTCAAAATCTGAAATTAAATGCCGAAACGTTATGTACCGCTTCCGGCTCAAGACGGCGGCCAATAGCGTGACAGCCGATTCCCGTCAATAGCTTAGTGAATGGCTTATTTCTGGCATTGCGAACAGTAAAAGGTCGACCGGCCGCTGTCGACTCGCCGACGGACCACAGCCCCGCACTGACAGGCCTGCCCCTCGCGGCCATAGACTCGCCAGTCCTTGGCGAAATAGCCCAGTTCTCCGTCGGGTTGCACGAAATCGCGCAGCGACGATCCGCCGGCTGCGATGGCTGCAATCAAGACCTGCTTGATCGCCGCAACCAGCCGCTCGTAGCGGGGGCTGGATATCGCGCCACCCTTCAGACGCGGCGATATGCCCGCCATGTGCAGCGCTTCGCAGACATAGATATTGCCGAGTCCCGCGACGATCCGCTGGTCGAGCAGCAGCTGCTTGATCGGCGCCTTGCGATCGCGGGTCGCGGCTTTCAGATAGGCGCCGGTAAAATCATCGCCCAGCGGCTCCGGCCCCATCGACAGGAAAGGCCGGTAGTCGCCCAGCGCCTCGGTCCGCACGATATCGAGCGAACCGAATCGGCGCGGGTCGTTGAGCGCCAGCCGGTGGCCGGCCGCGGTCTCGATCAGCAGGTGATCGTGCTTGCCGATGTCCTCCGGGTCGATTCGCCATCGGCCCGACATGCCGAGATGGAAGATCATCACGTCGCCCCGATCGGTTTCGATCAGCCCGTATTTTGCGCGGCGGCCCAGCATCGTCACCGTCGCCCCGGTCATCCGCTGCCGCAGGTCGACGGGAATCGGCCAGCGCAGGTCGGCGCGGCGCGGCTCCACCAGCGTCAACCGCTGCCCTTCGAGCACCGGCCGCAAACCGGCGACGGTCGTTTCCACTTCTGGCAGCTCGGGCATGGCGATCCTTGTCGGTTACGGTCCATTGGGCAGCTACAGAGTGATTGCAGTGCTGCCAAGGCTCGTCTACTTGGGTTTTCAGTTAAAAATCAGCACAGGCAAGAAATGGCTATCGAAAGCAAAACCGTATCCTTCGGCTATGAAGAAGTCGACGAGAGCGAGAAGACCGGCAGGGTCGGCGCGGTCTTTTCGAGCGTGGCCTCCAAATATGACGTGATGAACGACGCGATGAGCGCCGGCACCCACCGCCTGTGGAAGGACCGCTTCGTGCGCCGGGTCAAGCCGCGCGCCGGCGAGACGATCCTCGACATGGCCGGCGGCACCGGCGACATTGCCTTTCGCATGGTCGACAGCGGCGCGCATATCACGGTTGCCGACATCAACGCCGAAATGCTTGCCGAAGGCGTGGACCGGGCGCTGGCAAAAGACGAAACGCGGCTGGTGTGGAGCCAGCAGAATGCCGAAACGCTGAATTTCCCCGATGCCCATTTCGACGCCTATACGATCGTCTTCGGCATCCGCAACGTCACCCATATCGACCGGGCCCTGGCCGAGGCGCACCGGGTGCTGAAATATGGCGGGCGCTTCTATTGCATGGAATTTTCGCAGACCAAATGGCCGGGCTTCGACAAGGTCTACGAGACCTATTCGCACAAGATCCTGCCGAAGGTCGGCAAGATGGTGGCGAATGACGAGGACAGCTATCGCTATCTTGCCGAATCGATTGCCAAATTCCCGCCGATGGAGAAATTTCGCGCGATGATCGAAGCCGCCGGATTCGGCCAGACCAAGGTGGAGCCGATGATGGGCGGACTGGTCGCGATCCACAGCGGCTGGAAGGTCTGAGCAGCCGCCACGGATGACCAGCAACCGCACCCATATCTTCCGCCTGCTCAAATGGGGCCGTACGCTTGCCCGGCATGGCGCGCTGCGCGACCTGGAGAATCACAAGGCGACACCGCCGCAGGTCCGCCGGCTGTTCCGCATTGCCCGGCTCGGCACGATCCAGCCAAAGGAACCGAATTATTCCGCGGCGCTGCAGGCCATCGGCCCGGCCGCGATCAAGCTGGGCCAGACGCTCGCCACCCGTCCCGACGTGATCGGCGAAGCGGCTGCCCGCGACCTGCTGCAACTGCAGGACAGCCTGCCGCCCGTGCCGTTTGCGCATATTCGCGATGAGATCGAGCTCAGCCTCGGCAAGTCGATCGATGAATTATACAGCCATATCGACGCCGATCCGGTCGGCGCCGCCTCGATCGCCCAGGTGCATCGCGCGACCACGCTGGAAGGCAAGGATGTGGCGGTCAAGGTGCTGCGTCCCGGCATCATCAAGAAATTCACCCAGGATATCGAGACCTATGAATGGGCCGCCGCCCATCTAGAGGCGCTCGGCGGCGAGGCGAAGCGGCTGCGCCCGCAGCTGGTCATCGCCAATTTCCGCCGCTGGACCATGCGCGAGCTCGACCTGCGGCGCGAGGCCGCCAGCGCCTCCGAGCTGGCCGAGCATATGGCGCAGGTGGATCATTACGAGATTCCCGCGATCGACTGGGACCGGACCTCGGGCCGGGTGCTGACGCTCGACTGGGTCGACGGCATCAAGATCTCGAACCGCGAGGCGCTGGTTGCCGCCGGGCATGACCTCGACGCGATCGCCAACCGGCTGGTGCACACCTTCCTCAAGCAGGCGATCGAGGCCGGCTATTTCCACGCCGACATGCATCAGGGCAATCTGTTCGTGAAGGCCGACGGCACGATTGTCGCGATCGATTTCGGCATCATGGGCCGGATCAACAAGAAGGCCCGCGTCTGGCTGGCGGAAATCCTCTACGGCCTGACCACCGGCAACTACCGGCGGGTGGCCGAGATTCATTTCGAAGCGCAATATGTCCCGGACCATCACAGCATGGAGGAATTTGCCACGGCGCTGCGCGCGGTCGGCGAGCCGATGCGCGGCAAGCCGGTCAGCGAGCTGTCGGTCGGCGACATGCTCGACGGGCTGTTCGCGATCACCCGCGATTTCGACATGGAGACCCAGCCGCACCTGCTGCTGCTGCAAAAGACGATGGTGATGGTCGAGGGTATCGCCACCGACCTCAACCCGCAGATCAACATGTGGGACACCAGCGGGCCCTATGTGAAGCAGTGGATCCGCGGCGAGCTCGGTCCGGAAGCGGCGATCGCCGACCGGATCAATGACGATCTCGGCACCTTGCTGCTGCTGCCCGATATCGTGCGGCGCCTCGATGCCCAGCTCCCCCGGCAGGGCGGCGCCCCGCCGGCGCTGCCGCTGGCCGAAGTGGAACTGATCTGGGAGAAGCGGCAGAAGGGCCAGGGCGGCGGCTTCTGGCGCTATGCGCTGACCGCGATTGTCGCTGGCGGAGCCGGCGCCGCCGCAATGTTGCTGTGGGCCTGACCGGCCACATGTCGCTTGGCTTTGGCCCCGCTTGCTCCTAAATCACTGCGGATGGCAAGTTCCAAACATATCCTGCTGATCATCGGCGGCGGCATTGCCGCCTACAAGTCGAGCGAGCTGATCCGCCTGATCCGCAAGGCGGGCATGACCGTGCGCTGCGTGCTCACCGAATCGGGTGCGCAGTTCGTCACCCCGATGACGCTGGCGGCGCTGTCGGAGAACGAGGTGCACACCACGCTCTGGTCGCTGAAGGACGAGACCGAGATGGGCCATATCCAGCTCAGCCGCGAGGCCGACCTGGTCGTGGTCTGCCCGGCCACCGCGAATCTGCTGGCGAAAATGGCGGGCGGCATCGCCGACGATCTCGCGACCACCTTGCTGCTGGCGACCGACACCCAGGTGCTGGCCGTGCCGGCGATGAACGTCCGGATGTGGCAGCACGCCGCCACGCAGCGCAATATCGCCCGGCTGCAGGCAGACGGCATCCTTGTCATGCAGCCCGACGAGGGCGACATGGCCTGCGGCGAATATGGCCCCGGCCGATTGCCCGAACCGGCGGCGATCCTGACGGAGATGATCCGCTGGCTCGGCGCGGACGGGCCCTCCACAGCCCTTCTCGGGGAAAATGAGCTCGGCGCCAATCCGCTCGACGGCCAGCCCGCCTTCGCGCCGGACGAGCATCGGCCGCTCCATGGCAAGCATGTGCTGGTCACCGCCGGTCCGACCCACGAACCGATCGATCCGGTGCGCTATATCGCCAACCGCTCCTCCGGGCGCCAGGGCTTCGCCATCGCCGCTGCTGCCGCCGAAGCCGGCGCGCGGGTGACCCTCGTGGCCGGCCCCGTCCATCTGGCGACGCCGGCCGGCGTGCTGCGGGTCGATGTCGAAACCGCGGTCGAAATGGAGCGGGCGGTGCACGAAGCGCTCCCCGCCGATGTCGCGATCATGGTCGCAGCCGTCGCCGACTGGCGCGCCGACCGGCAGGCGGACCAGAAGATCAAGAAGGGAGGCGCCGCGCCCGCCGCTCTGCAACTCGCCGAAAATCCCGACATATTGGCCGGCCTTGCCCGGCACGAACAGCGGCCCGACCTGCTGATCGGATTCGCCGCCGAGACCGAGAAGATTGACCAGCACGCCACAGCCAAGCTCGAGAAGAAGGCGTGCGACTGGATCGTCGCCAACGACGTTTCCGGCCCGGTCGGCGACAGCGTGATGGGCGGCACCGACAACAGCGTCCATATCGTCACCCGCACCGGCACCGAGATCTGGCAGCGGCTGCCCAAGACGGAAGTGGCGCGGCGGCTGGTCGCCAGAATTGCAGAGGAACTGGCCTGATGTTCGCACCCGTCGATATTGCCGTGAAGCGGCTCGAGAATGCCGGCGACCTGCCGCTTCCTTCCTATGAAACCGCCGGGTCCGCCGGCATGGATGTGCGCGCCGCGGAAGAACGGGTCATCGCCCCGGGCCAGCGGGGGCTGGTCGGCACCGGCCTCGCCTTCGCCATCCCCGAAGGCTACGAGATCCAGGTCCGGCCCCGCTCCGGTCTCGCCCTGAAAAAGGGAATCGGCATCCCCAATACCCCCGGCACGATCGACAGCGACTATCGCGGCGAGCTGAAGGTGATCCTGATCAACCATGGCGAGGAGGAGTTCGTTATCGCCCGCGGCGACCGCATCGCCCAGATCGTCGTCGCCCCGGTCCAGCGCGGCAATCTCGTCGAGACCGACGATCTGGATCGCACCGATCGCGGGTCTGGCGGATTTGGTTCGACTGGCGTATAGAGTCAGGGAACGACAATCAGGAGGATATTATGCTCGATTTGCTGCTGGCTCTCGCACTTTCTGGTGCATCCGATCTTCCCCGCGACGACCTGGCCACGGCCATGCCGGCGAACTTTTCCAAGCTGGAAATGGCTAAATTTCGCAAGCCCATGACCTTCAACGAGCGGCACGAACGGGAAGCCGAACGGATTGCGAAAGCCGCCAATTGCGCATTGCCCGTGGTCTCCCGTTGGGTTTTTGCCAAGATGCACGCTGCCATGCTGGTCTCCGAAAATGGCGAAATCCTGAAGATCATACCGGTTGAAAACGGTTGTCCGGAACTTGAGCAATATACCGTCAACCACATCGCCAAATATGGAAGCAAAATTGCGCCTATCCCGACCAGTCGGGAACCCCAATGGTACCGAACAACCATGAATTTCCGCTGGCCTGAATGAGTCAACTGACTGACGAGCAGCTCGACCGCTATGCGCGCCATATCGTGCTCCGGGATATTGGCGGGGCCGGGCAGAAGAAAATTCTCGAGGCCCATATCCTGGTGGTGGGCGCCGGCGGCATCGGCTGTCCGGCGATCCAGTATCTCGCGGCTGCCGGTATCGGCGCGCTGACCATTGTCGATGACGATGTCGTGTCGCTGTCCAACCTGCAGCGGCAGATCCTGTTCACGGCTGACGATATCGGCAGACCAAAGGTGGACGCCGCCGGGGATTTTGCCAAGAGGCTCAATCCGGACATCAGGATTAACAAGGTTAATCAAAGACTTACCGCGCAGCATTTGGGTGGCGACAGCGCAGCATTTTTTGCCCCGTTCGACGCCATCGTCGACGGCACCGACAATTACCAGACCCGCCTGCTGGTGTCCGACCTGTCGGTCGCGCACCGCGTGCCGCTGGTGTCCGCGGCGATCGGCCAGTTCCAGGGACAGCTCGGCACGTTCCGCGGCTGGGAGCCGGACAAGCCCTGCTACCGCTGCTTCGTCGGCGACGCGCTCGATCCGGATGATTGCGACAATTGCAGCGAAGTGGGCGTGCTCGGCGCGATGGTCGGGCTGATGGGCAGTTTCGCGGCAATGGAGGCGATCCGCGTGGTCACCGGATTCGGCCAGGACCCGGCCGGCAAGCTGCAGCTGTTCGACGGACTCGCGCCCTCCATGCGCAGCATCAACCTGCCCAAGGATCCGCACTGCCGAAGCTGCGGGCCAGCCGCGGACGCTTGACCACCGCCGGACGTGCCGACCGCAACGCCGCAGGCTAGCTGTGCCGAATCGAGACCGCGCCGCCACCCCTCCGGATTGTGCTTTGCCGGCAATCGACTTAAATGGGAGGCAAACAGGAGCCCCATCATGACCTTACCGGTAACCGCCCTTGCTGCCGCGCTTTGCGCGCTGATGTTGATCTTCATGAAGTTCCAGGTCATCGGCCAGCGCATCCGCACCCAGACACTCTTTGGTGCCGGCACTGATCCGAAGATGGACATGGTCCGCGGTGCCCACGCCAATCTGGCAGAAAATGCGCCAATTGCGCTGATCCTGCTGGCGCTGCTGGAGATGGCGAACGCGCATCACCCGAGCCTGACCGCCCTGGCGACCCTGTTCCTGCTCGCGCGGGCGCTGCACATCTACGGCATGTACAATCATCTCGGCGGAGGCTCCGTCCGCTTCAGGCAGCTGGCCGTGATAGGCACGACCATTTCGATTATCGGGATGGCGCTGTGGGTGATCTACCTGTTCGTCACCGTCAATCTCTAGCGGCGGCGTCCAGACCGACCGGACCTGCACCCTGGCAGCGCCGCCGATGCGCGACCGGTCAGGTCCGGACCAGATCGATGCTGATAGCCTTGACCGCCGCCGAGGTGCGGTCGTGCACGTCGAGCTTGGCAAAGGCCCGGCGCATGTAGCTGTCGATCGAGTTTTCCGAGATATTGAGGATCGTGCTGATCTCGGAATTGGACTTTCCGGCCGCGGTCCAGGCAATGATCTGCATCTCTCGCTTCGAAAGGGTCTTCTCCAGTCCGAAGAGATTGGGAGTCAGCTGACAGAATCGCAGATGGGCCATCTGCGCAAACACGTGCAGCCGGTCACCCATCGCCGTATCCATCAGTTCTTTCGTTGCGGGCTTGCCGAACGAGCCCAGGCCCACACGGCCCTGCGGACCGAACAGGGGAAAGATCCAGCCATCGTCGAGACCCTGCCGATTGGCGTCGGCCAGCAGTTCCTTGCATTCGCTCTTGCGCGATGACAGCCCAACGAGATCGGTCCAGCGGAACGGGCGCGCGTTGACCAGACTGTTGGTAGAGGTGAGGTGGCCGCCGGCGATCAGCCCGCCGAAAACAAGGCTCTGGAACTCGGGCACGGTCATGCCCTGGTAGCGGAGCACCGTGGCCGGATCGGTC
Organism: Parasphingorhabdus sp.; assembly: GCF_036964565.1. GTDB lineage: Bacteria > Pseudomonadota > Alphaproteobacteria > Sphingomonadales > Sphingomonadaceae > Parasphingorhabdus. The sequence continues at coordinate 234,035 of NZ_JBALTN010000003.1, read as the reverse complement.
GGCTTTTTATATGGTGGCGGACAGGCGTAGACAATCGTGCGAAACCCCATCATCCTGCCGACCTTCAGACAATGGCGCCAAAGCGCGGCTATCTGGTGCTGGTTGGCAAGTTCCCCTGTAGCGACTGCGAGGTCCATCTTTGATCCCATGAAAAATTAAACAAAAAGCGGCCTGTCGATGTCCCTCGTCCCGCACCGCCGAACATCCCTGTCGGTCTTCGGGTTGGCAAGCGATTGACGCAAGTGGTAAGCTGAAATTTAACCCGAAGTCCTGCCCCGTCCGTGTCTTCAGATGGCATCACCTTCGGGCATCGCGCGCACGTTGCCACGTGAACTCGCCACAAGACCTGACTCCCGGGCCCTGTTAGGCTTCGAAACAGCCAAGGCGACGCAATTCAATATGGAGCTTGTTCTTACCGGAGAGAGATATGTCCACCGACCAGACCGACACGAACCACCGTCGAACCATGCCCGTCGCCGTTAGCGACGACCAGCGCTATGGGCTCGCCAGCGATATAGTCGCACGACAGCGGGCTCGGTCTGAATATATCCGCGGGATCAGTTTCGGCGAACCATGCTGGGATATTCTGCTCGACCTGTTCGTCGCCGAAGGTCTGCACCACCCCGCGACCATAGCGGACATCGCCGCGCGGATCGGTCTTCAGGAAATAATCTGTAGCCGCTATGTCCACTATATGCTGGACCAGCAGGTGCTGTTCAAAAATGCCAATAGTCACAGCGCCAAGGACATGCCGTTCCTGATCTCGCCCGAAAGCCGCGAGGGCATCCGACGATGGCTGGACCAGTGCTTGCTCTCGGAATGGATCCAGAATTCCTGACCGGGATCGCGCTCGTATCGGCCGCCGGGCCGACAGCAGCTGTCAGAATTTCGCCCCATCGACCTCCTGAACCGGCAGATGCCGCCAGTCCGCCGGATCGAACATCCGCATGTTCACCCCCATCCGGTCCGGCGAAGCCGTGATCGGGGTCCAGTGGCTGTGCGAGCCGCAGGTGCGGCAGTTCCATGTGGTAATCATCCGGTCGCCCTGGACATAGGGATTGAGCGCATCCGGGGCGGCCTTGACGGTCACCGCGTCGGGATGCCAGTAGCCGCCGATCCAGCCGGTCCTGCGGCACAGCGAACAGTTGCACTTGGTGACCTGCGCCGGTGGTCCGGCAACCGTGATGTGCACGGCACCGCAATGGCAGCTGCCTTTCAGTTCAGGTCCGCTCATCTGCGTTCTCCCGCAACAGGTCCTCGACCCAGCCGGGCACCAGTTCCCCTGCCCGGCCCATCCGGCTCTCGTGGAAATGGAAGCTGCCCTCCGACGGGTTGAGATTCATCTCCAGCGTGCGCGCGCCATGATAGCGCGCGGTCTGGACAAAGCCCGCCGCCGGATAGACCGCGCCCGAGGTGCCGATCGAGACAAACAGGTCGCAGCGCGCCAGCGCCCGCTCGATCCGCTCCATCTCGTAGGGCATTTCCCCGAACCAGACGATATCCGGGCGCAGCTGGCCGGGCTGGCGGCACACCGGACAGGCCGGCCCCTCCGCCATCAGCCCGTCGAACGGCGAGCGCGCATCGCAGCCCAGGCACCAGGCGCTGCCCAGCTCACCGTGCATGTGCAGCAGCCGCTCGGACCCCGCCCGCTCGTGCAGGTCGTCGACATTCTGCGTCACCAGCAGCAGCTCGCCCGGCCACTGCGCGTCCAGCTTCGCCAGTGCCCGGTGCGCCGCATTGGGTTCCACCGTCTTCAGCTTGGCGCGGCGCGCGTCGTAAAAGGCCTGCACCAGATCCGGATCGTGGGCAAAGGCCTCCGGCGTCGCCACATCCTCGACCCGGTGCCCCTCCCACAGGCCGTCGGGCCCGCGGAAGGTGGCAACGCCGCTTTCGGCGCTGATCCCGGCGCCGGTCAGGATGACGATATTGCTGATGTCGCGCGGCATATTGTCTTCCTTCGTCCTGCTGAACCTGCTTCGTCATGCTGAACCTGTTTCAGCATCCCTTCCGTTTCACGGAAATGGCTTAGAGCATAGCGGGGTCCTGAAACAAGTTCAGGATGACGAAAACGGGCACGGGGCAGGCTTCCCCTTTCAGGCCGATTTCGAGAAGCTTTGCACCCGTTCGAAAAACGGTTAGTGGTGAGCCGGTCGAACCACGCCTCTCGACTCTAGGCACCTTCGACCGGTTCAGGGCTAACGGGGTTAACCAGCATGGCAAAAATCGGAATTATCGGCAGCAAGGGCCGCATGGGACAGGCGCTGGCCGAGGCGATCGCGCAGGCGGGCCACAGCCATGCCGGCGGTGCCGACCAGGGAGACGACATCGGTGCGCTGGTCGCGGCGAGCGATGTGCTGGTCGATTTTTCCTCGCCGGCGGCGCTGCAGGCAACGCTTGATGCCTGCACCGCGGCGGGCAAGCCCGTGGTGATCGGCACCACCGGACTGGAAGACGCGCATCATGCCGCCATTGACGAAGCCGCAAAGCGGATCGCCGTGCTGCAGACCGGCAACACCTCGCTCGGCGTCAACATGCTGGCGGCGCTGGTCGAGCAGGCAGCGTCCCGGCTCGGCGACGACTGGGATATCGAGATTCTCGAAATGCACCACCGCCACAAGGTCGACGCGCCCAGCGGCACTGCCAAGTTGCTCGGCCAGGCCGTGGCGCGCGGCCGCAGCATCGATCTCGCGGCCAACAGCGAAAGCGGCCGCGACGGCATCACCGGCGCCCGCGCTCGCGGCGCGATCGGCTTTGCGGCGCTGCGCGGCGGATCGGTCGCCGGCGACCATATGGTGATCCTGGCCGGCGACGAGGAACGCATCGAACTCAGCCACCGCGCGGAAAATAGAATGATCTTTGCGCGCGGTGCGGTGAAGGCGGCGGGATGGCTGGTTGGGCAGAAGGCTGGTCGCTACGGGATGGACGGGGTTTTGGGGTTTTAGATTTTGCGGCCGGGAATAGGAACTGTCACGCTGACTCGGACTGGACCGTTGTAGGTTGGGTAGGCGACCAAGGTAATTTGGTCAGAATATCTCTCTGGATGAGCCATGCACATCAAAATGCCTGAGGACAAAAGTTGTAGCCCTCGCTGACAATTCACCCCACCCTCTTCTCCCGCAACGCCGACCGCGCTGCATCCGCCAGAAACCCCGACCGATTTTTCGCCACCCGGTCGATGGCGGCGACCAACCCTTCGTCAAGGGTGATATTGATCCGCACCGCTTTGCCCGGCCGTTCGGCCCGGACAAGGATGCGCGCCGCTTCCTCGACCTCCGGATCGTTCGGAATTGTGTCGAGCGGAGAGGGCGCAGCAAGGCTGTCGCCATATTCGGCGGATACGACCAGATGACCGGTGAGTGCCTCTTCGGCATTTTCCGCCGCCTCCTGTTCGGTCGCGCCAAAGGACGTGCAGCCCGGCAGGTCCGGAAAGAACACGGCGAAACCGCCGGTCGCGCGTTCGAGTATGGCGGGATAATAGATGCTGGCCAATCTTGCTTCCTTCCTATCGATTTCTCAAATCCACGCCGCTCTGGCGCTCGATGCTTTTCAATGTGCCAATCGGCAGATCGGATTTCGGGTGCGGCACCGTTACCGTGCCCGGGCGATCCGGATGCCGCAGATGCTTGTGACTGCCGCTCTGCCTGACCTCCTGCCAGCCGGCACGCTTCAGGCGCTTCAAGACCTTCCGGCTCCGCATCCATTCGCTTGGACAGTTGATAAATGATGTGTATCTATACACACTATAGGCGAAACTTCAACCAAGGATCTTTGCCGGGCAAATCGCCAGTAAAGCGCCTTCATTGATCGATGGTTGGCAAGATTCGGCAGTCCTGCCCCTTGAGGGCGAAGCCGCAAGAAAGCGCTGTCCTACACCCCTGTCCATCGGTTATTGTAGACGCCGCTCCCGCGACAGGCGCGGAGCCGGCTCTTTGACAATTTAATACAGGATGGCGTTTGGGGGAAACCGCGTCTATGGCGAAAAATTCGGAAGGTCACACTCGGCGCTCCGTTGGCAACCCGAAAAGACCGAAAAACCGGGGCTTGCAGGCAAAGGTCACGGAAATGAAAAGGAAGCGATTGTGTCAGGAACGCTGGTCAGACGCTTGAGCCTTGCGGCTGTTCCCATGGGCCTAGCCGCGTTCAGCTGCCGGGCAAACGGGCCTGAAATGAGCTTTCGTTCGGCGCGGGCACGGGGCGCAGGTCCATGGCAATCCGCCTTGGCTTGATGCCACCCGCGTCGCTACCGGTGCGGATGATCCGCGGCACCATCGATTCGGGCGCGGCGGCGACCGCTCCGACATCAATCGGCGCATCATCGGCCACCGACCGATCTGCGTGCTCGGCCGCTCCGGCATTCCCGCCCGCGTCACCGCCGAAATTCTCCTCGTTCCACGCCTGCAGCCGCTCCAGCCGGAGCCGATCGCGCTTGCGGGCCGGTTCCTCGGGCGCCAGAATCCGGACACCCTGTTGGTAACTGCCGATTTCAATGCTGGCATCGGCATATTGTGCCGCGGGCGCCTGCGTCGCTTTGACCGACGGCCTGGCAAAGGCATTCTGTCCGAGAGCGTAGCGCTCGACCGGATCGGCGGGTGCCTGGGAGGAGAGCCTGGGGTGCATGGATTGTTCGGTGACATGGCCGAGCGCCAGACCCGACAGGCAGGCGAGCGAAAGACCGATCGTGGCGCAGGAGAAAATTTCTGTCCATGGTGTCTGTCGATATCCCATGAACCCAGTACGCCCCGCTTGCCGATCGGTTCCCGCCCGGCGAGCGCCATCGCGCGGCACCGGTATCACGCGCCGCTTGCCAAGCCGGCATGTGCGCCATAGATCGGCAGCATGGATTTTGATGACCAGCTGCAGCGCTATTTTGGCACCACCGACCTCGCCGCGATCCAGCCGGAGGCGATGAACGCCGGGATCGAGCATATGCGGGTCGACTTCGGGCTGGAAACGGATCGCGGCCGGCGCTTTGCCTTGTGGGCGGTGCTCTACATGCTCGGCACCCATCTCGATCTGGAGAAGGCGTTCAAGGATCCCGCCGACCGGGACTCGGCACGCGACTTCATGGATCTGATGGACCGGATGCAGGACTGAGGCGGCATGAAGAAAGCCGATATCTTCGAATTTTATTCCCGCCTCGCCGCCGACAATCCGGCGCCGGAGACCGAGCTGGCCTATGGCAACACCTACCAGCTGGTGGTCGCGGTGGCGCTGTCGGCGCAGTCGACCGATATCGGCGTCAACAAGGCGACCCGCCGGCTGTTCGCCGAGGTGAAGACACCGCAGCAGATGGTCGATCTCGGGCTCGAGGGGCTGAAGGAGCATATCAAGACGATCGGCCTCTACAACACCAAGGCGAAGAATGTGATCGCGCTGTCGGAGATGCTGATCGCCGACTTTGGCGGCGCGGTGCCGGCGGACCGCGACGAGCTGGTCAAGCTGCCCGGGGTCGGGCGCAAGACCGCCAATGTCGTGATGAACTGCGCCTTTGGCGCGGAGACCTTCGCCGTCGACACCCATATCTTCCGGGTCGGCAACCGCACCGGCCTGGCGCCCGGCAAGACCGTGCTGGCGGTGGAGAAGAAGCTGGAGAAGCAGACCCCGGCGCCGTTCCGGGTCCACGCCCATCACTGGCTGATCCTGCACGGCCGCTATATCTGCAAGGCGCGCAAGCCCGAATGCTGGCGCTGCCCGGTCGCCGACCTGTGCCGCTACAGGAAGAAGACGCCAGCGCCCTGAAGCGAATCCTTGCCGGTCATTCAGATTTGCGACATCATGGATATGGTACGGATCGGGACGATCTATCAATCAGCGGAGAAAAATCATGCGCATTCTTGCTCCTCTCATGATCGGTGCGGTTCTTGTCACCGGCGGCTGCACGGCACTCGGCAGCGATATTGCCAGCAGCGCCCCGGTCGCAAGCGATCCTGGCGTCCGGACCGTGGGCGAACCGAAAAGCTGCATCCAGCGTTCCAGCATCCGCTCGACCGACGTGATCGACGACAGCACCATCGATTTCCGGATGAACAACGGCGACATCTACCGCAACCGCCTGCCCCAGAAATGCAACGGGCTGGGCTTCGAGGAAGCCTTTTCCTACGAGACCTCGACCAGCCAGCTGTGCAATGTCGATATCATCCGGGTCCTCGACCAGACCGCCGGCCGGCTCGACACGCGCGGCGCCTGCGGGCTGGGCCAGTTCCAGCAGATCGAGAAGATTCCGCAGGACCGCGAGCCCCGCTGATCGGCGGCCGGTCGACGGCGGATCGATAGGCCAATATTTTGATTGGCAATGCGGCACAACCGCTGCTACACGCCCGTTCGGCGATATTCGCCCCGGCACCCGTAGCTCAGCTGGATAGAGCGCTGCCCTCCGAAGGCAGAGGTCACAGATTCGAATTCTGTCGGGTGCACCATTATTTCAATGACTTAAGGACATCACTTTTCCCTTGTATGTAATACGTATGGAAAACGTAGTGTGGGATTGTCATTAGATCGTTGGCAGCAAAGTCACTTCGCCTCGAGAAAATATTCGCTTTTGTTGGGTTGAATTTCCAGTTCGCAATCCGCCGTAAGCCTAAAAATAGGCCGATGCGATTTTTGACGGGGCGGTGGTATTTTCCACGAATTTTCCACAATGGTCTTTACGCTATGCAGCGGTGTCCTTCTTGACTTCAGGACAACCGAAATATTTTTTAATTTTCTTTGGTGTCTGAATGGAAGTGCAGATACCTTTGGTAATTCGAAGAAAAGTTTGACCGTTCACATCCTCTTTGGGGATAAAAAGTTTCGCGGCCACACCGTTTTCCAATGATGATCCATCCACAATTTGGGCCTTGCGATAAAATACGTAAGACTCTTTGTTTAAGAACGAATGCTCATGCGCCTGCACTGTGCACGCCGGATCACAAAGATTGTTAATCTTACTGCAAATGGATACTATCAACTGGCGCCCTTCCTGGTCGAGATCAGTGCAGATAACGTATAAATGCATGCGGCCGGGGTCATGCGAAGGCCCAGACGGCATGAGTACCGCCCCTTTTTTATTCAGGGATTGCATTTGTGCTAAGCAAGCTGTGAAAGAAGGCGTGACACTTTATTATTATTTTCAACAAGCGCCGCTTGCTCAGCCGGGCTATCGATTCCAACCATAGCCATTATTCGCTCAAGGGGAATCGGAGTAGAACTACCTTTAGGGTCCTCCCACTCAGGCACATTGGCCTTTTCGTGCGTCCAATCACGGAGTACCCATTTTCCCATCGAACCGAATTTTGACCATACGGCATCAAGGCATTGAATGTCAGCTTCGCTTAACTCATCCAAGTCATCCTCATCGATCCCTGCTTTAACGGCAAGCTGATGATTTGCGCAGTCTTCAAGGAATGTCGACCAGCCGCAAGCGTCAAGATCGTGTTCGCCATTTATGTGCGAATAGGTTTGCGAATTGACCGGGCCATGGGGCATGGACGAGCGCCGCTCATCCAGTATTGGCGCGCCAAACTTTGCAATGCTCTCTCTGTCAGCGAGATAAACCAATTTGATCGCCTTGATAACGTCTAGCGTCCTGTCAGGCGCTTTGCAGGCCAAGTGAGCGATGACTTGCGCCGCTTTCACTGGGTTATACATTTGATTCTCCTAGAACGCATATTTGCGTTTAATTGACCGTGTATATATGCTTTCCTAATTAAAAATGCACTAAGTTTCATGGCGCGCTCCCCATCGTCTAATTGTGGGAAGTCCAATTAGTTTTACACGCTGTGATAAAACCAAAATTTACCCAGTTTGCTTTAATGGACCGAAAACTGAGAACTTACTGCTGCTGTTATTGCATGCAGCGCCCATAGCACCAAAATTCGCTACTCGAACTGTCGCGCTTGCCAAGGCTAGAAGCCTATTTTGTCTCTCGACGTTCGCGGGTCCTACCCGGCAAATGTGCGCGCACTAAGCGCTGGTTAACCCCATTTTTTGCGAGAGTGTCGGGAAGTGTTTATAGTTTCAGTTACAAGTTTCAGTTTAAGACCATAAAATTCAAACTATGCGCTGGACCCCAAAATCGCTAAGCCTTGATCTTGCAAGGGGATTTCGATGCGGCTCGGCTGGGATGAAATTAAGCGGCGTGCAAAAGCGTTCAGCGAAGAATGGCAGGACGCTCATTATGAAAAGGGTGAAACCCAGACCTTCTACAATGAATTTTTCGAACTGTTTGGAATCAAGCGCAGGCAAGTTGCGATCTATGAACAGAGGGTAAAGCTGCTTTCAAAGAAGCATGGCTTCATCGATCTTTTCTGGCCAGGGACAATGCTGGTCGAACAAAAAAGCAGCAATCTGGACCTCGACAAAGCGCGCGGACAGGCGCTTGATTACGTCGAAGGGGTACATCCTACCGACCAGCCCAGATGGGTGCTGACTTGTGATTTCCAGCGTTGGCGCTTGCTTGATCTGGAAACCGGCCAGGAACTCAAATTCCACCTGAAGGACCTGCACAAGCATATTGCAGCGTTCGATTTCATGCTGGGCCGCAAGGTCAGCTTCGAGACGCAAGCAGGGGTGACGATCAAGGCAGCAGAGCTCATGGGCAAGCTCCACGATGCTTTGGAGGAATCGGGCTATGTCGGCTACGATCTGGAGCAATTGCTGGTTCGGCTGCTGTTTTGCCTATTTGCCGACGATACGGGGATATTTCAACCGAAGGACATTTTCCTTCAACTGGTCGAAAATGACACAAAGCCCGATGGCAGCAATGTTGGCCGGGTGCTGAATGATTTGTTCGACGTGCTCGACATGCCTGAGAATGCGCGGCAGACCACGCTTCAGGACGAACTCAATGCCTTTCCCTATGTGAATGGCCGCCTGTTCGCGGGACGGCTCAGGACACCGCATTTCAATACTATCATGCGCGAACATCTGCTGGATGCGGCGCGGCACGATTGGTCCGGCGTTTCGCCGGCCATTTTCGGCTCGCTGTTTCAGTCGGTGATGGATGCGAAGGAGCGGCGCGCCAAGGGCGCACATTACACCAGCGAGGACAATATCCTGAAGGTCATCGGCCCGCTGTTTCTGGATGATCTAAAGGCGGAACTAAAGGGCATCATCAAGCGCAAGACCGCGCGGGATAAAGAACTGGCAAAGTTTCAGAACAAGCTGACCCGGCTGACCTTTTTCGATCCTGCCTGCGGCTGCGGCAATTTCCTCGTTATCGCCTATCGCGAAATCCGGCGGCTGGAACTGGAGGCGCTGAAGGCGCAATATGGCGACCAGTCGATTGACGCGGCGCTGCTGTCGCGCGTCACGGTCGATCAATTCTACGGCATCGAATATGAGGAATTCCCCGCCCGCATCGCCGAAGTGGCAATGTGGATGATGGATCATATCGCCAATAATGAAATCAATGAGGCATTTCGGCTGAACTATGCCCGCATCCCGCTAAAAGACAGCGCGCATATCCTGCATGGCGACGCGCTGGAAGCTGATTGGAGCGCGCTGTTGCCGATGGAGCGCTGCAGCCACATCATGGGCAACCCGCCCTTTGTCGGGGCCAAGTTCCAGACGCAGGAACAGCGGGTCCAGGTTCGACGCATCGCTGCGCTGGGGGGTAGCGGTGGAACACTCGACTATGTCGCGGCATGGTTCCTAAAGGCGGGGCAATATCTGCAAGCCAACCGGCGCATCCGCGTGGCATTCGTTGCCACCAATTCGATTTGTCAGGGCGAACAGGTGGCGCAGCTCTGGCCGATCCTGTTTGACCGGCACGGGCTGGAAATTGTCTTCGCGCACCGCACCTTCAACTGGTTCAGCGAAGCGCGCGGCAAGGCCCATGTCCATGTCGTTATCATCGGGCTTGCGCATCATGACCATGAACCAGCCGAAAAGCGGCTGTTTTCCTATCCGGACATCAAGGGCGACCCGGTGGAGACCCGGCACCCCGGGCTGACCGCCTATTTATTCGATGCCAAGGGCGTGGCGAACCGGCATCTGGTCGTGAAAGAAGAAAGCAGGCCAATCAACAGTGCGGGCAAAGTGGTAATCGGTTCAAAACCAATTGATGGTGGACACTACATCTTCAATGCTAAGGAACGCAGCGATTTTCTTGCCAAGGAGCCAGGCGCTGCAAAGTTCCTCCATCCATACGTCGGAAGCCAAGAGTTCATCAACGGCGGCGACAGATCGATCTTGTATCTGGCAAAAGCAGCGCCAAATGAGATTAGACAACTGCCATTGACCGTCGAAAGGATAGCCCGCGTCCGTGAAGCGAGGAAAGCTAGCAAGAGCACTGGAACCCAAGCTCTCGCACTGGAGCCGACCCGCTTTCATGTCACAGTCGTTCCGGAGAATCCTTATTTGGTGATCCCCGAAGTAAGCTCGGAGCGTCGCGAATATGTGCCCTTAGGTTGGCTCAAACCCCCCACTATTCCCAGCAACCTTGTTCGCATCCTCGAAAATGCCAGCCTCTTTGACTTCGCCATCCTCACCAGCCGTGCACATATGGCGTGGCTCGCTCACATTGGTGGACGACTTGAAAGTCGATTTCGCTACTCGATTGGCCTTGTCTACAACACTTTCCCATGGCCCGACGCCTCACCCGCCCAACGCTCCAAAATAGGGGCGCTGGCGCAAGCCGTGCTCGATGCCCGCGCCGCCCATCCCACCTCCAGCCTGGCCGACCTCTATGATCCCGATACAATGCCCTCCAATCTGCGCAAGGCCCACGCCGCGCTGGATACCGCCGTCGACAAGCTCTACCGCCCCGCACCCTTCGCTACCGACCGCGACCGGGTCGAACATCTGTTCGGTCGCTATGAGGCGCTGGTAAACCCGCTCGAGCGGCTGGGAGTAGCAAAGAACAAGCGGGTGGCGAGGAAAATGAAGGCGGAGGAGGAGTGAATGAGGCGTTTCTTGCTAATTGGCTTGGGAGTTGCGCTCCCCTGCATAGTCAACGCACAGGAGTTGACCCTTAAACATTCTCCTGAGCTTGGGGTTGAAACTGTGGTTCCAGCCGGAGGAGAAGTTTACTCTTTCACTCGAGTTTACACGCTAGATGGTGCTCGTCTCGAAGCCGACTCCGGTCCCGGTTCTTACCTCCGTGGCCGATCAATTTCTGTTGGGACAGAACTGGTGTCAGTTGGGACCAAGGCTGCATTCAAGGCCTGTGTGCCAATAAAGGGAACGTTCGAACCGGATGGGCCATGTTTTCTCGATGACGATGGAGACGGCCGGTTCGATCGTCAGGCGACCAACGATTACAATCTCGCTCAACGTCTGAAGATCCCCGTTCCGTACTCCCGCTTACCGATCTCGGTCTACAGGGAAGACAGCCTTAGGAGGGTTTTCCTTTTCCAAGGAGCGACGCAGGACAGCCTCCGATTTTCTTATCGAGAATTCTCCGCCGGACTCGCCCGACCGGCGTTCACGGAGGAGCTCACTATCCAGCTCGCCGAATTTCCGCTCATGATTCAATTAAAGGATATTCAACTCATGGTCCTGAGGGTCGACGGAATGGGTATGCGATATAAAGTGGTCCGTGCAAACTGATCACCGCAATTACTTTCAGTTTAGCAGAGTTCCTCAGTCCGGCGTGAAGCACGGTAATTTAAAAGGCTGCGTCCAAATCGGCTTTCGTTTCCTACCTCGCAGTTTTTACACCGCTTTCCTCACTCAGTGCTATGGCAAGATGAACGCCAAACGAAGCAGGTAAGATCGTATGTGCAACCAGAACATCAATGAGGAGTTCAATGCTTCCTGAAACACGAGTTTTCCGCTGGCAAATGGCGACACTTGAGATTCTTGCTCGGTCCCTTAGATAATCGCGGCAGGCGCCATCATCCTCACGACCAACGCGCAGATAGTGAAGCGTCGATGCTGCCCGCGGGGTGCTGCCCCGACGGCAATATGTTCTTGACAAACACAATGATAGCGTTAGCTTTTGCGTGTGGCTGACCTTCTGGGAATCCACATTTCCGCTCAGTATGAGCGCTGCAATGAGAGAAGACCGAGCGATTAGACGCCTGGCCTTCTTAAAAGAGTGCCAGCGCATCAAACACTCGGCTGCTCCAATGGAATTTGTCGATGGACAACTGTGTCTACCGTTTCGGCCTTCATCACGCGACTCACTCGCGGGGGTTCTTTCGGCCCATCACGAGTTACGATGTAACAACGTACAGCGAAGCGTCATTCGCATGTTCGCAGCGCCGCAACATCGAGCGGGATCTCCGCACGTTGATCGATGCCTGCCGTCGGCAACTGGTTTATTCGTCCGAATTGCTGCATCCTTCCGCTCCTCTCCCCGCTTATTTGCATATGACGGCCAGCCTGGACCGAATGATTATCCATTGGGACCGTATTGGCGCTTTCTACCGGCGTCATTACTTCGACCCGCAGCTGGACTTTTTCGACTGCCATAGCTTGCGCGAAGATCGCCGATGGAAGGACTTCATCGATACCCACTGCACCGAGCCCTTCACCAGCCGGCCCGAATGGACACGGTCGCTCCTCGAAGGTGCCGACATCATCCCGAAAATACCTCAATCAACCAGCATCCCGATCGAGGAGCTGTTCGAAGCCATCCTCGCATATCTTGAAGGAAATGATCATGAACTCGACGACCTCTTCTAACGCCGTCTCTTGCATCCTCAATGCTGCCGTCTTTGCCGCAGAAAAACACCGATCCTGTCGGCGGAAAGACTCAGACGCGACACCTTACATCAATCACCCGCTCCGGGTCGCTCAGATTTTAACTGAAAGCGAAATCGACGACACAGACGTTCTCGCAGCCGCACTCCTCCACGACACCATCGAGGATACCAAGACGACGTACGAAGAGCTCGTCGAACGCTTTGGACCAGCGGTGGCGAGCCTTGTGGCAGAAGTCACCGACGATAAGAGCCTTGAGAAACGCGAGCGTAAGGATCTGCAGGTTCAAAGCGCGCCGCACAAATCCGATGGCGCGAAGCTCATCAAGCTGGCCGACAAAGCCTCAAACCTCGAGGACCTGATTGATCACCCTCCCGCTTGGCCGGCTGAGCGCATTGCGGAATATAGGCGATGGGCAGGCCTGGTGGCCGATGGCTGCCGAGGCGTGAACGTAGCGCTTGATCACCGTATAGCAAAGCTCTGCGGCATTGGAGGAGAAGGAAAAACCTATGGGCGAAGCTAACCCCGAGCGTGTACCGTCAGTTTCTCTACAAAGAGCAGGAAGGAGGATGGTACCCCCTCAGCCTCCTGCGGCAAAGCAATCTGGCGACGGCAGGGCAGCGTATAGCTGCAGCATTATGGAAGGACATCGCAGGTCCGCTGGGCATTGGCTGATTCCTCCCAACGGCGGCGGACCTGGTTGACCTTTCGATGTAGCGACCCTAAAATATTCGTTACGACTGCTAAGAGTCGCAGAGGAGAAGACCATGCGCAAATCAACCGTGATTATATCCGCCCTGATCGGCCTGGGAATGGCAACGCCGGCGCACGCGAAAGCGAAGTTGGTCTCCGAGTGGTTTGAAAACGGCAGCCAGATGTGCAAATATGACGATGGCACCATTCTGAACGTCGGCGGGGGACGCTGCCCGACCTCGATCGGTTAAACAGGAGAGGCCTTGGCTGAATGGTTAGGCACCGGTTTTCCATCCCTTTCAAATGAGTTCTATTTTCCAAGGCTGCTTCGGATTACCCTCGTTGCCCAACTGGATAGGGCAAGACTCTTCTAAGTTTTCAGGTGCACGTTCGAGTCCTGCTGGAGGTGTCATGGGGATTGCTTTCGCCTTCATGCGTCTCGCAGTTCCTTCAGCAACCTGCGGGCTTCTGCTCTAAGGCTCCGAGCCTCCTTGGTCTCGCCGCCGTGCCTGTAGCTGCCGTTAGCCTTGCCTCTCGGCGCTCCGGCTCTTGCGCCGTGAAATCGGCAGCGTGCCTTCCCCGTCTCGGCCGGGGCGCGGCAGGGCTTCCCTGCCCGGTTCTTCGCTCCACAAAGCTTGGCGTTTGTCAGGAGATGCGGCGCCGCGTCCTTGGGATTGGTTTGCATTTTCGACCAATCCCCCCTGGTCGTCGTGATAATGGACATGCTGGTGCGTCTCCTTTGTTACGTGTACGGATTGCCTGGTCGTTCGCACTTTGCCCTTGAGCGCCTGCATCGTTTCGCATTGTACCGCGAAAGTCCGTGCGAGCTTGGAGACCAGCGCAGCATCCTTTTCCATGACAGTATGTCCGCGATTGAGCGCTTGCTCGCTTAGCTTCATCACCATCAGGTGAGTGGCAGCCATTTGAGCCGCCAAGGCAGCCTGAGCGGAATTCTCCGGCTGGTGGTCGGACACCAGCGCCAACAATGCGTTCCAAGTGGTCTCGTTCTCTCTCCAAACTTGCCGGTCCGCATCCCACGATTGCGGGCAAAGTGCCGCCAGTTGCCGAAGGAACGTCTGCAAGAGCGACGTCGAGCGGGTTCCGAATGCCTGGGTTAGTTGAAGCTGCCATAGATTGTCGTCGCTATGCGGTGACTGCACCTGCCAGCTATCGCCCTGTTCCTCCGTCACCACGCCCGGGGATAACGGCAGGCTTCTCACAAATGCTTCCGCCTCTGCTTCAGTTTGCTTCAAGTTCGCCGGTGGATCAGGTTTCTTGCGGTTTTTGCGACTCCGCTTTCTACCACCCTCGACGTAAAGCCTCCGCAGTTCGACGTCGCTAACAGGACGCGCCATTTAGGTCTCCAGTTCTTTCTGCAGTTGAGTTCTCGGTCGGAGGGCAAACGGACATGCCTTAAGCATTTGTCCGTGTCCGCCCGCCCTATTCCTTCCGTTTCTGGGCCCGGACAAATCCGGAGATTGTCCGGTCAAGTCCGCTGTGTCCGCTTGGCTTCGATGGCATCAATTATCTCGGGACGGTCGGTCAAATAGAGGTCGTCGCGGACAGTCACACCGCACATCAATCTCAGTCCGTATAGTCCGTGAAGTCCGTGATATGGCATTATCATTCTACAGGCTTCACTCAATCCCTTCCTCATGCGCGCACGCTTTGCGATAAATATCGGAATTCTCTCGTTTTTCTTAGTTAAAGGACAATGGAAAATCACGGACTTCACGGACTTCTTGGACTGGATCACCATGATCGCGCCTCCAAAGCGAGCTTTTCCGCTGCAGCGATCGCATCGCGAACGGTCAGTTTATTTTGCGCATAGATGACAACATTTTTCCCGGCCACTTTCCATCGCCCGTCCACGGTCGTCGGGCAATGGACAGAACTGTACCCGCATTTTTCAAGACGATTTGGAACCGTGCGCGCATTGCGCCGATCTTTCAGCCATCCTGAAAAAGAGCTGTCCGCAGAATGGATAATATCAGCGATCGTTGTAGCTGTCGGCCACCTCATCTTTTCCAAGGTGTCGGCGAACTCCGCGTCCTCGGGCGATTGATTACTCGATACGATTTCCCAAAACGCTGGTGTCTTGCGTGGCGGTGCTTTGGGATCGAAGCCGGATAGGTCCAGTGTTCGCAGATATTGCGCCACGTGCCCGGTGCCTCCTGCCTGGTACCATGCATAAAGCCCGGTCCAATAATCCGCTGCAAAATCATCGCGGCCAAGGTCAGACCATGCGACATAATGCCGGCGATCATCGGGCGGCAAATAGAGCCCATCGCTTTTGTGATTGGACGTAATGATGACGCCGCAAACATTGAACACGGAGTATTCGCGCAAATGCTTTTCATCGACGCGGAGCACGTCTGGCGGTGCCGCAGTATAGGTTTTCATATGGTCGTAAAAGGCGAAGCGGTCCACGTCTCCCAGGTCGCGGGCCTCGCTCACTCGCAGGATTACAGATTTCACAAAGCCGTTGAACCTGCCGAGTAGGTGCTGCGGCGATACTTCGGTGAAGTTCCACGGCCCGATCGCGGCCTTGACCGGCTCCAGGATGGTGTCTTTGCCGATACCTTGCGCACCGCCCAAGAGAATTGCATGATTGATTTTTTCCTCTGGACGCTGGACGCGGTGTGCAAGCCAGTTGATCAGGTGCTCTGCATCGTCGGGATAGACTCGTTGGATATGGTCAATCCAGCACCCGGCCTTCTTCGCGTCACCGGAGCATTTAGAAGGCGGTCGATACAGGTTGAAGACATGGCAGGCTCGCCGATCGATCCAGCCGCCGTCTGAAATTAGTTTATCTGTGACGACTTGCGGCAAACCCGGGGCCCATGTCATTTGCTCAACAGGTCGATTCTGGTCAAGCCACTGATTTGCAGCCAGCTTGACCCGTTTGCCCTTTTTGTCGAGTAGCGGCTTGCCCTCCTTGTCGAATAGCGGCATCGGAGGGATCCGCGAATTGACGCTGGCGGCTGGCCACATTTCGCCACTCGGCATGAATACGTAGGAGTGCGCCGGCATATACGCCCGGAAGTCATCTAGTCGGACCCCCTCAAGCATCTCTGGCTCGTTCCTGGCGGCATTCAAATTCAGTAGGCAGCCATCGGCACCCCTGGTTTTTAAAGGAATGATTTCGTACGGCAGATGACCAAAAGGATCGTCCGGTATCTCTTCACCAAGGGCTTTCAAATCACGCTGCATTTCGGAAAGCCTCCCTTGCCCTGATTTCAGGAAAATATGCGGGCTTCATCAGTGCGCCGCGCAATTGCCGGGCAATATGGGGATCTGCGATTATGGAGTTGATCCGCAATAGCTGCCGGATTTCCGGCGCATCCCAGTTCAATATGCAAAGACCGGCCGCGCTGCTGCGGAGCCAATCAAGAGGCGTTGCATCAATCGATAGCGGTTCATCTTGCCAGCTATTGGCTGCAACCGCATCAGGATTGAGCGCCCATGCCGATCCGGTGCGCCATAGCCAGTTTTGCGGTTCAATTGTGCGCCAAGCAACAATATCGATCAGCACGTCGTCATCATAAACAGGTTGCAGGATATAGGGTGTATCGCCGCCAGGTTGAAATATGCCGCCGCCGATACTTTCGCAGTTCATAACGCCAAACGGGACTTGAACGGCACCCAACGCGGCAATCGTGCAGCTGGTGACGCCTAGCGCCCTGATCCGGTCCAAATGAGCCTGCTTGACGCCCCTGCAGGCGTTTTCGATCTCTTTTATCAAGTCGCGTTGCTTCATGCAGCGTGCCCCCCTGTTGGCCAATAAAAGGGCTCCACCTCTTCATAGCGTTCCAGGTCAAGGGCGTTTTGATCCCAACGCTCTTCTGCCTCATCCCGCCATGCTGAAAATATTGCGCTGCATGGCCTCCACCGTGTCATGTGTACGTCGCAGGTGAACCAGTGGTCAGACCCTACATTGCGATGAAAGAATTCCCGCTGGCAATCGCCGCGTTCGTTTGAACCGGGGCCGTAGCAGACCGGACAAAGCCCGAAAGAGTCGTCCGGCATTGTGTGACTGCTATCAGGTAGAACGCTGGCGCGCCCGGTGTGATGCTCGCCCCAGGTTTCAGCGGCCCGGCGTCGGCGCGCATCATCCAAACTTATGATATTGTCATAATCCAACATCATGCCAGCCCTCCGAATGCTATGCTCGCTACAATCGCCGCGAGTTCCGGGCGAATGCCGTGCTCGGCGATTAAGTGTTGAGCGCGGTACGTGGAAAGTGTAATGATCTCTTGCAAACAGGCACCAACTTGATTGCATGAGACCCCGGCGTTCGACCCCGCTGGGGTTTCGTTTGTTTGGGGCATGGATCAGTCCTCCCCTGAATATTTGGGAAGGCTTGCTAGGAATTCTTCGAGGTCTCTTACCCGCAGAAGTGTTCGCCGCCCTGCCTTTAATGCAATGAGATCGCGGCGCTTCAATGCAACATATAGCGCACTGCGCGACAACCCCGTGATCCTGACTGCGTCGGGGATAGTAACTGTTAGAGGTTGCATGCTATACTCCCACACGTATTCGTCTAAGCGCGTTTACCGAGACGTTGTGGGACGTTGCTCTCATATAAGATTTTTGGACGCGATTTTAAAACCCAAAATTCGAAAATGCTATTTCAGGAGCATCGCAACCCTGCGATTCACCACGATGGCAACGTCGACACTGCGGGCAAGAGAAATGCTGGCCTTAAACGTCTCCAGTTCAGCTTGAATAGTATTACGCGCTTCCAGATACTGGCCACTAGCGGAAGCAAATAGTTTATAATACCAGTCCATTATCGTGCCCGGCCGGCGGTCAGAGAGGCTGACGACCTTGGCTTTCGCTTGGTTGATGTTCTGGACATTAGGGTGACACTCTTTAAGGATCACTAGGGCCAATATGATGGGCCCCCATTCGGCAACTTTGGGACTGGGCTTCAAATGGCGGACAGTTGACGAAGGCTTCAGCCAATTTGGAGGCAATCCAACTTCTAAGGCCAATATATTTGTTATGATTTGGTGTAGTCCATCAAGTGGGCGAGGCGCGCTCTGAAGCATGGGCATTACTGCCAGCATTTCATATATTGTCGCCAGATAGGCCGCGACACTTTTCCTTGCTAGCGTGATTGCCTGCTCGTCTATCTCGTCCGATCGATCTCTCTTGAGATCTGCCTCGTAGCTCAGGGCGCTCGCCATATGTTCGTTGGCGTCGAACAGCTTCTCACAAAGTAGTGTCGCCCACCGATCCGGTTCCATCCCAAAAAATAGCGCCTCGACGTCCTCCGGTCTGTACAGCTTATCTAAATTCCCAAGCTTTGCCTCTTCGTCGCCCATCACTTTTCGCTCCCAGTATAAAGCGCCAACGTTCCGAGCGCTTTTACCGCAGCATCGCTCGCCAAGTGACCATAATGACGCTCAATCATCTCGGCGCTGGTGCCCGAAATTTGCGCGATGGTAAGCAACGGAAGCCCGGCGCTCACAAGATCGGTAATCGTGCTGTGTCTAAGAGTGTAGGCGGTTGCTTCACCCGGCAAGCCTGCCGCTTTGACGGCAGCGGCAATAGGATGCTTCCACGTTTCCTTGTCCCATGCCTTCCCATTGGCGCGCGTGAACAGCGGAGCGCCCGGCAGCTTGTTCTTGGCCTGAGCGGAAAGCAGCTTTGCGGCCTCGGCTGGCAACTGAATGCGCCGGGGCTTGCCGGTCTTGTCCTTTCCGATGGTTAATTCCGCCGTGCGCTTGTCAAAGTCGCCAGCAGTAAGTCCTGCCAGCGCACCGGGTCGCAACGGCAACATGCAGAGCGCCCGGACAAAGGGTGCGGCTTCCGCATCGACACTTGCCAACAGATTCCGGCGCTGGCTGCGATCAAGGTAGAGGGTGCGCCGTCCGTTGGCATTGGGAATGGCCTTCAACGCCTCTTGCCAAGCTGCCTCGCTATTGGGCGCGCCGGGTGACACAACTTTGGCCAAGGCCGCCCGCAATACCGCCATATCCCGGTTGACGGTGGAAGCCGCGCGCTTGCGATGGACTGCCTCGCCTTCCTTGCGACGGCTCACGAGCGCCGGTTGCGCCTCCAGCCGTTCGCGCCATTCCTTCACATGGCGACGGCGGAGCTTTTCCAACTTCACCTTGGCAATCAAATCGGAATAGACATATCGCCGGAAGCGGTGCTCCGCCTCCGGGCGGGTTTTGGCGTAATCCTGGCAGGCATCAGCAACGGTTTCGATCTTGGCGCGGACTTCTCCGCCCGACTCCACCAGTTCCGCCATTGCTTCGGTCGCCTTTTTGGCCGCAGCAAACATTTCGTTGCCAGCCAGCGTTCCGAAGTCACCAAGGGACTTAACGCGATACTTGCCGGAATCTTCATCGTAAGCGCGGGCAATCCATGTTCCTTTGCCGCCCTTCTTGGATGGACGAAAGCCGACAAAGCATCCGGCCCGAAGCCTCTGCCAATGTGGTTCACGTTGTGCTTTAAGCCGTTCCCGTAATCCCACTTTGCTTAAATCCAAAGCCATAGCCGACGGCCCCTTTACCATTCGTATGCAATCAGTATGGAATACAATACCGGACAAAACGGGACAACGCAACACGATAAAGCCTGCTTTTCTGGCGTTCGTACTGTCCGAGCATGTCCCTGATTGTCGTTAGTCTCTGCACTCCGAAGGCAGAGGCCACAAGTTCGAATCTTGTCGGGTGCACCAATTTTCTCCCATCTCTTGGTCCGCACCCCGTCCGCCCACTGATGATTTTCCGGCCTGATCCAGCAGACCGGCGGTCGCCGGGTCGCCGCTGAATCACTGTCCCTATCCTGCCAGGCCGGCTCCCTTGAGGAAGAACTCGGTACGCAGCGCCAGGCTTTCGAGCGATGGCTGACCCGCGGTGCCGTGGCTGATTGCCTCGGTCTGCAGATCGAGAATGATCAGGCCCAGGAAAATTTCGGCGAGCATCTCGGGCTCGCCATCCATCGCGATTCCCGCCTTGCTCCAGGCAACGAAAATCCGCTCGAGCGCCTCCCTCGTGCACATCGCGGTCGTCTCGAAGAATCGCTGGGCAAAGGCCGGGTCTTCTATGCTGCGCGCGATGACGATCCGAACAAGAGCGACTTCGTCCGGGTCCAGAAACCGCCGGTTCAGTTCCGTGGCGATCTGACGCAGCGTCTCGGCGGGGGGCGCATTGGCCGCGGCTATCTCGCGAATGATATTCTCGCCCGAACCGACCTGTTCGAAAACCACCGCTTCCAGCAGGCCTTCCTTGTTGCCGAACAGCTTGTAGACCGTGGCCAGCGATCCGCCGGCCCGATCGACGATATGGCCCAGCGTTGTGCGCTCGAAGCCCTGCTCGACGAACAGCTGGTGAGCCGCTTCGATGATGGCGCGGCGGCGGCGGTCAAGCCGGGCGAGATCGGGTTCGATTTTTTTCATCGGCGCTCTGGTTGCACAAATAGCACTTGCGCGCCACATGTGTAATACTTATTACACTACCGCACCTGCACAATATTCTCAGAAAGTCCGCTCCCGATGCGTCATCTAGCCGGCCTGCTTGCTAGCCTAATGTTGATTTCCTGCGCTGCGGAGCAAGAAACGCCTGCTCCACAGCCGATCCCCGTCAAAACCGTCACGATCGCCAGCGAGATAATCCCCAATGTTGTCGAACTGCCGGGGCGGGTGGAGCCGGTGCGGGAAGCGGAGGTGCGCGCGCGGGTGACGGGCATCGTGCAGCAGCGCCTTTATGAGGAAGGCACCGACGTCGCCGCAGGTCAGCCGCTGTTCCGTATCGATCCACGCGAACTGCGCGCCAGTTCTGCGCAGATTGAAGCCAGCCTCGACCGGGCCCGCGCCACCGCGGCCAATGCCCGCGCCGTCGTCAACCGCTATCGTCCGCTGGTGGAAGAAAACGCGATCAGCGGCCAGGAATTTGACGCCGCGGTCGCCGCCTCCCGCGAAGCCGCGGCCAATGTCGCTCAGATCCGGGCGCAGCTCGAATCGGCTTCGCTGCAACTCGGCTACACCACGGTGCGGGCGCCAATTTCCGGTCGTGTTGGCCGCGCCCAGGTAACCGAAGGCGCGCTGGTGAGCCAGACCGAAGCCACGCTGATGACCAAGATAGAGCAGATCTCTCCGGTCTACGTCAGCTTCGCCCAGTCTGCGAGCGATGTGCTCGCCATTCGCCGTGCGATCAGCGCGGGGGAACTGGATCTGGGCGAAAACGACAAGGTCGAGGTCAGGCTGACATTCACCGACGGCACCGAATACCCGATCCCCGGCTATATCGACTTTCTCGCATTTTCTGTCGATCAGGATACCGGTACCATCGAACTGCGCGCCGAATTCCCCAATCCCACCGGACTTCTGCTGCCCGGGGAATTCGTGCGCGCGCAGATCTATGCCGGCCGGATAAGCGGCGGAATCGCCGTTCCGCAGCGCGCGGTCACCGTGAACGAGAAGGGTGGATCGGTGTTCGTAATGACCCGCAAGGGGCTTGCCGAACTGCGTCCAGTGAAGCTCGGCGCGATGGTCGACGGACGCTGGCTGATCGAAGGCGGGTTGCGACCGGGGGACGTAGTCATCGTCAGCAATCTGCAGAAGATCCGTCCCGGCCTGCCCGTGACCCGAGCCAACACGAAAACCGGTCGCCCGGCCCGCCCCAAGGCTCCTGCCACCGGGGGCAAGTAACCGATGGCACGTTTCTTCATCGACAGACCGATCTTCGCCTGGGTGATTTCGATCGGCATCCTGCTGGCCGGGATCATCGCACTGCGCGCCTTGCCGATCGAACAATATCCGCAGGTCGCGCCCCCCTCGCTCACCATCAGCGTGGTCTATCCGGGCGCCGATGCCGAGACGCTGGAACAGAATGTCACCCAGGTGATCGAGCAGCAACTCAACGGCGTCGAGGGTTTTCTCTACATGTCGTCGAGCAGCGCTTCGAATGGCACCGCTTCGATCACGCTGACCTTCGAGGCCGGCACCGATGTCGATGTCGCGCAAACCGAGGTGCAGAACCGTCTCGGCACGGTCGAGGCGCGGTTGCCCGAGGAAGTCCGGCGCCAGGGCATCACCGTGCGGCAGGCCAACGAGGGCTTCCTGATGATCATCGCCCTGACCTCGGAAAGCGGCAATCTCTCGACCACCGATCTCGGCGCCATCGCTTCCAACCAGGTGGTGGACGAGCTTCGCCGGGTCGCCGGCGTCGGCGATGTCACGCTGTTCGGTTCGCAGTACGCGATGCGCATCTGGCTGGATCCTGACGCCCTCGCCTCCTACCGGCTGTCGCCGAGCGATGTGCTCGGCGCGATCCGCGAGCAGAATAGCCAGACCGCCGGCGGCGCGATCGGTACGCTGCCGATCGTCGATGGCCAGCAGATCAACGCCACCATTTCCACCGAGGGCCGATTCACCACGGTCGAGGAATTCGAGAACATCATCCTGCGGGCCAGTTCGGGCGCTGCCGTTGTCCGGCTGGGCGAGGTGGCACGCGTGGAAATTGGCGCACAAAGCTACGCCACGTCGACGACGCTCAATGACCAGCCGATGGCGGGGATGGCGGTCCAGCTTGCCACCGGCGCCAATGCGCTGGCTGCGGCGGAAGGCATTCGCGCGCGGATGGACGAAATCCAGGGAGGACTTCCGGCGGACATTACATGGTCCGTTCCCTATGATACCACGCCCTTCGTCCAGGCGTCCGTTGACGAGGTGATTGTCACCCTGATCGAAGCCATGGTGCTGGTCTTCCTCGTCATGTTCCTTTTTCTGCAGAATTGGCGCGCGACGCTGATCCCGACCCTCGTCGTGCCGATCGCGCTCGCCGGCGCGTGCCTTGGGCTGTGGCTGTTCGGCTTTTCGATCAACGTGCTGTCGCTGTTCGGCATGGTGCTGGCGATCGGCATCCTGGTCGACGACGCGATCGTGGTGATCGAGAATGTCGAGCGGATCATGCGCGAGGAAGGGCTCTCTCCGCTGGAGGCCACCCGCAAGGCAATGGACCAGATCACCAGCGCCATCATCGGCATCACGCTGGTGCTGATCGCGGTCTTCATCCCGATGGCCTTCTTCCCCGGTTCAACCGGGGGAATCTATCGCCAGTTTTCGGTGACGCTCGCGATCTCCATCTTCTTCTCGGCCCTGCTCGCGCTCTCGCTGACACCAGCCTTGTGCGCCACGTTCCTCAAACCCGTCTCACCCGATCCGGACGAACGTGACCCGGAGACGATGCCACCCGAGGCCCACGAGCAGCGCACGGGCTGGCGCGGACGGATCGATCGGCTCGGCAACCTGTCGGCTCGCGGCTTCGCCCGCTTCAATCAATGGTTCGCCAATATGACGGGCAAATACGGACGGGCCAACGATGCACTGCTGTCGCGCCCGCTCCGAACCTTTGCGATCTTCGTTGCGCTCGCCTTGGTTACGCTGCTGCTGTTCATGCGACTGCCGACCGCGTTTTTGCCGAGCGAGGATCAGGGCTTTCTGATCACTGCGGTCCAGGCACCTCCTGGGGCCACGGTCGAGCGCACCAACGAGGCGCTGAAGCCGATCACCAGCTACTGGCTGGCGCAGGACGAGGTCGAGAGCCTGGTCGTGATTCGCGGATTCAGCTTCTTCGGTCAGGGCCAGAACAACGCGCTGATGTTTGCCTCCTTCAAATCATGGGACGAACGCAGCGGCGACGAAAGCGGGGCCGAGGCGATGCTCGGGCGCGCCATGGGCACGTTCTCGCAGGTTGATGGAGCCACCGCCTTCGTGATCCAGCCACCTGCAATCCAGTCGCTCGGCCAGGCCAGCGGCTTCACGCTCAAGCTGCAGGATCGCGGCGGGCTGGGCCGCGACGCGCTGATCAGCGCTCGCGACCAATTGCTCGGCATGGCCTCGCAAAGCCCGGCAATCGCCAACCTGCGACCTGAGGACCAGGGGGCGAGCCCCGAACTCAAGGTTACCATCAACCGCGTCCAGGCGCGCGCGCTGGGGCTCTCGCTGGCCGAGGTCAACACGGCGCTGTCGATCAATTTCGGCTCGGCCTACGCCAATGACTTCAACCGCGAGGGCCGTGTGCTGCAGGTTCTGGTCCAGGCCGATGCGCCCTACCGGATGCAGCCCGACGACGTGCTGGCGCTGCGCGTTCCCAACCAGCAGGGGGAACTTGTCCCCTTTGGCGCATTTGCAGAGGTCGAATGGTCCGCCGCACCCGGTAGCCTGTCGCGCTACAACGGCTATCCGGCGATGACGCTTTCGGGGATGGCAGCACCGGGGAAGTCGTCTGGCGCTGCGCTCGCCGCGATGGAGCAGCTCGCCAGCCAGCTGCCGCAGGGCATCGGCTATGAGTGGACCGGCATCTCCTTCGAGGAGAAGCAGGCCGGGGGTCAGATCTCGCTCCTGCTCGGCCTGTCGCTGGTCCTTGTCTTCCTGGTGCTCGCGGCGCTGTACGAAAGCTGGACAATCCCGCTTGCGGTGCTGCTGATAGTGCCGATGGGCGTGCTGGGGGCGGTGCTGTTCTCGATGCTGCGCGGTCTGTCGGCGGACGTCTATTTCAACGTCGGCTTGATCACCATCATCGGTCTGGCCGCCAAGAACGCGATCCTGATCGTGGAATTTGCAATCGAGGAGGAAGAGCGCGGTAAATCCATTGCCGAGGCGGTCAAGACCGCGGCGCGGCTTCGCCTGCGGCCAATCATCATGACCTCGCTCGCCTTTTCGATGGGCATGGTCCCGCTGGTACTGTCGAGCGGCGCGGGCGCGGCGAGCCGGATCGCGGTCGGCACCGGCGTGATGGGCGGGATGATCGCGGCGACCGCGATCGGCATCTTCATCATTCCCGCGCTTTACCTGCTGGTCCGTCAGCGTCTGGCCCGCGGCGCGCCGGTTTCCAGGGATCACCACAGCGAGCAGACCGACGCTTTGCCCGGCGAGTCCATTTCCCGAGAGGACCCTGCCCGATGAAACGGATCATGGCCCTGACGCTGCTCGGCACCGCCCTCACCGGCTGCGCCAATCTGGCACCCGATGCGGAATTGCGCGGACTGCCCGTGGCACCCGCCTTTCCCGAACTGCTTGATCCCCATGGCGAAACCGTTGCGGCGCAGCTGTCCTATGGCGAATGGTTTGCCGACCCGCGGCTGGAAGCGCTGGTTGCCAACGCGCTCGCCAACAACCGTGACCTGATGGCCGCCACGGCCCGGATCGAGCAGGCACGCGCGCAGTATCGTATTCAGGACAGCCGCCAGCTGCCTGCCGTCGTCGCCAGTGCCAACGCGACCCGCAGCCGGCAGGCAGCAGGCGCCGCGCCGATCGGCGGAGCGGGTGGCAATGCCGGAGCTGCGACCTTCAACCGCTTCGATGTCGGCGTCGGTATCAGCGCGTTCGAACTCGATTTCTGGGGCCGCCTGGCAAATTTGAGCGAGGCCGCCCGCGCCCAGTATCTCGCCACCGTCGCGGCCCAGCGCGCCTTCTACCTGTCGCTGATCGCCGACACCGCGACCACCTATTATGAGATCGTCGAGACAGAGGAGCAGATCGCGCTGGCGCAGGCCACTGCCGAGAGCCGGCAGGAAGGGCTACGGATCGCGGGGCTGCGGCTCGACGCCGGCGTCACCTCGGCGCTGCCGTTCGGCCAGGCCGAAACGCTGCTCACCCAGGCCCGGCAGCAACTGGCTGCCGAGCGCCTGGCGTTGGCGCAACTGCGCAACCAGCTTGCCGTGCTGGTTGGCGGCACGGAATCGCCAAGCCTGCCCGCCGGGCTTCCGCTCGCCGCGCAGGGAAGCGAAGTGCGTCTCGCGGCCGGCCTGCCTTCCGACCTGCTGCTGGTCCGCCCGGACATCATAGCTGCCGAAGAGGAATTGCGTGCCGCGCGCGCCAATATCGGCGCCGCCCGCGCTGCCTTTTTCCCGAGCATCTCGCTCACCGGCAACGCCGGCCTGTCGTCCGCCAGCCTGTCCGGGCTGTTCGGTTCCGATGGACTGGGCTGGAGCTTCGGCCCTTCGATCAGCCTTCCAATTTTTGACGCCGGTGCGCGACGCGCCGATCTCGATCTGGCCGAGGCGCGCGCGGTCGAGCAAGTCGCCAATTATGACCGCACGGTGCAGAGCGCCTTCCGGGAAGTGGCCGATGCGCTGGCCGGCCGCCGTTACCTCGCCGAACAGGTTGTTACGCTCGAGACCGGCGTCGCCGCGCAGGAACGGATCGCGCGCATCGCGCGGCTGCGCTATCGCGAAGGCGTCGCCGACTATCTCGAGGTGCTCGATGCGGAGCGCAACCTGTTTGCCGCACAGCAGCAATTGCTCGCCACCCGTCGCGCCTGGCTGCAGAACCGCGCGACCTTGTTCGTCGCCTTGGGCGGAGGCTTCGAACAGGCTGCACCCGCTCCATAGGCGGCATCAGCAGGGGCCGGTCCGGTTCCGATCTCCATAACCACGACAGCGGCTGATTGGCGCCGCAGCACGATGGCACGCCCGGCTCGTCGCCGCCTGCGCCGGTGACGCATGCGATTCGCTCTTCGGCAAGAAGCCGGATGTTGCGGCGGATTTTTTCAAAGCGCATTTTTGATAGGCCAAAGTGCTAGGCGATAAGCCTTCCCGGATTCCGTAACGTGATCGAAAGCGCAAAGGAATAGCGCTGCAAGTCAATAAACCTAGGAGGAGATTCGGAATGGCGAAAACCGCTTTGCGTGCAGATTTAATCTATCGGACATCTATCGTTGTCGCCATGATGGCAGCATCGGGAGCCGCTTATGGCCAGACATCGGCTTCGGCCCCGGCCGCAGAGCCAAACAGTTCCATCCTGACCGCATCGTTGTTGGCCCAGTCCGCACAGGACGATTCCGGCGCCGCAGAGCCGGCCAGGGATGTCGCGCAAAGCGGCGGCGTTCAGGCGATCGTCGTTACCGCCCGGCGGCGCGAGGAATCGGTTCAGTCCATTCCCGTCTCCGTCCAGGCGATCACCGCAGAGGAAATCGCGGCACGCGACCTGAGCAGCCTCGAGAAGATCGCGGCCGCGACCCCGAATTTCACGATCGCACGTTCCTCCAACGGAGCCGGCGCACAGCTGACCCTCCGCGGCATCGGCTCTTCCGCCACCTCGATCGGCATCGAGCAGTCGGTCGCCATTGTCGTCGACAGCGTCTATTACGGCCAGGGCCGGATCATCAACGAAGGCTTTTTCGATCTGGCGCGGGTCGAGGTGCTGAAAGGGCCGCAGTCGCTGTTCTTCGGCAAGAACGCGACCGCCGGCGTTATCTCGCTGACCACCGCCGACCCCGGCCTGGACCCGGAATATATCGGCCGCG
The DNA here is from genome assembly GCF_036964565.1 of Parasphingorhabdus sp. Classification (GTDB taxonomy): domain Bacteria; phylum Pseudomonadota; class Alphaproteobacteria; order Sphingomonadales; family Sphingomonadaceae; genus Parasphingorhabdus. Next base: position 206,451 of record NZ_JBALTN010000003.1, on the reverse strand, counting down.
TCGGCTATGAATTTTCCGCAGAGCGGGCCTATGCCGAAGCGATCGTATCGCAACCGCTGACCGACACTTTGGGTATCCGCGTCGCCTTGCGCGGCTCGCGGATGTGGGGCGGCTATTACGATAACGAGCAGCAGACCATCAGCTATCCGACGCTGGACGTCGCGACCGGCAATACCAATCCCCATACCGCCGCTCCGGCCGCTTCCGAACAGCCCCAGGAACGGGAGCTGATCGGCCGCGTCACCCTGAAATACGAACCGGACGACCGGCTGACCGCCAGGCTGAAGGTCTCCGGCACCTATAACCGCACCGCCGGCAATGGCTGGAACTATGTGGCGATCGATTGCCCGACGGGCCAGACAACCAATGCGCCCAACTATCCTTGCGGCAAGAATTTCACGACCCACCAGAATGATTTTCCCGTCGATATCGCGCAGGATTATCCGTTCGCGCGCGAGGACGGCGGACTCTACAACACCTATAAATCCTGGTCGGCCACCGGTACGCTGGAATATGCGCTCGATGACATAACCATCAGCTCAATCACCAACTACAACTGGAACAACAACAAGTTCGCCTGCGATTGCGACTTTCTCAGCGCCGGTGTCTGGGCGACGGAAAACGCCAGTTATCATGCCTTCAGCCAGGAACTGCGAGCGCTCACCGACTTTGACTCTCCGGTCAACCTGATGGTCGGCGCGCTGTACCAGAAAACCCGGCGCGATTTCTACCAGGCGGTGATGTTCGCGAATCTGGAGGATTCGACCGCCACTCCGGGAAATCGCTACGTCGCTTATTCCAAGGAATCACGGACCGACGGTGAAACGCTATCCGGCTATGGCCAGGTGATGTGGCAGATCACTCCGACGCTCGAAGCAACCGGTGGCGTTCGCTATATTTATGAAACCAAGGACAGCACCTTCACCCAGCCCTATGTCAACCTCGGCTTGCAGGGCCTGTTCGTCCCCGAAAGCGCGGCTGTCAACGGCACCATCTTCGGCGACCAGACGTTCAAGGACTGGTCTCCCGACTTCACGCTGCGCTGGACACCGACCGACGATCTGATGCTCTATGGTGCCTATCGCGTCGCCTATAAGTCAGGCGGCTTCTCCAACAGCGCCATCAACTCGGCGCTGTCGGCCAATCCTGCAACCGACCTCAGCTTCAATCCTGAAAAGGGCAAGGGTTTCGAATTCGGCGTCAAGTCGACGCTGGCCGACAATCAGCTGCAGGCGAACCTGACCTATTATAATTACAATTACACCGACCTTCAGGTCGACTTTTTCAACTCGCAAATCTTTGCCTATATTACCTATAATGCCGGCAGCGCGCGTTCGAAAGGTGTCGAACTGGAGCTGGAATATGCCCCTTATTCCATTCCCGGTCTCAGGCTGCGGGGCAATCTGAACTACAACCAGGCGCGCTATGAAGATTTCATCGCGCCTTGCTACAGCGGTCAATCGATCGCTGCCGGCTGCTCGCTCACCGTTGCCGGCGTTCCTTCGCAGGACCTGAGCGGGGTGCCGACAGCGGTTGCACCAAAGTGGACGGGCACGGCAGGTATCGCCTACGAAACGGAAGTGTCGACCAACCTGAAGCTGGGCACCAACGTCGATATGCGCTATAGCGGATCCTATATCGCCTCGAGCTTTGGCGACAGGGCAACGACACAGTCGTCCTACGCTGTTCTCGATGCAGGCATCCGGATCGGAGCAAGCGACGACAGGTGGCAGCTGGCGCTGATCGGCAAGAACCTGACCGACAAGTTCTACTTCACCGGTGGCGGCACCGCCCCCTCGACTGGTTCCGGCACCGGAACCGCGGCGGCCGTGCGCGGTGATGCGCTCGGATATGGGGCCTTTCCCCGCACGGTGAGCCTGCAGGCAACGGTCCGCTTCTGATCGGAACAGAATATTCCGAGCCATGACGGAGATGATGATGATGGCGACGAAAACACGATATGACAGGGCAGCGGGAGTCTCCCGCTGCCCTGAACCCGGCCCGGGGCACTGTCCTTCCGCGGCCTTCATCGGACCGGCACCGGAACTGCCGGCATATGTTTCTCCCCCTGCGCCAGACGCGGGGCGCCAGGGACCCAATTCATAGCGGAGCATGCAGTATGACCTCAGCCGAAACCACGACCACCGCCTCACGCTCGCGTGACCAGCGGATTTCGGACATGCTGGACAAACAGGACTGCATCGAGCTGGTGCATCGCATGGCCCGCGCCATCGACCGCTGCGACGCGGAGCTGGTCGGGGAACTCTTTCACCCCGACGCGACCGATGATCACGGCAGCTACAAGGGCAGCGCAAAGGACTTCGTGCCCTGGGTGATGGACGTGCTCAAGGGCATGAATCGCACCCAGCATATCATCGGCAATATCCTGATCGAACTGGACGGTGACACCGCGCAGGGAGAAAGCTATTTCATCGCCCACCATTCCATTCCCGCCGAGGATGGCACCGACAATTTCATGATCGCCGCCGGTCGCTATCTCGACCGGTTCGAGCGGCGCGACGGCGCTTGGCGGATAGCCCATCGCGGCGCGGTCTACGATTGGAGCAGCATCAACCCGTCCACGGATATCTGGGATCGCGCCAATATGCCCGACTATGGCTTCGGGACCCGCGGCGAAGCAGACCCATCCTACCGGCATTTTGCCGGTCAGCCGTCATCATGATGCCAGGACGGCCCAACCGGAATATTGAAAGGAGATAATCTATGTCTACCGTCATCAACAAGGAAAAGGCCGACGAGGCCGTTCGCACCAGCACCGCGAAACTGCGCGACCCGGAGTTTCGCAACACGCCGATCACCCCCGACCGCTATATTTCCAAGGAATGGGCCGATAAGGAGTGGGACAAGATCTGGACCAAGACCTGGCAGATCGCCGGGGTGGCAGCCCAGCTGCAAAAGGCGGGCGACTGGATCACCGCCGATTTCGGGCCCGAGACAATCGTCTGCATCCGCGGCGAGGATGGCGAGACCCGCGCCTTCTACAATGTCTGCCAGCACCGCGGCATGCCGCTGGTCACCGGCGAACAGGGCAATGCCTCGGGCAAGCGCCTGACCTGCCCCTATCATGGCTGGGCCTATGAATTCAGCGGCCGGCTGAAGGCGGTCCCCGACGAAGCGGATTTCATCCAGGGCTCGCCCTGCGGCAAGCTCAACCTGGTTCCCGTGCAGTGCACGATCTGGGCTGGCTTTGTCTGGATCAACATGGACGAGAATGCCGTGCCGCTGCGCGAATTCCTCGGCCCGATTGCCGAGCAGATCGAGACCTATCCGATGGACAAGATGGTCCGCACCCACTGGATGACGGTCGAGGGCAATTTCAACTGGAAGCTGATCCAGGACAATTTCAACGAAAGCTATCACGTCCCGTTCGTCCATCCGCAGACCAAGTTCGTGATGGAATATTCGCATCACCACTGCCAGTTCGATCTCTATCCCCAGGGCCATGCGCACATGATCATGCCCGGAGCTGGGCCGACCAAGACGCTGCGCGGCGGCGAGAAGGAAACGCTGGAGCAGCTGGCAGAGGAAATGGAATTCTGGGGGCTGAACCCCGACGATTTCCGCAAGGGCAAGACCGGCGAGATCCGCGCGGCGCTGCAGAAGGCCAAGCGGGAACTGGGCGCCGAGAAGGGCTTCGATTTCTCCAGCTATCAGGATTCGCAGCTGACCGACCACTGGCACTACACGATCTTCCCGAATCTCTCGTTCAGCCTCAAGCCGGACGGCAATATCTGGCTGCGCGCGCGGCCGCATGAAAGCGATCCGCAGAAATGCTATTTCGACATGTGGTACATGACCCTGTTCCCAGAAGGCACCGACCGCTATTATTCGCAGAGCATGGCTGAATGGGTCGACGTCTCGGTCCCCGCACCGCATGTCCAGGGCAAGGTCGACGAAGTGTCGATGGGCCCCGGCATCGACCAGGATGTCGAAGTCTGGGAAGTGCAGCAGCGCGGCCTCAACTCGCGCGGCTACAAGCGCGACTATCTCGCCTGGCAGGAACGCCGCCTGCGCTTCTTCCACGAGAATCTGGAACGCTGGATGGCCGACTAGCTAGCGACAGGCGAGCGGGACGATCGTGCGAGGATAAAGCATATCGATCCGCTCGCCCGCACCTTGCTCGCGGGGTCCGGACCTAGAGCTTGTCCGTCGCAATGCCCCGCGCCAGAATGCCATTGGCGATCTCGGCAATCTCGACCGCCGATTTTTCTTCCGACCAGATGCCATAGCGCAGGCCGAGGAAGACGTTCATCCCCATGATGGCCCAGGCATGGGCTTCCTCCAGCGGCCCCCGGAAATCGCCGGCGGCGCTGCCTTCCTGCAGGCGTTCGTGGATACGGGCGGCCGTCTCCTGATAGTGCAGCCGATAGCTGTCGGGATCGACAAATTCCGCTTCGTCGATGATCCGGTAGATTTCCTTATGCTCGCGGGCAAAATTCATGAACGCCTCGAGCGCCAGCCTCTCCCGCTCCAGCGCATCCTGCCATTCGGTCATGGCGCTGGCGGCATGGCTCTTCACCCGCGCGCTCATGTCCTTGACCAGGGCGCTGAACAGCTCGTCCTTGGAATCGAAATAGGTATAGAAACTGCCCAGCGCGGTGCCGGCGCGCTGTGTGATGCCGGTGATCGAGGCTTCGTGAAAGCCCTTCTCGCCAAATTCCAGCGCCGCGGCATCGAGCAGCTTGCGCTTGGTCTTCAGCCCCCGCGCAGTGCGCGGGTGCTTGCCATTCGACTCGGTGGGTTCGTTATATTCAGTGACCATAATGTCACGGCTAACCGCATTTAACCGGATAAGCAAATTTCTAAGTTGAACTTTGATTCATGTTTCAATATAGCGCCCTCCACGACCCGGAAATCCCGGGCAGATATTCAAGGAGGATGCCATCATGAAATTCCAGCACACCGTAAGCTATGCAGCCATCATCACCGGTCTTGCCGGTGGCCTGGTCGCGCCAGCCACGCTCCATGCCCAGACCAGCGAGTCCGCAGAACAGGGATCGGACGACGGGTTTATCGTCGTCACCGCTCGGCGGCGCGAAGAACGGCAGATTGATGTGCCGATCGCCATCACCTCTTTCTCGGCCGAAAAGCTCGAGCAGCAGGGTGCGATCGATATCACCGACATCGGCCAGACCACGCCCAACACCACGCTCGAGGCCTCGCGCGGCACCAACTCGACCCTGTCCGCCTTCATTCGCGGCATCGGCCAGCAGGATCCGGTCTCGGGTTTCGAACAGGGCGTCGGCATCTATCTCGACGATGTCTATCTCAACCGGCCGCAGGCTGCCGTGCTCGACATCTATGACGTCGAGCGCATCGAAGTATTGCGCGGACCGCAGGGCACGCTCTACGGCCGCAACACGATCGGCGGCGCGGTCAAATATGTGACCAAGGCGCTGCCGCAGGACCCGTCGTTCAAGGCGCGGGTCACCTATGGCAGCTATGACCAGGCCGAAGCCGTGGTCACCGCCAGCATGCCGATTTCCGATCTGGTGCGGATCGGCGCTTCGGGCGCTCGCCTGTCGCGCGGCGGGTTCGGCACCAATCTGACCACCGGCCTCGAAAATTACAACAAGGACATCTGGGCCGCGCGCGGCACCGTCGAACTGGGCGGCTATGGCGAGCCGGTGCTGATCCGGATTTCCGGCGACTATACCAAGGACAAGAGCAATCCGCGCGGCGGCCATCGCCTGATCCCGGGGGCCGTGTCCGGCGCGCCGGTGCTCGACGATGTCTTTGACACGCGCGGCGGCCTCAACGATCCGGTCCAGGATATCGAGGCTTATGGTCTGGCGATGAATATCACGGCCAATCTCACCGATAGCGTCACCTTCCGGTCGATCAGCGCGTGGCGCAAGGACGACACCGCCACGCCGATCGATTTCGACGCGCTGCCCGCGGTCGATCTCGATGTTCCGGGCCTGTATCTGAACGAACAGATCAGCCAGGAATTCCAGCTGCTCTACGAAGGCGACAAGCTCAATGGTCTGGTCGGCTTCTATTATCTCGATGCCAAGGCCGACACCCTCTTTGATGTCCGGCTGTTCACAACCGTCCCGGGACTGACCGCCTTTACCCAGGCCGACGTCGATACCGAGACCTATGCGGTCTTCGCCGACTTCACCTATGATTTCACCGAGCAACTGAGCCTCTCGGTCGGCGGGCGCTATACCTGGGACGAGCGCACCGCCAGCATCCTGCGGCAGAATTATGTCGGCGGCGGATCCCCGACCTTCGGCGGCGCGGGCATTCCGGCCGGCGCACCGGCCACCGATTTCGACGGCAGCGCGAACTTCAAGAAATTCACCCCGCGCGCGTCGCTGAGTTTCAAGCCGACACCCGATCACAATATCTACGCCAGCTTCTCGCAGGGCTTCAAGGGCGGCGGTTTCGACCCGCGCGGCGTCGGCATCAACGCACCGACCAGCAACACCAGCGGCGGCCCGAGCGATGACGAAATCGCCGCGTTCCTGAGCTTCCGTCCGGAATCGGTCGACAGCTACGAAGTCGGCTACAAGGGCAGCCTGCTCGACGGCGCGCTTAATTTCGCGCTCGCCGGTTTCTATTCCGACTACAAGGATGTCCAGATCCCCGGATCGGTGGCCTGCACCGTAGGCGGCCAGCCCTCCTTCTGCGGCGTGATCAACAACGCCGGCAAGGCGACATTAAAGGGCGTGGAACTCGAAGCAAGCGCGCGGCTCGGCCGGGACATGCTGGCCAGTGGCGACCGCGTGATGCTGTCCGGATCGCTGGGTTATATCGACGCCGAATATGACGAATATATCACCAATATCACCCCGACCACCGGCCCGAATGCCGGCGTTCCGGTACCAACCGACGTTGCCGAATTCCGTTCGGTGCAGAACACGCCGGAATGGACCGCCAGCGGAACCTTCTCCTATTCCGCACCGGTCGGGGAAGGCGATATCTATTTCGGCACCACCCTCTCCTATCGCAGCAAGGTCAACCAGTTCGAAATCGCCAATCCCTATATCGACCAGAAGGGCTATGCCCTGTGGGATGCCAATCTCGTCTACAACGCGCCGGACAAGCGCTGGAGCATTGGCCTGCACGGCAAGAATCTGACCAACAAGCGCTACAAGACATCCGGCTATACCTTCGTAGCCGCCGATCCGACGACGGGCGTGATCATTCCCGGAGCCAACGGCCAGCCGATCCCGACGCTGGGACCCGAAGGCACGCTGACCGCCTTCTACGGCAATCCGCGCCAGGTCTTTGTCACCGCCGGGGTGAAATTCTGACCGGCGCCTAGGCAAGATTGATGCAATATGCCGATCATTTCTACCGGAGCGCGGACGACCGGCTGAACCTCTACGCCCGCATCTATGATGGGGACGGCCCGCCCTTGCTGCTGATGCACGGCCTCACCCGCAACAGCGGGGATTTCGAGGGGCTGGCGGAGCATCTTGCCGGACGCCACAAACTGATTGTCCCTGACCAGCGCGGTCGGGGACGGTCGGACCATGACCCGGACTCGCAAAATTACACACCGGCCGTCTATGTCGCAGACATGTTCGCGTTGATCGACGGGCTCGATCTTGGCCGTCTCGGCCTGATCGGCACGTCGATGGGCGGGCTGATGGCGATGATGATGGCGGCGAAGGCGCCGGCACGGTTCGACAGCCTCATATTGAACGATATCGGCCCGGCGGTGGAAGCCGCCGGCCTCGACCGGATCCAGAGCTACGTCGGGGCCAGCGGCCCGTTTGACAGCTGGCAACAGGCTGCCGCCCATTGCCGGGATGTGCATGGCGAATTCTTCAGCAACTATACGGCGCAGGATTGGCTGGCCTTTGCCCGCCAGCTCTGCAAGGAACATCCCGATGGAACGATATCCTTCGCCTATGACCCTTCGATTTCCGACGGCCTGTCCGGCAGCGAACAGACGGTGGTGCCGGCTGATCTCTGGCCGGTCTGGGACCAGCTGTCGGCGTTGCCGGTACTGGTGATCCGGGGCGCGATGTCGGATATCCTGTCTCCGGCCACGGTTGCCGACATGCAGCGCCGGCATCGGGGGCCATTCCGCGCCGTCGATATCCCCCACCGCGGCCATACGCCGATGCTGGACGAACCGGATGCGCTGGCCGCGATCGACCGCTTCCTGGCAGATTGGAAAAGCTAGATGGCCGTTCCCTTCCCCGGCAAGGCCCGCATTACCTCGCCCAATATCGCGCTGGCCATGCTGCTGCTGGTCTATATCTTCAATTTTGTCGACCGCCAGATCCTCGCGATCCTCGCCGGCCCGATCCAGGCCGATCTGGGCCTGAGCGACACCCAGATGGGGCTGCTCGGCGGAGTCGCCTTTGCCCTGCTCTATTCGACGCTGGCGGTGCCGCTGGCCTGGGTGGCGGACAAGACCAGCCGCAGCTGGGTGATCACCATTTCGCTGGCGGTCTGGAGCGGCTTCACCGCCCTGACCGGACTGGCGCAGGGTTTCTGGTCGATCTTTCTGACCCGGCTCGGCGTCGGCATCGGTGAAGCGGGCGGCGTGGCACCCTCCTATGCCGTGATCTCCGACCATTTCCCGAGCAGCAAGCGGGCGCGGGCGCTGGCCATTTATTCGCTCGGCATCCCGCTCGGGTCGGCCACAGGCGTGATCGCGGGCGGCTATATCGCCGCGACCGTCGACTGGCGGCTGGCCTTTTTCGTCGTCGGCCTGGCCGGGCTGGCGATCGCACCCCTGTTCAAATATTTTGTGCGGGACAAGGCCAGGACACCGGCGCCCGCAGGGCAGCCCGTGGCCACCTACAGCTTCATGGGCACCGTGCGTCTGCTGGCCGGCAAGCGCGCCTTCTGGTTCCTCGCCTTCGGCGCCGCTTCCAGTTCGATGCTCGGCTATGGCATTGCCTTCTGGCTGCCCAGCCTGCTGCAGCGCAGTTTTGGCCTCAGCCTGATCGACACTTCGCTGTTCTTCGGCGCGATCCTGCTGATCGGCGGGGTTGCCGGGGTGCTCGGCGGCGGCATGCTCGGTGACTGGCTGGGCAAGAAAAGCAAGGCCGCCTACGGGCTGGTGCCGGCAGCAGCCTTCCTGCTGGCGGTGCCGCTGTTCGCCGCCGGCATCATGAGCGGCTCGGCGACAATCGCCTTCATCCTGTTCCTGATCCCGCAGGCGCTGGCCTATGTCTGGCTCGGCCCGGTTTTATCGGCGATCCAGCATCTGGTCCCGGCCGATGCCCGCGCCACCGCCTCGGCGCTGTTCCTGCTGATCAACAATCTGATCGGCATCGGCGGCGGCATCTTCTTCCTCGGCGCGCTGTCCGACCGCCTCGCCCCGATCTACGGCGAGGACGGGCTGCGCTACTCGATGCTCTATTCGCTGACCTTCTATGGCATAGCGGCGCTGCTGATGGCGCTGGCGGCGGGGCCCCTGCGACGGGAATGGATCGCGGAGGACTGATCTGGAATCCTCCAGCCGGATGCCCACCTACCCCCGCTACCGCCTGAAAAACCCGGCCGTCACCTCGTCCATCGGGAACATCAGTTCGATCCGCGTTTCTCCGGCCCTGATATCCTGGACCGATCCGAATTGCGCGATCACGGAAAACAGCGAGAGCCGCACCTCGCCGACCTGGAAGATGGTCGGGATCACCGCCTGGTTGAGATTGATCGACGCCATGTCGGCCCGCCGGACCCGTTCGTGGGCCGCAAGCCGCCCGGCCAGCGCCGACAGCTGGGCGTCGCCGCCCAGTTCCAGGATCTCGGTGCGCAGCCGCGACAGGGTCAGCACCGCCACCTCGTCCCAGTTCTCGATCAGCGCGAGTCCGGCGCTGGCGATCAGGATATCGATCAGGTTCGCGGGTCCGCCGGGGGCAGCCAGCGCGACAATCATCTCGGCACCCGGATTGCTGGCGACAATGTTCCAGTGGCGATCGATGGCATAGCCGGGGAACGGATCATGATGCTCCAGCATCGTCGCGATCGCCTGGTGCACCGGCGCCAGTTCCGACGCATCGTCGGACAGGCTGGGGTAGACCGGCGCAAAGCCTGCGGCATTGAGCGCCTGATTGGCGGCAGGACGCGGCAGCTGCAACGCTTCCGACAGGCGCAGCACCATCGCCCGGCTGGGATTGGCACGCCCCGATTCGAGAAAGCTCAGGTGGCGCGCCGACATCTCCGCCTCGAGACTGAGGTCGAGCTGGCTGAACCGGCGGACCTTGCGCCAGTCCTTCAATATCGCACCAAATTCCGACGGCATGATCCTGTTCCTCGTGCTGATCCGGGTCGAGCCGCTGATAGCATGAATTCCGTCGCGTGCACTTACCCGGCAGGTAATTGTTTTGCCGCCAACCGCATGGTCTAACGATGCCGAAACCTCAACAGGAGCAGATCATGTCACCCCAAGCCACTGGCCGTTATATCCGCATCGTCGGCAGCTTTTCCCTTCTCGTCGCGATCCTGTTCGCGCTGGCCGGCGTCAACGACTTCACCGGCGCCAACGATCTCTTCTTCCGCCTCGCGTCTTCCGGCGGCAATGGCGTCGCCGGTCTGGACACGGCGGAAGCGCGGCTGGCGATGGCGATTGCCGGCGGCGTGTTCGGCGGGATGATGGCGATGTATATCTTCATCACCGCGCCGGGCGTCGAGCAGGGCAGCGACCTGATCCGCAAGGGCTCGATCGCCACCTTCCTGGTCTGGTTCGCGATCGACAGCGGCGCATCAATGGCCTCCGGCAACCCGTCGAATGTCCTTCCCAATGCCGTGTTTCTGGTCGTCTACCTGACGCCCCTGCTGCTGGTGAAACGTCCGGTTTGAACCCATGTGCTCCGCACGGGATGCGGAGCTCCGGAGGTTAAAAAGCAGCCCGCCCGGCCAGGCTCCGCGTCCCGTGCGGCCCACATTTCCGCCCCTAGCCGCGCCCGTTCACATCCTTGACCCACGGCCCGAACGGCGAACCGCCCAGCATTGCCACCTGCGTCTGCGCGCTGACCTGATTGATCGCCGTCTGTGGCTTGCGGCCGGGATGGACGGGCAGCCGCAGCGGCCGCTTGCCCGGTGCCATCGCGATCACGTCCGCAATCGCCCGCGGCACGTCCTTGGGATCGGTCGAGCCGCCAGTGTTGCGCAGCGCTCCGTCGACCAGCGCCTGATAGGCGGCCTTGCGCTCGCCGTCGGCGCCCTCCAGCATCGCCATCGTGTAGCGGTTGCCATTTTCCCAGATTTTCGTCGGATAGCCGCCCGGCTGGACAATGGTAACGTCGACGCCGTGCGGAACCAGTTCATAGGCCATCTGCTCGCTCATCGATTCGACCGCGAACTTGGTCGAACTGTAGAGACCCATGCCCGGCACCATCACCCGGCCCAGCTGCGACGAGACATTGACGATCAGTCCGGATTTCCGCGCCCGCATCTTCGGCAGAGCGGCGCGCGCGACCCGCTGGTAGCCCATGACGTTGGTGTCGAACAGCCGCTGCATCATCGCCATGTCCTGCAGCTCGACCGGCGCGCCGGTGCCGATGCCGGCATTGTTGATCACGACATCCAGCGCGCCGCCACTCAGCCGCTCCGCCTCGGTCACAGCCTTGCTCACCGATTCGTCGGACAGCACATCCAGTTCCACGATCGTGATATCCAGCTCCCTTTCGCGGGCGATATCCGCCAGCGCCGCCGCTTCGGCGCGCGGCAGGTTGCGCATCGTCGCAAACACCTTCGCGCCGCGTTCGGCGTAGAGCACGGCGCCCAGATTGCCGAAGCCGGAAGAACAGCCGGTGATCAGCACCGCCTTGCCGCTCAGGTCCGGCATCTCTTCGCCCGCAGCGGTGGCCGGCCCGCTGGCCAGCGCGAAACCGGTGGCAGTAGAGGCCGCAAGCAGCTGGCGGCGGTTGAGGGACATCTTATTATTTTTGTCAGCCATGAGGGGACTCCTAAATACCATATCCGCTGCTACACTAGCATGAATCCCGCCACATGGTGAGACGGATATACAGGAGAGCGAGATGCGGATTGCCAAAGCCAGCGAAGCGATCGGCGCGACAATCGAGGATGTCGATGTCACCCGGCTGAGCGACCAGGATTTTGCCGCGATCCGCCAGGCCTTTCTGGATCATGGCGCGCTGTTCATCCGCGACCAGACGCTGACCCCGGAGGAGCATATCGCCTTTGCCCGGCGCTGGGGAGCCATCGATCTCAACCGCTTCTTCCAGCATCGCGAGGGCTATCCGGAAATTGCCGAGGTCCTTAAGGAGCCCGATCAGCAGCTCAACATCGGCGGCGGCTGGCACACCGACCACAGCTATGACCTGGCTCCGGCGATGGGTTCGATTCTCTACGCGCTGGAAATCCCGCCGGTCGGCGGCGATACCCTGTTCGCCGGCATGGCCGCTGCCTACGAGGCGCTGGACGACGAGACGAAGCAGCGGATCAGCGCGCTGAAGGCGCGGCACGGCAACGCCCATGTCTTCGGCAAGGACAGCAAGTACCGCAAGGCCGTGGGCGAGCGCTACACGAACGCCGACCAGGCCGGTCAGACAGCGGTTCACCCGGTGGTGCTGACCCACCCCGAAACCGGCGCCAGGGGGCTCTATGTCAATCCCGGCTTCACGCTGGAAATCGTCGATATGGATCCGCAGGAAAGCCGGGCGCTACTGCAGCAGCTGTACGACCATATCGGCCAGGACCGATTTCACCACCGCCACAAGTGGCGCGCCGGCGACCTGGCGATGTGGGACAACCGGGCGACCTGGCACTATGCCCTGAACGACTATCAGGGACACCGCCGCTATCTCAACCGTATCACCATCGAGGGCGTGGCCCTGCACTAGCCGCGCGGATGATCAGCCGGCCGGAAAGCGCTCCCGCGTCCGGTTGGCAAAGGCGACCAGCGACAGCATCACCGGCACCTCGACCAGCACGCCGACCACCGTCGCCAGCGCAGCGCCGCTGCCCAGTCCGAATACGCCGATCGCCACCGCCACCGCCAGCTCGAAGAAATTGGACGTGCCGATCAGGGCGCAGGGCGCCGCGACATTGTGCGGCACTTTCCAGGCCCAGGCGGCGGCATAGCTGACCAGGAATATGCCATAGCTCTGAATGATGATCGGCACCGCGATCAGCGCGATCAGCAGCGGCCGGCTGACGATGGTCTGCGCCTGGAAGGCGAACAGCAGCACCACCGTGACCAGTAGGCCGAGCACCGACAGCGGCTTGATCCGCCCGGTAAAGGCGGCCACCGCCGCCTCGCCGTCGCTCGCCCGGGCGAGCAGCGCCCGCCGGGTCAGCGCCCCGGCGATCAGCGGAATGACCACATAGAGCAATGTCGAGAGCAGCAGCGTCTCCCACGGCACCGCGATGTCGGTGACGCCGAGCAGCAACGCCACCAGCGGCGCGAAGACAAAGATCATGATGATGTCGTTCACCGACACCTGCACCAGCGTATAGGCCGGATCGCCTTTGGTCATCTGCGACCAGACAAAGACCATCGCCGTGCACGGCGCCGCGCCGAGCAGGATCAGGCCAGCAATATATTGCTGGGCATCACCCGGCGCCATCAGCCCCGCATAGACATATTGGAAGAACAATACCGCCAGCGCCGCCATGGTGAACGGTTTGACCAGCCAGTTGACGATGATGGTGATGACCAGCCCCTTGGGCTTGTCGCCGATATGCCGCAAGCTGGCGAAATCGACGCCGACCATCATCGGATAGATCATCGCCCAGATCAGCACCGCGACCACCAGATTGACCGAGGCATATTCCAGCCCCGCGAGCAGGGCGACCGCATCGGGCGCGATATTGCCGATGACGATGCCGGCGATGATCGCCGCCGCGACCCAGACCGACAGCCATTTTTCAAACAGGCCGAGCCCCGCCGCAGCGGCGGAATCAACAGGTTGCGTTGCCATGATCAGGCCCCAGCCTTTTCCGCGCCGATGTCGGCGAGCCGGTTCTGCAGGCTCATCTTGTCGATACTGTCGAGCGGCAGCGCCAGAAACAGGCTGATCCGGTTATACATCATGCGATAGGCCTCGGTGAAGGCAGCTCGCTTCTCCGCCTCCGATCCGGTCACCGCGGCCGGATCGGGAATCCCCCAATGGGCCGACATCGGCTGCCCCGGCCAGACCGGGCAGGTCTCGCCCGCGGCATTGTCGCAAACGGTGAACACGAAATCGAGCTGCGGCGCATCGGCGCCGGAAAACTCGTCCCAGTTCTTCGAACGCAGGCCTTCCGTGGGATGACCCAGTGTCTTCAGCAGATCGAGCGAATAGGGATGCACCGCGCCGGCCGGGTTGCTGCCGGCGCTATAGGCGTTGAACCGCCCCTCGGCTTCCTTCTGCAGGATCGCTTCCGCCAGGATCGAGCGGGCGGAATTGCCTGTGCACAGGAACAGCGCATTATAGACCCGCTCGCTCATGACAGCGCCGCTTTCGACGGCGCGCAGCAGCTGTTTTCCGATGCATTGGCCGACACCGCCGACAGTTCCGGAGAATCGCCATAGACCACCGATTCGCCGTTGGTGTAAAAGGCTTCCCAGACGACCCCGTCCGGATCGGCGATCCAGCTTTTTTCGGATTTGGCGTAGCAGCAGGTGGTCTGCCCCTCTTCCAGCACCGGCGCATCGGCCTGGCGCAGGCGACCAAAGACCTGCTGCAGTTCCTCCGCGCTTTCCGCCTGGATGCCGAGATGTTCGATGCCCTTGGTCGCGTGATTTTCCGAAGAGATCGCAAAATTGACCCGCGGATCGTCGAGCATCCACTTGGCATAGTCGCTCTTCGTCACCGTCGGTTCGGCATCGAACAGCGTGGAATAGAAGCGGATCGAGGCATCGAGATTGTCGACACCGACATGAATATGCATGCGTTTCATGGACAGAGCCTTTCAAGCTGGCTGGAAAGAGGAGCGCAATCGTCGCCGGAACAGCAGTTTTCCAGCAGATAGGCGATCAGCGCGTTCATCGCCGCGAGATTGGCGCGGTAGATGATCAGACGGCTGTCGCGCGTGGACGAGACCAGGCCGGCGCGCGACAGCACCGACAGGTGGGAGGACATGGTGTTTTGCGGAACATCAAGCCGCCTCGCGATCTCCCCCGCTGGCAGTCCCACCGGTTCGTGGCGCACCAGCAGCCGGAACACCTCCAGCCGGGTATTCTGCGCGAGCGCGCCGAGAGCGTCTATTGCATCGACCATATCCATATATCTAAAATTATAGATATATGGATATGGTGTCAAGCGGCAAGAATATACGCCAAGCCCCGCCGCTGCCTGGCCAGACAAGCGACCCTTGTCGAAACCCTCCGCTCCGATTAGAGACCTGTGCAAATATCCCTTTTCCGATGGAAATCCCAATGACCCTGATCGGCCCCGCCTCACACAGCTATTTCTCCCAGCGGCTCCGCCTGCATTATGCCGACTGGGGCAATGAGGACAAACCGCCGCTGATCCTGCTGCACGGCGGCAAGGACCATTGCCGCAACTGGGACTGGACGGCGCAGGCGCTGCGCGACGACTGGCATATCATCTGCCCCGACATTCGCGGTCACGGCGACAGTCAGTGGAGCACCGACGGCAATTATGCGCCGATGGCGATGGTCACCGATCTCGCCCAGCTGATCCATCAGCTCGACCTGTCCCCGGTCACCATTGTTGCACACAGCATGGGCGGCAATATCGCGCTGCGCTACACCGGCCTCTATCCCGACACGGTGCGCAAGCTGGTGGCGATCGAGGGGCTTGGCCCCGGCCCGGAAATGCTTGCCGAGCGCGAGAAAATCGGTCCGCTGCAACGAGTGCGCAATTCGATCGAGGAAAAGCGCAAGGCCGCCGGCCGGCAGGTGAAGCGCTATCCGACCTTCGACGACGCGCTGAAGCGGATGCAGGACGCCAACCAGCATCTGTCCGACGAACAGGCCCGCCACCTGACCACCCATGCGGTGATCCGCAACGAGGACGGCAGCTACAGCTGGAAATTCGACCCCTATGTCCAGCACTGGGACAGCATCGATCTCAGCCAGGAGGCGATCCAAGAATTGTGGCGCAATATCAGCTGCCCGACCCAGCTGCACTACGGCGCCGACAGCTGTGCCAGCAATCCGGAAAAGGACGGCCGGATGCAATATTTCGGCGACAATGTCTCGGTGAAGGAGTTTCAGAAAGCCGGCCACTGGCTGCACCATGACCAGTTCGAGCTGTTTGTGGAAACGCTGAACGCATTTCTCTAGAAACCCGACCTCCTCGACCAAGACATCAGCCTGCGCGCCCGGATACCGGCCGGTGCCCGTCGCAAGGCGGGATTGTCGGGAGACGCAAGCCTTCTCCCTTAAGGGAGAAGGATACGAAATCTTGCCGCCAGAGCGTCAGCGAAAGCGGCTAGATGGAGTTGGATGAGGGTGCTCCGCTACCTGGTTGCAGTGCCACCACAGTCCGGTACACCCTCACCCGGCTACGACCAAGCTGCCAAGTCTGTACAACCCTCTCCCGCACGGGAAAGGGAAGCGTCACGAAATCATCCCCTGAAGCGTCGCGATCCGGTCCGCTTCCTCGGCCGGCTTGTCCTTGCGGATCCGGTGGATCCGCGGAAAGCGCATGGCGAGGCCGGACTTGTGGCGCTTGCTCTCGTGGATCGAGTCGAAGGCGACTTCCAGCACCAGCGACTTTGCCACCTCGCGCACCGGCCCGAACCGGTTCAGCGTATTCTGCCGGACAAAGCGGTCGAGCCATTTCAGCTCCTCGTCGGTGAAACCGGAATAGGCCTTGCCGACCGGCAGCAGCTCGCCATCCTCGGTCCAGCAGCCGAATGTATAGTCGGAATAGAAGGACGCGCGCCGGCCGTTGCCGCGCTGGGCGTACATCATCACGCAGTCGGCGTTGAGCGGGTCGCGCTTCCACTTGTACCAGTGACCGGTGACCCGGCCGGCGAGATAGGGGCTGTCCCGGCGTTTCAGCATCACCCCCTCGATTGCTGCATCGCGGGCGCCGGCGCGCATCGTCTCCAGCGCCGTGAAATCGTCGACCTCGACCACCGCCGACAGGTCGAAATGGTCGGGGTTTAGCTTGGGAACAAAGGCTTCCAGCCGCTTGCGGCGTTGGTGCCAGGGGAGCAGACGCAAGTCGTCATCACCGTCCATCAGCAGGTCGTAGACCCGGACAAAGGCGGGAAAGTCCTGCCGCATCTTTTTCGGCACGGTCTTGCGCCCCAGCCGCTTCTGCAGCGCGTTGAAACTGGCCGCCTCGCCGCCCTGATCGGTGCCGCGCACCAGCAGTTCGCCGTCGATCACGCCGTCGCGGTCAAAGGCCTCGACGATATCGGGAAAGGCAGCACTGATATCGTCGCCGCCGCGGCTGTAGAGCCGGGTCTCGCCGCCGAGATGCACTGCCTCGACGCGGATCCCGTCCCATTTCCACTCGACCGCATATTCGCCCAAATCCAGACTGTCGCCCTCGAACGGGTGCGACAGCATGAACGGCCGGAAGAAGGGCGTGGTCGACAGGTCGGGCCGCTGGCCGCCCTCCTCCGCCCAGCGGAACAGGGCCTCATAGGGCGGGTCGAGCGCGTGCCACAGCTCCTCGACATCGTCGATACCCACGGCGAAGGCCTGCGCGAAGGCGGTCTTCGCCAGCCGCGCCGACACCCCGACCCGCATCCCGCCCAGCGCCAGCTTGAGCATCGCATAGCGGCTGTTGGCATCCATGGCATCGAGCAGCGACGCGACGACGTCGGGCGCGGTGGCGCGGGTGGTGGCGGACAGCGCCTGCACCACCTCGTCCACCGTCGGATCGCTCTGCTCCCCGTCCGGCGCGTCCGGCCAGACCAGCGCCACGGTCTCGGCGGTATCCCCGACATGATGGCGCGACAGCCGGAACAGTTCCGGGTCGATGCGGGTGCCGGCGAGATTGCGGACGGTGGCGGCCTTGACCGCCGGAAAATCGATGCTGTCGGTTAGCGCCGCCAGCGCCCAGCCGCGATCGGGATCGGGCGTGGCGCGCAGATAGGCAGCGATCGCCGCCAGCTTGGCTTTGCGCGAGCGGGTGTAGATCAGACTGTCGACCAGGGCGGCACAGCGGCGCATCAGCCGTCGTCCCCGTCTTCGCGGCCGATCATCGCCAGCGCCCGCGCCTTGATCTGGTGCAGCTCGCACCAGCGCAGCAGGCCGTCCTCGCTGCCATGGGTGATCCAGGTCTCGCGCGGCGCCAGTTCGCGGATCGTGCCGGTGAGTTCGTCCCAGTCGGCGTGGTCGGAAATCACCAGCGGGATCTCGACCCCGCGCTGCCGGGCGCGTCCCCGCACCCGCATCCAGCCGGAGGCCATCGCGGTGATCGGGTTCGGCAGCCGCCGACTCCACTTGTCGATCAAGGCCGATGGCGGGCAGATGATGATCTGGCCGCGCATATCCTCCTTGTCCGTGTCCATCACCAGCCGCAGTTCGCCCAGCGATACGCCCAGTTCCTCGTACAGTTCGCACATCCGCACCATCGCGCCGTGCAGATAGATCGGCTTGTCCCAGCCGGCGCGGCGCAGCTCGGCGATCACCCGCTGCGCCTTGCCCAGCGCATAGGCACCGACCAGCAGGCAATGATCCGGCTCGGCCTCCAGCCGGGCAAATATCTTGTCGAGCTCGCCGGCGATCGGCGGGTGCTTGAACACCGGCAGGCCAAAGGTCGCCTCGGTGATGAAGATGTCGCAGGGCACCGGCTCGAATGGCGCGCAGGTCGGGTCGGGCCGCCGTTTGAAGTCGCCGGTGACCACCACCCGCTCGCCTTGATATTCCATCAAGACTTGGGCCGAGCCGAGCACATGGCCGGCCGAGTGCAGACTGAACCGGACCCCGCCGCGCTCGAACCCCTCGCCATAGCCGAGCGGCGTTCCCGCCTCGGTGCCATAGCGCAGCCCCATGATCGCCAGCGTCTCCGGCGTCGCCCAGACATCGCCATGCCCGCCGCGCGCATGGTCGGCATGGCCATGGGTCACCACCGCGCTTTTCTTCGGCACGGAGGGATCGATCCAGATATCCGCCGGCCGCACGTAAATGCCCTGCGGATGCGGCTCGATCCAGTGTTTCGCTTTCGCCATCATGGGATAGCGTATTGGCGGGGGAAAGGTTCCGGTCAACGGGAAAGGGGCGGGTTAGCGGCGCGGGCCGCCTGAAAAGCCCCTCCCTTCAGAGGAGGGGTTGGGGTGGTGGCGATGCGCAGCATCGCGCGCGCAGCGAACCGCTACGGTACAGGTAAAATAAATAGGGATGGAAGGCCCGCACCCGGGCGAGAGAAACCAACCAGTTGGCGGCACTTTCCAAAGCGGAGCCCTCCCTTTTTTCCTTTCCTACACACCCCCTGATCGCTTATATTGCAACCGTTCACCGATAAGAATTCCCCTCCCGGCCGAAAGGTCACACTCGGCGAGCAGCAGCGGGACCCGGATTGGCCGAAATCCGGGGTATTGGGGCAAAAGTCACGGAAATTAAAAGCGCGCGTTTCCGTAAAGTTGACAACAATCCGGGATAGCGCATGTGAGGCCAATGTGATATTTCTTCTAGACGCATCACATTGGCGTGTGATAGTCCGTTCCCACTATCACAGCGAGAAAGCGAGTCCATGAGCAAAATCCTGATCGAGCAACTGATCGAACTGATCGATTCCGGCAAGCAGACCCGCGCTGGCCTCGCCCGCGCCGCCGGCCTGCACGCTAACAGCCTGCGCAGCCTCGGCCAGGAAGACTGGAACCCAACGGCGGAAACGCTCGGCAAGCTGGAGACCTATCTGGCGCGCGGCGGCAGCGGCGTGATGGCGACGGCGGAAGAGATCATCAACGAGGCGCGCAACGGCCGCATGTATATCCTGGTCGATGACGAGGACCGGGAGAATGAGGGCGACCTGATCATCCCGGCGCAGATGGCGACCCCCGACGCGATCAACTTCATGGCCAAATATGGCCGCGGCCTGATCTGTCTGGCGATGACCCGCGACCGGGTCGAGGAACTGGGCCTCGACATGATGAGCGCCAACAACCGCGGCGCCTATGAAACCGCCTTCACAACCTCGATCGAGGCGCGCGACGGCGTCACCACCGGCATCAGCGCCGCCGACCGCGCCCGCACCGTGGCGGTGGCGATCGACCGCACCCGCGGCAAGGACGATATCGTCACGCCGGGCCATGTCTTCCCGCTGCAGGCGCGCAACGGCGGCGTGCTGGTCCGCGCCGGCCATACCGAGGCGGCGGTCGACGTTTCGCGGCTGGCCGGCCTTAACCCGGCCGGCGTGATCTGCGAGATCATGAAGGATGACGGCGAGATGGCGCGGCTCGACGACCTGATCGAATTTGCCCAGCATCACCGCATGAAGATCGGCACGATCCGCGACCTGATCGCCTATCGCCTGCGCCACGACCATCTCACCGAGCGCCGTGAGGAAGCGCGCTTCACCAGCCGCTGGGGCGGCGAATGGAACGCGATTACCTTCTACAACAGCGCAACCGAGAGCGAGCAGATCGTGCTGCAGAAGGGCCATGTCGATCCCGACAAGCCGACCCTGGTCCGGATGCACGCGACCGCGATCTTCTCCGACCTGTTCGGCCAGGACACCGGCCGCGCCAACATGCTGCAGGAATCGATGAAGATCATCGGCGAGGAAGGCGCAGGCGTGATCGTCTTCATCAGCCCGCGCGTCCCCGACCTCTATTCGCGGCAGGTCCGCAGCCTCGGCGGCGGCAAGCCGCCACCGATGGACCAGCTGCGCGACTATGGCGTCGGCGCGCAGATCCTCAGCGAACTCGGCGTGCACGACATGGAGCTGCTGACCAACACCAGCCACGACCTGGTCGGGCTGGACGCCTATGGCCTGCGGATCATCGGCCAGCGCCCCGTGCCCGCCGGCGATGGCAGCGAAGCAAGCAAGGAATTGGAGACGGCCTGACCGTCTCGTCATCCTGAACTTGTTTCAGGACCTCTCTACCCCACGGGATCCTGAAACAGGTTCAGGATGACGACTATGAAAGAAAAGAAAATGGCAAAATTCCTGATCGTCGAAGCGCGGTTCTACGACCATCTCAACGACATGCTGATCGAGGGCGCGACCGAAGCGCTGAAGGCGGCTGGCCACGAACATGACGTGATCACGGTGCCCGGCGCGCTGGAGATTCCGGCCGCCATCTCGCTGGCGATCGACAGCGACCTCTACGACGGCTTTGTCGCGATCGGCGTTGTCATCCGCGGCGAAACCTATCATTTCGAAATCGTCGCCGGCGAAAGCGCGCGCGGCATCACGGCGCTGACCATGGACGGCGCCGCGATCGGCAATGGCATTATCACGGTGGAAAATGAGGATCAGGCCCTGGCCCGCGCCGACAAGTCGCGGAAGAACAAGGGCGGCGAGGCGGCACAGGCGGCCATCGCAATGTATGAGCTGGGCTTGAAATATAGCAACTGACGGCAACAGGACTCGTGTCCTGCCGCCGTCAGTGCAATCGCCTTACTCCGTAGGGGCAGGCGTCGCGGCGGGTGCCTGGACACCGGCCAGGGCGGCATCAAATTCCGCTTCGGTCATGGTGATCGCGATTCCGCCATCGGCCTGGGTCATGAAGGCATCCACCGGAAGCTTCACTTCCTGGCCTTCGTGATCGACGGTGACGAATTCGGGGTCGCTTTCCTGGATGGTACCGATTACCGCAGCGCCGGTTACCGATTTAACCTCGGTGCCCGGTGTCAGGCTGGCCATCAGCTGCGCCTTTGCGTCGGCCGCAGCCTTTTCCACGGCGGCATCAAGATCAGCCTTGCTCATCATGATCGACAGGCCGTTCTCCGCCTTGGCGAAGGAAGCGGTCCCGAGCGCGGCCTTGTTGGTACCGGTATCGACCACAACAGCGCCTTCGCTGACCGATTCAACCGTACCGACTTCGCCGCCATTGGGTCCGTAGACCTTCATGCCGGCCTTGGCTTCAACGGTCGGCGCGGCGTCCTGCGCGAGGACCGGTGTGGATGCCAGCAGCGCGGCGCCCGTTACCAGTTTCAGAAAATTTTTCATGTTCTACTCCTTGGGGTTACAAAATGGCCATTTAAATACGAGATTCTGGCTAAAAAATGGGGGTGGAAGTTGTTAAGGTGATTGAGGCGAGCCGACCCCTCCGCAAGGCAGGGCGTGCCAGCGATGCGATCGGCGGCCTGATCCGGCTCATGCGGCCTTCCGGGTCCGCTTGTGCAGGCCTTCCCTGACTTCCTCGATGATCTTCGCGCTGAACGCGTCCAGATCGCCGGGATTGCGCGACGTGATAAGGCCATTGTCGACCACCACTTCGCTGTCTTCAAAGCGCGCGCCGGCATTGACCAGGTCGGTCTTGATCGACTTGTAGCCGGTGACATTGCGTCCCTGCACCAGATCCGCTTCGATCAGCAGCCATGGCGCGTGACAGATGGCCGCGATCGGCTTGCCGGCATCGAAAAAGGCCTTCACAAGTTCAACCGCCTTGTCCTCGACCCGCAGCAGGTCGGGGTTGATCTGTCCGCCGGGCAACACCAGCGCATCAAAATCGTCTGCGCTTGCGCTGTCGAGCGTGATATCGACTGCGATGCTTTCGCCCCAGTCCTTCTCGTCCCAGCTCTTGATCGACCCGGATTCGAGCGACACGATCGTTACTTCGGCGCCGGCGTCCATCAACTGCTTTCTTGGTTCAAACAGTTCCGATTTTTCAAAACCGTCTGTCGCCAGAATTGCTATTTTTGCATTGGAAATCTTTGTCATTTCTCTGTGCCTTTCGTTGGAGGTTACACCATATCTACGCGGCGCATCGGCCATTGGTTCCGGCAAACGGCAAATCCGTGGGGCCAGCCGACACGGTTCCGGCCCGGAATTTGGCGGGACCGCACGGCCGTTTTTGCCCCATTGATCGGAACCAAAGACCATCCGAAACGTACTCTTGATATGTACAGCGCTCCGCCAGTGCGTTGAGCGCGTCAACGAAAGGAAAGGAACAATATGACTATCAAGACTGCAGACCTTCGTGACATGAAGACCGACATCAAGCAGGCCGACCGGGCGACAATGGCCGAAAAACTCGGCGAGACTCTGGCTTCGACCTACGTGCTGTATCAGAAGACCCAGTCGGTCCACTGGAATGTGACCGGCCCGCTGTTTGTCAGTGTCCACAAGCTGACCGAAGAACAATATGAAGACCTCGCGGCATCCATCGATGCGATCGCGGAGAGGATCCGGGCGCTGGGCGCCAAAACCCCGGTTGGCCTGTCGACCTATATCAACAACAGCGTGATCGATGACCAGGTGGAATGGGGCGACGTGGAAGCCATGCTCAAGCAGCTGTCCGGCGACAATCTCGCGGTGGCCGATCAAATGCGCGAATTCGTGAAAATCGCCGAGAATGCGGACGATGTGTTTACCGCGGACCTGCTGACCTCACGGGTCGGAGCGCTTGAAGAGGCATCCTGGATGCTGTCCGCCAGCCTGTAATTGCCGCAAGATCAAGGAACGACATATATGAAAAAACAATTGGACAAAACCAGAGCCCGTCAGGGTTTCACCACCCGCCACATGGTCATCGTGCTCGGTATATCCACCATATCGGCGATCATCGCGCTAGGCGTCGTGATGGGTTTTTTCTGAACCGGCTTGACCCTTTTTACGGGCGCCTTGCCGCCCCTGTCTCTGGCAGGGGCGGTCTTTTTTTGGGCTATTGGCTAGCCGGACCTCGGCAGCCCTGGCGTGAATCACGAGTCTGCTTGACCAAATCCATCCCGTCTCTATTTTAGAACAAACCATGAACAATAGCGATTCGCATTCGGCTGGAGTTTCCGAACTCTCGCCGGCCAACATTCCTGCCGTGCCCAAAACGGCCAGCCCAAAAGCCGCTGCGCTCAAAGCGCGGCTCGGCAGAATCCTGGCTGCATCCGGCGTCAAATCTGCGGACCGGGATGACGGGCCGTCCCACTTCACCCTGGGTGTCGACAGGATCGATGCCGCCCTGCGTGGCAATGCGGGAATTGACGGCCTGCCCTGCGCCGCCTTGCACGAAATGCATGCCGCAGACAAAAGCGACCGGACCAGCGCTGCGGCCCTCGCCTTGCTGCTCGCCCAGCGATGCCGGGCGCTGCAACCCGCCCATGGACCGATATTGTGGGTCAGCGACAACGGCGAGGCGAGACGGCAGGGCCGGCTCTACCCGCCGGGACTGGCGGAACTCGGGGTCGAACCATCCAGCCTTGTCCATGTCGATGCACCGAACAGCATCGCAGCGCTGCGCGCGGCCGCCGACGGCGTACGGTCGCCGGCAATGGGCGCGGTCATCATCGAACTGTCGGGCAAGAAACCCAGAGGTCTCGACCTGACGGCGACAAGGCGGCTGTCGCTGTCGGCGCAAAAGTCGGGGGTACTCTGCCTGTTGCTGCGCACCGGCAGCGATGCCGAAAACCCTCTGCCGACCGCCGCCTTCAGCCGCTGGCAAGTCGGGCCGGCACCGTCCGTCGCGCTCGCCGGCAATGCCCCCGGCTATCCTGCCTTTGACATCAGCCTGCTGCGCCACCGCAGCGGTCTTTACGGGCTCAGCGCCCGACTGGAGTGGAACCGTGACGATCAAGTCTTCCGCGAGCAGCAGGAACAGGACACGCCGCAATCTGGCACTGGTCCTGTCCTGGCTGCCGTCCGAACGGATCATCCGGGCACTCGGGCCGCCTGAGCATCCGTTTGCGCTGACCACAAAGATTCGCGGCGCGATGGTGATCATGGCGGCGGACCGGCAGGCCGTGGCCCTGGGCTTGGGACCGGGCATGAAGCTCGCCGATGCCCGGGCGCGGGTACCGGACCTGCTGACCTTTGACCATGATTCGCTGGCCGACGCCAACCTGCTGTCGCGGCTGGCGGAAGCCTGCGAACGTTACACGCCGATGGTCGCGGTCGAACCGCCCGATGCCCTGATCCTCGACATCAGCGGCGCGGCGCATTTCCATGCCAGCGAGGAAGCGCTGGCGCAGGATGCCGAGGACCGGCTCGACGCGGTCGGCCATGGCATCAGCTGGGCTCTGGCCGGAACGCCGGATGCCGCACTGGCGCTGGCCCGGCACGGACTGAAGGAAGGCGCCGAGGCGCAGCTGCCGGTGGCGGCGCTGGCCATGGACGACAAGATTCATCAGGCACTGGAACGGGCCGGGCTCTACAGGATCGGCGATCTGGCCGAGCGTCCGCGCGCCAATCTGGCGGCGCGCTTCGGGATGCAACTGACGGTCCGGCTCGACCGGATTCTCGGGCTGGAGGACCGGCCGATCGATCCGCTGCGCCGGATCGGCAATATCGTCACCGAGCGCCGCTTTGCCGAACCCCTGACCCATATCGACGCCGCCCTCGCCTGCCTGTCGGAACTGTTCGCGGAAGCCGCCGAACGGCTCAACGAGCGCGGCCAGGGCGCGCGGATGATCCGCATGCTCCTGTTCCGCTGCGACGGCGATATTGCCCGGCTCGGTCTGGAAACCGGTGCGCCGACCCGCGATGCGGCGCTGTTCCAGCGGCTGCTGCGCGAGCGGATCGCGGCGCTCAACGACGCGCTCAATCCCGGTTTCGGCTATGACCTGATCCGGCTGAGCATCGCTGCGGCGGAACCCCTGGCCCCGCAGCAACTGCGGCTCGCGGGCGGCGAGGACCGGCAGGGTGACGAAGTCGCACTGGTCAGCCAGCTCAGCACCCGGCTGGGCCGCGAGCGGGTGCAGAAATTTGTCGCCGCGGATAGCCATATTCCGGAACAGGGGCTGCTCGCGCTGCCCGCTCTCAACGCCCCCGCGCCGGTGGCGTGGCAGATGCAGCGATGCGGCGAACCGCCGGTTCGGCCGCTGCACATGTTCGACCCGCCACAGCGGGTACAGGTGATCGCCGAGGTCCCCGACGGCCCGCCGCACCGATTCACTTGGCGGCGCAAGACCCACCAGGTGATCCGCTATGAAGGACCGGAACGGATCGCCTCGGAATGGTGGCAGCGCAAGGACGGGCAGCAGCCCGGCAACGGTGGCCTGACCCGCGACTATTACCGCGTCGAGGATGCGCGCGGCCGGCGCTACTGGCTGTTCCGGCATGGTCTCTATGGCGAGGAAAAGGCGAATCCGGACTGGTATGTGCATGGGCTGTTTGCGTAAGAAACCTTCTCCCCAGGGGGGAGAAGGATACGGCGCCTTGCTTGCGCAGCAAGCTAGGCAGAGTTGGATGAGGGGGTTCGCAGGGCCGAGAGGGAGGAGCACCCTCACCCAGCTACGACTAACGAACAAGTTCGTAAGTCTGCGCAACCAGTTTGTCCCAGTGCGCGGTAAACCATGCCCCCAGCATGGTTTAGAAACAGTCTGGGAGACTGTTTCGACCGCGCTCTGGGCCAAACTCCCTCAAGGGAGGGGGCAATGACGGCCTTCGCCGAACTTGCGGCCTCCACCCACTACAGCTTTCTGCGTGGCGCTTCCTCCCCCGCCGACATGGTGCTGCAGGCGATGGCACTCGGGATGACCGGGATCGGCATTGCCGACCGCAACAGCGTCGCCGGCGTGGTCCGGGCGCATGCCGCCTTGCGCCTGGCGCGGGAGGATGCAGAGGAAGAGGCTGTCACGCTCCCCGACTTCAAGCTGATCGTGGGATCGCGGCTGCTGTTCGCCGATGAGACGCCGGAGACCATCGTCTACCCGCTCAACCGGCGCGGCTGGGGGCGGCTGACCCGGCTGCTGTCGACCGGCAATCTGCGGGCGGAAAAGGGCGAGTGTTTTCTGTACGAGGCGGATCTGCTGGAATGGTGCAGCGAGGACTGGGCGCTGGTCATCCTCCCCGAAGCGTCAGCTTTGGGGAGGGGGACCGTCAGCCATAGCACAGCGGCGGCTGATGGTGGAGGGGCCTCGTGCGTCGCTATCGCGCACCGGCCCCTCCACCATCCTGCGGATGGTCCCCCTCCCCCCGCTGCGCGCGCGGAGGATATTGTCCCAAGGCTCCGCCCCCTCACCCCCCATATCTGGCTCGGCGCGACGATGCCGCGGTCCGGTCCCGACAAGCGCTATCTTGCCGGTCTGCACGGTCTCTCCCAAGCGACCGGCATTCCCCTGCTCGCCACCAACGACCCGCTCTATGCGACGCCGGAGCAGCGGCCGCTGCACGATATCCTCACCTGCATCGCCGAAAAGACCACGATTCCCAAGGCCGGCCGCCTGCTCGCCGCCAATGCCGAGCGCCATCTCAAGCCACCGCAGGAAATGGTGCGCCTGTTTCGCGACCATCCGGAAGCGATTGCCGAAACACAGAAGCTGCTCCGGCTGGTCGATTTCACCCTCGACGAGCTGAGCTATCATTATCCCGAGGAACCGGTGCCCGACGGCTGGACGCCGCAGGGCTGGCTGGAACATATCACCTGGTCCGCCGCCCATGCCCGTCACGGCGCGACCCTGCCGGAGCGATTGCGCGCCAAGGTCGAGGAGGAACTGCGGCTAATCGAGAAGATGGCCTATGCGCCCTATTTCCTGACCGTCCACGATATCGTCAAATTTGCCCAGGGCCGGAAGATCCTCTGCCAGGGCCGCGGTTCGGCCGCGAACAGCGCGGTCTGCTATCTGCTCGGCATCACCTCGGCCGACCCGATGGAGCATGACCTCTTGTTCTCGCGCTTCATTTCCGAGGAACGCCGCGAGCCCCCCGACATCGACGTCGATTTCGAGCATGAACGGCGCGAGGAGGTGATTCAATATATCTACGAGCGCTATGGCCGCCACCGCGCCGGTATTGCCGCGACCGTGGTCCATTATCGCTCGCGCAGCGCGATCCGCGAGGTCGGCAAGGCGCTCGGCCTGTCGGAGGACATCACCAGCCGCCTGTCGAGCACCGTCTGGGGCAGCCATGGCAGCGGCGCGCCCGACAAGCGCTTTGCCGAAACCGGGCTCGACCCGGACAATCCGGATATCCGCCGGCTCGGCGATCTGGTCGGGCAGATCCTGCAATTTCCCCGCCACCTCTCCCAGCATGTCGGCGGCTTCGTCCTCACCCAGGACCGGCTCGACGAGACCGTGCCGATCCACAACGCGGCGATGGACGATCGCACCTTCATCGAGTGGGACAAGAATGACATCGACACGCTCGGCCTGATGAAGGTCGATATCCTGGCGCTCGGCATGCTGACCTGCATTCGCAAGGCGTTTGTATTGATGGAGAGCATCAATATCCTCCCCGAAGCTTTGGCTTTGGGGAGGGGGACCGCGCGAAGCGTGGTGGAGGGGCCGCCATCTCGACCCATTGCCCCTCCGTCACGCCTTCCGCTCGCCACCTCCCCAAAGCTGCGCTTCGGGGAGGAAAAATGGACCCTGCAGAACGTCCCCCACGAAGACCCGGCCACCTATGACATGCTGTGCAGGGGCGACAGTATCGGCGTGTTCCAGGTCGAGAGCCGCGCCCAGATCAACATGCTGCCGCGGCTGAAACCACGGGAATTTTACGATCTGGTGATCCAGGTCGCGATTGTGCGCCCGGGTCCGATCGAGGGCGACATGGTCCACCCCTATCTGCGGCGGCGGTCGGGCATGGAAAAGATCACCCTGCCGTCGCCCCGGCCACCGCACGATCCGGACGAACTGAAATCGGTCCTCGGGCGAACCTTTGGCGTGCCATTGTTCCAGGAACAGGCGATGAAGCTGGCGATCGTCGCCGCTGATTTTTCGCCCGGTGACGCCAACAAGCTGCGCCGCGCGATGGCCACCTTTCGCAATGTCGGCACGATCCACCATTTCCGCGAGAAGATGGTCATCGGCATGGCCGCCAAGGGCTATGAAGCGGATTTTGCCGAACGCTGCTACAAGCAGATCCAGGGCTTCGGCAGCTACGGCTTTCCGGAAAGCCACGCGATCAGCTTTGCCCGGCTGGTCTATGTCTCGAGCTGGATCAAGTGCCACCACCCGGCGGTGTTCGCGGCGGCTTTGCTCAACTCCCAGCCGATGGGCTTCTACGCTCCGGCCCAGATTGTCAGGGACGCGCGCGAGCATGGTGTGGAGGTGCGGGAACCGGATGTGAATTTCAGTGATTGGGACAACCGGCTGGAGAGGAACATCCTCCCTGAAGCGTCAGCTTCGGGGAGGGGAACCGTCAGCCAGAGCGAAGCGGCGGCTGATGGTCCCCCTCCCCCCGCTTCGCGCGGGGAGGAAATATCGCTCCGCATCGGTTTCCGCCAGATCGACGGTTTTCGCGAAGCCTGGGCCGATCAGATTCTCGCCGCCCGCCCGTTCCGCAACATCGAGGAACTGGCCCACAAGGCAAAACTCCCCGCCCGCGCCCTGCGCCTGCTCGCCGATGCCGATGCCTGCCGGTCGCTGGGGCTGGATCGCCGTCAGGCGCTGTGGGAGGTGCGCCGGACGCCGGTCAATACCCTGCCCCTGTTCGAGGCGGCACAGGCGAAAGAGCTCGGGGCGGAACAGGATGCGCGCCTGCCGGCGATGACCGGCGGCGAGCATGTCGTCGCCGACTATCAGAGCATCCGCCTGTCGCTCAAGGGCCATCCCATGGGATTCCTGCGCGACCGCTTGCGGGCGATGGGCGTGCTCAGCTGCGCCGAGCTGGCCGCTGCGCCCAACGGCTCGTTCCAGCGCGTAGCCGGAGTCGTCCTGATCCGCCAGCGGCCCGGCAAGGGCAATGCGGTGTTCATCACGCTGGAGGATGAAAGCGGCGTCTCCAACCTGTTGCTCTGGGCGCGACGGTTCGAGAAAATGCGCCGCCCGGTGATGGCCGCCCGGCTGATGCTGGCCAGCGGCGAGGTCCAGCGCAGCGTCGAGGGGGTGACCCATCTGATGACCACGCGGGTAGAGGATTATACGTTCATGCTCGACGAGATCACCACCCGCGACCGGCCCAACATGCCGATGGCCCGCGCCGACGAGGTCAATCGCCCGGTCTACCGCAACGAGGACCGGCAGGCAGCACGGTCAGCGCGCGAGACCGCCGGACCGCCGCGGCCCGCCTATCCCCGCCACGGCCATCCGCGCAATGTCCGGATCCTGCCGAAATCGCGGGATTTTCACTGAGCGGGCATATCCTCGAACTGGCGCTCGCCGCTGCCGAACAGCAGGTAGAAGATCAGGCCGAAGACCGTCACTCCCGCCGCAACCGAAAAGAGGATCGCCCACGATCCCGTCGTCTGCAGGATCCAGCCGCTCACCGACACGCCGATGATGCCCGGAATGGTACCCGCCGTATTGGTGATGCCCATCAGCGTGCCGCTGTGCTGCGGCGCGATATCCATATGGTTGATGAAAAAGCCGGGGACCGCGAAGGCACCCAGCGCGCTGCCGGCGGTCATGATCGCGATCGCGGTCGCCGGATCGTCGACCAGCCCGACCAGCGCCAGCGACGTGGAGATGCCGCCGAAGCCGATCGCCATCATCAGCTTGCGGACCCGGGTCACGGTCATGCCCCCCTTGACCAGCCGGTCGGCCATGTTGCCGGCGACATTGAGGAAGATGAACGCGGCAATATGCGGCATCATCGCGAACAGGCCGACCGAGGCATAGTCGACGCCCAGCCCCTTGTTGACGAAGGTCGGCAGCCAGGCGAGCAGCACGTAGAGCGACCAGTTGTTGCAGAAATGGGCAACGATGATCGCCCAGACCGGCATGCTGGTCAGCAGCGCCCGCCAAGGCGTCGGCGGCGTCCTGCCGGCAGCAATGGTGCCGGCTTCGATGATCGCGATTTCCTCAGGACTGATCCGCGCCTGCTGCCGCGGACTGGGTGCGATCAGGTAGTGCCAGGCGATACACCAGAGAAAGCCGGCCGCGCCAAACAGGTAGAAGACCCATTCCCATCCCATACTGTCGACAATGACCGGCGTTACCAGCAGCGCGAACACCGTACCGAGGGGAATGCCGCCGTTGGAGAAGGACACCGAGCGCGCCCGTTCCTTCAGCGGGATCCAGCGCGCATATTGTGCGAATATCGCCGGAAAGGTCACCGCTTCGCCCATGCCCATCAGGATTCGTACCATCACCAGCACGACCAGTCCGAAGGCGGCGGCCGGCGGGGTGATCAGGGTGAACAGCGACCAGAGGAGAACGCCAAAGCCGAGCACCACCTTGCCGCCAAAACGGTCGGCAAGCTTGCCGCCGATGATCTGCAGCAGCATGTAGCCGATGAAGAAGCTCGACAGCACGAGTCCCTGCGTCGTCAGGTCCCAGCCGTAGGTTTCGACCATCGGTATGATCGCCACCGAGATAGCGACACGGTCGATATAGCAGATGAAAATGGCCAGAAAGGCCATGACGACCAGCTGGTGGCGTTTTTGCATTGATATCCTCCCCTTAAACCCCAGTCTCGTTTACTCTCGACTGAGTGAATAACTAACCTCTTGCATATCCGGACTCGATTTGCTATAGTTTCATTTGTAACTAATTCCTCTTCATGCATATATATATCAAGGAATCTTTGTGGCTGATCTGTTTGAAAATCCCGTGGGCCTGGACGGCTTTGAATTTGTTGAATTCTGCGCGCCGGAAAAGGGCGTGCTGGAGCCGGTGTTCGAGGTCATGGGCTTTACCCGCATCGCGCAGCACCGCTCGAAAGACGTGCATCTGTGGCGGCAGGGCGGCATCAACCTGATCATCAACTATGAACCGAAATCCGCTGCCTGGTATTTCGCCCGCGAGCACGGACCCTCCGCTTGCGGCATGGCCTTCCGGGTGAAGGACGCGCGCAAGGCCTATGCCGGGCTGCTCGAAAAAGGCGCCGAACCGGTCAATGTCCAGACCGGCCCGATGGAACTGCATATCCCGGCGATCCGCGGCATCGGCGGCGCGATCCTCTATCTGGTCGACCGCTACGAAGGCGGCCAGCGCGAGGAAAATCTGTCGATCTACGATATCGACTTCGAATATCTGCCCGGCGTCGACCGCCATCCGGTCGGAGCCGGCTTCCACACGATCGATCACCTGACCCACAATGTCTACGGCGGCCGGATGAAATATTGGGCCGACTATTACGAGACCCTGTTCAACTTCCGCGAGATCCGCTTCTTCGACATCAAGGGCGAATATACCGGCCTGACCTCCAAGGCGCTGACCGCGCCGGACGGCAAGATCCGCATCCCGCTCAACGAGGAAGGCGAAGGCGGCAAGGGCCAGATCGAGGAATTTTTGCGCGAATTCAACGGCGAGGGTATCCAGCATATCGCATTGATCTGCGACGATCTGGTCGCCTGCTGGGACCGGCTCAAGACGCTCGGCGTGCCCTTCATGACCGCGCCGCCGAACACCTATTACGAGATGCTCGACGGCCGCCTCCCCGGCCACGGCGAGAATGTCGAGGCGCTGCAGACCCGCGGCATCCTGCTCGACGGCACCACGGACGGCGGCCAGCCGCGCCTGCTGCTGCAGATTTTTGCCGAGGCGCAGGTCGGTCCGGTCTTCTTCGAATTCATCCAGCGCAAGGGCGACGACGGCTTCGGCGAGGGCAATTTCAAGGCGCTGTTCGAAAGCATCGAACGCGACCAGGTTGCGCGCGGGGTACTCAACGTAAAGGAGCCTGCCTGATGACTGCACCAAGGATCAACGGCATCCACCATGTCGCCTATCGCTGCAAGGACGCGAAGGAGACAGTCGAATTCTACCAGAAGGTGATGGGCATGGAATTCCAGCTCGCCTTTGCCGAGAATGAAGTGCCTTCGACCGGCGAATATGACCCCTATATGCATATCTTTCTCGACGCCGGCGGCGGCAATATCCTCGCCTTTTTCGAGCTGCCCGAGCAGAAGCAGATGGACCGCGACCAGAACACCCCGGCCTGGGTCCAGCATATCGCCTTCAAGGTGGACACGCTCGACGACCTGATGGCGGCCAAGGCCAATGCCGAAGCCGAGGGACTCGAGGTGCTCGGCCCGACCCATCACGGGATTTTCAAGTCGATCTATTTCTTCGACCCCAACGGCCACCGGCTGGAACTGGCCTGCGACATCGGCACCGAGGAAGAGATGACCGAGCTGCGCCGCGTCGCGCCCGCCATGCTCGAGGAATGGAGCCGCACCAAGAAGGCGCCGCAACATGCCGCCTGGTTGCACGCCAAGGCGCGCGACGAACATTAGGTTTTCACATTGAACAATGCCGTGCTCCTGCGTAGGCAGGAGTCCATCTCCTGAAGCCTCGACAAGAGGCACTGGCCGGAGATGGGCCCCCGCCTTCGCGGGGGAACGGAGCAGGATGAAGGAACGCATATGAAACTCGCCACCCTGAAGAACGACACCCGCGACGGCCGCCTGGTCGTGGTCTCGAAGGACCTGACCCGCTGCTGCGAAGCCAGCAATATCGCGCCGACCCTGCAGGCAGCGCTCGACGACTGGGAACAATGCGCGCCGAAGCTGGAAGCGCTCTACCGCGATGTCGAGCATGAGACCGTGCCCTGCGAACGCTTCCACGAGCGTCTCGCCGAATCCCCCCTGCCCCGCGCCTATCAATGGGCCGACGGCAGCGCCTATATCAATCATGTCGAACTGGTCCGCAAGGCGCGCGGCGCCGAAGTGCCGGAGAGTTTCTATTCCGACCCGCTGATGTACCAGGGCGGCAGCGATGCCTTTCTCGGCCCGCGCGATGATATCCCGCTCGGCGATCCCAAATGGGGCTGCGACATGGAAGGCGAAATCGCGGTGATCACCGATGATGTGCCGCCGGGCGTCAGCAGCGAAGAGGCCGCCGACCATATCAAGCTCATCATGCTGTGCAACGACGTGTCCCTGCGCGGCCTGATCCCCGGCGAGCTGGCCAAGGGCTTCGGCTTCTTCCAGTCCAAGCCGCCCTCCGCCTTCTCCCCGGTCTGCGTCACCCCCGACGAGCTGGGCGACGCCTGGCAGGGTTCGGTCATCCACCTGCCGCTGCAGGTCGACTATAACCGCGAGCCGTTCGGCCGCGCCAACGCCGGCAAGGACGCCACCTTCAGCCTCGCCGACCTGGTCGCCCATGCCGCCAAGACCCGCCCCTTGTGCGCCGGCACGATCATCGGCTCCGGCACCGTCTCCAACCAGGGCCCGGATGGCGACCCCGGCAAGCCGGTCAGCGAAGGCGGCCTCGGCTATAGCTGCATCGCCGAGATCCGGATGATCGAGACGATCAACGACGGCGAGGCGAAGACGCCCTTCATGAGTGCGGGCGATACGGTAAAGATCCAGATGCTGGATGCGGATGGCCATTCGATCTTTGGCGCGATCCGGCAGGAGGTTGTGGCGGTTTGATGGGGTTGGTTTTAGGTGATTTGGTGTCGGCTTCATTCCGAGAGTCGAGCTCAGGCTTTGCCGTTTGCAACGGTGACAATTGTTTGGAAAGCTGCCGACCATCAGATATGCATTATCGATGCTCTCTGAACTGACCGTTGAACAATTAGATGAAAGCAGCGGCGTTTGTGATTGCTGCGGCAACGCAAGCCGTAAGGTGTGGGGTCTCGTACATAGTGGCGAACGAACGGTGGCGGCATATTGGTTGCACTGGACCATCGGACACCTCGACACCGAGGGAGCCAATTTTGATTTGATCGTCGGTTCATGGGGTGATGGAACTGGGCCTCAAGACCGCTTCGCTGCGTCACTGCTTTATCGAGAACCAGTCGACAGCCCACCCGCTTTCATGGTGATCGATGCAAGCGAGCGGCAGATTGCCGGTAGCGAATTGTTCCAATCCGCTTTGAGACGCGAAGATATAATCGGAACACCAATAGCGGAACAATTATTCGCATTCGTGGACGCAATATGGTTGCAAGACAGCCGAATATTCTGACTCGCCGAGCGATTACTTCGGGGCAGAAGTCGACCAACAGTTTCTGATTCCTTGGTTTCCGCTTTGACTATGCGTCCAAGGCGGACACTCCCCGGACATGCCCCAGCACCCCCTCAAACCGGCACCGCCGTCTCATATTTGATCCGCTCCATCGCAAAACTCGCCGACACATCGGACAGCGGCACCGCCTTGATCAGTTTCTTGTACACCCGGTCATAGTCGGCGACATCGCGGACGAGCAGTTTGAGCAGATAGTCGACCTCGCCCGCCATCCGGTAGAGCTCGACCACTTCCTCGACCGCCGAGGCGGCCTTTGCAAATTTCTCCAGCCATTTGTCGCTGTGATCATTGGTCCGCACCGCAACAAACACGGTCATGCCAAAGCCCACCGCCTCCGGCTCGACGATTGCCACCCGCCGCGCGATGATCCCGTCCGCCTCCATCCGCTTGATCCGCCGCCAGCAGGCATTGGTCGACAGGCTGAGCTGCGCCGCCAGATTTTCCAGCGACAGACTGGCATCGCGCTGCAAGGCTTTCAGGATATTCCGGTCATTATCATCAATATTTTTTATATCTTGGGTCATAAATAGAATATTATCATATATTTTTCGGAATAGAACCAAATTTTGACAAGGATTTCCCGTCCCGCCTTCATCATAAGCAATGCCTATGATCACAGGGGAAAATATCATGCTGGATTTTGTCGGACGCGCGCGCCAGGACAAGCTGCATTCGCTGTCGGCCCTGATCGGCAACACGCCCCTTATCCGGATCATCGCCCGCTGCGAGGGGCAGGATCTCACCGTCTACGCCAAGGCCGAAATGTTCAACCTGTCCGGCAGCATCAAGGACCGGATGGCGCTGGCGATCCTGCAGGACGCGATGCGGCGCGGCGATCTGCAGCCCGGCCAGACCATTGTCGAGGCCACCAGCGGCAACAGCGGCATATCCTTCGCCGCCATCGGCTGCGCCCTTGGCCACCCCGTCACCATCTTCATGCCAGACTGGGTCAGCGCCGAACGGCGCGCAATGCTGGCGATCTATGGCGCTGACGTGCGCCTGGTTTCCAGAGAAGAAGGCGGCTTTCTCGGCTGCCTCGCCGCTGCCGAGGAACTCGGCGCACAGGGCGCCTATCTGCCCCGCCAATTCTCCAACCCGGTCAATGCCGACGAACATGCCGAAGGCACCGGGCCGGAATTGTGGCAACAGGTGGCGTCGGACGGCGGCACGCTCGGTGGCTTCGTCGCTGGCGTCGGCACCGGCGGCACGGTGATGGGCATGGGCCGCTATCTCAAGGGCCGCGACGCCTCCATCGCCGTCCATCCGGTCGAGCCGGTCGAATCCCCCACCCTTTCGGTTGGCCACAAATGCGGCCAGCACCGGGTGCAGGGTCTCTCGGACGAATTCATCCCGGCGATCCTCAACCTGTCCGAGCTGGACGGCGTGATCGGCGTCCACGACGGCGACGCGATCCTGATGGCGCAGAAACTCGGCCGCGAATTCGGCATGGGTGTCGGCATTTCCAGCGGCATCAATCTGGTCGCCGCCATCCGCCTCGCCCTGCGCCAGCCGATGGCAGCGGACGGCACCCGCAAGGCGGTCGCCACCATCTTCGCCGACAGCAACAGCAAATATCTGTCCACCGATCTCGCGCGGGAAGAGCCCTGCTGCGCCGGCTATCTGACGCCGACCGTCGAGCTGCTGGACATGCAGACTATCCGCTGAGCTTCGCCATATTGCGGTCGTCAGCCGCTGTCACGTTGACCGCAAGGCCGATCAGGTCGGTATCCTCCGGCGCGTCGGGCAATACGCCGATCGCCGGCAGGCCCTGCTCGTCCTCCAGCCACAGGGACGCCGCGCCGCGGCTGGCCTTGCCATAAGGCATCGCATAGCTTTTGATCACCGCCTTGCCGTTGAAATAATGCTCTTCCTTCACATGATCCGGCTTGCCGATGCGGACCGGTTCGGCAATCCGGTCGGGCGACCAGCCACCGGCAACCGGCTGCGCGGCATAGATGCCCACCGATTCCTTGTTGATCACCCCGCCATTGGCCGAGATCATCCCCGGCTTGCTGCCATCCTTGCGCAGCGCCTGGACCAGCGCAGCAATGCCGTGCGCGCTGTAGCTGTTGCCCGGCCCGCCGAAGAAACTCAGCCCGCCGGTCAGCGTGTAGGAGGACAGCGGCCGGTCGGGCGACCCCAGCGCGTCCATCGCCAGCGATACCGCGACCGGGAAACAGCTGTAGATATCGATCGGCCCGAGATCCGCCGCCTCCAGTTCCGCCAGCTCCAGCGCCTTGGGAAAGGCCACCTGCATCGCCGGCGAGATCGACAGATCGTCCTGCTGGCTCATCAGCGGCACGCTGGCGTCGGCACCGCTGTGCAGATAGATCATCTTGTCCGGGGAGACACCCAGTTCGGCAGCATGGCCAGCCGTTGTCAGGATCACCGCCGCGCCCAGTTCGACCGCATCCTGCGCCACCATCCAGCGGCGATAGGGATCGTTGAGCCGGTAATTGCCATGATCGTCCGACAGCAGTTCCTCCGCCGTCCATTGCCGCGCAAATTGCGCATGCTCGCGGGTCAGCGACACGCCGGCAAAGGCTTCCCATAGCTCCGCCATATCCTTGGCATAGCTGACCCGGTTCATCCCCAGCCGCGCCCGCCGGGCGTTCTCCACGATGCCATAGGCAATCGGCATATTGATGATCCCCTGCCGCCATTCATAGGCGGTCAGCATCTTGTCGCCGTCGGTCCTGAGGTCGGTCATTGCGCGGGTCGCCGGCTGGTTCCAGTCCAGCTCGTGGCCGCTGCGGCGGGCGCGCTTGACGGTCCCGACATTTTCCGCGCTGGACAGGATCACTGCCTTGTACTCGCCGGCATGGACCTGGCAGGCGAGCTTGTTGAGATGCTTCTGCGGGCTCTGGCCACCGACATCGCCATAGAGCAGGGTCGCGGGTTCGAGACCCGCCGCCGTTGCCACCGCTTCGGGATGATTTTCCGGCGATCCGAAATCGTGCGGCAGGCCGCTGTCGTGGAACAGCCGGATCGACAGCAGGCAGTCGATCGACGCCGCGAGCTTGTCCGCCGCACCGCTGTCCGCCAGCGCCTGGCGAATCGCAGCCGATGCCAGATCCACCGTCGAAGGCCATTCAAGTCCCTGCGATTCTTTCAGTTTTTGCCCGCTCGCTTCGCCGACACCGACCAGCACCGGCGCCATGGGATCTGCCAAAGCCATTGTTAATTCCCTCAAAATAAACAGTTCATCAATCGATTAAAACTGATAACAGACGGCTAGATCTATGCACCTAATAATTTGAGGACTTTTGAATGAGCGGATGGCCAAAGCTGAACTGGGAAACGGAACCGACGGGTCCACTGAAGGGATTGAAGATCGTCGATATGTCGACCGTGGTGCTGGGACCCTTTGCCACCCTCAATTTCGCCGACATGGGCGCCGACGTGATCAAGATCGAAAATGGCGAGGGCAAGTTTGCCGGCGACATGATGCGCCACGCCGGCGACAGCCCGACCGGCGACCTCGGCCCGATCTTCGCCTCGCTCAACCGCAACAAGAAATCGATCACGCTGAACGGCAAGGACGAGGACGACAAGGCGGTCATCCTGGAATTGCTCAAACATGCCGACGTGTTCTTCCACAATGTCCGGCTGGCCGGCATGGCCCGGCTCGGCCTCGACTATGAAAGCGTCAGGGCAGTCAATCCCGGCATCGTCTATGTCCACTGCGCCGGCTTCGGCCAGGGCGGCGAATATGAAAAGCGCCAGGCCTATGACGACCTGATCCAGTGCGCCTCCGGCTTTGCCTCCCTGTTCGAGATGCGCGGCGACAGCGGCCGGCCGCTCTACATGCCCTCGCTGGTCGCCGACAAGACGATCGGGCTGTTTGCGGTCAACGCGACGCTGGCGGCGATGTACCACAAGGAAAAGACCGGCGAGGGGCAGTTTGTCCAGGTGCCGATGTTCGAAGCCTTCACCTGGTTCAACATGGTGGAAAATCTCTGGGGCGAAACCTTCATCCCCGGCAACGGGCGGCTCGCCTACACCCGCTCGATCAACGAAAACCGCAAGCCCTATCCGACCAAGGACGGCTATATCGGCCTGGTCCCCTACAGCGATGCGCAGTGGGAGAAATTCTTCGAGCTCGGCGGCAAGCCGGGCGTGTTCCAGGAACCGCGCTTCGCCACCTATTCGGAGCGCACCAAGAATATTACCGAACTCTATGCACTGATCGAGGAAATCGCCTCGACCAAGACCACCGATGAATGGCTGCCGCTGCTCGACGAGCACAATATCCCGGCGATGCGCTACAACAAGATCGCCGATGTTCTGACCGACCCGCATTTGCAGCAGGTCGGCTTCTGGCAGGAACGCGAGGGCGAGAAGATGGGGAAATATCGCACGATCAAGCACCCGGTCCACTATTCCGCAAGCCCGGCGAACATCTATGCCGATCCGCCAACGCTGGGTGCGGACAATGACGAGATACGGGGCGCTATTGGCATGCCGGCCAACGACGCATAAACGATAACAGGACAGGAGCCGCTCGATGAATTTTGACTTCTCTGACGACCAGAAATTTCTCCGCGACGAAGCGCGCAAGTTTCTGGAAGCGCAATGCACGATGGCCCATGTCCGCGAAGTGCTGGACGATGACAGCAAGAGCCACAATGAAGGCGTCTGGAAGAAGATCATCGACATGGGCTGGCTCGGCGCCGCCATTCCGGAAGAATATGGCGGACTGGGGCTCGGCATGCTTGAGCTGTGCGTGATCGCCGAGGAACTCGGCCGGACGCTGGCGCCGGTCCCGTTCGGCTCCTCCGCCTATTTCTTTGCCGAAGCGCTGAAGCTGGCGGGCAGTGAGGACCAGAAACAGGCGCTGCTGCCAAGGATTGCCGACGGCAGCGTAATCGGCTGCATCGCGGTCAGCGAAGGGCCGGGCGAAATCAGCGCCGGCACGATCGCCACGCGGCTGAAGGACGGAATGCTGTCCGGCAGGAAGATCCCGGTGACCGACGGCGATATCGCGACCCACGCGATCGTCCTGGCGAAGGACGGCAGCGGTGCCAGCCTCGTCATCGTCGCTCTCGACCAGAGCGGCGTATCGCGCAAGCCGGTGAAGACGCTCGAGCCGACCCGCAGCCATGCGGCGATCAGCTTTGACGGTGCCTCGGCAGACCTGCTCGGCGACGCCGGCAACGGCATGCCGCTGCTCGACCAGATCAACGACCGCGCCGCGGTGTTGCTCGCATTCGAGCAATTGGGCGGCGCCTCGCGCTGTCTCGAGATGGCGACCGCCTATGCCAAGGAGCGCCAGGCCTTCGGCCGGGCGATTGGCGGCTATCAGGCGATCAAGCACAAGCTCGCCGACATGTATGTGAAGAACGAGGTTGCCCGTTCCAACGCCTATTATGGCGCCTGGGCGCTGTCGAGCAACGCGGCGGAACTGCCGGAAGCGGCCGCCGCGGCGCGCGTCGCCGCCTCGGAAGCCTTCTGGTTCGCCTCCAAGGAGAATATCCAGACCCATGGCGGCATGGGCTTCACCTGGGAGGTCGACTGCCACCTTTTCTACCGCCGCGCCAAGCTGCTCGCCGTCCAGGCCGGCAGCCCGGCGGTGTGGAAAGAGAAGCTGGTCAGCGCGCTCGAAGCGAAAAATGATTGAATCTGGAGCCCTGGGTGCCGTTCGTCCTGAGCCTGTCGAAGGACAGCCGAACGCGCGCACTCGTACTTCGACAAGCTCAGCACGAACGAAAGTTCGGGCATGGGTCCAAAGAGTGAAGGAATAGACTATGGATTTCAACGACACCCCCGAAGAAGCAGCATTCCGCGCCGAGGCGCACGCCTTTCTCTCGCAGCATCTGAAGCCGAAGACCCCGGGCGCGCTGCGCTCCGGTGGCCGCGAGGATTTCCTCGCCCGCGCCAAGGCCTGGCAGAAAACCAAGGCCGAAGGCAGCTTCGCCCAGATCACCTGGCCCAAGGAAATGGGCGGCCGCGGCGGCACGGTGATGCAGCAGGTCATCTGGGGCCAGGAAGAGGCCAAGTTCGACGCACCCACCGGCCCCTTCGCCATCGGCCTCGGCATGTGCATCCCGACCGTGATCGCCTTCGGTTCCGACGCGCACAAGCAGCGTTACGTACAGAAGGCGCTGAAGGGCGAGGAAGTCTGGTGCCAGCTGTTCTCCGAACCGGCAGCGGGATCCGATGTCGCCGGCCTCAAGACCAAGGCGGTCAAGGACGGCGACGAATGGGTCATCAACGGCCAGAAGGTCTGGACCTCCGGCGCCCATTATTCCGACTATGGCATATTGCTCGTCCGCACCGATCCCAATGTGCCCAAGCACAAGGGCCTGACCATGTTCATCGTCGACATGAAGCAGCCGGGCGTCGACGTGCGTCCGATCCACCAGGCGTCGGGCGGCAGCGAGTTCAACGAAGTCTATTTCACCGATGTCCGCATCCCGGATGCCGACCGGCTGGGCGAGCCCGGCATGGGCTGGAAGGTGGCGCTGGTCACGCTGATGAACGAGCGGCTGGCCGTCGGCGGATCGCCAGGCCCCGACTGGAAGGAAATCATGGACTATGCCCGCTCCGCCGGCACCCTGTCCAACCAGGCGTTCCGCGACAAGCTCGCCGACTGGTATGTCGCCGCACAGGGCTACAAGCTGACCAAGTTCCGCACCCAGACCGCCCTGTCCCGCGGCGAGACCCCGGGACCGGAAAATTCGATCGGCAAGATCATCAACGCCAACCATCTGCAGGACATCTGCAACAGCGCGATCGAGATGCAGGACCATTTCGGCCTGATCGTCGACAAGGACGAGGTGCCCTCCGATGCGATCTTCCAGGAAAGCTTCCTGTGGGCCCCGGGATTGCGGATCGCCGGCGGCACCGATGAAATCCTCAAGAATATCATCGCCGAGCGCGTCCTCGGCCTGCCGCAGGATGTCCGCGTCGACAAGGACAAGACCTTCGCGGAAATGAACTAGGAGCCAGACCGATGTCCATTCTTCCCGTCCATGTCGTCGCCAATTTCACCGTGCAGGACGCGGCGAAATATCGCGAATATGAAAAGGGCTTCTTCCCGATCCTGAAAAAGCATGGCGGGGAGTTCATCACCTTTGACGACAACAGCGTGACCTTCGAGGGCGGGACGCCGCCCGAAGGCCGCGTGGTCCTGTTCAAATTTCCGAGCGAGGCCGCCGCCACCGCATGGTATCATGATCCCGACTATCAGGCGCTGTCCGAACACCGCCGCGCCGGGACGACGCTGAACTTCCTGACCATGGTCCACGGCCTGCCGCCCCGAACCTAGGCCGGACTCATAAATCCGCTTGCAGCGGACGCAGAAAAACTTGCGTGATCGTTTGGATTGCAAATGTTACCAGATGTCCGAACCGAATGAAGGAACCCTCCCATGACCACCGATCTGCCCGACTACACCCCGCCAAAAGTCTGGAAATGGGACAAGGAAAACGGCGGCCGCTTTGCCAATATCAACCGCCCGATTGCCGGCCCGACCAAGGATGTCGAACTGCCGGTCGGCAAGCATCCGCTGCAGCTCTATTCGATGGCAACGCCCAATGGCGTCAAGGTCACGGTGATGCTCGAGGAGCTGCTCGCACTCGGTCACAAGGGCGCGGAATATGACGCCTATCTGATCAAGATCAGCGACGGCGACCAGTTCGGCAGCGGCTTTGTCGACATCAACCCGAACAGCAAGATCCCGGCGCTGATGGACCACAGCACCGACACGCCAACCCGATTGTTCGAATCCGGCTCGATCCTGCTCTATCTTGCCGAGAAATTCGGCGAATTCCTGCCGGCCGACCACAACAAGCGCACCGAGGCGCTGAACTGGCTGTTCTGGCAGATGGGCAGCGCCCCCTATCTCGGCGGCGGTTTCGGCCATTTCTACGCCTATGCGCCGGTCAAGATCGAATATTGCATCGACCGCTTCGCCATGGAGGTCAAGCGCCAGCTCGACGTGCTCGACCGCCATCTTGCCGACAATGAATATATGGCCGGCGACGAATATAGCATCGCCGACATCGCGATCTGGCCCTGGTATGGCGCGCTGGTCCAGAATCTCGTCTATGAGGCCGCCGAATTTCTAGACGGCGCGTCCTACAAGCATATGAACCGCTGGACCGACATGATCGGCGAGCGCCCGGCGGTGCAGCGTGGCAAGATGGTCAATCGCGCCTGGGGCGACCTCGAAGGCCAGCTGCGCGAACGCCACGACGCCAGCGATTTCGAGCTGCGCACGCAGGACAAGCTGGAACCGGAAGGCGAAGCGTCGGAGTAGCGACCGCTACTTCAATATCCCGGCCATGATCAGGTCGACCGTCTGCTCGCGATAGGCGTCGCGCATCCGCTCGTCGAAATCGTCGCGGCCATAGCAATATTTCCAGACCAGCTTGCCGGTGAAGAAACGGTCGGCCGCGCCGGTGACGGCGGAATAGAACAGGTCGGGATCGACTTCTCTGAACACCCCGGACTTGATCCCTTCGCCGACGAATATCTTGTACGCGCCG
Source organism: Parasphingorhabdus sp. (assembly GCF_036964565.1). Taxonomy (GTDB): domain Bacteria; phylum Pseudomonadota; class Alphaproteobacteria; order Sphingomonadales; family Sphingomonadaceae; genus Parasphingorhabdus. The sequence continues at coordinate 163,194 of NZ_JBALTN010000003.1, read as the reverse complement.
GACAGCGGCTTGAGATATTTGTCGGCAATCTTGCGCGCGCCTTCCGGCGGCAGGTCGCGGATCAGCCGCATCGTCAGCCGGTTGAGATAGGGAAATTCGTAATAGATATCGATCACCGCGCCGATATGATGGCGCAGCTTGTCCTCCGGCGGCCAGTCCTTCTTGATCAGCAGGCCGACCTGGACCAGGATATTGTCCATGTCCCGCTCCAGGATCGCCTCGAGCAGCCCGTCCTTGTTGCCAAAATAATATTTCACCAGCGCGCTGTTCAGACCGGAACGGACTGACAGTTCGCTGAACGAAATATCGATCGTATCACCCTCGCGCATGATCTGGCTGGCGGTTTCGATCAGCTTGTCCCGCGCGCCCGCTTCCGTCTCTTTAGTCACCAGTTTGTCGACGCCCATTTGTCTTCCCCCAATGTGAACCGCGTCACAATTTTGTCACTTATAGACAGGTTCTTTCCACCATGGGAAGCTGTCTGGCAAGTCGCTGGATACTTTGTCCGGATAGTTGGGCGGGCGCTTCTCCAGGAAGCTCGCAATGCCTTCCTTGGCATCCGCGGATTTCGCGCGATTGTAGATGATCCGGCTGTCGACCTTGTGCGCTTCCATCGGGTGATCGGCAGCAGGCAATTGCCACAGCATCTGCCGGGTGACCGCGACCGATACCGGCGCGGTGTTGTCGGCAATCTCGCGCGCCAGCGCATAGGCGGCGGGCAGCAGCTCTTCCGGCTTGTGCAGCGAGCGGACCAGCCCGCCCTTCAGCGCTTCTTCGGCATCGAACACGCGTCCGGTCAGGCACCATTCGAGTGCCTGCGCCCGGCCGACCAGATTGGGCAGGAACCAGCTGGCCGCGCCGTCCGGTGCGATGCCGCGCCGGGCAAAGACGAAACCGAAGCGTGCGGTCTCGCTGGCCAGCCGCATGTCCATCGGCAGCAGCATCGTCGCGCCGACACCGACGGCGACGCCGTTGACCGCGCCGATCACCGGCTTCAGGCACTGGTAGATGCGCAGAATCAGCAGCCCGCCACCGTCGCGGACCCGGGGATCGGAATAATCCTCGACCGGGTCTTCGCTGGCAAACGGCTTCCTGCCGTCGTCCGGGGTCAGGTCCGCACCCGCACAAAAGGCGCGGTCGCCCGCTCCGGTCACGACCACGGCCCGAACATCGTCATCGGCATCGATGCGGTCAAAGGCGTCGGTCATCTCCTTGATCATCGTCCCGGTAAAGGCGTTCATCTTTTCCGGGCGGTTGATCGTGATCGTCGCGATCTGGTCGGCGACGTCATAAAGGATCTGGGTATAATTCACGGGGAGTTCCTTTTTGCCATCCTCTCCCAAAGGGAGAGGCAAGTGAAACTTGCCAGCTTGCTGGCTAGTGGAACTCGGTGAGGGGTAGTGAACTACGAAAGACCAAAACCCCTCACCGACTGCGACTAACCCCGGATTGCATCCGGGGAAGTCTTGTTGCCTCTCCCTATGGGAGAGGGTAGTTTTTAGCGCGGGGCCATCCTGATGCCGCCGTCGAGCCGGACATCCTCGCCGTTGAAATATTGCGTTTCGATCATGCACAGGGCGAGCGCCGCATATTCGTCCGGCTGGCCGAGGCGAGGCGGATGCGGCACCATCGCGCCGAGCGCGTCGCGCACATTCTGCGGCGCACCGGCGAGCAGCGGCGTGTCGAAAATGCCGGGCAGGATGGTGTTGACGCGAATGCCCTCGCGGGACAGGTCGCGCGCGATCGGCAGGGTCATGCCGACGACGCCGCCCTTGGACGCCGAATAGGCCGCCTGGCCGATCTGCCCGTCTTCGGCAGCAACCGATGCGGTGTTGACCATCGCGCCGCGATCGCCGTCCTCAAGCGGATCAAGCGTCAGCATGCCGGCCGCCGATTTGGCGATGCAGCGGAACGTGCCAACCAGGTTGACCTGAATCACGAAGTCGAACTTGTCGAGCGGGAAATGGCGGATCGAACCGTCTTCCTTGGCGCGGCTAGCGGTTTTCATGGCGTTGCCGATGCCGGCACAGTTGACCAGGATACGCTCCTGGCCATTGGCTGCGCGAGCCTTTTCAAAGCCTGCATCGACGCTTTCGTCGCTGGTCACGTTGACGTTGCAAAACACGCCGCCCAGTTCGGCCGCGAGCGCTTCGCCCTTTTCCTCGTTGAGGTCGAACAGGGCGACCTTCACGCCCTTGGCGGCCAGCCGGCGGGCGGTTGCCGCGCCGAGACCGGAGGCACCGCCGGTGATCACGGCCGAGATATTGCTGTTGAGTTCCATGATTTTCTCTTTCTTCTGTCATTCGTCATCCTGAAACAAGTTCAGGATGACGGTTATTTACATTAGCCCAGCCGCTCGATGATCGTGACATTGGCCTGGCCGCCGCCTTCGCACATCGTCTGCAGGCCATATTTCGAGCCGCGCGCTTCCATGGCGTTGAGCAGGGTTGCCATCAGCTTGGTACCCGAAGCACCGAGCGGGTGACCCAGAGCAATGGCGCCGCCGTTGACGTTGATCTTGTCGCGGTCCGCACCGACATGCTTCAGCCAGGCAAGCGGAACCGGGGCAAAGGCCTCGTTCACTTCATAGAGATCGATATCACCGATTTTCATGCCGGCACGCTGCAGCGCGCGGTCTGTCGCGAACAGGGGTTCTTCCAGCATGATCACCGGATCGCCTGCGGTAACCGTCAGGTTGACGATCCGTGCGCGCGGGGTCAGGCCATGATCTTTCAGCGCCTGTTCGGAGCAGATCAGCACCGCACTGGAGCCGTCGCAGATCTGGCTGGCGTTGGCAGCGGTAATCGCGCCGCCTTCCTGCAGCAGCTTGACCGCGCCGATGCTTTCCATCGTTGCGTCAAAGCGGATGCCTTCGTCGACCTTGTGCTGTTCCTTGCCTTCGGCCGTCTCGATTTCCACCGGAACGATTTCATTGTCAAAGGCGCCCGATTCGACGGCGCGAATCGCCTTCTGGTGGCTTTCCAGCGCAAATTCGTCCAGATCCTGACGGGTGAAGCCGTGCTTCTTGACCAGCATCTCGGCGCCCATGAACTGGCTGAACTGGATGCCGGGATAGGCGGCCTGTAGCCGTTCCGACATGTTGGTGCCGAGACCGGCGTCCTTGAACAATTTGAAGGTCGAACCCATGGGCACGCGGGTCATGCTCTCGATACCGTGCGCCAGCACCATGTCCTGGGTGCCGGACATCACGCCCTGCGCCGCAAACTGGATCGCCTGCTGCGACGAACCGCACTGCCGGTCGATCGACACCGACGGGATGCTGTCGGGCAGTTTCGAAGCCAGAACCGCATTGCGGCCGACATCGCCGCTCTGTTCGCCGCCCTGCATGACGCAGCCGGTGATCACGTCTTCGATCGCGCTGGCGTCGAAGTCGTTGCGATCGGCGATGGCGTCGAGCGTCGCCGCTCCGAGATCCACCGGATGGATGCCGGCCAAGCGCCCGCCGCGACGGCCACCGGCGGTACGGACCGCATCAACAATATAGGCTTCTGCCATAATGATATTCCTTTGATTGGTTGAGAGTCGAAAATTTAACTGACCGGTTAAACTGCACCGGCGCGAGCGTCAAACGAAAAAGCCGGCCATCACAATAGTGATAACCGGCCCATTCGCGTCATGGCATGCCGGCATCAGGCAGGCACATTGTCTTTCTTGACAGTGATCACCTGCGGATAGGTGAATTCGAGCAGGCCTTCCTTGCCATATTCGGCGCCAAAGCCGGACTGCTTGTGTCCGCCAAAGGGTGCGAAAGGCGACAGGTGGAGGAATTCGTTGACCCAGACGGTCCCGGTTTCGAGCTGCTCGGCCACCCGGACGCCTTCGTCGGCATCCGCAGTCCAGACCGCACCGGCCAGGCCATATTCGCTGGCGTTGGCGCGGCTGATCGCTTCGTCGGTGGTGGCAAATTTCATCAGCGGCATGACCGGGCCGAATTGCTCCTCGGCGACGATCCGCGCATCTTCCGGCGGATTGTCGAGGATCGTGATCGGCACGTAATAGCCCGGGATGCTCTCGTCCTGCGCGTCGCCGCCGACCAGGAACTTGTAGCCATTGTCCTTGGCATCCTTGATCAGCTCCAGCACCCGCTCATATTGCTTCTTGTTCTGGATCGGTCCGACCGCCGTGCCCTGTTGCGAGCCGTCGCCGACCTTCACATTCTTCGCATAGGCGGCAATCGCGGCGCTGAGCTCGTCATAGATATCCTCGTGGATATAGATGCGCTTTGCGGCAACGCAGATCTGCCCGGCATTGGTGAAGCTCGACCAGAACAATTGCTCGGCGACCTTCTCGACATTGGCGTCGGGCAGCACGATCGAGGCGTCGTTGCCGCCCAGTTCCAGCGTGATCCGCTTGAGATCCTTGGACGCGCCTTCCATGATCTTCTTGCCGGTCGCGGTCGAGCCGGTGAAGGTGATCTTGTCGATATCGGGATGGGCGGTAATCAGCGGACCCAGGCTGTCCTCGCCGGTGATGATGTTGACGACGCCGGGAGGGGCGACATCCTTGATCAGCTCGGCCAGACGCAAGGTGGTCAGCGGCGTGAACGGCGACGGCTTGAGCACGATCGTGCAGCCCGACAGCAGCGCGGGAGCGATTTTCTGCACCGCCATCATCACCGGGAAATTCCATGGCACGATACCGCCGACAACACCGACCGGAACGCGGCGGGTGCGGCTGAGGCGCTGCTCGGTGTCCTCGTTGATTTCGTCTTCCAATTCGAGCGTCGCCTGCGATCCCGCCATATAGGCGGCGCCGGCGATTTCGCCCTGCGCCTGCGCATGCGGCTTGCCCTGTTCGGCGGTCAGCAGGCGGAACAGCTCGTCGTTATTCTCGTTGATCACGCCGGCGATCGCCTGGACCACCTTGCGCCGTTCGTCGATCGGTGTCTTCGACCAGCTCTTGAACGCGGCGCGGGCAGCGGCAACGGCCTGGTTCAGTTCCTCCTCGCCGCAGGCCGGAACCTGTCCGATCACTTCTTCATTTGCAGGATTCACGACATCCAGCGTCTTTGCCGTGCCCACCATCTCGCCATTGATCAGATTCTTGTACTGGGTAACCATATTGCTCTCCTTTGGGATCTGCCGTTCATTCTATTTGATTCTCATATACCTTATTGCAAGACTGCCGGCGCCAGTCATTTTGATAGAGTGTATCGGATCGGCAGGGTCTTCAACCCGCCGACAAAGGTCGACTTGGCGCGAACCGGCGCGCCCGCCAGCTCCAGCGTCTCGATCCGGTCCAGCAGTTCGTTGAACAGGATTTTCATTTCCATCCGCGCCATGTGCAGGCCCAGGCACTGGTGTGCGCCGGCGCCAAAGGCGATATGCCGGTTGGGCGAGCGGCTGGCGTCAAACTTGCGCGGGTCGGCAAAGACCGCCGGATCATGATTGGCAGCGATATAGCTGATCATCAGCCAGTCATCCTTGGCGATCCTCTGACCGCCCAGCTCGGTATCCTCGGCCGCCGTGCGCATGAAATGCTGCACCGGCGTCGTCCAGCGGATTGCCTCCTCGACAATGCCGGGCAGCAGGTCGCGGTCGGCCTTCAGCCGGGCGAACTGCTCGGGGTCGCGCGCCAGCGCCATCATCGCCCCGGCGGTCGAGGCCGAGGTCGTGTCATGCCCCGCCGCCGCCAGGATGATATAATAGCCCGCCATGTCGCGGTCGCTGAGATGCGCGCCGTCGACCTTCGCATTGGCGATCACGCTCGCCACGTCGTCGGTCGGATTGGCGCGTTTTTCCTCGGTGAGCTTGGCAAAATAGGCTTCGAAATCGGCGACCGCGCCGACCACCAGCTGCATGATCTGCTCGGGCGTCATGTTGGCCATGCCGGACTTGTTGAGATCCTCGTCCTGGCCGCCGAACATCTGCTGGGTCAGGAACAGCATGCGCTGCTCGTCCGCTTCCGGCACGCCCAGGATCTGCATCACCACGTGCAGCGGATAGGGCGCGGACACCAGCGGCACGAAATCCGCCTCGCCGCCGGCATCGACCAGCCGGTCGACCGTGACCTTGGCCAGCGCGCTGATCTCCTCCTCCATCTGGCGGATATTCTTCGGCATGAACCAGTCCTGCGTCAGCCGCCGATATTGCGGATGGGTCGGCGCATCGAGCGCGACCAGCGACCGCACCAGATTGGGATCGCCGCCGGTGATCGACTTGACGAATGCCCCGCTGTTCTTGTCGCTGAAGGTGACGCTGCGCGGGCTGTTGAGAAACAGCTTGTTGTCCTTGCTGATCCGCATCACGTCGTCGTAGCTGGTCACCAGCCAGAAGGGATCATGGATGTCGTCGTTAACCACCCGCACCACCGGCGTCTCGCTGCGCAGCCGGTCGAACCGGTCGAGCAAGCCATCCCAGTCGACATAATTGGCCGGATCGATGATCGCCTGCGCGTCCGCGCCGGTCAATACGGGTTCCGCCTGCGTTGCCATCAGACCGCCTCGCTTTCCTGTTTCTGCCAATATTCGTCGCGCAGCAGCCGCTTGTAGAGCTTGCCGGTGGCGTGGCGCGGCAGTTCGGCGCGAAAATCGATTCGCCGCGGCACCTTGATGCCGGACAGCGACTGGCGCAGATAGGCTTCGAGCTCCCCGGCCAGCGGCTCGCCCGCCTCGGCCATGTCCATCGGCTGCACCACCGCGACCACCTTCTCGCCCATGTCCTCGTCGGGCGCGCCGATGACGGCGGCATCCGCGACCTTGGGATGGGTGACCAGCAGATTCTCGATTTCCTGCGGATAGATGTTCACGCCGCCGGAGATGATCATGAAGCTCTTGCGGTCGGTCAGATAGAGAAAGCCGTCCTCGTCCAGCTTCCCGACATCGCCCAGCGACGTCCAGCCCTTTTCGTGGGTTGCCGCCTTGGTCTTCTCCGGATCATTGTGATATTCGAACATCGAGCCGCTCTCGAAATAGATCTGGCCCTCTTCGCCGACCGGCACCTCGTCGCCATTCTCGTCGCAGATATGGACGACGCAATTGATCGGCTGCCCGACCGTGCCCTTGTGCGCCAGCCAGCCCTCGCTGTTGCAGAAGACAAAGCCATTGCCCTCGGTCCCGGCATAATATTCGTTGAGCACCGGCCCCCACCAGTCGATCATCGCTTCCTTGATCGGCACCGGCACCGGCGCCGCGGCGTGGACCGCGCTTCGAATCGAGGACACGTCATATTTGGTGCGGATCTCCTCCGGCAGCTTCAGCATCCGGACGAAATGCGTCGGCACCCACTGGCCGACATCGCATTTATACTTTTCGATCAGCTGCAGCGCATGTTCGGGATCGAACTTCTCCATGACGATGCTGGTGCCGCCGAGCGCGTGCACCGACATGTTCCAGCGCAGCGGCGCGGCATGATACAGGGGCGCGGGCGACAGATAGACGCAGTCCTTGTGGAAGCCGAAAATCGCCTGCGCCAGCACGGCAATCTTGTTCGGCGCGGCAATGTCATCCTCCAGCGGCAACGGCAGCTTCACGCCTTTCGGCTGGCCGGTGGTGCCCGAGGAATAGAGCATGTCGATCCCGGCGCGCTCGTCGGCGATCGGCGTGTCCGGCATCGATTCGAGCACCGCCTCGATCGCGCGCTCGTCACTGGCGCCAAACACCAGCTGCTCGACCTCGGGGTTGAGCGTCCGCAACCGATCGATCACCGGCAGCATCTTCTCGGAACTGATCAGCAGCTTCGCACCGGAATCCTTCAGGATATAGCTCATCTCGTCCGCGGTCAGGCGGTTGGAGATGGCGACCTGGAACAGGCCGGAGCGCTGCGATCCCCATATGACCGGGAAAAATTCCCGGTGATTCTCCATGCAGATGGCGACCGTGTCGCCGATCTTCAGGCCGCGGCTGCGATAGAGTTGGGCGACCCGGTTGGACCGCCTGTCGAGCTCGCCATAGGTGATGATATCCCCCGAACTCGCCATGATCACGGCTGGCTTGTCAGGATTTTCCTTGGCGTGGACGGACGGATGCATGGTCAGGCGTTCTCCAGATAACCGATCGCCTGTCGTGGCGATTCGCTTTCCCGCAATCATGGTTTAATCGTACAGTTAAATCAATCGATAGTCGCACCGGTCGATGATAGAGGCCTGCTATACTCCCTCAATTTTCCACATAGATGTCCACAGGCACGGCCAGATCGGCAAATATCCGGCCGATCGGCGCCATGCTGGTCGCCCCCTGCTCGATCTCGCTTTCCAGCATCGTCTGGCTGTCTGCGCCCTTCAGCAGCACCACCACGGTGCGCGCTTCGCAGATCGCCGCCTTGGTGATCGTCACCAGCGGCGTGTCGCCATCGTCCGGCAGCAGGCCGGCCGCGATTTTTTCCGGCGGCCCGTCGAGCGCCTCTTCCATGTCGGCGCTTTCGACGATGCCGGCGGTGCTGCCGTCGGCACCCATGCCGAGCAGCACCAGGTCGGGCGGCCATTTGGTGTCGCGCAGCCGGGCATCGGCAGCAGCACCGGCCATGTGATAATCCTCGTGCTCCGGTGCCAGCGGCAGCACCCGCGCGCCGCGTGTCAGGAACAGGCCGGCCAGCTTCTTGACCTGGCTGCGCGGATCGTCGAGCGGCACCAGCAGGTCGTGGGTCGGGATGATCGTGACATATTTCCACTTGATCGGCTTTTCGGCGAGCGCCTCCAGCACCGGCATTGCGTCGTCCCCGGCCGGCAGCGCCAACAGGGCATCACCGCGGGCGTCCAGCGCGCTCTCGATGATGAACTGGATATCGCCGGCAACCGCCGCCACCATCTCGGCCGGATCGTCAAAATCCCACCATTCGAGCATCGACTCCTCGCCCTCGGGCAGGTCGTCCAGATCAAGATTTTCGAGGGCGTCTTCTAATTTGCTCATGTTTCTTTCCGTCGGTCCGTTTCCCGCGCTTCTAGCCCCTGTTCCGGTCGAAACAAAGGTCAAACATGAGATTTTTCCTGACGCCCCGCTAGTTTTGGGGCTGCGCGACCGGCGGCTCGTCGAGCAGCAGCTGCGACGGCCGCAGGATCGTCAGCGCCGCCGGCGCGCCGCTGCCCTTCTCCCGCGCGCTGATGTCCACCTGGATGAAACGCTGGTCCTCGGTCAGCTTGGCCTCCTGTGCCCACTGCCATTGCCAGCCGCCATTCTCGACCGTGCCGCCCTGCGCCCCAAGCGCCGGCGGGCGCGGATCGGTCAATATTTCTACCGCCCGGTTGCGGACCACCGACTGGGCGACGACCCGCAGTTCCAGCTCGGCGGCATTGTGGGTGGTATAGGCTTGCAGCCGGATCAGCGACAGCGCGGCGAGGCTGAACACCGACAGGGCGACCAGCATCTCGATCAGGGTAAACCCGCGTTCGCCGTCTCGGCCCGGTCTCCTCATGGCGCGGCCCCGGCCAGCGTCACGTCGCCCATCGGCGCGATCAGCACGCGGCGGCTTTGCGCCTCACCCTGCAGCACCAGCTCGGCCTGGTCGCTGGGCAGGCCGGTGCTTTCGAAGCTGATCATCATCGGCTTTTCACCGGTCTTCGCGGTCACGCCGTTCGACCAGTCGGTCGACACGAACGGCTTGTCCTCGATCACCGACCAGCTGCCCTTGCGCCGTTCCAGAAAACTGTAGCCCGAGGGCGTGACCTGCACCGCCATCGGCCGCGACTGCAGGATTGCATTGTCGCGCAGCGCCGCGGTGCGCGCGGCAAAGCGCTGCGCATCTTCCTCCAGCAAGCTGCTGCCGCTCGGCATGGAAAAAACCACGACCGACGCCATCAGCCCGATGATCAGCAGCACGACCATCAGCTCGACCAGCGTGAAGCCTGCGGTTGCCGCGCTTGCCGTCTGGGTTTTCTGTCGGATCATCACCGTTCATTTAGCGAGTTGAGCCAAGCGAGTCTTGCAGAATCCATTGGCCCCTGCAATGACAGGAGCATAAGCAAAACACGCAGGGCAAGGAAAGATTCAATGGCAGACGTCGTCCTCTACGAAAAAAATGACCGCATCGTGACACTCACGCTGAACAAGCCGGAAACCCGCAACGCGCTGTCCAAGGACCTGTGCGAGGCGCTGGTCAACGCGATCAACAGGGCCGATGCCGATGCCGGCGTCAGCTGCGTCGTGCTCGCCGCCAGTGGCAAGAGCTTCTCCTCCGGCGGCAACCTGCACGAGATCAAGGCGATGACCGCCGAGCAGAACATGTCGCCGCTGGACATCGAGAACTGGTACAAGACCGGCATCCAGCGGATTCCGCTGGCCTTTTCGCAGATCTCGGTGCCGGTGATCGCTGCGGTCAACGGCCATGCGATCGGCGCCGGCAATGACCTGACCACGATGTGCGATATCCGCATCGCCGGCGAGGACGCGATCTTCGCCGAAAGCTTCCTGCGCGTCGGCATCATCCCCGGCGACGGCGGTGCCTGGCTGCTGCCGCGGATCATCGGTCAGGCCCGGGCCAACCAGATGCTGTTCACCGGCGAATTCATCGACGCGCAAAAGGCGCTGGATTATGGCCTGGTGTCGGAAGTGGTTGCCAATGACAAGCTGCTCGAGCGCGCCTATGAACTGGCCGAAATGGTCGTCGCGCTGCCGCCGCTGGCGATCCGCAAGACCAAGGAACTGGTACGCACGGCGCAGAGCGTGACGCTGAAGGAAAATCTCGATCAGGCAGCTTTGTTCCAGGGCGTCCTGCAACAGCTCGACGACCACCGGGAAGCGATTGACGCGATCCTCGAAAAGCGCAAACCTGTGTTCAAGGGAGCCTAATTGCTGGGGACTGTTCTCCCGCGAAGGCGGGAGTCCATCTCCTGATGGCGCGTCGAGGAAATTTCGGGTGATGGACGCCTACCTGCGCAGGGGAACATGAAGGAGAGAGAGCATGACAAAGACCGCACTTTCAATGGTGGCCCTGCTATTGGCGACACCTGTTCAGGCCGCTCCTCGCGAAGGCATCGCCACCGAAGCGACCAGGGCAGCCAATGCCAAGGTCGCCGCAGATCTGCCGATCGCCGACCAGACCGATTTCGAAAATGCCAGGCGCGGCTTTCTCGCAAAAATCCCCGGCGACCGGATTCTCAACGAGGACGGTTCCGTGGCCTGGGATTCCCGCCAGTTCGATTTTGTCGAGGGCGCTGCTCCGGACACGGTCAACCCCTCGCTCTGGCGGCAGGCAAAGCTCAACAGCATCCACGGCCTGTTCGAGGTCGTCCCCGGCATCTATCAGCTACGCGGCTATGACCTCGCGCAGATGACGCTGATCGCCGGCAAGACAGGCTGGATCATCGTCGATCCGCTGACCACCCCCGCCCCGGCAAAGGCCGGGCTGGCGCTGGCCAACCAGACGCTCGGCGGCCGCCCGGTCGTCGCGGTCATCTTCACCCACAGCCATGGCGATCATTTCGGCGGCATCGCCGGGGTCGCCTCGCCCGGGGATATCCAGTCGGGCAAGATCCAGGTGATCGCACCGCACGGCTTTCTCGCCGAATCCGTCGGCGAGAGCGTCATCGCCGGAACCGCGATGAACCGGCGCGTCCAGTTTCAGTTCGGCACCGCCCTGCCGGTCGGCACCACCGGCCATGTCGGCGGCGGCCTCGGCCAGAAGCTCTCGAGCGGCGACATCGCGCTGGTGCCGCCCACCCGCTCGATCAGCGAAGACGGCGAGACCCTGACCATCGATGGCATCAGCTTCGATTTCATGGATGCCGGCGAGACCGAAGCACCGGCAGAGCTGGTTTTCTACCTTCCGCAGTTCAAGGCGCTGCACACCGCCGAAGTCGTCACCCGCACCTTCCACAATGTGCTGACGCCGCGCGGCGCGCTGGTTCGCGACACGCTCAAATGGAGCAAGGTGATCGACACCATGCTCGCGAAATATGGCGACAGGTCCGACGTCATGCTGGCCTCGCATCACTGGCCGACATGGGGACCGGACAATGTCCAGACCGCGCTGAAGAATCAGCGCGGCATTTACCGCTATGTCCATGACCAGACCATGCGCCAGGCCAACCAGGGCGCGACCATGGACGAGATTGCAGAAAATATCGGCGAACCCGATTTTGCCCAGACCGACTTCGGCGTGCGCGACTATTACGGCACGCTCAACCACAACAGCAAGGCGGTCTACCAGCGCTATTTCGGCTGGTGGGACGCGGTGCCCGCCCATTATCACGAGCTGCCGCCGGTTGCAGCCGCGAAAAAATATGTCGAGGCGATGGGCGGCCCCGCCCAGGCGCTGACCGTGGGTGAAAAGGCGTTTGACGCCGGCGACTACCGCTGGGCGGCGACGGTCTTCAATCATCTGGTCTTCGCCGATCCGGCGAATGAAGCGGCCAGGAAATGGCTGGCCTCCACCTATGAACAGCTAGGCTTCCAGGCGGAAGCGGGCACCTGGCGCAATATCTATCTGGTGGGCGCGAGGGAGCTGCGCGAAGGCAATAATAACAGGGACTCGATCAGCAGCGCCAACGCGCGGGTGCTCAGCGGCATCCCCGCGGTCGACCTGTTCGACGCCATGGCGACCCGTTTCAATCCGGCGAAGATGCAGGGCGATGGCGGCATCCTCCGCTTCTGGTTCCCGGACCGCAAGGAAGCGGTCAGCATCGATCTCGGCAAGAGCGTGATGTTCCCGCGCAGGGAAGATTATGCCATCACCGGTGACGGATCGGACGTGCAGATCACCATCAGCCGGGCGCTGTTCACCCGGCTGCTCATGCGACAGGTCAGTCCGATGGAGCTGATCCGCGACAAGCAGATGGTGATCAGCGGCAACGACGCGCTGATGGCCCACATGTTCATGGCGCTCGACGAGGTCGATCCGCAATTCGATATCGTGACGCCATGAAGACCAGAGGGCAGAGCAGACCCGTTCATGCTGAGCTTGTCGAAGCATCCTGGCAAGCGTCCTTCGACAGGCTCAGGACGAACGGCGATAGTAACAAAGGCCAAAATAATGCAAAGATTTAACTTCCCCGTCATCCAGCCCGACCCGGCGCTCGAAGAGCTGCGCGGCGAGCTGCAGGCCTTTCTCAAGGAAGAGCGCGAGGCGGGCAATTTCAAGCCCGAACCGGAATGCTGGATGGCATCGGCCGATCCCGAATTTTCCCGCAAGATGGGCAAGCGCGGCTGGATCGGCCTGACCTGGTCGAGCCAATATGGCGGCCATGACAAGTCGGCGTTGGAACGCTATATCGTCACCGAGGAAACCCTGCGCGCCGGCGCGCCCGTCGCTGCCCACTGGATCGCCGACCGCCAGCACGCCCCGATGCTGCTCGCCCACGGCACCGAGGAGCAGAAGCTTGATATCCTGCCCCGCATCGCCGCCGGCGAATGCTATTTCGCCATCGGCCTCAGCGAACCCGGCGCCGGCTCCGATCTCGCCAATGTCAAGACGACGGCCGAAAAGGTCAGCGACGGCTGGAAGATCAACGGCCAGAAAATCTGGTCCTCCGGTGCCCATATCTCGCATTATATGGTCGCGCTGCTGCGCACCTCGCCGGCCGATGGCCGCAACCGCCATGTCGGCCTGTCGCAGATCATGATCGATCTCAGCCTGCCCGGCGTCACCGTCAAGCCGATCGTCGACCTGTCAGGCGACGCCCATTTCAACGAAGTCTATTTCGAGGACGTGATCGTTCCCGACGACTGCCTGCTCGGTGACGAGGGCGGCGGCTGGGCGCAGGTGACCGGCGAACTGGCGATGGAGCGTTCGGGACCGGAGCGCTTCCTGTCCAGCTATATCACGCTGGAAACCGCGCTGGGCCTGCTGCGCGAAAAAATGGGTTCGGATTCGCAGGCGCGCCTCGGCAAGCTGATCGCCAGTCTGCGCACCCTGCGCGGCATGTCCTGGGCGATCGCCAACCTGCTTGATCAGGGCGTGTCGCCCGAGACCGAGGCGGCGCTGGTCAAGGATCTTGGCAACCGGCTGGAAAATGATCTCACCCAGCAGGTCCGCGCGATGCTCAACGACCTGCCCGCGGACCAGTGGAGCCCCGACATGCACCGGATCATGAATATCGGCGTGCTGCGCTCCCCGCCGAACACGCTGCGCGGTGGCACGACCGAGGTGATGCGCGGCATCATCGCCCGCCAGCTGGGGCTGCGCTGATGACAGAAATCCTGAATTATACTCCGTTCGTCCTGAGCCTGTCGAAGGACATCTCCCGGCAACAGCCGCACTTCGACAAGCTCAGTGCGAACGGTCCTAGCAAAGGCATGCTTTTCACATGATCAACACCGAAGCCATGGTCGCCGAGACGGCCACGAAAATCTACACCGACCTGTGCGGCCGCGAAATACCGCACCAGGCCGAAGCCGGCCAATATCCGCAGGCGCTCTGGGATGCGCTGGCCGAAAGCGGCCTGCCGCTGGCCTGGGTCAGCGAGGACAATGGCGGCTTTGGCGCCGACTATGACGAGGTCTTCGGCGCCATCTGGGCCTCCGCCCAGGCGGCCTCGCCGGTGCCCTTTGCCGAAACGCTGGTCGCCAACTGGATGCTCGACCGCGCCGGCCTGGCACCCGCCGACGGCACCGCCAGCTTCGCCCTGAGCGGTCCCACGCCGGCCGCCGATATCCCGTTCGGCATGCACGCGGACAAGATCGTGCTTTTTGACGCTGCCCATCACGAAATCGCACTGTTCGACAACCGTCTCGCCACCCGCTCGCCCGAGGAATCGCTGTCACCCGACGGCATGACGCAATTCGTCTTCTCCGGCCATCTCGCCGAACAGTCGGCGAAGACCGAGCTCACCCGGCGCGCCTTCGAGGCGATGATCCTCACCGTCCGCGCGGTGCAGATGGCGGCCACCATGGAAAGCGCCCTCAACCTCTCGATCGACTATGTCTCCCAGCGCGAGCAGTTCGGCCGCCCGCTGTCGAAATTCCAGGCGATCCAGCATCAGCTGGCGCTCGCCGCCTCGGAATGCGCCGCTGCAACCATGGCCGCGACCCAGGCCGCCAGCGCCATCGCCGGCAACGCCGATGACCCGGCAAGGGCCTGGCACGAGGCGGTGATCGCCAAGGTCCAGATCGGCCACAGCATCGAGGCGGTGACCGTGCCCTTCCATCAGGTCCACGGCGCCATGGGCTATACCCAGGAATATGACCTGCACCATTATACGCGGCGGCTCTGGGCCTGGCGCGATGCGCTCGGCAACGAGCATCTCTGGTCGAAACGGCTCGGATCCGAGCTTGCCGCCACGTCCCCGGACCAGGTCTGGAAAGGCGTGACAAGCGGCCAGTGGGCTGCTAGTTAACCGCGCGATTAAATTGATTCCCGGATGGAGCGTCCAAGCCTCCAATCCTTCCA
The DNA here is from genome assembly GCF_036964565.1 of Parasphingorhabdus sp. Classification (GTDB taxonomy): domain Bacteria; phylum Pseudomonadota; class Alphaproteobacteria; order Sphingomonadales; family Sphingomonadaceae; genus Parasphingorhabdus. The sequence goes on along the minus strand of NZ_JBALTN010000003.1, from coordinate 147,916 downwards.
GAAACAGGAGCCAAGTCCATGAAAACACGCATTACCGAACTCTTCGGCATCGAGCATCCGATCATCCAGGGCGGCATGCATTATGTGGGCTTTGCCGAGCTGGCCGCCGCCGTCTCCAATGCCGGTGGCCTCGGCATCATCACCGCGCTGACCCAGCCCTCGGCTGCCGCGCTGGCCGACGAGATCGCCAAGTGCCGCGACATGACCGACAAGCCGTTCGGCGTGAACCTGACCTTCCTGCCGGTGGTCAACTCGCCCGACTATGAAGGCATGGTCAAGGCGATCATCGAGGGCGGAGTCAAGGTCGTCGAAACCGCCGGCAACAACCCGGTCCAGGTGCTGCCCGCGCTGCACGATGCCGGCATCAAGGTGATCCACAAATGCACCGCCGTCCGCCACGCGCTGAAGGCGCAGAGCATCGGCTGCGACGCGGTCTCGGTCGACGGCTTCGAATGCGGGGGCCATCCCGGCGAGGACGATATCCCGAACATGATCCTGCTGCCGCGCGCTGCCGACGAGCTGGACATTCCGTTCGTCTCCTCCGGCGGCCAGGCCGACGGCCGCAGCCTCGTCGCCTCGCTGGCGATGGGCGCCGAGGGCATGAACATGGGCACCCGCTTCATCGCTACCAAGGAAGCGCCGGTCCACCAGAATGTGAAGGATGCGATCGTCGCCGCCAGCGAGCTCGACACCCGCCTGGTCATGCGGCCGCTCCGTAACACGGAACGGGTGCTGACCAATCCGGCGGTCGAACGGCTGCTCGAAATCGAGAAGGAAAAGGGCGCCGACCTGCAATTTTCCGACGTCATCGAACAGGTCGCGGGCGTCTATCCCAAGATCATGCTTGAAGGCGACATGGACGTGGGCGCCTGGAGCTGCGGCATGGTCGCCGGCCTGATCAACGATATCCCGACCTGCCAGGAACTGATCGACCGGATCATGGCCGAAGCGGACGAGATCATCAATCAGCGGCTCCAGAGGTTCATGGCCGCCTGACCATGGAAGCCTATCAGCCGCTCAGCCGCTCCATCGCCGGCAAGGTCGCCATCGTCACCGGAGCCGCAAGCGGCATGGGCCGGGCCACCGCGCATCTCTTTGCTTCGGAAGGCGCCAGCGTTGCGGCAACCGATCTTGATCAGGGCCGATGCGATGCCGTGGTGCAGGAAATCGAAGAGGCGGGCTATCCCGGCTCGGCGAAAGCCTGGGCACTGGATGTCAGCAACCCGGACGCGATCAAGGCGGTAGTCGCCGACATCGCGCAAAACCTTGGCGGCATCGACATATTGGTCAACAACGCCGGCTTTGCCATCCCCGCGGACATTGCCGAGGACAGTTACGAGCAGAGCTGGGAACCGACGATGGCGGTGATGCTCACCGCGCATCAGCGGATGATCCGCGCCGCCCTGCCCCATCTGCGAAAGGCGGAACATCCGCGGATCGTCAACGTCGCGTCGACCGAAGGCTTGGGCGCATCACCCGGCAACAGCCCCTATGTCGCCGCAAAGCACGGCGTCATCGGGCTGACCCGCGGTCTTGCCGTCGATCTCGGGCGCGAGGACATTACCGTCAACTGCATCTGCCCCGGTCCGATCCGTACCGGCATCACCGACGGCATCCCGGAAGAGCACAAGACGATTTATGCGAAGCGCCGGGTGCCGCTGCGGCGCTATGCCATTCCCGAAGAGGTGGCGCATATGACTCTGTCCTGCGTATTGCCTGCTGCAGGCTTCCTGACCGGTGCGGTGATCCCCGTGGACGGGGGCCTCACGATCAAGAACGCGTGAACAAAAGCCCCCGAAATCACTTCCGGGGGCATTCGCTCGAGTCAAAATTGGTCAATTTCACCGGATCGCGTTGCCGATAACCGCTCCGATGATCCCGCTGGTAATCGCGATCAGCACCGCATCATTGCCGGACCGCACCCATTGATGGCCGCGCGGCGCGTTCGACAGGCGGTAGGCCCGCGGATTGTTGATCACCCGGTAATTGGTCGCATAGCGCCGGTCAAACCGCTGGCCCTTGGCCCAGTGCCTTTGCTGGACGGCGCTGTAGCGCTGGCCGTTGTAGCGATCGCGCTGGATGTTGTTCCTTGTCGTGGTTTTCGTCACGAACCGCTGGCCGTTCCTTTGAGTGACGGTCTTCTTGACCACGCGCTTGCCGTTGTTGTTTGAGATTTTCTTCTCGACCACCCGGTGCTGGACAGCCTGCGCTTGCGCCGTTACCATCGGGGAAACAGCCATCGTCGTGACTGCCAAAGCCATCAGAAATTTTTTCATGTCGAATTCCTTTTCTGTTCGGCGCCAACTGCGGCGTCACAAACAGAAATAGGATCAAGCTGTCGCAGGCGTTTGTCAGATTCCGCGTTTATTGTATTGGTTTGTCGCAGAATGCCGATCTGGTTAATCTGGTAATCATTCCGCCCACAGGGCCAGCACGGCGCGCAAGGCTGTAACCAGTGCGATAGGCTGGTCGAGCATGAGATGATGCTCGGCCTCGGGAACCGCGAACATCGGAATATGGCTGCCGCCCAGTTCCCGCAGATAATCCGCGCTGTCGTCATCGAACAACCTGCTGTTCTCGCCATAGACGATCGCCAGCCGGTGCGGCAGGTCCACGATCCGCTGCGGCGTTTGCGCCCATTTCGCCATGTCGTTCTCGTTGCGATGAAACACCATCGGATCAAATTTCCACGACCAGCCCTGCTGCTCGCCATCGTCAACATGGCGCAGCGAATGATAGGCCATATATTCCATCAGGAACGGCTGCTGGACCGGCTGCTGCGGCGACAGCACAAAGCGCTCGCGGGCCGATGCATAATCAGGATAGAGCTTGTTCGGCCGGTCCGAGCGACCCGAACCGGGCGGTCCACCGCCCTTTGCAAAATGGGCCGCCAGCCGTTCCGGCCGCATCACCATCAGATCGCAGATGATCAGCCCGCCAAAGCGTTCGCCGGCCATTTCCATGGCGGTCAGCGCCACGCCCGAACCGAAGCTGTGGGCAATGATCTTCGGCTTCGCACTACCCGAAAAAAGGTCCAGCGCATTCGCAACCGCGACCATCTCTGCAGCCCGCTTTTCGCCATCGCAATCGGGCGTCATCTCGCTCTCGCCCATGCCGGCGAGATCATAGGCAATGACGTCGTAACTTCCGGCCAGGAAGGGCGCGATGAAGGCGAAGCATCGCGCGTGTGCCAGAAAGCCGTGCGTCATCAACAGTGGCGGCTTGCCGCGCGTGCCCCAGCGGAAATAATGGACTCGGTGCCCATCCACTTCGACGAAGGCCTCTTCGCGCGGCACCGCCATCGCCTCGACAAACCATGCGGGCAAATCCTGATCGCCAGCCCAGATATCGACAATATCGGGGCTGGCCGCTTTCATTTTTTCAACCATGAGGCGTGACTATTTTCCCTGCCAGTTCGGCTTGCGCTTCTCGGCAAAGGCGCGCGAGCCTTCCTGCGCATCTTGCGAGGCGAACACCGCGCCGGTGATTTCGGCCTGCTTCTTCCACGCTTCCTCGGTGGTCCAGTCATAGCTTTCGTTGATCATTTTCTTGGTCGCCTTCAGGGCGAGCGGGCCGTTGGCCGCGACCGTGGTCGCCAGCTCGATTGCTGCATCCAGCGCCGCGCCTTCGGTCACGCGATTGACGAAGCCCACTTCATAAGCGCGCTGGGCGGAGAAGAAATCTCCGGTCAACGCCCATTCCATGGCAATCCGCTTGCCGACCAGCTGCTGCAGCTTGATCACGCCGCCAGCAGCCGCCACCAGCGAGCGTTTGACTTCGGGAATCCCGAATTTGGCATTGACGTTGGCAACGCACAGATCACAGGCCAGTGCCAGTTCCAGGCCGCCGGCCAGCGCATAGCCCTCGACCGCCGCGATCAGCGGCTTTTCCGGGCCCTTTTCGGTGATGCCGCCGAAGCCGTAGCCCTTGACCGAAGGCGTCTCGCCGCGCAGGAAACCCTTGAGGTCCATGCCGGAGCAGAAGGTCCCGCCGGCCCCGGTGATGATCCCGGCGTTGAGGCTGTTGTCGCTGTCCAGCTGCTCCATCGCCTCGCGAATGCCTTCGGCCGCCGCCTTGGTCATGGCGTTCTTGGCTTCCGGCCGGTTGATGGTGACGATGATGAACCCGTCGCGAATTTCGGTAAGTACTTCAGACATATTATTTCTCCTCTTGTTTTTACCCGTTCGCACTGAGCCTGTCGAAGTGCACCTCTCGGCTGGCGGTGTCCTTCGACAGGCTCAGGACGAACGGAAAATTTAATCTCTAGTCAAATAACAGGCTGGCCAGTTTCGACCTTTGATAGGCGGCATCCCCGATCAGCGCCCCTGACAAAATCGCTTTCCGCCGGTGCAGCTGCGCGTCGCAATCATGGGTGAAACCAAAGCCGCCATGGAACTGGATCGCCCGGTCCGCCGCAGTAGCATAGCTCGAATGCGATTGCGCCGCCGCCATCCGCACGGCAACCTCGCCGCGGCCCTGTTCGCCCCAGCTGTGCGCGGCGCTGTAAAGATGCGTCCGGGCTTTTTCATATTCGACATAATTGTTGACCGTCGGATGCTTCAACGCCTGATAGCTGCCGATGATCTTGCCGAACTGCTTGCGGGTCTTGAGATATTCCAGCGTATAGTCGATCACCGCCTGCGCACCGCCGGTCATTTCGGCAGCATGGATCAGCCCCGCTGCCAGCTCGATCTTCTCCAGCGTCTCGCGCGTCCGCGACGCCTCGAACAGCGCATTGGCCGGAATGGTTACCCCGTCCAAGGTCACTTCATAGCTGCGCGCGGTTTCGTCGATCACCGTCTCGCGGCGCAGCGCCCCGTCACCGAGCTGCGACCGTTCGATCAGGGCAAAGCGCACAGCTCCGTCCATCTTGACCGAGGCGATGATCAGCTCGGCGCTGTCCGCCCAGAGCACCAGCTGCTTCTTGCCGGACAGGGTCACCATGTCGCCGCTTTCGCTTGCGCTGCAATCGATATTGGCCAGATCCCAGTCACCATTGGCTTCGCGGAGGGCAACGGTGGCCGCGGTGCCTGCCGCAATTTTCGGCAGCCACTCCGCCTGCTGCGCTTCGCTGCCGCCGGCCAGCAGGGCCTGCGCCGCCAGCGTGGTCGAGCCGAAGGGCGTGCTCATCAGGTTGCGGCCCATCTGCTCGGCGATCGGCACCACTTCCGCCATCGACAGACCGACGCCGTCATGCGCTTCGGGAATCGCGATCGCCAGCCAGCCAAGCTCGCCGATCTCTTTCCAGATCGCCGGATCATAGCCGAGATCGTCGTCGATCAGCCCGCGCACCTTGTCGATCGGGCTCTTGTCGCGACAGAAATTTGTCGCCACGTCCATCAGTTCGATCTGCTCTTCGGTCGTGCCGATTGTACCCAGATTATCCATATATTCCCTCAATTCCCAAACTGTTGGTCCGAACCGTTAGCCCTGAGCCTGTCGAAGGGCGCCTCTCGATCAAGACGCGTGGTTCGACAAGCTCACCACTAACGGCAGCTCCCATTCCTATCGCGTTTTCGGCAATCCCAGCGCATGCTCCGCAACGATGTTCCGCTGAATCTCCGACGTTCCGCCGCCAATGGTCGCCGAGAAACTGTTGAGATAGCTGCGATGCCAGTAACCGTCGTCGACCGCATTTTCGTCGCCGACATAATAGCCGGCTTTGGTCCCCTGGAAGGCGAGCGAGAATTCGGTCAGCTCCCGGATCAGCTCGGTGCGCGCCAGCTTGTTCATCAGCGGCAGCCCCATCGGCCGGTCCTGCATCAGTTGCGGCATCCGCCGGCGGGTATTGTTGAGATTGAGCGCCTGGATGTCGATCATATATTGGGTCATCTTGTCGCGCATCACCGGGTCGTCGAGCAAAGGCTTGCCGTTGCGGACCGAGTTTTTCGCCAGCTCGACGATCTCCATCACGTCCAGTTCCTTGACGAAATAGCCGCCGACCGGCTTGACCTTGGCACCGCGCTCATATTCCAGCGTCTTCATCGCCATCGACCAGCCATTGCCCTCGCCGCCAAACAGGCAGTCGGCGGAAATGCGGGCGTCGGTAAAGAAGGTCTGGACGAAGCCATATTCGCCGGTCAGCTTCTTGATCCGGCTGGTGCTGATGCCGTCCACATTCATAGGGTTGAGGAAGAAGCTGAGCCCGGCATATTTGTTCGGCGCATCGAAATCGGTGCGCGCCAGCAGGATCATATATTTGGCGCGATCGCCGAGCGAGGTCCAGATCTTCGAGCCGTTGAGCACATATTCATCGCCGTCCTTCACCGCCTTCAGCTGCGCGTTGCCGAGATCCGATCCGTTCTCCGGTTCGGAAAAGCCCTGGCACCAGATATCCTCGGCACTGAGCATCGGCTTGATATATTTCTGCTTCTGCTCTTCGCTGCCGAGGTCGAGGATCAGCGGTCCCGCCCAGCCATTGCCGATCGCGTTGAGCATGATCGGCGCATCATATTTCTTCATCGCCCGTGTGGCGACGCGCTGATATTCGCTGTGCAGTCCGCCGCCGCCATATTCCTTCGGCCAGCTCGCGCCAAGATAGCCGGCTTCATAGACCTTGCGCTGCCAGTCGCGGAGAAAGTCGAACTGTTCGTCGGTCGAGACTTCCATGAAGGTCAGCGGCAGCATGAAGCCGGGGTCGCGGACGGTATTCTCCCTGAACCAGGCATCCGCCTGCTCGGCATAGTCCTTCAGTTCGGCTGCACTCGGTTTGTCGGCCATAGCTCTTGCTCCCAAATTCCTGTCATTAGGGCCAGTGGCACGGCCCGATGTCCTGCGATATTGATTGAATCACTAGTCGGTTAATTGAACGATTAAATTGCAAAAAGCAATGGGCGAACCGGCTAAATCGAGACCGTGGAGAGAAATGTGATCAGCGAGAATTTCAGTGGCCAGAAACATGTCATGTGCCGGGCCTGCCACGCCCATTGCGGTCTGATCGTCGATTTCGAAAATGGCGTGCCGGTCAAGACCCACGGCGACAAGGACAATCCCGAGTTCGAAGGCTACAGCTGCATCAAGGGCCGGCAACTGGCCAATTACCACGGTTTCGACACCAGGCTGCTCACCAGCTACACCGGCATGAAGCAGGGCGCGAAGCAGGCGGTGCACTGGCGCGACGCGGCGCGGGATATTGCCGCGCGGCTCGAGCGGATCATCAGCGAACATGGCCCCGACGCGGTCGCCTCCTATGTCGGCACCTTCGGCTACAACAATGTCAACGCTCATGCCTTCATGCTGGCGCTGATGGATGCGATCGGTTCGACCTCGGTCTATGACAGCGTCACCATCGACCAGCCGGGCAAGGGCATCGCTCGCGCCCTGATCGGTCCTTGGCTCGCCGGAGCGCCGCGCGTCGGCGACTGGGACGGCCTGATGCTGATTGGCACCAATCCGGTGGTTTCGATGAACGGCGGCCTCGGCATGAACCCGGCAAAGAAACTGCATGACGCCAAGAAGCGCGGCATGCAGCTGATCGTGATCGACCCGCGGATCACCGACAGCGCCCGCCAGGCCGACATCCATCTGCAATGTCGCCCCGGTCAGGACCCGATTCTGCTGGGGGCAATTGCGAAAGTTGTCATCAACGAAGAATTGTATGACAAGGATTTTGTCGCCGGTGATGTCGACGGTTTCGAGGTGCTCAAGCAAGCCGTACAGCCCTTTGATGCCGGACCGGCCGCCGACCGGGCTGGCGTAGCTGCTGAAGACATAATCCGCGCCGCGCGCATGTATGGCAGCTGGAAAAAGGCCAGCATCAGCGGCGGCACCGGCACCAACATGTCGGGCGGCGGCAATATCACCGAATATCTCAATCTCGCGCTGACCTCGATCATGGGCCATTGGCTGCGCGAAGGCGACCGCAACCGCCGCACCGGCGTGTTCACCAAGCCCGCGCCGCCGATTGCGGCGACCCCCGGGCCGATTCAGGCATGGGGCTTCGGCCGCAAGCTGCATAGCCGCGATCTCGAGCAGAGCATTTCCGGCATGCCGACATCGGCGCTGCCCGACGAGATCCTGACCCCCGGCGACAAGCAGGTGAAGGCGCTGATCTGTCTCGGCGGCAACCCGATGCTCGCCTGGCCCGACCAGCTGAAGACCTTCGAGGCGATGAAGGCACTCGATCTGCTGGTCTGCATCGACCCGCGCATGTCGAAAACCGCCGAGCTCGCCGACTATGTGATCGCGCCCAAGCTGCATTATGAAGTGCACGGCAACACCGCCGCACCGGAAGTCTATGGCGGCTTTGGCGCCGGCTGGGGTTTCGAGAATAATTATGCGCAGGCCAGCCTGCCGATCATGAATGTCCCCGAAGGCTCCGACCTGTGCGAGGAATATCAGTTCATCCACGCGCTGGCCTCCGAGATGGACAAGCCGCTGAGGGTCAAGTCCTGGGCGTTGCTCGCCCATCCCCAGGAGCGGGAGGAAAAGGCCACCCTGATCCCGCCTGGAGAAACCCCCGACCCGATTGCCGCCTGGAGCGCATCGCTCAACGGCTGCCCGGCCGATATTGCGGCCCTTTACGAAGACGAAGAGGTGCGCAAGGGCACGATCATCGACGCACAGGCGCTGCTGGTCCAGCCCAAACCGGCCGGCTGGGAAGGCAAATTGTCGGTCGGCAATGCCGCAATGATGGAAGAATTGGAGGCTTATGCAGCCCTGCTCGGAAAGCCGGTCGAGGACGATGGATTCCCGTTCCGGATGATCGGACGGCGGATGACCGAAATCCACAACAGCAACTGGCACGAGGACCCGGTGCAGCGCAAGCGCGTGCCGCATCACCCGGCCTTCATGAACCCGGCCGACATGGAGGCGCTCGGGCTCAGCGAGGACCAGCCGGTCGAGCTGGAATCGGCCCGCGCCTTCATCAGCTGCGTCGCCAAGGCGGACAAAACGGTGCGCCAGGGCTGCGTCTCGACTCCGCACAGCTGGGGCACCAATCCGGACGAAAAGGAAGACCCGCTGGGCGAAGGCGGCAATACCGGGCGGCTGTCGTTCAACGACCGGGACTATGACAAGCGTACCGGCATCCCGCTGATGAGCGCCATCCCGATCAGGGTGCGGGCGAAACCGGCAGCGGTGCTGGAAGCGGCGGAATAATTTCATCCTCTCTTTTGGGGAGAGGCAACGAAGACTTAGCCGACAGGCTTGGTCGCAGTCGGTGAGGGGTTATCCCTGCAAGGGAGAAAACCCCTCACCGCGTTCCACTAGCCAGAGAAGCTGGCAAGTATCACTTGCCTCTCCCTAAGAGAGAGGAAGAAGCCAGGAGACCCATCATGACCAACCCCCTGTTCGACCTGACCGGCGATGTCGCCGTCATCACCGGCTCCGGCCGCGGGATCGGCGAAGGCATGGCCAGGACGCTCGCCGATGCCGGCTGCAATGTCGTCTGCTCATCGCGCAGCATCGACGAGATCAGCCGCGTCGCCGACGCGATCAACGCCGGCAACAGCAGCGGCCGGGCGATTGCCCATGCGGCCGATGTGACCAGTGCCGAGGATATGGAGGCGCTGGCCCAGCGCGCGGTCGACGAATTCGGCAAGCTGGATATCTGGGTCAACAATGCCGGCGGCTCGCTGGTCTCCGCGCCGCTGACCGAACTGGACGAAGCGGAGTGGGACAAGACGCTGGCGACCAACCTGACCTCGGTCTTCCACGGCGTTCGTGCTGCCTGCAAGCATTTCGGCGAGGGCAGCCGGATCGTCAACACCAGCTCGCTGGCGGCGGAAGAACCCTTTCCCGGCAGCGGCCATTACAGCGCCGCCAAGGCCGGCGTGCTGATGCTGACCAAAACCCTCGCCCACGAACTGGGGCCGAAGACCCGGGTCAACGCGATCCTGCCGGGCTTCGTGCCGACCGATACGGTCAAGCAGGCGCTGAACATGACCGACGAGGATTTTGTCGGCTTTGAAGACACGCTGGGCCTGCCCGCGGGCCGGTTGGGCACGCCGACCGATATCGGCGCGCTGACGCTTTACCTGTGCGCACCGGCCTCGGCATGGATGACCGGCCAGTGCATCCGGCTGGCTGGCAAGCCCTGAGATAAAAGCACCCGGCGAAAGTCAGTGATCGAGCACGATGCGGTAGCGCGGCTTGCCGCTTTCCAGATGGGCCAGCGCCTCGTTGATCTTCTCGAACGGGAAATGCTCGGTGACCACCTTGATGTCGTGGCGGGCGCAAAATTCCAGCATGTCGGAAATCGTATGGGGACTGCCGACCAGCGAGGATGACAGCGACAATTGGGAAAACATCAGCGGCATCAGCTGCAGCTGGGCAGGCACGGCCTGGACTCCGAGAAAATGCAGCCTGCCCTTGCGCCTCAGCATCTGGACAATCAGGTTCCAGTCGAGCGCCACGTCGACGGTGCTCAGGATGACGTCGAAACTTCCCGCAGCTGCGGCCAGGGCCTCGGGATCGCCGGAATCGACGACCGCATGCGCGCCCAGCGCCTTGGCTTCGTCGGTTTTGGATGCGCTCGACGTCAAGGCGGTAACATGGCAACCCCAGGCCTTGCCGAACTGCAGCGCCAGATGGCCCAGCCCGCCAATGCCGAGCACGGCGATCCGGTCGGTCGGCCTGATGCCGAATTTGACGAACGGGTTGAACACCGTGATCCCGGCGCAGAACAGCGGCCCGGCATCACGCGAATCGAGATCGTCCGGCAACTTGATCACGCTAACGCCCTGGGCCCGCACGATATCGGCAAAGGCGCCATAACGCCCCGGTGACACCGTCGACTGCACGGATTCGCAGAGATTGTGATCGCCATCCAGGCATTGCCGGCAAGTCATGCAATAATGCGAATGGCCGCCCAGCCCGACGCGGTCGCCGATTTTGACATGAGTCACTTCCGAGCCGGTATCGATTACCGTCCCGGTCGCTTCGTGGCCGCCGACAAAGGGGAACTGCGTCGCGCCCCAGGCATTGTCGCGCAGGCTGAGATCGGTGTGGCACAGCCCGCAATGCTCGACCTTGATGTCGATATCATGGGAGGCGAGTGGCCCCAGTTCATATTCAAACGGTTCCAGTTCGCTTCCGGCTTCCGGAGCGGCATAGGCTTTTACGGTTCGCATGTGGCGTCTCTCCCTTGCTCGCGCTCTGCGCATGATCCTCTGGCATCGAGGGCTCGCACATCGCCGTCGCGATGGACACTGTCATATCAATGCAGACGACGCGGCCTAAGTGCACCGATCTTCCGGGACGCCTGTATCTCGCACGAAAAAGGGCCCCGGAATCGATCCGGAGCCCTTCCCGTCAATTGCGAATGATCGGGCCTAGCCGACGACGATCATCACCAGCGAGGTGGCGATCAGCGCCGGGGTCTCGATGCCGTCAATCTCGACCACGACATTATAGGTCAGCAGCCAGCGGCCAGGCTGTTTCTCGACCGCGTCGACCAGTGTGTGGCGTCCGCGCACCTTCGACCCGGCGCGCACCGGATTGAGAAAGCGGACCTTGTCGAAACCGTAGTTGATGCCCATCACCGTGCCTTCGAGGCCCAGTGTCGTGCCATAGGACAGCTTCGGCAGCAGCGACAGCGTCAGCAGGCCATGGGCGATGGTGCCGCCGAACGGCGTTTTCGCAGCCGCTTCTTCGTCGATATGGATGAACTGGTGGTCCTCGGTGCAGTCGGCGAATTTGTTGATCCGGTCCTGGCCCACTTCGACCCAGTCCGAAACGCCGACTTCCTTGCCCTTCCAGGATTCGAGTTCGCTTGGTTTGATTACTGGCATATTCTGTCTCCTAAAATTCGGTCTACCGTTAGCCCTGAGCCTGTCGAAGGGTGCCTCTCGTCGAGAGGCGTGGTTCGACAAGCTCACCACTAACGGAAACCATTGTCCCGCTCTCGCTCAACCCTTCATGACTTCCTGCATCCGGCGGAAGAACTTGCCGCCCTGGCCGCCGCCATTGGCATATTGCTGCATGCCGGTTTCGTCGAGAATCTGGTCGATATTTGCTGCAATACCCTCTGCGTTGCGCTGGTCTTCGGGCAGCCAGACACCTTCGGTTTCGAAGATCTTCGCTGCCGCAAAACCACCCGCGCCGGCGGTCAGGATTGTCTTTGACGGCGCACCGTCGCTGCACAGATACACCACGGCCGGCGTCACCGCTTCGGGAACCAGCAGCTTCAGCGCTTCTTCCGGCATGATGTCTTCGGTCATCCGGGTCGCCGCCACGGGCGAAATGCAGTTGGTGTGGATGCCCTTGCCGGCGCCTTCCTGGTGCAGGCTGTTCATCATGCCGACGACGGCCATTTTCGCCGCGCCATAATTGACCTGGCCAAAATTGCCGTAGAGTCCGGTCGACGAGGTGGTCATCACGATCCGGCCATATTGGCGCTCGCGCATATGGTCCCAGACCGCCTTGGTGCAATTGGCGCTGCCGGTCAGGTGGACATCCATGACAAACTGGAAATCTTCCATCGTCATCTTGTGGAAGCTCTTGTCGCGGAGCACGCCGGCGTTGTTGACGAGAATGTCGACATGGCCCCATTTGGCGATCGCGTCGGCGACCATCTTTTCAACGGCCGGCATGTCGGTCACGCTGCAGCCCGCTGCCATGGCTTCGCCGCCCTCGGCTTCGATTTCGGCCACAACCTGCTCGGCCACGGTGGCGGAACCACCGGTGCCGTCGCGTGCACCGCCGAAGTCGTTGACGACGACCTTGACGCCGCGCCGTGCCAGTTCCTTGGCATGCTCGCGGCCCAGGCCAGCGCCTGCACCGGTGACAATGGCAACGCGGTCGTTAAATTCTACTGTGCTCATGGCAAGCTCCTCTTTGATTGATCGTTTGGCCGAACCGATGCGCAATCGGACCCGGCGAGTCAAGCGGCAAGGCCGCTATTTCGCGGCCGTTTTGCTCCGGGCCCTGCCTGCCGTAGCGGCAGAGGCGGCGACGCGCTTTTTCGGCTTTTTCGGTTGCTTGGCCTTCTTGACCTTGTCCGCCTTCTCGGCCGCTGCCTTCTCCTTCGCGGCAGCCGCCATCAGGTCGGCAAAGCTGCGCGAAACGCATTTCGCGTAGAATTCGGGATCCGCCATGATCTGGCGGTCGGCGAGAAAGGTGAGGATGACGTTGCCGTTGTAACTGGTCACGACGTGGAACAGTCCCTGTCCTTCCGCCAGGATTCCCATGCCGAAGCTCTTGACCAGCTTTGCGCCAGCGAAATACATCGGCACCATCGGTCCCGGCACATTCGTGACCACGGTATTGACCGCGGGATTGAGCCGCTCGACCAGGCCCGCGCGGACCATCATCTTGGTTCCGGCCGCGGTCAGTCCGGCCGGCATCGCACCCGACAATTCCATCAGCGTCTTGGCCCCGAGCGCCTGGGTCATAGCCTTGGACCGGCGGGTTTCGTCCATAATGAATTTCAGGCGGTCGCCGGCATCGGCAAGATGGGTGCCCACACCGACCTGCATCATCGTCACCTGGTTGCCGGCGCTATCCTTTTCATCGTCGGACCGGACGGAGACCGGTGCGCCGATTTTCAGGGTCTTTTCGGGCAGGTCATTCTTCGCCTTGAGATAGCCGCGCATCGATCCGCTGACCACGGCGATCATCACGTCGTTCACCGTCGCACCGGTGAAGGCTTCGCGGATCGACTTGATGTCGGACAGCGCGAATTCGCGCCCGTCAAACACCCGGTGCGGGCTCAGCTTCTTGTTGAAGCGGGTCTTGGGAATGCCGCCCTTGGCATCGTCGCGCTGGCGAAATTCGCGCTGCACGTCGAACAGCCGCTTCGGCATCGGGATCAGCTTTTGCAGATTCTGCAGGCCGCGCACCGGATTGGCGATATTGTTGAACTGGGCCTTGGCGAGCAGCGCGAACGGATTGGGATCCTTCTCCGGCTCGAACTGCATGTCGAATGCGCGCGGCTTCAGCTCGGCATCCAGGTCGTGCAGCGCCAGCGTCATCTGCAGGCCCGACTGGCCGTCGATCGCGGCATGGTGCATCTTGTGCAGCATGGCGAAGCTGCCCTTGGGCACGCCCTCGACATTGTCGAGCCCCTCGATCACCGTATATTCCCAGAGCGGCTTGTTCATGTCCATCGGCCGCGCGTAGATGCGCGCCGCCTGGATGCACAATTGCCGCCAGTCGCCCGGCTTCGGCAGGGCGATATGGCGGACATGAAATTCGAGGTCGAAATTCGCGTCATCGACCCAATAGGGATGGTCGAGGTCGAGCGGCACCCGCACGAGTTTCTGGCGGAAGATTCGCGCACCATCGAGGCGCCCCTCGATATAGCGCAGGATGTCCTTGAATCCGACCATGCCGCCGGGTGCGGTCGAGGGATCGTAGATCAGCAATTGACCGATATGCATCGGCGTGTTTGGTGTTTCCGTATAGGCAAACATCGCGTCCAGCGCGCTCAACTGTTTCATCGCAATTCCCTCAGACCTCTCCAACCGGGAACAGCATAGTGCAATTCTGCGGGAGATGCGACTCCGTAAAATGGGCGCAAAAGGGCCTGGGTTTTTCCGGCAATGGCGCTGGGCAACGGCCCGGCGGCGGCAGGATCAGTGATTCCGGACGGTCAGAATCCGCGCCAGTCCTTGACCAGATATTGCGGCGGGACCGCGCGTCCCCAATAGAAGCCCTGCCCCTGGTCCGCCCCCAGTTCGCGGGCCTTTTCCAGATGGAATGGCGTCTCGATCCCCTCGACGACCGTTTTCGACCCGCGCATGTGGCAAAAGTCGATGATCGAACGCAGCACCGTGATCGGCACGCGATTGTCACAGAAGGCCCAGAAGATCTGCTTGTCCAGCTTCAGCTCGGCAAACGGGATTTCCGCGATCCGGTCGAGGTTGCTCTGGCCAGTACCATAGTCGTCGATCGATATCGCCAGACCATAGCGGGTCAGCATCTTGCAGACCTCGGCAACGACCTTGATATTGGCAACCCGGTTCTCCTCGGTGATCTCCATGATCACCGATCCGCGCAGGTTCCGCGACGCCTGCAAACGGGCAAACAGGGCATCGACAAAATCCGGCTGGGTCAGCAATATCGCGCTGCAGTTGAACGACACCGGGACGCTCTTGCGCGATTTGCGCAGCGAATTTGCCAGCTTGATGACCTGGTCGACCACATTCAGGGTGGCATCGATTTCCAGCGACATTTCGGTGGCCGCAGAGAAGATCGTCGCGGGGCTGATGGCGCGCCGGGTCTTCAACCGCGACAGGGCCTCGTAGCCGGCCACTCCGCCATCGGCAAGATCATGCTTGGACTGGAATTCGACCACCAGATTGTCGAGCAGTCGGTTGCTGGCGATCAGCGCCCGGATATAGTCCGAATCGAGATTGATCTGCTGGCTGTCCTCCGCATATTGATCGATCAGCTCGGCCAGCATGTTGGGCTCGAACGGCTTGGCAATCGTGGCGACGATATGCGGCTTGCCGCCCCGCTGCGGAGGCGGGTTGCCGAGCGGCATCTTGGTGTCTGTCTCGGTCATCACCACGAGCGGCAGCTGGCGCGCGAAACGCGCGAACCGGTGCAGCCCGGCTTTGCTTTCCGACAGCATTTTCCGGTCTGCCACAATGACGGTCGGGGCAAAGGCAGTGGCACCATTTTCGTCTCCGGCGGAGTAGATGCAGGCGACGGATATTTCGCGCTGCTCGAGATCGTCCTGCAAGAAACGCGTGAACGCGCTCTCTTCGTCAATGACGAGGACCCGTTTGTTGGACATCGGCTGGCTTTCGGTCAATGCAGGTCCGGCAAGGGACTCTGTTGATGGTGCGACCCTGTCTTGTTTGAATTCCTGTTCCGGACCCCGTCTTTCGTCCGATATTGCGAAAGATAGCTGATCCGCAAGCCGGGCAACCCGGACTTGTCGATCGATTCCTGCCACGAAACAAATTCTTCCAGAGAGAGATTATAGCGGCTGCACGCCTCCTCCAGACTCAGCAAGCCGCCGTTCACGGCTGCGACCACCTCGGCCTTGCGCCGGATCACCCATCTGGTTGTATTGCTTTTCGGCAAATCCTTGAGGCTCAGTGCCTCGCCGAAGGGACCGATGACCCTCTCCGGCTTTCTCCGCCGACCAATTTCCATATTACCTCCGAGAGTTTGTGGTTTCCCACTCATCAAAAGGCAACGGAGCATCCTGGCCGAGACTGCCGTTACAATAATTTACATATGTACGGGCAAAGGTTAACATTCCCCTGCCATATCCGGTTAATGCATTAAAAATGCTGGGTTTCTCCCGTGTTAATTAACAGGGATTAATGATCGTCCGGCGCCAGGCAGCTGGCCGGGTCGCAACAGGACAGGACCTGCCGCAAAACCATCCGGCTTCGACTTCGAGCCGGCGATCGGACAAAAAGAAACCCCGGTGTAAGGGACACCGGGGTTTTGCAAAGTTGGGCTTGGCCAAGATACGGCCGCTTGTTGGGGGACTGCGGCTCTTGCAATAGGATTTAGTTGCTGATCGACAATGCGGTCTCCACCGGCTTGCCCGACCGGACCGCGGCCATGATGGTCACGGAGGCGCGCCGGGCGGAGGTGGTTGCCTCGTCCATGCAAATATCGTGATCGCGCATGTCGGGCAGGCTTCTTGAATCATAGCTGCCGCAGACCTTGCGAACGGCCCCTTTCAGGCGCCCCTGGAGCGTGGCCTGGCCATCCTCGCTGGTCAGGTCGAGATCGGCATAGTCGACGAGCGCGGTGCGGACGACACGGCTCTGGGCATGGGCGCTGGCGGAAAATCCGGTCGCGGTCACCGCGATGGCAGCGGCAGCACACAGGGCTTTGGTAAAAACAGTATTGGGCATTTTTCTCACTCCTCAAATTCATTTCGGGGCGTCACCGGCAACAAGGGGGGCCGGCGCGGCCCAGGGGTCTGGGCGGGAGCAAGATATCCATGGGCCGGGGAAGGGCTGTCTGGAGAGATGTAGGCTTATGCTCCCGCCTCGCATTTCTAGGTAGCGCAGCGATGCGGGACGGGCATCTGGCGTTCGATAAACCGCCATTTTGATCGGCCAACGCCGACCGGCTTCGACGAACGGCAATCGCCCGTCGACCAAGTTATCATGATGTAACTTTTGTTACGATTCAACTAGTTACAGATGACACCGAATCATGCTGTATTAGGACACTAAATCAGTCCGGAGAGGGGACTCGACGGGTCGGCATACATCCGCCGGCCCATCCGCCCGGACAGATAGGCATCGCGCCCGGCCTCGACCGCGAGCTTCATCGCGCGCGCCATCCGCACAGGGTCCTTCGCCTCGGCAATCGCGGTGTTCATCAGCACGCCGTCGCAGCCCAGCTCCATCGCCACGGCCGCATCGCTGGCCGTGCCGACACCGGCATCGACCAGAACCGGCACGCTGGCGCCCTCGACGATCAGCCGGATGGTGACCCGGTTCTGGATGCCGAGCCCCGACCCGATCGGCGCGCCCAGCGGCATGATCGCGACCGCGCCGGCGTCTTCCAGCTGCTTCGCCGCAATCGGATCGTCGACGCAATAGACCATCGGCTTGAAGCCTTCCTTCGCCAGCACCTCGGTCGCCTCGAGCGTTTCGCGCATGTTCGGATAAAGCGTCTTGGCCTCGCCGAGCACCTCCAGCTTGACCAGGTCCCAGCCGCCGGCCTCGCGCGCCAGCCGCAGCGTGCGGATCGCGTCATCGGCATTGAAACAGCCGGCGGTATTGGGGAGATAGGTGATTTTCTTCGGATCGATAAAGTCCATCAGCACCGGCTGGTTGCGGTCGGTGACATTGACCCGGCGCACCGCCACGGTCACGATCTCCGCGCCGGAGGCCTCGACCGCCGCTGCATTCTCGGCGAAATCCTTGTATTTGCCGGTGCCGACAATCAGCCGGGAGCGGAAGCTCCTGCCGGCCACCGTCCAGCTGTCGTCGCCGGACCCGCCACCAACAAAATGCACGATCTCCAGCTCGTCGCCCTGCTCGACCATCACATCTTCGAGAGTGGATCGCGTGACAATCTCGCGGTTGCGCTCGACCGCAACCTTGGCCGGATCCAGATCGAGCGAGCGCACCAGTGTGGCGATCGATCCGCCCCCTGCAAATTTGTGGTCATCGCCGTTCAACCGGATCTGAATATCAGCCATTTGGGTAACTTTCATGTCTTTGATCTCGCTTTTCAAAAACGAGCCATATAAAGAGGGCGCTTCAGTCGCAACCAAAAGCCTTGGGGAGGAACCAATATCTTGGCGGCCAAGACCATCTATATATTGAACGGACCCAATCTCAACCTCCTGGGCATGCGCGAACCCGAAATCTACGGTTCGGAAACGCTCGACGAAATCGCCGGACAGATCGAGGACCATGCCCAGACGCTCGGCTTCGACGTCGACATTCGTCAGAGCAACCATGAAGGCCATCTGGTCGACTGGCTGCACGAAGCGGCAGCAGAAGGCGCACAGGCGGTCATTCTCAACGCCGGCGCGCTGACCCATACATCGATCGCCCTGTTCGACGCGATCAGCGCGATCTCGACGCCGGTCATCGAAGTCCATATTTCCAATCCCGCCGCCCGCGAAGCGTTTCGGCACAAGAGTTTCATAGCACCGGTTGCAAAAGGAACGATTTGCGGCTTTGGTGCTTTTGGCTATCAACTGGCGCTCGACGCTGCCAGCAAATTTTAACGACTGCATAAGGACAAGATATGCCTGCAAAAAAAGAAACGGGTGAAGGCATGAACGTGGACATCAAGCTGGTACGCGATCTCGCCGCCATTCTCGAGAAGGCGGGCCTGACCGAGATCGAGGTCGAGGACGGCGATCGCAAAATCAAGGTCGCGCGCAGCAGCGGGACCTTTGTCTCCGCCCCGCAGGCGTTCGCGCCGCCCGCCCCGGCAGCGGCAGTCGCCGCGCCGGAAGCCGCCGCTGCCCCGGCCGACGACCATGCCGGTGCCCAGAAATCACCGATGGTCGGCACCGCCTATCTCGCCGCAGAACCGGGCGCGGCCAATTTCATCAGCGTCGGCGACAAGGTCGCCGTGGGCGACACCCTGCTGATTGTCGAGGCGATGAAGGTGATGAACCCGATTACCTCGGAAACATCCGGCACGGTCAAGTCGATCCTGGTCGAAAACGGGCAACCGGTCGAATATGACCAGCCGCTGGTCGTGATCGCTTGAGGCCGGCAGCGTGACCATCGAACGAATCCTCATTGCCAATCGCGGCGAAATTGCATTGCGCATCCTGCGCGCGGCCAAGGAGCTCGGCATCGAGACCGTCGCCGTGCACAGCACCGCCGACGCCGATGCCATGCATGTGCGACTGGCCGACCAGGCGGTCTGCATCGGACCGCCGCCCGCCGTCGACAGCTATCTCTCGATCCCCGCGATCATCTCCGCCGCCGAGATCACCGGCGCCGATGCGATCCATCCCGGCTACGGCTTTCTTTCCGAAAACGCGCATTTTGCCGAAGTGGTCGAGGCGCATGACATAAAGTGGATCGGTCCCAAGCCCGAGCATATCAAGATCATGGGCGACAAGGTCGCGGCCAAGAAAACCGCCGGTGACCTCGGCATTCCGCTGGTGCCCGGATCCGATGGCGCGGTCAGCGAGATTGAAGAAGCCAAGCGGGTCGCAAAGGATGTCGGCTATCCGGTCATCATCAAGGCAGCCTCCGGTGGCGGCGGCCGCGGCATGAAAGTCGTCAACAGCGAGACCGAACTCGAAACCCAGATGAAGCAGGCCGGCACCGAGGCCAAGGCGGCCTTCGGCGACGCCACCGTCTATATCGAGAAATATCTCGGCGATCCCCGCCATATCGAATTCCAGGTGTTCGGAGACGGCCGCGGCAACGCCATCCATCTCGGCGAACGCGACTGCTCGCTGCAGCGCCGCCACCAGAAAGTGCTCGAGGAAGCGCCGTCACCGGTAATCAGCGCCGAGCAGCGCGAGCGGATCGGCAAGGTCTGCGTCGACGCGATGAAGGGCATGCAGTATCGCGGCGCCGGGACGATCGAGTTTCTATACGAGAATGAAGAATTCTACTTCATCGAGATGAACACGCGGCTGCAGGTCGAGCATCCGGTGACCGAGATGATCACCGGCTTCGATCTGGTGCGCGAGCAGATCCGCATCGCCGACGGCCGCGACCTGTCGGTCGAGCAGGAAGACCTGGTGTTCAGTGGCCACGCCATCGAATGCCGGATCAACGCCGAAAATCCGAAGACCTGGGCCCCTTCGCCTGGCAAGGTCGTCGGCTATCACCCGCCCGGCGGCATGCATGTCCGCGTCGACAGCGGCCTTTATGCCGGCTATTCGATCCCGCCTTATTATGACAGTATGATCGCCAAGCTGATCGTCTATGGCCGCACCCGCGACGGCTGCATGATGCGCCTCGCCCGCGCGCTCGACGAATTTGTCATCGAAGGCGTCCAGACCACGATTCCGCTGCACCAGAAACTGGTCCACGACAAGGAATTCCAGTCCGGCGAATATACCATCAAATGGCTGGAGGAATGGCTGGAAAAGGATAATCTGAAGGATTAGCCGTGTGCCTTTCGAGATGATAGTGCCCCCGCCTGCGCGGGGGCCCATCTCCCAATCCATCGACAATCACGATAGTTGCGATTGGCTCCTTCGCTCACCCGAGATGGACCCCGGATCGAGTTCGAGGAGGAAGTTAGACGAACTCTTGCGTTCAGATAACTTCTACCTTTCCTGAACATAACAAGTCAGTTCAGGACTCCGACAGGGTTAACGGACTATCACCTGTTCCACAGATGCGGCAAATGGAGTCGCCAGCAACAGGAGTAAGCCATGCGTATATTTCTAATCCCCGGCCTGATGGCTGCCACGATGTTGACGCCCGCCGCAGCATCTGCTGCCGAAATCGTCCCCAATCTCGGCAGTGCACCCGCAGTGGCCCAGAACGACCTGACCGGCAGCGTTGCCTTGCAGCGTGACGGTCGCAGCGAACGGCGCGCCAATCGCGGCGAGAGAAGCAACCGCGGCAGCGGTCTGCGTCAGGCACAGCGACCCGGCAACCGGGACAATCGCGGTCAGCCGCGCGTCGACCGTGCCGACCGCAACGTCAATCTCGCGACCCAGCGCAGCCAGCGGGTCGAGCGGAATGTCGCCAACCGCGTCGACCGGCGCCAAGACATCCGCCAGGGCGACCGCAACCGCGACGGCCAGGTCGATCGCCGCTTTGACCGGAACCGCGACGGACAGATTGACCGCCGCTTTGATCGCAACAATAATGATCGGGTCGACCGCCGCGTCGACCGGAACCGCGATGGCCGGATCGACCGCAATGTCGCCAACCGGATCGACCGGCGCCAGGATTATCGCCAGGGCGACTGGAACCGCGATGGCCGCGTCGACCGGCGCTATGACCGCAACCGCGACGGGCAGATCGACCGGCGCTTTGATCGCAACAACAACGACCGGGTTGATCGCCGCTACCGCGACAACCGGCGCGACGTGCGCAGCAGCCGCAACTGGAACCGCGACTGGCGCAGCGACCGGCGCTATGACTGGCAGCGCTACCGGCAGGCCAACCGCAACCATTATCGGGTCAGCCGCTATTATGCGCCCTACCGGGACTATAATTACCGGCGCCTGAGCATCGGCATCTCTCTGGGATCGGCTTTTTATGGTTCGCGCTACTGGATCAACAATCCCAGCTATTATCGCCTGCCGCCGGCCTATGCCGGAACGCGCTGGGTCCGCTATTATGACGATGTGCTGCTGATCGACACCTACAACGGCGAAGTCATCGACGTGATCTACGACTTCTTCTGGTAAACCCGGATCAAATGAACGAAAAACCCGCTGCCGGGTCAGGCAGCGGGTTTTTTTGTCGATGGTCCGTCCGGACCCTGCTGCCTGGCCGCGGCCCTGTGCACCGCTGACCGGCGTTACCCTGTCGCTTTACTTCTTTTCGAAGGCGACGTGAATTTCCAGCTCGACCGCATCCGACACCAGCGGAATGGCGGTATCGATGCCAAAATCGCTGCGCTTGATCGTCGTGGTGGCGGAGAAGCCAACGGTGAGTTTCTTGTTGTACGGGTTGTTGCCGGCACCGGTAAATTCTGCATCGAGCGTCACCGGTTTGGTCACGCCGTTCAGCGTGAGGTTGCCATCGATCCTGGCGGTGTTGCCGGTCGCGCTGACACCGGTTGAAACAAATCGCGCGTCGCTCGGGTCGGGGCCGAAGAAATCAGGCTTGGCGCCGTCCTTGCCGGGACGCAGCAGGTGGTCGGTCAGTCCGGCGCTCGCCGTGGTCACCTTGGCGACCGGGATCGTCACATCGACGGTTGCTGCGGACAGGTTGGCGGGATCAATCGTCAGCGTGCCGGCGACATCGCCGAACAGGCCGATATAGTCGCTAAATCCGAAATGGCTGACCTCCCACGCGATCAGCGAATGGGAGGGATCGGCGGCATAGCTGCCGGCCACGACACGGCTCGGATCGGCCTGGCCAGGGACAGTGGGTGCGGATTGTGCGAGCAGCGGAGCGGTGACCGCGAGAGCGATGAAGGCGAGGGGGAAGCGCATGAGAGAATCTCCTTGCAATGAAGCCGCCACGGCGGATGACCGACATGACAGCGGGGTGGTCGGCAAAATCATCGTTGAAACGCCGTGGCTTGTCAATTGCTCGGCTGCGCCATCGCGCCGGGTCTTCGCGCGAAACCGCCGATCAGGGCCGCAAACCGAAATGGTCGCCCTTTCCTGTTGCAACTTGGCGGGCGTGCAAGCAAAAGCGGTTCAGAAAAACAGGAGAATCTGGATGATACGCACGCTCGGCCTGACCCTATCGACCCTGGCGCTCGGAATGGTTTCGACCACCGCCATCGCCCAGGACCAGATCATCCGCGTCGGCAACTTGCTGACCGACGCCGCTTCGTCCCCCAGCGGCCCGGCGACGCTGATCGTCCGCGACGGCAGGATTGCCGAGATCCGCCAGGGGTCGGAACCGGTCACCGCCAGCGGCGCCACCATCATCGATCTGTCGACCAAGACCGTGATGCCCGGCCTGATCGACCTGCACGTCCATCTGACCGGCGATCCGGGCGGCGATTTCTGGAAGGAAACCACCGAGCCCACCGAATGGGGCGTGGTTGTCGGCGCCAAGAACGCGCTGCTTACCGCCAAGGCCGGCTTCACCACCGTGCGCGAGGCGGGCTCCTCGCAATATAGCGCCTACGCGCTGCGCCGCGGCACCGCCGAGGGAATCATTCCCGGCCCCCGGATCGTCGCTGCCGGCCCGGCGCTGTCCATCGTCGGCGGCCATGGCGACGTCTCCGGCTTCACCGAGGATGTCAACGAGCTGCTGACCAGCGGCTACAGCTGCACCGGCGCGGTCGAATGCGCGGCCAGGGTGCGCAAGGCGTCGCGCGCCGGCGCCGATGTCATCAAGATCACCGCCACCGGCGGCGTGCTGTCGCAGCAGGGCCGCGGGCTGGACGCGCAATTCACCAGCGCCGAGATGCAGTCGATCGCCGACACCGCCCATTCGCTCGGCCTCAAGGTCATGGCCCATGCCCATGGTGCCCGCGGTATCGAGGCGGCATCGCGCGCCGGGATCGATACGATCGAGCACGGCACGTTCGCAGACGAGGCGGCGCTGAAGGTCATGAAGGCCAACAACACCGCGATGGTACCGACGCTGATGGCGTTCCAGGGAGTCAGCGAAGGGCTCGGCAAGGGCATCTACACGCCGGTGGTCGAGGAAAAGATCCGCATGACCATGGGCCGGGTCGGCAAGGCGGTGGACATGGCGAAGCGGATGGGCGTGCCGATCGCCTTCGGCACCGATGCCGGCGTGTTTGACCATGGCCGCAACGCCGAGGAGCTGCAGCTGATGGTCGATGCCGGACTGACCGCGCGCGAAGCCGTCGCCAGCGCCACCACGGTGGCGGCCAAGATGCTCGACATGGAAAACGAGATTGGCAGAATCGCGGTCGGCTATTCCGCCGACCTGATCGCCTTCGACGGCAACCCGCTCGACGACGTCCGCAAGCTCGAACAGGTCGACTGGGTGATGGTGCGCGGCCGCGTCATCGACTAGGGTCCCGGCCATGGCCAAAGCCTTTTTGAAAAAGCAGCGCGAACAATATGCCAGCCCGCGGCGGATGGCGGCGCTTGGCCGGCAGGTGACCGAAGCGCTCAACGCCCATCCCCGGGTGCAGTGGCTGGAAAGCCCGCATATGCAGCTCTACGTCCACCAGAATTTCCTGAGCGACGCCGACTGCGACCTGCTGATCGACATGATCGACAGCGACTGCCAGCCCTCGACCGTCTATGAAGCCACGCAGCGCGAGGGCTTTCGCACCAGCTACAGCTGCAACGTCGATCCCGCCGACCCCGATATCCGCCGCATCGACAAGGCGATCTGCGACCTGATGGGCCTGCCGAAGAGCCACAGCGAGATTCTGCAGGGCCAGCGCTACCAGCCGGGCCAGCAGTTCAAGGACCATCACGACTATTTCCACGAGACCGAGAAATACTGGGAATATGAGGGGCCCAACGGTGGCCAGCGCAGCTGGACCGCCATGGCCTATCTCAACCAGCCGGAACAGGGCGGCGCGACCGCCTTTCCGCAGCTGGAATATCAGGTCGAACCCCGCCGCGGGATGCTGCTGATCTGGAACAACATGCGTCCGGACGGCACCCCCAATATCGACACGCTGCACGCGGGCCGGCCGGTGGAGAAGGGCACCAAATATATCATCACCAAATGGTTCCGACTCAACGCCTGGGAGCAGGGCGCAAACGCGTGACGCCACGACCAACGCACGAGCGGTTTCGACCAACGACATCTCGTCGCCGGGGATTTCGTTGCGGGTGATAGGCTGCCGTGTTAGCTGGACATAACAGTTTTTTGATAGGAACATGACATGATCAAGACATCCCTCAAGCTTCTCCTCGGCACCAGCCTGCTCGCCACCGGCAGCATGGCGGTGGCCCAGCCGCTCGTCGCAACCAGCGCCGCCGCCGCGGCGCAAGCCCAGACCGCGGAAATGACAGAGGCCGAGAAGATGAAGGCCCTGTTCGCGAAGAGCGACGAGGACAGTCTCAAGCGCAATCCGATCGGTGCGCTGTTCCGCGGCGACGAGCGCTATGCCGACCAGCTCGGCGACTATATTTCGGACGAATATTTCGCGAAGGAAAAGGCCGCGGAAACCGCCGAACTGGCTGCGCTGATGAAGATCGACCGGAGCAAGCTGAGCGCCACCGACAAGATCGCCTATGACGTGTTCAAGCGCGACAAGCAGCAGGCGCTGAAGGGCTATTCCGATGAAATCATGGCGCTGACCGTGGTCCGCCCGGTCAACCATTTCAGCGGCTTCCACACCTTCTACCCCGACTTCGCCTCGGGCAAGGGCGCGGCGCCGTTCAAGACGGTCAAGAATTACGAGGACAATCTCAAGCGCCACAAGCAGTTCATCGTCATGGGCGATCGTTCGATCGAACGGTTCCGGGAAGGCATGGAAAGCGGCGTGGTCGAAACCCGGCTGACGATCACCAATGTCATCGAGCAGCTCGCCACCCAGATCGGTCTCGGCCTCGAAAACAGCCCGTTCATGGCGCCGACCAAGGAATTCCCCGAGGACTTCAGCGAGGAAGACAAGGCGCGCCTGACCAAGGAATATGCCACTGCCACCACGGAAATTTTTGCCGGCTACCAGCGCATGCACGATTTCCTGAAGAACGAGTATTTGCCGGTAACCCGGGACGAGGTCGGCCTGTCGAGCATGAAGGGCGGCGCGACTCTCTACGAGAACCTGATCGAGAACACGACCACCCTGCCGCTCAAGGCCGATTATATCCACAATCTCGGGCTCAGCGAGGTCACCCGGATCAAGACCGAGATGGAAGCGATCAAGGACGAGGTCGGCTATGACGGCACCCTCTCCGAATTTTTCGAATATCTCCGCACCGATCCGAAATTCCATCCGGAATCCCGTGAAGCGCTGACCCAGGCCTATTATGACATGGGCAAGAAGGTCGATGCGAAGATCGGCGAGCAGTTCAAGCTTCTGCCGAAATCGCCGCTCGAGATCCGCCCCTATGACGAGTCGGTCGAGAAGTTCCAGGCCGGCGGCTCCTACCAGAGCGGCACGCCCGACGGATCGCGTCCCGGTGTCTTCTATTTCAACGCCTATGACCTGCCATCGCGCAGCACCTCGGGCGTGACCACCCTCTATCTGCACGAAGGCGCACCGGGCCATCATTTCCAGATCAGCCTCGCGCAGGAAAATACCGATCTTCCCAACTTCATGCGCTTCGGCGGCAACACCGCCTTTGTCGAAGGCTGGGCGCTCTATGCCGAGAAGCTGGGCTTCCCGATGGGTCTCTATGACGACCCCTATCAGCGCATGGGCCATTTCGACGACGAGATGCTCCGCGCGATGCGGCTGGTCGTCGACACCGGCCTGCACAGCAAGGGCTGGACCCGCGACCAGGCGATCCAGTACATGCTCGACAACAGCAGCATGGGCAAGACCGACGCCACCGCCGAAGTCGAACGCTATATCGCGATCCCGTCGCAGGCCCTGGCCTATAAGATCGGCGCGCTGACCATCCAGCGGCTGAAGAAGGAAGCGCAGGACGCGCTCGGCGACAAGTTCGACCCGCGCGAATTCCACGCACAGGTGCTCAACACCGGCGCCTTGCCGATGACCGTGCTGGAGACCAAGATCCGCGACTGGATCAAGTCGCAGGCCTAGAACGACCGATCTAAGCCCCTTCTCTTCGGAGGAGGGGCCCCGGTCGGTGCCGGCTGCGCGGCACCGCTCGCGCGGTTGGCCGCTTTTGTCCAACGATTTGGGTTTATTGATCTTTGCCCTGCCTCTATGCCTGTTCTCAAGATTACCGGAATCGACATAAAGGGGGCGCTTTCATGGTCCGATTTTTCCTGCTTTTCTGCGGCGCCCTGCTTGGTGCCGGATCCCCGGCTCAGGCCGCATGGCACGAGGCCAGCAGCGATCATTTTGTCATTCGTGCGGACCAGTCGCCGGGCACGATCCAGCTGTTTGCCGAGCGACTGGAAAAATTTCACGCCGCCATGGCGTTCATGCTGAAGCAGGAACCGGAATCGCCCAGCCCGTCCAACCGGGTCACCGTGTTCGTGGTCAGCAACACATCCAATGTCCGCAAGCTTGCCGATCTCAAGGGAAAATATGTCGCCGGCATCTATTTGCCCCGCGCCGGGAACATCGTCGCGATCGTGCCCAAATTGAAGAGCGGTGGCAGCGAATTTGACCTCTCTCCGGAAACGATCCTGAAGCATGAATATGCCCATCATTTCCTGTTCAACATCAGCAATCGGACCTTCCCGCTATGGTTCCAGGAAGGCTTTGCCGAATTTTTTGCCTCCGGCCGGGAGGAACGCGACGGCACGACGGTACTGGGCGGCGCGGCCAATCACCGCGCCTACGAACTGGCGCTGTCCCGAGCGGTGCCGATCGAGCGCCTGCTTGATACGGAAAACTATCTCTCCAACAGGTCTTCGGGCTACGACCAGTTCTACGGGCGTAGCTGGCTGCTCTATCATTTCATGACATTTGATGAATCGCGGCGGGGCCAGTTGGAAGATTTCCAGCGACGGATGGCCAACGGGTCCACGGATATCGAGGCCGCGCGAGGCGCATTTGGCGATCTGGAACAGCTGAACCGCGACCTCAACCGCTATGCGTCGCTGAAAAGAATATCGGCGGTCGGCCTGCCGCCGCGTCTGCTGAACACCAGTCCCGTCACGGTCCGCCGCCTGTCCGACGGCGAGGCCAGAATGATGCCGATCCTGATGGAATCCCGGACCGGTGTCGATGAAGAGGAAGCCAGCGAGATCCTGATCGAAGCGCGCCAGATCGCGGCCGAATATCCAGACGACCCGGCGGTGCAGGAAGCCCTGGCAGAGGCCGAATTTGACGCCGGCTATGATGCGGAAGCCATTGCTGCCGCCGACCGCGCACTGGCGCTCGACTCCGGCCGCATCCGGGCGCAAATCCAGAAAGTCTACGCCTATTCCCGCCGTGCCGAGGCTGCGGCAGACCAGGACGCCGCCTGGAAGGATGTCCGCCAGCAGGTCGTCGCCGCCAACCGCATCGAACCCAATCATCCGGTGCCGCTCATGGAATATTATCGCTCCTATCGGTGGACGGGCGCTGCGCCGCCGCAGATCGCCGTTGATGGCTTGAAGCGCGCCCTGCAACTGGCGCCTTTTGATCACAATCTGCGGTTGAACATGGCCGCCCACTACATGCAGGAAAAGCAATATTCTGCTGCCGCCACGACGTTGCGACCGCTGGCCTACAATCCGCACAGAAGCGAAGCTACCGAGGCCGCCGGGAACTTGCTCGAGCTCGCGGAAAAGGCGGAAGGGGCCGCGAAGGCGAGCGATGACGGCGCCGCGACGCCAACATCCGCACCGGCCGCCGGCGCTGCAGACCCGCAGGTCATTCAGGAATAGTCGGTCCGATCGACGGTGGCTGAAAACGGTTGGACACCGCGTCCGGCACGGCCGGCTCGGTCGAAACGAACTCTTTCCCGATGTCATCCACGGAACAAGGCGCGAGCGAAAAAAGCCTGTCCTACAGCCAGCCGGTTGTGATACGCACAAGCCATGCTCCCATTCCCCCATCCCCCCGAAAATCCGCCCATTCCACCCCCTTGTGGGGGCAAGGCTTTTTCCCCTTTAGGGGGTGTGACCCGTGTGACCCTGTGTGACCCTGACCTCCGGAATCGGGGCCAAGGCGATGCCTGATCTCGCTGCAATGGCCCGCGAAATTCTCGACACCCTGATCGCGTTCGACACCACTTCGCGGAACAGCAATCTCGAACTGATCGCCTGGGTCGAAGATTATCTCGCCGGGCAAGGAATCAACTCCACCCGCGTCGTCAGCGACGATGCTTCCAAGGCCAATCTTTACGCCACGGTCGGCCCAAATGTCGCCGGCGGCGTCATTCTCTCCGGCCACAGCGATGTCGTGCCGGTCGATGGTCAGCTGTGGGACAGCGATCCGTGGACAGTAACCGAACGGAACGGCCTGCTGCACGGCCGCGGAACCTGCGACATGAAAGGCTTTATCGCGCTGGCGCTGGCCGCCGTCCCCTCGTTCAAGCAGGGCACAAGGCCGGTGCATCTGGCGTTCAGCTATGACGAGGAAGTCGGCTGCCTTGGCGCGCCGGCGATGATTGAGGCAATGACAGCGACACTCCCCGCACCGGCGCTGGCGATTATCGGCGAGCCGACGATGATGAAGGTGATCACCGGCCACAAGGGGATCACCGTCCACGCGGTCGAGGTACTCGGCCACGAGGCCCATTCCAGCCTGACCCATCTCGGCCTGTCCGCCAATATGGTTGCTATTGAGCTGATGCATGATCTCGCCGAACTCGCGCGCGGCCTTTGGGAAAATGCCGACCCGGCCTCGCCCTTCGTGCCGCCGCACGCCACGCTGACCATCGGCACCATGGAAGGCGGCACCGCCGCCAATATTCTCGCGCGCCGGGCGCGGTTCGTCTTCGACCTGCGGTGCCCACCGGACGTCGATCCGGAAGCGGTGCTCGCGCCGTTCAAGGCAAAGGTCGCGGCGCTGGATGCCGAAATGAAACAGGCTTTCCCCGCGGCCGGCGTCAGCATCACCCGGCTGTCGAACGCGCCGCCCATGGCCCCGGCCGGATCGCAGGAAGCAGAGTCCTTCGTCCGCCGGCTCACCGGCGACAACAGCCCTGCCGGTGTCGTATCCTATGCAGCCGAGGCCGGACAGTTTCAGCAGGCGGGCTTTGCCACCGTGATCTGCGGTCCCGGCTCGATCGAACAGGCGCACCAGCCAAACGAATATCTCGCGGTCGAACAATTTGCACGCGGTGCTGACTTCATGCAGCGGCTGGCGGAGGCACTGGCCTGAAGGGACACCGGCTTCCGGTAATCCGGGATAACGCTACGGCACCGCCGAAATTTGTAAAATCCGCGGAAAACAGCTATATTGGGGAGGAGAAAAGGATCGCACCATGCCCGCTGTAAAGGCTGCCAAACCCAACGAGATTTTTGCCCGCGATGAATGGGCTGCGCTGACCCGCGTGTCGCGCTGGCATGGCCTGTGGCTGGCGGCGCACGGCTGGCTGATGGTGGCGCTGGTCACCGGTGGCACGGCATTGCTCTGGCAATGGCACTGGCTGGCCGGACTGGCCGCGACCCCGGTGGCGCTGGTGCTGGTCGGCGGCCGCCAGCTCGGCCTGTCGATCCTGATGCACGAGGCCGCCCACGGCCTGCTCCACCCCAAGCGCAAGATCAACAATTTCGTCGGCCAGTGGCTGACCGGTGCCGCGACCGGCAGCGACCTGCACAGCTATCGCGCCTATCATCTGACCCATCACCGCTTCACCCAGCAGAGCGAGGATCCCGATCTCGGCCTGTCCGCCGCCTTCCCGACGACGCCCGCCAGCATGCAGCGCAAGGTGATCCGCGACCTTACCGGCCAGACCTTTCTCAAGCAGCGCGGCAACCAGTTCGCGGTGGCATGGAAAGGCCTTCAGGCGATGCTGTCCGGTACGCAGGATGCTGCTCCGTCGGCGAAGCGCGACCATTCGGCGGGCACACCGCTCAACCGCAACGGCGCGGCTGGCGTTGCCGCTCCGGTGATCGACCTCGAAGGGGCGAAACGGACGACGCGGACCGTCGGCCGCTTCCTGCTGGTCCAGCTGGTCGTGCTGCTGGTCAGCCTGGCGACGCTGGGCATCATCCCGTTCCTGATCTGGCTGGCGGCTCTGGCGACCACCTTCCAGCTGATCCTGCGAATCCGCAATATCGCCGAACATGCCTGCACCACCACCGGCGGCGATGACCCGTTCAGCCATGCGCGGACAACGAAGGCCGACATGCTGATGCGGATGACGCTGGCACCCTATTGGGTCAATTATCACAGCGAGCATCACCTGTTCATGGGTGTGCCCTGCTACAATCTGTCCAAGGCCCACGAGCTGTTGCTCGCCAAGGGCTACGGCCCGCGGATGACGATCGCGAACAGCTATGCCGAGGTGCTGCGGACAGTGACCAGCCCGGCTCCCGCCTAGGCCGGGCGCAGCGCCGCCTTGATCTCGTCGAGGTCGGTTTCCAGCTTGGTGACTTTCTCTAGCATCAGCAGGTCGATCTTCTCGTGCAGCCGGATGATGTCGATCTCGGCGCGCAGGTTGACCTCATAATCATGCGCCGCCGCGATCCGGTCTTTGTTCGAGGCGCGGTTCTGGCTCATCATGATGATCGGCGCCTGGACCGCTGCCAGCGTTGACAGCATCAGGTTGAGGAAAATGAATGGATAGGGATCAAAGGCGGCGTTGAACCGGGTCAATATCTCGGAATTGAGCAGCATCCAGCCGAACAGCACCACCGCAAAGGCAATGATGAAGGCCCAGGACCCGCCAACGGCCGCCACCCGGTCGGACAGCCGTTCACCAAAACTGGCCTGCTCGTTCGCCAGTTCGCCGGCATCATCGGCGACGATCTGGCGGGACACGATCGCCTCGAGTACGCCCCGCTCCTCGGGGGAAAGCGCGCCCACCGGCTTGTGCAGCAGTTGCTCGCTGAGCTGCTCGACCGTCCGCTTCATCATCCCGGCCTCTCCGTCCTTGCTAAATTGCCCTTGCCATCATGCTAATCGCGCATGAACCGGTGCGCCGACCGGTCCTTGTGGACCCTGGCCGGGTCGAACACCTCGCCGTTCATTGCGATATAGACGCCGGGCGGCAGCGTCTGGACCGCCGCCAACGCAAAGCCGACATTGAACTCGGCATCGCTGTTGCGCAGCGTCGCCGGCTGCATCGCGCCGGTCAGCACGATCGTCTTGCCGGCAATGTCGGCCAGCACCCTGCCGGTATCCGCCATCGTGTCGGTGCCATGGGTCACCAGGATCTTGTCGGCATCGCTCGCGGCGACCGCATCATGGATCGCGGCCCGGTCCGCATCGGTCAGCTCGAGACTGTCCTTGCGCAGCAGCTGCGTCACCCGGTGCGGGACGAAGACATTGTTCTCGGCCAGCATGTCGGGCAGCCCGGTCGCGCCGATCTTATACTCGGACAGCGCGTCGAAATAGACCTTGTCGATGGTTCCGCCGGTGGTGAAAATATCGATCATCAGGCGCATTCGTCCAGCACCGGAACGGCCGCCGTGCCATCCGGTGCGGCAAAGGTCTGGCGAAAGGTGAAGGCCTTGGCACTGGGACCATGGGCGGCCAGATGATCAATGGCAGCCAGTCCTTCGGCCACGCTGGGTTCGTGGCCGACCGGCACCCACCAGAGCGCCTGGTAGACATCGATATGATCCATCCATTCCTTGCGGCGCCGCATGATCGCGAGATGCTCGGCATTGCGATAGACATAGGCACCAAGCGATTCGGCATCGACCCACACCGACATGTTGACCGCCAGATTGGGATCCCCCGGCACGGCATCGATATCGACCGCGTCATTGCCCTCTCCGGTCAGCCGCCAGACAAAGCCCGGGGCCGCATCCGCCGCTGCATTGACCGGATCCAGCGACGCCATGAAATCGGCGTTGGCGGGATCATCCTTCGGCCGGCGGAACCGCGCGATGTTGATCTGGGCCAGATGATAGCTGCTCATGCCAGCGCCTCCGCAATCAGGCCCCGCGTGTTCACTATGCCATAAAGGGCGATGAAGCTGCCCATCCGCGGCCCCTGCGAACTGCCGAGCAAGGTCTCGTACAGAGTCTTGAACCAGTCGCGCAGATTGTCGAAGCCGCCCTCCTTGCCGATCGTGTAGACGATCGTCTGGATGTCCTCGGCCGCTGCGTCTTCTGGCAGCCCGGCCAGTTCCTGGTCGAGCCGTTCCAGCGCCGCCACTTCGACGCCCTCCGGCTTGCGGCGGTGCAAAGTCGGGGCGATGAAATCCTTGTGATAGGCCATCGCATTGTCGATCAGCTCGTCGAGATCGGGATAGCGCTCCGGCGTCGCGTCGGGCGCATACTGGCGCAGATAACCCCAGATCTGATCCTTCTCCGAATCGCCCATCACCCCGACCAGGTTGAGCAGCAGGCCGAAGGTGACCGGGATCGTGTCCTTCGGCACATCGCCATTGTGGACATGGTGCACCGGATTGCCGAGCCGCTTCTCCGCATCCTGCTCGTGCCAGTTGGCGCGAAACTGGAAATATTCGTCGACCGCGCGCGGGATCACCCCCAGATGCAGCTGCTTCGCCGACTTGGGTTCGCGGAAGATATAGAAGGCGAGGCTGTTCTCGGAACCGTAGCGCAGCCATTCGTCGAGGCTGAGCCCATTGCCCTTGGACTTGGAGATCTTCTCGCCCTTCTCGTCGAGAAACATCTCGTAGATCAGCCCCTCGGGCTTGCGCGCGCCGAGCACCTTGGCGATCTTGCCGGACTGCACGCCGCTGTCGGTCAGGTCCTTGCCATACATCTCATAGTCGACGCCGAGCGCGGTCCAGCGCATCGCCCAGTCGACCTTCCATTGCAGCTTGGCGCCGCCGGACAGGATATTATGCTCGATCAGCTCGCCCTGATCCTCGAACCGGACCGTCCCGGCCTCGGCATCCACCACTTCTACCGGTACCTGCAGCACATGGCCGGTCTTGGGGCTGATTGGGAGGATCGGCGAATAGGTCGCCTGCCGCTCCTTGCCGAGCGTCGGCAGCATGATGTCGAGGATCTGCTGGTTGCGCGCAAGGACGAGCTTCAGCGTCTCGTCGAAGGCGCCCGACTGATATTGCTGGGTCGACGACATGAATTCATAGTCGAAACCGAACTGGTCGAGAAAATCCCGCAGCATCGCATTGTTGTGGGCAGCGAAGCTCTCGAACTTGCCGAACGGATCCGGCACCTGGGTCAGCGGCTTGTGCAGATGCTCGGCCAGCATCTCTTGATTGGGAACATTGGTCGGCACCTTGCGAAAGCCATCCATGTCATCGCTGAACGCGATCAGCCGGGTCGGATTGCCGGTCAGCGTTTCATAGGCATGGCGCACCATGGTCGTGCGCAGCACCTCGTTGAACGTGCCGATATGCGGCAGGCCCGACGGACCATAGCCGGTTTCGAACAGCATGGGTTCACCATCGGGCTTGGGCGCAGGCGCGCCGCGCGCGCCGCGATAGCGCTTGAGCAGCTTGCGGGCTTCCTCGAACGGCCACGCCTTGGAATTCTCTGCTGCTTCACGATAATCGGTCACGAATATGTCCTGTTTTTCTGCCTAGGTTGCGCAAATAGTGGCCTAAGCCTGTATAGCAAGTTAGAACAGGACTAAAGCGGGAGATTGGTGATGACAATATTGGTTGCTGGCGTGCTGCTGTGGAGCATCGTCCATCTTATGAAATCGGTGACGCCCGGTGTAAGGGCGTCGATCCAGGGCGCCATCGGCGAAGGCCCGCACAAGGGACTCGCGGCCTTGCTGCTGCTGGCATCAGTCGGCCTGATGATCTACGGCTGGCGCACAACACCAGCCGAATTCGTCTACGACCCGCCGGTGTGGGGCCGCCATCTCAACATGACGCTGATGTTCATCGCCATCTATCTGATCGGCGTGGCGCAGGGCAAATCACGGGTCAGGCAGTGGATTCGCCATCCCATGCTGACCGGCGTCCTGATCTGGTCCGCCGGCCATCTGCTCGCCAATGGCGACAACCGGTCGCTGGTTCTGTTCGGCGGACTGGGCCTGTGGGCGCTGATCTCGATCATCACCGTGTCGCGCAACGAAGGCGCCTGGGTGAAGCCGGCGGACGTGGCGACGCCGGGCCGGGAAGTGCTGAGCGTCGCTATTGCCGCACTTCTCTATACCGTTCTGCTGTTCGCCCATCCTTGGATCGCGGGCGTGCCGGTCCTTGCCGGCTAGATGGTTGAAACCCTCCCCTATCCCGCGCTGCACGCCAGCCACAGCGGCATCTGGATCTGCTCCAGCGATGGTGAGACCCGCGCGATCGGCAAGGGCGAGGCGATCGGCCGCGTCGCGGAAACGCCGCATATCCTGCTCAATGCGCCGCTACTGGGGCAGCGGCTCGGCTACCCCGACCTGTCCGGCCTCGACCTGCTGGAACTGTTTGCCTTCATCCATCCGGCGCAGTTCATTGTCCCGACGCCCTCTGGTCTCGCCAAGACTCTCGGCCTGACGCCAGCCGAGCAGGAGGCGGATATTGCCGCCCTCTACCGGCAAGCCGCCAGCCTGTTGCTCGACGGATTGCAGGCTCCGTTCTGGAAAGAGCGCGAAGGGGCATGGAGCAGCGCGCAGGCGCTGTACCGGCTGCGCTGGCCATGGGCGGGCGAAGTGAGCCAGAGACTGGAAAAGCCGGCCGGAGCCGAACGCTGGCTGTTCTCGAAACTGTCGGAATGGGAAGAAGAGCAGGCGAGACCGGCGCCCCGATCCGTTGCCATGAACGAGCAGGCAACGCTGGACAGGCTCACTGCGCTGACCGGTCAAGGCGCCGAGGATCGGAAGGGCCAGAAAAGCTATGCCGCCGCCGTCACCGGCATCTTCAACCCGCGCCGGATAAAGGGCGAACCCAATATGCTGCTCGCCGAAGCGGGCACGGGCATCGGCAAAACGCTGGGCTATCTCGCCCCGGCCTCGCTCTGGTCCAGCCAGGCCGGCGGTGCGGTCTGGATTTCGACCTTCACCAAGGCGTTGCAGCGCCAGCTCGACCGCGAAACCCGGCGCATCTATTCCGACGAGGCGACCTTCCGCAAGAAGGTGGTGGTGCGCAAGGGCCGCGAAAACTACCTCTGCCTGCTCAATCTGGAAGACGCGCTGCAGGGCGGGTTCACCGGACGAGCGGCGATTCTCGCCCATCTCGTCGCGCGCTGGGCCGCCTACAGCAAGGACGGCGACATGATCGGCGGCGACTTGCCCGGCTGGCTGACCACCCTGTTCCGGCGCAACGGCGCCACCGCGCTGACCGACCGGCGCGGGGAATGCGTCTATGCCGGCTGCCCGCATTACCGCAAATGCTTCATCGAGAAAGCCGCCCGGGCCAGCCAGCAGGCGGATATCGTGATCGCGAACCACGCGCTGGTGATGGTCAACGCCGCGCGCGGCCGGGAGCAGCAGAACCGCCCGACCCGGCTGATCTTCGACGAGGGCCATCATCTGTTCGATGCCGCCGATTCGATGTTTGCCGCGCGCCTGTCCGGCCAGGAGGCGATCGAGATCCGCCGCTGGGTGATTGGACCGGAGTCCCGCAACCGTGGCCGGCGCCGCGGGCTTGCCGCGCGCCTCGCCGATATCGCCTCCTATGACGAGGAAGGCGGCCGGGCGATCGAAAGCGCGCGCCTAGCGGCCGAGGCGATGCCCGGCGACGGCTGGCTGCAGCGGCTGGGCGAGGGCGAACCCTTCGGCCCGATCGAGACTCTGCTGCACGAGGTCCGGGCAATGGTCTTCGCCCGCGACGAAAGCCAGAGTGCGGACGCGGGCTATGGCCTGGAAACCGAGCTGTCCGATGTCGATGGCCCGATGATCGACGCCGTTGCCACCGCCGCCGAAGCCATGGATGCCCTGCTCCGGCCGCTGGTTCGCCTTGGGCAGCGGATCGAGCACCTGATCGAGGAGGGCCCCGACTGGATGGATGCCCCGGCCAGGGCCCGCATGGAAGGGGCCTTGTCCAGCCTCGGCTGGCGCTGCGATACATTGTCGGGATGGCTTTCGCTGCTGGCGCGGATTGGTGGACCCGCCGATCCCGACTTTGTCGACTGGCTGATGATCGACCGCTTCGAGGGCCGGGAATATGACATCGGCATCTGCCGCCACTGGCTCGATCCGACCATCCCGGTCACCGAGGTAGTGACCAAGCCGGCCCACGGCATATTGATCACCTCGGCCACGCTGAAAGGCGGCGGCGGCTGGGAAACCGCGCGGGCGCTCAGCGGGGCCGTACATCTCGATCATGCGCCGCAGGAATTCGAGGTCGCCAGCCCGTTCGACTATGCCAACCAGGCCAAGGTGATCATCGTCACCGACGTGAAGCGCGGCGACATGGCGGGTCTGGCGGGCGCTTATGCGCAACTGATCGAGGCATCCGGTGGCGGCACGCTCGGCCTGTTCACTGCGATCCGCCGGCTACGGACGGTTTACGCCCGGATCGCCGACCGGATGGCGCAGGGCGGACTGCCGATCTATGCCCAGCATGTCGATCCGATCGACACCGGAACGCTGGTCGACATCTTCCGCGACGACCCCAAAGCCAGCCTGCTCGGCACCGACGCGCTGCGCGACGGCGTCGACGTGCCCGGCCAGAGCCTGCGGCTGGTGGTGATGGAGTCGGTGCCCTGGCCGCGTCCCAATATCCTCCACCGCGCGCGGCGGCTGGCGGGCGGCGGCAGCGCCTATGACGACCGGATCATCCGCGCCAGGCTGGCCCAGGCTTTTGGCCGGATCATCCGTCGCGCCGACGACCATGGCCATTTTGTCATTCTTTCATCGGCTTTCCCTTCGCGTCTTCTCAGCGCCTTTCCCGAAGGCACACCGATCGAACGGATGCCGCTGGCGGAGGCGCTGGCCGAGATCCGCAATGCCAAATCCCAAATGCCGCAATCCGGTCTTTCAACTGAAACAAGTTTCATGCATGACAACGGGCAATGAAAAAACTGACCCTCCTCCGCCACGCCAAATCCAGCTGGGATGATCCGGTTGACCGCGATTTTGACCGCCCGCTCAACAAGAAGGGCAAACGCGCAGCAGCGGTAATGGGCCGCTTCATGCGCAGCAAAAAACTGGCCTTTGATCAGATTCTGGCCTCCCCTGCGGTTCGCGTGATCGAGACGTTGGAGAATGTCGAGGAGGCCTGCGGTCAGGCCATGGAGCCGACCTGGGACCGCAAAATCTACCTTGCCTCTTCGGCGACTCTGCTGGACGTCCTGCGCGGTGCCAATATCGATGCCGATCATGTGCTGCTGGTCGGCCATAATCCCGGGCTGGAAGATCTGATCTTCGACATCGTGCCAGACGACGGAAGCTCTCCCGCCCGCGATGAGGTGGAAATCAAATATCCAACCGGCGCGCTGGCTGAGATGACTCTGGCTATCGACAGCTGGGCCGACATCGGCGAAAACTGCGGCACGCTAGACCGATTCACCCGGCCCCGCGATCTGGATCCGGAACTGGGGCCGGACTACGACTAGGTTCTGTCCCGATGGCAAACATGGTGTCGTGTCCATGTCGGAAAAAATTGAGCACTACATGAATTTGACCCTGCCGATGCGGGTTCAGGCAATCGAAATGTCGCATCCGTTAAGGTTGGCGAAGATATTGCAGCGGCGCTTGGTTTCGGGCACCGCGCTCCATTCCTCGAACCAAGGGTCATGGCCATCCTTCATTTTCACGCCCGCGCGTCCTTCGCTCTGTTGGTGTCGGCATCGCTCCTGATATCGTCGCCCGCAAGTTCCGAAGAAAAGAGCACGGGCGAAGGCGAGGTTGAACGGTGGTCAGTCTTGCTTGCGTTTGGCGAAGACGAATGTCCGGAAAGCATCGATGGCGAAATCGTCGTGTGCGCGCGCCAGCCGGAAGAAGAACGATACCGGATCCCGAAATCCGTTCGGGAAAAGGAAAAGGAAGAGGAAGCGCAATATGCCTCCTCTTGGTCAGCGCAGTTCCAGAATCATGAGGACGCCGCACGACTGGGCCGCCCGAACAGCTGTTCGCCGGTCGGCACCAATGGCTTTACCGGATGTCAGGCAGCGGTCTTGCGGGACTGGTTCGCCCAGCGCAACCAGGATGGGCCTGCAGAATGACGCGCTGCAACCCAAAGCGACAGAAAAGTTTTGAAAAGACTAGGCCTCGTTGAGCGCATCCGACAACCGGTCGCGGATGGATTTGAGCTCGGACAGGACCAATATGTTCTCGTCCTGCATATTCTGATCGGACGTTGGAGCCCGAGAACTGGGCAGCGTTGCCGTATCGTCAATCTCTTGTGGTTTGCGCCGCGCGGCCAGAAACTTCCGGGCACCCTTAATCGTATAGCCCTCTTCGTTGAGCAGGCGGTTGATCGTTTTGACAATCTCCACATCTTCGGGACGATAGTGACGGCGGGCACCCGCGCGCTTCAGCGGCGTCAGCACCGCAAACTGATCTTCCCAGTAACGCAAGATGTGAGGCTTGATGCTAAGTTCTTTTGACAGTTCTCCGATAGTCCGGAAAGCTCCGTGTTCCTTAATCATGCTCTACTCCCCCGGTACGCCGGGTCCATTAACCTGCAGCGATAATCCTGTCACGCATCGTTTGACTGGCACGAAAGGTCAGCACGCGACGCGGCGCAATCGGCACCTCGATGCCGGTCTTGGGATTACGCCCGGTGCGTTCTCCCTTGTCGCGCAGCACGAACGTGCCAAACCCAGAAATCTTCACATTCTCTCCCTCGACCAAGGCGTCAATCATATGGTCGAGAATCGATTCCACCATGACCGCGCTGTCAGCACGCGAAAGCCCGACCTGCCGGTTCATGGTATCGGCAAGATCAGCGCGGGTCAGGGTGTTCGTGTAGCTCATCACAATTTCTTTCATTAAGAGATTGAAAAACAATAAAGCTATAAAGCAGATACTTGCTTTTGTAAATGTTGTCGGAAACTTACCAGTAGATTTCAGGCGCCTAGCCCGATAAGCGGAAATCATGACCGATAAACTTTCTCAGCCCGTAGCCCTTTCCGAATTGCTCTCTCAATGCGGACCCGGCGGTCCCGACCATCCAGTAGCGCTGCCACAAAGCTGGACGCAGGGCCGGACCGCCTTCGGCGGCCTGTCGGGCGCACTTGCCTATCACGCTGCCAGCCATATCGAGGATGACCTGCCTCCCCTTCGGTCGGCCCAGATCGCCTTTACCGGGCCGCTGTTTGGAACGCTGACCGCTGAAACCTCCATGCTGCGCCGCGGCAAGAGCACCGCTTTTGTGCAATCGGAAATATTCGGCGACAAGGGTCTCGGGCTGCACTGCAATTTCATTTTTGCCGCGCCTCGCCCCACCGAAGTGAAGACTTCGGACATCAGCATGCCGGATTTCCCTCCGCTGCCCGACGAGACGGACCTGCACAGCGGCCCACCGCAATTTTTCACCTCGAATATGGAATATGTCGGCAAGCGCATCGACACGAGCACGAAAACCAACCGCCTCACCCGGTGGATGCGCCTGAAACAGCGCAATGCCCTCGACCCCGTCGCGGAGATACTGTGCATGTGCGACAGCCTGCCGCCTTCGGTCATGGGCCTGCTCGACAGCAACGCCATGGTCAGCTCGATGAACTGGCAGGTCAACATCATCGCGGAAGACGTTTCGACGGAAAACGGCTGGTGGCTGATCGACTCGCACACCCATCATGCTGATCACGGGGCCAGCAGCCAGTATATGAGTATCTGGAACAGCCGCCGCGAATTGATGGCAACGGCCATGCAGAGTGTGGCCTATTACGCCTGATGACCGATGGCCTTCCTGATCGGCAAAAACCTCGTCTCGCCATTATCGGCACGGGGATTGCCGGTCTCTCTGCGGCCTATCTCCTCAAGAGCCTGTACTCGGTCACCGTCTTCGAAGCCCATGACCGCGCAGGAATGGGTGCCCATGGCGTGGATTATGTCAGCAACGGCATTACCCGCCGGATAGACATCCCCTTGCGCATCTTTTGCCGGGGCTATTATGATCATCTGCTTGCACTTTATGATCATATCGGGGTCGAGATACTGGCCAGTGATCATGCCGGAATTTTCGCAGACGAAACCGGTCGGATAGTCCTCCATTATGGCAACAGGCGCCGGGGCGCGTTGTCCGTGTCCTATTTGAAGGGCCGCAGCCTGTTTAGCGCCAAGGCCTGGACGATAGGCTTGCAGAGCCGTAGGTTTTTCAGCCGGGCCAAGGCCGATGTGCGTGGCCGGACCGACCTGGCAGACACCAGCTTTGGTGCGTATCTGCAACAGGCGCGAGCGGGCCAGGCGTTTGTCGATACAGTGCTGCTGCCGATGCTGTCAGTGACCTGTACCTGCGATTATCAGGCGATACGCAACTATCCTGCGGACATCATGCTGGAATATCTGACCTGCGGCATACACCAGATCGGGATCATGAGTGCCGCCAACGGAGTCGAGGATATTGTGCCGCGCCTGTTGACCGGCGTTGAACTGCGGACCAACAGTCCAGTGGAGAAGATCACGGCGGACGGAGACCTGCTCCGGCTGGTGACCAGCAGCGGCGCGGATGAACGGTTCGACCATGTGGTGATTGCCGCGCAGGCCCAACAGGCTGCGGCCATGCTGCCGGGCTTTGGCGAACGTGCGGCGTTGCTCAACCGCATACCCTTTGAACGGTCCAGCATGAGCGTCCATACCGACAAGGCAATCCTGCCTAGTCCTGTGGAAGGTCTGTCGCCGGTCAGTTATCATGTGCCGCGTGGCGAAAGCAGGGCGGAAGTCTCGGTCGACCTGACCAAGGCGATCGCCCGCCTGTCCGGCCAGGATGCGGTGTTCCAGACCTGGAATCCGATGCGCAGGATCGCCCCCAATCGCGAACTGGCCCGGGTCGATTTCACGCGGCCGACGGTGACCCGCGACAGCCGCAAGGCTGTCACGGCCTTGCGCGAATGCCAGATGCAGGCCGGCAACAGGCTTTGGCTGTGCGGTTCCTACATGGCGGAAAAAATTCCGCTGCTCGAGGCGGCTGTCGAGTCTTCGGTGGCGGTGGCGGAGCGTCTGGGCGCTGTCATTCCCTGGAAGGCCGGTGCCGGCGCTGCACTCTAGATGAGGCGCGAGTTCCATGATCTCGCAGAACTCGCGCTCAACCAGGAGGGCCAGGCATGGGGCAATCTGGGATATTGGCAGACCGCGACGGATTATTCGAACGCATGTTGTGCGTTGGCCCGGATACTGGGCGAGGAAGCCGGCCTGAACAGCCAATCCATCGTCTTTGACGCCGGCTTCGGATGCGGGGACCAGCTGCTGCTTTGGCAGAACCATTTTCGCGTGGCCCGGGTCGGCGGCGTGAACCTGTCGTTCAGCCAGACCGACTATGCAAAGGCGATGCTGGACAAGGCGGGATTCGGAATTGGTGCCGCGAACATCGTGCAGGGAAATATCGATGATCCCGAGGCGTGGAAATTGGCAGCAGACTATACTGCACCAAGCCATGTTCTCGCGCTCGACTGCGCCTATCATTTCCCGAGCAAGGTGGTGTTCTTGCAATTGGCGCGGCATCATCTCGCACGC
Source organism: Parasphingorhabdus sp. (assembly GCF_036964565.1). Lineage (GTDB taxonomy): Bacteria > Pseudomonadota > Alphaproteobacteria > Sphingomonadales > Sphingomonadaceae > Parasphingorhabdus. Next base: position 105,796 of record NZ_JBALTN010000003.1, on the reverse strand, counting down.
TCGGGCCGCCTCGCCCTGACCGACTTCGTTCTTTGCAGCGGGCCGGACGCGGGTTTTCTTGCCCCTCGCCTGCTGCGCGGGATGCTGCGCCTGTCGCATATCCCGGCCGCCAATCTCGTCCACCCTGAGCAATACCGCCATCAGCTGCAGGAAGCCGGGTTCGGCAAAATCCGGATGACCGATATCAGCGAGCAGGTCATGCTCGGCTTTGCGCTCTTCACGAAAAGCCGTCTGCGGGACCAGATGCCTGCCGATATCCGCAAGGGGCCGCGCAGATCAAGCCGGCTCAAATACTGGCTCACCGGCCATTTCCTGCAATGGGCCCACCGCCGGTCGCTGTTGCGCTACGTTCTGATCAGCGCCACCAAGGCCGATTGAGCTCAATGCAAATCGCTTGCGAAATCCGATGCTGCCCGCCATCCTTGGGACGAGAGTCAAAGGTACAAAAGCGGACCGTATGGAACGAAGGAAAAATGCGCCATGAGCGAAGACGATCTACTCGAAAACTACCGCCGGGCCTATGACAGCAAGGTTGGCTTTGGCCACCGCCCTGCACTGATAATGATCGACTTCTGCCAAGGCTATTTCGATCCGAATTGCGATCTTTATGCCGACGTTGACGATGCGCTCGCTTCCGCCCTGCGGGTGCGAGAAGCGGCGCGCTCGGCCGGCATACCGGTGGTCCTGACCAATGTTTCCTACCATTCCAGCACCATTGACGGCGGCCGTTTCTTCGAGAAGGCGGCGCCGCTGCGCTATTTTGTCGAAGGCAATCCAATGGCCGCCTTTGCCAATGGTCTGGAGCCCCGGCCCGAGGAACTGGTGATCACCAAGCAATATCCCAGTGCCTTTTTCGGCACCTCACTTGCCTCGACCCTTACAGCATCGGGCGTCGACAGCGTGTTGCTGACCGGCCTGACCACCAGCGGCTGTGTCCGGGCGACCTGTGTCGATGCCATGTCGCACGGCTTTCGCACGGCCGTGATTGCCGATGGCTGCGGCGACCGCCACCAGGCTCCGCACGAAGCCAATCTTTTCGACATGAACGCGAAATATGCCGATGTGGTGAGCGAGGCTGAGGCCGTGGCATTCCTGGAGCAAAACCGCGCCGAGCAGGCTGCTGCCGGTCGCTAGAAGACATCATTCCAGGATGGCAAGCAATTGCTGCCACAATTGTTCGTCGAAATTCTCGTCGGTCACCTTGGTGCCGGTCCGCACGACGACAAGATCGAGACTGGGGACGACATAGAGCCGCCGATCCAGAAAGCCCAGAGCTGCAACCAGATCAGGGGGTGCGGCTGCAATCAGCGGCCCGTCCCGTCGTTCCGCGCCGGCCCGCACTACATGGTCGCTGCCGTTGAGCCACCATAATCGACCATAAGCCGGGTTGGTGGCCGACGGAGCGAACATCTTTTGCAACTCGGTTTCCGAAATGATGCGCCGACCATCGGGGGCGACGCCTCTGGCCAGGATCATCTCGCCAAAACGGCCGGAATCGCCAGGAGAGGTGACCAGCCCGCCGTTGTTGCCGACGTCACCGAACCCGGCCGGACGCTCCCGCCACTGCGTGTCCTCCATTGCCAGAGGTCCGGTGAGCCATGCGGCGGTCATCGCCTGGAGCGAAAGCCCGGAAGCCGCGGTCAGGACCTGTTTTGAAACCGCGTAGGCGGGTGTGTTGTAGAAGAACAGCGTCCCCGGCGGAGCGACATATTCGAGTTTGTCATCCAGTCCGGAATTCATCGCAAGCAAATGTCCGACCTGGATCTGCGCTTCCTCCTCGGGACTCGCCTTCGACCAGCCGGTGCCGATATATTGGCTCACGGGCGCGCCGACCTCCACCATACCCTTGTCGACGGCAATGCCGACCAGAATTGCGACAAAGCTCTTCTGCTGCGAAGCCACATCTTCCAGCAATTCTCCCTCGCCGTTCACTTCGTAGCGGAACAGGTCAAAGAGCGGATCCGGAGCGAGCGACCAGGTCCGGGACATGAGGGTGACACCATCCTTGATAACCAGAAAGCCCGTGCTGTTCTGATCGCGTATATAGGCCAGCAGCTTTTCCACCGCGACCGTATCGGGATTGTCCGTTCGGCCCGCAGCGATTTCTGGCCGCCCGGCTGCCGTGCCCTGGCATCCTGTCATCGCGAAAGCGGCGAGGATGGACATGGCTGCATAGAGATTCCGCTTCATTCGCTCCCGCCTTTGTTTCCTGTGAAGGCCCGTTTCACTGGTCTGCTCCGGCCAAAACATTGCCGCTCTCCCGGATGCGCGATCCCCGCGAAAGCATGATCCGCGCCACTTCTCCCTGCATGAAATATAATATATCCCGTGCGCTTTGGCTCGCCTGTTCGGCATCGCGAGCGACCAGCGCGGTGCGCACCGTTCGCCAGTGGGCATAGGGGCCCGGTCGGTCGGAATTGATGGCCAGCGCCACATAGGAATAATGAAATCGGGTCTTGCGCCGCACCGAGGCGATCATCTTCCGGGCATCGGCGCTGGAATGACTGGCCATCGCGCTGAAGATCTCCTCGCTCAGCCGGATGATATGGTCGGCGGGCTGATGGTCATCTGCCGCCGCCAGCAGACGATCAATATCCGCCAGATATTCGGCCATTTCCAGGTCGGATGCACGCAGGCAGGCCACCCGCACCGCCAGCCCGTACAGCGCGGCCCTTAGCTCGTAGAGTTCAAATACCTCCTCAACCGTGGTCGCGGATATTCTTGCGCCGCGGTTCTCCTCTATTTCCACCAGGCCGTCTTCGCCGAGGATGCGCAGCGCCCGCCTTGCGACCGACCGCCCCACTGAGAATTCATCGCAAACACGGGCTTCGCGCAGCCATACGCCCGGCTCAAGCTGGTTGGCCTGAATGCGTTCGCGCAGCGCCTGCGCCACCGCATCGGCGCCAATCGTCGGCACCGGCTCTTCGGCTGGCGCAGGACGGCTGGTGACAAGGTCGCGGGCAGGCTTCATCCTGTCACCCTATCGCTGCGCCCGGCCCTGCTCAAGCGTATATTCAACAATATCCGACATATTGTCGTACAATATCTTGACAGGATGTATTGCGCTGGCTGATAAAATCAGCATCACCCCAAGTGCATGGCAACGGCGGCCGAGGTAGCCGACAAGCGGCTGATATTGGCCAAAGAGCAGCATGTTGTGGCCCGACGAGAAAACCGATGATGAGGTATCAGATGATCAAGACCAGCAGAAGAAGCTTTCTCGGCGCGGGCGCCGCCGTATCGCTTGCTCCCGTTCGGTTGTCGGCGAAGACAGCGGCTGAAGGAAGCATAGGGCAGGATCTTTCCCGCTATGTCGGCTTTGGCAATAAGCGCGCCGGCGGCGAGGGCGACAATGCTTGCGGCGAGTGGCTTGCCTCGGAGCTCGCCGAAGCTGGCTATGCGGTCGAGCGACAATATTATGGCGTCCCCTATTTTGATGGCACGACAGCGGAAATCGAGTGCCAAGGCCGCAGCGTTCCAATCTATCCGCAGCCGGTAGTCGTGGCGACGGGTCCACAGGGGCTGACGGGCGCGCTGATCCGGGTGGATGCGCACGGGCAGTTCAGCGGAACGATGAAGGATGCCATCGCCCTTGTCGATCTTCCGCATGGCAGATGGTCGTCGATGCTGACGCCCGCGGTTCGGGCACCGATCGAAGCGGCCTTCGCGGCGGGGGCCAAGGCGGCGGTGGCGATCACCAACGGGCCTTCGGGAAAGGTGATCGCGCTCAACGCCGACGGGCGCGGGCCGATGTTTGCAGGGCCGGTCGCCCTGCTCGCGCCGGACCATGCGAAGGATTTGCTTGCGGCAGCGATGATGAGGAAACAGGCGCGCCTGACGATCGACGGCAGCGGCGGCACCCGTCAGGCGTTCAACTTCGTAGGAAGACTGGATCGCGGCAAGCGGCGCTGGCTTGCCATTTCAACGCCACGGTCGGGCTGGTTCGGCTGCGCGGCCGAGCGTGGCCCGGGCGTTGCCGCCTGGCTCGAACTGGCGCGCTGGGCGACCCGGGGTCTGCCCGATCACAATCTGTCCTTCCTGTGCAATACCGGCCATGAATATGAATATCTCGGCGCAGCGGAAGCGATGAAGGCGATCGCGCCCGCTGTCGACCAGACCGATTTCTGGCTCCACATCGGTGCCAATGTCGCGGCCCGCGACTGGCACAGCATCGCCGGGGTTTCGCCGCTGCCAAGCGTCGACAGCCAGCGTTACCTGTCCGTTTCCCCAGCACTGCTGCCGGTGGCCCGCACGCTGTTTGCCGGACAAGCCGGCTATGAGGCACCGGTGTCAAGCGCCGTGCTGTCCGCCGGCGAACTCGACGAGGTGATCAAGGCAGGCTATTCACCGGCTGCGGGGGTTTTCGGCATCCACCGCTATCACCACACGGCCGACGATGACGAGCGGTGTTTGCACGTGCAAGCCACCGTCTCTGCCGCGCAAGGATTTCGGGAGCTGCTCAAAACAGTGGCCCGACGACAGGCTTGAGAAGGTCGAGGCACACTGTGCGGTTCCAATGCCCGATTAGCGCCCCGGTTGCGGACGTTGAGCGTTCCGCAGCAGGAGCCTGAAGGCTGCCCTTCAGGAAGCCACGCAATAGCAGTCATCTGTTGATTGAGCTCTTTAGCTGACAAGCAGGAGTATCTTTCCAGCCCCCGTGCAAGACTTCATCCTCATATGTCGATCCGGCGGGACAAATGTGTCTGCGGCAATGCCAGGAACCATGACGTCAATCGCTGGCTCCGCTCGCTCGCCCAATCAGATAAAACTCCTTTTGCCGGCCGTCGATATATTGCACTGAATTACCGTCAAAAAACGCATCCTCTTCTGTCTTGAAGGACAGTTTTTGGTTGTCCCATTCGGGAACCGGCACTGTTGCGCTGAGTTCGATTGACCAAGCCGTGTTCGAGCGCACAATATATTCTCCGCGCGGGCCTGGCGTCTGGTCGTCCCAAAAACCTATGGCAGCGCCTGCTCCATGGCCATGATAGCCAATCGGATGCGAATAAATGCTCGGCTCCAGCCCTTGGGCGATTGCCTTGTCACGCGCCCGCACGAGAATGGCGTTGCCACTATCGCCCGCCCTGAAGGACGAAGTCAGCGCATCCTGGACACGGTTGCTGGCAGCCAGGCCATCGCGCAAGCCTTTCGGTGCCTGCGTCTCGCCATCGCGCAAGACATAGGCGTTCTGCTGGGTGTCGGTGTTCAACCGCAAATAGGTAATCCCGAAATCTGTCCAGAGCATATCGCCTTGCTCAATGATCGTATCACCTTCCAAGGCTTCATCCACGCCCCGGCGGCTGATGGCTACCGACGGGTGAAACCAGGTTTGCACCCCCAGTTCCGCAATCCTTTCGCGAAACCACCAGGCGACGTCATCGGTCGTAGTAACGCCGGGCGTTATAACCTTGTCCGAAAGCCCTTCGCCGATGATGGCGTGGGCCAGCGCCACGATCTCGGGGTAGCGCGCCATTTCGGAAGGCGTTCGCGTTTCCAGCCAGCGCACCGCCAGCACTTCATCGCGGAAGACCCGCGATTGAAGCGAAGCCGGCAGTGCTGCCATCATCTCGTCATAGGCGCTTAGCGTCATGCCGTCGGCATAGGCGGAAAGTTTCGATGAATTGATCGCAATCCTGCGGGGATTGCGTTCGGCGATGATTTCAGCGAGCCGGCGCCATTGGTCGGGCTGCGCCTCCGGCGTCCAGGCGGCCTTGAACATCTCCCCCAAGCCGTAGCGGCTGACGGTTAGCCGCTCGACCGGCTTGCCCGCACCGGGATCGAAAAACACCAGAATGGTGCGCCGTCGGGCCGAGAAGCTCTCGGCATCAAGCATCGACTCGACCACCGGTTCCTCGAAATTCTCCCGCGCAACCAGCACCCACATATCAACGCCCTGTTCGCGCATGATCATGGGTATGATCGTGTCGAGCCGCTCCTGCAGCCAAATGTTCAGAAGAGCGGCACGATCTCGAAGCGGCAGGACCGTGGGGTAAGCAGTCCTTTCGGCGCCATCCGCCGCAGCGGCTGGCACGAGCGGCATCGACAGAAACGCTGTTGCAAAAAGCATTCTAGCGGCTGAGCCAATCAATCTATCCAAGCTGGAAAGCCGAAGAAACATCGACAGCCCCGTCTTGTTGCATTTATCCGTCACCATTTTATCACCTTATCGGATGCGCTGACATGCGCGCTGGGCTTCTGTTCGCTTCCTTGTGCGGCAAAGTTTGCCGAACGTCCAGCCGCTGTTGCCGGTTCCGATTTTGTCCGGACCTGAGTGCAGATCTGATCCAACCGTGTTCAACGTCGACATTCCGGCTATATGGTCTAGCCTGATATTTCAGCTGGTCGTCCGATAGTCACGGGCGCCTTGGCTCAATCGGGTTGCGGCAAAATAGACGCAGGGTGACGGGAGCACGCCATGGTTCCGTCATTTGGGAAAGAGAAGGAAGAGCAGATATGCTGATCGGATTTTTTGCAGCTGTTTCGGCAGCAGTGGCAGTTGCCGCAGGTGCTTTCGGGGCTCATGCTGCACCAGGGCATCAGGAAGCGGAATGGCTGAGAACAGGCGGGCTTTATCAATTGCTGCATGCCGTTGCGGCACTGGCGATTATGGGGATCGCTAGAGGTCCGGCAATTTTGCTTCTTGCCGGATCTGCCATTTTCGCCCTCACCTTGTACGGGATGGCATTCGGCGCGCCACGATGGCTAGGGGCCGTAACGCCAATTGGCGGCACATTGCTTATTGGCGGATGGTTATGGGCTGGTTGGCTATATTACCGTGGCTAGAATTTTATACAATTGGGCATGAGCACGGGTGTTAGTATCGTCTGCTTTCGGTGCATACGGCCCAGTCGCGCACTCATGCGTATCATAGCATCGCGCCTGACACAGATACCATCGACCACATCATCGATTCGCACTGGAAACATCTGAACGAGCGAGAATTTCGTGCCTATTAGGAACTGATTCTGGTCGCTCGTTCCGAACCCCAGCTGGCCGAGCTTCTGGCTGCTAGCTATGCGGTGTTCATCAGCAAATGGCATGATATCGCGCGTGAGTTGATAGGTTGGGAGGCTCAAGATCCCGACACTGCCCGTAGCGGCAATATTGCCCATTACCTTCTCGAGGGAATGGCATATGGAAAAATCGGAGGCCAAATTTCCGAACGGGAGATTCAGGAAATTCTCGATTATGCCAAGCAGATCATGCGGAGCCAGATGAGAATATAATGATCAACTAGTCGGCCGCTACGAGTCCCCTGTCGACAATCTGGATGCGGCTCGACTTCCATCGCACTATTACCGCCCAAGGTTGCATGAAAGCCTAGCTCTGCCGGTGGATGGCAGAAACTTTACAGACCGCCCCTGTTAGGCACGACCCGGGTGACCGACGGAGATTATCTCTAGGACTTCCATTCTGCTCCCTATATGCAAACCTTCCCGTGGCTTGAATCGGTGATGTGAGAGCAGCAGCAATATTCGTCAGCTGCCGGTCGTTCAATTTCACCGCTTCCATGTCTCTTGAACGAGCGACGCTCAGCCGCTGATTCAATAATTGCACCGAACCAATTTCGCGTTATGTTGCAATTATACTGGGGGTGTCACAACTTGGATTTCGCAGAGAAGCAGGACCTTACCGCAATGCCCGTGGCATCGGTACGCGCGTCGCTCTTTGGCAGCTTCCAGTTAGTGGCAACAGACGGCGCAGAAATCGTCATTTCCAATCGGCGCGCGCGCGCTTTGCTCGCAATACTCTGTCTTGCGCCTGACGAACCGATTGACCGGGATCATCTCAGCAAGCTCTTGTGGCCTGGCCGATTTGAAGCACAGGCGCGAGGAAGCTTGCGGCAATGTTTGCTGGATTTGGGCAAATTGCTGGCTGCTGCTGATTGCAATCCGTTGGAAGTCTCGCGCAGCCGGATTGGCATCAATGCCGCTGGCGTGCAGACGGATCTTGTCGATCTGGAAACAGCGCTTGCCGCTGGCAGGTGGGCGCAAGCAACAGAATTGCTCCGGGCCATTGGCGGCAAGCAACTTCTCAATCAATTGAGTTCTGGAGAGGATCTCGAAACATGGCTGGCCGAGCGCAGGCAGGCGGTTGAGCAGCGATTGCAAATGAAAATCAGTGATGCTCTGACCCAATTGAAAGCCTCCGACAATCTAGCGGATCATGAGAGGCTGCTGGATGCTTGGATGCTTCGCCACCCGACTGCATCCCGAGCCGTTATGGCGGACCGGCAAAGCGGCAGGACGCGGATCGCAATACTCCCCTTTGCGTCTTTGGATAGTGAAAATGATCAGGAATATTTTGCCGATGGAATCGTAGATGAACTGATTACGACGCTGGGTCGGGTTCCGCAGCTTCTGGTCGCTGGGCGCACCTCATCCTTTCAGTTTAAAGATTCCAGCCGCTCGTTGCCGGAAATTGCCGATCTGCTTCATGTAGCGCATCTGGTCGAGGGATCGGTGCAGCGACATGGTGAAGATGTCCGGATCAATGTGCGCCTGATTGACGGCCAAACCGGCTTTGAAAGTTGGAGCTATCGCTACAAGGGAACAGAGGACGATATCCTTTCCTCGCGTGAGCAGGTGGCGCGAACGGTAACACGGGAGCTATGTGCGGCGCTCCAGTTGGACATCGCGAACCCCGCTATCCGCCGAATGACAGACAATAAGGCCGCATATGGCCTCTATTTGCAGGGCCGCTCCCTGACCCGCCGTGCGATTGGCGACGGTGTGTTGGACACCGCAATTGGATTGCTGGAACAAGCGTTGGAACTGGAGCCGGAATTTGCCGAATGCTGGACGGCATTGGCAGAGGCGCATGTCTACACGGCCGTTTATACACCGTGCCTGGACAAATTGGGGCAAGCCGAGCGCATGGCCGAGTGCGCGAAAAAGGCCATCCAACTCTCGCCGGAACAGGGCCACGCCTATGCCATGCTTGGCCTCTATCAATGGACCAAGAATAATGCGGTCGGTGCCCTTGATCTCGCATTCAAAGCCCATCAACTGGAGCCTGAAAATCCCGCTGTTGTCATGCGCCTGGGGTCTTTCCTGTTATATTGCGGACGGACGGCAGAAGCGTTGCCCTATTTAGAAGCGGCGGTCGATCAGGATCCTGTCGATGGCCGCAATTATGGCATGCTATGTGTGGCGCATCTCAATCTCGGCAATATTGATGCTGCAATACATGCGGGCCAGCGGATGGCGGATCTGGGTCAGCCTTCGCTGCATTTGGCGGCGGCGACGGCAGCTTCTGGTAACCATGATCTTGCCGTGGAGCAATATCAAAAAACCCGATTGTTAATGAATAGCGTGATCTTTGCGCCGGCGGGAACCACGCCGATGTCACCGGAAGCCATGGACGCATACTGGCTCCTCGCCGCCAAGGGTATTCATAGTGGACAGGAGGAAGACCGCCAGCAATATTGCCAAATGCTGGAAATGTTGCACGCCACGTTTCCCGACCCTTGTGATCCCACGATTGTATGGCCTGCGATCTGGATGGGTTATGCTCCGATGGTGTTCAAGACTTTGGGAAAACAGATTACGCCACCCAATATGGTTGGCCTGATGTCGCTCTGGGCCGATGTCGAACCGATCCGCCAGACTCGCTTGCACCCGGACTTCTTGGACTTTGCCAAGCACATCGGATTGGTTGCGGCATGGGAAAAATATGGCTGGCCGGATGTCATGCCCGAACCATCTCCAGCGAATTGACGCTTTATTGACACTTTATTGACGGTAGCACTGTTGACGGGACGTTACATTCGCGCGCATCAATAGTGCACGGAAATTGCAGAGAAACTTAGTCCATTTGAGACGGCCCGGAACACCGCTTTGCCGCTATCGGGAGCGCTTTGTCTGCATCACGTTGGGGGGGCAGAATGAACTATCCGATTGTTCACAGATGCATTGCGGCGGCATTGATGATGACTCCTTTGGCAGCATGCGGATTGCCTTCCGATCAGACGGCGCAAGAAGACGGTTCAGCCATTGATAACGCCGCCATCGCCAATCACGTCAAAGGAATTGCAAAGGGCGTTCTCGCGGCCTTTAACGCTGGCGATGCCGAGCAAGCGGTCCGCTTCAACGCTCCTGATTTTATCCAGATGTTTCACGGCCAGCCGAATGCCGACAATGCCTCCAATCTGGAAAACGCCCGCACCCAGCTGGCCGATCCGGCAGCAAAACTCACTGTTTCGGATGAAAAGGTCGAAGTCTCGCAGGGTGGCGACATGGCGGTCTACACATCCATCTACGTCTATGATTTTACCGATCCCGCGAGCAACGCTCCGGCAACCGAAACCGGCAACTGGGTGATGATTTTCCGGCGACAGTCGGATGGATCGATGAAAATTTATCGAGAGATTATCTCCGATGCGCCGCCTGTGGAAACGGCGAGCTAGGACCAGATATTCAGCATTCACTACAGAACCCGGCTCGGGGTGAGGCGGGACTAAGTTGAGGAGAAGACGAATGAATTTGATGAAAAAAATGATGATGGCAACCGCGATGATTGTCGCTGCGCCGACGGCATTATCCACCCCCGCCATGGCCGACGAATTCCCATTGATGGCCGGTGATTACACAACGATGACCGGCATCTTCATTGAGGATAGCGGATGGACTGCTTATGCCTCTTATCTCGCCAGCGAATGGAAGAAGAACCAGGATTTCGCCAAGTCCAAGGGCTGGATCAGCGATTATAAGATATATTATGTTGTCGATCCCCGCGACGGTGAGCCGACTATGTATCTGACGCAAACATTCCCCTCTTGGCCGAGCGGCACCGAGATGGAAAAACGTAACAAGGAATGGGAAGCCTTTGACAAAAGAACCAACGCGCAGCTCGACGCCGAATCCGGCAACCGGGCGAAATTCCGCAAGGTCACAGGTTCAATGACCCTGCAGGAAGCGACCGTCCGATAGGTTCAAAGCTTGGTCTTGGCGGACAGTGCAATCCTTTGCACTGTTTGCCCGGATTGAACCCCAGTCCGGCGGATGGTTTTGCGACCCGCCGTCCGCCGGACTATCCTTTTCCCAAGCGGCGGAAAATCCCATGCAAAGTCTTGCCGAGATAGCGAGTGATTATGCTGCTCTCATGGCCGCGGGCGAGACCCTGGCGGCGGCAGAGAAATACTGGGCAAGCGACATCATCGTTCTTGAGCCGGCCAATGTTGAATCAGACGGCCCAGCCATTGCCATTGGCAAGCCAGCGGCGCTTGCGAGATTGACGCGCTGGCTGGCGGCCAATGCGATGAGCGAGATACTGATCGACGGCCCGTTTGTCACCGGCGACCAATTCGCATTCTTCATCGACATGGAAATCACCCGTCGGGCCACCGGCGAACGGCAGCCATTCAGCGAAATCGCCACCTACACCGTGCGTGACGGGAAAATCATCGAAGAAAGATTCTTCTATGGCTGATGCAGGTGCCGCCCTCCCTGCTCCTGAAAGGGAGGTTCAAATATGACCACACAAACCAACACGGCCACTATTGGTATGGAACTGACCTCGGTGCCGCTGTTCCTCGTTTACCTCGCCAATCTGGCAATGGCGATGCGGGTAACGGGGGCGGAACTGGCGGCGACATCCTTCTCGGCGCTGGCGGCGATGTCCTCTGTCGCCTTATTGATCGCGTCGGCCATCCTGCCCTCTTTTGAGAATTTAGGCGGTTTTCAGGCGATGCTCGGCGTCAGCGCCGTACTTATAAACTTCGCCGGATTGCTGGCGTTGCTGCTGCATAGAGATGTTCGGCAAGCCGTCACCAAGGAGCAGGCATGACCGCGCCTTCAACTAGCAAGCACAAACTCCAGAAACGCCTTGGTCTGCCGTTCGCGCTGGCCATCTCGATCGGCTCGGTCATCGGCACGGGGATCATGCGCGCACCGGGCGTGATCGTGAACGAGGTGCCGGTCTTTTGGATCGCGATGGCGCTTTGGGCGGGGACGGGACTGTTGGTCTTGCTGGCGGCGAACGTCACTGCCGAACTGGGGGCGGCGTTGCCAAAAGCGGGCGGGCATTATGTCGCGGTCCATGCCGCGTTCGGCGATTCGATGGGGCTGCTGTCGGGATGGACCAACTGGCTGGCAAATGTGGCGGGAACGACTGCCGTTGCCATTGCGTGCGCCGATTTTCTCGGCACCATCAACCCGTGGGTCGCCGCGCATGTGCCATGGACGGCATCGGCGATTCTGCTCGCGGTAACGGCGGCCAACGCGGCGGGCGTGCGCGAGGGGAAATGGATTCAAATTGTCGGCACCGCCCTCAAACTCGGTCTGTTATGCGCCGTCGTGGGTATCGCGTTGCTGATCGATCCGGTCGCTATATCGTCCTCGTCGGCTGCAACCATGGTAACGGCGATGCCCGGCGGCATCGCCGGATTCGTCGCGATGGTGACCGCGATCCAGATCATCTGGGGCGCGTATGACGGCTGGTTTGGCCCGATCTACTTTTCCGAAGAGGACAAGAACCCCGGCCGGAACATTCCCCGCGCGCTGTTCACCTCCGTATTCGTGGTCATCGCCGTGTATTTGATAGTGAATCTCAGCCTTTTCAAGGCGCTCGACATCACCGGACTGCGCACGTCCGAATTGCCGATGGGGCTGGTGATCGAACAGGTATTCGGGCGGACGGGCAATGTCGTGGTCGCGTTGATCGCAACGATCATGGCACTGGTCACGCTCAATTCGATCGTGATGCCTACGCCGCGCATCCTGTTCGCGATGGCTCGCGACGGACTGTTCCCCCAGGCCGCGACGCGCGTCAATCGCGGGGGCACCCCCATCGTGGCGCTGGGCATTTCGGCGATGATTGCCTTTCCGCTCATTTGGTCAGGTGGGTATATCTTTGTGTTCAAGCTGACGGGGGCGCTTTCGATCTTTGCCAGTTGCCTCTATCTCGCCGCCTTTTTCGCCCTTCGCCGCAATCAGCCCGATCTGACCAGACCGTTTCGCGCGATCGGCTATCCGCTGCTGCCGGCGCTGGCGCTGGCGATCAGCGTGTTGCTGCTGATCGCCTTCATCGCCGCCGATCCGATCAGCGGCGTCTACATGGCGGCGCTGATTGCGATCTGCATCCCGGTCGGGTTCGTCGTTCATCGCAGGCGCATCACAGGACGTGTCGCAGCATGATATCGACAGCCAGTCACGGCACCGCCTTCCTTGGCCATCCCCGCGGGCTCGGGTATCTCGCCTTTACAGAAGCGTGGGAGCGGTTTTCCTTTTACGGGATGCAGTCGCTGCTCGTCCTGTACATGACGCAGGAATTGTTCCTCCCCGGCCATATCGATAATGTGGCAGGCATAGGCTGGTATCGCTCGTTATTGGAAGGGGCATATGGCCCCCTGTCACCACTGGCGCTCGCGGGGCAGACCTTCGGCCTTTATGCGGGTTTGGTCTATTTCACGCCGCTGTTCGGCGGCTGGATCGCTGACCGGTGGCTGGGATCGAAACGGACGGTGATTTTCGGCGTCTTGTTGATGACGGCGGGCCATGCGGCGATGGTACTGGAGCAGAGCTTTCTGATCGCGCTGACGCTGCTGATCCTCGGCTCGGGCGCGCTCAAGGGCAATATCGCATCGCAGGTTGGGCAGCTTTATCCAAAAGATGATGACAGGCCCTCGCGGGGTTTCGTCATGTTCAGTACGGCGATCAATATCGGTGCTGTAGGTGGCCCACTCGCCTGCGGGTTGCTCGCGCAACTCTATGGCTGGCACGTCGGTTTCGGCACCGCCGGCGTGATGATGCTGGTGGCGCTCGGCGTGTATTTGAAGGGGCTGCCGCACCTCCCCGACGAACCGCATCTGACACGCAGTTCTGAGCCACATCGCAAACTTTCGGCGTCCGACTGGCGCAGCGTAGGTATATTGATGATCTTTCTGGTGTTCCAGGTGCTTCTGGGGCCGGGATATGATCAGCAATTCAACATGGGCATGGCCTGGATCGACGCTGCCGTCGATTTGCAAACGCCGTTTGGACGGGTGCCGGTTGCATGGTTCGTCTCTATCAACTCCCTCGGCACGGTCTTGGGCGCGATTGCTGCGATTGGCTTTTGGCGCTGGCAGGCAAGGCGCGGGGACGAACAGAGCGATAACACCAAGATGGTTGTCGGCGGCCTGATGTATGGCGTGGGCACGATGCTGATGGCCGTCGGGTCAGCGTTCCAGACGGCCGGATCGGTCAGCATCGTCTTTCCCGCGCTATCCTATTTCATCACGGGCGTCGCCTTCACTTGGTCATGGCCGACATGGCTTGCTGTCATGGCACGCTATGCTCCGCGGCAAATCGCCGCGCGGATGATGGCGGCGGCCTATCTGGTGGCCTTCTTCGGTGCGATCGTCGCGGGCTATTTCTCGCGCTTTTATGAAACCATGGACCCTGCGCTGTTCTGGTTGCTCAACGCCGCCGCCTGCTGGATGGGCGCCGGGCTATTTTACTTGTTCGGACCAGCCATGACCCGCGCTCTGGTCGCAAACCTCGATCAAGCCCAAGAGCCTGCAATCCTATCGAAATATGCTTCGTTTGTGATTGAGAAATGAGATTAGACAAGGAGCTTTAGCATGATCAAGTCACCCTCGGCACTGGTCCATGTGGTTTACCGTACCCGCCGTTTTGCAGAAATGCTGCAATGGTATGCGACCGTTTTCGGTGCCAGCATCCAGTATCAGAACCCCGCGCTCGCCTTCCTGACCTTCGACGAAGAGCATCACCGCTTTGCGTTCGCCGATCTTGGCGTGATCCGCCCGGGCGATCCTGACCACAAGGATGATAGGGGCATGATCGGCGTCGATCATGTCGCTTGGGAATATGCTTCGCTGCGCGATCTGCTGGAAAATTACGAGTTGCTCAAAGCGGCCCGGATCAAACCCTATTGGTGCGTCCATCACGGCATGAGCGCTTCGCTCTATTATGCCGACCCGGACGGCAACCAGATGGAATTTACCGTCGATGTGTTTGCCACAAAAGCCGAGTGCACCGCCTATTTCCACGGCGATGGGATAAGCGAAAATCCGGTCGGCACAGAATATGATCCCGGTGACTGGCTCAACCGCCTGCGCGGCGGCACGGCAGAGCGTGATCTGATGCAAATGCATCCGAATACTGCGGTCTCACCTATTCGCGGCGCAATGACGGCATTGGCGCTATGAAGCGGCTTATTAGCAGCGCGTCGGCACCCGCATTGTCCCCGAAAACCGTCACTCCGATACGCCAACGCAATAAGAGCCGCGTATAACCGGACCGCGTATTGGGATGAACGCATCCGCGTGAAGCAATGATGGTCTGACGAAATAGACAAGCTCAAGCTAATCAACCGGGTCCGGCAGGGTGTTTTGCCGCCTAGCTAGTGGGCCCCAAAAAGGCCCCCAATGGCCGCGGATTTTAGCAATCAGTGGCAGCCGTCTATGAACGGAGCGCTTGCTCTTTTTCAATGCTTTCAGAACGTTATAAACCAGTCGCGCACTCAAGCGTATAATCTGCTGGTGCCCAGAAGAGGACTCGAACCTCCACATCCTTGCGAATACTAGCACCTGAAGCTAGCGCGTCTACCAATTCCGCCATCTGGGCCCATGCAGGCGACACTTTTGTCGATGCCACCTGATAGAGGCGGGCGATTAGCCGCTTGGTGGCTTGGCTGTCAATGATTCATATCGACAAAACGCTGTTGCTGCCGTTTGCCTGCAGCGGCCAGGGGGGCAGGCGCGGTGCGGCGGTCCAAAAAATGCTGGGCATCGGGCGGAATCCGCTGTTGCGTCACCCGCCGCGCTGGGGCAGAGGAAAGCGGAAAACCAAGGCACAGATGGAAGATGGACATGGACCTCGACGGACGACTGATTTGCATATTTGGCGGCGGCGGCTTTCTCGGCCGCTATATCGCGCAGTCCCTGTTGGAGCGCGGCGCGCGCCTGCGCATCGCCGAGCGCAACATCAGCAACGCCATGCATATCAAGCCGCTGGGCAATCTCGGGCAGACGCAATTCGTCAGCGCCGATGTGACCAAGCGGGACAGCGTGGAGCGCGCGGTGCGCGACTGTGACGGGGTCATCAATCTGGTTGGCGTGCTGAACGGGGATTTTGCCCGGGTCCACGTCGAAGGCGCCCGTCACGTTGCCGAGGCGGCCGCCGCCGCGAGTTGCCGGAGCCTGGTGCACATGTCTGCTATCGGCGCCGACCCGCAGTCCGCTTCGCGCTACGGGCGGAGCAAGGGCGAGGGAGAAGCGGCGGTATTGCAGGCATTTCCGAATGCCGTCATCCTGCGGCCGTCGATCGTGTTCGGCCGCGAGGACCAGTTCGTCAACCGCTTTGCTGCGATGATCGCGATGTTGCCGATCGTGCCGGTTATCGGCGGCAAGACCAGATTCCAGCCGGTTTTCGTCGGCGATGTTGCCGAGGCTGTGGCCGAGGCGGTGAGCCGTCCCGCAACTTATGCCGGCCACACCTTCGAGCTCGGCGGCCCGGAAATCCTGAGCATGGGCGAGATCAACCGGCGGATCGCGGCGATGACCGGCCGCGACCGGAGCTTTGTCGACGTGCCCGATTTTGCCGCCAGCGCCATGGCAAGCCTGTTCGGCCCCCTGCCCGGCGCGCCGATAACCAAGGACCAGTATATCATGCTGCAGAAGGACAATGTCGTCGCGTCCGGCGCCAAGGGCCTCGACGCACTGGGCGTGGCCGCGACGCCGCTGGCCGCGGTGGCACCGGGCTGGATGGACAAATATACCGCGCACGGCCGCTTTGGCGCACGCGCCAAGGCCAGCTAGGCTTTTAGTCCGTCCTAGAAGAAGGCGAGCAGCGCAATCCCCATTGCAATGCGGTAGACCACGAAGACCATCATCGATGCCTTGCGCAGGAACCGCATCAGGAAGGCCATGGTGGCCAGCGCCGCGAGGAAGGTCAGCGCACCGGTAATCAGCGCCTCGTGCACCAATGCGCTGCTGGCGCCCATCAGGTCGGGAATGATCAGCACGCCGGCACCGGCGACCGCAGGTATCGACAGCAGGAAGGAAAAGCGGGCGGCCTCGACCCGGCTATAGCCGAGGAAGCGGGCCGCGGTCATCGTCACGCCGGAGCGGCTGGTGCCCGGGATCAGCGCCAGCGCCTGGGCAAGGCCGACGATGATGCCGTCCTTCAGCGTCAGATCCTCGAAGGTCTTTACCTGCCGGCCGACCCGGTCGGCGATACCGAGCAGGATGCCGTAAATGATCAGGTTGGTGGCGACCAGCGTGGTGCTGCGAAAACCGTCGAGATAGCCGCCGGTCTTCAGGAACAGGCCGACGATCACCGCCGGTATCGTGCCGATGATGATCCACCAGAACAAGCGCCGCTCCGCCGGAGCCTGGCCGATACCCACCGTCGCCAGACCACCCCGGCCGAGCGCCCAGACATCCCGGAAGAAATAGGTCACGATCGCCAGCAGCGAACCGACATGGACGGCAATGTCGATCATCGGCCCCTGGTCGGCATAGCCGGTAAACACGGGCAGCAGGATCAGATGGCCGGAAGAGGATATCGGAAGAAATTCGGTGACGCCCTGCACAATCGCGAGAAGCAGCATTTGGATGAAGGTCATGGACAGCCTGTATATTGTTTGCCGCGCAATAGCGTCTCGCCGGACGCTTGTCCTGAAGAAAATATAAGTCCGATACGGACATATTAATCCAGAATCTTTGTAATTTCGAAGCTGGCATTACTTCTTTCAGCAAATATAGGACATATATTCTGTCCTATATGGGAATTTCCACGTGACTCTCGGGCCAGCTTTCGGTATTTCACGCTACGCACCGCTTTTGACGGGGCGCTGAATCACCGATAACTACCGGAAATGAAGGTCTGGCATGGCAAGAAGCCCGCAGAAACTGGAAATGTTGCGCTTTGTCGAGAAAGGACAGGCCTATCCCGAAAAGCGCGCGCCCGAGCTCCGCGCCGAGGATTTTCAGGAAATCGCCGACAAGTATGCGCCGGATACCGCCGCCGAACAATCCGCCCGCTGCTCGCAATGCGGCGTGCCTTATTGCTCGGTCCACTGCCCGCTGCACAATCATATTCCCGACTGGCTCCGCCTGACCGCCGAGGGCCGGCTGCGCGAAGCCTATGAAATGTCCAACCTGACCTCGACCATGCCGGAAATTTGTGGCCGCATCTGCCCGCAGGACCGACTCTGCGAAGGCAATTGCGTGATCGAATTTTCCGGCCATGGCGCGGTCACCATCGGCGCGGTGGAAAAATATATCACCGATACCGCCTGGGAAGAAGGCTGGGTCGAACCGCTGCAACCGGGGCGGCCGCAAGGTCAGTCGGTCGGCATCATCGGTGCAGGTCCGGCCGGGCTAACGGCAGCCGAATATCTGCGCGTCGCCGGCTATGAGGTGCATGTCTATGATCGCCATGACCGCGCCGGCGGGCTGCTGACCTACGGCATCCCGGGCTTCAAGCTCGAAAAGCATGTGATCATGCGTCGGGTACAGCGGCTGAAGGACGGCGGCATCGCCTTTCACGAAAATTTCGAGGTCGGCAGGGACGCAAGCCTGGACGAACTGCGCAGCCGGCATGACGCAATCTTGGTTGCCACCGGCGTCTACGAGGCGCGCGCCATCCAGATGCCGGGCGTCGGCGCACCCGGGGTCGAGGAAGCGCTCGATTTCCTGATCGCCTCCAACCGCAAGAGCTTTGGCGACACGGTCCCCGATTTCGACAACGGCCGCTATAATGCCGAAGGAAAGAATGTCGTCGTCATCGGTGGCGGCGACACGGCGATGGATTGCGTCCGCACCTCGATCCGTCAGGGCGCCAGATCGGTCAAATGCCTCTATCGCCGTGACCGCGCCAACATGCCGGGTTCACAGAATGAAGTGCGCAATGCCGAGGAAGAAGGCGTGGAGTTCGTCTGGCTCTCTGCGCCGAAGGCGGTCGAGGGCACCGATCATGTCACCGCCGTCCGGGCAACGCGCATGCGGCTGGGCGCGCCCGACGCCAGCGGTCGCCGTTCGCCGGAAGTCGAACCGGACAGCGATTTTACCATCAATGCCGATCTCGTGATCAAGGCGCTCGGCTTTGATGCCGAGGATCTCCCGGGCCTGTTCGGCTATCCCGATCTCGCGGTCACGCGCTGGGGGACATTGCGCGTCGATCACAAGTCGATGATGACCAATCTGGACGGGGTGTTCGCCGCCGGCGATATTGTCCGCGGTGCCAGCCTGGTGGTGTGGGGCATAAGGGACGGCCGCGATGTAACCGAACATATGCACCGGTTTCTCAAAGCGAAAAAACAGAAGGAAAAGGTGGCGGCATGACGACGACGGGATTTTTTCGGGGCGTGCCCCTGCTGGCGCTGGCGCTGGCGTTGGCGCAGACGCCTGCGGCGGCCCAGACCGGCGACGCATCCGCAATATCCGCCAGCGCGTCCGCTCATTATGAAGCCGCCTACAAGATGACCAGCCTGTCCATTGGCGGGGTTCTGCTGAGTCCCGAAATCAAGCAACTGATGCGCAAGCAGCTCCTGGAAGAATTTGCCCAAAACGAGGATTTCCAGACGCTGGAGCATGATTACCCGGGGATCGCCAACGCCGTGGTCGATGTTGTTTTGCCGGTCTCCGTGAAACATACCGAGCAAAATACCCCAGCGCTGATCGAACGGCTGGCGAAGCTCTATGCCGCGGAAATGACGTCGGAGGACATTGCAGTGGCGACCGCATGGTTCTCCAGCCCTGCATTTTCCCGTCTCAGCGCGACGATGGAGTCGAATCTGGATCTGTCAGAGATCATCCGCGGGTCGTTAACCGACACCAACAGACAGGTGAGCGGTGAAGATCTGGACAATATGGAGCGCAACAGCGCCGCCCGGTCCTCGTCGGATATGGCATTGGAGGACCGCGCTGCCATGATGCGGTTCTCCGGGACATCCGCCTATGCCAAGCTTGAAGCACTAAAGCCCCGGTCCCAGATGATCGAGACCGAATGGACCAACGAGGAACATTCGGAGCAGATGGCCGAACTGGATGAGGCAGCGATATCGTCGATCGAAGCGTTTACCAATCTGGATTTGCGCAAGTGACCCGCCGCCGAGCACCATATAGGATCCTGTCCGCCCTGGCCGGATCTGTGCTTTGGATCGGGGCTCCGGCTTCGGCAGCGCCGCCCGCGGCCCCAGAAGAGATGCCGGCGAGCGCGGAAGCCGCCAGCCCCGAGAGGCTGGCCGCTGCCCGGGTCACGGTCGATTATCTGTTCCCGCTTGGCACCTATCAGCGGATGATGAAGGGCACGATGGATCAGCTGATGGACAGCATATTGTCGCAAACCTTCGAGCGCCCGATGGCCGAGACGATGAAAGGCTATGGCCTTGAAGACAAAACGCTCGATGGGCTCGGCGAGGCGTCGTTCAAAGACTTGTTGACCAAGCGCGACCCGCATTTCGAGGAACGGATGAAAATATCCACGCGCGTGATGATGGACGAAATGGTCGACCTGATGACGACCATGGAACCGGCCCTGCGGGAGGCACTGACCAAGATTTACGCGCGCAAGTACACGGTGCCGCAACTCGGCGAGATGAACCGGTTTTTCGCTACCGAAACCGGCTCTGCCTTTGCCCGCGACTATATGATGGTCTTTGTCGATCCTGAAATGATGCAGTCGATGATGGGCATGGTCCCGGCGATGATGGATGCGATGCCGGAAATCGTCGGCAAGGTCGAAGCAGCGACCGCGCATCTGCCTGCCCCCGCACAGCCGCCGGCTGAAGAGCTGGAAGACACGCTTCCGGACGGCACGGAAGCCGCATCCGGTGATGACGGGGATGCCGCGTCGGCGCCCGAAAACTGGTCGGACGAGGATCGCGAACGGGTTGAACGGCTTGGCAGTGCGTCTGACGAGTCCCTGCAGCAATATTATGAGGCCATTGAAGCCGCCGAGAGCAATGCCCGGGCGCGACGGCAGAAGGACCAGTGATGACTTACAATTTTCCCACCCCCGAGCACGAACGCCTCGCCCGCGAAGGCATGTACCGGCCCGAGTATGAATCCGATGCCTGCGGTGTCGGTCTGGTTGCCGCGACCGATGGCAGGGCGTCGCGGCGCGTGGTATCGTCTGCGATCGATGCGCTGAAGGCGGTGTGGCATCGGGGCGCGGTCGACGCCGATGGCAAGACCGGCGACGGTGCCGGCATCCATGTCGACCTGCCCGAGCGCTTCTTTGACGACGCAATCGCCGACAGCGGCCACAAGGTCCGCCCCAATCGGCTGGCCGTGGGCATGATCTTCCTGCCGCGCACCGATCTCAATGCGCAGGAATCCTGTCGCACCATCGTCGAGGCCGAGATCATCGAAGCCGGCTACACCATCTATGGCTGGCGTCAGGTGCCGGTCGATGTCTCGGTGATCGGCCAGAAAGCCCAGAATACCCGGCCGGAGATCGAGCAGATCATGATCGCCGGCCCGATGCCGGACCGGCAGGACGCTCGCGAATTCGAGAAAAATCTCTACCTGATCCGCCGCCGGATCGAAAAGAAGGTGATCGCCGCACAGATTCAGGATTTCTACATCTGCAGCCTGTCCTGCCGCTCGATCATCTACAAGGGCCTGTTCCTCGCCGAATCCCTGTCGGTCTTTTATCCCGATCTCACCGACGAGCGGTTCGAGAGCCGGGTGGCGATCTTCCACCAGCGCTATTCGACCAACACCTTCCCGCAATGGTGGCTGGCACAGCCGTTTCGCTGCCTCGCCCATAATGGCGAGATCAACACGATCCGCGGCAACAAGAACTGGATGAAGAGCCACGAGATCAAGATGGCCAGCCTCGCCTTCGGCGACCATAGCGAGGATATCAAGCCGGTGATACCGGCGGGTTCGTCCGACACCGCAGCGCTGGACGCCGTGTTCGAGACGATCTGCCGTTCCGGCCGCGATGCGCCGACCGCCAAGATCATGCTGGTCCCAGAGGCCTGGCAGAACAACCCGGATATCGACCCGGCGCACCAGGCGATGTACGAATATATGGCGAGTGTCATGGAGCCGTGGGACGGCCCGGCAGCGCTGGCAATGACCGACGGCCACTGGGCGGTGGCCGGGGTCGACCGCAACGCGCTGCGCCCGCTGCGCTATTCCGTTACCGCCGACAACCTGCTGATCATCGGCTCCGAGGCGGGTCTGGTCGTGGTTCCGGAAAGCCAGATTGTCGAGAAGGGCCGGCTCGGCCCCGGCCAGATGATCGCGGTCGACCTGGATGCCGGCCAGCTGCTCAAGGACCGCGAGCTGAAGGACCGGATCGCCGCCGAGGAACCCTATGCCGATCTGGTCAAGGGGTTCCTGACCGTCGACGATTTGCCGCCCGCCCCCGATGCCATCGGCATGGGCTTTTCCAGGGAGGAACTGATCCGCCGGCAGACCGCCGCCGGCCATACGCTGGAAGATATGGAAATGATCCTCGCACCGATGGTCGAGGATGCCAAGGAAGCGGTCGGATCGATGGGCGACGACACGCCGCTGGCAGTGATCAGCGTCAAGCCGCGGCAGGTCAGCCATTTCTTCCGCCAGAACTTTTCCCAGGTCACCAACCCGCCGATCGACAGCCTGCGCGAGCGGCATGTGATGAGCCTGCGCACCCGCTTTTCTAATCTTGCCAATATCCTGGAACAGGACAGCCAGAACGAGGACGTGATGGTGCTGGAAAGTCCGGTGCTCAGCTGCGCCCTGTGGGAGCGGCTGAAGCTCGGCTTTGGCGATGCCGTCGCGCAGATCGACTGCACCATGGGCACCAGCGGCGGGGCGATCGAGCTGCGCGATGCGCTGGCCCGGATCCGCGCCGAGGCCGAACAGGCGGTGCGCGCCGGCAAGACCGAGATCTTCCTGACCGACGAGGATATCGACGAGGACCGGATGGCAATCTCGATGGTGATCGCGACCGCGGCGGTGCACACGCATCTCGTCCGCAAGGGGCTGCGCTCCTATGCTTCGGTCAACGTCCGCGCCGCGGAATGTCTCGACACCCATTGCTATGCGGTGCTGATCGGGGTCGGCGCGACGACGGTCAACGCCTATATGGCGGAGGCGGCGATTGCCGACCGCCATGCGCGCGGCTTGTTCGACCAGCTGTCGCTCGAGGCCTGTCTCGAACGGCACAAGAAAGCGGTCGACGACGGGCTGCTCAAGATCATGTCGAAAATGGGGATCGCGGTGATCTCGAGCTATCGTGGCGGCTATAATTTCGAGGCGGTCGGCCTGTCGCGGGCTTTGTGCAACGACCTGTTCCCCGGCATGCCGACCAAGATTTCCGGCGAGGGCTATGCCTCGCTGTTCATCAACGCCCAGGAAAAACACGAGGCGGCGTTCGAACCGGCGATCGTGCGGCTGCCGGTCGGCGGCTTCTACAAGCAGCGCGACGGCGGCGAGGCCCATGCCTATAGCGCCCACCTGATGCACCTGCTGCAGACCGCGGTCGCGCATGACAGCTATTCCTCCTATCTGCAATTCTCGCAGGCGGTGCGCGAGCTGGAACCGATCTATCTGCGCGACCTGATGGAATTCAACTACGCGCCGGTGCCGGTGCCGATCGACGAGGTCGAGGCGATCACCGAGGTGCGCAAGCGGTTCAACACGCCCGGCATGAGCCTCGGCGCGCTCAGCCCCGAGGCGCACGAGACGCTGGCGATCGCGATGAACCGGATTGGCGCTAAGTCGGTGTCGGGCGAGGGTGGCGAGGAAAAGCGGCGCTACACGCCGTTCGAAAATGGCGACAATGCCTCCAGCCCGATCAAGCAGGTCGCCTCCGGCCGCTTCGGCGTGACCGCCGAATATCTCGGCGCCTGCGAGGAGATCGAGATCAAGGTCGCGCAGGGCGCCAAGCCCGGCGAGGGCGGCCAGCTGCCCGGCTTCAAGGTCACCGAATTCATCGCCAAGCTGCGCCACTCGACGCCCGGCGTCACCCTGATCTCGCCGCCGCCGCACCACGACATCTACTCGATCGAGGATCTCGCCCAGCTGATCTACGATCTCAAGCAGATCAACCCGCGGGCGCGGGTCTGCGTCAAGCTGGTGTCTTCGGCCGGGATCGGAACGATCGCCGCCGGCGTCGCCAAGGCCCATGCCGATGTCATCCTGATCTCCGGCAATACCGGCGGCACCGGGGCGTCGCCGCAGACCTCGATCAAGTTCGCCGGCACGCCGTGGGAAATGGGGCTGAGCGAAGCCAACCAGGTGCTGACGCTGAACGGGCTGCGCCACCGGGTCAAGCTGCGCACCGACGGCGGTCTGAAGACCGGCCGCGACATCGTCATTGCCGCGATCCTCGGGGCCGAGGAATTCGGCATCGGCACGCTGAGCCTGGTAGCGATGGGCTGCATCATGGTCCGCCAGTGCCACAGCAACACCTGCCCGGTCGGGGTCTGCGTGCAGGACGAGAAGCTGCGCGCCAAATTCACCGGGACGCCGGAGAAGGTGATCAACCTGATGACCTATATGGCCGAAGAAGTCCGGGAGATCCTGGCACGGCTGGGCTATCGCTCGCTCGGCGAGATCATCGGCCGCACCGAATTGCTGCGCCAGGTCAGCCGCGGCGCGGAACATCTCGACGATCTCGACCTCAACCCGATCCTTGCCAAGGTCGACGCCAGGGACAGCGAACGCAGCTTCAACCTCGACACGCCGCGCAACGAGGTGCCGGACAGTCTCGACGCCGAGATGATCGACGATGCCAGGCCGGTGTTCGAACGGCGGGAGAAGATGCAGCTCACCTATACGGTGCGCAACACCCACCGCGCCGTCGGCACCCGCTTCTCGGCCGAGATTACCGCCAAATACGGCATGAGCGTGCTCAACGAGGACCATGTCCATATCCGCCTGCGCGGGTCGGCGGGGCAATCGCTCGGCGCCTTTCTCTGCCAGGGAATCACGCTGGAAGTGTTCGGCGATGCCAATGACTATGTCGGCAAGGGTCTGTGCGGCGGCAAGATCGTCGTCCGCCCGATGGTCAGCTCGCCGCTAGTCAGCCAGGACAACACGATCATCGGCAACACCGTGCTCTACGGCGCCACCTCGGGGCAGCTCTACGCTGCCGGCCAGGCCGGCGAACGCTTTGCCGTGCGCAACAGCGGCGCCGACGTCGTGGTCGAGGGCTGCGGCGCCAATGGCTGCGAATATATGACCGGCGGCAATGCAGTGATCCTGGGACCGGTGGGCAATAATTTCGGTGCCGGCATGACCGGCGGCATGGCCTTCGTCCTCGATCAGGACGACCAGTTCGGCAAGATGGCCAATGGCGATAGCATCATCTGGCAGCGGCTCGACAGCGCTCATTGGGAAGCGCATCTGCACGCGCTGATCGAGCGGCACCGACAGACCACCGACAGCAAATGGTCCGAATCGATCCTGCGCGACTGGGACCGCTGGCGCGACCGCTTCTGGCAGGTCTGCCCGAAGGAAATGGTCCACCGCATTGACCATCCGCTCTCGGACAAGGAGGCGATCGAGGCGGCGGAGTGACCAGCCGGCGGAGGCTCCTGGCCTTGCTCGGCCTTGCCGGACTGGGCGGATTGCTGCATCGTGAACCGGCAGCCGCTTTTACCAAGGGAACCCGAGCCATGAGCAAAATCACCCCCAATTATCTCGAGATGAAGGCCGCCGACCTGCCCGCCAGCAAGGCGTTTTACGAGCGGGCCTTCGGCTTTGCCTTCACCGACTACGGCCCGGACTATGCCGCGGTCGAGGGCGGGCCGGTGCAGATCGGACTGGCCGCGGGGACCGAGCCGGTGGCGCCGATGCCCACGTTCGAAAGTGACGATCTGGAAACCGCGCTGACGCAGGTCAGGGCCGCGGGCGGGGAAATCGTCAAGGAGATTTTCGCCTATCCCGGCGGCCGACGCTTCGAATGTCTTGATCCGTCGGGCAACCGGCTGGCCATCTATCAGCCGGGCTGACCCGTCAATCCGGCGGCCTGCCACATTATCTGCGATCCGGTTGATCAAGCCTCTTTCCCCGGCGCCCATTCGCGATTAAGCCGGACTCATGTGGCAGTTGTACCAATTCCCCCTATGTCCGTTTTCCCGTAAAGTCCGCTTGCTGCTGGGCGAGAAGTCGGTCGCCTATGAACTGATCCGCGAATCGCCATGGGATCAGCGCGACGACTTTCTGGCGATGAACCCGACCGGCCGCACCCCGGTGATGAAGCATGTCGAGCGCGACATCTGCCTGGTCGACAGCACGGCGATCTGCGAATATATCGAGGAGACCGTCGAAAAGGTGCCGATGATCAACGGCACCGCGATCAACCGGGCGGAAATCCGGCGGCTGGTGTCATGGTTTGACGAGCAGTTCTACGGTGATGTCACGGCCCCGATGCTGCACGAGCGGATGCACAAACGGCTGGTCCGGCGCGAACCGCCCGAGGCCAAGGTGCTGCGCGAGGCAATGCGGCGGGCCAATTCGCATCTCGACTATATCGACTATCTGATCGACCACCGCAGCTGGCTGGCTGGCGCGACGATGAGCCTCGCCGATCTGGCCGCGGCCGCGCAGATTTCCGTCGCCGACTATCTTGGCGCGATCGACTGGACCGGGCACGAACAGACCAAGGCCTGGTACGCCATGTTCAAGTCGCGCCCGTCGTTCCGTCCCTTGCTGTCCGAACGCATGGAAGTGATCGCACCACCGGCGCATTACGAGAAGGTCGACTTCTAGATTCACCATGGCCTGCTTCGTCATTGCGAGCGCAGCGAAGCAATCCAGGGCATCTTGTGCCGCTCTGGATTGCTTCGTCGCCTTCGGCTCCTCGCAATGACGGCAGTTTGTCCAGATTCTACACTGGCTGAATGAAATAGGTACCAAACAAGTTCAGGATGACGGTGCTTTCACTGATACGGATTCCGGATTCGGGTCACTGGGCCCGGACCACCGTCATCAGATAATTGAGCGCCAGATTGTCCGATATCGAGAAGCCGCTGGCAGGGCTGTAGGAGATGCCGCTGGTGTCGATCACCTGCAGCCCTGCCTCGCCGAGCATCGCTTCCATTTCTTCCGGGGTGATGAACTGCTCGTGATGATGTGTGCCGCGCGGGATGCGTCCGGTCAGCTCGGCCAGTTCGACCAGCATCAGCTTCGACAGGGCGGTGCGATTGGGGGTGGAGAGGATCATCAGACCATCATCCGCCATCGCTTCCGCCAGACCGTCGACAAAAGCCTGCGGATCATCGACATGTTCGATCACCTCTAGCGAGGTGACCAGATCGAAACCGCGACCGGCGAAATCCTCGATCGCCTCGCAGCGATAGTCGATGACCAGCCCCTGCGGGTCGGCATGGGCCTGCGCCGCAGCGATATTCTCCGGTGCCGCATCCAGTCCCGTCACGTCCGCACCCAGGCGGGCCAGCGGCTCGCACAGCAGCCCCGCACCGCATCCGACATCCAGCGCCCGTTTGCCGGCTAGCGGTTTTAACAGGCTGCTGTCGCAATGAAAATGCAGGTCGATGGCGTCCCTGATATAGCCGAGACGCACGGGATTCAGCCGATGCAACATCGCCGAAGACCCCTTCGGATCCCACCAGTCGGCGGCCAGCGCCCCGAAATGCGCGGCTTCTTCTGGCCTGATGGTGCTGCTACTTGCCTTTGTCATGTCCCCTCTTTATCAGGCTTTTCAATCCTGTTCAGGCCCTTTTTATCGAAAGTTTATCCGACAGCAGCATGGCACGCATAGTGATGAAATTTGGCGGCACCTCGATGGCCGGAATCGACCGGATCCGGCGGGTGGCGCAGATCGTGAAACAGCAGGCCGATGCCGGCCATGAAGTGGCGGTGGTCGTGTCGGCGATGGCCGGCGATACCGACCGGCTGGTCAATTTCTGCCGCGAGGCGAGTTCGCTCTACGATGCGGCGGAATATGACGTGGTCGTTGCCTCTGGCGAGCAGGTGACATCCGGCCTGCTGGCCATTGCCCTGCAATCTCTCGGGGCCCGGGCACGCAGCTGGCTGGGCTGGCAGATGCCGATCCGCACGGTCGAGGCGCACAGCAAGGCCCGGATCGATTCGATCGATGGCGCCGCCCTGATCGCAGCCATGCAGAGCGGCGAGATCGCGATCATCCCGGGGTTCCAGGGACTCAGCGAGGACGGCCGGGTCACCACGCTGGGGCGCGGCGGATCCGACACCAGCGCGGTCGCCATAGCCGCCGCGGTCAAGGCCGACCGCTGCGACATCTATACCGATGTCGACGGTGTCTATACGACCGACCCGCGCATCGTGACCCGCGCCCGCAAGCTGAACAAGGTGACGTTCGAGGAAATGCTCGAACTGGCCAGCGTTGGCGCGAAAGTGTTGCAGACCCGCTCGGTCGGGCTGGCGATGAAGGAAGGGGTGCGGATCCAGGTCCTGTCCTCTTTCACCGACGAGAATACCAACTGGACCGCCGACGACCTGCCCGGCACGATGATCGTGAGCGAAGACGAAATGGAGATTGACGATATGGAAGGCCAGCTGATTACCGGCATCGCCCATGACAAGAACGAATCCAAGATCACCCTGACCCGGGTGCCGGACAAGCCCGGCGCCGTGGCCAATATTTTTGCGCCGCTGGCCGAGGCCGCGATCAATGTCGACATGATCATCCAGAATGTCGGCCGCGAGAAGGGCGAAACAGACGTGACCTTCACCGTGCCGACCGCCGATCTCGACCTGGCGATGCAGGTGCTGGAAGGCGCCAAGGACAGCATCGGCTTCAACCGCCTGATCCCCGACAGCAATGTTGCCAAGATATCGGTGGTCGGCGTCGGCATGAAGAGCCATGCCGGTATCGCGTCGACGATGTTCAAGGCGCTGGCCGATCGCGGCGTCAATATCCAGGCGATCACCACCTCGGAGATCAAGGTCAGCGTGCTGATCGAGGAAGACTATACCGAACTGGCACTCCGCGTGCTGCACACCGCCTACGGCCTGGATGCCGAAGACGCGGCATGATCATTTTCCCTCCTCTGCAGGGGGATGGACCAAGGGAGCGGATGTCGAGCAGACCCCCTCACGCACCCCTCTCCCCTGCCGGGGCAGGGCTTTTGAAAGAAATTCAATGACCCAATCTCCACTGTCCCATCTCATGCAACGCGGTACCGATTTCCTCGGCTGCGAGACCGCGATCATGTGCGGGGCGATGTCTTGGGTGTCGGAGCGCCATCTGGTCAGCGCGATTTCCAACGCCGGCGGCTTTGGCGTGATTGCCTGCGGCGCGATGACGCCGGAATTGCTCGACACCGAGATCGCCGAGACGATGAAACGCACCGACAAGCCATTCGGCGTCAATTTGATCACCATGCATCCCGACCTGATGGACCTGATCGCGATCTGCGGGAAACATGGCGTGACGCATGTCGTGCTGGCCGGCGGCCTCCCCCCCAAGGGCAGCCTCGAAGCAATCAAGGAAACCGGTGCCAAGGTCATCTGCTTTGCCCCGGCTCTCTCGCTGGCAAAAAAATTCCTCCGCTCCGGCGTTGACGCCATCGTCATCGAGGGCATGGAAGCGGGCGGTCATATCGGGCCGGTCTCGACCTCGGTGCTGGCGCAGGAAATCCTCCCCGAGATCGCCGAGCAGCTGCCGGTGTTTGTCGCCGGCGGCATCGGCACCGGCGAGATGATCGCGGCCTATCTCGAAATGGGTGCCAGCGGCGTCCAGCTCGGCACGCGCTTTGTCTGCGCCCATGAATCCATCGCCCATCCCGATTTCAAGAAAGCCTTCATCCGTGGCAATGCCCGCGATGCGATCACCAGCGTCCAGGTCGATCCCCGCCTGCCGGTGATCCCGGTGCGGGCGCTGAAGAACAAGGGCACCGAGGAGTTTACCCGCAAGCAGATAGAGGTCGCCAAATTGCTCGACTCCGGCGCGATCGAAATGGGCGAAGCACAGCTGCAAATCGAACATTTTTGGGCGGGAGCGCTCCGGAAAGCGGTGATTGATGGCGATATTGAACATGGAAGCGTCATGGCCGGGCAATCGGTCGGCATGGTCAAGGGGGAGGAATCCGTGGCCGAAATTATCAAATCCCTCGTGGACCAGGCGGAAACGGCGCTCGCCCGATAGCGTTCAACCGTCTTGCCTGAACCCCGGCGCTTGGGCATAGCGGCGCCATGGCCGAACAAGCTTCCAATTCTTCCAATCCGGGTCCTGCCGAGCCGCCGGAAACAACCGGTCAAGGCCGCTACAACCAGGGCCTCACGCCGCTGCATCCGCCGCACAAAAGCCTGATCCGGATCCGCATGGTGATGCGGTCGCTGGTCCTCCTGGCGCTGGCGCTGGCCGCAGAGATTGCGTTGCAGGTTCAGATGGGCATCCGTCCGGGATTCCTTCTGATCCCGGTGTCGTTGCTCGCCCTGGTCCAGGTGCTGGCCCTGCCCGGCCGCATCTACCGCCGCTGGGGCTATGACATGGGCGACGGGCAACTGCGGGTGCTGCGCGGCTATCTCTGGCGCACCGACACCATCGTCCCGTTCAACCGCATCCAGCATATCGACGTGGCGCAGGGCCCGCTGCAGCGGCTGTTCGGCCTGTCGACCCTGATCGTGCACACCGCCGGAACCCATAATAGCATCGTCACCCTTCCCGGGCTCGCCACCGTCGATGCCGAGGATATGCGCGAGACGATCAAGGGCCATATCCGCAAAGACATGATATGAGCGACCCGGCTGACACTGGCGCAGCCGAGGCCCCGCCATTCCGGCGCCTGCACCCGCTGAGCATCATCCTGAAATCCGTCGGCGCCCTGGGCCAGAATCTGTTCGCGATTGTCGTTCTCCATTTCAGCCTGTTCGACCAGAATATATTCTACACGGGGCTCGCGGCGCTTGCGCTGATCGCGCTGGTCATTGGAGTCACCGCCCTGATCTGGTCGCGCTTCACCTATCAGGTCACCGGGAAGGAAATCCGGATCAAGAGCGGCCTTGTCAACCGCAACAGCCGGTCGATCCCGTTCGACCGCATCCAGGATGTCAGCCTCGAGCAGAAGCTGGTCAGCCGGCTGCTGGGGCTTGCCACAGTGGCGCTGGAGACCGGTTCCGGCGGCGGCGAGGACGGCCAGCTTGACGCGCTGGCGATCGCGGATGCAGACGCGTTGCGCGATACGATCCGCGACTACAAGGCAGGACAGGTTGCCGAAGCGGCATCGGCCGGCGACGGCGCGGGTGACAACACGAGTGACGGGGAGACGCCGGCGCTGTTCGCCATGGACAACCGCCGTGTTCTGATCGCGGGTCTGTTCAACTTCTCGTTCGTGCTGCTGGCGGTGCTCGGCGCGCTGGCGCAGAATTTCGACTTTCTGCTGCCCGACGGGTTTTTCGATCCGCGCCGCTGGCTCGACGCCCTGCCGGAACGGCAGACGATCGACGGCTTCAGTTCCCTGGCAAGGATTGGCGGGGCGCTGGGGGCGATCGTGGCGCTGGTTGCCGTCGGCCTGGCCAGCGGCATCGTCCGCACCTTTGTCCGGGATTATGATTTCCGGCTGGAGCGGGTCGACCGCGGGCAGCCCGGTTTCCGGCGACGGCGCGGGCTGTTCACGCTGACCGACATGGTGATGCCGATTCACCGGGTGCAGGCGGCCATCCTGCAGACCGGGCCGGTGCGCGAGCGGTACGGCTGGTTTCACCTGAAGTTCAGCTCGCTAGCCGCTGACGCCGGCGGCGAGACCGACCATAGTGCGGCACCCTGCGCGACACTGGCGGAGATTGACCCGATCCTGGCGGACAGCGGGATTGATCCGCCCGCCGCTGGTCAGGCCTTCATGGCCGTAGATCCCGCCTTCTGGTGGCGACGGGCGCTGCTCGTGCTGTTGCTGCTGGGCGCGCTCGCGGCGGGAGGCGGACTGTTCTTCCATCGCGGGCTGTTTGCGCTTGTCCTGCTTGCGCTGCCAGTGGCGGCACTGCTGTGGCTTGGCTGGCGCCACCACCGCTATGCGCTGACCCAGCGGCAGCTGTTCGTGCACAGCGGCTGGTGGCGGCGGCGGCTGGTTATGCTGCCGCGGCGGAAGATCCAGACCGTCGATGTCAGCCAGTCGCCGCTCGACCATCCGCTGGGCCTGGCAACGGTCACGATCGGCATCGCCGGCGGCTCGGCGATGCGGCCGCTGATGATCCGGGACATTGATTTTGCCGCGGCGATGGATTTACGCGAGGCGCTGGTTACACTCCAAGATCGGGCTTGACTATGGCCGCCAGATATCCTCGATAGTTACCAACGATATTTTCGGGGAGACGATAATGCTGAAGTCAAGATTTGCCCTGCTGCTGCCGCTGGCGCTGCTGACCCCCGCGCCGCTGGGCGCGCAATCCGGTGCCAGCCAGCAGTCCGCCGACCAGCGATCCGAGGCGCTGCACCGGATCATCGACGATTACTGGGCCTATCAGCTCGAGCAATATCCCGAATTCGCTTCCTCGCTGGGGATCGACGATCCGGTCGGGCGGGTGAGCGATGCCAGCCTCGCAGCCGAAGACCGGCGGGTCGAAAAGGCCAAGGCCTGGCTGAAGCAGCTCGATGCAATCGACACCGCGACGCTGAGCGAGGACGATAAGACCAATCATGGTATCCTGCGCCGGTCGCTGGTTGAACAGGTCGAAGCGAACGGCTTTGGCCAGCGCGCGATCAACTTCACCAACCGCGGCGGCTGGCACCAGAATTATGCCAGCATGCAGAACAACCTGCCGTTCCGCAACGCGCAGGACTACCGAACCTACATCAACCGGCTGAAGCAATATGCGGCGATCAATGACCAGTCGATCGCGGTCGCCAATACGGCCCTAGCCGGCGGCTTTGTCCAGCCCTGCGTGTCGATGGAAGGCTATGAAACCAGCATTTCCGGACTGCTGACCGAGGACCCGAAAGACTCGCGCTTCTATCAGCCGTTCACCCGCAAGCGGCCCGAATCGATCGATGCGGCGACTTATGCGGCGCTGGCCGATCAAGCAGCCGAGACCATCGAAACCGTCATCAATCCGGCGGTACGGCAACATCTCGCCTGGTATACGACAAGCTATGCGCCGAAATGTGCCAAGGCCCCTGGCATCTCGGCGCAGCCCGGCGGCGCGAAATATTATGATTCCCGCATTCGCCAGATGACCACCACCGAAAAGACGGCGGACGAGATCCACAAGATCGGTCTCGGCGAGGTGGCGCGGATTCGCGCCGAGATGGTCGCCGTCTCGAAGGAAGCGGGCTACGATACCCGCGAGGCCTTTATCGAGCATCTGCGCACCGACCCGCAATATTATGCCAAGACGCCCGAGGAGCTTATGGAGAAGGTCGCCCGGGTCAACAAGATCATCGACGGCAAGATGCCATCGGTGATCGGCAAGCTGGCGCGGCTGCCTTATGGTATCAAGGAAATACCGGCGGAGACGGCGGAAGGCACGACCACCGCCTATTACAATCCCGGATCGCCCGATGTCGGTATCGCCGGCTTCTACTATGTAAACACGTCGAAGCTCGACCAGCGGCCTTTCTGGGAAATCCCGGCGCTCAGCGTGCACGAGGCGGTGCCCGGCCACCACCAGCAGATCGCGCTACAGCAGGAGCTGGACATGCCCGACTTCCGCAAGCACGGCGCGTTCTTCACCGCTTTTGTCGAGGGCTGGGGGCTCTATTCGGAGCGGCTCGGGATCGAGATGGATCTGTATGACACGCCGGCAAAGAACATGGGGCGACTGTCCTACGAAATGTGGCGCGCCTGCCGGCTGGTCGTCGACACGGGCATCCACAGCAAGGGCTGGAGCAAGCAGCGGGCGATTGATTTCATGACCGACAACACCGCGCTTAGCGCGGCCAATATCGAGGCAGAGGTCAACCGCTACATCAGCTGGCCCGGCCAGGCGCTGGCCTACAAGATGGGTGAACTGAAGATCCGTGAACTGCGCACCAAGGCAACCAGCGAACTGGGCGAAAAATTTGACCTGCGCGAATTCCACGATGTCGTGCTCGGTCAGGGCGCGGTGCCGCTCGACATGCTCGAGGGACAGGTAAACCGCTGGATTGCAGCAAAAAAGGCGGGCTGATCAGTCCTCGTCGGGGCCGGGCGTTTCGTCCGCTCCCGGCGGCACGGCCAGGTCATCGACCGCTTTTGTTTCCGCATCCGTCGCATCCAGCCGCTCGCGGGCGGCTTCGGCAGCGGCCTCGCGCGCTTCGCGGTCGGCTTCGATCTCCAGCTGCCGCTCTTCCACGGCATCGGCTTCGGCATCGATCCGGGACAGACGGTTCTGGCGCTCTTCCTCGATCAGCTGGCCCCAGTTGACCGTGTCGTCGATGCCCTTTTCGGCATAGGCCTGACGCAGCAATTGCTGGGTGCAGCCGGTAAAGCCGCCAGCACCGGTGGGTGAGCAGCTGCTAGTTCCGGATTTCCCGACATATTCATAAGCGCGCACGCGTTCCGACCAGGCCTGGTTCTTCGCCTCGCCCAGTTCGCCGCCGCGCAGCGTTTCGGGAATGCGGTAGCGCTCACCCTCGTCCTTGCGCGCGCAGACGACAATTTCGTTCTCGCTGCTCTGCGGGCAGGGATCATCGCCGTAGATCACGAGCTGGTTGACCCGGTCGCCGGCCTGGTCCTGGGCCTGGGCCGGGACTGCCAGCATGCCAGCGCCCGACAGCGCGGCGGCGGAAAGGAGAAATTTCTTCATCATGCTCATTCCTTTGACGGCACCGGCCTGAACCGGCGCTGAAGCGGGGTCGCTCCCTAAATGCGTTTCGACAGCCCGATCGCCACCCGGCAACCCAGCCGGATGGCAGCGCTCAACACCGAATAGCCGGGTGCATCTTCCGCGCCCGATGCGATCGCCGTTGCCTTATGCTCCAGTTCCTCTTCGCGAAACTCCGCAATCATACGGGTCAGTTCCGGATCATCCTCGGTTTCCAGGGCATCCAGCTGCTCCCGGTAATGCTGGTCAATCTCGGTTTCCACCGCAGCCGTACAGGCCATCGCCGCTCGGGGGCCAAGCGCGGCGGTGGTCGCACCCAGCGCGTAGCCCGCCATTTTCCAGAACGGCTGCAGCGCCGTCGGACGAACCCCGCGATCGGCAATCATCCGGTCGAACGCGTCCAGATGGCGCTGTTCCTGTTCCGCCATATGGTGGATCGCGCTGCTGTGTGGCGCATCGTCACCCATTACCGCGAGCTGACCCTTGTAGATTTGCGCTGCGCCATATTCACCGGCCTGATTAACCCGGATCATGGAGGCGATATCGGCCCGTGCCCGTCCCAGTCCCGTCTCAGCCATGATTGCCATTCCTCCTGCCTTTTGCCGCCAGAGCCAAAATGGCGATAGCGCCGCCGGCCGACAAGAGGAAATTATAGCCTGCCAGCGAAATGCCGAACAGCGACCATGGTGCCACATCGCAGCGAACCAGCGGCGCGTTCATGATCGAATCGAGCAGGTCACCCCCTGCCGGCAGATTGGTGGAGCAGGACGTGAACCCTTCCCACCAGCCATATTCCACTCCGGCGTGAAAGCCGCCGATCAGTCCGCTGATCAGGACCGAAAGGGCTGCGGCGATGACCAGCGTCCTCGACCCCGGGCGTGACCGCAGCGCCAGCGCCAGCAGCGCGAAGACAATGGCGGCGAGGTGCGGCCATCTTTGCCACATGCACATCTCGCAAGGATAGAGCCCGAAGACATACTGGCTGACCAGGGCACCGCCGAGCAAGGCTGCGGGCAGCAGCAGCGCCAGCCAGCGGGCGGTGGGGAGCGATGCCATCGATCGACCCTAGTTTTTCGCGACCACGGTTTTCCTGGCAGATTTCTTCGCCGCCTTGTTCATCGCAACCTTCAATCCTTCCGGTCCGAGGCGGCCTATCGTTTGCAGCGCATAGTGCAGTTGGAAATCTTCCACGCCCTGTTCCTTCAGTTCTTCCGCCGTCTGCGTGAAGCGAGGATCGTCCTTGCCATCCTCCTCGATGATATCGTCCTTCAGCTTGACCTCGTTGATCAAGTGACGACGCAGGTCGGATTCCCGGAACCGGGGACGCGTCTTGTAGTCGGGATCGGACAATTGCGGGACATTGATGTCGGGTTCGATCCCGCCTTCCTGGACCGACTTGCCCGACGGCGTGTAATAGCGCGCGGTGGTCAGACGCAGGGCGCTTTCATTGGACAGCGGCAACAAGGTCTGGACCGAGCCCTTGCCGAAGCTTCGCTCGCCCATCACCAGCGCACGGTGGTGATCCTGCAGCGCTCCGGCCACGATTTCGGAGGCGGACGCCGAGCCGGCGTCGATCAGTACGATGATCGGCAATCCGCCGGTGGCGTCGCCGCTCTTGGCAAAATAGCGTTCGATGTCGGATTTTGCCCGTCCGCGCTGCGAAACGATTTCGCCGCGGGTCAGGAATACATCGGAGACCGAAACGGCTTCATCGAGCAGGCCGCCCGGGTTGGAACGCAAGTCGAGAATATAGCCCAGCGGCTTCTTGCCCAGCGATTTGTCGATGCCGACGATGGCGGCGGTAACATCGGCGCCGGTATCGCTGGAGAAGCTGTTGATGCTGATTACGCCGATCTGGTCCTTCACCTCCCAGGTGACGGGCTTGAGATCAATGATCGCGCGCTTCATCGAGACGTCAAACGGCTTGTCGCGGCCAGGGCGGACGATGGTGATGGTGATCGGATCGCCCGGCCTGCCGCGCATTTCCTCGACTGCTTCGTCGAGCGTGCCGCCGTAGATTAGCTCGCCGTCGATATGGGTGATATAGTCGCCAGCCTTGATGCCAGCCTTGTCAGCCGGCGTGTCCTTGAATGGCGCAATCACCTTTACTGCCCCATCCTCCAGCGTCACCGACAGGCCCAGCCCGCCGTAATTGCCGTCGGTCTGCGTCCGCAGATTTTCAAAATCGCGGGCGTCGAGAAAGCTGCTGTGCGGATCGAGGCTGCCCAGCATCCCGTTGATCGCACCCTTGATCAGGTCCGCATCATCGACTTGGTCGACATAGTCGTTCCGGACCCGCTCGAAGACGCTCATGAACTGCTCCATCTCGCGATAGGTGTTCGCATCGACAGCGGAAATCGCCGAAGTCGTCGCGGGCAGAAGCGCGACGGTGAGAACCAAGGCGGCGGCTTGCAATGCGGGCTTTTTCATCAATATTGTCCTGTCGGTCTTATTCGGTCACAAATATAGGCTGGAATCGCGTCTAAAGCAAAGGAGCTTAACCAATAATGACGCCCTGTGTCGACGAACAACGCTTTTTGGAGCCCTTTTGCCGGCTCACCCGATCAGGGCAGCAATATCGATCGGCCGGCCATGGCGGCGCAGTTCGACCGTGACCGTCGGATCATCGGACCCGGACTGCCCGACCGGCGCGCCCTGCACCACCCGGTCACCCACCGCGACACTGCTGGTTGCCATATTGGTGATCAGGCTGGTCCAGCCCCCTTCATGCTCGATGATCAGGATATTGCCATAGCCGCGATAGCGGCCCGCATAGGCGATCCTGCCCGCCGCCGGCGCGACGATTTGCGCCCCGGCATCGACGGCAAGGGTAATCCCGCGCGACCGATAGCCGCTGTCGGATATCTCGCCGAGCCCGGTGACAATTTCTCCGACGACCGGAAGACGATAGGCATTGGCAACATCTTCCGTCTGCGGTGACAAAGACACCTCAGCGCGGCCCCCTTGCCCGGGTCGCGGGACGGGGCCGTCCAGCGCCGCCAGCGATTCCCGAACCGCGCCGCTTTCGCGGATTTGGTCCATCAGGTCCAATATGTCGCGCGCTTCCTCGCCCAGCGCCAGCGCCTGCTCCTGCTCGAACCCGGCATCGCTGGAAAATTTCGCTGCCTCGATCCGCTCGCTGGCTTCGAGGCCGGCCAGTTGCCGCCGCTGTTCGGTCAGGCGCCGCTGGCTTTCATCAAGCGAGGCAATGGCGCGCGCGGCTTGCTGGCGCAGCTGTTCGCCTTGGTGCACTTCATCGCGGAGGCTGGCGGTGCGCCGCTCGATTTCCGGCATCACGGCGGACAGGATCGAACGCATGTAGATCAGTTCGTCGAGCGAGCGCGGCTCGACCAGCGCCAGTGCCGTCGGCTTGCGCGTCATTATCTGCAGCGCCGCCGTCAGCCGGATCATCGGCCCCTGCTTTTCGGCGAGCCGTTCGCGCTGGCGCTGCTGCAGACGATCAACAATGGCAATGCGCGTCCGGGCCGCCTTGATGTCGGCTTCTGCAGCCTGGATCCGCGCAGCGAGCGCGGCCGCCTGGCTGGCGATCCGGTCGGCGTCATTGCTCGCCGCCTCGGCCTGCCGGAGCAGGGCGACGCTGCGCTGCCGGGCGCGTTCGGACTGCTCGCGTGCAGACAGCAGGCTGCGTTGCTGCTCCGCCAGGCTGGGCCCCGAGGTCTGTGCGGAGAGCAGCGCCGCACCGGTGGTGGCGAACGCGAAACATCCGATCAGGACCAGGACCTTGCGCATCGCCGCCGTCATCCTTCCCGGTGATAGGGATGGCCAGCGATGATCGATGTCGCGCGGAACAGTTGCTCCGCCAGCATCGCCCGGGCCATCATATGCGGCCAGGTGGCCTTGCCAAAGGAAAAGAAATGATCGGCGCTGGCGCGCTCTTCGGCGCTGAGGCCGTCGGCGGCCCCGATCAGGAAGCGGGCCTCACGGGTGCCGGTGTCCCGCCAGCCGGAAAGCAGGCTGGCAAATTTGCCGGAGGTCCAGTTGTCGCCGGTTTCGTCCATGGCGATAATCCTGGTCTCGCCCTGCAGCTTGGGTGACTTGCCGCCCTGGTCCGGCAACTCGCTGATCTTCACCTCCCAGGCAATCCGCTTGAGATAGCGGTCGACCAGTTCCGCTTCCGGACTGCGGCCGATCTTGCCGCGGGCGACGATATGCAGCCTCATCGCCCTGCGATATCAGGCTTCGACGACTTCCGGCGCTTCGCCTTCCTCGTCAACCGCCCACATCCGCTCGAGATTATAGAAGGTCCGCACTTCGGGGCGGAACAGATGCACGATCACGTCACCGGCATCGATCAGCACCCAGTCGGCATTGGCCAGGCCTTCAACCCGGACGGTGCCACCGGCCTGCTTGACCCGCTCGGCGAGTTTCTGCGCGATACTCGCCACCTGCCGGGTAGAGCGTCCTTCGGCGATCACCATATGGTCGGCGATATTGCTTTTCCCGGCGAGCGGGATCGAGACGATGTCCTGCGCCTGATCATCGTCGAGCGATTTCATCACCAGCGCGTGGAGCGCATCGGACTCCGCCTTGCCTTCCTCGGAAGTGGCGGATTTCAGAACTTTTACCTTCGGTTTCGTCAACGTAAATCCTAATCTTCTGGGCCAATCAGCCGATGGGTCACCGCGTCCCTGACGCGGCGGTCCTCATATTGCTGGTGCCAATGGGGCCGGGCCATCCGGATCGCGGTGGCCGAGCGGGGGTCGGGACGATAGCGCAGGAATGTCAGCGCCGGCGTACTCCAGCTGGTCCAGTTACCACGCTGGCCCGCGGGGTGGACGAAGCGCCGCAGCCAGGCCATTGCGGGAGCCGCAAAAGCATCGCCATCATAGCCGGGTCTCGAAATAACTGCAATCGGCAATAATCGGGCTATTTTTCGCCAGTCTTTCCAGCGGTGGAACTGGGCCAGATTGTCGGCCCCCATGATCCAGACAAACCGCCGCTTCGGGTAGCGGCGGACCAGCTTGCGCAGACCATCGTACGTGTAGCGGGTGCCGAAATCCCGCTCGATCGCGGTCGGCCGGATACGGCTGCGCCGCGCCATTTTATGCGCCGAGGCCAATCGTGCGGGCAGCGGCGCCATGTCCTTGGCCCCTTGTTTCAGGGGATTGCCTGGCGACACCAGCCACCAGAATTCGTCGAGTTCGAGCTGGTCGATCGCAAACAGGCTGATCGATCGATGCGCCCCGTGTGCCGGGTTGAAGGAACCGCCAAGCAGGCCGGTCGTTTTCACCGGGGTCTGCTCAAGGGCGGACTTGCCCGGTTCCGCGCACGACCCATTTATAGGTGGTGAGCCCCTCCAGCGCGACCGGGCCGCGCGCGTGCAGGCGTCCGGTGGAAATGCCGATTTCCGCGCCGAGCCCGAACTGGCCGCCATCGGCGAACTGGCTCGAAGCATTGTGCATCACGATCGCGCTATCGGCACGCAGCATGAAATTTTCCGCCATATCCGCGTCTTCCGTGACAATGACGTCGGTATGATGTGAGCCATGATCTGCAATATGCGCCAGCGCCTCGTCAACCCCGTCCACCATCTTCGCGGACAGTATGGGGGCAAGATATTCCGTGTTCCAATCGGACGCCTCGGCAGAAACGATTCGCTCGTCGAGCTCCAGCACCGTATCATCACCGCGCACTTCGCAGCCGGCTTCCAGCAACGCACGAACAAGGGGACCGGGCGCAGGATAGTCCTGATCAATCAGCAGGGTCTCCATCGCTCCGCAGATACCGGTGCGCCGCATCTTGGCGTTGACCGCGATTGCCAGCGCCTTTTCCTGATCGGCGTCCTTGGCAATATAGGTGTGACAAATGCCGTCGAGATGCGCCAGGACCGGCACCCGCGCCTCGTCCTGCACCCTCTTGACCAGCGACTTCCCGCCACGCGGGATGATGATGTCGATCAGCCCGGCGGCCTTCAGCATCGCGCCGACCGCGGCCCGGTCGGTGGTCTGGACCAGCTGGATCGCATCGGCAGGCAACCCCGCCTCGACGACGCCCGCGACCATCGCCTCGTGAATCGCGCCGTTGCTGCGAATCGCTTCCGAACCGCCGCGCAGGATCACGGCATTGCCGGAGCGCAACGCCAGTGCCGCGGCGTCGGCCGTCACATTGGGCCGGCTTTCGTAGATGATGCCGATTACGCCGAGCGGCACCCGGACGCGCTCCATCACGAGACCATTGGGCCGTTCGCTACGATCAATCCGCTGGCCGACGGGATCGGGGAGCCCGGCGACATTGTCCACCGCCACGGCAATGGCCTCGAGTCGGCCGGCATCGATCATCAGCCGGTCAAGCATCGAATCGCTCAGGTCGCGTTCGCGCGCGCTCTCCATGTCGCGCGCATTGGCAGCCAGTATCTTGTCTTGGCTGGCGCGCAGGTGACGCGCGGCTGCTGTCAGTGCGGCGGCTTTCTGCGCATCGCTGACCCCGGTCAGCATGGAAAAGGCGGAGCGGGCCTTGCGGCCCATGTCGGTAATCAGTTGTGCTGGTTCAGTCATATGCGGCTGCTAGCATGGTGGCGGCGGCAATTTAACCCATAATCTCGCGCAATCTGCCCGCTTGGCGGCGGTGGCCGGAATGATTTCACGATGCGTGAACGCGGATGGCGCCGTGTGGTTCCATGGAATTGTGCAACTCATCGTACGAGTCGTTCGACTCGTCACGACTCGCCGCCCTGCGATTCGCCAGGCTGCCCTCCCTCTGCTAGCGGCTCTCCGGGGATTAGATTTTTACACGGCGGGTCATGCACAGTAATAACACCGGACAGGGGCTAAAGGCCCGGCTGGACCATATGTTTACCGATCGCGAGTTTTTCATGCGGTCGCACGGACAGGTCCGTTTTCTCACGATATCGGCGCGCTTGCAGAAGCGCGTGTTCTACTCCGCCGCGGCGGTGCTGGCGCTCTGGCTGGTGATCACGCTGGCGATGATGGTCAATCAGCTGACCGTAACCGGCGAGCGGATGGCACTGGCGGAGAAAGAGGCTGCCGTGAACAGCACGGAAAGCCGGGTTGCCAGCTACAAGCAGTCGATCGAGGGAGTCGCCGCCGACCTCAAGCAGCGGCAGGATGTGCTCGATGCGATGACCGAGCAGTTTATCGGCGATCAGCCGGCGCTCGGGGCAGCGACAGAAACGGACGAGCAGCTGTCGGAAAACACGCGCAAGATCAGCGCTGCCTTCCCCGAAGCGGCCCATCTCGCCAGGCTGGAAGCGCGGCAGATTGCCTTCGCAAGGCGCCTGACCCGTGCCGCCAACCAGCGCACCGAGCAGGTCGCCGAGGCGATTCGCAAATTCGGGCTGAACCCGGACAAGATGAGCCCGCAGCCCACGGACGCCATGGGTGGTCCGTTCATCCCCTTCTTCCAGGATGGCGACGACCAGCCGCTGCACCCGACGCTGGAGCAGCTGAACCGCGCGCTGCAGCGAATGGATGCGCTGGAACGCACGCTGATCGCGATTCCGTCAGGCAAGCCCTCGCGCACCGGCATGATGTCGAGCAGCTTTGGCTTTCGCCGCGACCCGTTCACCGGCGCGAGCGCAATGCACAGCGGCATTGATTTCAAGGGACCGCACGGCCAGCCGATTCTCGCTGCCGCCGGCGGCCGGGTCAGCCATGCGGGTTGGAAGTCCGGCTATGGCAAATCCGTCGAAATCACCCACGGTAATGGTCTGATGACCCGTTACGCGCATTTGTCGCGGATCGGGGTGACCACTGGCCAGACGGTCGAACAGGGACTACAACTGGGGGCAATGGGAAGCACGGGACGCTCGACCGGAACGCATCTGCATTTCGAAGTGCGGCTGAACGGACGCGCGATCAACCCCCGGCCATTTTTGGAGGCGAATACAGATGTTCTCAAGGTCAAAGCCAGCGCACGACAACGTGCCAGCGCGCCCAAGCGCGCCGAGTCAGGCACCAGCCGTGGCTAGAAACAGCGGCACCAGCGGATCGAGTTTCTCGATCATCGGCGACGGCATCGTCATCACCGGCAATATCGAATCGAAGGTCGACCTGCATATCGACGGCGAAGTGATCGGCGACGTGAAATGCCTGTCGCTGGTCCAGGGGCCGTCGAGCAAGATCAAGGGTGCGATCGTTGCGCAGAATGCCAGCCTGTCGGGTTCGGTCGAGGGCTCGATCGATGCCGGCGACCTTGCCATCGCCTCGACCGCCCGGATCGGCGGCGACGTTACCTATGAAAATGTCACGATCGAGCAGGGCGGCCATGTCGACGGCAAGTTCAAGCATCGCAGCAGCAAGTCTCCCAATCTCGCAAAGTCGACCGTGAACATGAACGAGATGGCAATCCCGCTCGAACTCAAGGAAGACGACCGGGCGGCCTGAAACCGCCGGCCACCCGCGCCTGACTAGCTGTGGGGCGCCTGCCGTCTGTAACTGAGCGCTTCCGCGACATGAATCCGGCCGACCGCGTTGGCGCCGGCGAGATCGGCGATCGTCCGGGAGACCCGCAGCACCCTTGTATAGCCCCGGGCCGACAGGCGCATCGCTTCCGCAGCCTGCGCCAGCAGCTTCCGCCCCGGCTCGTCGGGCGTGGCATATCGTTCGAGCACCTCGCCATCAATCTCGCTGTTGGTGCGTGCCGCGAGCCCGTCATAGCGAGCGGTCTGCAGGGAGCGCGCCCGCGCCACCCGCGCCGCCACCGCCACAGAGCCCTCTGCGGGAGGCGGCATTGTAAGGTCCGCCGCGGACAGGGCATCCACCTCGATGTGCAGGTCGATCCGGTCAAGCAGCGGGCCGGAGACCCTCGCCCTGTAATCCGCAGCGCAACGCGGGGCCCGCGAACAGGCAAGCGCCGCGTCACCGAGATGGCCGCAGCGACACGGATTCATCGCCGCGACCAGCTGCACGCGAGCCGGGAACGTGACATGGGCGTTGGCCCTGGCCACGCTGATCTCGCCGGTTTCCAGGGGCTGGCGCAGCGAATCGAGGACCGGTCGCTGGAATTCCGGCAGTTCGTCGAGAAACAACACGCCAAGATGGGCCATGCTGACTTCACCGGGTCGCACCTTCAATCCGCCGCCGACCAGCGCCGCCATGGATGCGCCGTGATGCGGGGCGCGGAACGGCCGCTGGCGGGACATCTGGCCCCCTTCGAGCACGCCTGCCACGGATGCCACCATCGACACCTCGAGCGCTTCGGCCGGAGAAAGCGGTGGCAATATTCCGGGGAGACAGGAGGCGAGCAGTGACTTGCCCGAGCCCGGCGGTCCGTTCATCAGCAGGTTATGACCGCCGGCCGCGGCAATTTCCAAAGCCCGCTTGGCGGTTTCCTGGCCTTTCACATCCTTCAGGTCCGGGCCATATTCCGGTTCGGGCACCGCTCCGGTTTGCGGGGGCGTCAATATCGACTGCCCCTTGAAATGGTTGAGCAGGGCCAGCAGGTCCGCCGGTGCAAGCACCTCGATATCCCCGGCCCAGGCCGCCTCCGGCCCCTGCCGTGCCGGACAGATCAGTCCGAGATCCTTGCCGGAAGCATGGAGCGCCGCCAGCAGCACGCCAGGGGTCGCGGCCAGCCGTCCGTCGAGCGACAATTCGCCGACGACAACATAGCCGGACAGGGTTTCCGCATCGACAATGCCCATCGCCCCGAGCAGCGCCAGCGCGATCGGCAGATCATAATGGGAACCGGCTTTCGGCAGATCGGCAGGCGACAGGTTGACGGTGATCCGCTTGGGCGGCAGCGACAGCCCCATCGCCGCGATGGCCGCTCGGACCCGCTCCCGGCTTTCCGCCACGGCCTTGTCCGGCAAGCCAACCACGTTGAAGGCGGGCAGACCGGGGGCAACCTGGCATTGCGCTTCAACACCGCGCGCCTCCAGCCCCAGATAGGCCACCGTCTGAACCAGCGCCACCATTATAGCCGCCCCAATGTCATGCCCCGAACACTGACCCGGAGCCGGGGCTGAGTCGAGCGACAACAGCAGCTTGGCCGCAACCGTCAAAATCAGCGGAAAACCGCGCAGCAATCGGGTTAACAGGGCCCCAACCACGCAGGCTCACGTTTTGGCAAGCGCCAAGCCCTAGGGTTTCTCTATGATATTCAAGAAGCAATCAGGACCCGCGCCTTGCGGCAGCAATCCGGACAGTCTTGCCGGCAGACTGTTCGTCGCTGCGTTCATGCTTTTCGCTTTGTTGCTCAGCCCCACCGATCCGGCCCTTGGCGCAAGCAGTTATGTCGTCACCGAAACCGTCGAGACCATCGAATATGAACTGTTCGAGCCAGCAGCGCG
The DNA here is from genome assembly GCF_036964565.1 of Parasphingorhabdus sp. Lineage (GTDB taxonomy): Bacteria > Pseudomonadota > Alphaproteobacteria > Sphingomonadales > Sphingomonadaceae > Parasphingorhabdus. The sequence continues at coordinate 60,890 of NZ_JBALTN010000003.1, read as the reverse complement.
GGCAAAGCCGGCCGCCGCTATTGATGAATTTGGCCCGTTCCGCGTGGTTGCGACCGATACGGTCGAAATGAGCGGGACGGTCGACAGCTATACACCGGACCTTTTCCACCGCATGCTGGTACGATATCCCGGGATCAAGCGCATCGAGATGATCGATTGCGACGGCTCGGTGGACGAGCAAGCCAATCTGAAACTGGCCCGCATGATCCGCCGCGCCGGCATCAGCACCCATGTGCCCGCCCATGGATCGGTCCGTTCCGGGGCGGTCGAACTGTTTCTCGCGGGGCTGAGCAGGAGCGCCCATCCCCAGGCAGAGTTCATCGTCCACAGCTGGATCGACGAGGATGGACGCGAAGCCAATGACTTTCCGGCGAGTGATCCGGTGCACGCGGAATATCTCGATTATTATGCGGAAATGGGTGTCCCGGCTCCGATGGCCAAGGCCTTCTATGCCCTGACCAACAGCGTCCCGTTTTCGGAGCAGCTGCGGCTCTCGCAGTCCGACATGGCGCGGCTGCACCTCCTCCACTAGGCTTCTGCCCGCCCCCCATTGTTCACGCTTCATCCATATCGGGGAACGATAATCGCTGCGGCGCGCTATAATTGCGACGGCGCATCTTGTAGCGGTCGCCGCGAAGCGCCAAATGGAACGTGATGAACAAACAGGACAGAAAACGCTGGAAATATACGTCGGGATCGCGATTCGCGCTCTCGATCCTCGGCTTTTTCCTGATTCTGATCTCGCCGATCATCGGCGCCATTCCCGGTCCGGGCTTTATCATCGTCTTTCCCATTGGCCTGGCACTGGTGTTGCAGAATTCACGCTGGGCCAAGAAGCGCTACGTCGATTTCAAGCGGCGATTCCCGAACTATGGCAAATGGACCGACTGGGCGATGCGCCGGAGACATCACAAGACGCTGCCCGATGATTTCGAGCTGCCGCTTTTCGGCAAGGTGAAAACCGGCAGCAAGGGCAAGAAAGTCTAGTGCAATCGCTTGACTTTCCGCGCCTGCCTGCCTAATCGCAGCCACAACGTATCGGCCGCAGCTTTTGGCGGCCTTTTTTATCGAAATTTTGACGTAGGATAATCGCGATGAAGCGTACATTTCAACCGAGCCGCCTGGTCCGCAAACGGCGCCATGGTTTCCGTGCCCGCAAGGCCACCGTTGGCGGCCGCAAAGTGCTTGCAGCCCGCCGTGCCCGCGGTCGCAAGAAGCTCTCGGCCTAACACCAACGTGACCGAGCGTGCTGCGCCGACGCCAGCATGCCCGTCGCCGGACCAACCGGACCTCCGGCACCGGTCGTCCGAATCGGCGACCATCGATGCCAAACATCCCATAGAAGTGATTCGCAAGCGCGCGGATTTCCTCGCCGCCAATCGCGGCAAGCGATTCGTCACGCCCGGCTTCGTGTTGCTGGCCCACAGGCGGCGCGACAGCCATCCGCTTCCCGCCCAGACCGTTCGCTACGGAATCACCGTCACCAAAAAAATTGGCAATGCGGTTGCCCGCAACCGCATGAAACGCCGGTTCCGCGCGCTGCTGGCCGAAGTCCTGCCGGAGCACGGCTTTCCCGGCGCCGATCACATCATGATTGGCCGCAAGGCGGACACCGAAGCCGATTTCGCCACCATGAGGGCCGATCTCGAGAAGGGCCTGCGCTATCTGGCGAAACGGCTGGATTAGCGATGCTGAGGACCATCTTCATCTTCTTCGTGCGGTGCTGGCAATGGGGTCCGTCGCGGATATTGCCACCGACCTGCCGCTATATGCCAAGCTGCAGCGCCTATGCGATCGAGGCGATCGAGAAACACGGTGCAATTAGGGGTAGCTGGCTGGGGGCGAAACGGCTATTGCGCTGCCATCCTTGGGGTGGCTCGGGCTATGACCCGGTGCCTTGATGCCCTGAACACCGATCCTATTTGCAACATATGGCCGAAAGCGGGACGAAATAGTGGACGACAAGCGTAATATCATCATGGCGGTTCTGCTCACCGGGATCATTCTGTTCGGCTGGCCGCTGCTGATGGAACAGTTCTTCCCGGACATGGCCAACAAGAATGAAGTGGTGGAGCAGGCGAATGTGCCCGCGACCGACCAGGTTCCTGCCACGACCGGATCTTCCGGCAGCGCTCCGGCGACGGGCAGCGCCGAGATCACGGCCGCAGCCGATGCGGGCAAGATCCGCCCGCTCGCCACGGTTTTGCGGGAAAACCCCCGCGTGCTGATCGATACGCCCCGCCTGCAGGGATCGATCAACCTGAAGGGCGGACGCATCGATGATCTGACGCTCACCGATCACACGGTCGACATGAGCAAGGACAGCAAGCCGGTGCGCCTGTTTTCGCCCTCCGGTACGCAGGACGCCTATTTCAGCCGCTTTGGCTGGGCCGGAGAAGGTGTCGCGGTGCCCGACGACAATACCGTCTGGTCGACGGATGGCAGCCGGCTGACCCCGAGCAGCCCGGTCACGCTGAAATGGTCCAATGAAACGGGCCAGACCTATGCCATCAAGCTGTCGGTTGACTCCGACTATCTGATTACCAGCGAACAAAGCGTCATCAACCGCAGCGCCGGGCCGATTGCGGTGCGCCCCTATGGCCTGCTCAACCGGAAACGGGACCTCGACAATATTCCTCCAAACGAAGCCAGCACCTGGACCATCCATGCTGGCCCGGTTGGTGTCTATGAAGGCGCGGCCAATTACGATGTCGACTACAAGAATGTTGCCGGTGAAGAGCCGGGCTTCTTTGCCAGCCTGTTCGGAACCTCGGCCGTGGCCGGGACCAATGCCTATGACAAGGAAGTCAGCTGGCTTGGCTTTACCGACAAATACTGGCTGGGCGCACTGATTCCGGAGAATATATCCGACGTCAACGGCCGTTTCCGGTCCGGCGGTGGCGATATTTTCCAGGCCGAGATCGCGAAACAAAATCCGCAGATCGTCGGTCCGGGCCAGCAGCTCAATACCACCACGCGCCTGTTTGCCGGTGCCAAGGAAAACGCGCTGCTGGAAAAATATGAAGCAGAATACGGCATCCGCAATCTGGATCGTGCCATCGACTGGGGCTGGTTCTACTGGTTCGAAAAACCGCTATTCTATCTGCTCAACTGGCTGTTCAAGCTGGTCGGAAATTTTGGCGTCGCGATCATCCTGATGACGTTCATCGTCCGCGGGATCATGTTCCCGATTGCCCAGAAGCAGTTCGCCTCGATGGCGCAGATGCGCGCCGTCCAGCCGAAAATGAAGGCGATCCAGGAAAAGCACAAGGACGACAAGCAGCAGCAGCAGCAGGAAATCATGAAGCTGTACAAAGACGAGAAGGTCAATCCGCTCGCCGGCTGCCTGCCAATCTTCCTGCAGATCCCGATCTTCTTTGCGCTCTACAAGGTGCTGATGCTGTCGATCGAGATGCGCCACCAGCCCTTTGCCCTGTGGATCCAGGATCTCAGCGCGCCCGACCCGCTGACTCCGGTCAACCTGTTCGGCCTGCTGCCGTTCGATCCGCCGACCTTTCTCGCGGTCGGCATCCTGCCGATCCTAATGGGCATCACCATGCACCTCCAGTTCAAGCTCAACCCCGCGCCGATGGATCCGATGCAGAAGCAGATCTTCAGCATCATGCCTTGGATCCTGGTGTTCATCATGGCGCCGTTCGCCGCCGGTCTGCAGCTTTACTGGACCGTTTCCAACATCCTGACCATCGCCCAGCAGAAATGGCTCTATTCGCGCCACCCGCAGATGAAGGAAATGATGGCCAAGGAAGCCGAAGAGAAGGCGCGCAAGGCAGCGGCTGACAAGGCGGAGGCATGACGCCGCTGCATCCGAAGCTGTTCTCCGGACCGATCACTTTCCTGAAAAGTGCGCCGCAGCTGCAGTTCCTGCCCGACCCGAAGGTCCCGGAAATTGCCTTTGCCGGCCGTTCCAATGTCGGCAAGTCGTCGCTGATCAACGCGCTGACCAACCGCAACGGCCTCGCCCGGACATCGAACACCCCGGGACGGACGCAGGAACTGAACTTTTTCGACGTCGGCGAGCCGCTGATCTTCCGTATCTGCGATATGCCGGGCTATGGCTTTGCCAAGGCGCCGCCCAAGGTGGTCCAGAAATGGCGCTTTCTGATCAACGACTATCTGCGTGGACGGGCGGTATTGAAACGGACCTTCGTCCTGATCGATTCACGGCATGGCATCAAGCCGGTCGACGAGGAAGTGATGGAAATGCTCGACAAGGCGGCGGTCAGCTACCGGGTGGTGCTGACCAAGGCGGACAAGGTCAAGCAGGAAGAGCTGGACGCGACGGCGGAAAAGGTTGCGGCGATCGCCAAGAAGCATCCGGCGGCGCATCCCGACCTGCTGCTGACCTCGTCGGAAAAGAAACAGGGTATCGACGAACTGCGTCTGGCGGTTCTGGAGGCTGTGCAGAGCTGAGGACGCGGCACCCGTGCCCGGCGAACCATTGCTCGACACCGCCGATCATATTTGGTTATGGGGCTTTTTATGAAATTGATAATCGGAAACAAGGCCTATTCCAGCTGGTCGATGCGCGGCTGGCTCGCCTGCAAGCAATCGGGCGTGTCGTTCGAGGAACTGACCGTGCCGCTCTATGGCGACGACTGGGACCATGTCCGGGCAGGGGAGAATTTCGCGCCATCGGGCGGCAAGGTCCCGATCCTGTGGGATGGCGAGACCGTGGTCTGGGACAGCCTCGCGATCATCGACTGGCTCGCCGACAAGACCCACCGCGACCGCTTCTGGCCCAAGGACGAGACCGCCCGCGGCATGGCCCGGTCGATGGCGGCAGAAATGCATTCCGGCTTCATAGCGCTGCGCCGCCAGTGCCCGATGAACACGCGGAAAATATACGACGGCCTGGCGTTCAGCGACGAGGTCCGGGCGGATGCCGCCCGCGTTATCGAACTCTGGGCGCAGGCGCGGGCGCGCTTCGGCAGCGGCGGACCATTTCTGTTCGGCACCTACGGCGCGGCGGACATCATGTACGCGCCGGTCGTGTCGCGCTTCCAGACGTACGGATTCCGTCTGCCCGGCTTTGCCACCAGCTATATGCAGACGATCCTCGATCACGAATGGACCGCCCAATGGATGGAAGCGGCCGAGGAAGAGCCGTGGGTGATCGAACGGCTGGAACAGCCGGAAGCGGCAGACGCCTGAGCGGCGGCCGATGACGGTGCCGACCGCTCTCGATCTCGCCCAGCGACTGATTGCGCAGCCAAGCGTCACGCCCGCCAGCGGCGGCGTGTTTGATGTCATGGAAGCGATGCTGGAGCCGCTCGGTTTTGCAGTGACGCGTTTCATTGCCGGCGAGGCGCCGGACGGTCCCGTGGAAAACCTGTTCGCCATCCGCATGGGTCCCGCCGGCTCGCGCCATTTCGCCTATGCCGGCCATCTAGATGTCGTGCCGCCCGGCGAGGGCTGGCTGACCGATCCGTTCGTGCCGGAGGTGCGCGGCGACCTGCTGCACGGACGCGGCGCCGTCGACATGAAAGGCAGCATTGCCGCCTTCGTCGCCGCGCTGCACCATCTTCCGGCCGACCTCGGTACGATCAGCCTGATCATCACCGGCGACGAGGAAGGCCCGGCGCGGTTCGGGACTCTGGCGCTGATGGACCATATGGCCGAACGCGACATCGTGCCCGACCTCTGCCTGGTCGGCGAACCGACCTCGGTCCGCCGGCTCGGCGACATGATCAAGATCGGGCGGCGCGGCTCGGTCAACATGTGGATCACTGTGCACGGCATGCAGGGCCATGTCGCCTATCCGCAAAATGCCGACAATCCGATCACCAGGCTGGGCAAGATCCTCAGCGAGATTGACGCGCTGCGGCTCGACGAGGGTACCGACTGGTTCCAGCCGAGCAATATCGAGTTTACCGACCTGCACGTCGGCAATCCGGCGCACAATGTCATCCCGGCAAAGGCCGAGGGCCGCCTGTCGATCCGCTTCAACGACCGGCACACGGGGGAAAGCCTGGGCGTCCTGGTCCGGGAAATCGTCGAACGGCACGGCGGCGAACTGAGGCCGGTGATTTCCGGCGAACCCTTTCTCACCCCGCCGGGCGCATTTTCGGATATCGTCGCGGGCGCGATCCGCGAAGTGACCGGTGTCGAGCCTGAACTGTCGACCTCCGGCGGCACATCCGATGCCCGCTTTCTGGCGAAGATCATGCCGGTCGTCGAGTTCGGCCTGTGCAACGCGACGATGCACAAGCTGGACGAAGCGGTGGCGGTGGCCGATCTCGAACAGCTGGCGACGATTTTTGCAAAGATAACCGCGCGGGCGCTGGCCTGATCGCAGGGTTCAGCGGCGACGCCGCAGGATGATATAGAGAGCCCCTGCCCCGCCGTGCCGCGGATGGGCCCGCCGCACCGTGGCAATATGCGCATGATGCCGCGACGCTGCCAGCCAGTCGGAAATCGCCGCCCGGATTGCACCGCGCCCTCCTTCGCGGCGCCGCTCGTCGTCGTTGCGCGCCTTGCCGGTGATCAGCAAAATCGCGCGATGGCCGGCAGCGATGCTGAGCTCCAGCGCGCTGTCCAGCCGGCCGTGGGCGGAGGTCAGCGTATAGCCGTGCAGGTCCACCGTGACATCGGGCTGGACCATGCCCTTGGCCAGACGGCGATCCCAGCCGCCATCCAGCCCGTGGCGCGTCGGCACCGGCTTCTGGTCGCGCAGCGGGACGGCACCGGCAGATTGTCCGCCAAAGCTTTCGGCCGTAATCGGACCAGACAGATCGCGGGGCCTCCTGGCCACGGGAAGCCGCTCGATCCGCTTCACACTTTCCTTTTCGAGCGGCTCGACCGTCTCGATGACCTTTTGCCAGAGCGCCTTTTCACCGGCGGTAAGGGGCCGGTCCGCCATGGCTACTGTCCCGGATTTCGGCGCGCATCGACGAGCCTGGCAACCGTGCCCTTGGGCAGAAACAGCAGCGCCTGTCCGTTGGACGCCATCCCGCCGGCAATCTGCGACGCCTGCTCGCCCGCGCCCCAGAAGGTGTCGAAGCGGTTGGCGCCCTTGATCGCCCCGCCGGTGTCCTGCGCGACCCAGAGGCCGTCGGCAATATCATGGGCCATGTCGAGAAAGACCGGCGCGCCGAGCGGCACGAACAGCCGATCGGCCGCTACCGAGGTGCGGGCGACCACCGGGTGGCCCATCGCGCCCAGCGGCCCGGGGCCGGTCAGCTCGTTGAAAAAGACGTAGCTCTTGTTCTCGCGCATGATCTTCATGCCCTCGTGTGGATTCGCGCGCAGCCATTCGACGATGCCCTGCATGTTGGTCTTGCCGTCGGCGAGCAGACCCCGTTCGCGCATGACCTTGCCGATGCCGGTATAATCCTGGCCATTCTGGCCGGCATAGCCGATCCGCATGATCGATCCGTCGGGCAGGGCGAGACGGCCGCTGCCCTGGATCTGCAGGAAGAACAGGTCGATATAATCCTCGGCCCAGGCGATCTCCAGGCCCCGCCCGGCGAGCGCGCCATCGTCGATCTGGGCCCGGTCCTCGAACGGGACCAGTTTCGTGCCATCGATCTTGCCGCGGATGCGCTTGTCTTTCAGCGCTTCGGAAAACAGGCCGAGATCGACGTCCAGCAAATTGTCCGGCCGGCGATAGACCGGCACCTGATGGTGCTGGGTGCGAACGCGCGATCCGTTTATCTGCGGTTCGAAATAGCCGGTGGCGAAAGCCTTGCCATCGCCGATCTGCACCGCTTCGAAATAGGATGCGAAAAATTGCGCGGCGTCATTGCCCGGCCAGCGCTGCGCGGCATCGCAGGACATTTGCCAGTCGGTCCCCTTGGTCAGGCCGCTGTTGTCCTCGCGGCGGACCAGCGAGGAACAGCTGGTGCGGAAGGATTGCAGCGCCGCCGCGGCTTTCGCTGGCGTGATGTTGAGACTGGCTATATCCGGGCCCAGAGCAACGCCGGCACCGGTTGCGCGGGTCGGGTCATCGCCGATTTGCACGAGCTGCGAAGGATTGACCGGCTGAAAGCTCGACGAGCCACGGTTGTTCGGGACCGGTTGCTGCAGCGTGCTGTCCGGCCGCGTTTCGGTCACCCATTCGTCTTGCGACCTGGCCGGGCGGCTTTGCGCCGTGCCTTCGGGAATGATCGACATCGAACAGGCGCTGACCATCGTCATTGCCGCGAAAAGCGCGCCGATTTTCATGATGCTGTCCCTCGACGTACGCGGGTCAGGCCTCATCGGTTTCGTCGAGCAGCCAGTTGGGGTCGGCGCTGGAAAGGTCGCGGCTGAAGGTCCAGACATCGTGGGTTTCGGCAGCGTCGGACAGCGAGCCGCCGATCAGATTGCCCTTCTTGTCCTTGACCACGGCAGCGATATCGGCATCGAACTGCACCGTGATGCGCGCGAGCGGGCGGTTGAACTCGGCTGCCGAGATCCGCGCGCTGTCGATTCGCACCAGCTGATTTTCCAGTATTTCACCGCGTTTTTCGCGCGCGTCGATGGCTTCGACGAAGCTTTCATAGACATCATCGTCGCAGAGCGACTTCAGCTCTTCCTTGTCGCCCTTCCAGAAGGCTTCGAGGATCATTGCATAGGCCGCCTGCGCACCCTCGACAAACCGGCCGACATCGAAATTGCGGTCGGCGGCGAGGATTTCGCGCATGTCGGCTTCGGCGCTGCTGTCATAGACCATCGTCGGCGCGCCGGCAGTCGCAGGGACGATGTCGGGAACATGAGGCTTGGTATCATCCAGTGTCCGGCGCTCATTCGCCCGCGGTTCAATGTTGCGGGGCATGTGTTCCTGCTCATGACCGCTGCGCTTGCCCAGCACAGAATAGAGACGCAGGCCGAGAAAGGCTGCCACCATGGCCAGTAATACAATTTCGATGGTCACTTCAGAATCCAATCATTTCTTTGGCCCTATACATAGGCAGAAACAGGGCTGGTTTCAAATGGCATTCGCGAAAAAGCCGATTTGCCGCAACTGGTCCAAGTTTTGTACCCGCCAATTCGTGAACCTGCGCTTACAAATTCACCGGCCGGCAGGGCTGCAGACCGGACCATAGTCTTTGATTGCCCTTGACTGCGTCCCCTGCTAGGCGCGCTGCGTTCGGCGGCGCAATATGTGCCATATGACATGTTTGACTGATTTTCCGAAAGGACAGGCCGATGGCTGACGAGAATGACAAGAGTGAATCCGACGCAAACCCAAACGGGAATGTAACGACGCCTGACCCGCTTGCCAATGGCGCAGACACGCAGCCACAAATCGGGATGATTTCACAATATGTGAAGGATCTGTCGGTCGAGAATCCCAACGCGCCGGATGTCTACCAGTGGCAGGGCCAGCCGCAGATCGACGTCCAGTTCAATATCGGATCGTCCCAGATTTCCGACGAAATACACGAGGTCGAGCTGAAAGTCGACGTCACCGCCAAGGCGGACGAGGGCGTCGCCTTCGCCATCGAACTGCTCTATTGCGGCCTGTTCGGCCTGCGCAACATCACCGAGGAACAGGCGCATCCGTTCCTGTTCGCCGAAGCGCCGCGGCTGCTGTTCCCCTTTGCCCGGGCGATCATTTCCGAGGCGGTCCGCGATGCCGGCTTCCAGCCGCTGCTGCTGGAACCGATTGATTTCACCGCGCTCTACATGCAGCAGCGCGAGCAGATGGCGGCACAGCAATCGGGCGAGCAACCCGTTGGTAACGCCTAAGTCCCCTCGCTAGGCGGCAGGCATGAACCTGCTGAAATCCACCGGAACGATAGCCGGGCTGACTCTGGTCAGCCGGATATTCGGCTTTGTCCGCGACATCATGCTGGCCCGGATTCTGGGCGCCGGCGCCGCCGCCGATGCGTGGCAGCTGGCCTTCCAGCTACCCAACATCTTCCGCCGGCTGTTTGCCGAAGGCGCGTTTTCGGCCGCTTTTGTCCCGCTGTTCAACCGCAAGATCGAAGCGGACGACGACCGCACGGCGGCGCAGACATTCGTGATCGAAGTCCTGTCGGTCTTCGTGCCGCTGCTGCTGCTGTTCTCCGCCATCATGATGCTCGTCATGCCGGGCATCATCTGGCTGATCGACGATTTCGGACGCGGCGGAAGGACCAGCGACTTTTCGATTTCGCTGGCCCGCATCACCTTTCCCTATCTCGGCCTGATCAGCGTCACCACCCTGTTCGCGGCGATACTCAATTCGCTCAGCCGGTTCGCTGCGGCGGCGGCAGCGCCGATCATGCTCAATATCTGCATGATTACCGCGCTGCTCGCTGCCTATATTTTCAACGACGGGAGCGATCCGCGCCAGACCGCCTATTTCCTGGCGCTGGCCGTGGCGACGGCCGGCCTCGTGCAGATGCTCTGGCTCTATTACTGGGCACGCAAGACCGGGTTCCGCTTTCCGCTGAAAATGCCGCGCTTCAATGCCGACGTGAAGGAACTGGGAATCCTGATCCTGCCGGCCGTATTCGGTGCCGGCATCTACCAGATCAGCCGGTTCATCGACCTGTTCTTCCTCGGACGCCTGCCGGAAGGATCGTTCGTCTACCTGGCGATGGCCGACCGGCTGAACCAGCTGCCGCTGGGAATCATCGGCATTGCCTTGGGCACCGCGATCCTGCCGGCGCTGTCGCGTTTCATCGCCAAGAACGACCAGGGGGGCGCACAACGCTTGCAGAGCAACGCCATCGAGCTCGGCATGCTGCTGACCATTCCGGCGGCCATCGCGCTGTTCTTTGCCGCCGGGCCGCTGGTCACCTCTTTCTATGTCGGCGGCAATTTCACCCCTGCCGACGGCCAGACGACCTCTGCCGTAGTCGCTGCTCTGGTTGTCGGACTGCCCGCCTATGTGCTGGTCAAGGTCCTGATCCCAGGCTTTTTCGCTCGCAAGGATACCAAGACGCCGGTCTATACCGCCGCCATTTCGCTGCTGGTCAATATCGCGCTCAACCTGCTGCTGATCCCGGTCTACGGCATTCAGGGCCTCGCCTTCGCCGGCGCGATTGCGGCATGGTGCAATTGCGCAATGCTGTACACGATGCTTCATAGACGCGGGCATTTTCATCTCGAATGGACACTGTTGCTGCGGATCGGCCGGATCACGCTGTCGGCGGCCGGCATGGCAGCGGTGCTGATCTATGCTGCGCCGATCGGCGAGGGACTCTATGATGGCACGATGGCGCAGCGAATCGGGTCGATCACCGCTCTGGTCAGTGTCGGCGGACTGGTTTATGCCGCGCTCGCATGGCTGACCGGTGCGATCGATCGCGACAAGATCACCATGCTGACGAAAAAGAAAGCGGCGGAAGAGGCCGCGAGCGAAGGAAGTTGATACAATGCGTACGGTCTCGGGCATCCAGCCCACGGGTAATCTCCATCTCGGCAATTATCTGGGCGCGATCAAGAACTGGGTGAAGATGCAGGACGAAGGCGAGTGCCTGTTCTTTCTCGCCGACCTGCACGCGATCACGGTGCACAATGATCCCGCCGAACTAGCCGCCAATTGCCGCGAAATGGTCGCCGCGCTGGTCGCCGCCGGAGTCGATCCGGACCGGTCGATCCTGTTCAACCAGGCCCGCGTCCCCGCCCATGCCGAACTCGCCTGGCTGCTGATCTGCAACACGCCGATGGGCTGGCTCGACCGGATGACCCAGTTCAAGGAAAAATCCGGCAAGCACAAGCAGCGCGCCTCGCTCGGCCTCTACGGCTATCCGGTGCTGCAGGCCGCCGACGTGCTGGCCTACCAGACGACCCATGTGCCGGTCGGCGAGGACCAGAAGCAGCATCTGGAACTGGCCCGCGACATCGCATCAAAGTTCAACAGCGACACCGGCACCGAGACCTTCGTCCTGCCCGAACCCTTTATCGGCAAGACCGCCGCCCGGATCATGAGCCTACGCGACGGCAATGCGAAAATGAGCAAGTCCGATCCGTCCGATCTCAGCCGGATCAACATGAGCGACGATGACGAAACGATCGCGCGCAAGTTCAAGAAGGCGAAGACCGATCCCGAGCCGCTGCCCGACAATCTCGCCGATCTCGCCGATCGTCCGGAAGCGAGAAACCTCGTCGGCATCTTCGCCGCGCTGGCCGACCAGCCGCAGGAAAGCGTGCTCGCCGACTATGCCGGCAAGGGCTTTGGCGATTTCAAGCCGGCGCTTGCCGATCTTGCGGTCAGCACCCTGTCGCCGATCCGCCAGCGGTTCGAGCAACTACGCCAGGACGGGGATGCGATCGACGCGATCCTGAGCAAGGGTTCGGAGAAGGCCTCGGCGCTGGCCCGTCCGACGGTCGAAGCCGCCTATGCGGCGCTGGGATTGCTGCGCGACTAATCTTTTCCGACAGGATCCGCGGTTGCATCCGGCGCAAGAGGCTTGCCTGTCTCGCCATTTGCGGTAAATGCTGGACCATGGATATTATCTCGATACGGGGCGGCAACAAGCTGTCCGGCACCATTCCGATTTCCGGCGCCAAGAACAGCGCCCTCACCCTGCTGCCCTGCGCGCTGCTCACCGACGAGCCGGTCACGCTGCGCAATCTGCCGCGGCTGGCCGATGTCGACAGTTTCGGCCATCTGCTCAACCAGCTCGGCGTCTCCACGACGATCGAAGGCGCGCGGCCGGAGGATTTCGGCCGGGTGATGACGCTCAAGGCCGGCCGGATCACCTCGACCGAAGCACCCTATGATATCGTCCGCAAGATGCGGGCCTCGATCCTGGTGCTGGGACCGCTGCTGGCCCGCGCCGGCGAATGCCGGGTCTCGCTGCCAGGTGGCTGCGCTATCGGCAACCGGCCGATCGACCTGCATCTGAAAGCCATCGAGGCGCTCGGCGCCACGATCGAAACAACCAGCGGCTATGTCATCGCGCGCGTGCCCGACGGCGGCCTGCCCGGCGGCGACTTCACCTTCCCGGTGGTCTCGGTCGGTGCCACCGAAAATGCGCTGATGGCGGCAGTGCTCGCCAATGGTACCAGCATCCTCAGGAACGCCGCGCGGGAGCCGGAAATTGTCGACCTGTGCAACATGCTGGTCGCCATGGGCGGCGAGATCGAGGGCATTGGCTCCTCTACCCTGACCATCTCCGGTGTCGACCGGCTGCACGGCTGCACCTATCGCGTGATGTCGGACCGGATCGAGGCGGGCAGCTACGCCTGCGCCGTTGGTCTGGCGGGTGGCGAGGTCGACCTGCTGGCCGCGCGGGCCGATGAAATGGAAGCCACGCTGGATGCGCTGCGCCATGCCGGCCTGTCGGTCGAACCGCATGCCAAGGGCATCCGGGTCGCCTCCGATGGCAAACTCCGTCCCCTCACCCTGTCGACCGCTCCCTATCCAGGCCTGGCGACGGACATGCAGGCGCAGCTGATGGCGATGCTGTGCATGGCCGACGGGGCCAGCGTGCTGACCGAAACGATTTTCGAAAATCGCTACATGCACGTACCCGAGCTCAACCGGATGGGTGCGGATATCGAGACCAAGGGCCGCACCGCCGTGGTCCGGGGTGTCAAGAAACTCACCGGTGCGCCGGTGATGGCGACCGACCTGCGCGCCTCGATGAGCCTGGCGATCGCCGGGCTGGCAGCAGAAGGCGAAACCCGGCTGCAGCGCATCTACCATCTCGACCGCGGCTATGAGCGGCTGGAAGAAAAACTCGCTGCCGTCGGCGCCGATATCGAGCGAATCAGCGGCGACTAACAGGCACCCGCTAGCACTTATGGCAGCTTGTCTTTCCGCCATTTTTGCCGTGTAGTTCGCTCCAATAAAAGGAGAGGACGGGACCATGTTTTCAGGACCGATAGAAGACCGGCTGGCGATCCGGGAATTGCACGACGCCTATTGCGATGCGGTGCTGCGCAAGGACCCCGATGACTGGGGCGCGCTCTGGACCGAAGACGCCGTCTGGTCGCTGATGGGCACCGAAGTCATCGGCCGCGAGAATATCGTCAATCTCTGGAACGGCGCCATGGGCCAGTTCGATGCGGTCAGCTTTCTCGGGATACCCGCCAGCCTGCAAGTGACCGGCGACACCGCGTCCGGCCGCTACCAGACCCACGAAATACTGGTCGAGAAGGGCGAGCCGCGGGTGGCTGGCGGGCGCTATGATGATGAATTCGTCAAGATCGACGGCCAGTGGCTGTACAGCAAGCGCATATTCAACGTCGTCGCCCAGTTCGGCGGCAACAAGCTCTAGGGGAATTGGAAGCATGGCCAAAATACTGATCGCGGCGCATATCGATGTGGATCCGGCGACGCGGGAAGAATGCCTGAAGCAGGCGCAGCCCTATATCGACGGTGCGCTGAGCCAGGAAGGATGCCTCTGCTACAGCTGGGCCGCCGACCTGCACAATCCGTCGCGCATCGAGGTGTTCGAGGAATGGACCGACGAAGAGGCGCTGGCCCAGCATTTCGGGGATGTCCATTATGCCAGCATGCTCGCCCATATCGGCAGCTTCGGCCTGATCAACGCGGTCAGCGCCAAATATCGGGTGGATGCCGAGGGGCCGGTCTACAACGCCGAAGGCAAGCCGACCCCGGCCTTTGACTAATCTGAACAGGAATTTGCCATGAACGAAGCCGTATCCAAATCGCTGTTCCAGCCGGATGTGCTGGTGGACCCGTTTGATTTCTATGAGGAAAAGCGCGCCAAAAGCCCGGTCTTCTTCGACGAGGCCAGCGGCACCTATGTCGTGCTGGACTATGACCTGATCTCGGAAGCGGTCGGCCGCCTCGATGACTTTTCCAACAATTTCAACGCTCTGCTTTCCGGCGGGAAGACCGAGGAAGAGCTGAAAAATGACGAGGAGCTGCAGGCGATCCAGTCGAAAGGCTGGCCGCAGGTGAACACCCTGCTGACCGCCGACCAGCCGGTGCACACGCGCTTCCGCAAGCTGGTCAATCTCGCTTTCTCGATGCCCAAGGTCAACAAGCTGGAAGACAGCATGCGCGAAATGTCGAACGAACTGATCGACAATTTCATCGACAAGGGCGCGTGCGAATTTGTCGAGGAATATGCGATTCCGATGCCGGTCCGCACGATCGCGGTGCAGCTGGGGCTCGATGTCGCCGACGCCGGCACGATCAAGCGCTGGACCAATGCCTTCGTCGACCGCCTCTCCGGCATGATGACCCGCGAGCGGCAACTGGAAACCGAGCGCGAGGTGGTCGAATATCAGCACGCGCTGAAGGCCAATATGGACGAACGCCGCAAGGAAGCGAAAAGCGATATTCTTTCCGATCTGGTCAACGCGCAGGTCGATGGCGAACGGCCGCTTGATGACGCCGAATCGCTGTCGATCGTGCAGCAGCTGATGGTCGCCGGCAACGAGACCACCACCGCCGCGCTGGCCGAGGGCATGCGGCTGTTCGCCACCAATCCGGACCAGTACAGGAAGATCCAGGACGACCCCTCGCTGATCCCCAATGCGGTCGAGGAAGTTCTGCGCATGTCGAGCGGCTCCTCCGGCATTTGGCGCGTGATGCACCGCGACGCCGAGCTGGGCGGCGTGATGCTACCCAAGGGCGCGATGGTGATGATGCGCTATCATGCCGCCAACCGCGACCCCAAGCAGTTTGAAAATCCGAATGAATTCCGCGTCGACCGCAAGAATGCGCGCACCCATCTGGCGTTCGGCAAGGGCATCCACATGTGCGTCGGCAACATGCTGTCGCGCAAGGAAATGACCGTGTCCTTCCAGCAGTTCGCCAAGCGGATCGACAATATCCGGATCCCGGAAGGCGCGGAGCTGCGCTATCCGCCGAACATGATGCTGCGGGGGCTGGCCAATCTGCCGATCCTGTTCGACAAGAAATAGATCGGTAGACAGGAACAGGACATGGGCATGATGGACGGCAAGGTCGCGCTGATTTCGGGCGGCGCGGAAGGCATTGGCGGGACCGCCGGACAGCGGGTGATCGAGGAGGGCGGCTCGGTGATGCTGGCCGACATCCAGATCGACAAGGCCAGGGAACATGCCGCCGCTCTGGGCGAGCGCGCCGACGCGGTCGAACTGGACGTCCGCAATCTCGACCAGTGGCAGGCCGCGGTCGATGCCACGAAGCAGCGCTTTGGCAAGCTGACCACCCTGTTCAACGTCGCCGGCATTTCCGAACCCGGATCGGTCGACGAGGTTGATCTGGACAGCTGGAACCGCACCATCGACATCAATCTGCAGGGCACTTTCTATGGCTGCCGCGTCGGCCTGCCGGCGATCGTAGAAAGCGGCGAAGACGGCGCGATCGTCAATATCGGCTCGATGCTGGCGATGCGCCCGGGCGCGCAATTCGCCGCCTATAGCGCCAGCAAGGCGGCGGTCACCGCGCTCAGCAAGTCGCTCGCTCTGCACTGCGCCGCCGAAAAATATCCGGTGCGGGTCAACACCGTCCACCCCGGCGCGATCGACACGCCGATGTACCAGCGCTATCTCGCCGCCTATCCGGGTCCGCATGACGAGGCGGTCGAACTGTTCAACCGCAACCATCCGATCAACCGCGTCGGCCAGGCGGTGGAAGTCGCCAACGCCATGATCTGGCTGGCCAGCGATCTCAGCAGCTTCACCACTGCCAATGATGTCACCGTCGACGGCGGCGGCAGCTACCGCGAATGATGGCAAAAAAAGGGCGGCCGGAGCGGGCCACCCTTGATCACCGGACCGGTTGAAATACGAAGTCCGGCTTGATCCTGTCCGCTAGCGGTTGTTCGCCACGATATCCACGACCGTGCCGCCACCCGAACGCTCGTTCAGGGTGATCACATAGGCATCGGACTGGTTCGGCTTGGAACCGCCCAGCACATGCTCGCTGCCGCGCAACAGATATTCGGCGTCATAGCCACCGCGCTTGGCGCGGGTATAATAATAATCGACGATATTCTTGATCGGCGTGGCGGTGGTAAAGCTGACCACGCGCAGGTCGCATTTGCCCGCCGCTTCCTGCAAGCTGGCTTTCGGATAGACCGCAAATTCCGGCGGCATCTTGCTTGCCCAGCCCATGTCGTAGGTCAGCTTGTCCTTGCAGACCGGCTTGTTGCTGCGCGCTTCCTGCAGTTCGGCCTTGTCTCCCAGCGTCAACGCTTCGTCGTCCGAGGTCATTTGCTTGGGCGCCGGCGCACTCATCATTTTCCCGCCCAGCGCGGCCTTGGCAGCGGCGCTGCCATCCTCGCCGGTACCCGGAGGCACCGATCCGTCGGCAGCACCGTTGGCCCCGCGAATGGCGTTGCGATTGGCCTGGTCGGTAAGATCGGGATCGACGAGGATCGCATCTTCCAGTGCGTCGTTCATCGCCGGATCGGAGGTCAGGTTGTCGTCCAGCTTCGCCAGTTCCTCATCGCTGGTTTCGTTGCTGCCGCAAGCGGCCAGCGACAAGGGCAGCGCAAAGGCCGCAGCCGACAGCAAAAGGGAACGGGTGATCTTTGACATGCGAAATGCTCCTGAATTTACCGGAACATCTGCACCAAAAAGCGTTAATATTTCGTTAGGGAAACTGGTTAATCCGGTGACTATTCGTTAACCTCTTGTCCCGTTTCGGGATTCACCCGAACGTGTCTGGCCCACCGACTTCGCCAAACCGGATCAGCCGCGACGTCAGCACCGCGGCTTGGCGGTTGACCACGGCCTTCTGATATTCCGGATCGGTGACCATTTCCATGAACGCACCGCTGTTCGGATAGCGTGCGATGAAGGATGAATCCCATTGCTTGTCGTCGGGACCGATCACCATGCATTCCATCTGTCCCCGCCAGATGATGGTGCCGCCGACCCGTTCGAATATCGGGCCGCTGGTCTTGCCATATTCCCGATAGGCGCGGGCGCCGCTCCAGCCCTTGCCGGCGTTCGGATGATCATCCGGATATTGCGCCGATTCGTGGAAACGAAGCAGGTTGAGCATGTTGATCGGTACATCGCGCGGCAGCGCCTTGAATGCGTCGAAACTTTCGCGGGTCGGGTCGAGATACCGGTCTTCAGCCATGCTCATGCGCTCCTATTGAAACTGTTTTCTGTTCTGTTGCCACTGTTCGCGAGATTGCCCCCAGTCGTCAACACGCGCGTCCTGAAACGGTGCTGGCAATTGCGTCGGACCACGATTGCTGGCACCGAGGCGCTCCGCCAGCCGGATCGAGGCAGAGTTCGCTGGATGAATCGTGTGGCAGATATCATCCCACTCCAGCACGTCGACCGCATAGTTCATGCTCGCCACCGCCGCTTCGAGCGCATAGCCTTTTCCGGCATATCCGGGCGCTACCGCCCAACCCACCTCGGTGCCGGGCCAGCCCTCGGGGTGCCAGGGTCCGATCCGACCGATCCACTGGCCGCTATCCTTTAGAATAAGCGAGAACATCCCGAAACCGCCGACATGCCATGCGCCAACCATGGCGCACAGACTTCGCCATGATTCAGCGCGACTTTTCGTTCCGCCGATATGTGCCATTGTGTCTTCATCTGCCTGAAAGGCTGCCCAATCTTCGAAATCGTCTGCACTCGGCGGACGCAGGATCAGCCGCTCGGTTTCAAGTCTGATATCGTCGATCCTCACGGCCATTCTCCCTTGCCGGAAGAACCTACTATGCGCATGCCGATTTGCAAATGCTTGAAATCACAGTGCACTATGCTTATAATACACTCATGTTCAATCTGATCTCCCTGCTCATCGGCGCTATCGCGCTCGTTCTGTCCTTCATCGGGCTGGTGCCGCTGCTCGGCTGGACCAACTGGCTGATCCTTCCGTTCGCGGGGATCGGTGCCCTGTTCGGCCTGATCTCATCGCGTACCAGCGGCATGTATTTCTGCCTGATCGTGATGGCCATATGCATGCTCCGGCTGTGGATCGGTGGAGGCATCATCTAGCAGGGCGTTCGGGTTTTCCCGGCGATAGCTTTTCTTGATTGCCGGACCGCGGCGCTGCGCTTAAGCGCAGACCGATGTTCAGCGGACTTTCCAGTAGCCGAATCGGTCTTATCCAAGCGCTGATTGCCTGCCTCTCCTGGGGGCTGATGCCGGTCTATTTCAAACTGCTGCAGAATGTGGATGCCCTGGAAGTCGTCAGCCACCGCATCGTCTGGTCGGTGCCGTTGCTGCTGCTCATCCTCTATTTCCGCAAGAATTTCGCGAGCTTGGTTGCTGCTGCCAGAGACCGGAAGTTGCGCTGGCTGATGTTGACCAGTTCCTGCCTGATCGCAGCCAACTGGCTGATCTACGTCTGGGCGGTGCACGAGGATCATATCTTGGCGGCCAGTCTCGGCTATTTCATCAGCCCGCTGATGACCGTCCTTATGGGAAGGCTGTTTCTGGGAGAGACCCTTTCCCGCAGTAAATGGATCGCCATCGCGATCGCCGCTGTGGGCGTTTCCGTCCTGGCGATGCAGGCGCTCGACACACTCTGGATCAGCCTCGCGCTGGCCGCATCCTGGAGCTGCTACGCCCTGGTCCGCAAGATTGCCGAGATCGGACCGATAACCGGGCTGACGGCGGAGACGGGCCTCTTGTTCCTTCCCTTCATGCTGCTGCTGATCTGGCTGACCTTCAACGTCCCGGCTTCCGGTTCCGACCAGCATTTTGGCGATGACCGGACGATTGACCTGCTGCTGATCGGCGGTTCCATCGTCACCGCCATCCCGCTGCTGCTGTTTGCATCCGCGGTCAAGAAAATGACCCTCGCCGCGATCGGTCTGCTCAACTATCTGGCACCGACGATCCAGTTTCTGATCGGGGTATTTGTCTATCGGGAAGCCGTGACCCTGTCGCACATGGTCTGCTTCCTGCTTATCTGGATCAGTCTCGCGCTTTTCTCCACCGATTCCTACCGTGCCGGCAAGGCCGCCCGAGCGCTGCCATCCCTCTGAACCGCTTGACGGCTCAGTCCGCCGCAAGGCGCCAGGGCAAGGCGGAACCAGCGTGAAACGGAACCAGCGTTGACCCCGAAGATTCGATCTGGTCGGGAATCGAACCGTCTATGCGTTCCAGCGTCACCCTGCCCTCGTTGAGCGGCAATCCGTAAAAATCGGGGCCGTGCTCGGAGGCGAAACCTTCCAGCCGGGCGAGCGCATTTTCTTCGGCAAACACGGCGGCATAGCTTTCCAGCGCATAAGGCGCGTTGAAGATGCCAGCACAGCCGCAGGCCGACTGCTTGGCAGCGATTTCGTGCGGCGCGCTGTCGGTGCCGAGAAAATAGCTGGCCGAACCGGAGGTCGCCGCCTTGCGCAGCGCCAGCCGGTGCCGTTCGCGCTTGGCCACCGGCAGGCAATAGGCATGCGGACGGATGCCCCCGGCGAACATCGCGTTGCGGTTGATATGCAGATGATGCGGCGTGATCGTTGCGCCGATATTGGGCCCGGCGCTGTCGACGAACTGCACCGCCTGCTCCGTCGTGATATGCTCGAACACGATTTTCAGGCCGGGGAGGTCGCGGATCAGCTTTTCGAGTACGCGATCGATGAACACCGCCTCGCGATCAAAGATATCGATCTCGCCGTCGGTAACCTCGCCATGGACGAGCAGCGGCATGCCGATCGTCTGCATCCGTTCCAGCACCGGCATGATATGGGTCACGTCGGTCACCCCGTGGGCACTGTTGGTGGTCGCGTTCGCCGGATAGAGCTTGGCCGCGGTATAGATGCCCGCCGCATGGCCGGAAGCGATATCGTCGGCATCCGCGTCATCGGTGAGATAGCAGGTCATCAGCGGGGTAAAGTCGGCTCCCTCCGGCAATGCCGCGATGATCCGGTCACGATAGGCGGCGGCGCTGGCCGCGCTGGTCACCGGCGGTGACAGGTTGGGCATGACAATGGCCCGGGCAAACTGCCGCGCGGTAAAATGTGCCACCGCCGCCAGCATCGCGCCGTCGCGCAGGTGGACATGCCAGTCATCGGGGCGGCGGATGGTGATGCGGTCCTGGTTGTCGGTCATGTGCGGTTCCGTGTTCCGGCACCCGTTACGGCACCTATTTCGGCAAGCCGGGTGCGAGCGGGTTGGTTTTCTGTTCGCAAACCCCTACCTAAATGGCATGACCGAAACCAGACTTAATGATCGCGCCGTCATCCGGCTTTCCGCGACCGACGGATCCGAAGATATCCGCGCGTTCCTGCAGGGACTGGTGACGCAGGACATGATGGCGGTGGCACCCGACGCGCCGCAATGGTCGGCACTGCTGTCCGCGCAGGGAAAGCTCCTGTTCGACTTTTTCCTTTGGGTCGACGGCGATGACATCCTGATCGACTGCGAGGCAGAGCAGGCGGATGCCCTCGTCAAGCGACTGAAGCTGTACCGGTTGCGCCGCAAGATCGAAATTGGTCTGGATGATTCGCTTGCCGTGCACTGGGCCCTGAAGGCAGCCGACAAACCCGTTGATCCGCGCCTGCCTGCGATCGGGCACCGGTGGCTCGGCGCGGCGGCACATGCTGCCGGGGCGGACGATGCATACCGGCAGCATCGCCTTTCGCTCGGCGTTACCGAGGGACAGGCCGAGCTGGGCAGCGACAAGACCCTGTGGCTGGAATGCAATGCCACTGAACTGGGCGGGGTCAGCTTTGCCAAGGGTTGCTATGTCGGCCAAGAAAATACCGCCCGCATGAACTATCGCCAGAAGGTCAACCGGCGCATGGTGGTGGTGCCGATCAGCGAAGCCGACGACAAGCGGCAGCGCCTCGCCTATCCCGCCTACGGGCTGTCGGTAGAGCATCGGCGGGTGGAGGATATCCGGGGACGCGATCTGCCCGACTGGCTGGCGCAGGCGATAGCTCCGGAATGAGGGGCATCGCGCCCGGCGCCTGATCGTGCAGGCAATGGCACAGGCTAGCGAGATCCGGTGCGATGGGGGGCGCCTGCCAGCTATGGCAGCAGCGCCCCGTTCATCGCTTTGACCTGAAGTCGGCTTAGGCGGCGTCGCTTTCTTCGGTCGCGCGCGGCTTCATCACCCGCTTCTTGCGTGCCGGCTTCTTCTCGACCTCGACCTCGGCTGATTTCGAAATCGCGGGCGGCAGGGCGCTGGCATCAAGGCCGTTGCTTCCGCCGTTCTTTTCCGCAGAATCGTCGCGGGCCGCGCCATTGTCCGCCTTCCGGGGACGCCGGCTGCGGACAGGTTTCTTTTCTTCCGCCGCTTCAACGGTATCGCCATTGTTCTGATCATCGCGATCATCATGATCGTTGCGATCATCGCGTTTCTGGCGACCGGGCTGGGACTGCTGCGAACGACCGCGCGGAGCGTCGTCGTCATAGTCGCTGTCATCGTCGTGGCCGTTGCTGTTGCCGCGATTGTCCGAACGGTTGTCGCCGCGCGGTTCCTCGCGCGCAACCCGCTGCTCTTCGCGGCGGGCCATGGTGTCGGCATTGACCCGGAAATAGTGATCGGCAAATTGATGATAATATTCGGCCTGGACCCGGTCACCGTTGACCTGGGCATCCTGCGCCATTTTCTTGAATTTATCGAGCATCTGCACGGCATTGCCGCGCGTCCGGTTGTCGATCCGGTTGTCGCGATCCGATCCGCCGCCGCCACGATTGCTCTGGGGACGGTTGTTGGTGTTCCGGCCGCGCCCACGGCGGCCAGGCTGACGATTGTTCATCAATTTTTGAGTATCCTTAAGTCGTTAATAAACTTGGTCTTTCTCAAGTCATAGCCACACTCTGGTGGCGATTGCGTTGCGGGCAACTTGTCCACAACGGCCCATACAAAACAAACACGCGCCGAAAACCAGCAACATTATCGCAATGGGGGCAGGCCAGTGATATTGGGAAAAAGCCAGAAATCCTCTGGGCCTGAACAAGTCTTAGCGCCTCGTTTCGGCAAATCCAAGCCCTTTTTAGCGACGAAGGATCAGCAACCGGTCGGTACCGGACAAATCCTGTTTAAGATCAACATGATAGCCGCCTTCGGAGGCGATTTTCGAGACAGGGGCCGCTTGGTCAAAGCCGATTTCCAGCAGGGCGGTTCCCCCCGGGGCGAGCAATGCTTCCAGTCCCGGAATGAGGATCCGGTAGTCGTCCAGCCCTGCTTCGCCGGCGAACAGGGCCCGGTGCGGTTCGAAATCGGCGACATCGGCGGACAGGCGCGTCCCGTCTGCCACATAAGGCGGGTTGGCGAGGATCAAGTCAAAACCGGACCCGATGGTGCTGGTCCAGCCGGGCCGGGTCCAATCGAGCAGCAGGAAGCGGGCGCGGCCAGCCATTCCCAGGGCATCGGCATTGTTGTGGGCAATCTGCAGCGCGGCGGCGCTGGCATCCATGCCGACGCCGGCAGCGTCGGGAAACTCGTGCAGCGCGGCGAGCAGCAGCGCGCCGCTGCCGGTACCGAGATCGAGGATCCGCTGCGGAGGCTTGGAGGCAAAAATGCCGATCGCTTGCTCGATCAGCAATTCGCTGTCGGGCCGCGGGATCAGGACATCGGCCGTCACCTCCAGATCGAGGCCCCAGAATTCCTTGCGGCCGATAATATGGGCAACCGGTTCGCATCGCTGGCGCCGCTCGATCAACGCGGCAAAGGCGGCTGGCGCATCCAGCCCGGGCAGCTTCAGCAGCAGTTCGGCTCGATCGATCCCCAGCGCGTGGGCGAGCAGCAGTTCCGCGTCGAGGCGCGGCGTGTCGGACACATCCGCCAGTGCCTGCGCCGCCTCGCGCAGAGCCGCGGCAGCATCACCCATCCAGATTGGCGAGCCGGCTGGCTTCATCCTCGGAGATCAGCGCGTCGACCATTTCCCCGAGCGCAGTCCCCTCGATGATTTCCGGCAGCTTGTGCAGGGTCAGGTTGATCCGGTGGTCGGTCACTCGCCCCTGCGGATAATTATAGGTGCGGATGCGCTCGCTGCGATCGCCGCTGCCGACCATCGACTTGCGCGCCTCGGCTTCCTCGCTCTGCACCGCGTCGCGTTCCTGCTCGTAGAGCCGCGCCGCCAGCACCTTCAGCGCCTGCGCCTTGTTCTTGTGCTGCGACTTGCCGTCCTGGCACTGCACCACCAGCCCGGTCGGCAGGTGGGTGATGCGGATGGCGCTGTCGGTCTTGTTGACATGCTGGCCGCCGGCGCCGCTGGCGCGATAGGTGTCGATGCGCAGGTCCTCGGTGCGGATCTTGATGTCGACTTCCTCGGGTTCCGGCAGGATCGCCACCGTCGCCGCCGAGGTGTGGATACGCCCGCCGCTTTCGGTTTCCGGGACCCGCTGCACCCGGTGGACGCCGGATTCGAACTTCAGCTTGGCGAACACGCCCTTGCCCTGGATATTGGCGACCACCTCCTTGAAGCCGCCGACTTCCGAGGCGTTGGCCGAGATCATCTCGACCTTCCATCCCTGCTCCTCGGCATAGCGCGTGTACATCCGGTACAGATCGCCGGCAAACAGGGCTGCCTCGTCACCACCGGTGCCGGCGCGAATTTCGAGCATTGCCGGCCGCTCGTCGGCGCTGTCCTTGGGCAGCAGTTGCAGCGCCAGCGCGTGTTCCGCTGCGGCCAGCGCCTTTCGGACGCTGTCGACTTCGTCCGCCGCCATCGCCTTCATCTCGGCATCGTCGCCGGCGAGCATCTCGGCCAGGCTCTCCTGCTCGTCGCGCAGCGCCTTCACCTCCGCGGCGGCGATGGCCACCGGCTCGATCTCCGCATATTCCTTGGACACGGCCACGAACTTGTCGCTGTCGAGATCGCCAGAGGCCATCATCGCCTGCAGTTCGGCGAAGCGCGCCTCGATCTGGGCGATACGCTGGGGGGTGATGGCGGTCATGCGGTCAGCGCCTCCGCCAATCCGCTGAGCACGATCTCGCGCTGATCGCCGGTTTCGAGATTCTTGACCGCGGCCACGCCATTGGCGAGCTCGTTTTCACCGATGATCACCGCATGCACCGCACCCGCCGCATTGGCCTTCTGCATCCGCTTCTTCATATTCCCCTTGTAGGCCATGTCGCAGCTGACGCCCGACCGGCGCAGGTCGGCCATGATCTTCATCGCCGCCGCCTCGCAGCCGTCGCCCAGCGGGATGAAAATGGCGTCGGGCCCAGCGACAGCCGGTTCCTCGAGCAACATCCCCAGCCGCTCGATCCCGGCGGCCCAGCCGACCGCCGGCGTGTGCGGCCCGCCCAGCGATTCGATCAGGCCGTCATAGCGCCCGCCCGCCAGCACCGTGCCCTGCGCGCCCAACCGGTCGGTGACAAATTCAAACGCCGTGTGCCGATAATAATCCAGCCCGCGCACCAGCCGGCTGTTGCGCGTCCACGCCACGCCGCAGGCATCCAGCCCCTCGGTGACCTGGGCAAAAAATTCCGTCGCCTCGCTCGACAGATAGGCGTCGATATCGGGCGCGGTGTCTGCAATCGGCCGGTCCTGCCGTTCCTTGCTGTCGAGAATACGCAGCGGATTGCGCTCCAGCCGGTCGCGGCTGTCTTCCGACAGGTCCGCCTTGTGCGCCCGAAAATGTTCGACCAGCGCATCGCGCCATGCGTCCCGGCTTTCCGCGTCACCCAGGGTATTGAGTTGCAGGGACACGCCATCGGCAATGCCGAGTTCCTTCAAAAGCTGGTCGGTAAAACACAGGAGTTCGACATCCGCCGCCGGTTCGCCCGCGCCGATAATCTCGGCATCGAGCTGGTGGAATTGCCGGTAGCGCCCCTTTTGCGGCCGCTCGTAGCGGAACAGGGGCCCGTGCGCCGATAGCTTCAGCGGCACATGTTGCTGCCAGCCATTCGACAGGAACGCCCGGCAGATGCCGGCGGTAAATTCCGGTCGCAGGGTCAGGCTGTCGCCGCCGCGATCCTCGAAGCTGTACATTTCCTTCGAGACCACGTCGGTGGTCTCGCCGAGCGAACGGGCAAAAACCGCGGTCGGCTCGAACACCGGCATTTCGACACCCTTGAAGCCGTAAAGCCGCCGCACCCGCTCGAAGGTCGCCACGACATGCTGAAAGCGTTCCTGATCGTCGCCGAAAATATCCTGCGTGCCGCGCACCGGCTGGGGGGTCTGTATCTTTGCCATGGGCAGCCTTTAGCCGGTGATCCGGCAAAGCGGAATATGTTTTTCATGTCGCCCTGGTGGCCGCACCCTGCACAACCACTGGACGCCGCCGCCAAAAAACGTCATTTGACCGCAAAACCGATTCAGGGGATTTTTTGCATGCGTATCATTGCCATATTGGGCCTTTGTCTGAGCCTGACCCTGCCCATGCCCGCCGCGGCGATGCCGGACGATCTGAGCAAGCCGCGGTATAGCGCCCCGCAAGACACCATCCCCGCGCCGCAGGATATCGCCTATCCCGGGACGATGATGCTCGAAGTCGATGCCCGCGATCATGAACAGGGCATATTCCGGGTCAGCCAGACGATCCCGGTGGCCAAGGCCGGCCCGCTGACCCTGCTCTATCCCGAATGGCTGCCCGGCAATCACGCGCCGCGCGGCGAGATCGAGAAGCTGGTCGGGCTCCAATTCACCGCTGGCGGGCAAGAGCTGGCCTGGGTCCGCGACAATGTCGACGTGTTTGCCTTTCACCTGACCGTTCCCGAAGGCGTGTCGGAGATCAGCGCGACCTTCCAGTTTGTCTCCGCGACCACGTCCAGCCAGGGCCGGATCGTCATGACACCGGCGATGCTCAACCTGCGCTGGCACCAGGTTTCCCTCTACCCCGCGGGCTATTATGTCCGCCAGATTCCGGTTGCCGCGACCGCCATCTATCCCGACGGCTGGCAGGCCGCCAGCGCGCTGCGCCCGCAAACCACCAGTGGCAGCACCGTGGTCTACGAGAAAACCGACTATGACACGCTGGTCGACAGCCCGGTCTTTGCCGGGCAACATTTCCAGACCCACAAGCTGACCGGCCGGGTCCATCTCAATATGGTGGCTGATGACGCGAAATATCTCCAACCCTCCGAGGAGCAGATCGCCCGGCATGGCGCGCTGGTCCGCGAGGCCGAGGCGCTGTTCGGCAGCCATCCCTATGACCGCTATGATTTCCTGCTGGCGCTGACCGACGAACTGGGCGGCATCGGGCTGGAGCATCACCGGTCATCGGAAAATGGCGTGAACCGCGAATATTTCACCGAGTGGGACAGCGGCCCGGGGCGCCGCAACCTTCTGCCGCACGAGCTGACCCATGCCTGGAACGGCAAATATCGCCGGCCAGCCGGCATGTGGACGCCCGATTTCCGCCAGCCGATGCGCGACAATCTGCTCTGGGTCTATGAAGGGCAGACGCAATTCTGGGGCTATGTGCTGGGCGCCCGGTCGGGCCTTTTCTCCAGGCAGGACACGCTGGACGCCTTTGCCGCGATCGCCGCCGATCTCGACCTCAGGGTTGGTCGCAGCTGGCGCCCGCTTATCGACACCACCCATGATCCGATCATCGCCGCCCGCCGTCCCAAGCCTTGGACCAGCTGGCAGCGGTCAGAGGATTATTACAACGAAGGCCTGCTGATCTGGCTCGAGGCCGACCAGATCATCCGCAGCAAGTCCGCCGGCAAAAAGTCGCTGGGCGATTTCGCGCGGTCGTTCTTTGGCGGGCGGGACGGCGACTGGGGCGTGCGCACCTATGAGGAACAGGATGTCATCGACGCGCTCAATGCCGTTCAGCCCCATGACTGGACGAGCTTCGTCGCCGAACGCGTCGACCGGACGACTAGTGAAGCGCCCAAGAACGGCCTCCTGATGGGCGGCTACCGTCTGGTTTTCGTAGACCAGCCGAGCGCCTATATCCGGGCGAACGACAAGCGCCGCAAGCAGATGGATCTCAGCCACAGCATCGGCGTGGTGATGGGGGCGAAGGCGGTGATCAAGTCGGTCGAATGGGACAGTCCCGCCTTTCGGGCCGGCCTCAAGTCCGGGCTCACGATTTCGGCGGTCAACGGCACGGCCTATAGCGACGAGGTTCTGAAACAGGCGATCGAGGAGAACCGGGGAAAAGACGGCAAGATCGAAATTTTTGCCAAAAATGGAGAGGCCTATCAGAATTTTATGGTCGACCATTCGGGTGGCCTGCGCTATCCGGCGCTGGAAAAAATCACCGGAGAGGGTGCCGAGCAACAAGGGGGCATAGACCGGCTGTTGCAGCCAAAAACCAGATAAGGACTACCTTTTCCATGGATATCAACAAGATCGCGATTGGCGATAACCCGCCGGAAAGCCTGAACGTCATCATCGAGGTGCCGGTTGGCGGCGAGCCGGTAAAATATGAGTTCGACAAGGAATCCGGCGCCCTGTTCGTCGATCGTATCCTGCACACGCCGATGCGCTATCCGGCCAATTACGGCTTCGTTCCGCACACCCTGTCGCCCGATGGCGATCCGCTTGATGCGCTGGTCGTGGCGCGTTCGCCGTTCATGCCGGGCTGCGTCGTGCGCTGCCGTCCGATCGCGGTGCTCAATCTCGAGGACGAGCATGGCGGCGACGAGAAGCTGCTCTGCGTGCCGATCGACGCGACCTTCCCTTATTATCGCAAGATCGACGAAGGAAGCCACCTGCCGGAAATCGTGATGCAGCAGATCGAACATTTCTTCACCCACTACAAGGATCTCGAACCCGAAAAATGGGTGCGGGTCGGCAAATGGGGCGACGCCGACGAAGCGCGTCGGGTGGTCCTCGAGGCGATCGAACTGGCAAAGCAAGGCAAGGCAGACGCAACCTAAGCGGACAGCGGCGCGTTAGACTGTCGAGCAGTTTAACAGGAGCGCCGCATGTCCCGGGTCACCAATATCGAGAATTTTGCCCGCGCCGGCTATCTGAGCCGAGCGGTTGTCTATGGGCTTCTGGGCTATCTGACCCTGACAACCGCCCGGTCGCAAGGAACGACCGGCGTGCTCGAGCAGATCGAGACCATGTCGGCGGGCGGCCTGCTGCTGTCTCTGGTCGGGATCGGGCTGCTCGGATACGGTATTTTCCGGCTTTACGGTGCGTGGATGGACCTGCAGGGTCACGGCAGTGATGCCAAGGGGATAGCGGTTCGCCTCGGCCATGCCGCCAGCGGTTTCGCGCATGTCTTCCTGTGCTATTTCGCGTTCAGGGCCGTGCTGGGCTTTTCCGGCGGGTCCGGTGAAGGCGACAGCGCTGGCCAGGCTGCCGGCACGCTCGCCTCGATGCCGCTGGGCGACATCATGCTGGGCATCGTCGGTCTCGGATTTGTCGCGGCAGCCTTCAACCAAGCGGTGAAGGCCTATACCGCGAATTTCATGGCCTTGCTGGACGCGGATGCACCGGCGATGGCCAAACATGTCGGGCGGGCCGGCTATGCCGCGCGCGCCGTGGTATTTGCCGTCCTCGGCTGGCAGATCGCTGCCGCCGCATTGAGCGGCGATACCGGGTCGGTTGGCGGGATCGGCCAGGTTCTGGACAGCTTGCGGTCGACCAACTGGCTTTACATGGCGGTGGCCATCGGGCTCCTGCTGTTTGGGCTTTTCAGTCTTGTCATGGCGCGCTATCGCCGTATCCGGAACGACAATGTGCTGGAGCGACTGACATCCTGACCACCCCGAAAAAAGCAGGCCTTATCCTTCTGGGATGCGCGCTTGTATCCGCCTGTGCCACCCCGGAAACCCGGGTCCGCAACGGCCTGATCAACGCCGGCCTGTCCGCGCCGATTTCCGCCTGCATGGCGGACCGGATGGTCGATCGGCTTTCGCTTGGTCAGTTGAACAAGCTCAATGGCCTCAGCAAGCTGAAAAAGCAGAAGGCCGGCGACGTGACGATCAACGAATTCGTCAAAAGGACCCGCGCGCTGCAGGATCCGGAGATCATCGGTGTCGTGACCTCCTCCGGCGTGGTCTGCGCGGTCAGATAGGTCCCTGGTTCTCCCTTGCCCTCACCAAAGAAGGTGATGGGACACCCCCGTTTGGACCCGCAGCGCTCACGGCTCCGGCTTGCCGCGTCTTCCTCAGCGCATCATGATTGCGTCCGTTGCTGGATCAGCCAGAGCAAATGAGATAGATTTCAAATATGTCCGAAATCCTGATCCGACCTGCAACATCCGCGGACGCCGCGTCTTTCCCCGACATCGAGCGGTCGGCGGGAGAAGCATTTCTCGCGATCCCGGGCCTGGAGTGGATTGCCGGCGATGACGTGATGTCCGCAGCCCAGCACCAGATCTACATCGACGAGGGCACGGCGTGGGTCGCGCTTTCGGACAATCGCCCCGTCGGCTTTGTCACGGCCGCGCGCCATGACGACGCGCTGCACATTCTGGAACTGTCGGTCGAATCGGGCCAGCAGGGCCATGGCATTGGCCGCCGCCTCATGGAAACGGCGAAAGCCCATGCGTCGACCCACGGCGTTCCTGCGCTTTCCCTGACCACGTTTCGCGACCTGCCGTTCAACGAGCGGTTTTATCGCAAGCTCGGCTACCGGACGCTGGAAACGCCAGCACTGCCACAGCGGCTGGCGGACATATTGCAGGCGGAAATCGACAACGGACTTCCCGGCGATCGGCGCTGCGCCATGCGACTGGATATCTGATATCGCGCGGCCCTCCGGTTTCACCTGAAACCTGTTCCGCTACAACAGTCTGGCCAGCCGACAATTATCTTGAATCAGGGTGGAAATGCCCCATCATCTGTGCTTAAGCGGCACGCAAGACTCGCACCCGCGATCGCACCATCTTCAAGCTCGATGAAAGGCTTCACATCTTCCCATGAACATCCATGAATATCAGGGCAAAGAATTGCTCGCCAAACACGGCATCGCCGTTCCTGCCGGCTTTGCCGCGCTTTCCGTTGAAGAAGCCGTTGCTGCAGCCGAAAAACTGCCCGGACCGCTTTACGTCGTCAAGGCGCAGATTCATGCCGGTGGCCGTGGCAAGGGCAAGTACAAGGAACTGGGAGCGGATGCAAAGGGCGGTGTCCGGCTGTCGAAAACGATCGACGAAGTGCGCGCCAATGCCGAGGAAATGCTCGGCAATACCCTGGTGACGATCCAGACCGGTGACGAGGGCAAGCAGGTCAACCGGCTCTATGTCACCGATGGCGTCGATATCGAAAAGGAATTCTACCTCTCGATCCTCGTCGACCGCGCCAGCGGCCGCGTGGCGATGGTCGTCTCCACCGAAGGCGGCATGGATATCGAGGACGTCGCCCACAACACCCCGGAAAAGATCAAGACAATCACCATCGATCCGGCCCAGGGCTTCATGCCCCATCACGGTCGCACCCTCGCTTTCGCGCTGGGGCTGGATGGCGATCTCAACAAGCAGGCGCAGAAGCTCGGTAAGAAGCTCTATGACGCGTTCCTTGCGATGGATTGCGAAATGGTCGAGATCAACCCGCTGGTGGTCACCGAGGACCAGCAGCTGATCGTGCTCGACACCAAGATGAGCTTCGACGGCAACGCGCTGATGCGTCACCCCGACATCGCCGCGCTGCGCGACGAGACCGAGGAAGATCCGGCGGAAGTCGAGGCCAGCAAGTCCGATCTCGCCTATATCAAGCTCGACGGCAATATCGGCTGCATGGTCAACGGTGCCGGCCTGGCGATGGCGACGATGGATATCATCAAGCTCAACGGCGCTTTCCCGGCCAACTTCCTCGACGTGGGCGGTGGCGCAACCAAGGAAAAGGTGACCTCGGCGTTCAAGATCATCCTCGCCGACCCGGCGGTGGAAGGCATTCTGGTCAACATCTTCGGCGGCATCATGAAATGCGACATCATCGCCGAGGGCATTGTTGCCGCAGCCAAGGAAGTCGACCTTTCGGTGCCACTGGTGGTTCGCCTCGAAGGCACCAATGTCGAGCAGGGCAAGGAAATTCTGGCCAATAGCGGCCTGCCGATCGTGTCGGCCGATGACCTCGGCGATGCCGCGAAAAAGATTGTCGCGCAGGTAAAAGAGGCAGCCTGAACCGACGGAAAACCATATCCCGTTCGTCCTGAGCCTGTCTAACGATGCAGGCTCGGCACGAACGGAGACGGCCCTGATGCGGCCAAACCGGAATTGCTGCACCGCAGCGCAAACTTGACGTTTACGTGAACGTAAGCTACGATGGTTGAGAAAATAGAGAAGGAAACAGCAATGAAAATCCTGGTACCCGTCAAGCGGGTGATAGATTATAACGTGAAACCGCGGGTCAAGTCCGACGGCAGCGGCGTCGATCTCGCCAATGTCAAAATGTCGATGAACCCGTTCGACGAAATTTCCGTCGAGGAAGCCATCCGCCTGAAAGAGGCCGGCAAGGCTGAAGAAATCGTCGCCGTTTCGGTCGGCCCGCAAAAGGCCCAGGAAACGCTGCGCACCGCGCTCGCCATGGGCGCAGACCGCGCCATCCTGGTGGTCACCGACGAGGAAGTCGAGCCGCTCGCCGTCGCCAAGATCCTCGCCAAGATCGTCGAGGAAGAACAGCCCAGGCTGGTCATCACCGGCAAACAGGCGATCGATGACGATTCCAACCAGACTGGCCAGATGCTCGCCGCCTTGCTCGGCTGGGGCCAGGGCACGTTCGCCAACACCGTCGAGCTGGACAGCGACTCGATCACCGTCAAGCGCGAAATCGACGGCGGCCTCCAGACGGTAAAGCTCAGCCTGCCCGCCGTGGTCACCACCGACCTGCGCCTCAACGAGCCGCGCTATGCCTCGCTGCCGAACATCATGAAGGCGAAGAAAAAGCCGATGGATGAAAAGACACCGGCCGATTACGGCGTCGACATCACCAAGCGCCTGACCACCACCAATGTCTCCGAGCCGCCGGTTCGCCAGGCCGGTGAAAAGGTCGAGGACGTCGATGCACTGGTCGCGAAATTGAAGGCTGTCGGCGCGATCTGATAGCCAGGTTTTATCCGTTAGTCCTGAGCCTGTCGAAGGACGACTAAGGTCTTGAAGCGCACTTCGACAAGCTCAGTGCTAACGGACCGGACAAGATTGAAGGAGTTACACAAATGAAAACTCTCGTACTCGTAGAACATGACAACAAGACCATGAAGGACGCCACCCTGGCCGTGGTCACCGCTGCCTCGCAGCTCGGCGAAGTCCACGCGCTGGTGCTCGGCTCCGGCTGCGCTGCCGTCGGCGAACAGGTCGCCAAGGTCGCCGGCGTCGCCACCGTGCACGTCGCCGACGATGCGGCGCTCGAGCATCAGCTCGCGGAAAACGCCGCGCCGCTGATCGCCAGCCTGATGGAAACGCACGACGCCTTCCTCGCGCCCGCCACCACCACCGGCAAGAATATCGCCCCGCGCGTCGCCGCCCTGCTCGACGTCATGCAGATCAGCGACATTCTCTCGGTCGAAAGCGAAGACACGTTCACCCGGCCGATCTACGCCGGCAACGCGATCGCCACGGTCAAGTCGAGCGATGCCAAGAAGGTCATCACCGTCCGCGGCACCGCCTTTGACAAGGCCGCCACCGAAGGCGGCTCGGCCAGCATCAAAGGCGTCACCGGCGCCGGCGAATCCGGCCTGTCGAGCTTCGTCAGCGAGGAAATCGCCAAGTCCGAACGCCCCGAGCTGACCAGCGCCAAGATCATCGTCTCCGGCGGCCGCGCGCTCGGTTCCTCCGAAAAGTTCGAGGAAGTCATCACGCCATTGGCCGACAAGCTCGGCGCCGGCATCGGCGCCAGCCGCGCCGCCGTCGACGCGGGCTATGTCCCGAACGACTATCAGGTCGGCCAGACCGGCAAGATCGTCGCTCCAGAAGTCTATATCGCCATCGGCATCTCCGGCGCAATCCAGCATCTCGCCGGCATGAAAGACAGCAAGATCATCGTCGCGATCAACAAGGACGAGGACGCGCCGATCTTCCAGGTCGCCGATATCGGCCTGGTTGCGGATCTGTTCAACGCGGTGCCGGAGTTGACAGGCAAGCTGTAAGCCTTCTCCCTCAAGGGAGAAGGATACGCAGCCTTGATGCGAATGCATCTAGGCGCAGTTGGATGAGGGTGCTCCGCCATCGAGAGTGCAGTACACCCTCACCCAGCTACGGCTACATTCGCTACGCTCATCAAGCCTGCGCATCCCTCTCCCTCACGGGAGAGGGATACATCCCTAAACCGTAAAACTCTCCCCGCACCCGCAAGCGCCCTTGGCGTTCGGGTTCTCGAACACAAAGCCCGCGGTGAAATCATCCTCCACCCAGTCCATGGTGCTGCCGATCAGGTATAGCACCGAGCCGCCATCGACATAGAATATCCCGCCGGGGGTGACGATCTTCTCGTCGAACGCGACTTCCTCGCTGACATAGTCGACCGAATAGGCGAGGCCCGAGCAGCCGCGGCGCGGGGTCGACAGCTTGACGCCGATTGCGTCGTCGGGCGCCTTGGCCATCAGGTCAGCGATGCGCTGCTCCGCCGCCGGGGTCAGCTGGATCGCTGCCGGAATTTCGCGGGTCTTGGTTGTCGTGTCGGTCATCTTCTTTCTCCGATGCCGTTAGCCCTGAGCTTGTCGAAGGGCGCTTCTCGTCCGAGAGGCGTGGTTCGACAGGCTCACCACTAACGGATTACTTCTTCCTTCTTCTCCCCTCCCGCCAGCGGGAGGGGAATAGTTCACAGCATCCCCAGTTCCAGCTTCGCCTCGTCGCTCATCTTGCCCGGGTCCCACGGCGGGTCCCAGACGAGATTGACTTCGGCATGGCCGACGCCGGGGACGCTGCCGACCTGCAGCTCGATCTCGCCGGGCATCGATTCGGCGACCGGGCAATGCGGCGTGGTCAGCGTCATGGTGACAATCGCGTGATTGTCGGGGGTGATCTCGACGCCATAGATCAGGCCGAGATCGTAAATATTCACCGGAATTTCCGGATCGAAAATCGACTTCAGCGTGTCGATCACCGCCTCGTAGACATCGCCGCCGGCTTCGCCCGCCGGGGTCTCCGCCGGTTTCTGCGCGAGAAAGCCCTCGAGATAATCCTTCTTGCGGCTGAGCTTGGCCGAATCGCTTTCCGCTTCATAGGGCGACGGCGCCATCACCGGCGCGAGCTTGTCTGCCGGACTGTCGTCCACCGCATCCTCGACCTTGGCCAGTTTCGGCTTCTCGACGCTGTCGACTTCTTCCACCAATATCTTCCGTTCTTCATTCATGTTGGTCACCTTATCCGAAAATCTTTCTGACGCGGTTCACGCCGTCCACCAGGGCGGCGACATCGCTGTCATCGCTGTAAATCCCGAAACTCGCCCGCGCCGTCGCCGGCACGCCGAGATAGTCCATCAGCGGCTGGGCGCAGTGATGCCCGGCCCGGATCGCGACGCCGCCTTCGTCCAATATGGTGGCGACATCATGCGGATGCACGTCACCCACCGCAAAACTCAATATGCCCATGCTCCGGTCAGGACCAAAGACCCGCACCGAGTTGATCCCGGACAGCGCCTCGCGCGCCGTCGCCAGCGTCGCGTTCTCGTGATCCGAGATCACGTCCATGCCGATCGCGCTGGCATATTGAATCGCCGCATCCAGCCCGACGACACCGGCGATATGGGGCGTCCCCGCTTCAAAGCGGCCCGGCGGCGGCGCAAAACTCGTGCCGTCGAAAGACACACGGTCGATCATCGACCCGCCAGCCTTCCAGGGCGGCATCGCTTCAAGTGTTGCATAGGGCGCCCAGAGCGCGCCAATCCCGGTCGGCCCGTAAATCTTGTGCCCGGAGAAAACATAGAAATCGCAGCCCAGATCCTGCACGTCGACGGGTAGCCGCGGCGCGGCCTGGCAGCCGTCGAGCAGCAGCTTTGCCCCGACCTTGTGCGCAATCCCCGCCGCCCGCTTGGCATCGAGCAGCGAGCCGAGCACATTGGAGACATGCGCCAGCGCCACCAGCTTGTGCCGTTCGGTCAGATTTTCCTCGATCCAGTCGAGATCGATCTGGCCGTCTTCGGTCAGCGGCGCGACATCGATATGCGCCCCGACCCGCTCGGCCAGCATCTGCCACGGTACGATATTCGAATGATGCTCCAGCTGCGACAGCATGATGCGGTCGCCCTTCGCCACAAATGTGTTGCCCCAGCTTTCGGCGACCAGATTGATGCTGTCGGTGGCACCGCTGGTAAAGACGATTTCATTTTCGCTGGCCGCGTTCAGAAACCCGGCGACCCGCTTGCGCGCCGCTTCATAGGCCAGCGTCATATTCGCCGAACGCGCATAGACGCCGCGGTGCACGGTGGCATAGTCCGGGCCATAGGCGCGGGCGATGGCGTCGAGCACCGCCTGCGGTTTCTGCGCGGTGGCGG
Source organism: Parasphingorhabdus sp. (assembly GCF_036964565.1). GTDB lineage: Bacteria > Pseudomonadota > Alphaproteobacteria > Sphingomonadales > Sphingomonadaceae > Parasphingorhabdus. Next base: position 24,841 of record NZ_JBALTN010000003.1, on the reverse strand, counting down.
CGGAGTCGAGATAATGCCAGTCCGGCCCAATGCCGGGGAAGTCGGCCCTGCGCGAAATAAAGCTCCGTTCGTCCTGAGCTTGTCGAAGGACAGCTGGCGGTCGCGCGGGTGCTTCGACAGGCTCAGCACGAAAGGGAACTGGGTTGCCAGCATCACTCACGACAACCCCTCCATTACCTCAAGCGCCCTGCCCTCGATCTTTTCCCGCGCCGCATCATCCTCCATGCTCACGAAAGCATCGGCAATGAATGCCTGCAGCATCAGCTTCTTCGCCGTCGCCGGGTCGATCCCGCGCGAGGCCATGTAGAACAAAGCCTGCTTGTCGAGCTCGCCGACCGTCGCGCCATGGGCGCATTTCACGTCGTCGGCGAAAATTTCCAGTTCCGGCTTGGCATTGGCGGTCGCGCCGCGGTCGAGCAGCATCGCCTTGACCGACTGCGCCGCGTCGGTTTTCTGGGCATGGCGCGCGACATTGATCCGGCCAAGGAAGCTGCCCGTCGCCTTGTCGGCCAGCACCGATCGCACCACCTGGTTGGATGTGCCGTCGGGTTCGGCGTGAATCACCTCGGTGACGATCTCCAGCGTCTGTGACCCCTTGCCCAGGATCGCCCCGCCCAATTCGAAATGCGCGCCCCTGCCGAGCGTCGCCTTGACGTGGATCCGACCATAGTCGGCAGCATTGGCAAGAACATGAATGGCAAAGTGCGCATTGTCGCCAATGGTGACGTCGAGATCGACCATGCCGACACCGTCGACCACCGGCAGTTCGGTGACCAGCCGGGACGCCCGCTCGCCAGGGGGCACATCGATCCGTTCCGGACCGTCCAGCTCTGGCCAGACGCGTTCCAGCGCCTTCAGATCGGCATAGCGCCAAGCTTCATCTCGGCGCGTGGGAAGCGGGGCGTTCATCGCATCACCTCCCGCTTTTCCGCGCGACAGCGCCAATTTATATCACGCGAAGACGCGAAGACACGAAGGCAGCGCAGCAAGAGGCTATCTCTTTGCGCCTTCGCGGCTTCGCGCGAGTCAAAAATATCCCAATAGTGGCCGCTAAAGCGGCCGTTATTGGTTTGAAGGGATCTGGCCGAAAAAATCACGCCGCCTCCGCTATCGCTTCATAGCCCTCTTCTTCCAGCTGCAGCGCCAGGTCCGGGCCGCCGGTCTTGACGATCCGGCCATCGGCGAGCACGTGGACAAAGTCCGGCTTCACCAGTTCGAGCAGCCGCTGGTAATGGGTGATCAGCAACACCGCCTTGTCGGGCTTGCGCATGATGCTGTTGATGCCCGCACCGACCGTGCGCAGCGCGTCAATATCGAGGCCGCTATCGGTCTCGTCGAGGATCGCCAGCTTCGGATCGAGAATGCCCATCTGCACCATCTCGTTGCGCTTCTTCTCGCCGCCGGAAAAGCCGACATTCACGGCGCGTTTCAGCATATCCATGTCCATCTTCAGCAGCGCCGCCTTTTCCTTGGCCAGCTTGATGAATTCCGCTCCGTTGAGCGGCTCCTCGCCGCGCAGCTTGCGCTGCGAATTCAGGCTTTCGCGCAGGAACTGCAGGTTGGACACGCCGGGGATCTCGACCGGATATTGGAAGCCGAGAAAGATACCGGCTGCGGCGCGTTCGTGCGGGTCCAGTTCGAGGAGATCCACCGTTTCGCCTTCGCCCGTTCGTGCTGAGCGTGTCGAAGCACCGCTCTCCTGCTCACCCTGTCCTTCGACAGGCTCAGCACGAACGGATGGGGTAAAGCTCACCGACCCTTCGGTAATCTCATACCCAGGCCGCCCGCCCAGCGCATAGGCCAGCGTCGACTTGCCCGCGCCATTGGGCCCCATGATCGCATGGATTTCACCCGCGTTGATGGACAGGGAAAGCCCCTTGAGGATTTCGGTATCGCCAACAGAGGCGTGGAGGTTTTCAATTTTTAGCATTTCAAGCTTTCAGTTTTTTACTATTGGAACGCCTTGAAGTGACGGCGCAAATCGTGGCACTGGCTAAACTCGCGGCAAGCACAATAATGGCATCTGCAAGACCATGGCCAAAATTCGAGCCGCTCATCAAAAAGAACAAAAGCGCTAGCGCGCCATAAGACATCGGTCCCCCCAAGACGGCGAGAAACCAATTGAGAGTCCAATGCCGACTGTCAGATGCATTGTGGAAGACGGTGAATGAAATCCAAACCGGTAAGACAATTGCCGTGGTGAATGAAATGAATTCCATCAGCATCGCCCGATACCCGCTTGAACCTTAGCAGGCCTGACTCTCGCCCCTTGAGAGAAGGGATTTAGGGTGTCATCTGAACCAAATGTCTGCGAAATCTCCTTCGCATCTTCGCGCCTTCGCGCGCAAAAATTTGCCTCACGCGAAGCCGCGAAGCCGCAAAGTTCGCTCATCCCGTCATTGCGAGGAGCCGCAGGCGACGTGGCAATCCAGAGATGGCGCGCGCCGCCCTGGATTGCGTCGCTGCGCTCGCAATGACGAAGGGAAGGACGGGACATGATCACCCAACCGACCCTTCCAGACTGATCGCCAGCAATTTCTGCGCCTCGACGGCAAATTCCATCGGCAGCTGCTTCAGCACATCCTTGGCAAAGCCGTTGACGATCAGCGACACCGCCTCTTCCTCGTCGAGCCCGCGCTGCTGGGCGTAGAACATCTGGTCGTCGCTGATCTTCGAGGTGGTGGCCTCATGCTCGATCTGCGCGGTCGGGTTGCGGACCTCGATATAGGGCACAGTATGCGCGCCGCTCTGGTCGCCGAGCAGCAGCGAATCGCACTGGGTGAAATTGCGGACATTTTCCGCATTCGGCCCGACCCGCACCAAGCCGCGATAGGTGTTATCGCTGTGACCGGCGCTGATCCCCTTGGAGATGATCGTCGAACGGGTGTTCTTGCCATTGTGGATCATCTTGGTGCCGGTGTCGGCCTGCTGATAATTGTTGGTCAGCGCGACCGAATAGAATTCGCCGACGCTGCCCTCGCCGTTGAGCACGCAGCTCGGATATTTCCAGGTCACCGCGCTGCCGGTCTCGACCTGGGTCCAGCTGATCTTGCTGTTCCTGCCCTGACACAGCCCGCGCTTGGTGACAAAATTATAGATACCGCCCTTGCCATTCTCGTCGCCGGGATACCAGTTCTGGACGGTCGAATATTTGATTTCCGCATCATCCATCGCAACCAGTTCGACGACAGCGGCGTGCAGCTGGTTCTCGTCGCGCATCGGCGCGGTGCAGCCTTCGAGATAGCTGACATAGCTGCCTTCCTCGGCGATGATCAGCGTGCGCTCAAACTGGCCGGTATTTTCGGCGTTGATCCGGAAATAGGTGCTGAGCTCCATCGGGCATTTCACGCCCTTGGGGATGTAGACAAAGGTACCGTCGCTGAACACGGCGCAGTTGAGCGTGGCGAAATAATTGTCGTGCATCGGCACGACCTTGCCCAAATATTTTTTGACCAGTTCGGGATATTGCTTGATCGCTTCGGAAATCGAGCGGAAAATCACGCCGGCATCTTCCAGTTCCTTGCGGAAGGTGGTGGCAACCGAGACGCTGTCGAACACCGCGTCGACAGCGACCTTGCGCGCGCCTTCGACGCCAGCGAGCACTTTCTGCTCCTCGATCGGAATGCCGAGCTTCTCGTAGACGCGCAGGATTTCCGGATCGACCTCGTCGAGGCTGCCCAGCTTTTCCTTCGGCTTGGGCTCGGCGTAATAATAGGCATCCTGATAGTCGATCATCGGAATGTCGAGCTTGGCCCAGTCCGGCGCCTCCATCTTTTCCCACTGGCGAAAGGCCTTGAGACGCCATTCCAGCATCCACTCGGGCTCGCCCTTCTTGTCGGAAATGAAGCGCACCGTGTCCTCGTTGAGGCCCTTGGGCGCAAAATCCTGCTCGATGTCCGACGACCAGCCGAACTCATAGGTAGACGCCTTGTCGACGGCCTGCTGCGCCTCGGCATTCATCGCCTTGCGCTCGGCATCATAATCGGAGGTTTTCACTGTTTCACTCATAGCATTATCCTGTTCGCGTCGAGCGAAGTCGAGACACTCCGCCCGCTGTCACCATCTCTCGGCTCCCGACCAGAAGCCGGCAGTTCATCCTGAGCCTGCCGAAGGGCGCGAGACGGACGGTGACCCATATGGGTTGAAGGCATGTCCGACAAGCTAGCCAAACTGACATCATCCAGCGCCTTGCGGATCGTGCGGTTGACCACGCCCCAATGGGGCTTGACGGTGCAGCCGCTCTCCAACAGGCAGTCATGATTACCGTCGATTGTGCAGCTGGTGATCGCCAGCGGGCCTTCGACCGCCTCGACAATATCGGCGAGGCTGATCGACGAAGGCGGCCGCGCCAGCCTTATGCCGCCGCCAATACCGCGAGTCGATTCGAACAGCCCGGCCGCGGTCAGGCGGCTGACCAGTTTCTTGGCAGTGGGCAGCGGAACGCCGGTTTCCTGTGCCAGCTTGGTGGCGTTGAGCTTGCCCTCCGCCAGCAGCGCCGCGCCGCAATGCCGCGCAGCGGCGGACATCAGGACAACGGCATAATCGGCTAGGTTGGAAAGGCGCATGTTTCTCGATTCGCTGGTGTGAATTTCTAAACAAGACTGATTTAGTCTCATTTATCCAACATTGCAAGCCCAGCGCGGCCTGCAGCGAATTTCAGCGGACCGGTCTAACCTTCCAATCCTTCCATTCAGGTGTCCGAAATCAGCGGCGCAATCTGGCCCTTGAGATCGGCACGCTGGTCGATCAGCCGGGCGGTCTCGCCCTCGCCCACCCGCAACTGGGTCGGAGTCACGCCGGCGAAGAACTTCACCTCGCGGATCATGTGCGACTGGTCGTAAAAGGCGTCGATCAGCTCCAGCAATTCTTCCTCATTATGTTCGGCATAGGCCCGCGCCGCTCGCAGCGCGCGATATTTGCGCGCCAGATATTTCGGCGGCATGCCATAGAGCTTGTTGACCGTCCGCAGCACCTGCCGCGAGCTTTGCTCGGATCGCTCCATCAGGCTGCTGACCGGCGGTGACGGCTCCGATGACAGCCACTCGTCGACCATCTTGGTAAAGGCCGCGGTCTCCGGCTTCAGGCGCGGCTTCAGCGCCCGGTAGATCTTGTCGGCCCAGGCCACCATCTCCTCCGGCGTCTGGCAGCGTCGCAGATATTCGAGGTTCTTGTCGACTTCCTGACCGAACACCTCGGCGGCGTTAACCGCCCGGTCGGTATAGTCCGCCGCCGACTTGCGGGTGGAAATGGCCCAGCCGGACGGTAATATCCCGACCCCGAACATGCGGAACGGCCCGGTGACATCGAAATGCATGGATCCCGTCGAGGGCCCCTGCAGCATGGCATCCTTCGCCGAAAAACTGCTGCCATCCGCAAAACCAATGACGGCGGTTCCCTCCAGCAGGAAACGCAACTGGGCGATCGCCGCCCGCTCGTTGTCGGCGAAACGCGGCTGATCAGCCTCGAACAGATAATAGACCGAGACCAGGTCCCGGACATCCTCCGCTGGCGCAAAATATCTTAAACTAACCAACTTACGACCCCCTGATCTGCCCCTCCTCCAAGTTCAGACAGCACATGAATGCTCTTTTATAGGCGGAAAACAAAGGTAAAAAAAAGGCCTGACTAAATAAATAGCCAGGCCGATAAGGAAAAGAACCGGATTGCCATCGGTGTGCAATGGCAAAAGCTCTTCGGGTCGCACTGTCCTTATCCATTGAATGCCAGCAGAATCATTGGATGAAAACGACAGATTGCGGCTTTTCGTTTGACAGTTCAGGACATTTTGACGCCCTCATTTGCTCGCAGCAATCCAGGCGTCGACCCGCTCTTCAAGAATATTGAGCGGGACCGGGCCACTTTTCAGCACTACATCATGGAATTCGCCCATCGCAAACCGTTCGCCCAGTGCTTTCTGTGACCTGTCGCGAAGCTCGAGTATTTTCAGCTTGCCGATCATATAGGCCGTCGCCTGCCCCGGAAAAACGATGTAGCGCTCGATCGCCTTGCGAATATCGTCTTCCGGATTGGGCGTGTTGTCGGTGAGATACTGAATGGCCTGTTCACGGCTCCAGCGCTTGTGGTGGATGCCGGTGTCGACGACCAGCCGGCAGGCCCGCCACAACTCCATGCCCAGTCGGCCAAAGTCGCTGTAGGGATCCTGATAGAATCCCATGTCCTTGCCAAGCTCTTCGGAATAGAGCCCCCAGCCTTCGGTATAGGCGGTCCAGCCTCCGAAGCGCCGGAACGGTGGCAAATCGCCCAGCTCGGTCTGGATCGTTCTCTGCAGATGATGGCCAGGCAGTCCTTCATGATAGGCCAGCGCTTCCAGTTCGGTCTTAGACATGCTGCGCAAATTGTACAGGTTCACATAATAAGTGCCGGGACGCGAACCATCGGGTGCCGGGCTGCTGTAAAAGGCCTTGCCGGCGGATTTCTCGCGAAACGCCTCGACCGGCTTGATGACCAGGGGCGCTTTCGGCAAGGTATTGAAAAAGTCCGGCAGCTTCTCTGTCATCGCCGCCAGCTTGCTGTCGACATCGGCGAGATAGGCTTCTCGGCTCTCGTAGTAAAATTCGTCGCTGGTCCGCAGATGCTGGAAGAAATCCTGCAAACTGCCCTCAAATCCGACATCCGCCATGATCTTGCGCATCAGTCCGTGAATCCGCTCGACATTGTCCAGTCCGATCTGGTGGATTTCATCCGCGGTCAGTTCCGTCGTCGTATAGTTGTTCAGCCGCTCGGCATAATAAGCCGCACCATCCTTGAGACGCCAGATACCATCGCCATCGCCAGCGACGGCCTGCTGACGCTCCATCTCGGCGATCAGCTTTTGATAGGCAGGCTTGAGACTGTCGACCATTGCCGTGGCGCCGCGCGCGACCAGATCGTCCTTTTCCGCATCCGGAATATCAAGTGCTGCCACCTTCTTTTTCAGATCGGCATATATGGGCGAGTCGTCTCCAACGCTGAACGGCGCGCCACTGATCACGTTCTTCGCATCCGCAATAACATAGGGGAAGACCCAGTCCGGCACCATGATGCCGTCATTCGCACGCTCCGCCGATTGCGCAACCAGAGCGTCGATGAGCGGACCCGCAGCAGCGAGCCGGCTGACATAGGCCTCGGCATCCGATTTGCTCGCAACCCGGTGAATATTGATGAGGAACGCCGGGATCTGGCTTTGCGCGCCGTTCATCTGGTCAAAGATATAGGCGTTGCGGCGGAACGGAAACGCATTCCGGGAACGTTCGGCCCGTACCTGAAACAGGCGATAGCTCAGCTGGCTGGAATCGCTCAGGTCGGACTGGTCGAACGTCGCTTCCATCTGCGCAAGCGCAGCTTGATCGCGTTCATATTGCGCGACTTCGGCAGCATCGCTCGGGTCATCCCACTTGCCATAATCGGCGTCGCGGATGCCGCGATAGGCCTTGGACATGGGGGAATGGGCAAGTTGCTCGTCATCATATTGCTTGAAAAAGGCGGAGAGCTGCTCATCGACATTCTGCGCCGCCGGAGCCTCCGACTCAGTGGTCTGCGCGTGGCTTGCCGGTGCGACGCTCATGGCGGTCAGGGCCAAAGTAGAAGCAGCGGCCAACAACAAATTTCTCATCAAAAATCTTCCTTTTCTGATATCAATGGATGGAGACTATCATCCCGTTCAAATTTGCACAAACTTCATGAGCCCCATTCCGCGGGGCCAAACAATGTCTTGGCAGGTGCACGGCCGGTCGTTAGTCGCATGGACCATGCAGCAACGGGCACCGGACGCTTTGATCATCGGCGGCGGCCATAATGGCCTGGTCTGCGCCTATTACCTCGCTCGCGCGGGAATGAAGGTCAGGATAGTGGAAGCTCGCCCCGTTGTTGGGGGGGCCGCGGTAACCGAGGAATTCTGCCCAGGATTTCGCAACAGCACCGCCAGCTACACGGTTTCGCTGTTGCAGCCAAAGGTCATTTCCGACATGGGCCTGGTGGAGCGCGGCTATCGCGTGGTCGAACGCCCGAAAAGTAATTTCCTGCCGCTGGGCAAGCGGGCCTATCTGCTGATGGGCGGTTCGCTGGAAGCAACCCAGCAAGAGATATCCCGCTTTTCCCGTACCGATGCGGCACGGTTGCCCGACTATTACGCCATGCTCGAATCGGCAGCCGAGATCTTGCGCGATCTGGCGCTGCAGATTCCCCCCAATGCCGGAGAAGGAGCCCGAGCCATGCTGGCGGGCATCAGAACCGCTCGCCGGTTCGCGAAACTGTCGGCCCTGGAACAGCATCAGATCCTCAAGCTGTTCACCCTGAGTGCTCGCGAGCTGCTCGACCAGTGGTTTGAAAGCGCGCCGGTCAAGGCCGCTTTCGGTTTTGACGCCATTGTCGGCAATTATGCCAGCCCCGATACCCCGGGCAGCGCCTATGTCCTGCTCCACCATGTCTTTGGCGAGGTCAACGGCAAGCAGGGGCAGTGGGGCCACGTTGTTGGCGGCATGGGCCGGATTACCGAGCTGATGGCTGAAGCCTGCGACGAGGCGGGGGTTGAAATAAGCTTGCAGACGCCGGTGGAGAAACTGATCGTCAAGAAGGGAAAGGCGGTCGGGATACGCACGACCACCGGCGAAACGGTCCATGCACCCAGGATCATCGCCAACGTCGGCCCCAAGCTGCTTTATGACCGGCTGATCGATCCCGCCGATCTTCCCGACGATTTTCGCAAGATGATGGCCGGCTATCAATGCGCCTCGGGCAGTTTCCGGATGAACCTGGCTTTGAGCGGCCTGCCCGAATTTACCGATCTGCCGGGGACGGGCGACCACCTGAAGTCGGGGATCATCATGGCACCATCGCTCGATTATATGGACCGTGCCTATCAGGATGCGCGCCAGTACGGCTGGTCACGCGAACCGGTCGTGGAAATGCTGATCCCCGGCCTCGTGGACAACAGCCTGGCGCCTGCCGGTCATCATGTCGCTAGCCTTTTCTGCCAGCAGTTTGCCCCGCAATTGCCGGACGGACGGCACTGGGACGACGAGCGCGAGGCAGCAGTCGATGCGATATTGGCGGTGGTCGAAAGTCATGCACCGGGCTTCCGCAAGCTGATCCTCGGCCAGATGGCGCTGTCACCATGGGATCTGGAACGGAAGTTCGGCCTGGTCGGCGGCGACATATTCCACGGCCGCATGTCGCTCGACCAGCTCTGGGCTGCCCGACCGGTAATCGGTTCCGCCGCATATCGGGGACCGATAAAAGGTCTGTACATGTGCGGATCGGGCACCCATCCGGGCGGCGGCGTCACCGGTGCACCCGGCCATAATGCCGCCAGGGCAATCCTTCAGGAGCGGAGTATGTTCACCCGCTGGCGCGCCTGACGCTACGACAGGCTGGACAAATCAGCTGCCTATTGCGCGCCGCCACAGAGAGGGATAGATTTCCGAAAACGGGATGGGAGAGATAAAAATGCGCAAGCCACTGATGGGAGCGGTCTGTGCCGCGGCCTTGGCCGTTTCGGCATGTTCGGGCAATGACAGCACGGAAGAAAGCAGCGCCGCGGTAACCAACACCGAATATCCGGAGCAGGTGTTCTGGGGAGACACCCATCTCCATACCGACAACAGCATTGATGCATTCGGCTTCGGCAACAGACTGGACGCGGAAGCGGCCCTGCGCTTTGCCCGCGGGGAAGAAGTCACGGCGACCAAGGGCGCAACGGCGAAACTGTCCCGCCCGCTCGATTTTCTCGTGATAGCCGACCACAGCGATGCAATGGGCGCAACCAAGGCGATCATGGAGGCCCCGCGCATCGCCTTGCTCACCAATAAATTCCTGCTCCGGTGGCACGACATGATGAATGAGAGCGACGAAGGGTCGCTGCGCGTCACGTCCGAACTCATCGACGGAGCGGCCAAGGGAACCCTGCCGGAGTCCCTCACGAACCCGGAAGAAACCCGGGAACGCACGACCGACCTGTGGGCCAAGCATGGCAAGACGGTCGACAAATATAACGAACCCGGCAAGTTTACCGCATTCATGGGCTTTGAATATACCGCGATGCCGGATGGCGACAATATCCACCGCGTGGTGATGTTCCGGGACAGCCCGGAAAAAATGGGGAATACCATCCCCTATGGCGCGCTGGGTTCGCAGGACCCGGAAAGGCTCTGGGCCTATATGGACGCCTATGAGCAGAAAACCGGCGGCAAGGTGTTGGCCATTCCGCACAACAGCAATGTCTCGAATGGCCGGATGTTTGCGATGAACAAATATGACGGCAGCCCGATCGATGCCGCCTATGTCAAGACCCGGGCGCTGCGCGAACCGATCGTCGAGGTCACCCAGATCAAGGGTGACAGCGAGGCGCACCCCTTTCTGTCCCCGAACGACGAATTTGCCAATTTTGGTGTGGCCGGATGGGACAAATGCAATCTCAGCTGCACGAAGGACATGCCGCCCGAAAGCTACGGCGGCAGCTATATTCGCGAAGCGCTGAAGCGGGGGCTTGAACTGACCCTTGCCGTCGGCGCCAATCCGTTCAAGTTCGGCATGATCGGTTCGACCGACAGCCATACGTCGCTGGCAACGGCGGACGAGAATAATTTCTTCGGCAAGCACAGCGGCAACGAAGCCAACAGCAAGAATCGCGCCCTCGAACCGCAAAATCTCGGGACCCGCGAGGGCCGCTTCGGCTGGCATTATCTGTCGAGCGGCTATGCGGCGGTGTGGGCGACAAGCAATACGCGCGAAGCCATTTTCGACGCGATGATGCGCCGCGAAGTCTATGCGACAACCGGCCCGCGGATGCAGGTCCGGTTCTTTGGCGGTTTTGATTTCACCGCCAATGACACCAGCGATCTGGTGAAAACCGGCTATACCAAGGGTGTCCCGATGGGCGGTGACCTGAGCGGCGGCAGCGGCGAAGCACCGAAATTCCTGATCAGCGCATTGATGGACCCGGAAAGTGCCAGCCTCGACCGGATCCAGGTGATCAAGGGCTGGGTCGATGCGTCCGGCGAAAGCCAGGAAAAAATCTATAATGTCAGCTGGAGCGATGCCGACAGCCGCAGAATCGGAGCCGACGGCAGACTGACCCCGGTGCCCAACACGGTGGATCTGTCCAAGGGAACCTGGGACAATGCCACTGGCGCGCCGGAACTGGTCACCTTCTGGCAGGATCCGGACTTCGACGCGGACCAGCACGCTTTTTATTATGTGCGCGTGCTGGAAATACCGACCCCGACCTGGCCGGTATATGATGCGCTCAAGTTCCGCCTGACCCTGCCCGACGAGGTCATCAAGATACAGCAGGAGCGTGCCTATAGTTCGCCTATCTGGTATTCGCCAACGGTCTGACATCTTCGCGAACATTCAAGTGGCACCCGCAGCATCGCGGTTGCCGCCTTCTTTCAACGGGCCGCGGCTTAAGCTGATGGGTGGCAACAAATATGTGGCGTAAACTGATACGGGAACCGCTGATCCACTTTCTGGGCGGCGCCTTGCTGCTGTTTGCCTTTTTCTGGGCGACCGGCACCGACCGCGATCCGGCGGACTATCAGATCAGCATCGATCAAGGCGATATCGAGCGGCTGACCGCGGACTGGGTACGCAATTTCCGGCGTACCCCGACCAAGGCAGAGCTGGACAGTCTGATCGACCAGGAAATTGCCGAAGAAATCTACTATCGGGAAGCGTTGCGGCTGGGGCTGGACAAGAACGATCCGGTCATCCGGCGGCGGCTGTTCACGAAGCTGCGCTTTCTCGATGGCGAGAATTCGAGAAGCCCCGAACCGACCGACGCGCTACTGCAGCAATGGTTGGACGAACATCCGCAAAAATATGCATCGTCGCCGCTTTATGATTTTGAGCAAATCTACCTCGGCCAGATCAGCGCGACCGCCGCCACAAAGATAGTGCGTCAGTTGAATGAAGGTGCCCTGCCCGAGACGTTCCGGAAACCGCTTTCCCTCCCCGCCACCGTCGAACGGGCCAGCAGCCCCGACATTTCTCGCCAGTTCGGCGACCAGTTTGCCGGGCAATTGGAAGGATTGGAACCGCGTAGCTGGCACGGCCCCGTCACTTCCGGCTTCGGCATGCATGCGGTGAGGGTCACCGGGACAGCCGCGGGACAGGCACCAGCCCTGGAAGATGTCCGGCAACAGGTGTTGAATGACTGGTCTGCGGCCCAGGAGGCCACTCGGAAGCAAGCCGCACTGTCCCGCTACCGGGAACAATATGATATCAGAATAGTCGGCCGGCCGTGACGCACCACCGTGCCGTTCTGTGGCTCGTTTTCCTGCTTGCCCTGTGTCCGGCGAGCGGGCGCGCTGACGAATTGCGTCCTGCCTATATCGAGATGACCGAGCAAGCGCCCGGCCAATGGTCGCTGCTGTGGAAAGCCTCGACCAATTCGCTGCTGGGGCAGAGCGGTGAAGTCATGATCCCGGACAATTGCGAGATCGACGGCGAGCCACAGCGCGAATTTTCCGGCAGCAATATTCTCACGCGGATAAAGCTGCGTTGCGCCGGGTCCCTTCAGGGTGAAACCATCGGTCTCAAGGGCCTGGAACTGTCCACCACAGACGCGCTGGTGCGCGTCGCGCCCTTGGACAGCGCGATGCAGACGGTGCGCCTGACCCCGGATCAGCCCGCCGTGACCCTGCCAAAGCCCTCGTTGATCTCCAATGTCGCCGCCACCTATACGGTTATCGGGATTGAGCATATATTGCTGGGCTTCGACCATCTGTTCTTCGTTCTGGCCCTGGTCCTGCTGCTCCGAAACGGCTGGCTGATCGCCAAGACGGTTACCGCCTTCACCGTTGCGCACAGCCTGACTCTGGTCGGAACAACCCTGGGGTGGATGTCGCTGCCCTCCCAGCCGGTCGAGGCGGTGATCGCGCTCTCGATCGTGTTTCTGGCCGTCGAGGTGGTCAAGTCGAGGCCCGATGACATCCGGCTTTCCGAGCGCTTTCCCTGGATTGTCGCTTTCCTGTTCGGCCTGCTCCACGGCTTTGGTTTCGCCGGCGCCCTCGCCGAGATCGGTCTCCCGGAAGGAGATGTCCCGCTGGCCTTGCTGACCTTCAACCTCGGCGTGGAAATCGGACAGCTGGCGATCGTCGGGGTGGCGCTGACGGCGATATATTTGCTGGGAAGAATGCGCGGCGACTGGCTACGGAACAGCAAGATCGCGCTCGCCTACGGCATCGGCAGCATCGCCACTTACTGGTTCATCGAACGGACCCTTGCCTGAACCGCATCGCGTCTGTTGTCGGAACGAAGCAACAGAAGGTCACTCCAGAATTTACTGGGCCGTGTAGCCGCCATCCACAACAAATTCGGCGCCGGTGACATAGGTCGACTCATCGGATGCCAGAAACAGCACGCAATTGGCAATGTCCAGTGGTTCACCCAGCCTGCCAGCCGGAATGGCAGCCTCGATGGCTTCATAATTTTCCGCATTGGACTCCGCACCCTGGTCCTGCATGTTGGTCCGGATGATTCCGGGATGCACGGTGTTGACGCGGATATTGTCGGCGGCAACCTCCAAGGCCACGGATTTGCTGAACAGCTTCACCGCCCCTTTCGAAGCCGCATAGCTGGCGCTGCCCCGAAAGCCGACAAGACCGGCAACCGACGACAGATTGATGATCGAACCGCCACCGGATTGTCGCATCGCCTTTACCGCTGCTTGCGTGCCGATAAAGCTGCCAACGACATTGACGTCAAACTGGCTGCGAAGCGCGGGCACCGCCCGGTCACTGGCAACTGACGCCACCTCCAGTATCCCGGCATTGTTGACCAGCACGTCCAGTCGGCCGTACTCGGCCAGCAGTTCCGCTATCACCCTTTCCCAGTCATCCTGCGATGCCACATCATGCTGGACGGCGGAGGCCGCGCCGCCATTCTCCCGAATCAGCCTGGCGGTTTCTTCGACGCCTGCCAGATCGACATCGCTGAGCACCACCGTGGCGCCTTCTGCGGCCAGCCGTTCGCCAACCGCCGCGCCGATCCCCGGGCGCGATGCGCCGCCGGTAACCAGCACGATTTTGCCGTCCATGCGGTTGCCCATGGCTCTATCCCGCCGGAGGTCTGTGGGCGTCGGCCGACCAGTCCTGTCGTGCCGCCCATTCTTCCAGCGTCTCGAATTCTACTTCCGGCAGGCGCTGCTGCATGAAATCCGTGTCGACTTCGAACGGCCTGGTCTCGTTGTTGTTGTTATACTCGTAGAAGGCGGTGATGCCGGCAGCCATTTTTTCCCGGTTTTCGGGCGGCACATCGTCGCCGAACGCCTTGACCAGATAGTCACCGAATTCCTTCGGGGTGCAGGGATCATATTTGATCTCGTGCCCGAACACGCGCGACAGGGTTTCCGCGACCTGCGGTGGCTTCAGACGCTGGGGGCCACCGATATTCAGCCAGGAGCCTTCAAAATCGGGACGATCCATTGCCGCGACCATGCATTTGCCGACATCATCAAGGCTGATCCAGTTGGCCTGAAGGTCTGCGTTGTGCGGATAGACATAGCGTTTTTCATCGACGATGAACGGCCGCGCCCAGTTGGTCAGCAGATTGTCCATGAACAGGACCGAGCCGAAAACGGTGGCCGGCATGCCGGACCGGAAAATCTCGTTCACCGCGATCGTGTTGTTCCCATAGGTGAACGGTTCGCCGGGCCGCTCGGGGATCCAGCTCGAGGTGTTCCAGACGAAGCGCTCGGTGCCGGCTTCCTTCGCGGCAGCCGCGACCTTGCCGACCATCGTTGCCCGATCTTCGCGGGCCTGCAACGGATGGGTGTAGAAAACCGCATCCGATCCTTCGAACGCGGGAACCCAAGTGGATTCGTCGGTGAGATCGATGGTGCGGCATTCATCCGCCGCGTTGGTGCCGCCGAGATCAGGATTTTCACTGCGCGACAAAGCGCGAACCTTGTGCCCCGCTGCTGCCAGTTGCCGTATTTGGGCGAGGCCTTGCCGACCTGTTGCGCCTACGACCGATACCAATGCCATGATCTTCTCTCCTTTTGCGTTTGCAGGGACGCTAGAGGTGAAAATGCCGGGTCCCAATGCTCCATTTTGTCAGGACATTTTTGCTAGGGTCGGGTCACGATGCCCCGGCGGCCAGCATCGCCTGCCAGCGCTGCATGCCGGAGATCCATCGTTCCGGATCAGCGCCCTTCTGCTTGATATAATCGCCAACCACGGGATGGGGCAGAATCAGGAAGCGCTCGTCGCCAATCGCCTCGACACACAGGTCGGCCACATGCTCCGGAGTCACAATCCCGTCCTTGGCCATCGTGGACGTATCGACACCGGCGATCATCGGGGTATCCACGCCCTGCGGGCACAGTACCGAGACCTTTAGGCCGTCTGCGCCGTGGGTAATCGCCAGCCATTCGGCAAAGCTGACCGCTGCATGCTTGGTCACCGAATAGGGGGCCGAACCGATCTGCGCCAGCAGGCCGGCGGCCGAGGCGGTGTTGAGCAGATAGCCGCCGCCGCGCTCGAGCATCTTCGGCACCAGGATCCGCGCGGCCCGGATATGGGCCAGCACATTGATGTCCCAGATATTCTGCCAGATTTCGTCGTCGACTTCGGCGCCGCCGCTGGTGATGATGCCGGCGTTGGACACGAACAGGTCAATCGGCCCGATGTCGGATTCTACGGTCTCAATCAGGGTACTGATATCATCCGCGAGAGAAACATCGGTCCGAATCGCCACCCCGCCGATCTCGTCGGCAACCGCCTGAGCGCCTGCCAGATCGCGGTCCGCGCAGACGACGGCCTTCGCCCCTTCAGCCGCAAAGCGCCGCGCCATCGCCGCTCCGATCCCGCTGGCGCCGCCGGTGATAACGATGATCTTGTCTGCCAAATCCATTTTGATCCTGTCCCGCTTGAATAAATTAATCACTCGCTTAAAGATGCGCACCGACTAGAACAAGAGCAACGTTGCTTCGGGGTCGATAGACGACCGAAAAAATCTGGTCCGGAACACAGGAGAAGAAAATGTACAGTCACATGATGGTGGGATCGAACGACATCGATCGGTCGAAAAATTTCTACGATGCCTTGTTCAAGAGCGTCGGTGGCCCGGAAGCCATGGTCGATCCGAAAGGCCGGCTGATGTACATGCACAATGACGGAATTTTCATGGTGACCCCGCCGATCGACGGTCAGGAAGCCACCTGCGGCAACGGCATGACCGTGGGTTTTGCGATGGAAAGCCCGGAGCAGGCCGACGCATGGCACAAGGCTGGTGTCGAAGCCGGCGGAACGGCAATTGAAGACGCGCCCGGGGTGAGGGAAAATCCCGGCATGAATCTCTATCTTGCCTATCTGCGCGACCCGGATGGAAACAAGCTCTGCGCCCTGCACCGGATGGCCTGAAGCCTATGCCGAACAAGAGCGCCCGCATCGGCGGTGCGAGTGGCTATTGGGGCGAAAGCGCCATGGCCACGCCGCAGCTGCTCGATGCGGGCGTAGACTATCTGGTCTATGACTATCTCGCCGAGATCACCATGTCGATCCTGGCCCGGGCGCATGCCAAAGACCCGTCCGCGGGCTTTGCCGGCGATTTCATCAGCGCGGTCCTGAAACCCCATGCGCGCGCTATCGCCGCGCAGGGGGTGAAGGTCATTGCCAATGCCGGCGGCGTCAATCCGGCAGCCTGCGGCGAAGCGGCGCGCGCCTTGCTGAAGGAACAGGGGCTGGATCTCAAGGTCGCGGTGGTCACGGGCGACAATCTGCTGCCGGAACTGGACCGGATTGCGGCCGCGGCACCGTCCGAAATGTTCACCGGCGCAGCGTTCCCGGACAAGGACCGGATCGCCAGTGTCAACGCCTATCTCGGCGCCTTTCCGATTGCCCGGGCGTTGGCCGAAGGCGCGGATATCGTGATCACCGGTCGCTGCGTCGACAGCGCGGTCACCCTCGGCGCCTGCATCCACGAATTCGGCTGGTCGCCGGACGACCATGACCTGCTGGCGAGCGGCAGCCTCGCGGGCCATCTGCTCGAATGCGGGCCGCAGGCGACCGGTGGCAATTATACCGACTGGGAGGATGCCGGTGACATCGCCAATATCGGCTATCCGATCGGAACCGTCGCACCCGACGGGTCCTTCACCGTCACCAAGCCGGAAGGCACCGGCGGCTGCGTCACGGTCGGGACGGTTTCGGAACAGATGCTCTACGAAATCGGCGACCCGCAGGCCTATATCCTGCCCGACGTGGTCTGCGATTTTTCCGGGGTCGAAATCTGCCAGCTTGGTCCGGACAAGGTCCATGTCTCGCCGGCCCGCGGCTATCCGGCGCCGGATCATTACAAGACCTGCCTGACCTATGGCGAAGGCTTTCGCGGCGGCACCTATGTCAGCTTCTACGGTTTTGACGCCGCCCGCAAGGCGCAGAAATTCTGCGACAATGTGTTTGCCCGCGCCAATAAAATCCTGCGCGGCCACAATCTCGGCGGCTATAGCGAAACCAGCGTCGAGCTGATTGGCGCGGAGAGCCAGTTCGGTGACTTTGCCGACCC
Source organism: Parasphingorhabdus sp. (assembly GCF_036964565.1). Lineage (GTDB taxonomy): Bacteria > Pseudomonadota > Alphaproteobacteria > Sphingomonadales > Sphingomonadaceae > Parasphingorhabdus. The sequence continues at coordinate 7,336 of NZ_JBALTN010000003.1, read as the reverse complement.
AAGGGAACCGCGCGAGGTCGTGGCCAAGATCGCCGCCAAGCACGACGAGGCGGCAGCGATCGGGATATTGCTCCGCGAACTGACCGGCCTCGGCCTGGCGACACCTCCGGGACTGAGCGGTTTTTCCGGTGCCCGTGCCAAGCCGTCGCCTGTCGTGCGGCTGTTTTCCTACCTCACGCCGAAAGCGGGGATCGCCATCCGTATCGACATCGATGGCCGACCGATCTCCTTCTCCGAAGCGGGAGGGCCGGCGTTTGATCCCTCGTCGATCGTCCGGCCGGCCGATCCGGAGCTGCCCGGAATATCCGATGGAATCGTGACGGTACCGCTGATCCGGTTGGCCTGGGCGCGGTCTGGCGACAAGGGCAACAAGGCCAATATCGGCGTGATCGCTCGCGATCCTGCCTATCTGCCCTTTATCTGGGCGGCGCTGACGCCGGAGTCGGTGGCCGGGCGCTTCGGCCATTTTATCAAAGGCGGTGCCGAGGCCGCACGAATCGGCAAATACCATTTGCCGGGCTCGCACGCGATCAATTTTCTGATCGATGCGGTGCTTGGCGGCGGCGGCGTCGCCAGCATTCGCAATGATGCCCAGGGAAAGGGCTATGGCCAGATATTGCTTGCCCATCCGGTTGCGATTCCTGCCGCGACGGCCGATAAGCTGACCGAAACGGAGGGACGATCGCAATGATGCAGGAAGCGCTGGACTTCAGGGACGAGAGTGATACGCTCGCTGCGGTGCTCGCCGATGCCGACGACATGCTGTTTGCCACGGTCACCCAGTTCAAGAGCTGGACGATCGAGGATGTCATCGGTCACCTCCATATCTGGAACGCCGCGGCACTGATGACCCTGCAGGATCCGGACGCCTTCCAGCGGTTTCTCCGTGATATCATGAGCGCCTTCAAGACCGGCAAAAGCCATATCGACGTGCAATATCAATGGCTCGACGAACATGCCGGCGGCGTGCGGGGCAAGGCCCTGTTTGATGCCTATTGCGACTATTATCCCAGGCTCGCCGCTGCCTATGGCGACGCCGATCCCGAGCAGCGCGTCGCCTGGGCCGGCCCCGACATGACGACACGGTCGAAGATCATCGCCCGGCAGATGGAAACCTGGTCTCACGGCCAGGAGATTTTCGATATCCTCGGCGAACAGCGCCAGGACGGCGACCGGATCCGCAATATCGCCCATCTCGGCGTCACCACCTACGGCTGGACATTCCGCAATCGCCGCCAGGAGCCGCCCGCGCCCAAGCCGTTTGTCCAGCTGACCGCGCCATCGGGAACGGTGTGGGAATGGAATGATCCCCAGACGGACAATATGGTACGCGGCAGCGCGGTCGAATTCGCCCAAGTCGTGACCCAGACGCGCAATATCGATGACACCGCGCTGGAAACGCTCGGCACCACCGCTCGCCAGTGGATGGAAATCGCCCAATGTTTCGCCGGTGGCCCGGAAACCCCGCCCGCCAGGGGCACAAGGAGCATGGTGACCGGCTGAGATGGAAGAAAGCATTACCGCCAGCGAACGCATCGCCGCCCTGGCCACGAACAGGGTATCAACACAAGAATAATACCTGCGAGAACTGAGCGCGCTGCTTGCCGAACGCGGCAAGCCGGGTATGATTGTCAGCGACACCGACCGCGACAAATTGATCTTGGGGATCAAGTTGAAGGGGGGCACGGAACTCACCTCCAATGGGGTGCTGGCCTGGTGTGGAGACGCAAGGATTGAGTGGCATTACACGACGCCTAGCAAGCCGACAGATAACGCGTTTGTGGAGAGCTTTAACGGACGGATGCGTGACGAGTTGTTGAACGAGACGCTGTTCATGAGCCTTGATCACGCCCGTGAAATGATCGCCTTACGGATCGATGATTACAATAATCGGCGGCCACACTCATCGCTGGGATACGCCACTCCGGCGGCGTTCGCTGCCGAATTCGAAAAGCAAGGGGCTGCTTCGCTCCGCATAACCGGAGGCTACGTTACGCAGCCCCTTACTTCACCCGCGCAAGTACCCAAAAATGAAGTCGAGACTCTAATCTCAACTGGATGAATGTTCGGGGTCACGTCACTGCCGCTCGCGCCAAAACACTCGATGCCATCGCCGTAATAACGCGCTCACGCAAATCAATCGAATAAGCTCTGCTCGTCCTTACTGACCTCCATTCCAGCCAGAACATTGAATCATAAATATCCCAAAAGTGAATCCTGTATGGATTCATTCAAACAAGATTATGCTCTAATGAAGGACTTTTGCAGCCATGTGGGTTTTGCTGGGCGCGACAATCCATGTCGGCCAGCCAGCGCCATGCCATTCAGCCGCCATATAAACACGGCGTAGGATAGCCAGCCATTGACGCAGCAATTCGGCATTCATTGCCAGCCGCGCGGTGTCACCATCTGCACTGCAGAAGATCAATATGGCCCCATTCTTTGCGATTTGCATATCGATCTTGCAGACAAGCCACTCGTGACCTGCCTCCGCAACTCGAACTGGAGCCTGTGGTTCGTGCCGATCAACAGCCCGTTGCTGTGCCACCCCAGCTATAACATCGGCATAAACCGCATCAGTATGATCTGGTTTCACCTGATTGACCAGCGCAGGTACCAACCGATTGACGATCCGCTGGGTTAACCAGATCCTTGCGAAGCCGCCATCCCCGAGCTGAGCGGTAAGCGATATGCGATCCTGATCTGCTACGTAAAGTGAGGTGATCCGTTTGAGTTCCAACATTGCGCCGTGACGATACCTGTTGTACTGGGGTGAGGGAACCCCAAATCGAGATGAATTCAGTCAGAGCTTTATGTCCATTTTCACGCCTGCTTTCGTCTGATAGATCTTATCCCCTATGAGCGACCTACTGCAATCAGTCAGCGCTGATGTCGGGCTGTCGCCAAACCGGTGCCCCTAATGTTACCAAACTCTCAATCCTGAGAGCGTGCCAAACAGGGTTGCAAGGATCAGGAAGCAGATTCGTCTCCGATGAGTGCGCGCATTATGCTGGCTAAGCCGCTGGCATTATTGTGCATATCATGGTCGCGAGCGGCGACTTGCAGAGCTTGTCGAGACACCGCCTGATAGGCTTCCTCGTCGTCATACAGGCGTTCAATTTCCTCGATCAGAGGCAGCAGCGCTTCGTCCGTTGGCAGGCGCTGATAGGGGGCCGCGTGCAAAGTATCTGGCAAACCAATTTGTGGTCCAGCACCGCCCTGCACCTCTGGTGAGCCGCCGTGAGCAGTGACAATCGCAGGGATGCCATTCATCAGTGCTTCAATGATGACACGGCTGCCGCTTTCCCACCACAGGCTGGGCGCAAGCAGCAGTCTGGCCCGGCGATAGACCGGCCGCATGTCCGCTGAATGGGGCGTGACCACGACATTACTCAGCACATGCGGCGGCTCGTCGTGGGAACGAAAGGCATGCCCGAGCATTTCGTCCCAGTCCCCGCGCCCACGGACGATTTCAAATTTTATGTGAGGTCTGCGCGATTCCATCAGAATGGCAAGTCTTGCCACCAGCGCTCCGCCTTTGGCAAAGGACGGACTGACGAACAGCAGATGTCGGTGATCGTGTAGCGCTCCCACGACACGTCGCGCATCGATAAAAGTGCCCACTGGTTCGGCTGCAATCCCAAGGCGCTTGGCGTAAAGGTCGGCGGTAGCACGGGTGTCTGTAACCACCAAATCAACGTCACGGTGCCAGCGGTCAGTGTGATAATTCCCATTGACGAGATAGAACGCCACCTTTGCTCCGGCGTGGCGAGCTTCGTCCGCAATCAGATAGTCAAACGGCTGCCCGCCATAGAAATAGACAATATCCGGGCGCCAGGATTCTAGGATCTTTCGATAACACCCAAACCAGGCCGCCTCCTCCATGGCGCGGACTTCGCCGCGCCGGGTGGACCCAGTAATCAACAGTTCGTGCGTGAGGTCGCCGTCATCCATTGTTACAAGCCGGCCCGGCTGCGTCCTGATGCGATCCCACACCTTGCCGAGTGCCGCGCTACCGCCCTCATCGTCGAAGACGGTGGCACCTAGAATACGGACGTCGAAGCCTTGCTCAGCAAGCGCCCGCAATTGTTCCCGCGCTGAAATCGAAGCACCACTGCTGCAGTCGAGCAGGCAGTATAAATTAGCCCAGAACAGTTTCGGCATATATACCTCGCACCGAGATCGAGCCACGCAACTTAAGTAGTATCTTGCCAGATACCGACCTCGCTTTTCGAATATCCAGCGACCAGATTTCCTGCACAAAGTTGAAGTTTTGAAAACCTGTTACGTCAAACTTGCGGTGAATCCTGTGCATCTTCAGTTGCGGCAAGCTTGGCGAGTTGGCCCTGAGTTAAGATCAGGCCTACGGGATCTGTAACCTGCAGATCCAGGTGGGCGTCTTTCGCCTCCTGCCATATTGAAAGCGCAGCGCCCGCGCTGGCAGGCGTAGCCAGAACGAGTTGGTGCCCGTTGGGCTGTTTTGTGACTACGAGATACATCATTCCTCCAAGATTTTTTTTGGAATAGTTCATATGAGCGCATACCGCAAATTATTGAAGATATAATTCCGGCTGAGATCGCATAACGCTCTTTGTTCAAGATAGGATTATCATTGGGGAAATTCCTTACCAGTTAAAATGACACGATTGGCATACAGACGTGTCGGCGGGTTTGCGGTCAAGTCACCGCATGGACGTCGTGAAACTTTTGGGTATGAATGTGCGGCATCACCGCAAGCAGAAGGGCATTACCCAGGAAGAGCTTGCGGTGGCGGCCGGAATGGAACGCAGCTACGTTAGCGACCTTGAGCGTGGTACGCGCAATCCGTCTGTGGCCGCGCTTGGCAGATTGGCCGTGGCTTTGGAAGTCGAACCGGCCGCACTTTTACAATCAGTACCGGACTAGCTCGGCCTTTCAAATAAGATACCCTGTTTTGCGCGTTTCGGCCTGGACCAAAATCGGTAGTCGATTACGGACGATCAGGTACCAAAGACATAAGTTGCGATGGAAACGGAACCGCGAACTCCTTCGCATCGTCACCTGCCAGCCATTTGTCTTAGTCGTCAGGATGCAGGATCACCGGCATGGCTTTGGGATGGATCGGCTTGACCAAGGGGTTTGGTTCGCAGGTCAGGAAGGCATAGACATTGCCCTCGTCCGACTCTCGCCAAACCCCGGCAAATGCCGATACGGTCTCTTCTTTGACCGTGAACCAGCATTCTTCCCTGCCAGCATTGGGCTTGGGTTCGGCAAATTGAGTGAATGGCACGAGGCAGCGATTGACAGGCTTTGTCAGCATCGATCGCCAGAACGGGCTTGAAAGGTTGCGGACGTTGGTTATCCGCTTTGTGATGGTCGTATCTGGTCTCTTGCCCTTCATCTGCAAAGGCACTCCCCATTGCATGGTGTTGAGTATCTTTTGCCCGTCATGAACCCGAGCAACCACGCCCTGATATTTCGGCCAGACTTCCGCTTTGGCTGCCGACAAATCCCATGAGATATACTCTCGCCATGTCTGTAGCGTAGCTATCGCCTCCGGATCATTGCGGTAATGGTTGCACATTCCAGACTGTCTATCATGACGATACATAACGTCAAACTTGGTTTGAATTGACGTTGTCATCCCCAACGAGTGGTAGATTCCCGACATCGATCTCGTGACCAGGTTAAACCGAGACCAGCCGCTGTAGGTGAAAGGAGATGCAGGTTTGCTTCTCCATATAAGATACCGCTTTTTACGCATTTCCCAAAAAAAACCCCCCGGGATCCAAGAAGGACCCGGGGGGCTGTCTGGCAGAGCGATTGGAGCCGCGCTGCGAAGGTTAGTCCAGCTTAGGCGATCATGCCCGCGCTGAAGGTGTCTTCGGTGTTGTTCAGGAGGACAACCACCAGGTCGGCCTGACCGTCGGTGTTGGCATCGACGAACAGCAGTCCTGCACCTTCCTGGCCATTGACCTGACCGGTCGTGGCAGCGCCATCCAGATCGGTCGCCGAAGTCATGAAGTAGGTCATGCTTCCACCCGAGCCTGCGAAGGCCGCGTTGGCCTGTGCGTAGGCAAGAGCATAGGTAGCAACTTCTGCGCCTTCATCGTAGTTGGAGCCATTACCCTCACCGAGCATCGTGAAGTCGATCTCGTCGCCGTCAGTGACCCCGTCAAAGTCGAGGATCTGGTCGGCGCTCTGGTAATCAGAGTCAGCTCCCGTCAGGATCGGGGAAGCACCCGATCCAGCAAAGGCTTCGGTGAACGCGATGTCCGCATCAAAGGCACCGTTATCGGCATCGTTGTCGAGCAGGTTGATCACCGCACCGGCTACCGATGCCGTTACGAAGGCATCAGAGAAACCGGCTTCAAGGCCGACGGCGACATCGGTCGGAGTCTCCACACCAGTCACCTGGTAGCTGGAGTTGGTATTACCGCCAGCGTTGAAGTCAGTGGTGAGGCTGTAGATGTCATTATTGACCGGCGTACCCGACACTTCGATTTCGACCTCATGCGCGACGTCAGGGTTGACGATCGCATCACCGAAGAACGTCGTTGCTCCGTTGTAAGCAGTCGACGTCGGCTCCGTAGTCACGGCGGCGAACACTACGCTAACGATTTCCACCGAGTCGCCAGCTTCGCCGGTCAAGGTCAACAACCCTCCAACCGCGCTTGCGTTGACCCCGACGTTCGCACCAAGCAGCGTTGCCGCCGCGCTGGCCACCGAAGACGCACTGTTGAAGTTGACGTCTGCGCCGAAGTTACCGTCACTTACGATCACTGATACCAAGCTGCGCTGAGGCTGACTCACTTTCGGGATTCCCAAACCGGTGAAAGTATGAATCTATGGCATCCTTCATTTGGAGGAAGTGACATGGGATCAGCGATTAGCTTGCGGGATGATTTTGACGGCACTGCCTTGAGGCAACTGGCGCGGAAGTCGAAAAGCGCGAACCAGGCCCGGCGGCTTTTGGCATTGGCCGAGATTTACGATGGTGGCAGCCGGACATCGGCGGCGCGGATCGGCGGGGTGGGCTTGCAGATTGTGCGCGACTGGGCGGTCCGCTTCAACGCCCGGGGTCCCAGCGCCCTGCTCGATGGCAAGGCACCGGGAAGACAGTCGCTGCTCAATGATGCTCAGCGCCGAGCGCTTGTTGAAACGGTCGAGCGCGGTCCGATCCCGGCGATCCATGGCGTCGTTCGCTGGCGACTGATCGATCTGGTCCAGTGGCTTCATTACGAATTTGCGGTCTCGCTCGATGTAACGACCGTGGGGCGTGAGCTAAAGAAACTGGGCTATGTCAGGCTAACGGCACGGCCTCGCCACCACGCCCAGAACGAACTTGTCCTGGAGG
>NZ_JBALTN010000002.1:0-399623 GCF_036964565.1 Parasphingorhabdus sp. | reverse complement strand
GGTAGGCAAGCCGCTGGTCCTGTGTTTAAGCGAAGGGCAGATGAGCGATCATATCGGTGCAAAGCTCACATATCCCGCGCTGCCAGATCATGCCACCTGCATGCTTGGGGGACAAAGGCTATGACAGCGACGAGTATCGCGCCGCCCTGAAGGCCAAAGGCATCACGCCATGCATTCCACTACGAAAGGGACGGATATTACCCGCCGGCTTCGACAAAACCCTCTAGCGGCGGCGCCACAAAATCGAGAATATGTTCGGGCGCCTCAAGGACTGGAGGCGTATCCACACCCGCTATGACCGATGCGCACACACCTTCATGTCCGCCATCGCAATCGCAGCTATCGTCATATTCTGGCTCAGTTAATGAGTCCTGACCCTAGTCGATGGGCGGCGAGTAAGTGGCATGAACCTCTCTCCCTCGCAAACAAACCGTTCCGGTGATTTATTTAAAAATACTATGGCAGATTTATGAGAGGCTGTCCGTAGATACTGGATCAGCAATGCGGACAGAGTTTGCCTGGCGGTTTTGCAAACTGCTTATTTTCATCCCTGCCGAGCCGCATCGAAATCCCCTTGCCAGATCAAGGCTTAGCCATACCGTTGGCCATCGCATAGTTAGAATTTTTTGGACTGGAACTGGAACTTGTAACTATTCGATCACTCGGGATGGCTGCCTGGCCTGAAAAACGCGGTCCCCCAGCGCATAAGGAACAAAGATCGAACAGGTAGGACCCATTTTATTTTTCATTTTTATTCAATGGTTTACTCAACGAATTTCACTCGAACGCATCGGCGGGGAAGTTGGAAATGCGAACGGCAGTGTATGTTGATGGCGGGAAAGACCAGCCTCCTGAGCGGCTTCCTTTTGCGACTTGGTACTCCCGCCCGCGCTAAGTGTGTCTTGTGCGCTTCCCTTGTGCGCCAACTGCTTGAGCAATTCTCCGCACCGCCTGATCGTCGGGTTTAAGAAGCGGCCGGGGCGAGAATGCCCCCGTCTCCCGGCCTAATCGAAACCCCCTGAAGGACTGGGAAAATCGACTATCTGGAACAGAGCACAACCACATTACAATTGTAAGACCCTTCAGGGCAGATACCGAAATAAAACGGCCGGGACGGGAGGGGCGTCCCGTTTGCCCCGGCCTAATCGAAAGCCTCTACGGGTGTGTGCGAATCGACTGTCGCGCACCAAGCATAGGCGCGCTGCAGTTGCAAGATTGTTCATGGTTAATACCGAGACAGAACAGCCGCCACCTTGCTGATAGCCCGCGGGCGACGGCTGGGGGTATACGGCCCGCCAGACCCATCACACGGACTGTACTCGCGCCAATATCGACCATTGATGGCGATAGACGCTAATCCCGAGAGCGGACATTGCCTACAAACTTCACTACAGATGATCCTACTCGCACGCGGGTTGCTGAACATCGTTGTTTGAACGGTGGTGATTGGACTGGAGGACGAAAAATTGACCGATTGCAGGACACGCACACTGCTGCTTGAGCAGTTTGACATGGCTTGGGCGTTAGCCTGGTATCATCTCGAGAAGATCCCAACCGAAGAATGCCTATGGGAACCCGCCGCCACCTGCATCCATGTTCGTCGGGCGAATTTCGGAGAATGGCGCCCGGACTGGCCTGAGATCGAAAACTACGAAATGGGACCGCCTTCGATAGCTTGGACAACTTGGCACATTTGCTACTGGTGGACAAAAGCGATTGCGCATCTGGAGGGTAACGTTGCAATCGAGGCCAGCGATGTACCTTGGCCAGGGGATGCCGAAAACGTCCGCTTGGTTATTCAAAACCTGCATGATCGCTGGCGCACGCTGCTTCAAAGCTACGACGAGTCCGCTCTTCAAGTCCGTCGCGAGAATAGTTGGCCTATCCCCAATAGTTCTCCGGATAGTATCGCAGCGTGGCTCAATGTCGAGTTGATGAAGAACGCCGCTGAGATCGGATCCATGAGATTCCTATATGCGGTGTCATAATATCTCCAGCAACTCTAGATCGCGCTTTCACAAAAGTGACATTGCCGCCAACCCTCTTTCGCTGAAGTGTCGTTTTGTCGGGTACGACTGCGATAAGACGCTCCCCTTTCACCCAGTTTCGTTCATTGGAACTGATCAGATGAATAATAAATGCAACTGGTCAGCTACCGCCCCAGTTGTGGTCGTTCGGACTGGGCCGTTAGGCTGTCTGCTTTTAGCGCAAAATCGGATTTTGGATATATAATGTACCGCAATCGATAATTGGCACCCCGATCATTCTGCTTAATCGGGGTGCAGATCATTTCATTTCTTTTTCATATCAAAACCGGTGAGGGACAGAAACTTCCACTGACCTCCACTGCGCACTAGCGTTTCGATTGTTCCATTCACTTCTGTCTCTGGCTTATCGGTGCCGCGCTGGGAAACGAACATGCCCGTATAATGGACAACTGCGGTATCACCGGTAACCGCGATCGCGACGGGGTGTATCTCGTATTGCAGCGTCTCACTTTGGCTATCGTTGAAGCGAGCCCATTTCTCCATGGAAGCTTTCCCTTTTGGTATGGGAGACTCAGCGGACCAACTCACAACGTTATCATGAACATATGCATCGGGCCATTTGCCATTTTTGGCAACTTCATCAACATATGAGTCAGATACGACTTTCCAAACCGCCATTTGTTCTGTGGTCCATGACGGTGTCTGAGCCTGCGCCACAATCGGCGCACTCATTGCCATCGCAATCATCACAGTTGCGGCTAAAATCTTTAATTTCATAAAAGCCCCCTAGTTTAACAATAGGTATCGCGCATCAATATGTGCGATCATACCTTGGAACCGGAGTGGTTCGGCGCGACCCGAACGATCGTCCAAAACAGGACATAGGAAGACTATCACCTACGCTTCAATCTGTCCATGCGGCTACGCTGGAGAGGCTTGAGGTCCGCTATAAAATTCAGCGGTCATTGCGGACACAAAAGTTGTCGTTCCGCTTCCGCCCCAAATCCGGTCGTTCTGATGTAGCGCGATTTGACTTAGCCAGCTTCGCTCATTATCTTTATGCGGGCTTACAGGGGGATGAGGTATGCTGCGTTTGGTCAAGGCGACACTGGTGTTGTTTATCGGTCTTCATGCCCTTTTCTATGCGCTGCAAAACGTTGCCAATCTTTCAGCAGCACATGGAGCTCTGGTATACGTGATGGGTGGAGCAGACCATGAGGTTTATGCCAATACGATATTCCCCAAATTGAACGATCCAGTGTTCGCATGGGCAGCGTTAGGCCTTGTCCTGACTGGAGAACTTGCTGTGGCGTTTTTTGGGATCAAAGGTGGATTGGATCTATTCAAGGTCCGAAAAGGAACAAACGAAGAGTTCCATTCAGCGAAACATGCCGGCGTCATAGCTGCTGGGTTGGCGCTTTTAGTCTGGTTTGGTTTTTTCATGACGTTTGGCGCAGCCTTCTTCCAGATGTGGCAAACGCAGGTCGGCACAGGCTCGATGCAAGGGGCATTCATGTATGCCATGGCTTCGGCCATCACCATGCTATTCGTCTGTTTGACTGACGATTAAAATAAACAACGTGGTCTCGCAATGGCCGCTTGCCAGCGAGTTTGCCACGTAAAGCCGCGACCTTGTTGAAATAAAAGAAGCCAGTCGGTAAGCGACCCATTCGCGGACTTCGCATTGTAATGGTGATACATTATAGTGCGCGGTTCTTTAAGAAACTAGACGATCACGAATTGCCACCGAGTTCACTCCGGCGAGACCGCCTGATACCAACTGATTGATTGAGGTCGAGCCTCCAACTGATACGTACTCAATCCATTTAATGAATCGGCAACCGAAAATCAGTCGCGCGTGAGCGTAAAATGCCGAATTACGGCGATCTCGCGACCCATCATATCACCAGTGAAATGTAAGAGGCCGAAACCCATTTGCATACTCGGGAAATTTACAATGACTTTCATGTTCATGGTACCCATTCCATTCAAATCGAAATCGAGGTCGCCAACGAAGCCTGGCATTTTCCCCCATTCGCATGGCAAAAGGTCATTCACATCCACTTCCACGATATCGCCTTGGTGAGGCACCTTGAAATCGTTCGGCAAGTTTTCCGCTACGGATTGGGGAGCTAATTCCATGCGCTGGGGCCCTTGATCATTGTCCCCTAACATGATGAGAACACCGTTGCCGGCGTACTCAAACTCCGCGGGCTCTTGATCTTCATCCATTATTCCGATGTTTCGCGATCCGACTGTCCCTCCCCCGTTCTTGTTCGTAGCGGTCCATTTGCCGGCCAACGGCTTCGCCGTATCCATCGCTAGCTGTTGACACAGGTCGCCGGGAATAATGTATTCGCCGGGCTCATCGTCTGCGAGTGCAGGCGCAGCCATTCCGGCCAAGGCGATTGATAGAACAAGGTGACGCATAATGCTATTCTCCCAAGAACTAGGATTGTCGCATAACTCAGTGGCCCACGCAAGTTGTCCAAGATTGGCAATACATGGATTTAATGCGATCCAGTCAAGGGCACCACAGAAGACCGCTCCCCACCCACTTGCAGACATAAAAGCTGATCAGATGGAAAATACATGCGGCTGGTCGGCTTTCGCCCCAAAAATGCGGAAATCACGGCTCGAGCTGAGCAACCCGACGAAGGTATCCATGAACAGCCGCTATTTCGGCATCAGAAAAGTGCTTGTATCGGCCAAGGGCAACTTCGCTCATTAAGCTGACATCCCGTTCACCGATTGCCTTGCCGTCGCGCAGCAGGTGGCGGAATTGATCAATGTCGTAGGCGGCTACTATCCTCAGGTCGGGACGCATGGTTGCTTCTGGGTAAGGCTGTCCTCCTCTCAGATTCAGCCCATGACATTCCGCGCAAGTAGCCCTCACAATATACCGACCGAGCGCGTGCGCTTTACCCGCGTCTGGCGGCCAGATAGCCGCTTTTTCTGCCACTTCGGCTCTTGAGGACGTGTATGTGCCAGAAGCAATTTCTAGCCGAGCAGCTTCCTCGAATACTGGCTCATCATGCACTGGGCCCTCGGCAGTTTTACTGCGCAAGAAGGCGATGACGGCGGACATGTCCTCCTTGGACAGCTGGGCGAAAATTTGGGATGGCATCTCCCATAACTCGCGATCAGCGCGCGCTCCGCTCCGGATGATCTTTGCAAGCTCCGCATCCGTATAGCGCGGAACAGATCGCGTCAGATTGGCGGTCCATAGATTGACGAATCCTGGTTCGCTCCAATCCTCTCCTATCAGGTTCGAACCATGGCAACCAGTGCAACCCAGAACATCTGCAACCCGTTCGCCGTGGGCGACCAAGTCGGCAGACACCCGTTCAAACTGGGCGGTGTCTTCGACAGGGTTTTGCTCGCGCTGATCCGTGCAAGACGTACTGAAAAGGACGACAACCACGAACAGCCAGTTGATGTGCATCTCATCCATCTCCTGCCGTGCAATCTGCAAACTAGGGCGTAGAGCTCCTACGTCGGCAAACGACTCAATTGCCACCATTTTGGCATTCTGGTATAATATTAAAAAAGGGCGAGGGTCTATGTTTATCCCGGTTTGGTTGATCGTCATTGCCTCTATTTTTACTGCAATTTTCATTGCATGGAGCATACTTGCAGCAAACGGGCGCAACCCGTTGCCTTTTCCAGATCAGGGCTCGCATATTTTCGCCGCCACCTCGCCCGAGGCTAAAGATATCCTCGTGGCATTGCTTGCTACGCATGGAGTGCGTGAGCGCTTTCAGATGGACAGCAGTGGCATTCAGCGTTCGATCTTGTGGGATGGCACTATCATAAACTTTTCGCCTCAAGATGTCTTAGACAAGCTCGAGGGGGCGACTTCCTGCATCGGACTGGTCAGTGACAATCCGGAAAGAGCCGCAAATGCCGCAGCAGAGTTTCTAAAATCTCGAGGCTTCTATGCGAAAGTCGTGACCGATGCCGAACCAAATCTGCCAATCGCTTTCGTTCTGACTAGCGCATTTTCCGGGACAGCGATCAACTTTCGTAAACATGTTACGAAGATGCCGCGCCCGAGTTAATCGATGACCGCTTACCACCCAAAATCGGTCTTTCGCGCCTCACGGTCGTCCACCGCAAGCGGACCCGCTACGTCGTGCTGTGCTATGCCAAAAGCAGCGTGATAGGGACCGTTCCCGAAGCGGACTCTAGCTCCCCACCAACTTGACGATGCTGGGTCGGCACGATGTGAGGTTGACGTGAATGAATATGAAATTGGTCGATTAGGCTGAGGACCCTCAGTGGGCATGGTATCAGGGGAATGGGACATGCATTGCTCAGACCAGCCACGATTGATGCGCCATGTTGCATCCATGTTGCATGGACCTGCCGACACTAAACAGAAAACGACGGAAATCAGCGAAACATGATGCAACACGATTGCAACATGGGATGCAAGACCACCCTAACCCCATATCCTATCAAACCATTGTTTTTATTAGCAATTATTTGGTAGCGGAGGAGGGACTCGAACCCCCGACACATGGATTATGATTCCACTGCTCTAACCACCTGAGCTACTCCGCCAACCGGTTCCGGCGATCAACTTGACCGCTCGAAACACTGTCTGGACCGCGGCGCTATAGTCACAGCGCCGGGTCCGGTCAACAAGCTCTAGCGAGAAAATACGCTAAACCTTGCACGGCCGATGCGATCCGCGCTAACAGCGCTTTCCAAGCCGGTATCAGGCACCAAGGGACGGATATGAACGCATTTTATGACATCTTGATTGTAGGCGCCGGCCACGCCGGTGCACAGGCAGCGATCGCGTTGCGCCAGAAGAAGTTCGAAGGCACGATCGGGCTGGTGGGAAACGAGAAATACCCGCCCTATGAGCGGCCACCCTTGTCCAAGGAATATCTTGCCGGGGAAAAGCCGTTTGACCGCATCCTGCTGCGCCCGGAAAGCTTCTGGGTCGAGCGCGAGATCGATCTGCTGACCGGACGCCGGGTGTCGAAACTGGATCCGGTCGGCAAGACCGTGACCTTGGCCTCCGACGACGAAATCGGCTATGGCAAGCTGATCTGGGCGACCGGCGGATCACCCCGCATGCTCGATTGCCCGGGCAGCCAGGCGCGCAATATCCATGCCGTCCGCTCGCGGGCCGATGTCGACAAGATCATGGCCGCCCTGCCCGCGGTCAACAAGGTGGTCGTCGTCGGCGGCGGCTATATCGGGCTGGAAGCGGCAGCCGTGCTGACCAAGCTGGGCAAGCAGATTACCGTCGTCGAATCACTCGACCGGGTGCTGTCCCGGGTGGCCGGCGAAGCGCTCTCCCGCTTTTTTGAGGCCGAGCACCGGAGCCACGGCGTGACCATCGAGCTGGACGCCACCGTCGCCGGTTTCGAAACCGGTGAAGACGGCATCGCATCCGCCGTCTTGCTGGGCGACGGTCGCCGGCTGGAAGCGGACATGTTCGTGGTCGGGATCGGGATTATTCCGGAAACCGGACCGCTGGTGGCGGCAGGCGCAGCGACGGGCAACGGCGTCGACGTCGACCAGCATTGCCGCACCAGCCTGGAAGATGTCTATGCGATTGGCGATTGTGCTGCCCACAGCAATGCCTTTGCCGAAGGCGCGATGATCCGGCTCGAGTCAGTGCAAAATGCCAATGATCAGGCGAAGGTCGCTGCAATGGACATATTGGGCGAAGATGCCGAATATGACGCGGTCCCCTGGTTCTGGTCGAACCAATATGATCTGAAGCTGCAAACCGTCGGCCTGTCGACCGGCCATGACAGCTATGTCGTGCGCGGCGATCCCGCTTCCCGCAAATTCTCGGTCATCTATTATCGCGATGGCAAGGTTGTGGCGCTGGACTGCGTCAACGCCACCAAGGATTATGTCCAGGGCCGCAAGGCGGTCGTCGAGGGACTCAATCTGGACAAGGACGAACTGGTCAACACCGAGATTCCGATCAAGGAAGTCGGCATCCACTAGCGCCGCTTTTACTGAGCTGGAAGCGTTGGCACGCCCGATGGGGTTCGCGCTAGCAAGCTCTGACGCCAATCCCGCTCCCTTCTCCCGTGAGGGAGAAGGATGAGGAGACTTGGCAGCTTGCTGCCTAGTCGTAGCTGGATGAGGGTGTACTGCGCTTCAGAGGACAGAACACCCTCATCCAACGCCGCCTAATTCGCTGCGCTCATAAGGCTCTGTATCCTTCTCCCTCGCGGGAGAAGGGAAAACCAAGGCCCCTGCCGTTCCGGTTCTGGATAGCCAACCCGCGGAAACAGCATCTAGCGCCCCCGGAATGGCCAGACGCCGATGTCCTGCCAGGGCCCGTCGAGATAATAATGCAGTCCGATGCCATGGATGGTGAAGGGACGCGGCTCGAACGTGCTGTTGAGTTCGTCGAGCAGCCGCTTCGCCTCGGCCGGAACGACCTTGTTCTGAACCGTGACATGCAGCCGCGGCTTCTGTTGATCCTGGGCGGTCAGCAAACCGGCAAAACGGTCCGCGAGGTCCATCCTCAACTCGAGCAAATCCGGAGCGTGCAACTGGTAGGCGACGCCGCGCCCGAGATGGATCAGGCCCGATAGCGTCGCGGCCGGCTTCGGCAGCTCTGCCGTGAGCACGACCACCGCCGCCCTGATCTCGTCCAGCGCCTGCGGCGGCAGATGGTGGAACAGGGTGACATGGGCACTGATCTGGTTCCGTTCCGGCGGGAAATAGCGCCTCCGCAAAGCGTCGGCCCAGGCAAAATCCGCCTTGCCCATTTGCGCCGTCATGATGATGGGTTTGTTGAGGCGCTCCATCGCGCCACTCTATCGCGCAAGAAAAAAACCGCGAGCAATTTCTTGCTCGCGGTTTCCTCGGGGGGGACAGGGATTTTCTAGGCGGCTTTGCGGGCGGCTTCGTTTTCGTCCAGCCAGTTCAGCAGATTTTCGGGGGTCGATTCGACATAGGGATCATTGTCGACACCCTCGTCGTTGATACCCGGCTCTTCGAACCAGGCGCTGACAACGCCGTCATCGGCAATCATCGAATAGCGCCAGCTGCGGTCGCCGAAACCGAGATGGTTTTTCTTGATCAGCATGCCCATCCGGCGCGTAAAGTCGCCCGATCCGTCCGGCAGCAGCTTGATCTTTTCCAGGCCCAGCGACTTGCCCCACTGGTACATGACGAACGCGTCGTTGACCGAGATGCAATAGACCTCGTCAACACCGCGCGCCTTGAACTCGTCATAGAGACGCTCGAATGCCGGGCACTGCTCGTTGGAGCAGGTCGGGGTGAAGGCTCCCGGCAGCGAGAATACGGCAATGCGCTTGCCGGCGAACAGCTCCTTGGTGTTGACATCCTGCCAGCGGAACGGATTCTCGCCATCGACGGATTCGTCCCGTACGCGGGTTTTCAGGGTAACATGGGGGATATTTCTACCAATCATATTTGGCTCCTTTTGGTTATGGTTGACGGCCGGTTGCCAGCAACAGCATGATCGATCCAATTGCTTTTTTACAACAGACTGATCGTCGGAATCGATCAACGTCCGGTTTCGCTTGCAACCAGCCCGTTCCGACCTCAAAATTAGCCGAAACGGAGAGGGAGAATGAAGATGATGGATCAGGCAAAACCGCCCATCTGGTTCTGGATTGTCGGGGTGATTGCCCTGCTGTGGAACGGGATCGGACTATCGGCCTATTTTGGTCAGGTGATGATGAGCGCAGAAGATTTCGCCGCGCTGCCGGAAATGCAGCAGGATCTGCTGGCTGCGCAACCGATATGGTTCACGGCTGCCTTCGCGATCGCCGTTTTTTCCGGTTTTGTGGCATCGGTGTGCTGGTTGTTGAAAAAGCGGATCGCAGTACGACTGTTTCTGGTCTCGTTGCTCGCCGTGATCGTCCAGTTCAGCGGCTATTTCATCCTCGACGGCTATACGGAACAAATGGCGGCCGCGGGCTGGCTGATGCCGGGACTGATCGTGATTTTCGCGGTCGTGTGGCTGCTGATTGCACAGCAGACCGAAAAGATGGGCGTTTTGCGATAGGTCAGGTCGATGTGCTGAACGGCGTGAAATCGGTGTCGTCGTCGTAGACGTCAATCCCTTCCCGCCGTTTCAGCCAGCCAACCACCGCATAGGTCACCGGCGTCAGCACCACTTCCCAGAGCACTTTCAGGAGCCAGTTGGTCACCATGACCGTGATTACCGCAGAGCTTTCCCAGACGCCGAGAAAGGCGAGTGGATAGAAGATCAGGCTGTCCACCCCCTGCCCGACGACCGTCGACCCGATGGTACGGCTCCACAGTGCTTTGCCCTTCGTCCAGACCTTCATCCGCGCCATGACATAGCTGTTGACGAATTCGCCAGCCCAGAAGGCAACGATTGACGCTGCGACGATACGGGGCACCTGACCGAACACGCTCTCATAGGCCGCCTGCCCTTCCCAGCCGTCCGCCGGTGGCAGCGACACCACCACCCAGCTCATCAGCGCCATGAACAGCAATGCCGCAAAGCCCGCCCAGATGACGCGTCGGGCGCGCGCGTAGCCATAGACCTCGGTCAGCACGTCGCCGATCACATAGCCGAGGGGGAAGAATAATATGCCGGCTCCGTAAATCCACTGCTCGCCGCTGATCATTATGAAGGTGGGCTTGGCGGCGCCGATGACATTGGACAGCAGCAATATCGTGACAAAGGCGGCCATCACGAAATCATAATAGCGGAACCTGTGCCCGGCCTGGCTGGAAGCGGTTGTCCGCTGGATCGGGCTATCGGTCATTGTCCGACCTTAGCCGGCGCGCAAAACATTTCAACAATTATGGCGCACGGCACATATCACGGTTTGCAGCCGGTCAAAAGACCGCTAAAGCCCATGCAATCATGCGCCCGTAGCTCATCTGGATAGAGCGCGAGACTTCTAATCTTGAGGCAGCAGGTTCGAGTCCTGCCGGGCGCACCATTTTCCTGTTTGCGACAGCCGCGACAATCACCCAATCCATCGGCGAAAAAATGCTGTCCTACACCAGCAGCCATGGCTTATTGTCTCGCACGGTCCTTGCCGCGGTCAGGACAGGCTCTTTGATATTTTGAATAAGACGGCGGGGCGAGCGGCTGCCTGTCTCATTCGAGCGGGTAACGAAAAATGAAAGGTCACACTCGGCCCTTGGCTGGTCGCTGGAAAAGGTCGGAAATCTGCGTCGCAGGCACAAAGGTCACGGAAAATAAAAACGTCCGCTGTTGTCAGGTTCCTATCCCGCCATGCGCGCCACTGTTTTCTATTTTCCGAACCCCCTCTGGACCGCGTCCATCGGCTCCGATGTTATGGGATAGCCGATGCCCTCCGGGATGCAGAGATGCACGCCATCAGCGCGCTTCTCGATATTCGGCGATACCATCACGCAGGGATGTTGCTGCACATGCGCGACGGCCTCGTCGAACGACGTGAACTGGGCCAGGCGCTCGAGGTTGCGCTTGGTCGGGAAGATGATCTTCACCTCCCCCGCCTCGGCGCGATCAAGGACCGACTGCGCATTGCCCCAGAACAGGTTGTAATTCTCGGTCTCGTCGACCGTCGCCTGCGCCTGGTGGTCATCATGCGAGATCATGTAGAAGCGGGTGTCGAACACGCGCTTTTCCGCGAACGGCGGGCACCAGCGGGAGAAGGGTATCAGCTTCTCAAGCTCCAGTTGCCAGTCGAACTGGTTGCAGATGTCGGCGAGATTGATGCCCTGGTGCAGCGCTTGCCGTGCTTCGGAAACGCGGCGGGCGTTCAGATCGCCCTCGACCGCCACCGCAATCCCGGTTTCCTCGATCGATTCCCGCACGGCCGCTATGCGCGCGCCATATTCCTCAACATCGTCATGCCCCAGCGTCCTGGCATAGTCGAAATCCGCATCATCGATCCGGCCGCCGGGAAACACCGCGGCGCCTGCCGCAAAGACCATCTTTGCAGACCGTTCGACCATGAGCAGGTCGGGCGCCGTGCTGCCAGGCTGGTCGCGAAAGATTACGAGCGTCGACGCCGGTATCGGCTTTGGCATGGGCTCGCCGGTAATTGCGTCGAGCACGGGCGGTTGGCGGTTGGGTTCCTGTTCGATCATATTTTCATATGAACAGCAAACGGACATCATTGCAAAGTCTTTTGAGCCGACGACCATCGCCGGAAGTCGTTTGCCAAAACATTGCACCCATGGCAGACTTCTCGCATGGGCATTGTTGAGCTACTGGGTCTGGCGGGGAGTATCAGCCTGATATCGGGCTGGCGTCTGTATTTGACGATATTCGTCACCGGGCTCGCCATGCGGCTGGACTGGATCAGCCTGCCGGAAAATCTTCAGGCGCTGGATAGTCTCGCCAATCCGTGGGTGCTGGGAATCAGTGCACTAGGGGCTATCGCCGAATTTTTTGCGGACAAGATTCTCTGGCTCGATAGCCTGTGGGATACGCTCCACACCGCGATCCGGCCGCTGGGCGGCGCGCTGCTGGCGCTTGCCGTGGTCGATGCCGGCGATCCCGCCTGGCAGGTCATTGTTTTTCTGCTCGGCGGCGGCGCAGCGTTGATCAGCCATGGTGCAAAGACTGGTGCGCGCGCCCTCGTGAACACCAGCCCGGAACCGGTCAGCAACGCGCTGGTTTCCACCGGCGAAGATGTTGCAACGGGGGGACTGCTGTTTCTGGCCTTCGCCAATCCGGTCGCCGCCCTGATCATCGCGCTCGGCCTGCTGCTGCTGAGCCTTGTTCTGCTGTACAAGGGCTATCGGCTCTGGCGAAAGATCGTCGCGCGCGGCAGCTAGCGCTGTTACTGGGAGGGCAAGCCAACCCAAATGCTGGCCAACCGGCCAATTCACAGGTCCGGCAGTTTTTGCTTCACCTTGCCCCATTGCCTGAGATCTTTCTGGTTTGATCGTTCGATCAATGTCGCCGCATCGGCAATCGTGAAATAACCGCCCTTGTCAAATTCACCGAGCTTGTCCCAGCTGACGGGCGCGGCGACCGGGGCCCCCTCCCGGGCTCGAGCGGAATAGGGAACCACCGACGTCGCACCGCGCTGGTTTCGCAGCCAGTCGATAAAAATTTTTCCCTTGCGCTTGTCCTTGGACATCGTCGCCGTGAACCGGTCCGGCTCTGTCTGCGCGAGAGCGGTCGAGAATCGTCGCGCGAAATCCTTGACTTCCGGCCATTCAGCCTCGGGTTCCAGCGGAACCACAACATGAATGCCCTTCCCGCCGGAGAGCATCGGGAAGCTTGCCAGGCCAATATCGGCCAGCGCTTGCCCGATATCACTCGCCGCCTTTCGCACTGCGGCAAAATCGATCTCCTCGTCGGGATCAAGGTCAAACACCATGCGGTCCGGCCGCTCCAGTGCAGCAATCTGGGAACCCCAATCATGAAATTCTATGGTTCCCATCTGGACGCACGCCAATAGACCACCGATGCTCTCGATGTAGAGATAATCCTCGGCTCCCCCGTCCTTTTCCGTGATCGGCACATTTTTCACCTGGTCGCCAAAGCTGCCGGCGTCGTGTTTCTGGAAGAAGCATTTCTTGGCGCGGCCCTGCGGGCAACGCACAAGGCTAACGGGACGATGCGCGATCCATGGCAACATCAGCGCGCCGACATTCTCGTAATAGTCGGCGAGGTCCCCCTTGGTGGCGCCGGCATCGGGAAATATCACCCGATCGCGGCTTGAGATTTTGATGCCGGACTTGTCCTTTCTGCTGGATTGGTGGGGCATCGACCGCTCCGGTCGCACCTCGCTCGCTGGCTTGTCGCTGCGCAGCCCCACAAAACTGCCGTGGCGCACCCGGCCCTCGCCGGTGAACTCGGAAAAGGCAATTTCCGCCACCAGCGTCGGCGTAACCCAGTTGGCATCGCGACTTTCGGCCTTGGGCACATCGGCGGGCGCTGTCTTGCGTGCAAGACGATCCATCTTGCCCGCCAGTTCCTCCAACATCTCGTCGCCAAAGCCGGTGCCCACGCGGCCCTTGTAGACCAGTTGCCCTCCTTCATTCTGCCCGAGCAACAACGATGCGAACGGCCTCCCGGCCTTGTCTGAGCTTCGCCATCCGATGATCACGAACTCCTGCCGTCGGGTACATTTGATCTTCAGCCAGTTACGCGTACGCCTGCCCCGATAGGGCGAATCGGCGCGCTTGGATATAATGCCTTCCTGCCCCGCCTTGCACATCGCCTCGTATAGTTTCTCGCCAGCACCGAAAATATGGTCGGCCATCCGGATCGTGCTGCCGCCGCCCGCCACAAGGCTCGCGAGCCGGTCCTTGCGCTCGATCGTCGTGAGGGCGGCGAGATCTTCGCCGTCGCTTTCGAGCAGATCGAAGGCAAAGAGTGTGACCCCGCCGGTGTCGTGCTTCAGGGCGGTCTGCAATTCCGAAAAGTTCGGATTGCCACTGCCATCGAGCTTGACGATTTCCCCGTCAATCAGCGCCGACGACAGATCGAGCCTGCCGGCAGCTTCCAGGATTTCCGGAAACCGCTCACTCCAGTCCTTGCCGGAGCGGGTGTATATGCGTGCATCGGAACCGGCGACAGCCAGAAGGCATCGATAGCCATCATATTTGATCTCGTGGAGCCAGTCATTGCCGGTCGGGACATCGCCGACAAGGGTGGCCAGCTGGGGCTTGCGAAACCGGGGCGCGGAAAAGGAGCGGGGCTTTTTCCTGCGAGTGGCTTTGCTCGTTTTCGGCTCCTTCCTGTCCTCCTGGGCTAGGATCGCCTGAGACAGCTGCCCCGTCTCGTCTAGGGGCAAGGAAGCGCTCTCGTCGTCTGCGGCAATCTGCGCCATCGTTCGCCCGGTTTTCACGCTTGTCAGGGCGCGCACCACCAGATCATCGCTGCCCCCTGCATGATCATCTTCAATCTTGCGGAGCAGCCAGTTCTCCCGTTTTTCCTTGGCCTTTCCTTTCATTCGAACGAGCAGCCATTCTCCCCTCATCCGCTCGCCTTCGAGGATGAAATGCAGATGGCCTTGTTCGAGATCGCTGGCGCTCTTGCCTTCGACTGGATACCAGATGCCGGAATCCCACAGCATGACAGTACCCCCGCCATATTCGCCCTTGGGGATCGACCCTTCGAATTGCGCATAGGACATCGGGTGGTCTTCAGTGCGGACGGCCAGCCGCTTGTCATCAGGATCGAGGCTCGGTCCCTTGGTCACCGCCCAGCTTTTGAGCACGCCGCCCTGTTCCAGCCGCAAATCATAGTGCAACCTCGTCGCGGCATGCTTCTGGACGAGGAAGCGATTTCCCTGTCCCGCGGCAACCGTCCCGGCGGGCTCGCGCGTCTTGGTGAAATCACGCTTCTGATTATATTGTTCGAGGAGATCGGATTTCTTGGCCATCGATCATTTCGATTTGCGCTTCTTGCCAGCACCGTCACCGTCGACGGATTTCTTGAGAGCAGCCATGAGGTCAATGACGTTGCCGCCCGCTTCTGCCCCCTCTTCGACATCCTCCAGTATTTTCTTGCCGCCGGACTTGCGCTTCTTGGCAATCAGCGCCTTCAGGGCGTCAACGTAACGGTCGTGATATTCCCCGGGATCGAACGCGGCGGTCTTGTCCTCGATCAGCTTTTCGGCAAGAGTCTGGAGTTCCTTGTCCGGCTTGATGTCTCCGAGACCCTCGAAATAGCCATGGGCCTTTTTGACCTCGTCCGCATAACGGAGTGTTTCCAACACCATTCCGTTGCCGCACGGCTTCAGGCTCACGACATGCTCCTGTCCCCGGACGGCAAGCTGCCCGACGCCCACCTTCTTCGTTTTTCTGAGGGCGTCCCGAAGCACCACATAGGCTTCTTCGGCCAGTTCATCGGCCGGCACCACGTAGTAGGGCTTTTCATAATATAAAACGTCGATGTCGGTAGCATCGACGAACTGGGTCAGCAGCAAGGTTTTCTTGCTTTCCAGCTTGACCGCGTCGATCTCATCCTGGTCGAGAAGGACATAGCTGTCCTTTTCATATTCAAACCCCTTGATGATTTCGTCGCGGTCAACCGGGCCGATGCCAGGCACCGTCTTTTCGTATTTTATGCGCTTGCCGGAAGGTTCATGAATCTGTCGGAACGATATCTGCGCGCCGCTTTTTGTCGCCGCGTATATCTCGACTGGAATGGATACCAGCGCGATCCTCAACTGCCCCTTCCAGTAAGCCCGGGAGGCCATCAGTCAGCTACCCGAACCGCGCGCGTCACGTCTTGCGCAAAAGATGTGAAACCAGACTGACCGCAAGCAACGCCAGGAATATGTAGAAGACGATCTTGGCAATCCCGGCCGAAGCCCCGGCGATTCCGCCAAAGCCAAGAGCGGCAGCGATGATGGCGATGACAAGGAAAATGATAGCGTAACGTAACATGGATAAACTCCTTAGCGAGATATTTGACTGAACGCCCTGCATCGAAATTGGTTGCGAGGCGATTCTCTGGGCGAAGAAGAAACAGCCGGCGCGAAAGTATTTCGCCTGCTGCTCTTCGGTGATCACACGAATTTCCTTCTCGCGCGACCCTCCCCCGACCTATTGTGGCGGATCCAGCAATTCGATGATCTGGCTGAGCAGACTTTCCTGCTCGGCCAGATGCGCTTCCTGCGAAGCAGAGATCGGCTCAGAGCTGCTCATTCCTTCGGATTCGGCATAGAGGCGGCTATCTAGGTCCATCTTCCAGCTTTCGAGCAGCGTTCTTTTTTGCTCCTGATCCAGCGTATCATCCCGGATGATATCCACCGGTGTGTCATAAGCCAAATAGCCGGGCTTGCCCTCTTCGTCATTTTCCGTTTCACGTTCCTTGGTCATCGCAAGCTCCTCCTTGGTGCTCGACGATCAACCCCCGGAAGAGCCGCCGGTTCCTGCCGCCGATTGATTTTCGCAGCCGCGCAACCTGCGCCGCACTCCGGCGTTTACGCAGAGAAGAGGATATAGTTGATGAGTATCGAAGAAAATCAATCGCGGTTTCCCGTGAGCGATGCCGCAAGCGGCCGGTTGCAACAGGCGCTTCACGGCGATGGCGGCTCCATTGTCGGAAACTAGTCGCGCCGCGCAATCGCTGACCGCAGAACTCCGCTTCTGGTGGCCAAACCGGCAGACCGCCATCCTGCGTGCATGGCTCGAAGAAAAGGGCATTCCGCTCGCTCAAGCAAGCGAGCGGGCTGATATCTACCTTCCCACCGACACCGGATCTCTCAATCTGAAACGACGGGACGGGGGCAAAATCGAGATAAAGTCGCTCGTTCAACAGCAGTCGATGGCAGCGCCATTCGCCGGTGAGGAACGATGCGAAATCTGGGTGAAACATGTTCTTGGCAGATCGTCCCTGGACCCGGGCCCACAGCTAACGATCGCCAAGACCCGCTGGCTGGCGTATCTGGACAAACAGGGCCAGATCCTCTCCGATGGAGAAACCGGGTCGTCCGGTTGCCAGATCGAATTGAGCGAAGTCCAACCGGAACGCGGGCAGCAAATCTGGACCAGTTTCTGTCTCGAGGCGTTCGGTGATCCGGACGGGTTGCCGGAACGACTGGATGCCGCCGTGAGAAAACTCGGCGAACTGCCCTGCCCCGAGCAGAGGCCGCTGGTTGCGAGCTATGCGGAATGGCTGCACGAGGAAGATTATTTTGACGTTGCCTAGCAAGCAGGCGGTTCGCCCCACCATCGCCAAACTGATATATGTGTCTGACCAGGAACCGGGCATCTCGCGGGTCAGGCGCGGCAAGGGATTTCAGTATATTCTCCCCGACAAAACGGTGCTGACCGACGGCGCCGAACGGGCGCGCGTAATCAGGTTGGGCCTGCCGCCCGCCTATACCGACGTCTGGATCTGCGCGCGAGCCAATGGTCACATCCAGGCCACAGGAATGGACAGTGCCTCACGGAAGCAATATCGCTATCATGATGATTGGCGAATGTTCCGGGATCAGCAGAAATTTGATCAGCTCGCGGAATTTGCTCGGGTATTGCCCCGGATCAGGCGCAGGGTCGGGGCTTTGCTCAACACCAGGGGCAAAGCCAATATCTTCGGCAAGGAAGTCGCCATAGCCGCTCTGGTGCGGCTCATTGATGGCACCGCCATTCGCATCGGCGGCAGGTCCAAGGCAAGCAAGGGAGCCACCACGCTCGATATGAAAAACGTCCGGTACGAAGACGGCCAGTTGAGGCTGCGGTATCGGGCCAAGGGCGGCAAGCGTGTCCAATGCAGCCTCAGGGATACGCGCCTGCAAAAAATACTCGAAGTCATCGACGATCTTCCGGGGAAACGGCTGTTCCAGTACATCGGTATCGACGGCGAAGTGCATTCGCTCAACAGCGGCGATGTGAACGAGTGGCTCAAACAGGTTTCCGGTTTGGATAGCGTGAGCGCCAAGATGTTTCGCACATGGCACGGAAGTGTCGCCGCGATGGAAGCGATCCGACAGAGCGAGAAGCCGACGATCAAAATAGCGTGTGAAGCGGGCGCGAAGGTTCTGCGCAACACGCCCGCCATATGTCGGAAAAGCTATATTCATCCGGAAGTGCTCGCCCTGACCGAACTTGCGGCAGACGAGCGGGCCCTGATTCTGGATAAAGCCAACGCGCGAATAAATGGCCTGCGCATCGCCGAAAACCGTTTTGCCGGCTTGATGTCATGGGCCGCCGGTCAGAAGCCAGGCAAGCCTTTGACGGTTGAATAGCCGGTTGGCGACGAATATTGGCTAGGCCGCATCCGAAGCGACAGGAAACCAGCTGGAATCGATTCGCTCGAACCGGTTTTCGAACTGCGTCAGTTCGCTCAGACCGGTCTCGTCATTAATTTCGACCCGGTTTCGAGTCACGCTGATCAATCCGCTGGCCGTCATTTCCTTTATCAGGCGATTGACATGAATATGGGAAAGCCCTGCCACGTCCGAATAATCGATCTGGGTAAGGGGCAAGAGGATCGCCATCTTGTTCTGGTCACTGCCCAGCCTGACGCGGGTAAGGAGCGACAGAAACAGATGTGCCAGCCTCCCTTTTCCGTTCGTATGCCCGTTGGCACATAGGCGATCGACGAGATCAAGGTTGTTGAGGCCGCTCAGCGCAAACAGGAGCGCGGCCAGACGCGGCTGCTCCTGAAAGATCACCCCCAGCCGCTCCCTGGGCAAACGGCACAGGCTGACATCCGTGATTGCCCGCACCACCGATGTCGCATTGCCGGTAGCGAGCGAGGCGGTGCCAATAATGTCTCCGGGAAAGTAAATCTGTATGATCTGGCGCTCGCCATTGCCGTAATAGCGATAGGATATCAAGTGTCCGCTCCGGACAATAAAAAGATCATTGGTCCGTTCATCCTGATCCGTGATTATCGTATCGACGCTCAAATTCTCTGGGGTGCTTTCAATATCTTCGAGCACCGCCGTTTCGCCATCGGTCAGCGCAATATAATTTCCAAAATGTTCTGCAAGGCAGCTGCTGCTCATTGGGGCTAAAGCTCTCTTCGTCTCAAGAGGGAATTGACAGTCCGGAACACAGTGGGTGAACCATAAAATCGAACAGGAATATTCAGCTACTACATTCACTCCCTGCCACAATTGCTTAATGTTAATTTTGAAAATTTTTGTTCAAATTCAGTCAGTTTTTCGCAGAATGGCAACATTTTTGACGGGGCGAGGACGCGCTTGTCGATCGTCATGCATTACCGATGACGGCAGGCGAGAAGCCACTTCATCGCGTCATCGCGAAGGATCGGATGATCGCGCGAGAGAAAAAAGCAAAGCGCTTGATCAGGCCATCACGGAGGTAAACGTCGAGTTTCGCAGGGCCCGCATTACGGTCCCTTTAGACATTTGATGCGCGGCCAGTGGACGGCGCTCCGTCCGTAGTGGGATGGGTCACAATATGTTTGCGAGGTCCCTTCCGGTATCCGTAGAAAAACCGAAAATGTAAAATGGTCGGGGAGACAAGATTCGAACTTGCGACCCCCTGTACCCAAAACAGGTGCGCTACCAGGCTGCGCCACTCCCCGACGCGCGCCTCCCCTAGGCTGTGCTTATGCTAAAAGCAAAGGGTTTTTCATGCTTCTTTTCACTGCCGCGAAAAGACAGGATATTTCTTGTGCTGGAAGAAAATGGTGGGCCCGGAGGGACTCGAACCCCCGACCTAGCCGTTATGAGCGGCCAGCTCTAACCAACTGAGCTACAGGCCCGCATGAGCAGCTTTGTTCAGGCAGATCTCATTACGATGGTCCGATAGCGGAAGCCGTTGCGCTTTGGCAAGAACGATCATCAATTTTCACCGGCTGGGCGCAAGATCGGCTATCCGCCTTTCGTTGCGGCCACCAATTCGGGCACAGCGATCGGCTTCACGTTGCGGACCGCCAGATGGTCCAGAACCTCGCGCCACCAATCGTAAAAATGGTCGAGATCGTCCTTCGTCTGGACGTAGGGCGTATGACCGGCAGCCAGCGAGGGAGAGTGGAAAGAAAAAACCAGCAAGCGCAAATCGTCGTCCAGCGCCACATCGATCGCCTCCTTCGTCTCGCGCGCGGACACCCCTTCCGGGGTCAGCGGGATGCGTTCGAGCATCTTGCTTCGGGACAACAGCGCATTCGCCAAGGGTGACCTGTTCATGATTCGAGCCGGCAGCCCCGGTTGCTTCCGAAGAAGGCCGGAATAGACCGTGGTCAGGGGTATTTCGACCAGCGCCTTGTCGTCATCCCACCAGAACGGCTCGGAATCCAGCGCTAGAAAATCCGGCCCCCCTTGCCCGCTATAGTCAAACCGCGGGCGGATGCTGCTGTCCATCACGAACCCGTGCTTGCGGAGAATATCGATCGTATGCGGCCCGATCCCGTATCGGCCGGCGCGGTAGATCGTTGGATTGAAGCCAGTTTTCTCGCGGATCGCATCCCGCAACCCCACCAGCTTTGCCTCTTCCAGTTCTCTGGGCAGGTTTCCCGCGAAACTGTTGTAGACATTGACCTGTTCATCAAATGGCGGATTGATCCAGGGATGAAGATGAACCCCGACTTCGGCGGTGCCGTTTTCGGCAACGGAACGCAGAAACGCAGCAGCCTCGTCATTGTCGATAATAGAATAGTCGACAAAATAGGCCGGGCTTATTCCGTATTTCTCGACGAACTGCTGAAACCGTACCAGTTTGTGAACAGAAATGGTCGTGTGACCGCTGCGCTGGAAAGGCGCGTTCCAGTCAAATTCCTCTTCGGTGTCCACCGACAGCAGGAACCGCTTGCCGAACCGTTCCGGCCAGCGAACCTTGCGTTCGGGTCTTGGCGATTGAATCGGCTTGGAGTGTTGTGCAGAAATCTCGGTAGCCTCCGTTGTCCGGGCATTCTCCCGAAGACCGGGCCCCGGAACCGATCGCCTATTCCGATTCCCGGATGACGATTTTGCTAGTCGCGGCCGCAGGAAGGGTCAAGGCAATGTTTTCGGGGCTTATCGTCAGCGAACCGCCGGCAGCCTGGGCCAGATTTCGCACCAGGCGGAGCGAGAAACCAAGTCCTAGCAATGACGATTCGCCCCCTTCTCCGTCAATTCCCTGGGATGGATCGAGCAGGACAGTTTCATCAATGCCCTTCGTCCGTGATGGCCGGGACAATATAAAGCGGTTGGCGGGCTGCACCCCTATGCGGGTACGCAATTCGCCCTTCAGCGTCTCGCCCTTCTCGCAGGAAATAATCGCCGCCGACAGCAGCCGGGCAAAGATCCGTTCGACGGATTCGCCGTCGAGTGCGAATGGCCGAACCGGCTCCGCCTTGCTGATGTTCAACTCCACCACGTTGCTCTGAGTCAGGCCCTGCAACCGCTGCATCATCCGCTCGAACAGCCAGTCGGCCTTGGTTGTCCCGTTCGATTCCGGCAGCTGACCCGAATCAACCTTCACGGCAATGTCGAGATCCTCGAAACCCGCCAGCAACCGGCGCGCCTCGTCCATGATATTGCGCGCCAAGGAGCGATATTCATAGGAAGCCGGGCCAAACAGCTGTTGCTCGATAATCTCGCTGAAACCGATCACCGCGTTCAAGGGCGTGCGCAGCTCATGGATCAGTTGCTGCAGCTGCTCGCGGCGCTGAACGTCGATGCCACTGTGGGCGGCATCCTCGGCCATGTTGGGGCGGCGCATGATGCCGCGATACCCCTCGAACCGTCCCGTCTCCTCGCTGAAATAGGGAATCGCGCTCATCCGCCATGCACCGGCGACAATGGCGGCGCCGCAAAGCCGCATCCGCGCATTTTCCATCGGCATCCGCTGGCGAAAGGCCGCTGCGCCATAAGCGTCAGGGCCTGGACCATCATCAAAGGCGGGCTGGGCTATAGACACACCCACTATTGCCCCCCTTGGTGGTCCTTCGGTCCAGTTGACCGTGCCGGTTTCGTCGGTTTCGAAGCGAATGGTCTCTAGCGATTCGACAAAGAAGCTCCGGTCGCCGTCCTCGCGGCTGGCTTCCCGTCTGGTGTCTGCCGGGCGATTTTTCTGATAGTCCGCGATCTTTTCGACCAGCGCGCTGATCTGGGATTCTGCCACAGTTTCTTCGGACGAGGCGGGCTGTTCGGCCGGGAGCTCGATCGACGGTTCCGCTGTATCTGGCGGTTCGGAAGGCAATGCGCGCGAGCCGATTTTCGGCATCGGCTCGGCCTCCTCGGTATCCGGAAGGGCAAACCCCTTCGCCTGTAACCTATTTTGCGCCCGAGGCGATAATCTCGGGAACGCATCGGCACAGATGTCCGCGCTTAAGTCTGCGGCGGATATTGCCGCATCGCAGACCGCATCCGTATCAGCGGTCAGATATACGAGCAAAGGTGCGGACCGCAGCCGTCCATTCAGCGACTGGACCGCCGCCACCCGCTCTGTTTCGGGCACCCGGTCGTGCAGATCCCGCAGGCGCATGAGACCGGCCTGCACGTCGTGGTTGCCGAGGTCGCCGGGTTTTTGCGCCAACAGATCGACGACCT
The DNA here is from genome assembly GCF_036964565.1 of Parasphingorhabdus sp. Classification (GTDB taxonomy): domain Bacteria; phylum Pseudomonadota; class Alphaproteobacteria; order Sphingomonadales; family Sphingomonadaceae; genus Parasphingorhabdus. The sequence goes on along the minus strand of NZ_JBALTN010000002.1, from coordinate 376,729 downwards.
GCCGCCATTGCGTGGCTGCGCCCTTGCCTTCTGGCAGGCTCCCCTTGAGCACGGTTGTCAGACGGTCATCGAAGCGCAATATTCAGGTCCCGAGAATAATTGGTCTATCCAATTGTTAATCGGGTGATAACCCTTTCCGGTGACAACTGAAAGCGGGGAAAATGTCTCGTCACAATGTGGGACAAAGGAGATAGCATTGCTTGGCCGACTTATTATATTATAACGATATAATGATTCGCGAACGGATATTACATTGCCATGGCTGATACCAACCTAGACGAAATCGACCTGAAAATCCTGCAGCGCTTGCAGGATGACGGGCGGATTACCAACGTCGAACTCGCCAACAGCGTGGGATTGACTGCTCCACCCTGCCTCCGGCGGATGCGGGCGCTCGAAGATGAAGGGGTGATCAACTCCTATCATGCTGCCATCAATCCGGCGAAAATGGGATATACCATCACGGTTTTCGCCATGGTCAGCCTGAAGAGCCAGGCCGAGGCGGATCTGCAGGCCTTCGAAGAGCATGTGCAAAAATTACCCGAAGTCCGCGAATGCTATATGCTTAACGGCGAAATCGATTTTATCCTCAAGGTCGTCGCCAGGGACCTTCAGCAATTTCAAAGCTTCTTGACGAGCCAGCTGACCGCCGCCCCCAATGTCGCCAGCGTGAAGACATCGCTCACGATCCGGTCGGCCAAGCATTTGCCGGGTGTGCCTATTCAGGAATAAGAAAGGGCGCCGATGGCGCCCTTCCTGCATTTTCAATTGTACGTCCGTTCCTGATCAGGTGGCAGGCTCTTCCGTGGTCGCCGCAGGCTCTGCTGTAGCGGTTGCCGGTGCAGACTGCTGATCGATCCATGTCGTCCACATCGAAGCGAGCGGCGCGCGTACGCCCGAAACTTTCGCAAAGGCCTGCTTCGCTTGGGCCATGTCACCCGCATAGGCGTGCGCTGTGCCGATTCCGATATAACCGCGATCCATGTCCGCTCCCGGCTTGGCCAAACCTGCCTCGTAGAAGGCCACGGCCTTGTCGTAGCCCTTGTACCCCAACCAAACGTCGGCGAAATTCATCATCACCGAGCTGCTTCCGGAGCCTTTGACCGCCGATGGCTGTGCCGGCAAGGAAGCCTTGTCAGAAGAAACCTGGCTCTGGGCCGGCTTCAGTATTTCGGAAACCAGCGGACTGGGTTCGCTAATGACGCCCTTTTTCTTGCCGTCCTCGAGAACAGCAACGACTTCGCCGAACAGGTTCTTCCGCTGCGCCTCTTCGGCATATTCCTTGTAGTCGCGCGTGGTCTTGAGCGAATCCGTCGCCTTCATGAAACGCAACACTTCAAGATTTTGGGTGCTGTCGGCTTGCGAGGTAACACGGTTCGCCGCCACGGCGTCCCCCCAGGAGTCGCCCGACGGGTAGGCCCCAGCCCATTTCGTCGACCAGGCAGCGTATAGATTCTTGTCCTTGCTCGCCAGGGCGCGATCGCGCGCCAGACGATACCAGGATTCCGGCGCCTTGGTCGACGACGCATTGGCATTTTTCATGATCTCGTCCCACTTTGCCAAGCCTTCGGCATACATGTTCCGCTTGAAATAGGTCTCGGCCAGCAGGGGCTCGATATTGTTCGCGCGATAGCCCAGGTCATAGGCTGTCTGGAAATATTGGGCCGCATCGGCCCAGCGCTCGTCGCCATAGGCGAAATTGCCGGCGAAAAAGTTGAACCCGGGCAGCTGCTCTGCGCCGGTCCGTCCGCTGCGGAGCGAGGCGAGAATGCCCTTTTCCTGCAGCGCTGTGTCCTTAAGGGTTCCGCCGAGCTGGATGGCAAGTTGACCGGCCACGAACAGATCATCGGGCGCCAGGGTCTCGGTGAGCAGGGACTCAACCAGCGGCTTGGCGGTGGCCGGTGTCTCCGTCGCCATGGCAGCCTGGATGGCAGCCACTTTCGGCCGCACTTCCTTGCTGATCTTGACTTCGGATTCCTTTTCTTTCTTCTTCTTCGCTGCATGAGCGTCCTGCGGCAAAGCGGTTACCGCAAACGTGCCTGCGGCCGCCAGCGCGACAGCCATCGAAAGGTGAGATAAAAAACGCATGAATATCCTCCGGATGATTATTATAAGGGGAAAACAGGTTTCCCGGAATATGGTTGCACCACACACTCTTGGCCCTATTACCAAGCTTTGATCTCTTTTCTAGAGATAATCCGCTGAATAGAGGTTGAACGGTCGCGGTGCGGCTGCCCCATCGGCCATTCCCCGCAGTATAATGAGGTAAAAATCGCGTGCTTGCAGTAATTTCTCCCGCCAAATCGCTGGATTTCGATTCCCCCGTCCCCGAACTCCGGCCATCCGAAAGCCGGTTTCCCGACGAGACCGAGCGGCTCGCCAAGGCGATTGGAAATCTCACCGTCAGGAAACTGAAGGCAATCATGCCTGTGTCAGACAATCTGATCGCTCTCAACCGGGGGCGCTACGCCGAATTTTTCGACCAGCCGGAACGGCCGGCGATCTATGCCTATAATGGCGATGTCTATACCGGTTTCGAGGCGCAAAGCATCGATAAGGAAGCGATGACCTTCGCCCAGGATCATCTGCGCATCCTGTCGGGTCTCTACGGCCTGCTCCGGCCGCTCGACCCGATCCGCCCGCACCGCCTGGAAATGGGGACGAAATGGGCGCCGCGCTACAGCAGGCTGACCGATTTCTGGAAGGACAAGATCGCCAGGGCGCTGGCAGCAGATCTCGAGCAGACCGGCAGCGATGTTCTGGTCAATCTCGCGAGCAACGAATATTGGGCCTCGGTCAAACCGCATGTGGCAAAGCTACCCGCCCGGATCATCGAGGTCGATTTCCGCAAGGACGGCCCCGACGGGCCGAAATTCATCAGCTTCGAGGCCAAGCGCGCACGCGGCATGATGGCGCGCTATATCTGCGAGAACCATCTGACCGATCCGGAAATGCTGAAAGGCTTCGATTATGACGGCTACCGGTTCGACAGCGTAGGCAGCACGGATAGCAGCCTGCACTTCCTTCGTTCATGACGGGCATGTCCGCTGTCATCTTCGGCGCAACTGGCGGCATCGGATCGGCGGTGGCCGACGCATTGGAAGCGGACAAGCGCTTTGACAATATCATCCGCTTTTCCCGTTCCGGCATCAGCCCGGTATCCATCGACCTGACATCGGAAGCCAGCATCCGGGAAGCGGCGGACTGGACCAGAGCCAATGCCATATCGCCTTCGCTGCTATTTGTCGCGACCGGCCTGCTGCACGATGACAGCAGCGGTCCGGAAAAAAGCATGCGCCAGCTGGATGCCGACTGGCTCCTGCAAAATTATCAGGTCAACGCGGTCGGCCCGACGCTGATCGCCAAGCATTTTCTCCCGCTCATGAACCGTTCCGATATCAGCAGATTCGTCGTTCTGTCGGCCCGTGTCGGCAGCATTTCCGACAACCGGCTGGGCGGCTGGTACGGCTATCGCGCGTCCAAGGCGGCGCTCAACATGATGATCCGCAATCTGGCGATCGAGTGGTCGCGCAAGAATGACCGGTCGGTCATTCTTGCGCTCCACCCGGGCACCGTAGACACGGCCCTGAGCGAGCCATTCCAGACTAATGTTCCGCCCGGAAAGCTGTTTGATTCCAGTCGCGCGGCGCGCCAACTGCTGGATGTGCTCGAGCGGCTGGAACCCGCGCAGAGCGGCAGGATTTTCGCCTGGGACGGAACCGAAATCCAGCCCTGATTCCGGCGCTGTAATAATAATGTAAAACTGGCCCGAAAGGCTGGCTTTTGCCGGCCCCTTCCCCTAGAAGAAACGACAAGAAAAAACCCATGAAAAAGGCCCGTTTGTGAACGAACAAACCTCTCCACCGTCGCCGTCCAATATCGAACCGATCGACATCGTCGACGAGATGAAAACCAGCTACATGGACTATGCCATGTCGGTCATCGTCAGCCGGGCATTGCCCGACGTGCGCGACGGCCTGAAGCCGGTTCATCGCCGCATCCTGTTCGCCGCCCAGGAAGGCGGCATGGTCGCTGGCCGTCCCTATCGCAAATGCGCCAAGATCGTCGGCGACGTGATGGGCAACTATCACCCGCATGGCGACAGCGCGATCTACATGGCCCTCGCCCGCATGACCCAGGACTGGTCGATGCGGGTCCCGCTGATCGACGGCCAGGGCAATTTCGGCTCGATGGATCCGGACATGCCGGCATCGATGCGCTACACCGAGGCGCGCCTCAACAAGGTGTCCAATTTCCTGCTCAACGATCTCGACAAGGACACGGTCGATTTCATCCCCAATTATGACGGCAGCCGCCAGGAACCCAATGTCCTGCCCGCCCGCTTCCCCAACCTGCTGGTCAACGGTGCCGGCGGCATCGCGGTCGGCATGGCCACCAACATCCCGCCGCACAATCTCGGCGAGGTGATCAACGCAAGCCTGGCTTATATCGAAGATCCCGGCATCACCATCGACGAACTGATCGAGATCGTTCCCGGACCGGACTTTCCCACCGCGCCGCTGATCCTCGGCCAGTCCGGTGCCCGCGCCGCCTACAAGGACGGCCGCGGCTCGATCATGATGCGGGCCCGCCATGTCATCGAGGAAGGCCGCGGCGACAAGCGCTCGATCGTGCTCACCTCGATTCCGTTTCAGGTCGGCAAGTCCGGCCTGGTCGAGAAGATCGCCGAAGCCGCGAAGGACAAGCGGATCGAGGGCGTTTCCGACATTCGCGACGAATCCAGCCGCGCCGGTGTCCGCGTCGTCATAGAGCTGAAACGCGACGCTACCGCCGATGTCGTGCTCAACCAGATCTGGCGCTTCACCCCGGCCCAGTCGAGCTTTCCTGCCAATATGCTGGCCATCCGCGGTGGCCGCCCGGAGGTCCTGAACCTCCGCGACATCATCGAAGCCTTCGTCAAGTTCCGCGAGGAGGTGATCACCCGCCGCACCAAATTCGAGCTCAACAAGGCACGCGAACGGGCGCATATCTTGCTCGGCCTGGTGGTTGCGGTCACCAATATGGACGAAGTTGTCCGCATCATCCGGGCCTCGTCGACGCCTGCAGAAGCCCGCGAATCCCTGCTGCGGCGCGAATGGCCGATCGCCGAAATCGCCCCCTACATCCGGCTGGTCGAAGCAATGGAAACCGACATCGAGGGCGACAGCTACAAGCTGTCCGCCGTCCAGGTGAAGGCGATTCTCGACCTGCGGCTGCAGAAGCTGACGGCGCTCGGCCGCGAGGAGATCGCCGACGAGCTGAAGGAACTGGCCGCGGCGATCGAGGAATATCTCGCGATCCTGGCCGACCGCGCCAAGCTCTACGAAGTGATGCGCGAAGAACTCGAGGAAGTGCGCGACGAATTTGCGACGCCGCGCCTCTCCGAAATTACCGCCGCCTGGGACGGCCTCGAAGACGAAGACCTGATGGAACGGTCCGAAATGGTCGTCACCGTCACTCACGCCGGCTATATCAAACGCACCCCGCTTGACACCTTCCGCGCCCAGCGCCGCGGCGGCAAGGGCCGCGCCGGCATGGCGACCAAGGACGAGGATGCAATCACCGAACTGTTCGTGACCTCCACCCACACGCCGGTCCTGTTCTTCTCCACCCATGGCAAGGTCTATCGTCTCAAGGTCTGGAAGCTGCCCGAAGGCGGGCCGCAGACCAAGGGTCGCCCGATGGTCAACCTGCTCCCGCTGGCCGACGGCGAGACGATTTCCACCGTGCTGCCGCTGCCGGAAGACGAACGGGAATGGGCCGATCTGCACGTCATGTTCGCCACCGCCCGAGGCGGCGTCCGGCGCAACAGCATGGACAGCTTCACCAACGTGCCGTCGAACGGCAAGTTCGCGATGAAATTCGACGAGGGCAGCGATGACCGCTTGATCGGCGTCGAACTGCTCACCGACAATGACGACGTCCTGCTGGCGACAAAGAACGGCAAGGCGATCCGCTTTGCCGGCGACGCCGTCCGTTCCTTCCAGAGCCGCACCTCGACCGGTGTTCGCGGCATTTCGCTCAAGGGCGACGACGAGGTCATTTCCCTCTCGGTACTCCGCGGCTTCGAAGCCTCGACCGAGGAACGCGACCAATATCTCAAAGCTGCTCCCTGGAAGGACAACGAGAACGCACCCGAACTGTCCCCCGAACGGATGGCCGAATTCAGTGAAACCGAGGACTTCATCCTCACCGTCTGTGCCAACGGCTATGGCAAGCGGTCCAGCGCCTATGAATATCGCCAGTCCGGACGCGGCGGCCAGGGCATTCTCAATATCGACAATATCAAGCGCAACGGCACCGTTGTCGCCAGCTTCCGCGCCACCGACGACGAGCAGGTCATGCTGGTCACCGACCAGGCCAAGCTGATCCGCATGAAGGTCGCGGACATGCGGGTCATCGGCCGCAACAGCTCCGGTGTCCGCCTGTTCGATGTCGCCAAGGGCGAACAGGTCGTCGGCGCTGCAAAGATTGACGAGGAAGAGGAACCGGAAAACGAGGCGGAAGAAGCGGTGGTCGAGGAAATGGTCGAACAGGGCCTTTCTGATGGCGATGTTGCGGTGCCGGATGAGCCGGAGGAGTCAGACGATACCAACAATTAGCCTAACACCGTTCGTCCTGAGCCTGTCGAAGGACATCTCAAGAGCATAAGCTGCACATGAGTTGATAGTGCTTCGACAAGCTCAGCACGAACGGAATGATATCGAGGGGAAAACCAATGAAAGTCACGCCATCGCCGCAAGCTTGCGGAGCAGAGGTGACCGGCGTTGACCTCACCAGGCCGCTTTCTGAAGAAAGTGTTTCCGCGATCCGCTCCGCCTGGCTCGAGCATCATGTGCTGTCCTTCGCGGACCAGGCGATGACCGACGATGATCTCGAGCGGTTCACTCAATATTTCGGCGGCTTCGGCCTTGATCCGTTCTTCGATCCGATCGAGGGCCGCACGCATATCGCCGCGATCCGCCGCGATGCCAACGAGAAATCCCCTTTATTTGCCGAAAACTGGCACAGCGACTGGAGCTTTCAGGCACAGCCTCCCGCCGGCACCTGCCTGTTCGGCATCACCATCCCGCCGGTCGGCGGCGACACGCTGTTCGCCGACCAGCACAAGGCGCTGGACGCCATGCCGACAGAAATGCGCGAACAAATTGAGGGCCTGACCGCGATCCACAGCGCCCGGATGGCCTACGCCCCGGACGGAGCCTATGGCGAGAAGGACGAGGGCCGCAGCATGGCGATCCGCCCCGATGAATCCGCACGCGCCACTCAGACCCATCCGTTGGTACGCGAACATCCGGAGACCGGCCGCCTAGGGCTGTTCAGCTGTCTCGGCTATATCATCGGCTTTGAAGGCATGGAGCCGGCCGAGGCCCTGCCCCTGCTCCAGCAGCTATACGCCTGGCAGAGCCGTGAGGAGTTTGTCTATCGCCACCGGTGGCAGCCGGACATGCTGGTGATGTGGGACAATCGTTCGGTGCTGCACCGCGCGACCGGTGGCTATGATGGCCACGACCGGCTGCTCCACCGGACGACGATTGCCGCCTATCAGACGTGAACCGGGTCGGCGCTGTCCGCAGCCATTTCGTGGCGCAACGTCCGGACGATGCCGGTCGCGATCATGAACTGGCCGAAATAATATAGCGGCCAGACCAGCAGATCCGGAATAACGCTGGTTTCCAGCGGACCCATACGGGCAAAGATCAGCAGGTCCGACACCAGGAACAGGATCGCCCCCGCGCCGACCTGGTAGCGCGAAAACCGGCTGGTCCATGCCATGGCCGCCATCAGCGCCACCGACAGGCAATAGAATCCGATCATCACGGCCTGGGTCCGGTCGGAGGGCAACGCCCAGGCGATCAGCACCGCCAGCGGAACCAATATGATTGCGAAAATTTTCTGGCTGAACCCCAGCTTGTGGCGGCGAAAGCGGGAATAGAAAAGGATCGCCAGCACATGGCCGAGCATGAACGCTGCGGCCCCGGCGATCATGTCGATTTCCAGGGCCATGTCGCCGATCGCCCCGAGCGCCATGATCGCGCCGACAATCTTGCCGTCGATCCGGTGCAGCCGGACCAGCGCATAAATCACGAGAAAACCGACGCCGGCGCCTTTCCAGGCGATCAGGTACGTGCCCGGGATATTGCTGTCGTTGACAAAGAAATAGCTGATCCCGAACAACAGGCTGAGCATCAGAAACGGCCGGGATTCGGCAAAGGCGCTTTTCATCGGAATATCATGGTCCCCTGTACCGAATCGCCTGTATCATGCAACCGGCGCGACTGCCAGATTGACATTGAGGTCTTACCACAACACTAAGGCGCCCATGACAGATGTACATATCATAGGCGGCGGACTCGCCGGATCGGAAGCGGCCTGGCAACTGGCGGAACAGGGCGTAAAGGTGCGCCTTTCCGAAATGCGCGGCAGCGGAGAAATGACTCCCGCCCACCAGACCGACGGCTTGGCCGAGCTGGTCTGCTCGAACAGCTTCCGCTCCGACGACGCCGAGAAAAATGCCGTTGGGCTGCTCCACCAGGAAATGCGCGACCTCAATTCCATCATCATCGGCGAAGGCGACAAGAATCGCCTCCCGGCCGGATCGGCGCTGGCGGTCGACCGCGACCATTTTTCGGCAGCGGTGACGAAGCGACTCAGCGAACATCCCAATATCGAGCTCGTCCGTGAACGGGTCGACCAGCTGCCGGAAAGCGGACTGACGATCGTCGCCACCGGTCCCCTCACGGCGATGACTCTCGCCGAAAGCATCGGCGCCGCCACCGGCGAGGATTCGCTGGCCTTTTTCGACGCGATTGCGCCGATCGTCTACAAGGACAGCATCAACATGGACATCGCCTGGATGCAGTCGCGCTGGGACAAGGTCGGACCGGAAGGCGACGGCAAGGACTATATCAACTGCCCGATGACCCGCGACCAGTATGAAGCCTTCATCCAGGGCCTGCTCGAAGGCGAGAAGACCGACTTCAAGCAGTGGGAAAAGGACACGCCCTATTTCGAAGGCTGCATGCCGATCGAGGTGATGGCCTCGCGCGGCCCCGAAACCCTGCGCTTCGGTCCGATGAAGCCGGTCGGCCTGACCAACGCCCATACCGGCGAAAGCGCCTATGCCGTGGTCCAGCTGCGGCAGGACAATGCGCTCGGCACCTTGTGGAACATGGTCGGCTTCCAGACCAAGCTGAAATATGGCGCGCAGGCCGATCTTCTGAAAACCATTCCCGGCCTCGAAAAGGCCGAATTCGCGCGCATGGGCGGACTCCATCGCAACACCTTCATCAACGCCCCGAAATTGCTCGACCGGGAGCTGCGTCTGAAAAAGGCACCGCATATCCGCTTTGCCGGCCAGATCACCGGCTGTGAAGGCTATGTCGAAAGTTCTGCGGTCGGCCTGATGGTCGGCCGGATGGTCGCGGCGGAACTGCGCGGCGAGCCCTTCACCCTGCCCCCGCAAACCACGGCATTCGGCGCGCTGCTGTCGCATATCACCGGCGGCGCCGATGCCCGCGACTATCAGCCGATGAACGTCAATTTCGGCCTGTTCCCGCCCTTCGAGCAACGCGTCAAGAAGAAGGAACGCAAGGAAGCCTATACCGCCCGCGCCCGCGCGGATTTTGCCGGATGGCTCCATCCCCTTTCGGCCAAGGGCCTGCAGCTCGCCTGAGTTCTAGCATTTGCAGCGCGGTGCCGTCCGCTTCGGCCGGGTGGTGCGAAATTCGGTACGGGTCAGCTGGCCATTCCTGTCGCCGTCGGCTCCGGCAAATTTCTCGCTGGTCGCCACCGCCCATTCCTCGAAGGTCAGCAGATTGTTGCCGTCCTTGTCCAGTTTCCGGAAGGAGCCCGTGCGGCTGCTCATCATCTCCAGCCGGGTCACGATCTCGTCGCGATTGCGGTCATAGCGGTTGAAGCGCAGTTCCTCGCGGGAGGCCTTGTAAGCCTTTGGCGGTGTCGGCGGGGCCGGACCGACGATGTCCGGATCCGGATCGACCTGCGGCAGACTGTCGGCCGCGGCGGGCTCTGGCGGGGGCGGCGCGACGGGGATCGGCACATCCTGCCCCTGTGCGCCGATCCACAGGAACAGGCCTGCGGTCAGCAGAAGCAATATCCCGGCGGCTCCAGCGGCAAATTTTTTCATAGGCAAAATCCGCGGATCAGTGACTGCCTAATGTCCCGTGATCCCGTGCCAGATGATACGCGCAGCGCTGGCCGGGCGATAAAGATCCGCAGTCAGTTCGCCTCTCCTAACATCCCGGATCATCAGCCGGCAGAGGATTGCGAGCGGTCGGCCGCTTCTGTCAAAATTCGGGGCTGCCTGTGCCCGCACGATCGTGGCGCAGCGCTCAAACGCCGAATCGCGCATGGACTTGTCGGAACAATGCCGGGCAAAGTCCCACAGCGCCCACGCCCGGGCATATTCGGCCTGCCCCTCGTCCAGTTCGCGGTCACCCGACAGGCCAAATGCAAAACTTCCGCAACCGCGGCTTTGCGCATAATGATCAAACTCCCGCTGTTGCCAGGGAAAATCGCCCAGCATCACTTCCCAACCGTCCACCAGATCGACGAGGGGCTCGAGACTGAGGCCCGCCTGTTCAAGTTCGTTGACCTGCGCGACCAGCGGTTCGCCGGCCGGCCGTTCCGCCGCTGGCTTGGTTAAGATGTCCCGCCACCACGTTAACCGCATCTGTCCTATCAATATTTCCGTTGTTGAGCGGACAATATCGGCCAGTCGCTGATCGATCGCGAAAAGCAGGGCATAGCGCGGCCGATCGGCAGGCCTCGCATAAGCGGCAATCAAATGCTGCAGCGGCTCCAGCTCTGGCAATCCATCTGTCATGCCGGTGCGGTCGCCAGTTTTGCGGGCAAAATCAAGGTAAACTTCCTCTTAACCAAAGCTGTTGCCCCGCCACTAACCCTTTTACCCGTAACTGGCCCTTGAAATTGGGTTTATCAGGGGGCCAGAGCGCATGCTTGGCAGAATAAAAGGGAAGTCGGCAAAGTCATTTTTGCAGGATTTGCGCGCCAATACCGCCGGCAACACGCTGGCCATGGCCGGCATGGCACTTGTTCCGCTTTCCGCGATGATCGGCGGCGGCGTGGATGTCAGCCGGATCTATCTGGTGCAGACGCGCTTGCAGCAGGCCTGCGATGCCGGTGCGCTGGCCGGGCGTCGGCAAATGGCCAGCGGCAGCTGGACGGCCAACAGCAACGCCGCCAATACCGCAGCCAACAACATGTTCCGCGCCAATTTCGACACCGATGCCTACGGCTCCTACAACGGCAGCCATGCCTTTAGCGAAAATGCAGGCACCGTCTCGGGCACCGCAACGGTCAAGCTGGACATGGCCGTGATGCAGATGTTCGGCTTTGGCACGAAAAGCATCAGCGTCGAATGCGACGCCTCGATGAGCATCCCCAACACCGATGTGATGTTCGTCCTAGATACCACCGGATCGATGAATTGCCCCGATACGGGTTCGTCCTACTGCGGCAACAACGGCAATGTCGAGGCCTCCAACGCCCGCATCAAGGGCCTGCGCTCGGCGGTAAAATGCTTCTACGAAACGCTGGCGAAAAGGAACAGCGGTGAAGATTGCGGTTCGACGCCCGCCGCGGGCAGCGCCAACACCGCTCATCTCCGCTTCGGCTTCGTGCCCTACAGCACCAACGTGAACGTCGGAAAGCTCCTGCCGAATGATTTTATTGCGGACAACTGGACCTATCAGTCGCGCGAAGCCGTTACCCGGCTGGAAAATGTGGTCGTCGACTACACCCCGGGCACGCCCTACGTCTACGCAACCACCTATTATTATGATGGTAGCTGGAGCGGCACCTCGACCGTTGATACCCATTATAATGTACGCAACAGTACAGATTGTAACAATCTTCAGCCTGATGATTATGATGATATGTCGGGATCCGAAGGGTCGCGCTACGGCGAAACAAGCTGGAACTCGGGAGATTATCAGATCACCCGATGGTATACGAATGTCGACGGAACGCGATATGATTACAGTACTGATTATAGTTCCTGGCAGGACCGTTGCCGCATCCGCCTCCGGACACGGGGGCTGACCGAACGGCGGGAATATCGGCAAGTCAATTCGCCGGTATACGAACAGCAACAGGTCTTTTCCCATTATGACTACAAGCCGATCACCTTCGACGTCAGTTCGCTGAAAGCCGGCGGATCGAACTGGAACAATTCGATCGACTTGCCGATCGGGAACCAGGGCCTCGATACCGGGGTTCCCTGGGACGGCTGCATCGAAGAGCGGCAGACCGTCAGAACCAATAATTTCAGCCCGATCCCGGCGGCCGCCTACGACCTTGACATTGATCGGCTGGCAACGTCAGCTGACCCCGCTACGCAATGGGGCCCACTGCTCAACGAGGCGGTCTGGGACCGCTATAATTCGAGCGGCAACCGGACGACCGCCACGGTTTCGACCGCCAGCAACCTGACAAAATACTTCAGCTATTTTTGTGCATCAGAAGCGCGCAAGCTGCAACGGTGGGACACACCAAGTGAATTTGACAGCTATCTGGACGGGTTGGACGCCATCGGCAGCACCTATCATGATATCGGTCTGATCTGGGGAGCCCGACTACTCTCCCCCACCGGCATATTCGCGTCCGAGAATGCGGCGACTGACAATGGCGGAGCCATTGACCGCCACCTGATCTTCATGACCGATGGCGACACCGTCACCGACAATCTGCAATATACCTCCTATGGCGTAGAATGGTACGATCGCCGCAGGACCTCTTCGAGCAGCGCACCCTCGGACAGCGATCTCTCATCGCAGGTCAACAGCCGATTCCTGGCGATGTGCAGCGCGATCAAGAACCAGAACATCACCCTGTGGGTGGTATCCTTTGGCAACGGCGTCAGCAGCAGCGCGATTACCAACCTGCAAAATTGTGCGACCTCCGGCAAATTCTACAATGCCAGCAACAGTGCACAGCTACTGGAGAATTTCCGCACCATCGCCAACGACATCTCGCAACTGAGACTGACGAACTGATGCAGGGACTTCTGGCCAGATTTCGCAATCTCAAACGGGATGACAGCGGCGCCGCGCTCGTGGAATTCGCCTTTGTTGCCCCTGTGCTCATCCTTTTGATCATGGGCATGATGGATATCGGGCATCGCATCTACGCGACGGCCATTCTCCAGGGTTCCGTGCAAAAGGCGGCTCGCGATGCCAGCCTCGACGACGGCTCCGCCAACGCCAGCGCTATTGACGATCGGGTCAAGAACCTGATGCTGCCCATATTGCAACCGGAGCCGATATCGAATTTTGACTTCAAGCGTCAGAATTACACCAATTTTTCGGACGTCTCGAAGCCCGAGGATTTTACCGACACCAACAATGACGGTGAATGCAACAACGGCGAACCCTATGACGATCTCAACGGTAATGACAGCTGGGATGATGACCGGGGCACGACCGGACAGGGCAACGCCAAGGATGCGGTGCTGTACACGGTCGAGGTCAGCTATCCTCGGATGTTCCCGATGGCGGGCCTGATCGGACTGCCGGAGAACGAGAGCATCCAGGCCAGTACGGTCCTCCGGAACCAGCCGTTCGGCGAGCAGTCTCCACGCGGAGGGGTAAAAAATTGTACCTGATCAAACATCCTGACGGCAAAAAGAAACGCCATTTTCTCAAGCGCACCTTGGCGGCCATTGCCGTCAATACCAGCGGACTGGCTCTCATCGAATTTGCCTATGCGCTGCCGCTGCTGCTCGGCGTCGGCATGTATGGCGCGGAAGTCGCAAATATTGCGATGGTCAGAATGCGGGTGAACCAGATTTCCATGCATGCTGCCGACAATGCGGCCCGCATCGGCGAAGGTGCCCTTCTGACGCAAAAGAAAATCTACGAAAGCGACATCAACGACCTGTTTATCGGCGCCGATCTGCAGGCCGGTGACTATGTCGACATATTCGAGCATGGCCGGGTCATCATCAGCAGTCTCGAACGGCACAGCGATGGCGGCCAATATATCAACTGGCAGCGCTGCAAGGGCAAGAAGACGCATGTGTCAAGCTATGGAACGGCGGGCGTGAATTCTCCGTCCCGTCCCGTAACCGGGATGGGCCCGGTGGGTGCCCGGGTTACGGCTCCCGCCAATCAGGCGGTGATCTTCGTGGAGATTTCCTACGACTATCAGCCCCTGATCGCGCGGACCTTTACGAAGACGCGCACCATCACCACCCGCGCCGCCTTCAACGTCCGCGACCGGCGCGATCTCAGCCAAATCTATAACCGGACAGGCAGCGACCCCGTGTCCAGCTGCAACACATATAGCGGAATAAGCTAGCGGCGGTCAGCCTTCGCTGTCCTCTATGTAACAGACCTTCTTCACCGCCTCGATAATCCGTGCGCTGTCGATCAGCGCTGCCTTTTCAAGATTCGCGGCATAAGGCAAGGGCACGTCCTCGTTCGTCACCCGCGTGACCGGCGCGTCCAGATCATCGAAGCCGTGCTCCATGCACAGCGCGATGATTTCGCTCGAAATCGAACAGGTCGGCCAGCCTTCCTCGGCGACCACCATGCGATGGGTTTTCGCCAGGCTCTTCAGGACCGTTTCCGTATCCAGCGGACGCAGTGTCCGCAGGTCAATGACTTCGGCCTCTATGCCCTCGCCGTCAAGACGGTCTGCCGCTTCCAGCGCAAGACCGACGCCGATCGAATAGCTGACAATGGTGACATCGGCGCCTTCCCGGACAATCCGTGCCTTGCCGATCGGCAGCGTATAATCCTCCAGTTCGGGGACATCAAAGGACCGGCCGTAGAGCAGTTCGTTTTCCAGAAAGACGACCGGGTCCGGCGACTGGATCGCTGCTTTCAGCAGCCCCTTGGCATCCGCGGCATCATAAGGGGCGATCACGATCAGACCCGGAACCGACGCATACCAGGGGCCGTAATTCTGGCTGTGCTGCGCACCCACCCGCGAGGCCGCGCCGTTGGGACCGCGAAACACGATCGGGCAGCGCATCTGGCCACCGGACATGTAATTGGTCTTCGCCGCCGAATTGATGATCTGGTCGATCGCCTGCATCGCAAAGTTGAAGGTCATGAATTCGACAATCGGCTTCAGGCCGCCCATCGCCGCGCCAGCCCCGATACCCGCAAAACCATGCTCGGTGATCGGCGTATCGATCACCCGCTTGCCGCCAAATTCCTCCAGCAGCCCCTGGGTGACCTTGTATGCACCCTGATATTCGGCGACTTCCTCGCCCATGACGAAGACATTCTCGTCCTTGCGCATTTCCTCTGCCATGGCATCGCGCAAGGCTTCACGCACCGACAGCGAGACCATTTCGGTACCATCCGGAACGGACGGATCACTGGCTCTCGAAACCGGCGCGGCGGGCGCGTCCTGCATGATTTCCGGAGTGGTCTTTTCCTTGTCCTTTTCTTCGGCCGCATCTTCCTGTGCGCCATCCTCGTCGGCCTCGGCATCCGTATCGCCATCATCTTTCGCCGGCTCGGCCTCTTCATCTTCGCCGGCCATCTCGGCAATGACGGTGCCGACCGCAACCTCGTCGGTTCCCGCTTCGACCAGAATTTTGGTGATGACGCCTTCGTCCACCGCTTCAAATTCCATCGTCGCCTTGTCCGTTTCGATCTCGGCCAATATGTCGCCGGAGGCAACTTCATCGCCTTCCTTGACCAGCCATTTGGCCACGGTGCCCACTTCCATGGTGGGCGACAGCGCGGGCATCTTGAGTTGGATTGCCATCAATATTGCTCCACCAGGACGTTGGTATAAAGTTCGGACAGTTCGGGTTCCGGCGATTCCTCGGCAAAGTCCGCCGCTTCCGTCACCGTCTTGCGGACCTTCTTGTCCAGCGCCTTCAGGTCCTCTTCCTTCACGCCCTTCTTCATCAGCGCCGTTTTCAGCCGCTCGATCGGATCGGATTTCTCGCGCATGTCCTGGACCTCGTCGCGGCTGCGATATTTGGCCGGATCAGACATCGAATGGCCGCGATAGCGATAGGTCTTGAGTTCCATCAGCACCGGTCCGCCGCCGCCGCGCACGTCCTTCAGCACCTCTTCGACGGCACCGCGAACCGCCAGCACATCCATCCCGTCGACCTGCACGCCGGGGATGCGGAAACTCTCGCCGCGCCGGTAGAGCTGATCCTCGGCGGAAGAGCGGTTGACGCTCGTGCCCATCGCATATTGATTGTTCTCGATGATGAAAATGACAGGCAACTGCCACAGCTCCGCCATGTTGAAGCTTTCGTAGACCTGCCCCTGGTTGGACGCGCCATCACCGAAATAGGCCAGACAGACGCCGCCATCTTCCTTGTACTTGTGAGCGAAGGCGAGCCCCGTCCCGAGCGACACCTGCGCGCCGACGATCCCGTGGCCGCCGTAAAAGCCGTGCTCGACCGAGAACATGTGCATCGAGCCGCCCTTGCCCTTTGAGATACCGGAGGCGCGACCGGTCAGTTCCGCCATCACGATGTTCGGATCAATGCCGCAAGCCAGCATGTGGCCATGATCGCGATAGCCGGTGATGACGCTGTCCTTGCCGGGATTGATCGCCGACTGCAGGCCGGTGACAACCGCCTCTTGGCCAATATAGAGATGACAAAATCCGCCGATCAGGCCGAGGCCGTAAAGCTGCCCGGCCTTTTCCTCGAATCGCCTTATCAGCAGCATCTGCTCATAAAATTCCAGCATCTCTTCTTTGGTTGCCCGGTATATCGGTGCCTTCAATCCACCGGTGGAATGCACGGCCGGCTTGGACTTGGCCGGCGCGCGCTTTGGCGCTGCCGGTTTCTTGGCTGGGGCGGTTTTCTGGGGAGCTTTTGCCACGCGAGCGGAATCCTTTTTACAACGAACACGCAGCATAGCCAAAACCGCTTCGTTACCCAAGCACTTAGACGCGTCGAACCAAGGGGTTTTTACCCGACCCGCCAGCGATCACATGTTATTTCAGTGGTACGATGATCTCGTCGGGGTGCACGACATTAACCTTCTTGCGCAGCAATTCGCTGATCAGATCAGGATCAGCGCCCTTCGGGTCGAGCAGCTCGACCCGGTTCTTCAGCGCGGCCCGTTCTTTCTCCAGCTTGGCCAGTTCCACGCCCCGCAGTTCCAGCTGCGCCTGATAGTCGCCCCAGGCCAAAACTCCGGTGGGGCCAAGCACCGCATAGCCTGCGATGGCCAAGAGAGACATCAATGCGAATCCGGGGCCAAGAGCCGCCTTTGCAAGGTCCGTGATTTTTTCGCGCTGGGCCATATGTTCGCCTTGAATCAGAAAAGTGATTCGCTGGCAAGTGACTTCACGAATATTTCGAACTTAGCCCGTCGAGCCGCCTCGCAATTGCGAGCAACGGGGTCAGCGGAATATGGACCGCCCCGCATAGCGCGCGACGCTGCCCAATTCTTCCTCGATCCGGATCAGCTGGTTATATTTGGCCAGCCGGTCCGACCGCGCCAGGCTTCCGGTCTTGATCTGACCGCAATTGGTGGCGACGGCGAGATCGGCAATGGTGGCATCTTCGGTCTCTCCGGAGCGATGCGACATCACCGCAGTATAAGAGGCATTATGCGCCATCCGCACCGCTGCCAGCGTTTCCGAAAGGGTTCCGATCTGGTTGACCTTGACCAGCAGCGAATTGGCCAGCCCGTCCGCAATGCCCATCGACAGCCGTTCGGGATTGGTGACGAACAGATCGTCGCCGACCAGCTGCACGGTGTCGCCAACCGCATCGGTGATCAGCTTCCAGCCCTCGAAATCATCTTCCGACATGCCGTCCTCGATCGACTTGATCGGATAGTCGCGGCACAGGCCGGCAAGATAGTCGGACATTTCCGCCGGGCTCAGCACCTTGCCTTCGCCCGAAATATGATATTTCCCATCCCGGAAAAATTCGGTGGCGGCGCAATCCAGCGCCAGGACGACCTCGTCGCCCACCTTGAAGCCGGCCTTCTCGACCGAAGCCATGATGAAGTCGAGCGCTTCGCGGGTCGACCCGAGATTGGGCGCAAAGCCGCCTTCATCGCCGACGGCGGTTGCAAGGCCCTTTTCCGACAGGCCCTTTTTCAGCGTGTGAAAAATTTCCGAGCCCCAGCGAACCGCTTCCGACAGGCTGTCCGCTCCGACCGGCATCACCATGAATTCCTGAAAATCGATCGGATTGTCGGCATGCTCGCCGCCGTTGATGATGTTCATCATCGGCACCGGCAGGACATGCGCCGACACCCCGCCGACATAGCGGTACAGCGGCAGGCCCCGGGCATCGGCAGCCGCCTTGGCTACCGCCAGGCTGACGCCGAGAATGGCGTTGGCACCCAGCCGGCTCTTGTTGGCCGTGCCGTCCAGCGCGATCATCACCGCATCCAGCTCTTCCTGGTCCTCGGCATCCAGATCGGTCAGCGCGTCCTTGATCTCGCCGTTGACCGCTTCGATCGCCTTGAGCACGCCCTTGCCGAGATATTTGTCCTGGTCGCCGTCGCGCAATTCCACCGCTTCATAGGCGCCCGTCGAAGCCCCGGAAGGAACCGCGGCGCGGCCGAAGCTGCCGTCTTCCAGCAATATGTCGACCTCCACCGTCGGGTTGCCCCGGCTGTCCAGAATCTGGCGGGCATGGAGGTCGATTATTGCGGTCATGGAAATGGCTCCGGAAGTGAAAAAATGATGCGCACGGCCTTATCGTCATGCCTGTCTTCTGGCAATCCATTGCGCCGCTTTTATCCGCGCCACACCCCTTGATTCGATGGCATATGATACCATTTCAAGGGTAGATCACCGCAAATGGAACGCTTTCCGTCTGTCGGGTGTTTATAAGGGACAATTCAGGAAGGAATGTTGATCATGGCAGAAGAGAAGAAACCAGCGGGCAAGACAGCAACAAAATCCCCGGCCAAGAAACCGGCTGCGAAAAAGGCCCCAGCCAAGAAGACAGCTTCCCCGAAGGACACATCCGAAACCCGCACGGCAAAAGCCCGGCGCGCCGCGCCTCTGAAAAGCGGCGCTACCAGAGCGGCGTCCACGAACACCACCAACAGCGGCGATTTCAAGGAACGCGCGCTGACCAAGGCCCGTTCCGCCGCAAACCAGGGCAAGCAGCACACCGGCAATGCGATCGAGAATTTGAGCAAGATGATCGAGGACAGCGCCCGCACCATCGACGACAATGTGGGCGAAAAATATGGCAATTACGCCCGTTCGGCGGCGGATGCGGTCTCCTCCTTTGCGGAAAAGCTGAACGCCAAGGAAATCGATGAAATGGTCGAGGACGCCCGCGGCTATGTCCGCAAGAGTCCGGCCGTCGCGATCGGCGCTGCCGCCGTGGTCGGTTTTCTGCTATCCCGTCTGATCAAATCGGGGATGGATGACAACGACGCATGAGTGTAGCGTTGTACCACCCGACAGGCGGATGATGGATGTTGCAGGACAAGGAAATTCCGGATTTGGATGAAGAGAGCCTTCTCGACGATTCCGCGGCAACCGCGGGGCAATCCGCCGACGCCAAGACCCTGACATCCCAGGTTTCCGAGCTGATCGAGGATGTGCGCATTCTCGCTCTTGCCGAGGCCGAATATTATCGCGCCAAGCTGTCGGTCAACCTCGTCGCCACGAAGCGCGTCTTGCTGCTGTTCGGCATGTCGATCATATTCGGAACCGGTGCCCTGGTGGCCCTCATTTTGGGAACCTTGCTGATCCTCGCGAAATATCTCGGACCGCTCGCGGCCACGGCCGTCGTGACCGGCTCGTCCCTGCTTATCGCCGCCGTGCTGATGGGCATGGCGACCAGGCGGGCGCGCAAACTGCCGCTCGACGAACATGATGCATGAGAATGATGATGCCAAGCAACAATGACGATATCTTCAGCCTGCGCAATCTGGCCATGGAACGCGACCGGGCGCGCAAGAATCTGAAGCGCGACACGATCGCCACGAAGGAGCGGCTGCGCCCCTCCAATCTGGTGACCGAAGCCAAAGACAAGGCGGCCGAAGGCGTGCGCAAGGCAGGAGCCGGCGCGGTGCAAAGCATCCGGGCCAATCCCGCCCTGAGTGCGACCGTGGCCGCAACCGCGACGCTGATCGCGATGCGGCGGCCAATTGCCAGGCTGATCGCCGATCGCAGGAAATCCGGGACGCATCCAACCGAGGAATAGACGATGAACAAACTGACCGACAATATCGACAAGGCCCGCGCCGCCTCCCGCGAGCGGCTCCAATCGGCCACACAGGCCGCCACCGAGCGATCCCACACCGCCCGCGAGAAAATGTCGGACAGCAAGGCGCGGGCAGCGGCACTTCTCGGCGAAGGGCGCGAAAAGGCGGCGGGCAGCGTTGCCGCGACACGCGATGCCGCGCGCAAGGCGGTCGCAAAGTCCGAAGAGACCATTTCCAACAGCCCGCTGGCCATCGTCGCCGGCGGCGCCGCGCTTGGCATATTGTTCGGCATGCTGCTGCCGAAAAGCAGAACCGAAGGCCGATATGTCGGTCGCGCCGGCCGCAGGATCAACGGCACTCTGCTCACCGCCTATCAGGCTGCCAAGGAAGCCAGCCGCGAGCAGATCGGCGAAATGGGTCTCGACAATGACAAAATGCGGGCACAGTTCAAAGATTTGTTTGGGAAAGCGATCGAGGCTGCTAAGACCGCCATGGCCGCAGCACAGGATGCGGTGAAAGACGAAAATCAGGGCAAGAAATGACCGAACAGCGCAGCAAGATACACCTCGTCATGGGCGGACGGGTCAAGGACCCGCGCGGGGTCGAATTTGTCAGCCTCGAGAACATGGATCTGGTCGGCGTCTATCCCGACTATGACACGGCCGAGGACGCCTGGCGCTCGAAGGCGCAGATGACGGTGGACGATGCCGAGATGAAATATGTTGTCGTCCATCTCCACAAGCTGCTCGAGCCGGATCTGCCCGAAGACCTCTAGACCGGGCTAGGCGCTGCGAAACCGCAGTTCCAGCAAGGGTCGGGTCATCAGCAGGCCCGCGACGAAACCGCCGATATGCGCAAAGATCGCGATACCCTGCAAGCTTCCGCTTGTGGCGACGCCGATCATCAGCTGGATACCGATCCACGCCAGCGTCAGCCAGATGATCCGCACGACATGGCCGGGAATGGGCCCCACCGCGTCGACGCGGTTGCGCGCGAACAGCAGCGCATAGGCGCCCAGAACGGCGGAAATGGCGCCGCTCGCCCCGACCATCGGAATTGCCGAGCCGCTGTCGACGGCAAATTGCGACAGCGCCGCGGCATAGGCGCCAACCCCGTAGAGGATCGCCATCAGTTTCGGCCCCAGCGCCTGTTCGACAAACCGCCCGCAGAACAGCAGCATCAGCATGTTGAACGCGATGTGCAGCAAGCCGCTGTGCAGGAAGGCCGAGGATAGCGGCGTCAGCCATGCGGGCACCAGCCAGCCATGCGCGGCCAGGTCCGGTACCGCTCCGCTCAGCCGGACCGGGAACATGCCGCCGCGCAGGATCGCCTCCTGTTCCCAGCCGAATATCCAGATCACTAGAAAGATCACGACATTGGTAATGATCAGTCCGTTGGTGAGCTTTCCAGCCGGCAGGTTCATGGGCTCTAGATGAACTCGATTTTTTCGAGCAGGAAATATTTGTCGCCGGACGGCACCGTGACTTCAATCTCGTCGCCGACGCTGCGGCCGATCAGCGCCCGGCCGATCGGCGAGTTGTAGCTGATCTTGCCGGCCTTGGCATCGGCTTCGGCCTGTCCGACCAGCTGATATTTGAACGGCTTGTCATTTTCGTCGAGCAGGGTCAGCGTCGCGCCAAACACGGCCTTGTCGCCGGACAGGGTCTTGGGATCAATGACCTGCGCACGGGACAGCTTGTCCTCGAGATCGCCGATCGTCGCCTCGACCTGGCCCTGGCGCTCCTTGGCGGCGTGATATTCCGCATTTTCCGAAAGGTCACCATGCGCTCGCGCGGTCTCGATCGCGTCGACGATGATCGGCCGCTCCGCCTTCAGAGCCTTGAGTTCGGCTTCCATCTTGGCGTGGCCCTCGGCGAGCATTGGTACTTTTTCAACAGCCATATTCTTGGCCTTTCCTTACTGAAGCGCCGCCGATTTCGGCCGTGCGGCGTCAAAAACAGTTTTCCGGCGGCCCCTTTTCCAAGGACCGCCCGCAGTTTGACAAAATGTCGGAAAATTACGTCTGCGAAGCTGTATAATAGGACTGTAATGCACGAACTTCAAGAGTCTGATCGCGCATCGCCTCAATCGCCAGCATCGCGGCATTGCTTGCGGTCGCGGTTGTATAGATCGGAATCTTGCCAACCAGCGCCGCGGCCCGGATCGATTTGGAATCCTTCAGCGACTGCCAGCCTTCGGTCGTGTTGAAGATCAGGTTGATATCGCCGTCCTTGATCCGGTCGACAATATGCGGCCGTCCCTCGACAACCTTGTTGACCTTTTCGACCGCAATGCCCCGTTCCGCCAGATAGTCCGCCGTTCCGGACGTGGCAATCAAGCGAAAGCCGAGCTTTTCGGCAAGGCGCGCGGCCGGTTCGATCACCTTCTTGTCGGTTTCCTTGACCGAGATGAAGACCGTGCCGCTGTCCGGCAACAGGTTGCTCGCACCCAGTTGCGCCTTGGCAAAGGCGATCGCGAAGCTCTGGTCGATGCCCATGACCTCGCCGGTCGATTTCATTTCCGGCGACAGAACCGGATCGATCCCGGGGAACCGGGCAAACGGGAACACCGCCTCCTTGACCGCGATATAGTCGATATGCCGGTTGATCACCGGCAGGTCCTTCAGCTTTTCCCCGGCCATCACGCGCGAGGCGATCTTGGCAATCGGCACGCCGATCGCCTTGGCGACAAAGGGCACCGTCCGGCTGGCCCGCGGATTGACCTCGATCAGATAGACCTCGCCATCCTTGACCGCGAACTGGATGTTCATCAGGCCGCGCACCTTCAGGCCAAAGGCCAGCGCTTCCGTCTGCCGTTCCATTTCGGCAATGATGTCGTCGCTCAGATTATAAGGCGGGATCGTGCAGGCGCTGTCGCCCGAATGCACACCGGCTTCCTCGATATGCTGCAATACGCCGCAGACCACGACCTGGTCGCCGTCGCAGATCGCGTCAACATCAACCTCGACCGCGTCACGCAGATACTGGTCGACCAGCACCGGACTGTCGCCCGACACCTGCACCGCGGTGTTGATATAATCCTCCAGCTGCGCCGGCCCGTCGACGATCTCCATCGCCCGGCCACCGAGCACGAAGCTCGGCCGCAGCAGCACCGGATAGCCGATCCGCTCGGCGATCTTGACCGCCTCGTCGCGGGTCCGGGCCATGCCGTTTTCCGGTTGCTTCAGTTTGAGCTTGTGAACCAGCTTGGCAAAGCGCTCGCGGTCCTCGGCCAGATCAATCGCGTCCGGCGATGTGCCGAGAATCGGAATCCCCGCATCCTCCAGCGCCTGCGCCAGCTTCAGCGGCGTCTGTCCGCCAAATTGCACGACCACCCCGACCAGTTCGCCCGACTGCTGCTCGACGTGCAGGATTTCCAGCACGTCCTCGGCGGTCAGCGGTTCGAAATAGAGACGGTCGGACGTGTCATAGTCGGTCGACACGGTTTCCGGGTTGCAGTTGACCATGATCGTCTCGTAACCCGCTTCGGACAGCGCGAAACAGGCGTGGCAGCAGCAATAGTCGAACTCGATGCCCTGCCCGATCCGGTTCGGACCGCCGCCGAGAATGACGATCTTCTTGCGATCCGACGGCTGCGCCTCGCATTCCGGAGCGCCGAAGATCGGCGCTTCATAGGTCGAATACATATAGGGGGTCTTGGCTTCGAATTCCGCCGCGCAGGTATCGATCCGCTTGAACACCGGCCGCACACCCAGCTTGTGGCGCAGCGCCCTGACGTCCGCTTCGGTCGTCGCTCCGGCCATCGCCGCCAGCGCATCGTGCACCAGTCCGCCGCCGCTCGCGACCGCGCGCCCGGCGCCACCGGCGACATGCACCGAATCGATCGCCAGCTTGGCCAGCCGCTCATCGGAGAAACCCATGGATTTCAGCTTGCGCAGCGCCTGCGCGTCGTTCGGCAGGCCGTTGTCGAGAACCGCTTGCTCCGCGTCGATGATTTCGCGAATTCGCGCCAGGAACCAGGGGTCAAAGCCGGCAATGGCGTGGATGTCCGCGTCGCTGAACCCTTCCCGCATCGCCTGCGCTGCGACCAGCAGCCGGTCCGGCGTGGCCCGAGCCAGTTCGGCGGAAATATCTTCCCGTGACGCACCGATCAGCGCCTGCACGCGGTTGAAGCCGTCCAGGCCCGTTTCCAGACCGCGCAGCGCCTTCTGCATCGATTCATGAATGTTGCGGCCGATCGCCATGACCTCGCCGACCGATTTCATCGCGGTCGACAGCAATGGCTCGGCGCCCTTGAACTTCTCGAAGGCAAAGCGCGGGATCTTGGTGACGATATAGTCGATCGTCGGCTCGAACGAGGCCGGGGTGGCGCCGGTGATGTCATTGTCGATCTCGTCCAGCGTATAGCCGACCGCCAGCTTCGCGGCGACGCTGGCAATCGGGAAACCGGTCGCCTTGGACGCCAGCGCCGACGAGCGCGACACCCGCGGGTTCATCTCGATCACGACCAGCCGGCCGTCCTTCGGATTGACCGCGAACTGAACGTTGGAACCGCCGGTTTCCACGCCGATTTCGCGCAGCACCGCGATGCTGGCGTTGCGCATGACCTGATATTCCTTGTCGGTCAGGGTCAGCGCCGGCGCGACGGTGATGCTGTCGCCGGTGTGCACGCCCATCGGGTCGACATTTTCGATCGAACAGATGATGATGCAATTGTCCGCCTTGTCGCGGACGACCTCCATCTCATATTCCTTCCAGCCGATCAGGCTTTCGTCGATCAGCACCTCGTTGGTCGGCGAGGCCTCCAGCGAGGTCCGCACATAATGGACAAATTCCTCGCGGTTATAGGCAACGCCGCCGCCGGTTCCGCCCATCGTGAAGCTTGGCCGCATGATCGCCGGCAGGCCGATTTCTTCCAGAATCTCCATCGCCTGTGCTTCGCTGTGCGCCACGGCGCTGCGCGGGCTTTCCAGCCCGATCCGGTCCATCGCCGCCTTGAACTTCTCGCGGTCCTCGGCCTTGTCGATCGCCTCGGCATCGGCACCGATCATCTGCACGCCATATTTCGCCAGCACGCCGCGCTTGTTCAGCGTCAGCGCGGTGTTCAGCGCCGTCTGCCCGCCCATTGTTGGCAGGATCGCGTCGGGACGCTCCTTCTCGATGATCTTCTCGACAATCTCCGGCGTGATCGGCTCGATATAGGTCGCATCCGCCATTTCCGGATCGGTCATGATCGTCGCCGGGTTGGAATTGACCAGGATGATCCGGTAGCCCTCTTCCTTCAGCGCCTTGCACGCCTGTGTGCCGGAATAATCAAACTCGCAGGCCTGGCCGATAATGATCGGACCGGCGCCGATGATCAGGATGGATTTTATGTCAGTTCTTTTGGGCATTGGTCAGGAGAACAATCTTGTGATAGGATGAACAGGAAATGGAGTTATGCTGCCATGGATAGGCCAAAAGTCGCGCAAACGGAACCGCAGGATGCCGACGATGGTTCGCCGCAAATTTCCGGCGGGGCGGATTGGGTTCACGAGTTGATTGCGATGACCCGGCCCGGCGTTGAAATCCGTTTTCCGCTGCGCGCCCTTCACGAACGGGTAATTCCGTTCCAATATGATGATTTTGGTTGATACCAATGTTTTCAGCGAGCTGACCAAACCGGGACCTGATGGCCGTGTTGTGGACTGGTTGTGGCGACACCGCAGCGAGACGTTGCTTTCGACCATCGTGGTAGCAGAATTGACCGTCGGTATCCGCAACACGCCAGGCGCAGCAAAGCGTGCGATGTTGCTGCCTTGGCTCGAACGGCTGAAACAGCACCACAAGGACCGGATTGTACCATTCGATCTGGCAACCGCCGAACGCTGGGGCGAATTTGCGGCACAAGTGCTGATCGCAGACCAACGGGTCGGCTCGCGCCAATTTGACAGCCTGATCGCGGCGCAGGCCCTGACGCTCGACGTTCCACTGGCGACGCGCAACGTCCGGGATTTCGACACAACCGATCTCCGACTCATCAATCCATGGGAAGATTGACCCGGAACAACATTCTGGATCTCGGCCTTCACTGAATATTGCCCCCGAAAGAAGCAGAGCCAGCAGCCAGGACAAAAGGGGATGATATGGCGGTTGCGGTAAGGATCACGCCGGGTTCTCGTCAGAAATCTCGCCATTCTCGTTACAGGCAAAACAGCCCCAGCCATCATGGTCGATATCATATTCGCTTTCGATCTCGAGGCACTTGCGGGTCAGCTCGCGGATCGTGTCGCGCTTCGTGTCCAGATCAATCTGCAGCTCGATCACCCACTCGTCATCCTCATTGGTGACCAAAGCCGAACGAAAGCCCCATTTTGCCGCGTCATTCTTTAGCTTGTTGAGATCGGCAACCGCCCCGACAAATTGCACGTTAATCTCGCGCACAATATGCGACACATCGCCGCCCGCTGCCATATTCTGCAGGATTTCGTCATCAATGGCCCATTCTTCGGCCAGATGGGCAGGATCGATAGGGCCGCTCATTGGCTAGCCTTCCAGAGAGTATAAAATTTCTTGGAATGGCTTTCATCGGTCGGATCCAAATCCACTATATCGATCGAAATGTTGAAGCGATCCGCTTGTTTGCGGACCTGATCCACTCGATCAATAATGTCGCTCTCCGTCAATGAAACCGGGATTTTTGCATTAACAAAACCCCCTTTTGATCCTTCGAGATTTCTCGCACCAAATTTCTCCAATGCAACACTCAATGCATCCAGATCATTTGACTGACCTGCCAGGTAAAAAGTCAGCCATGCATTTTCTGAAAAATCAGCATGAGTCTGGGCTTCCCTGACCTTTCCCGAGTCAATTTCTAAACGCTCATGTGCGATTGTCATTGCAAGCCCCCGACAAATTTCTTGAACAGATAGAAACTGTCCTGCGGCCCCGGACTGGCCTCGGGGTGATATTGCACGCCAAAGGCGCGCTTGCCGATGATCTCGATGCCGCAATTGCTGCCGTCGAACAGGCTCTTGTGGGTCTCGCGCACCGTGTCGGGCAGCGTGTCGCCGTCGACCGCAAAGCCGTGGTTCATGCTGGTAATCTCGACCAGCCCCTCGGTTTTGTCCCAGCCGCCGCCGATCCGCTGCACCGGATGGTTGGCGCCGCGATGACCTTGGTGCATCTTGACCGTCTTGGCGCCTGCCGCCAGCGCCAGCATCTGGTGGCCGAGGCAGATGCCGAACAGCGGAATATCGGCGTCCAGCAATTGCTTGATCACCGGCACCGCATATGCGCCGGTCGCCGCCGGATCGCCCGGCCCGTTCGACAGAAACACGCCCGCCGGCTTCAACGCCATGATTTCATCATATGACGTTTTAGCAGGAACAACAGTGACTTTTGCGCCAGCCTTCACAAGATTTCTGAAGATATTCCGCTTCGCCCCATAGTCGACCGCGACAATATGCGGACGGGTCGCGCAAGCCTCCAATGTCTCCAATGGTTCATAGCCATGGCCCAGCCGCCAGACGCCGCCCTGCTCCCAGAGCCGGGTCTCGTGCCCGGTCACGTCCTTCGCCAGATCCATGCCTTCGAGCCCGGCCCAGGCTCGCGCCCTGGCGAGCAGCTCGTCGACGTCGAACTTGCCGTCGGTGTCATGCGCGATCACTGCATTGGGCGCGCCCGCCTCGCGGATCCGCCGGGTCAGCGCCCTTGTGTCGACACCGCTGATGCCGATCCGGCCCTGCTCCGCCATCCACTGGTCGAATGGCTTCTGGTCGCGGAAATTGCTCGGCGCGGTGATGTCCTCGCGGACGATGCAGCCCAGCGCGTGCGGGCTGTCGGCCTCGACATCCTCGTCATTGGTGCCGACATTGCCGATATGGGGAAAGGTGAAGGTGACGATCTGCCCGGCATAGCTGGGATCGGTCATCACTTCCTGATAGCCGGTCATCGCGGTGTTGAAGCAGACTTCGCCGACCGCGGCGCCGGTCGCGCCAAAGCCCCTTCCCCACACGATCGTCCCGTCGGCCAATACCAATATCCCGGTCGCGCCCTGTGGAGCTTCGGGATTATGGGCATGGGTCATGGGCTGTTCCTTCGGGTCTGTCTAAGGCGCAAAATTTCATGGGGCCTAGAACCAGATTTCTGGCGCCACAATCTATGAAAATAATTATCTTCCCGCTATGGTGGTCGCTTACTCCAAAAATATGAGGAACGCCATGATTCGCGACACCGTGAAAGCCGCGCAAATTGCCGCCATGAAGGCCGGTGACAAGGATCGCACCGCCGCCACGCGCAGCATATTGGCGAAATTCAAGGACAAGGACATCGAACTGCGGAACAAGGATGACTCGCGCGACGATGATGCGATCCTGATTGATGTGCTGCAGAAAATGGCCAAGCAGCGCCGCGAATCGATCGACATGTTCGAAAGCGGCGGCCGCACCGAACTGGCCGCGGCGGAGAAGGCGGAACTTGCAGTGATCGAGGAATTCCTCCCCGCCCAGCTGGGCGACGCAGAGACCGCGGCGCTGATCGAAGGCATCAAGGCCGAACTCGGTGCCGACGGCATGAAGGACATGGGCCGGGTGATGGGCGAACTCAAGCAGCGCCACGGCACCGAAATCGACATGAGCAAGGCCAGCGCGATGGTGAAGGCAGCACTGAGCTGAAACCATGACCCTTTCCCCGCAATGGCTTGAACAATTGCGATCGCGTGTGACGCTGTCGACGCTGATCGGGCGAACGGTGAAGGTCCAGAAGGCGGGACGGGAATATAAGGCCTGCTGCCCCTTTCATAACGAAAAGACGCCCAGCTTCACGATCAACGACGAAAAGGGCTTCTACCACTGTTTCGGTTGCGGCGCGCATGGCGATGCGATCAGCTGGATGACCGAACAGCGCGGCCTTGGTTTCATGGATGCGGTCAAGGATCTCGCCGCCGAAGCGCAGATGGACGTCCCTGCCCCCGATCCGCGGGCGGCACAGCGGCAGGAAAGCCGCGCCACGCTGCATGATGTCATGGCGGCTGCCCAGGACTGGTTTGTCGCGCAGTTCAACAGCATTGAAGGTGCGGCGGCGCGGGACTATCTCAAGAACCGCGGCATATCGGAGCAAACCATCCGCGAATTCGGCTTCGGCTTCGCCCCCGATTCACGCGGACGGCTCAAGCAAGCGCTCTCCGCGCACGGCCTCGACCAGCTGATCGAGGCCGGACTGCTGATAAAGGTCGATGAGAAGGAGCCCTATGACCGGTTTCGCGGGCGGCTGATGATCCCGATCCGCGATCCGCGCGGTCGGGTGATCGCCTTTGGCGGCCGGATTCTGGGCGATGGCGAGCCGAAATATCTCAATTCTCCCGATACGCCGCTGTTCGACAAGGGGCGCACGCTTTACAATCTCGACAAGGCCTCGCCCGCGTCGCGCCAGACCGGCCGAATATTGGTCGTCGAAGGCTATATGGATGCCATCGCGCTGGCGCAGGCCGGCTTCGCCGATGTTGTGGCGCCCCTCGGCACGGCGCTGACCGAGCATCAGATCGAGCGCATCTGGAAAATGGTCGAGGCTCCGATCCTGTGCTTTGACGGCGACAGCGCCGGTCAGAAGGCGGCGATGCGCGCTGCTTTGCGCGCGTTGCCGATTCTCCGCCCTGCGCACAGCCTGAACTTCATTTCACTGCCCGCCGGCCAGGATCCGGATGACCTGATTCGTTCCGAGGGCGCCCATGCCTTTGGTAGCCTGGTCGCAAAGCCGCAGATGCTGGATGACAAGATCTGGCAGGTCGAATTGGAAGCAGAGCCGCTCAACACCCCGGAAGCAAAAGCAGGTCTCAAGAAACGACTTGCCGATCATGTTCGCGCCATTGCCGATCAGGACATCGCACAGCACTATCGGCAAGCTTTTGACGAACGCTATCAGGCAGCATTCTTTGCCCGAAAGAACGAGCGGCCAGATGGTCGTGGCTTCCAGACTCCCAATCGAAAATTTCCGTCAAAATTTGTCTCCCACCACCCGATGGACGATACCAAGAGTTTTCTGATCGAAGGTTATGACCTGCAGATCGCGAAAGCGATATTGGGCGGACTGATCCGTCATCCCTGCAGGATTTCTGGGCATTTCGAAGAGCTGAATGCCATCAAGCTTGCCGATTCGGCGTTGCAGTCCTTGCTGGGGGAACTGATCAATGTCGCCATGCGTAAAGAAACGCTTGATATGCAGGGCCTTCTTACCATATTGGAGAAGACAGATTGTTATAATGTCGCAAAAGGGCTGTTACGGGCCGATGCGCTGAATTTCACTTTCAACCGCAAACTGCCAGAGGATGCCCCTTCGCTTTTGATCGAACGGGCACATCGCGATTTGGCGGAAGCGATCAAGGTGGTGACAGCGCGTCCGGGACTGGAAGCAGCCTTGGCGGAGGCAACGCGGCGAGTGCAGGACGATCTGACGGAAGAAAGTTATGCAGAGCAGCAGAGGCTTCGCAAGGCAAAGCAGTTATTTCATGAGCGGTTGGTCGACCTGACCCAGATCGACGACTGAGTATAGTTTCAAATTAGGGGCCTGAGCCATTGGCAAGTAAAGCAAAAAATTCCAAAGCCGAAGACGAACCGTTGATCGATCTGAATGACAGCGGGATCAAGAAGCTGATCGCACAGGCCAAGAAGCGCGGCTATCTGACGATTGACGAGCTGAACGAAGCACTGCCTCAGGACCAGAACGAGCAGATTGAAGATGTGATGTCTGCGATCTCGGAAATGGGCGTACGGATCGTCGAGAATGACGAAGAAGCTGCCGAAGAAATGGGCGGCGAAGAAGTCGAATCCATCGACGGCAAGGATAAAGAGAAAAAATCCTCGGCGGCCGCTCCCAAGAAAGCGACTGCAGACCGGACCGACGATCCGGTGCGCATGTATTTGCGCGAAATGGGCGCCGTTGAATTGCTGAGCCGCGAAGGCGAAATTGCCATTGCCAAGCGCATCGAAGCGGGCCGCGACACCATGATCTGGGGCCTTTGCGAAAGCCCGACCACCTTCAACGCAATTATCGAATGGTCGACTGCGCTCAACGATGGCGAGATGCAGTTGCGCGAGATCCTTGATCTCGATGCCATGCTTTCCAAGGATCCGGTTCCGGAAAATCTGGAAGAAGGCGACGATGACGACGGAGAAATCAGCGAAAAGACCGCAGGTCCCTCGTTCAAGGATGATGACGAGGTAGAAGATGCCGAGCCCGAAGATGGCGAGGATGACGATGAGGCAGAGCTGACCGAACGGCGTACCAAGCGGGTCGTTGAAGAGGAAGAGGAAGACAACACTCTTTCCCTGGCGCAGATGGAAGAAACGCTGAAACCCGGCGCGCTTGAAAAATTCGCCCTGATCACCTCGGTGTTCAAGAAATTTTCGAAACTGCAGACAACGCGGCTGGAATCGCTTGCCGCGGGCAAGGATTTTCCGGCGGCTTCGGAAAAGAAATATCACGATTTGCGCGAAGAGCTGACGGCCTTGGTCGAAAGCGTGCAATTTCACGCCAACAAGATCGAATTTCTGGTCGACCAGCTCTATTCGTTCAACCGCCGGTTGACCACGCTGGGCGGACAGATGCTGCGCTTGGCAGAACGCCACAAGGTCCCTCGCCGGGCCTTCCTGGAAAGCTATGTCGGCAACGAACTCGACGACAACTGGCTGGCCAGCATGGCCAAGACGGACAAGAAATGGGCCGCCTTTGTCGAGAAGGAAGCCGACGCGGTCGATCGCATCCGCGCGGAAATTTCCGACATCGCAAATGCCACCGGTACCTCGCTTGTCGAATTCCGCCGGATCGTGAACATGGTGCAAAAGGGCGAGCGCGAAGCCCGCATTGCCAAGAAGGAAATGGTCGAAGCCAATCTGCGCCTCGTCATTTCCATTGCCAAAAAATATACCAATCGCGGCCTGCAATTCCTCGATCTGATCCAGGAAGGCAATATCGGCCTGATGAAAGCGGTCGATAAGTTCGAATATCGCCGCGGCTACAAGTTCAGCACCTATGCCACCTGGTGGATCCGTCAGGCAATCACGCGCAGCATCGCGGATCAGGCAAGAACGATCCGCATCCCGGTGCACATGATCGAGACGATCAACAAGCTGGTCCGCACCAGCAGACAGTTCCTGCACGAACAGGGCCGCGAACCGACGCCCGAGGAAATGGCCGAGCGCCTATCGATGCCGCTCGAAAAGGTCCGCAAGGTGATGAAGATCGCCAAGGAGCCGATCAGCCTCGAAACGCCGATCGGCGACGAGGAAGATTCGCATCTCGGCGACTTCATCGAGGACAAGAATGCGATCATTCCCGTCGACGCCGCGATCCAGGCCAATCTGAAGGAAACGGTCACCCGCGTTTTGGCCAGCCTGACACCGCGCGAGGAACGCGTTCTGCGCATGCGCTTCGGCATCGGCATGAACACCGACCATACACTGGAAGAGGTTGGACAGCAGTTCAGCGTCACGCGCGAGCGTATTCGCCAGATCGAAGCCAAGGCGCTGCGAAAGCTGAAACACCCTAGCCGCAGCCGCAAGATGCGCAGTTTTCTGGACCAATAGCCGGCAGGCAGGGACTCGTCGCTGCTATGGTTTGCAAAACCCTAACGGGCGGTAAACCGACTCTTTAGGTATGGCCCCTATATTGGGAGCGGACAAAGATGCTTAAGGCATTTTTGTGGCCACGCTCGGGATATGGGATACGCGATGCCAGGACAGAACGCACAGTTGGAGACCGCACGGGAGTACGCCGGACATGGCCGTACCCAAGGTAGCGACATGGCGCCCTATGTGCGGCTTATCGCCGAGGATTTCTCAGTGCTCTCGGGCGCGGATATCGCCGATATTGCGCATTTCATGTGCATATTGCACGGACGGCATCCGGGGTTGATCGATCACGCCGCGACAAAAACCACAGACAATGCGGCCCGCGAGTGGCTGGTGGAGGCCACCAACGGCTTCGCCGCCGAGCGCGCTTTTCTAACCAAACTGACCGTGGCAGCAGGCCCGATCTCCGGAGTCAGCGCCGACGACCAGAGCAACGCAGCCGTTTTGGGGCAGCGCAAGGCCTTGGAAATGCTGTCCCAATCCGATCGCAGCGGATGCGCCATCGGGGCCGCTATCGCGCTCGTCGCCGACTGGCATTGCATCCGGCAAATTCTCGAACCCATCGCGCTACGCGTCGGTGTCGAAGCGCGCGCATCCACCTTGCCGGATATCCGGAAGACCGCCGAACTCAACGCCCAACTGGCGACTACACCAGCGCTCGAACGGGCCCTCAATTTTGGTGCCGAACAGCTTCTGAATCAGCATCGCGGTCTCTGGCAGCTTCTGGAATCCCGGCGCAGCACCCGCCTGTTGCGCTGAGCCGTCGCTGCGACGTTCGCAGAACTTAACTAAATGATTAACTTGCCTGGAATGGGAGTTTTCCCTATCGCTTCTGCTTTGACGTTCACGGCAAGGAATAGAAAATCATGCGTTTTGACGGTACCCAGGACTATGTTGCAACCGATGATCTGAAGGTTGCAGTCAATGCCGCGATGACCCTGAGGCGGCCCCTCTTGGTCAAGGGCGAACCAGGCACCGGCAAGACCGTCCTCGCTTATGAAATCGCCAAGGCAATGGGAACCCCGCTGATCGAGTGGAATGTCAAGTCGACCACCAAAGCCCATCAGGGCCTCTATGAGTATGACGCGGTGGCGCGGCTGCGCGACGGCCAGTTGGGGGACGAGCGGGTGCACGATATCTCCAACTATATCCGCAAGGGCAAATTGTGGGAGGCATTCACCGCTCCCGAACTGCCGGTGCTGCTGATTGACGAGATCGACAAGGCGGACATCGAGTTTCCCAACGACCTGCTGCAGGAACTCGACCGCATGGAATTCCATGTCTACGAAACCAAAGAAACGGTCAAGGCGGTGGAACGGCCGATCGTGATCATCACCTCCAACAACGAAAAGGAACTGCCGGACGCCTTCCTGCGCCGCTGTTTCTTCCACTATATCAAATTCCCCGACCGGGAAACGATGCAGGAAATCATCAACGTCCATTTCCCCGATATTCAGGGTGTATTGGTCAAGAAGGCGATGGACATATTCTACGATGTCCGCGACGTCCCGGGCCTCAAGAAAAAGCCGAGCACCAGCGAACTGCTCGACTGGCTCAAACTGATCCTCAACGAGGATATGCCGCTCGAGGTGCTGCAATCGAAGGATTCGAGCAAGGCCATTCCGCCCTTGCATGGGGCGCTTCTCAAGAACGAACAGGACGTGATGCTGTTCGAGCGGCTGGCATTCATGGCAAAGCGCGAAGCGCGCTAGGCAGAGGTCCGGACGATGTTCTTCAATTTCATGGACGAACTCAGGGCCGCCGGAATCTCAGCTTCGCTGAAGGAACATCTGGTGCTGCTCGAAGCGCTGGAGAAGGACGTGATCCGCCGCAGCCCCGAGGAATTCTACTATCTCTCCCGCGCGACCTTCGTGAAGGACGAAGGCCTGCTCGACCGCTTCGACCAGGTATTTTCAAAGGTCTTCAAGGGGATCGAAACTTCCTACGGCACCAAGGAAGAGGATATTCCGCTCGACTGGCTGAAAGCCGTCGCCGAGAAATATCTCTCCGAGGAGGAAATGGCGAAGATCAACTCGCTCGGCAGCTGGGACGAAATCATGCAGACGCTGAAGGAGCGGCTCGAGGAACAGCAGAAGCGGCATGAGGGCGGCAGCAAGTGGATCGGCACCGGTGGCACCTCCCCTTACGGCAATTCCGGATATAATCCCGAAGGAGTCCGGATCGGCGGCGAAGGCGGCCAGAAAAAGGCGCTCAAGGTCTGGGACAAGCGCGAATTCCAGAATCTCGACAACAGCAAGCTGCTGGGCACGCGCAACATCAAGGTGGCGCTGCGGCGGCTGCGGAAATTTGCTCGTGAAGGTGCCGCGGACGAGCTTGATATTGACCGGACGATCAATGGCACGGCGAAGCAGGGCTGGCTCGACATTCACATGCGTCCGGAGCGGCATAACGCCGTGAAATTGCTGCTTTTTCTTGATGTTGGCGGGTCGATGGATCCGTTCATCAAGCTCTGCGAAGAGCTGTTCAGTGCGGCCACCGCGGAATTCAAGAATCTCGAGTTCTTTTATTTCCACAATTGCCCCTATGAAGGCCTGTGGAAGGACAATCGCCGCCGCTTTTCAGAGCGCACCAACACTTGGGACGTGCTGCACAAATATGGTCACGACTATAAACTTATTTTTGTCGGCGATGCGTCGATGAGCCCCTATGAAATCACCCATCCGGGCGGCTCGGTCGAACATTTCAATGAAGAGGCCGGGGTGACCTGGATGCAGCGACTGACCAACACCTACCCTGCCGCGGCCTGGCTCAATCCAGTTCCGGAAAAACAGTGGGGATATTCGCAAAGCGTTAAGATCATTCGGGAAATCATGAATGACCGGATGTATCCGCTGACCGTGGACGGGCTTAGCGATGCGATGAAGGAACTGACCCGCAAGCAGGGATGATCGCTAGCCTTCGACCGCCAGCAGCGTCGTGCCGTCATATTTTTCGGCGGCCGGTTCGAAGATTTCGGACATCTCGAAATGATGGTCCTCGACGCGAACATCTTTCAGTCCGGACAGCTTGAAGGTCCCGAGCTTGACCTCTTTCGGCGGCTGCCCGTCTTTCTCCAGCGGCACAGCATCAACATACATTTCGTCGTGGCGCGTGTAGAGAATATGCGGCGCCAGCTTGAAAATCGTATTGTTATAAGTTGCCGCTACACATTTTTTCAGTGCCACGCCTTCAAATATTTCCTTGCTCGGTAACATTCGGACAAATTATCATATTGGTGGCCAATTGCAATAAGTATGTTGCAGCGCAGCATATCAATAAAGCAGATGGCCTTCCACGGTCTTGGCCCACGCTTGCTCGCCCGGTTCCGCCGCCGCGTCGAGGTCGCCGGGCGTGGCCGAGGAATCCTCGATCCATTGCCGCAGCACCGGCCCGCCATTGATCACATCAAACGCCAGCTTGTCCTCTTCATATTCGTAGGGAAAATCGCGCCACAGATCATAACCGGGCGACAGGCAGGCGATCGCCTTGAGCGCGAGCGCCTGCAATCGCCATGGCCGGAAGGCGTGATGGTCATAAGCCCTGCCCTCCGCGTGAATTTGCACGCCGTTGCACAATTGCCCCTGATGCTTGTGGAAGGTCGGCTCGAACCAGATTTCCCGCAGCACGCATCCCGCGAGCCATTGCGGCGCCATTCGCTGCATTTCAGCAATGACGGCGCGCGCATCGATATCCGGAGCCCCGAACAGTTCAAGCGGCCGGGTGGTCCCGCGCCCCTCGGAAAGCGTCGTCCCTTCCAGCATGACCGTGCCCGCATAGGCCCGCGCCATGTTGACATTCGCCGCATTGGGACTGGGATTGATCCAGATGCGGTCCTGCGGCCAGCCAAAGCCGGCTCCGTCCGGTTGCCACCCCTGCATGGCGATGACCCTGTAATCCACATCCAGGCCGAAATGACTGACCATCCACTGGCCCATTTCTCCCATGGTCAGCCCGTGCCGCATCGGCATCGGGCCAGCCCCGACAAAGCTTTCCCATCCCTCTTCCAGCAGCGTGCCTTCGATCGGCCTGC
Source organism: Parasphingorhabdus sp. (assembly GCF_036964565.1). GTDB lineage: Bacteria > Pseudomonadota > Alphaproteobacteria > Sphingomonadales > Sphingomonadaceae > Parasphingorhabdus. The sequence continues at coordinate 339,972 of NZ_JBALTN010000002.1, read as the reverse complement.
CAGCCGGATTGGGCCTGTCCAGCACCCACACGGCCTTGCCGTGCTCGGCAGCGGCTTCCAACATGTATCGCAGCGTGGTGATGAAGGTATAGATGCGGCACCCCAGGTCCTGCAGATCGATCAGGATGACGTCGAATGTCGCCATGGATTGCGCCGTCGGACGGCGGACTTCTCCGTAGAGGCTGAATACCGGGATATTATGAACCGGATCCATGAAATCCTCGGTCTCGATCATATTGTCCTGCTTATCGCCACGCAGCCCGTGCTGCGGGCCAAAGGCCGCCGTCAGGTTGATGTCATCGAGCGCGGACAAGGCATCCAGGCTGTGCACCAGATCGCCTGTCACGGATGCCGGGTGCGCCAGCAGCGCCACGCGCTTTCCCGCCAATGGCCGACGCAGTTCCGCCTCTTCGACCAGCCTGTCTATTCCGAATTTCATGTGCGTGTCGCTGCCTCTATCCTTAGCCCGTAGCAATCCTGATGGTGAAAGTCCGGCTTACCCTCCGGATGCGCCAAAGCCCACAGGGATTTCTCCCCGCGCTGCAATTCGATTACCGCGGACAGGCCGGCTTCGAGATCGATCTGCCGCCAGTCATCCGGAACGGCAAAACCGGCTTCGAGGCCGATATGGGTATCGCTGAAATCAAGGAATATTTCGGGTGCTGTTGCCAGCGCGAGGGGAGTCATTCCCTCCCGATAGCCGGTAAAACCGTAAGCGGCCCAGTCGCCAGACGGCGAAAAATTATACTCGCAATAACGCTCTGCCCGCGGGTCCTTCAGAAACAGTTCGAAGCAGCTATGTTGCCACAGATTATCGGTGCGGCCCGGATCGTCGCTCTCTTCCGGCAGCCTGACCCTCTCGACGGCGCCTTCCACATGATACCGCACCCAGAACATACCGGCCCCGGACAGCGACCATTCCGCGCTTATCGATTCGATCGCGGACGACGGCGTCGCCGAATGGCATTGCAGGTTCAAACGCATATTGCGACTTTCGTGATCCCCATGTAACGCACCCATCCATGACCCAATATCAATCCGATCTCCTGCGTCTACTGAATGATCGCGGCTATATCCACCAGTTAACCGATGCCCAGGCATTGGATAGGCTTGCCGCGACGACGGTAATTCCCGGGTATATCGGCTTCGACGTGACGGCAGATTCCCTGCACGTGGGCAATCTGGTGCAGATCATGCTGCTTCGTCGGCTGCAGCAGGCCGGACACAAGCCGATCGTGCTCATGGGCGGCGGCACCACCAAGGTCGGCGATCCTTCCGGCAAGGACGAGATGCGCAAGTTGCTCGATGATGACGGCATTGCGTCAAACTTCGCCAAGATCCGGGACAGTTTCGAGAATTTCCTGACCTTTGGCGATGGTCCGACCGATGCGATCATGGTGAACAACGACGACTGGCTGGGTCAGCTGCAATATATCCCGTTCCTCCGGGATGTTGGCCGGCATTTCACGATCAATCGCATGCTGGCTTTTGATTCGGTAAAGCTCCGGCTGGAACGCGAGCAGCCGCTGACCTTCCTCGAATTCAACTATATGATCCTGCAGGCCTACGATTTTATGGAATTGTCGCGCCAATATGGCTGCAAGCTGCAGATGGGCGGGTCCGACCAGTGGGGCAATATCGTCAACGGCATCGAACTGGCCCGCCGCATGGATGGTGCCGAATTGTTCGGGGTCACCACCCCCCTGATCACCAAGGCGGACGGCTCGAAAATGGGCAAGTCCGTAGACGGCGCGATCTGGCTGAATGCCGAACGGCTCTCGCCCTATGATTATTGGCAATTCTGGCGGAATACCGATGATCGGGATGTCGGCAAGTTCATGCGGCTGTTCACCGACATCGAGCTCGGCGAGATCGCCCGCCTGGAAGCGCTCAAAGGTTCTGAGATCAACGAGGCAAAGAAGAGGCTGGCGGATGCCGCCACCGCGATGGCGCATGGCGAGGCGGCGGCGGCACAGGCCGCGCAAACCGCGCAACAGACGTTCGAACAGGGCGCGGCGGGTGGTGATTTGCCGGTGTTCGAAGTGGCTGAAACCCCGATTTCCATTCTCGACGCGCTGGTCGGAATCGGCTTTTGTGCGTCAAAGGGTGAAGCCAAGCGCCTGGTTGCAGGCGGCGGCGCGAAAATCGATGATGAGGCCGTCAGCGACGCCGGAGCAATGATCGAGCTGCTGGATGCGGACCGAAAAATCTCCGCGGGAAAGAAGAAGCACGGGTTGCTTCGCAAAGCCTGAGCTCAGCCCCGACAGCGCTGTTTACGCCCATTTACCATTTATTCTCACTCGCACTCTATTGTCGTGGTGAACGATAATCTGGAGTCCGACGACATGACGAGCGTATCGCACGACACATCACAAGATCTGCGCCGGGCGACGCGTTTTCCGGTCGATTACCGGACTGTCGCCGAACTTCCTTGCGGGGACGAAATACGGGTTCGCATCGCCAATATTTCCGCGCATGGCATGATGCTGACCGATGCCATCGAGATGACCAAGGGTGACCGGCTGGTCGTCCGCCTGCCGGTTGCCGGCCGGATCGAAGCCTTTCTGGTCTGGTCCCATCAGGGACGGCATGGTTTCGAGTTTGAACGGGTTATCCGCGAACCCGATTTTGTTGCGATGCTCGACAAGTTCAACAAGCTCTAACGCCTATCCGCTGCGCAGGAGACTGACGCCCCAGTCGCGTTCAAAGAGATAGAGCGCCACCCTAGCCGCCTTCCCCCGTTCGCTCGCCAGTCCGCCATCGCGGTCGAGAAGAAGCCGGGCGTCGTCGGTTGCCGCTCCGATCAGCGCGTTGACCTGTGCCGGGGTCGCGACCCGAAAGCCGGCATCACCCGATTGCCTTGTGCCGAGAAGCTCCCCTGCCCCGCGCAGCCGCAGATCTTCTTCGGCGATCCGGAAGCCGTCGTTGGTCTCGCGCATCAGGGTCAGCCGGGCGCGAGCGGTCTCGCTCAAATTCTCGCCGCGAATCAGCAGGCAGTTTGACTTGACGCTGCCGCGGCCCACGCGTCCGCGCAGCTGGTGCAACTGGGCCAGACCGAATCGGTCGGCCGCCTCGATGATCATCAGACTGGCATTGGGCACATCCACACCGACTTCGATGACCGTGGTGGCGACGAGAATCTTGATCTCATCGCGCTGGAAGCGGCTCATCACCAGGTCTTTTTCCGTTGCCTTCATGCGTCCGTGGACCAGACCGACCTGGTCGCCAAACCGGGCTTTCAGACTGGCGGCGCGATCTTCCGCCGCCGCCAGATCGCTTTTTTCGCTTTCTTCGATCAGCGGGCACACCCAGTATGCCTGCCCCCCCGCCGCGACATGGCGGGCCAGTCCGTCGACGACATCGCCCAGACGGCCATCGGAAATCACGCTGGTATCGATCGTCTGCCGCCCCGGCGGCAGCTCGTCAATCCGCGAGACATCCATTTCCCCGAACTGGCTGAGGGTCAGCGTCCGCGGGATCGGCGTGGCGGTCATGGCCAGCAGATGCGGCGTTCGTTCGGCCTTCTGGGTAAGCATCAGCCGCTGCGACACGCCGAATTTATGCTGTTCGTCGATGACCGCCACCGCAAGATTGCGGTACCGGACATGCTCCTGGAAAATCGCATGGGTTCCGATCAATATGTCGATAGACCCATCCATCAGACCCATCAGCGTCGCCTCGCGAACCTTGCCCTTGTCGCGACCGGTCAGGATGGCCAGGTTGACGGGCAAGCCGGCCAGCAGGTTCTGCAGGCTGGCATGATGCTGGCGGGCCAGGATTTCGGTGGGGGCCAGAAAGGCTCCCTGATAGCCGGCCTCCACCGCCGACAGCAGGGCCATCACCGCCACCAGCGTCTTGCCCGAGCCGACATCTCCCTGCAGCAGGCGCAACATCGGTGCGCTTTGCGCGAGGTCGCCCTCGATCTCGGCAATGCAGCGCATCTGTGCGCTGGTCAGTGCGAAAGGCAGATTCAGCTTTTGCCGAAGCCTGCCGTCTCCCTGGACGGGGATTCCCCTCTTGCTGCGGTTGCTGGCGCGGACCAGCATGAAGGCCAGCTGGTTGGCGAACACTTCGTCATAGGCCAGTCGGTCGCTGGCATTCCCGGTTTCGGAACGATGCAGGGCCAGAATGCTGTCCTTCCAGCCCTTCCAGTCCTTTGCCGCGAGCTGGCTGGGTTCGATCCATTCCGGAAGCTGCGGGGCAAGGGCCAGCGATTGGTCGATCAGTTGCCGCATCCGCGCATTGCCCAGCCCGTCTGCCAGCGGGTAAACCGGTTCGAGCAGCGGAATGGCCTCCGCCTCGGCAGGGTCGAGCACCTGATCGGGATGAACGATCTGCAGTTCGTCCCCATAGCGTTCCAGCTTGCCCGAAATGACCCTGGGTTCGCCGAGCGGCAGCAATTTTTTCGGCCAGCCGGGGTTGCGACCGAAGAAGGTCAGGCTGACATAGTTGCCGCTGCCGTCGGCGGCGTGCACCCGCAACGGGCTGCGCGGGCCTCCGCTGCGATAGTCGACCGGGGTCACCTTGATGACGATCGTTTCCCCGACATCCTGTTCATCCAGTGTATCGACGCGCCTGCGATGCACCCAGTAGCTCGGCTGGTGATAGAGCAGATCCTTCACCCGGGTCAGCCGCAGCTTCTCGAGCGGCTTGGCCAGCACCTTGCCGACGCCCTTGAGCGACTGGGTTTCGCCAAATAATGGATTGAGTATCTCGGGGCGCATGTCTATCCGCCTTTATACCCTCGCTGGCACATTACGCCAGCCAAGTTGGAGCAATATTATGGACCGCGAAACACGGCTGAAACGGCTGCAATTTCGCGCCTGGCATCGCGGAACCCGTGAGGCGGATTTTCTGATCGGTGGATTTTTTGACCGGTACAGCCCCGAATGGTCGGACCAGCAGATGGACTGGTTCGAAACGCTGCTGGTCGAAGACGACGTGGACGTGATGGCCTGGGCGATCGGAACCCTGCCCGTCCCGCCGGCTTTCGACGGGCCGGAAATGGCGGCGATGCAGCGGCTCGACTATATCGACGCCACCCGATGATATGTGACCCTTTTGCAAGAGCGACTTTGCGTGCCCGACCCAGATAGATTATTTTCCACCAACGAGCGCATGACTCTGGCGGGCGTACCCGCCGGCTATCGCCCCCTGCTGCTGACGGAGATCGCAGCACGGGCCGAACGGCGGACGATGTTCGTTGCCACCGACGACGCCGCGATGAGCGCGGTGGTCGAAGCCGCGCGCTTCTTTGCGCCGGAGCTGGAGATTATCGAGTTTCCCGCCTGGGACTGCCTGCCCTACGACCGCGCCTCGCCGGCGCTCCATACGACGTCCGACCGGCTGGCGGCCCTGGCCCGGCTGGCGCTCCCCTGCAGCGGGGCGCAACTGCTGGTCACCACCGTCAACGCGATCACCCAGCGGGTGCTCGCCCCGGAACGGATGAAGGAATTTGTCACCCATCTGGCCCCCGGCACGATTGTCGAGCAGGAAAAGCTGATTTCCTTCCTCTACGCCAATGGCTTCGTGCGCGTCGACACCGTCGCCGACAGCGGCGAATTTGCGGCGCGGGGCGGGCTGATTGACCTGTTTCCGCCCGGTGCGGCGCTGCCGGTGCGGATCGACCTGTTCGGGGACGAGATCGAAAGCCTGCGGGAATTTGATCCCGCTGACCAGCGCACGGTCGGCAATATCGACAGCCTCGACCTGCTGCCGGTGTCCGAATTTCTGCTTGATCCCGACAGCATCACCCGCTTCCGCACCCGCTATCGCGATCTCTTCGGGGCCGTGGCCACCGGCGACGCGCTTTATCAGGCAATCTCCGAGGGCCGCCGGCTGGCCGGGATGGAGCATTGGCTGCCGCTGCTGGAGGACCGGCTGGCGACGATCTTCGACTATCTCGGGGACGATTGCGTGGTCCTGCGCGATGCGGCCGGATCCGCCGCCGTGGAGGCGCAGTTTTCCGCCATCGCCGACTATCACAAGAACCGCGTGGAAGCCGACAAGGCGAACCTGTCGAGCTATCGCCCGTTGCCGCCGGACATGCTCTACCTGACGCCCGAGGAATGGCGGTCGCGCGAGCAGGACGCACCTATCCACCTGCTGAGCGAATTTGACGAACCGGAATCGGCGAACGTGATCTCGATGGCGGTGTCCTCGTCGCGGGACTTTTCCCCGGAACGCGCGCGCAACGAGAATATCTACCGGGCACTGGGCGCCCATCTCAACGCCCTGACCAAGGCGGGTCGCACGGCCATCGTCGCGAGCTACAGCAAGGGTTCGCGGGCGCGGATCTTCGACCTGCTCAAGGACCACGACGTCAAGGGCGCGGTGCTGTGCGACGACTGGGCCGCCTGCCGGGCGGCGGAAGCCGGGGTGGCGCTGACGGTGCTGCCGCTCTCCTCGGGCTTTCGCGCGGACGATCTCGCGTTGCTCACCGAGCAGGATATCTTCGGCGACCGGCTGGTCCGCAAGTCCAAGCGGCGCAAGAGCAGCGATGCGTTCATCGAGGAACTGTCGGCGCTGAGCCAGGGCGACCTGGTGGTGCATCTGGAACATGGCATCGGCCTGTACGAGGGGATCGTGTCGATCCCGGTCGGCACCAGCCCGCATGACTGCGTGCATCTGAAATATGCCGGCGGCGACAAGCTCTACGTCCCGGTCGAGAATATCGACGTGCTCAGTCGCTATGGCGAGGGCGGCGATAGTGTCGTGCTCGATCGGCTGGGCGGCGAGGGCTGGCAGCGGCGCAAGTCGAAGCTGAAGGAGCGGATCCGGGCGATTGCCCACGAACTGCTGCGGACCGCTGCCGCGCGCGCCCTGCAGCCGGCGACCCCGGCGCGGGTCGATGCGGCCGAGATGGCCGGCTTTGTCGACCGCTTTCCCTATCAGGAGACGGATGACCAGCAGCAGGCGATCGAGGAGGTGCTGGGCGACATGGCGTCGGGCAAGGCGATGGACCGGCTGGTCTGCGGCGATGTCGGCTTCGGCAAGACCGAGGTCGCGATGCGCGCCGCCTTTGCCGCGGCGATGGCCGGGATGCAGGTCGCCATCATCGCCCCGACGACGCTGCTCGCGCGCCAGCATTTCAACAATTTCGAGGAGCGGTTCCGGCCGTTTCCGCTGAAAATCGGGCGATTGTCCCGGCTGGTTTCGCCGGCAGAAGCGAAAAAGACCAGAGACGGCCTGACCAGCGGCGCGGTCGACATCGTCATCGGCACCCACGCGCTGCTCGCCAAGTCGATCGAATTCCAGCGGCTCGGCCTGATCATCATCGACGAGGAGCAGCGCTTCGGCGTGACCCACAAGGAACGGCTGAAGGCGATGAAGGCCGATGTCCATGTGCTGACGCTGACCGCAACCCCGATCCCCCGGACGCTGCAGATGGCGATGACCGGCATGCGCGAACTGTCCGTGATCCAGACGCCGCCGGTCGACCGGCTGGCGGTGCGGACCTATGTCATGCCGTGGGACCCGGTGCCGCTTCGCGAGGCCTTGCTGCGCGAACATTATCGCGGCGGCCAGTCGTTCATCGTCGTGCCGCGGATCGCCGACCTGCCCGACATCGAGGATTTCCTCAAGAAGCACGCGCCCGAACTGACCTATGTCGTCGCCCATGGGCAGATGGCACCGGCGACGGTGGAAGAGCGGATGTCGGCCTTTTACGACCGGAGCTACGACGTGCTGGTGGCGACGACGATTGTCGAAAGCGGCCTCGATATTCCAAGCGCCAACACGCTGATCATCCACCGGGCGGACCGCTTTGGCCTGGCGCAGCTCTATCAGCTCCGCGGCCGCGTCGGACGGTCAAAGACCCGCGCCTATGCCTATATGGTGACACCCAAGGACCGGGTGATTACCGAAAAGGCCGAGAAGCGATTGAAGATCCTCGGCGATCTCGACAGTCTCGGGGCGGGATTTGAACTGGCCAGCCATGATCTCGACATCCGCGGTGCCGGCAATCTGCTGGGCGACGAACAATCGGGTCACATCAAGGAAGTCGGCTTCGAGCTGTACCAGTCGATGCTGGAAGACGCGATATTGGAAGCCAAGGCCAAGGGATCCGGCCTGCCGATCCAGACCGACAGCTTCTCGCCGCAGATCACGGTCGATGCTCCGATTTTGATTCCGGAGGAATATGTTCCGGACCTTTCGCTGCGCATGGGCCTTTATCGCCGCATGAACGGTCTCAAGACGCTGCCGGAAATCGAATCCTTTGCCGCCGAGATGATCGATCGCTTCGGCGATCTGCCGGTTCAGACAGACAATCTGCTCAAGCTGATGCATATCAAGATGAACTGTGTTCAGGCCCAGATCGCGAAGATCGAAATGGGTCCGAGGGGCGCACTGGTGACGTTCCGGAACGACAGTTTCCCGAACGTCCAGGGGCTGCTCGACTATGTCGAGCGGCTCAAGGGAACGGCCCGCATTCGGCCGGACAACAAGTTGTTCATCGAACGCAAATGGCGCGACCCCAAGTCCCGCCTGCACGGCCTGACACAGCTGACGACGGGACTTTCAAAACTGGCTCAGCGCGCCGCCCGCTAGTTGCTGCGCAAGGCAAAGGCCTCGAATTCGTCAGGAGACAGCGGCCCGGAACGGAGAAATCCCTGGAAATATTCGCAGCCCTGCGCCGCCAGGGTTTCAAGCTGGGCTTCGGTTTCCACGCCTTCGGCAATCACGCTGAGATCGAGGCTGTGGGCCATGTCGATGATCGAACGAACCACGACCTGATCCTTCTGGGAGCCTGCGATGTCTCCGGTCAGGCCGCTGTCGATCTTCAGATAGTCGACCGGCAATTGCTTGAGATAGGCAAGGCTGCTGTAGCCGGTACCGAAATCGTCGATCGCGATGCACATGCCCGCCGCCCGCAACTGGTGCAGCTTTTTGGCCGATGCCGACAAATTTCCGATCAGTTCCGACTCGGTGATTTCCAGTGTCAGCCGTCCCGGGTCGAAACCGGCAGTATCAACCTGTCCCAGAAGGTCGTCCCCAAAGGAAGCCGCAGCCAGGTCGCCTGCCGTGACGTTGATGGAAAGACGGAGAAAGCCGATACTCTCTGGCCAGCTTGCCGCCAGGGATAGGGCCTGCTTGTGGATTTGCGTCGACAGCGACTCCATCATGCCGGCCCGTTCGGCAACCGCAAACAGGGTCGAGGCCCCCAGCAGGCCATATTCGGGATGTTCCCAGCGCGCGAGCGCTTCCGCGCCGACCAGTTGCCCGGTATCAATCTGGATTTGCGGCTGAAAGGCGATCACGATTTCGCCGCGACCCATGGCCCCCGCCAATTGCCCTTCCAGCACCTCCTCGAGATGCACATCGGCTTCCGACATGTCGCTGAAATTTATCGGCAGGGCATCTGCCGCGGTCGCTTCGGCAAGCGCAAGCACCGCCTTGCGGATCAGCGTATTTTCGCTGGAACGATGATTGCCGATCGCGACCCCGGCGCGCGCCACGGGGTTGATCTGGCGCTCTTCCAGCTGAAACCCTGCATAGGCAACTGCAATCAGGTCATTTGCAAAATCGTGCACCATGGTCTCGTCGGCGTTGGTGATGGCCACGAGAAAATTCTGGCCATCCAGCCGAGCGACCAGATGCGGGCCGTCGTGCTGACGCTTCGTGTACTCCATCAGCCGGTGCCCGACAACGCGCAGCAACTGATCACCGGCATTGCGCCCGAAGGCGGCGTTGATCATCCGGAAGTTCTTGATGCCGATGGCAATCAGGGTCAACTGGCTGCCAGACGCCAGCTTCTCCTGAATCCAGGAACGGGCCGAGGCCGTGTTGCGCAAGCCGGACAAGAGATCGCGCCCGGTCCAGTCCTCGTCGCCCGCCATATCGCCGAGAAATTCAATTCTGCCAAACAGCTGCCCGTCTGCCTCGTGCAGATGATGGACCACGGACCGGCCATTCAGCCGGTGAGGCACCGCTGCTTGCCTGGCGCCATCGCGCAAACGCCCCATGGCCCCCCGAACGCGCTTGCGTTCCTCCGCTGACAAGGTCCGATAGATTCCGGTCACCGGATATTGCCGAAAATCAATTGCCCCGCCAGCGCTGATCATGCCGTCGCTGATCCAATATTGCGTCAGCGACCCCAGGGTCATCGACCATTGCAGATCGGCGGATGTCAGCAGCGTCTGTTCGCGGCTGGTGCGCTCGGCGCCGCCTCTGAAATTTTCGACATAACGGAAGGCATAGCGGATCGCCATGTCGAGACTGGCAGCATCATCGGCAAGATCGAGATAATGGGTTGCACCGGAATCCAGGCATTGCCCGAGGATAGCGGGATCCTGGCTGCTATCGAGCAGCGCCAGGATCGCGATGCCACTTTCAGCCGCGCTACCCGACAAATCGGCAATCGCGTCGCGGCCGTCGCGTTCCGAACCGCGCACATCGATCACTGCGATCATGGCTCCCGCCGAGAAGAAGCGGCTGCGCAGGTTCGCAAGCCGCCGGGCAGAGTGCACCCGCCAGCCGAAGGAGGCAATTTGTGCTGCCAGTGGATCGCGCTGCTGGAAAGACAGCAGAAACAGATTCCCGGGTCCGGTCGGGCGCACCGTCGAGATGGCTAATTCTTTGACCGCAAAACTCCTTGAACCGGATATAGATATCGCCGGCTGCTGCCTGACACCTATCTTTTTCCGTAGCAGGGAAACCTTTATATGGCGTTGCCTGCGCATGGCAATATCGCTAGCCTTGCGACTTTGGATCAACACGAGGCGGCCCATGCAAGACGGTTTTGGACGCAAGATTGACTATCTGCGGATTTCGGTCACCGACCGGTGCAATTTCCGCTGCCAATATTGCATGTCCGAGAAGATGACCTTCATGCCGAAGTCGGAGTTGCTGACTCTGGAAGAAATCACCCTGATTGCCGAACGGTTCATCGACCACGGCATTCGCAAGATCCGGCTGACGGGCGGTGAACCCCTGGTCCGTCGGGACATGAAGGACGTCATCCAGCGCCTCGGGCGAAAGGTCGCATCGGGTGAACTGGACGAGCTGACGCTGACCACCAACGGATCGCTGCTGAGCGAATATGCCGACCATCTGGCTGCGCACGGCGTACGGCGGATCAATGTCAGCATGGACACGCTCGACCCCGCCCGCTTTGCCGAGATCACTCGCGGCGCAGAGGTGAAAGTCGTGCTCGACGGTATCGAAGCGGCGCAGGCCGCCGGCATCCGGGTCAAGATCAACATGGTCGCGCTGCGCGATTTCAACGAGCCTGACCTGCTGCTAATGGCCGAATATTGCGCGGCCAACGGCCATGACCTCACCATCATCGAGACCATGCCGCTGGGCGATGTCGGCGCCGACCGCCAGCTTTCCCATATTTCCGCGGACGAATTTCTCGTTCCGTTGAAGGACCGTTATGGCGTTGCTCCGATCGCGCACCGCAGCGCTGGCCCGGCGCGCTATGTATCGGTCGAGCCGCTCGGCCTGCGGCTCGGTCTGATCACGCCGCTGAGCAACAATTTCTGCGACGATTGCAACCGGCTGCGTCTGACGACGGACGGAAAAATATTCATGTGCCTCGGGCACAATGCGCATGTCGATCTCCGCGCAGCGGTGCGCAAACAGGGTATCGCCGCCGTTGACCAACTGCTCCAACAGGCTCTAAAGCTCAAACCGCTGCGGCATGATTTCAATGCCCAGCTCGATGGGTCCGCAGAGATATTGGAGCGTCACATGAACGTCACGGGCGGATGACCAAACGCAAATGGGCACTGATTGTGTCCCCTACCCAGCCGGCACAGCAGGCGGCGGAGAAGCTGCAATCCATGGTTGAATGGGTGCCGGTCGAAGAAGCCGACCGCGCCGTCGTGCTCGGCGGCGACGGCTTCATGCTGCAAACATTGCACCAGATGCTCAACCGCCGGGCGATCATGCCGGTCTATGGCATGAACCTGGGGACGGTCGGCTTTCTGATGAACAACTGGCATCTTGACGATCTCCAAGAGCGGCTGGCCAAGGCCCGCGCGTTCAAGGTCAAGCCTTTGAAAATGGAGGTAGAGACGATTTCCGGGGCCAGTTTCACCCTGCCCGCGATCAACGAGGTGTCGCTGCTGCGCGAAACGCGGCAAACCGCGAAGCTGGAGATCGAGATCAACGGCCGGGTGATGATGGAGGAACTGGTCTGCGACGGCGTACTGATCGCTACGCCAGCCGGATCCACCGCCTATAACCTGTCCGCCAACGGTCCGATCCTGCCGCTGACCTGCAACCTGCTGGCGCTGACCCCGATCAGCCCGTTCCGGCCACGGCGATGGAAAGGCGCGATCCTGCCGGACAAGATGGAGATCAGCATCCGGGTGCTGAATCCCGAAAAACGGCCGGTCAGCGCGGTCGGCGATCAGCAGGAAGTCCGCGATGTCAGCCGGGTCAAGGTCGCGATCGACCGCACGCAGGCGCTCACCATGCTGTTCGATCCGGAGCACGCGCTGGATGATCGCATCGCCATGGAACAATTTGTCGTTTGATGGCTTGCAGCCTTCAAATCTCGTTGCTATAGGCCCGCTTCACCATGAAGTGCTCGGCCAAAAATCGAGCCTGTTCCCCGATAGCTCAGTGGTAGAGCATTCGACTGTTAATCGAATGGCCGTTGGTTCGAATCCAACTCGGGGAGCCACTCCTTTTCTTTAAAGATCTGAATAATAAAGGTTTTTTAGAGCAAGTAAGGTGGTGTTCCCACATAAGTTCCAACACCCAATTTTTATTTCCTCGCTCAAATCTAATTTCCTTTGCTCAGTTCCGATTCGCACAAAAAAGCCCCCGTCACCAATGCGGCAACAGGGGCGCTTTTGTTTGTGCCATTAGAACAAGGACGTTCAGCTAGAATCCGGTTTCATGCTCGCGCCCGTCATGTTCGCACCCGCCGGGATCGCTTATCGGACAGCCAGGCCCGCGATAGCCGTCCGGATGATTCATGCCGTTCATATCCGCAAATTCATCCTCGCAATAAACGCCGTCCTGTTCATCGCCGTTCGCTTCCAAGTCTGGATCGCCGTCATATGCGTCCAGAAGCGCAACGCTGATTTCAATAAACGCCTCCAGCTTCTCGCGGTCGAGGTCGCCAAGCAAGCGCAATATCGGCGCAACGGGCTTCATGCCGGGGGCAAGGGTGATTGTTGTCTGGTTGCCCATTATACCAGCCCCCCAAGACGTTCTGCATCTTCCCGCATCGCGTCCAGCATCGGGTTTACAATCTCTTCGATCAATGCGCGGCAATCATGCAGTTTGAACAAGCGCAGCTTTTCGGCAAGTGCAGCATGGTCAGGCGCGGCCATGCCCATAACTATTTCCAGCCAACTCAGTTGAGCACTGGAATATCCGTCCAGCATTTCGTTGGAAGCATTATCGCCAAGCGCGTCCAGGTCGGCCATCGCGCGTTTCAATGCAGCTTGAGCGTTGTTCCAGTTCTCGGCTGTTGCGTTGGCGGATTCCGGGTGTAGGGATAATTTAGGCATAGTCTGATCTCCTTGGGATCGGGTTATGTTTAGGGGGTCGGGCGGCTGCTACCGCTCGATTCCCCGTTTAAGTATTATTTTGAAGGTCGCGCAAGATGGCGGGCATGACTGAAAGCCGGGCCTCTGTCGGAAACTCTTTAGTGAGGATAGCGTAAAGTTCGGTCATGTCGGAATAGGCGGGGTTTTGACTCTCGCTCATTGCGACTATCCCCTTGGCGATAGCTTTTCCGATTAGTAGATGCTTGCGGCCAGGGTCAATATCGGCAGGGTCGATTTTCTCTGCCTCAGCTTGCATTTCCTCCCAATCTGCCATTCCAGCTTTAAAGCCAATGAGCCGCCGCACGGATTCGCTACGATTAGGAATGTCAGGCTGCTTGCGCCGCCATTCGTCTAGGTGCTCCAAGTCCTCAGTCGAAAGCACGATTTGGAGTCGTTCGGTTTTCTTTCCAGCCATATCATCAATGTAAACTATTTCACCCATTACTCAACCTCCTTGTGTTTGTGAGTATACGCAACATACACATATTACATACAACGTCAAACGCAATTAATCGAGCGGTGGTCTTTCCGATGGTGCGGTGAATTGCTTAAGCAGTTTGATGGGCGCGGCAACAATCAACATACAGTGGACACTGACGCCACCGTCATTACCCAAAAACAAGCGGCGCGTGATGCAGGTTTGTCCGAACGCCAACAAGTCACCGCCGTTCGAGTTGCCAACGTCCCCGGCGGCTTTTGATACCCGATTTCAATCGGGACATTCTGGCGCGATTGAACAACTGCCCTTGCCTCCAATAATTCTGCATAACGGCGCAGATGCTCGTCCCGCTGATCTTTGGTCAGGCTGCCAAAACCCCGTCAACGCGCTGAGAGAGGCTTTCTGGGGCTTCCATCGGCGCAATGGGCAAGCCAACCGCATCCGGCCATTTATGAATGTCTACATCCGCTGTGACCTGGCGCTTTGTGACTTCCAATTTCTCAATGCTGCCGCCGATGCCGTTCACGCCGTCAAGTGCGGGGTCCATTGCGGCGAACGGGGCGCGGCGCTGGGCATCCATAAGCTTAATCATTTCATCATCGCCGCCGACAGGCTCGCGGCGATTCAGCTTGTCCATAGCCGCCTGCACCTCCGGAGTATTAACGCCGGTACCGAAGAAAAAATCGAGCTCTACAACTTCAAAGGCGTCGGCAAAACCTTCGTCGGCGGTATTGGAACAATAGAAAATTCGGATGCTTTTGGTTCGGCTACACCAGGCCATGGCGATGAGGCGAACGAACGGATCATCGCTGCCATGCAATTTCGCCTTTTCGATAAAATGCTTGCAAGCTGTCGGAAGTTTCCGCTGCAAGGCTCGGACATTTTTGGGCGGATCGGCGACGAAATCGTTGATCAGAAAAGGCAAATGCCCGCCGATAAGTGTCGCCCCGACAATGGCCGGAAAGTTAGCTGCCAGAAAAGCCTTGCTGCCGAAAGCCAGCACTTGTCCGGTGTTGGTATCGACATGGGCGGTATCCGTGAACATATAGCCGACTTTGCCTTGCTTGAAGGCGTTGATGACCGTCATCCTATGCGCCTGGCTGCGAAGTGCCGGGACGGTGCGCTGGCGATGGCCGCTGTCGATGCCGCCGATGCCGCAGACATCCCGAGCGCAGCGCCTACGGGTGGAATTGCGAGCGACAAGGCAACGACGCCTGCGATCATGCCGATGGTTCTAGCTACTTTTGACATTTATAATCCTTTCATTTTAATTGGTTCGCCTGAATTTTGAATTGTGAATGTGGAAAGTTTTGGGCTGCCTCGGTGTCCCGTTCTTTCGTGCCGGAAAGGCGATATACCCCCCGTCATCAGTTTGGCTTATCTGGCTTGGCGATCAGGTCATCACCTAAGAATCCGTCCTGCATTTCTCGGCTCAATTCGTTGCGCCGTGCCCGGTCGCCAGCGTTCGGCATTTTGGCGACACTGTGAATCCCCAGGGTGCGGCGGTAGGCTAGGACCATATTGAAAAGCGTGGAGACGGCTTTAAGCCGGGGGTTAACCTTCGACTGCCCATCAGCGACGATGACAATGGTGCCCTCGGTAGTCATCAATCGCGTCTGCTCGTTAAGCTGGTGCAGCGACCAAGCAAACAATGCCGCAATGTCGATTTCATGGGCTGTCCATTCTGAATTGGCTTTCTCGGCAATGATGGAATCAAAATGCAGGGTCTCGGTTTCGTCAAGCGGGATATGCGCCGGGGGCGTGATCTTTAATCCCGCAGCTTGCGCGATTCGAACATGATTGCTGGGTGCCGTGATGGGAGATCGCTTCGTCATTTTATCTAAAATCCAAGGTCAATATAGGAAGAAAGGTTGCAGCCGGTTTCCGGTCCGTTGGTGGGAGAGGTAAAACTATCCCCCCCGGCTCTTGAACGCTATGAGGTCAGGTTCCATGTGCAGATTGTTGCCGCGTAGATGAACGCCCTTGTTAATCATGGCTTGGACTGACCGCGTGATTACATGTTGCCGCTCAATCGGTGATAGCTTAATTCCAGCCGCCGCAACGTCTGGCTTGTCGAGTCTGTTGGCAACGACAATCGCCAGTGCCGTTATCAGTTCGTCTTCTTCTGTCATGGCCGCTTCTCCAATTGGTCCAGGCGTCCGGCGATAAGCTCAATGGCTTGGTCGGTCTCTCTGGCTGTTGCCGCTAATCCAGCGGTCAGCATCAGGCCCGTTTCGTGGTCTTGCGATTTGGCTTCCGTAGTGTCGCAATCATCAATGGCTTTGAGTAGCGCACTGGATACCGGCTTGCCGTCAAGCGCCTTTGCCCAGTCTGATTCCGATAGTTTCACAACCCTGTGCTTGGGTCGAGCGTCCAGTTTCACTACTCGGTGCTGCTTACGTTGCGCCATATCGGCGGATTTGATTTGCGCGATAGATGCCTCGCCATTGCAAGCGATCGTGACCGCCGACAATTCATGCCATGCCCATCGCGTGAAACGCCGCCCGCCTGTTTTCAGCGGTTCGCTTTCCAGCGGCATGAAACCGATAGAGACCCCGCGCACAAGGCCCGATTTGATCGAATGCCAGGCTTCGTCAAGGCGGTCTTTCAACTTGCCCGGTTCCGCACCTGCGACCAGCTTGGCTACAAACTCAATGCCCGCCGCAGTCGCCTTGGCTTGCGTAACGTGGCCAATAGGCTTGTCGTGGTCGTGCTGCCATAGGAAGGGAAGCGGCAATGCAAACTCACCGCCAAGAGGCTCGACTGAATCGCCCACTTGGTCCAGTGTCGGAGTGGTTGCGATGCCGGATATTTCCCGCCTTTCGGGGTCAATCCCCTTAATGGTCAGGACACTGTAAGCGCGGGTCAAGATACTGATTCCTCTCCTACGAAACCATCCATGATGATTAAGGAATCTGCTCGCCGTAGCTCCCAATTGGCCTCGATCATTGCCATGATGGCAACGCCGCCTGATTGCCAAAGCGAAACCAGATTAGCGCCGGTCCCGTCTGTTGCGTCCTGCGTAGGCGCGGTGTCCATCTGGATCGTCCCCTGTTCCGACACTTTGATTTCTGCTGTATCCATGCCCGCATAGGCGATTGCTGCCGGGTCGACCAAGGCGAGCTGATAGTCGCCGGTTGCGTCATTTGGCAGGCCATTGCTTGCGATTGCAGGGATGCCGGCCAATTCACCGCCCCTTGCGCCGATGTTCGGATATGCCGCGCCGTTCAGTTGCACGAACAGTTGAGGCTTGCCGATAAAGACCGCTCGTGACAGATCGCCGCCAAAGCCAGAAACCATTGCTTCCAGATCGGTTTTGGTTGTGCCGGTCGCTGTCAAAGCGGTCAGGCCGTTTGTAACCGATGCCGGTTTGATGTCGGTGGTTCCAGAGTTGGTGGGGTCGATAAACGCGCTGTCCAGGGCTTCCACGCAAACGGTCAACAGGTCATCGCGCAACAGGCGGTCCGAGTCCGGTTCGTTCAAAAGTTCCTTGGTCGACACGGTCAACGCAACCAGCTTTTCCAGTTCGATTGTGCCGCGCTGATAAGAGCCGTTTGCGATTGGTGCGGGCAAGCCTTCACCTACCCAGCTTGCAGAAACGCTGCCGGTCTGCTTCAAATACGGGATGCGTTCTGGAATACGCCGCAAACCGGGAAGCCGCCCTATAATGCTTTCATTTCGTACAAGTTCCAGAAAGTCTGCTGCTGCCGCCCTGTAGTCGCCAAACAGGGCTGTTTGCGTCCCGGTCGAGTTAGCCACAACCGCCGATTTGGTGACGGCATAAGCTTTTGACTCGCGCCCCCAGCGATTAGCCGCCCAGTCTTCCGCTTCACCTTTTCCCGCCACCGCAATCGCCTGCGCTGCCCGAGCAAATTCTAGTCCTTTTAGCATTTCGTTTCGTCTCCTGTTTTTTTCAAAGTGGCACAAAATTGGGTGCCTTTCAGGGTGGCTGCGGGGGGTTGCGGGGGGTTGCGGGCAACTATTTTCACGCGCTCGCCAGATAATCGGCTAAATCGGTCAGGGCATACACTGGCCGCTGGTTGCGCTTAATGTACGGCAACCTACCGTCTCCGCCTCGCCAATTAGCAAGGGTTTTGGGTGCTAGGTCGATCAATGCCGCCGCATCGGCTTCCCGGACATATTCGCCAGTCAGCACAACGATTCCCTTTTCGCGGATCGCAGTTTTAATGTCCGCCAGCATGGCCTCGCTGTCGACCCGCTGCGCCCATCCGGTCCCGCCGCAATGGGGACAGTGGCGAATCAACCGCCCGGCCCAAGCAGCGCAACGATCTGGAAATCCGCTACAGCAGCGGCGATCTTGCCCGCCTTGGCTCGCTGGACGCCATGTCGCTGAAGATGCGCTGCGATTTCCCGCTGAGTCATCGGGCGGGTCAGATGGTCCAGCACGATCAACGCACCCTCACGTTGCGCAGGCGGCATGGCTTCCACGATTGAGGTCAAATTGCTCGGCATGATGTCGTCCAATTCCCCCGGCGCGAAAGTCCGGTGATGTTATGAAAAATGCCGTCAATGTTACGATTTATGCGAAGAAAGCCCCCCGCCGGTCCTGCTGCCGATGGGGTTAAATTCGTCCCATTCCCCCCCATGCGGGTTTGGGTGGCCAAGCCTCCAATCGAGTTTTGGGGAAACAAGAATTTCCCTGGGGCGTCGGCTTCCACTTCGGATGGGCAAATACCCACCCTTCCCCCCGCCCTTGCTTCACGGCTTCCGTATCCGGTCATCGGTTGCCCTCGCCAGAAACGGCAAAAACGCCGCCGGGTATTTTAGAAGGATTTGAGCCGGTTTTTTCAGGCTCCAAGACTGGGGTAGTGGTAACAGCTGTATGTGTATACGAATCGTCAACAACGAGTTTTTTAGAGATTGGCGATTTTGCGTCAGTTTTGGCGCTGTCGGTATACGAATTGTATACCGGTCTGGGTGCGTAAACCTCTTTTTTGTCGAGCGTTGTTTTCAAATCGTATACCGGTAAATATTCTTTGGCCTGCGCTTTGCGGTAATCTGCATGGGCGCGAAGACCCGCGTTCATTCGTCTGATCGCGTCTTTGTTCGTCGGTATAAAGTCTTTCCATTCGTTCGTTGCCGGTCCAAAGTTGGGCAAGAAATAATAGGTCAGTCGCCAGCATCGGGCGCGTGACGTCTCGGACGTTTTGATGCTGAAGTGAGCCTCTTTCGTCATGGCGATAAAGCCAGCTTCGATCAGGTCATGAAATGCGCGGCTTGCGCTTCCAAGGTTCGCAATTCCCATTCTTGCTGCACCATCTCGAACGGATAGCCAAAGCGAACCGTTGTTCGATCCGTTGTTCATCATCTCCAATTGAATCAAGAGCGCCCTCGCGTTAGGCGTCAGCGAGCAATATGCAGGTGAACGCAATATCTCGTGGTCAAACCTTGCAAAACGGGTTTGCGTGTCGGCATTTCTGCCATTTGGCAGCACCTTTGCTTTCTTGGACTTCCTAACCATTATGCCCCGTCAGATCGATGACCGACAACCCAGTGGCCTTAGAAAGCCAGCCCGCTGCCTGCCTGGCGGCGATGACGCCAGCATAGGTCTCTGGACGCGCTGCGCTGCCATCAAGCTGCTGTGGCGGCACAATCTGGACGCGATAGAACGGACCATCCCGGCGGATATGGATTGCGGGATTATTCATTGCCTGCACCCCGCATATTCTGCCGGGCGCGCTTTTTTGCCATCCGCATCATGGCACCCTCGCGGCCCGATTTTGAGCGCGAATGAACGACGCACAGCGGCTGATAATTTGATCGGACAGTCGGCCCGTTCAGGCACAGCGGAATGATGTGGTCGGCATGGGTCGCCTTGGTTTGCTTTCCATGCTTGGCGCACTCGCGGCAATAAGGCTCGTCTGCAAAAAGCTGCTTGCGGATTTTCCGGTGCGCCTTGCCATATCCCCTCTTTTCCGGTGGCTTGGGTTTGCCCCAGCGGTGGCGTTTGATTTCATCACCCATGGGTCACCGTGCCCGCGCTGAAATAGCGCCAGATAATCGCTTCGATTGCTGTGGTTCTTTGGATCGCCAGCGTTCCCGCAACGCGCGTTTCGGCTTGCCGATTCCATTGATTTTTGCTAGGGCTGCTATCTTCACCGCCAAAGTGATTTAAGCAGCCCGCCCGGTTTCCCCGGTGCGGGTTTTGCTTTTCAGTCATTACTGAATCTCCCCGAAGCCATGCAGGATTGTTTTGCCTTAAGATTTTGTGCTTCATGCGCGTAAGCGGTCGCCGCCACTTCAAGGGCAATCATGAAACGGCTGCAATCAGCATCCGAAAGCAGATCAGCAATCTGGCGAATCTCGGCAAAGGACATTGTGTGGCGATGACCCAGGGAATGCAGGAAACTTTCTGCCTCCGCCAAAGTCATTCCGTGAAGAGTGATAGGTTCGCTCATATCACGGCCTCCGCCTCGCGTTCGGCAACGCGCTCAGCGATCCAATGCTCGATTTCACTTTCTAACCAGGTGTTGCATGAACCCAGTTTGACGGGGCGGGGAAACTCACCCCTGCTAATCATGTCGTAAATTTTTGATTTTTTGAGACCGATATAATTTTCAACAGTCTCAAGTCTTAAAAGCCGTTTGGTCATTCGCTTGTCTCCGTCTGGTTGCTGACGGAAGACTAAGTAAAACGTTCAAGCGGTCATTTGCCCCCACGTGACCATTTATTTTTTACGAAGAATTCTGCGGATACTTCCAGGGGAGAGATCGAATTTTTTTGCCAAACTCTGGACGACGACTGGCCTGTAACTTGAATCTCGATTTTCCATTATCGAGGAATAATCCGTACGTATTTGATTGTCGCGCGGTTCATAACTGGCTCGCTTCATGGCGGCTCCTAGTGCGCTTCCAGACATAACGCCGTCACTCCGTGTCACATCCTTCTGCCAAAGGGTTTTCATCCGCATTTCGGCCCAAAGGCTTCCGACAGCCAACGCAGCATTTACAGCTGGCCAAACTTGGTCGGACTCAACATAATTTTCTGCAATTTTTGCCTGGATCAGTATCTGGTGCAGATACCAGCCGATTGTCTCCCGTTCTTTGAAAACTTCCTGTCGTGCCTTCATATATTCGGCTTTATCGGTGGGCAGACCATCGTTAATTTTCTTAAGCTCTTGCCGCATTTGTTCGATTAGAGGCCCATTGGCACCCCACGGCATATTTTCAGTTTTCCACTGTTGATTGAGAGCACCTTTAAAGGCTTCCATCAATGCTTCTGGACCATCGCCTTCAACGGAATATTGCATAGACGTTTTGGTGGTTTCAGTCATGCTGGAGCCGACTGTGCGCTTGATCTTTCTAGGCATTAATCGCCACCACATTATCCCCGCCAAGTGATAGCGAGGGTGCAGCATAATACGCCCAAGCATCCAATAGCGTCCGCCTAAGTTCCCTCAGATCGCTTCGCAAATATGCCTGTTCGGTTGCGGTCCCGACTGTGTGAGCCAATGCCATTTCTGCAACGGCATACGGGATTGTCGGCATTTTTTCCGCGGCCCAATCCCGAAACGTAGAGCGGAAGCCATGCACGGTTTCGGACCGCCCACTGTCGCGCAGCATTTTGCCCAATGCAGCGTCTGTAAGCACCTTTCCGCGCATACTGGGGAATATGAGCCCAGTGTCGCCCGATAGACTTGCAGCACGGTCCAGGATGGCAATCGCGGCTTGGCTCAATGTCACAGTATGTGCCTTGCCATTTTTCATTATGCTGCCGGGGCGCTTCCACTCCATATCTTCCCGGTCGATTTGCTGCCATTCGGATTTACGAACCTCGCCGGAACGCGCGCCGGTCAATATCGTAAACAGCAATGCAAGCCTCGCTGGCGTGTCTTGTTTTTGCAATTCGGTCGCCAGAAATTCAGGGAGTTCTTTATACGGCATCGACCGAAAGCCTTTGCTCTCTGGTTGCTTTGCCAGCCCGTCAGTAATTTCTTTGGCAAGGGGAACGGGTGCGGATCTCCAGCCATGCGATTTTGAGAAGCTGAGCACCTGTATAATCCGGTGTCGAACCTTGCGCGCTATTTGCGGTTTTTCGGTCCAGATTTTGGCGAGCGTCGCTGTCACGTGTTCAGATTCTATTCTGTCCACTCTATGTCGCCCCAGTGTCGGGAAGGCATGGTTCTCCAAACTAGACAGAAACTGCGCGCCGGTTTTATCACCCCAACCTTTGCCCAGTTCGGCTAGCGTCCGGTTTGCAGCTTCCTCGAAATTTGGTATTTGCAATTTTCCTTTGTCGCGTTCGGCAATCGCGTCTTTCCCCTGCCTTGCTAGCTTTCGCAGGTGCGCAGCTTTTTCGCGCGCCTCGCTTAGTGTCAGGTCGATGTCAGAGCCTAAACCAATATCTTGCCGCCGCCCGTCATATTGGACGCGCAGCACATAAGAGCGAGCGCCACTGGGTTTGACGCGCAGATAAAGCCCGTTGCCGTCCCCATGCACCCCAGGTGGGGCGTTCTTTACTTGCAATGCAGTTAGTCTTTTCATCGTGGAGCCATCTTCCCAGTTCCCACATAAGTTCCCCAGTTGTGAACCGGATTTGTGCGGTTGTCAATGGATTGTTATGGAAGGACAATCGCTCTAAACACCTAGAGTTACTAGGAATAATTGGATAGATATGGAAAGTTGCGGAAAGGTGGCGAGGTCCAACTCGGGGAGCCATTTTTTCCATGGCTGTTTTTCCGATCATCGCAAGCTCACCAAGACGGCAGCCATCGAGCGCCAAGAAATGCGGGGGATCAGTCCGTCAGCGGGCGCCGCTTTCTGCCAATCTCGCCTTTTCGGCACGGATAAACTCTTCCATGCTTGCCTCCATAACCGTCAATGGCACGGCGCCGAGCGCAAGATAGGCGTCATGGAAGGGCCGCTGGTCAAAGGCGGTTCCCAATTCTGCCTCCGCCCTCGCGCGAAGCTTGCGGATGCTCATCTCGCCCAGCTTGTAGGCGAGAGCCTGTGCCGGCCATGAGATATAGCGGTCGACCTCGGTTTCCACATCGCGCTGGGCAAGCGCAGTATGGCTTGCCAGATAATCGATCGCCTTCTGGCGGCTCCAGCCCTTGGTATGGATGCCGGTGTCGATCACCAGTCGCACGGCGCGCCACATTTCGAAGGTCTGCCGGCCAAACTCCTCGTAGGGGGTCTCGTACATGCCCAGCTTGGTGCCCAGCCATTCGGTGTACAGCCCCCAGCCTTCGCCATAGCCGGAGAAGTATATATCCTTTCGGAATTCGGGGCGGTCGGGCGCTTCCAGTGCTACCGCGGCCTGAAAACTGTGGCCCGGGATGCATTCATGCAGGGCCAGCGCGGTCAGATTGTAGAGAGGGCGGGATGGCAGGTCGTAGGTATTGAAAAGGCAGCTTTCCAGCCCTCCCCGCCCCGACGTGTAGACCGGCGCGATCGCATCGGGAACCGGCCGGATGGTGAAACGATAGCGCGGCAGGAATCCGAAACTGTCCTTGAGCTTGCCGTCCATTTTCTTCGTCACATAGGCGGCAGAAGAGAGGAGTTCGCGGGGCGTCTTTGCGTAAAATTGCGGATCGGTCCGCATGAACTTCAGAAACTCCGGAAAAGTCCCGTTAAACCCGGTTGCCTTCATCGTCGCCCTCATGTCGGTGTCGATCCGAGCCACCTCCCGAAGGCCGATCTGGTGAATTTGTTCGGCGGACAGATCCAGTGTCGTATAGAGGCGGATCTGATCCTGATAAAAGCGCTCACCGTCCGGCAGCGAATGGGCGTCGATCGAGTTTCGCGCGCCCGGCATATATTCCTCCCGCATGAAGCGCAGCAGCGATTGATAGGCCGGAGCGACCACGGTCTCGATGATCGTCAACGCCTCGGCGCGCATGGCTGCCTGGTCCTCTGCCGGTATGGAGTCGGGCATGGCCCGGAAGGCGTCGTAAAACGGATTGTCGTCACCGGTCATGGTGTAGGCTTCAATGGTGGTATCGCGACCCTCGATACCGACCCGCGGCACGGTATAGCCGCGCGCCAGACCGGCCCGCATGTTGGCGATATTCTCGTCAAAATAACGGGGGATGTCCTTCATGCGTCCGAGATAATCCTGATAGCGAACGGCGTTTGAATAGCCGGTCCGCGGGTTCAGACCGCCCCAGAAAAACGTGTCGCTGTTGAACGGCGCTTCATAGGTTCTATATTCGAGGCTGTTGACCTGCTCCCAGATCATCTGGCGGAATACGGCGGCGTTGACCTGTTCCTCCCGCGAAAGCTGATCGAGGGGGATGGCATCAAGCTGGCGCAGCACATCCTGCCAATAGGCCAGCCGCCTCGCCTGTGTCTCGGCGCTTTCGCTGGGAAAGCGGGCGCCCTGCACCCAGCGATTGTCGTCCCTGACCAGGTGGAATTCCTGGTGTCGCCATTCGGTCTCGGCCTCATATAGCGCGCGCAATCTTGCATCCAGCGGCCCCGGTTCAGCCGCCCGCGCGGTTTCGGTGGCGCTGTCCTGGGCCACAGCCTCGGGCGTCAGACACAGACTTGCGGCCCCGAGTGACAAAGAAATAGCGATGCGCGATATCGTCATGACGGGACCCCTGATCCAAAAAAGCTGTGTGATGACCATAGAGGCAGGACGGGTCGCCAAGGTCAAGTCTTCTCCGCCGTTGTCAAAGGGAAACCCCGCCGCAACGGAACTGGCAACCTCAGGTCAGCAATAGTCGCAGCGCGACGTAGAGGATCAGCAGCGCGGTCAGCCGGCGGATCCAGATTTCCGGGAGCGCCTTGCTGGCCAGGACGCTGCCGATCTGGCCGCCAAGCAGCACGCCGACGAACAGGGGCCAATGAGCGAGAACCG
This sequence comes from Parasphingorhabdus sp., assembly GCF_036964565.1. Lineage (GTDB taxonomy): Bacteria > Pseudomonadota > Alphaproteobacteria > Sphingomonadales > Sphingomonadaceae > Parasphingorhabdus. Next base: position 315,198 of record NZ_JBALTN010000002.1, on the reverse strand, counting down.
TCTCGCCGCCACTGCCGAGGCCGGATTTTGCCAGTTGCCCGCCGAGACCGGCAACCGAATTGACCAGGATGAAGACGCTGGCGGTCGCGGCGATCCGCCGGCTATCGGACCAGCGTGTCAGCAACAGGATCGGGGCGAGGAAAATACCGCCGCCGATGCCGACCATGCCGGACAGGAACCCGATGCCGGTGCCGATCGAAGGGGCAAACATCCGGTGACCGGTCCAGCCCCTCTTTCTCCCTGCTGCCCGCCGGACAAACGGTTCCACCAGCAGCAATATCCCGGCCACGGCCAGCGACAGGCCCAGCAGCAGGAGGAAATTTTCCTTGTCGATGACCATCCGGCCACCCAGCCACGCGGCCGGGACGGACAGGATCAGGATCGGCCAGATGCGGGGCCAGTCGATCAGGCCGCGGAGCTGGAAGCGAATGGTGCCGCCGGTGACCACGATGATGTTGCACAAGAGGGCAATGACCGGCAGCGCCCGGTAGTCGAGATCTGCCAGTGCCAGCAGCGCGATATAGGTCGAGCCGCCGCCAAAGCCGACGCTGGCGTAGAGCGCCGCGGTCAGCGCAAACAGGACCGCGAGGCCGAATATGCCGATCGCCATCTCAGCTTGCGCCCGCTCGCACCCCGTTCAGATCAGAACTTGCCGTGGCAGTGCTTGTATTTGCGGCCCGAGCCGCAGGGACAGGGCGCATTGCGGCTGACCTTGCTGCCGTCGAAGACATCCTGCGGATTGTCCATCGTTCCGGACTGGCGGGGCGGCAGCGATGTCGAGACCGTACCGCGGGTGCCGCCGTCGATGTCGTTGCTGTTGTCCTCGCCGGTCAGCGGATCGATATGGGTGGTCAGGAAATCCGGCAGTTCCGGCAGTTCCGGCACCGCGATTTCGTCCTGCTGGTGGAACTGGCTGATCGCGATTGTCTTGGTTACGCCTTCGCGAATGATTTCCAGCATCCGTTCGAACAGGCCAAAGGCTTCCTGCTTATATTCGTCGAGCGGCTTTTTCTGGGCATAGGCGCGCAGGAACACGACCTGGCGCAGCGCATCGAGCGTCGCGAGATGTTCCTTCCAGTGATGATCGAGCAGTTCGAGCAGGATCGACTTTTCGATCTGCTGCCAGACACCGGGATTGTCGGCCTCAACCTGTGCCATCTTGGCTTCGAAATCGGCATCGGCCATTTCGGCGATGCGGGTTTCGATCATTTCCGGCTCGACCGCGTCTTCCTGCATCCAGCTGTCAAAGTCGGGCTCGAGGTTGAGCACGTCCCTGACCCGGGTCTTCAGACCTTCGATATCCCACTGTTCCGGATAGCTTCCCGGAGGGCAGGCATCGGCGACCATCGCGTTGACGGTTTCGTGCCGCATGTCCTCGACCACGTCGCCGACGGTGTCGGCGTCCATGATTTCCGAGCGCTGCTCGTAGATCACCTTGCGCTGGTCGTTCATCACGTCATCATATTCGACGACCTGCTTGCGCGCTTCATAGTTACGCGCCTCGACCTTTTTCTGGGCGGTTTCGATGGCTTTCGACAGCCATTTGCCGCCGATTGCCTCGCCGTCCTCTAGATTCTTGTTCATCATCTTGGCGAACATGGTTTCGGTGCCGAAGATGCGCAGCAGGTCATCCTCGAGACAGAGATAGAAGCGGCTCAGGCCGGGGTCGCCCTGACGGCCGGAGCGGCCGCGCAGCTGGTTGTCGATGCGGCGGCTTTCGTGCCGCTCGGTGCCGAGCACGAACAGGCCGCCGGCTTCGCGAACGGTCTGGCGCAGCGCCCGCACCTCTTCCTCGATCTTGGCAATGGCCTTGTCCTTTTCCGGACCGGCTTCCATGCCGGACAGTTCATCCTCGATCCGGAAATCGATATTGCCGCCGAGCTGGATGTCGGTGCCGCGACCGGCCATGTTGGTGGCGATGGTCACCGCTCCGGGAGAACCCGCCTGCGCGACGATATGCGCTTCCTGTTCGTGGAAACGGGCATTGAGGACATTGTGGACGACGCCTTCCTTGTTGAGAAAGTCCGACAGCAGTTCGGATTTCTCGATCGACACCGTGCCGACCAGCACCGGCTGGCCCTTGTCGCTATGTTCCTTGACGGTCTTGGCAATGGCGGCAAACTTGTCGAGCGTGTTCTTGTAGAATTCGTCATTCTCGTCGATCCGCTGGACCGGCTTGTTGGTCGGGATGGTGACGACGTTCATCTTGTAGATTTCGAAAAATTCCGACGCTTCGGTTTCAGCGGTGCCGGTCATGCCGGACAGCTTGGGGTACATGCGGAAATAATTCTGGAAGGTGATCGACGCCATGGTCTGGTTTTCGGGCTCGATCTGCACGCCTTCCTTGGCCTCGACCGCCTGGTGCAGGCCGTTCGACCAGCGCCGTCCGTCCATCATCCGGCCGGTAAATTCGTCGATGATGATGACCTTGCCATCCTTGACGATATAGTCGGTGTCGCGCTTGCGCATGACATTGGCCATCAGCGCCTGGTTGAGATGGTGGACGACCTGGGTGTTCTCGAAATCGTAGAGATTGTCACCGACCAGCAGCCCGGCTTCCTCGAGCAGGCGCTCGGCCTTTTCGGTGCCCTCTTCGGTCAGCGAGATATTCCGGGACTTCTCGTCCTTTTCATAATCGTCCTCGGTGATGTGCTGCACCACCGCGTTGACCTGCAGGTAGAGGTCGGACTTGTCGTCGGTCGGACCGGAGATGATCAGCGGCGTACGCGCTTCGTCGATCAGGATCGAGTCGACCTCGTCGACGATCGCGAAATTGAAAGGTCGCTGGACCATCTGGGCGCGCTCGTGCTTCATGTTGTCACGCAGATAGTCAAAGCCGAATTCGTTGTTGGTGCCGTAGGTAATGTCCGCGGCGTAGGCAGCGCGGCGCTTTTCCTCGCCGAGATTGGGGACAATCACGCCCACTTGCAGGCCGAGGAAATTATAGACCTGGCTCATCCACTCCGCGTCGCGGCGAGCGAGATAGTCGTTGACGGTGACGACGTGCACGCCCTTGCCGTCTATGGCATTGAGATAGCAGGCGAGCGTTGCCACCAGCGTCTTGCCCTCGCCGGTCCGCATTTCGGCGATTTCGCCGCGATGCAGGACAATGCCGCCGATCAGCTGTACGTCGTAATGGCGCTGGCCGAGGGTCCGCTTCGCCGCTTCCCGGACCACCGCGAAGGCTTCCGGCAGAATATCGTCGAGCGTTTCCCCGTCGGCGACGCGCTGTTTGAACTCTGCGGTTTTCGCCGACAGGTCCTCATCGGACAGAACCTCGATTTCGGGTTCGAACGCATTGACCGCATCGACCACTTTTTGCATTGATTTGACGTACCGGTCATTGGCTGACCCGAAGATGGATTTGGCTAAACCGCCGAGCATGACATTTTCCAATTTATATATATTGTCGGGCTGAGAACAGCCCGGAACGGGATGAATTTGGGGGGACTCCCTTGTTATTCAAGAGAGACAGGGCCTGCGATGGCGCTAGGGTGCGCCTTCAACATGCTCCAGCTTGTCGCCGGCTTCGGCGCGCATCGCAACCCGGGACCATTGCGGTTGCCGGCCGGCATCGCTGCCCGATACCAGGGTCCTGGGGGCCAGCAGGGCCGCGATTGCCGCAAAAGGATGAGACGCCGCGGGCACGCCGGATGATTCGATCATCCCGGCGACTTCGGCAACCGCTGCATCGGCGGCATGGGCCGCGCTTCCCAGGTCCGGCATCATTCGCTCTTCTGCCGCTGCCGACGCTGGCACGGCGAGGCCGACAGCGTTGAATAGCAGCAACATAAAACTTGCAATATATGCGTTCATGGACGAGGCCCCGACATTATGAGCGCGTTCTATCAAAACATCGGATAAAGGCAAGTTAAGTGTCGGACAAACTTTCGCCCCTGGCGCCCGCCCAACCTCCCGCATTGCCCGAAATTGCAGGCGTTACCTGCCGCATCGCGCGGGCGCGCTACAAACAGTGGGACCGCTGTGACCTGACTTTCGTGGAAATGGCTGCGGGGACGGCGGTTGCCGGCGTGCTGACCCAGAGCAAATGCCCGTCGCCGGAAGTCGAATGGTGCCGGGAGGCGCTGGCGGGCGGCAAGGCACGCGGGCTGGTGGTCAACGCCGGCAATGCCAACGCCTTCACCGGCGCGCGCGGCCGGGAAGCGGTGCAGCTGATCCTGTCGCTGGCGAGCGGTCATCTGGACTGCACGGAAGACGAGATCTTCGTGTCCTCCACCGGCGTGATCGGCGTGCCATTGCCCACGGACAAGGCGGAGGCCGGCCTGAAAGCCGCATTTGCGGCGCAGGCCTGCGGCTGGCAGGAAGCCGCCGCGACGATCATGACCACCGATACCTTTCCGAAAATGGCAACGACCAGCGCCGTCGTTGGTGGCCAGACGGTGCATCTCAACGGTATCATCAAGGGGTCGGGGATGATCGCCCCCGACATGGCGACGATGCTTGGCTATATTTTCACCGACGCGGCGGTCGACCCCGGCTTGCTGCAGCAGATGCTGAGCGCCGCGACGGCGAAAAGCTTCAACTGCATCACCGTGGACAGCGACACCTCGACCAGCGACACGGTTCTGGCCTTTGCCACCGGCCAGAGCGGCGCCCCTGCCCTGACCTCGGTCGATGACGCCGGAGCCGACGCTTTCCAGGCGGCGCTGAGCGATCTGTGCATGCAGCTGGCGCATCTGGTGGTGCGTGACGGCGAAGGCGCGAGCAAGTTTATCGCGATCACGGTCACCGGAGCGGACAGCGATGACAGCGCCAAGCGCATTGCCCTGTCGATCGCCAATTCGCCGCTGGTCAAGACCGCGATCGCCGGCGAGGACGCCAACTGGGGCCGGGTGGTCATGGCCGTCGGCAAGGCCGGCGAGCCGGCGGACCGGGACCGGCTGACCATCGGCTTTGGCGATGTGACGGTGGCGCGCGACGGTCTGGTGGTGCCGGACTATGACGAGGCACCGGTTGCGGCGCATCTCAAGGGCAGCGAGATCGACATCGCGGTCGACATCGGTCTTGGTGACGGGAACGCCAAGGTCTGGACCTGCGACCTGACCCACGGTTATATCGATATCAACGCCGACTACCGAAGCTGATCGTGCACCGGCTCTACCAGCCCGTGCTCGATATCTTGCGGCAAGCTTCGCGGGATATCGTGATGCCTTATTACCAGAATCTGCAATCGCATCAGATTGACGAGAAGACACCCGGCGATCTGGTGACGGTGGCGGACAGGCTCAGCGAAGAATTTCTTGAAGGCGCACTGGCGGCCTTGCTGCCGGAAGCGAAGATCGTTGGTGAGGAAGCCTTTGCCGCGAATGCCGCCGTTATGGATCAGCTGGCCGATGGGCAGGTGTGGATCATTGATCCGATCGACGGCACCGGCAATTATGCCGCCGGTCAACCCCCTTTCGGGATTCTGATCGCATTGGCCGAAGCGGATGAAACCGTCGCCGGCTGGCTCTATGACCCGTTGACGGAACGAATATGCCATGCCGTGCAAAAGGGCGGAGCTTTTGTCAACGGCGAGCGGGTGGTCGTGGCGGAGGATCATCCGGACCGGCCGGTGGCGGCGCTGGCGACCGGCTTCATGACCGAAGAGCAGCGCACGGGCCTGATTGCGGCTGCCGAACGCGATTATGATATCGTCGATATTCCGCGTTGTGCTGCCGAACAATATCCGCGGCTGGTCGCGGGCACCAATCATGTCTCGATATTCGAGCGGACCCTGCCGTGGGACCATGCCGCAGGGGTGCTGTTCCTCAACGAAGCGGGCGGACGATGCGCGCGCTGGGACGGGTCGGCCTACCGACCCGCTGACCGGAGGAAAGGGTTGCTCGGCGCCTCGTCACCGAAACTCTGGGATGAGGCTGCCGAACGCCTTGGGGATATTTGCAGGGTCTAGGCCGGGAGCGACTGTTCCAGCCATTGCTTCAGCTGGCTCTTGGGCGCCGCACCGACCTTGGTCTCGACCGGTACGCCGTTGTGGAACAGGATCATCGTCGGGATGCCGCGCACGCCATATTTTGCGGGTGCATCGGGACTGTCGTCAATGTTCAGCTTGGCGATGGTCACCTGGCCACCCATTTCGTCGCTGATCTCTTCCAGAGCGGGGCCGATCATCTTGCATGGGCCGCACCATTCTGCCCAGAAATCAACCAGGACCGGGCCGTCCGCCTTCAGAACGTCGCCTTCAAAACTTGCGTCGGTAATTGCCTTGGTAGCCATTTCGAATCTCCATTTGCTTGCCCTCTATCTAGGTAGTGCGCGGCCTTCGCTCAAGCATCTTGGCAGAAAGGATTTTCATATTCGCTCCAAGCCCGGCTTGTGCCGTTCGAGAAGCTCTGTCGGGACCTCGAGCATTTCCGGCCCGTGGGAGTAGAGCAGCCCCGCCCTGATCGGGCGGCCGGGGAAGATTTTCTGCAGCGCGGCGACATAGGCCGCCATCTGCCGCAGATAGGCAACCGGCGCCTGCCCTGCGTCGCCGGGCACGCGGCGACCGGTCTTGAAGTCGACGACATAGATATGATCATCGGTGATCAGCAACCGGTCGACCGTGCCGGAAATGACATGGTCCTGGACGACCGCTGCGATCGGTGCCTCGGCCAGGCTGTCCGGGGCAAACAGCGCCACCCATTGCGGATTGTCCATCACCGCAAGCACGGTATCGATCATTTCTGCCCGTCTGGCTGCGTCCGTCACCTGCTTCTGCTTTTCCAGCCAGCGGTCGGCGACGGCGTGGCGGCGCTCGGGTGCGATATCCGGAAGGCGCTGAAACAGGCTGTGCAGCAGGATACCGCGCTCGGCCGCATCGCGCATGGAGATATCGGGCGGCGGATTGCTGGCATCGTCGGGGCCGAGATGCGAGGGCGTCAGCGGCCGGGGCGGCCGCGATTCTTCCGGGGCTGGCAGGAACAGCCATTCCGGTGCCGAAACCGCAGTGTCGTCGAGCAGTCGCTCGTCCGAATCCGAGCCCGTGCCCGGCACCGCGTTCCGGCCTTCCACGCGATAATCCCGCACCGCGATCCAGCGCGGATCGTCGCGCCATTCGCAGCCCAGCGTCATCAACCCGCGCTCGATGGCAGCATACCAGCTGAGTTCCGGCACCTCGCCCCTCGCCCTGGGTCCGAGCGTTCCGGCGACCACCAGATGCTCTTCAGCCCGGGTCATGGCGACGTACAGCAGCCGCCAATGCTCCTCCATCGCAATTTTATCCGCTTGCGCGGCATGTGCGGCGAGGACGCCAACCCGCTCGGGCTTGCGCAGCGGGACCACCGGATAGGCAAGGTCCAGACCCGCCTGTTCCCCAAGCTTGATCGCAAAGCCGCCGCTTTTCTTGTTTGCAGGGTCAAAGGTCGCATTGGCAAGGATCACCAGCGGTGCCTGCAGCCCCTTGGCGCCGTGCACGGTCATCAGCCGCACCTCGTTGCCGCCCTCTACCTGCTCGCGCTTGATCTCGACGTCGCCGCGGTCAAACCAGTCGAGAAAACCCTGCAGCGTCGGGATATGGTCGCGCTCGAAGGCCAGTGCCGTCGCAAGCAGTTCGTCCAGCGGATCGACCGCTGCGTGGCTGAGCCGCGCCAGCAATTTGCTCCGTCCCTGCATCGGTCCGGACAATATCGTCTCGAGAAACTGGTAGGGCGTGTTGAAATCGGCCATCGCCAGCAGTTGCATCAGCGGCCGGATTTCCTCTTCCAGCCCGCCCTGCCGGCGCAAATATTCCCACAGGCTCTGCTCCGCATGGGCCTTGCCGCGGTAGCCGCGAGCGAGGAGGTCGTCCTGCGACCAGCCGAGCAGGGGCGAGACCAGCAGGCTGGCCAGATTGAGATCGTCGTTCGGCTGCAGCACGAAGCGGATTGCTGCCAGCAGATCCTGCACGACCAGCGGCTGGTTGAGCCGGATACGGTCGATCCCGGCGACGGGCACATTTTCCGCAAACAGGCGGGCGACGATCAGGCCGCTGAGCTCGTCGCGCTTGCTGACCAGGATCAGGATATCCTTCGGTTGCAGCGCGCGGTTTTCCCGATCCAGCCACAACGGATTGCCCGGCGACAGCCACTGCCGTATCTGGACGGCCAGATTTTGCGCGAACACCCGCTTTTCTTCGCTGGCCCAGGATTCCTCGTCGTCGTCATCGCCGTTGCGGCCGCTGGCGACCGGCTTCCAGAGCGACACGCTGCCGCCGGCACCCTGATAGTTGCTGCGATGCTCCGGAACGCGCTGGTCGAGCCCGAGCTGTTCGTGGCTGAGCTGGTCAAGCGTCGCATCGACCACGTCGAGGATCGGCGGGGTCGAGCGAAAGCTGCGATCCAGCGACAGGTTGCCGAACTTTTGCTCCGAAGCCTCGGCCAGCGCAAAAAAGCCGGTGCGGGCGCTGGCATAATTGTGCGGACTGGTGCCCTGAAAGCCGAAAATGGCCTGCTTGAAATCGCCGACGGTAAACAAAGTCCTGTGGCGGTCCGGGTCGGCACCGATGCCGGCAAAAAATTCTTCGGCGAGAGCGCGGACGATGTCCCATTGCGCGATATTGGTATCCTGCGCTTCATCGATCAGGATATGATCGGTGCGCTGGTCCAGCTTGTAGCGGATCCAGGCCGCCATGTCGCTTTTCTGCAGCAGCCGCGCGGTCATCCGGATCATGTCGTCGAAATCGACGACGCCGTGCAGTTTCTTGGCATCGGCATAGCGGTGATAGAAGGCGCGACCGGCTTGCAGCGCACCGGCATACAGGTCGGCATATTCGAACAGTGCCGCCTGTTCGAGCAGCCCGCTGCTCCAGTCGAACAGCGAACCAGCGATGAAATCATAGTCCGGCAGGGCTTTCAATAGGCCCTTGGTCGCCTTCGGCGGCGCACCGGTCGTCTTCGTCGCCCAGGCCAGATGAACATCGGCCAGCGCGGCGGCGCGGTTCGGCGGATCGAGATTGAGCCACAGGCGTATCGCGAGCTGACGTTCCTGTTCCATCTTGCCGCCAAATTCCGCCATGGCATCGCGCAGCAGCGTGATCGCGCGGAGATCGATCGCCTCGTCGGTGCAGCGTTGGGCCAGCCACGTTTGCGCATCGCCGTCGATCGGTAGTCCCAGCAGGCTGCGGACAAAGGGCAACACGCCGGTTGCCAGGTTCTCCATGGCATCGGCCTTGGTCGCGCAGGTCATCAGAAACTGTTCGGTTGCTTCTTCGCCCATCCGCACGCTCAGGCGCTGGATCGCTTCGAGTATCTCCGGCCGCCCTGCCCGCTCCTCTTCGTGCAAAAGGTCGCCGAGCGCCTCGCGCGCCAGAATCTTCTGGTCGCGTGCCTCGATCGGCTTGAACATCGAGGCAATGCCGGCCTCTTCCGGAAAGGAGGCGAGCAGCGACTGGCAGAAGCCGTGGATCGTCATGATCCGCAGGCCGCCGCCCTGGGCGTCCAGCACGCGGGCGAACAGGGTGCGGGCGCGATCACGGGTCTCGGGACCGGTTGAAGCACCAATCGCGGCGAGGTCGTCCGCTAGCAACGTGTCTTCCATCCGCACCCATGCGGCCAGTTGCCTATTGATCCGTTCGGCCATTTCGGCAGCACCGGCCTTCGTGAACGTAAGGCACAGAATATGCTCGGGATCGACCTTTTCGGTCAGCAGCAGGCGAAACACGCGCGCGGTCAGCACCTGGGTCTTGCCGGTTCCGGCCGAGGCGCTGAGCCAGATATGGGCGCGAGGCTCGACCGCGTCGATCTGCCTGTCCTTCAGCGGGAAGATTTTGGGCTTGCCGCTACTCATCGTCGATGGCCTCCGCCGGCGCGCGCCCGTACCATTCTTCCAGCCGCATCAGCTGGTCATAATCGGCATAGCGGGCATATTCGGGATGCAGCTTGGCCGTCATCGGTGCATTGCCAAGAATATAGCGATCCGCCGCCTCGTTGAACCGGGCTACGGCATGGTCGACCATTGCATCGGCCGCGATGATATTGTCGCCGCGACCCTTGGTCGGCGATTTGACATGGCCGAAACTGTCGGTGCCGCCGGCTTTGGCCAGCGACCAATATTCAAAGGCCTGCGCCTCGCCCGCGATATCCGGGAAACCGCCCATCTCCGCAATCGCGGCCAGCAGTCCGAGTTGCAGGTTGAAGCCTTCGACCACCGCCCGGTTGCTGGGGGCACCACCGGTCTTGTAGTCGACGATCGCAAGACCGCCCTCCGGTGTCCGGTCGATGCGGTCGGCGATGCCCGACAAGGTCACTCCGGCGATCTCGGCCTTGCCGGCGATTTCCGACGCGATCGGCTCCCGGCCCGCCTTGCGATTGTCCGCGACCGTTCCGGCAATCCACTCGAGACCCTCGAGCAGACGCGGCGCCCAAAGGCTGCGCACCAGCGGATGAAGAGTCGGGTCGGCGAGGAAATGCCTCGCACGATCCAGCAGCGCTTCCGGCGCAAAGTCATCCTGTTTCGCCCACTGGTCGAGAATATCGTGAATGATGGTGCCCCGCCACGCCATGCTGGGCTCGGCATCGATCCGGTCGAGCGCGGCAAATCCCATGATCTTCTTCGCATAAAATGCATAGGGATCCGCGATCAGACTGTCGACCTGGGTGACCGAAACGGAAATATGCCGCTGCTCTGCGCTCGGCATCGGTGCCGGGCGGGCATAGGGCAGAGAGCCGTTCTGCGGTTGGTCCAGTGCAGCCAGCCAGCTCTGCGCCGCGGCATGAGGCCTGAGATTGTCCCCGCACATGCCCTTCAGGCGCAGCAGGAAACGCGAGGCGATGGCCGGTCCGGAATCATCGCGGCGGGCGCGGGACAGAATCACCTGCCGCGCGCCCATCGCCCCCACCAGATCATGCGCCGAAAGGCCGATCTGCCGTTCCTGCGCCGGCAGGCCGAGCGCCTTGCGGATCATCGGCGCGAGCCAGGGGTCCGGGGTGATTGCCTGCGGCCAGCTGCCTTCGTTCAGGCCCGCGCAGATGACCAGCTCCGACTGCTGCAGCCGCGCCTCCAGCAAGCCGTAAAGGGCGATGCGCGGATGGCCGCCATAGGGCGGGCGAACGGAAATTTCGGCCATCAGCGTCTCGAAATATCCCGGCAATTCGTTCGCAGCGATCCGGAGCGGGCCCATTGCGGCGCGCATCTGCAGCCTGGTCAGAAGGTCGGCCAGCTCCCGCCCGCCCGGCCCGGCCCATACCGCCCCGCCGGTCAGCTTTCCGGCGAGCTGCTGCAATCCGTCGAGCAATCGGGCCCAGTCGAGCGGTGCAACGAGCAGACCATCTGTTTCCGCAAATATCGCGCGCACCGACTGCCACCAAGGGGCCACCGCCTTGCGAAGCCGCTCCGTCCGATAATTTTCGGTGCGCAGCAAACCGTCGATGCCGGCGAGGCCGGGCGCCGGGCGCGGACCGCGCATCAGCAGGTCGAGCTTGCGCACATTGTCCAGCCATTGCAGCCGGTCGTCTCCGCGCTGCACCAGCGGATGCTTGAGCAGGGCGAGGAATTCGGCCGGCGGAAAGCCCTCGGCGAGTGCGGAGAGCAGGTTCAGGAAGAACACACCTTCCGGCAACTTTGCCAGCGGCTGGCCCGCGGTATCATCGACCTGGATATCCCAGCGCTTTAGGTGGGCCGATATGCGGGTCGCCAGCGACCGGTCGGGGGTGACGATCGCCACCCGCTGCCGGGGGTCCTCGATCGCCTCGCGGGCGAGCAGGGCGACAATCTGGGCTTCCTCGGCGCTGTTGCGCGCCTCGACCGTGTGCACGCCGGCCAGGCTGCGCTCGGCACTGTCCAGGCCCTGCCAGCGGACCGTCAGCTTCGGAATCGCGAAGGCGTGGCTGAGCGCGCGGCTGCGCCTTGCCGCTGCTCCGCTTTCACAGGTGCGCGGCCAGCGCAGGACTTCGCCGCGCGCGATCGACATGCGCTCGAGCAGCAGTTTCATATGATATTGCGGATGGGTTTCCTGCGCGCGCTGCATGTGGCCGGTCACGGGGTCCGGCCGGAACGGTCCGAGCTGGTCCCATTCCTCGTCCGGCATGATCAGGTCAAGATTGGGCAACACCACCATGCCGGACGGCATGAACGAGATGGTTTCCAGAAACCGGGCGACCGCAGGCGCGGAGGTGGTGATGCCCGCCGCGACAACAAAATGGCCGGGCGGCGCGGCCCGCCAGCGTGCTGCAATATGGTCGAACAGCGCGTTGCGGCGCTCGGCCTGGTCGACCCGCTGCCATTGCGCCAGCTGCTGCTGCCACTGGTCCGCGATGACCAGGAAGAAGCGGTAGGAATCCTGCCAGTGGCTCGACAGGTCGAGGCTGTCGGGCTCGGTGTTCCGCAGGTCGGCCAGCGAGATTTCCTCGACGTTAAGCTGGTCGAGCGTGCGGGCAAATTCGCGCGCCAGACGCAGCGCGTCCTTGGCCAGGACAGGATCGTCGCGGCGGCCCATTTCCTTCTGGATCAGGCGCGCCAGCGTCAGCAGGCGATCCATCGGGTCGACCGCCGCCGGAATATCCAGCGCCAATTCCCCGGAATCGAGAGCGACGCCGATCGACTCGTCAAGGTCGAGATCGCCGATCACCGCCATTTGCGGCAGCAGCAGTCCGTCTTCGCTGATCCGGACAAAGGCTTCCTGCAGGGCGCGCTGGGCGCGGTTGTTTGGCAGGATGACCAGGCCCCGCGCCAGACCGAACGCATCTTTCGCAAAGCGATCAACCAGGCCTTGTGCCAGGGCATCGGCAAAGCCGCCGTGCGCGGCGATATTGTAGATCGATGGCCGGCGGCGGTCAGGCATCCGCCAGCGCGGCTTCCGTCGGCGCAATCGCCTCCGGCGAACCGACCTCGAACCATTGGCCCTCGTGGATCAGGCCATGCAGCCGCCCTTCGCCAATCGCCCGCTGCCAGAGCATATTGGTCGAGAACGGACCGGACGGCGGATCGCGCAGCAACCGCCTCGACAACAGCTGGATGCCCGAGAAAATCAGCGGTGCCTCCTGTCCGGCAAGCTTGCGGGAAATGCGATTCTCGGAATCGAGATGGAAATCACCGGCGCCTTGGTAATTATGCGCTGCGCTGCGTTGCACCAACAGCAGCAGCGCGTCCATCTTCTGGTCGTCCCAGGCTTGCGCCAGCCGGTGGAGACTGCTGACCGGCCCGTCGGTCCACAGATTGTCGCTGTTGAGGCAGAAAAACGTCTCCGCCGCGATCAGCGGTTCGGCCTGCACCAGTCCGCCGCCGGTTTCCATCAGTTGTACCCGTTCGTCCGAGACAAGGATTTTCCCAGGAAAGGGCAAGGCAGCGAGATGCGCTTCCATCTGGTCCGCGCGGTAATGAACGTTGACGATCACCGTCTCCACCCCGGCCCGGGCCAGCTTGTCCAGGCAGTGATCGATCATCGGCCGGCCGGCGACTTCGACCAGCGGCTTGGGTCGGTCGTCGGTGAGCGGCCGCATCCGGGTGCCCAGCCCCGCCGCCATGATCATTGCGGTGTCGATCTGGGTCATGGGGTCGCTTCCGGTATCGGCCGGCTACGGATGGCGTGCGGTATATTGACATCGAACCATGCCGCCATCGGCTGAAGCGCAGGATGGCGCAGGTCCTTTTCCAGCAGGCCCCACATCCGGGGCAGGAAGTCGAGATAGCGCTGCTTGCCGTCGCGCACCGACAGACGAGTGAATATGCCGATGATCTTGGTGTTGCGCTGCGCGCCGAGGATCGCATAGTGGCGCCGGAATTCCTCCGCCGCCGGCGCGCTGTGGTCGGCGAGATAATGGGCCAGCATCTTTTCCTCGAGATCATCCGGCACGTCGCGGCGGGCGTCCTGCAGCATCGACACGAGGTCATAGGCGGGATGCCCGGCGAGGGCGTCCTGGAAATCGAGCAGGCCGAGCCGGTTGTCGCCCAGCAGCATGATATTTTCGGCGTGATAGTCGCGCAGCACCGTGACCGGCGGATCCTGGGCGGCGATCACCGGTGCCAGCAGAGCGCGCCAGCAGGCCTCGAACCCGGCCGCATCCACGGCAAGCTGCTGCGCCGGGCAATACCATTCGGTCAGCAGGTTGGCTTCCCGCAGATATTGCGCCTCGTCATAGGCCGGAACCGGCGCCGCCGGATGGCGATGGAGCTGCCGCAAGAGGTCGATCACCTGGCGATAGATCGCCTCTTCCTTCTCCGGCCGCTCGTCGAGATGCTCGCGCATCCGCTGGTCGCCGAAATCCTCCAGCAGCACCAGGCCATGGGTCAGGTCGCGGGCGAAAATCTCCGGTGCGGCAAAGCCGGTATTTTTCAGATGCTCGGCGATCGCGATGAACGGTCGCGGATCTTCGTGCGGCGGCGGCGCATCCATCAGGATCGCCCGGCGGTCGCCATCGTGTACGCGGAAATAGCGCCGGAACGACGCGTCCCCCGCCACCGGCGAAAGCTGCGCATCGGCCCATCCGCTTGATTTCAGGAACATCGCAGCAGCGGCGGGCGGTTTCATGTCAGTGGCCATCGATCATTCCAAGCGTCCCCGGCGTTCCAAGTCAACCGGCGATTGCCCTCCCCCGTTATTTCCAGTGTAATCCTGAGCGCGTCGGTCCAGAAGCGGTCCGACATTCGGTCGGGCCATTCCACGACCATCGCTCCGTCGATCAGCGCGTCATCCAGCCCCAGTTCCTGAATTTCTTCCGGTTCCTCGATCCGGTAAAGGTCGACATGGGCGACCGGCAAGCGTGTCTCCGGCGGCTCATATTGCTGGACAATCGCGAAGGTCGGGCTGGGCACCTCGCCCCCATAGCCCAATCCCTCGAGGATTCCCCGGGCCAGGGTCGTTTTCCCGGCCCCAAGCGTTCCGCTCAGGGCGACCTTGTCGCCCGCCCGGAGCAGTGCGCCCAGCTCCCGGCCGATCGCCAGCGTTGCCTGCTCATCCTGCAATATCCGCATCATTGCCTCGGCAGCTGCAGGGTGACCAGCGTGCCCTGCCCCGGTTCGGACGTCAGCGTCAGGTCCCCGCCATGGGCGCGCACCAGCTGGCGAGCGAGCGGCAGGCCGAGCCCGCCGGATTTGTCGCCGGCCTTCTGGTCACGGGATCGCGCAAAGCTGTCGAACACCTTCGACTGCTCGCCAGCGGTCATGCCGGGACCGTTGTCCGAAATGTGGATCAGCGCCTGCTTCACATTGCCCGACCCGTGGATCAGCAGCCGCCCGCCGGTGCCGGTATATTTGACCGCATTGTCGACAATCTGCGAAATCGCCTGGCCGAGCCGCTTCTTGTCGGCCATCGCCGATCCCAGCTTCTCGTCCAGTTGCAGTTCCACTTCGATCCGGGCCGCCGCCGCATCGTCCGCAAAACGCGCCGCGATATCCTCGATCATCCGGTTCAGATTGACCTTTTCCTTGGCGATCGGCAGCGCGCCGGCCTCGCTCTGGCTCAGGTCCAGGACATTTTCGATCTGGTTGCCCAGCCGTTTGACGGATTGCAGGATCGCCCGCACATATTCGTGGCCCTGATCGGTCAGCGGTCCGGCAATGCCCTGATCGAGCAACTCGGCAAATCCGCCAATCGAGGTCAGCGGCGTGCGGAATTCATAGCTCATGTTGGACAGGAAGCGCCCCTTGATCGAATCGGCCTCGACCAGCGCCTCGTTGCGCTCGCGCAGCGCCTGTTCGATGCGGTAGCTGTCGGAAATGTCGAGCATGGTAAACAGGGCATTGCCGTCGGGCAGCGGGATTGCCGCGAATTCATAGCGCCGTCCGTCGGCAAAGTTCAGCCGTCCACCCCTTTGCTCGCGTTCGGTCGTCGCGCTGCGCACCATTTCGCGGACTTCGGAAATGCGGGCAGGCTGCTTCAGCTGCCCCGCCATTTTCTGCATCAGCGAATCGACGCGGGGATGCTTGCCCAGTTCGGCTTCGTCCAGGCCCCAGTTGCTGGCAAACTGGTGGTTCCAGATATTCAGCTTTCCGTCCGCCGCGAACACCGCGAGGGATTCAAACAGATTGTCGAAGGTCGCGGTCCGGACCCGCAGCAGGGTATCGCGGGCGCTGGCCAGCTGCACCTGTTCGGTGCGGTCCTCGAAAATGACCAGCAAGCCGCCGTCCGGCGTTGGATTGGCCAGCACGCGCAGATGGGTGCCGTCGGCCAGAAGCCAGTTTTCTTCGATCGCCCTGGCAGCCTTGAACCAGCCGGCCCGTTCCTCCCGCCATTCCGGAAAATCGCGGACTTCGGGAATCCGGTTCATTTCACGCATGCGATCCAGCACGCGCGGGAATTCCGGCCGGTCGGCTATCCATTGCTGGCGCAGCGAAAAAATGCGCTGGAACGGGAGATTGCAGAATCTCAGGGACCGGTCGGCATCGAACTGCGCGACGCCGGCAGAAATCCGGTCGAGCATGTCACGCTGCGATTCCGCGAACCGGCGCTGCTCGCGGCGCGCCTCGTCGAGTTCCTGGATGTCGATCGCATAGCCGGCAATTCCCGATTTTCCGAGCGGCACGTCCACCACCTGGGTCATGCGCCGTTCGCCACCGACCGTGGTCGCAACAATCCGCTCCAGCGGGGCGCCCTTTTCCTTTGCCCGGGCCGCTGCATCGGCGGGGCTGAAGCCGTTGGTCGTTTCCACCAGCTCGATCCCGGCCGAGACAACCTGCTCACCATTTTCGGCATCGACAGCAGCGACATAGGCACTGTTGACCAAGGTGAGCCGCAGGTCGGGAGAGCGGTGCCACATCGGCACCGGGGCCGCCTCGATCAGAGCGGACAGCGCGTCAAATGCGGCACGGGCAGCTTCCTTCTCGTCGCGCAGCCGGGCAATCTGTCCTTCGCTGTCGGTTGCATCGAAGACCCACAGCAGCGCACTGCCGTTCGGGGCAATCTTCTGATCCGCCAGCCCGCCCCGGATCAGCAGCGCCTTGTCGGACCCACCGACCTTGATCGCGCGGACGAAACTGCTGCCGGTTTTCTGGGCCAGGTTAACGTCCTGCATCAGCCCATCGAGATCTTCCTGCACCATCCCGCGAGACGGCTCATGCAACTCGGAAATATGCGCCGGGAGATGATCAAAACCCAGCCAGTGCATCAGACGCTGCGAAGCCTCGAGCTTGCCGTCGGAACGGACCAGCAATGGCAGCGCGGGTGACGTTTCCAGCAGGCGTCCCACCCGTCCGGACTGCCGCAACACGGTCGCAGCCTTGCTCTTCATCGCCAGGCCGGACCAGATCGCCCAAGCGGCAGCACCCAGCCAGGCAGCCAGAATGAGGCCCAAAATGACAGCGGTGAGATCCGGGACGTTCGACATTGACTAATGCGATTAGACGCATAGTTAACCCGCGAAAACCCCTATTCTTTATGACTTGGAAAAGCACCGAACACTAGGCTAACCCCGGCGTCGCGACAAAGCGGAGAGCCACCATGCCGATTGACCAAAGCCGAACCTTCAAACCGATCAATATCGCGTTGCTGACCGTGTCCGACACGCGGACGCGCAAGGAAGACACATCCGGGGACATCCTGGCCGAACGGATCGTCCAAAAGGGTCATATCCTGTTGTACCGAAACCTGTTGCGGGACGAAAAGGCGATCCTGGTGGCGCAGCTGCACCAGTGGATCGACGACGAACAGGTCGATGTCATCATCACCACCGGCGGCACCGGCCTGACCGGGCGCGACATAACCCCGGAGGCGCTGAACGCGGTCAAGGACAAGGACATTCCGGGATTCGGAGAGCTGTTTCGCTTTCTCAGCATCGAGAAAATCGGCACCTCGACCGTCCAGTCGCGGGCCTGCGCGGTAGTGGCACGCGGCACCTATATCTTTGCCCTGCCCGGCTCCAATGGCGCCGTGAAGGACGGATGGGACGGCATCCTGGACAGCCAGCTGGACAGCCGGCATCGCCCCTGCAATTTTGTCGAACTGATCCCGAGACTGCTTGAAAAATAGCGATTCAATCCATTTGTTCTTTTTATGTTCTCATAGTATGAGAAGCAAATGCAACCAAAGAACGAACCTTATCCCGACGTCCGGAAAGGCCGGGGCGCGCCTTCCAATGCGGTGCCGCAGCGGTTCAATCTGCAGGACCGGGAGATGGACGGGGACTGGCTGGACGAACGCGACCGGATCGGCGACAGCGCAGGCAAGCTGAAAACCGAGGTTACGGTCGAATTTCCCAAATCGATCATCAACTACAACAGCTCCCCCGACCTGCCCTTTGACCGCTCGATCAACGCCTATCGCGGATGCGAACATGGGTGCGTCTATTGCTACGCCCGTCCGACGCACGCCTATCATGACCTGTCGCCGGGGCTGGACTTCGAAAGCAGGCTTTTTGCCAAGCCGAATGCCGCCGAGCTGCTCCGCCAGACTTTTGCCAAGCCCAATTACAGGCCTGACCGCCTCGCCATCGGCACCAACACAGACCCATATCAGCCGATCGAGGATCGCTATCGGATCACCCGGCAGATCCTAGAGGTGATGCTGGAGACACTGCATCCGGTTGTCGTCACGACCAAATCAAACCGGGTGGTTCAGGACATTGATCTGCTGACTCAACTGGCCGAACGGCAGCTGACAGCAGTGGCCATTTCGATCACGACGCTCGACCCGCAGACCGCGCGGCGACTGGAGCCGAGGGCACCTGCCCCGGCCCGCCGGCTGGAAGCAGTCAGGACGCTGAGCGACGCGGGCATCCACGTCCATGTCAACATCGCGCCGGTGGTGCCGGCGATCACCGATCACGAGATTGAAGCCATCGTCGCCGCGGCGGCAGAAAGTGGTGCAAAATCGGTGTCGTTCATTCCGATGCGCCTGCCGCATGAAGTCGCGCCACTGTTCGAGCAGTGGCTGGAAACCCATTATCCCGAGCGCCATGCGAAAGTGATGAGCATCGTCCGGCAGATGCGCGGCGGCAAGCGCAATGATCCCTCATTTCACAGCCGGATGCGCGGGCAGGGTCCGTGGGCCGACCTGATCCGCACGCGACTGGCGATCGCTGCACGCAAGGCGGGCCTTGGCAGGGGCAAAGTGACGCTGAGAACGGACCTGTTCCAGAGGCCCCGCATCAACGGCAGTCAGCTTGAACTGTTCTAGGCGTCGACCAGGCTGCTCAGCTGATAGTCCTTATATTCATCGCGCAACGCCCGCTTCAGGATCTTGCCGGTTGCGGTGTGTGGCAGTTCATCGACAAATTTCACCTCGTCCGGCAACCACCATTTCGCCACCTTGTCGCCAAGATAGCTAATAACGTCCGCTTGCGACACCGTGCTGCCGGGTTTGCGTACCACAAGCAGCAGCGGCCGTTCGTCCCATTTCGGATGATAGACGCCGACCGCAGCAGCTTCGGCAACCCCTGGGCAGCCGACGGCGGCATTTTCCAGCTCGATCGAACTGATCCATTCGCCGCCGGACTTAATCACATCTTTGGCCCGGTCGGTGATCTGCATGGTTCCGTCCGGATGGAGGACGGCGACATCGCCGGTATCGAACCAATCATCGTCCTCGACCGCATTCTCGTCCGCGCGATAATAACGCTTGATGATCCACGGACCGCGTACTTCCAGGGTCCCGCTCGTCTTGCCATCGCGCGGCGCGATATTGCCATCCTCGTCGATCACGCGCAATTCCACGCCAAAGGGCGGCCGGCCCTGCTTGCAGATCACGTCCACCTGCTGGTCGAAGGTCAGGTCATCCCAGTTGGCCGGCAGCGCGCCGGTGGTGCCGATCGGGGACGTTTCGGTCATGCCCCAGGCGTGGGCAACGCGGATGTTGTTTTTCATCAGCCGCTCTATCATCGACCGCGGACAGGCGGAACCGCCGATCACGACGACCCCGAGCTTGCCATAATCGCCGCCATTGGCATCCATGTCGGCAAACATCGACAGCCAGACCGTCGGCACACCGGCGCTGTGCGTCACGCCTTCCTCGCGGATCAGCTTCCACAGGACCTGTGCGTCGTTGCTGGCGGAGAAAACCATCTTGGCTCCGACCGCCGCGCAGGCAAAGGGCAAGCCCCAGGCATTGGCGTGGAACATCGGCACGACCGGGAGCATCACCGAGCGGGTCGCCAGATCCATGACATCGGGCTGCACTTCGGTGATCGCGTGCAGGACATTGGACCGATGCTCGTAGAGCACGCCCTTGGGATTGCCGGTTGTCCCACTGGTGTAACAGAGGCCGCAGGGATCGTTTTCGTCGACTTCCACCCATTCAAAATTGCCATCTTCCGCATCAACCAGTTCCCGGAACGTCGGATAGGCGCCCTTTTCCCCGTCAAACTGGATATAATGTTCGACGGTCTTGAGCTGCGGCTTGATCATTTCGACAATCGGCGTGAACATCTTGTCGAACAGCAGCACACGATCTTCGGCGTGGTTGATGATATAGACGAGCTGTTCCTCGAAAAGGCGCGGATTGACCGTGTGCAGGATACCGCCGATGCCGGCCGAACCGTACCAGCTGATCAGATGGTGCGCGTGGTTCATCGCGATCGTCGCGATGCGATCCCCCTTTTTCATGCCGAGGCGCTGCATGGCCTGAGAGAATTTGCGCGATTCCAGACCTATTTCCGCCCAGTTGCTGCGCGCCACGCTGCCATCGGCCCAGTAGCTGACAATCTCGCGGGGGCCATGTTCCCGTGCCGCGTGATCGATCAAATTGGTAATCTTGAGCGAACTCGCTTGCATTGCACCGGCCATCATATCTCTCCAGACAGTTTGAATTTGGCCGGTTTCTGGTATGTTTAGCGCTAGCTGACAAGCCTTAATTTGGGTTTTGCCACCCGCATCGGCCGGGCAGGGCCCAGCCGTACGCCGGACAGGCCCTGAACACGGTCCAGCATCTCGACCGTTTCGGCGTCGAGACGGAAAGACCTTCCCAGGCAGACCTTGACCGGGTCGCCGTCCGGTCCGGCCATGGTGGCCACCAGTTCACTCTGGCCACCAACCAGCGGAGCGACGAGATTGGTCAGCTCGTGCAGCGCATCGATATCGTGAACCTCCAGCTCCATGCGCGTCCGGGTGGTTTTCTCCAGTCCGTCGAGCGGCTGAACCCTCCGGATCGCGACGCGGGGGCTTTCGTCGTCCGACCGCTGGTCGAGTTCGACATGGAGCAAGGCGCACCCTCCATGATCCGCGAGTTCCGCCAGAATCTTGCACTGTTCCTCTTCAAAGCAGCTGCCCGAAAACTGGCCGCTGCTGTCGGAAAGATCCGCGAGTGCAAACCGGTTTCCCCTGCGGCTGTCGCGCCAGCGGATCTTTTCGATCAACGCCGCCATTACCGCCGGCTTGCGAACGCCTTCGCCAATCGGGCCCTCGCTGCACAGCGCGGCATAGGTCAGCGCTCCTAGCGAAGCCGTTACCGCCTGGAACTGGGAAACGGGGTGGGCGGAGAAATAGAAACCGAACGCGTCGCGTTCATGAACCATGATTTCGCTGAGCGACCAGTTGCTGTTCGCCGGCAACCGGATCACCTGCATGTCGCCCCCGGCGCTGCCTTCTCCGAACAATCCCCCCTGCCCGCTTTCCCGGGCATCGGCGGCGCTGTTGGCGACCGACAGGATCATGTCGGCCCCGTCATGGATCGCCGCGCGATTGGGCTCGAGCTCGTCGAACGCGCCTGCCGAGGCCAGGCTTTCCAGCTGTCGCTTGTTCAGGCCATGCGGGTCGATGCGGTTGGCAATATCTTCGATCGACGAGAACGGGCCTTTCGCGGAACGCTCGGCCACGACCGCCTGCATCGCCTTTTCGCCGACGTTCTTCAGGCCAGCGAGCGCGTAACGGACGGCGAGCAGCGCGTCGGGCTGTTCCTCTACCGAGAAATTCGGCCGGCTCCGGTTGATCGCCGGACCCAGAACGGTGACACCGAGCCGCTTCATGTCATCGACAAAAATGCTGAGCTTGTCGGACTGGTGCATGTCGAAGCACATCGAGGCCGCGTAAAATTCGTGGGGATGATGGGCCTTCAGCCAGGCGGTCTGATAGGCAAGCAGCGCATAGGCGGCCGCGTGGCTCTTGTTGAAACCATAGCCGGCAAACTTGTCGATCAAGTCGAACAATTCGTTCGCCTGCGTGGCATTCAGTCCGTTTTCGGCAGCACCGGAGACGAACCGGCTGCGCTGCGCATCCATTTCCGCCTGGATTTTCTTGCCCATTGCTCGCCGCAGCAAATCAGCTTCGCCGAGCGAGTAGCCGGCGATGATCTGCGCTGCCTGCATGACCTGCTCCTGATAGACGAAAATCCCGTAGGTTTCCTTGAGGATGTCTTCGAGCAGCGGGTGCGGATAGGCGAGTTCGGCGCGGCCGTTCTTGCGATCGCCGAACAGCGGGATATTGTCCATCGGGCCCGGCCGGTAGAGGGACACGAGGGCGATAATGTCGCCGAAATTGGTCGGCTTGACCGCCGCCAGCGTGCGCCGCATGCCTTCGGATTCGAGCTGGAACACCCCGACCGTCTCGCCGCGCTGCAGCAATTGGAAGACTTTTTCATCCTCCCAGCTCAACGAGTCAAGATCGACCTTGATGCCGCGCTCGGCGAGCAGCTCCACAGCCTTCTTCAGCACCGACAAGGTTTTCAGGCCGAGAAAGTCGAATTTCACCAGACCGGCCTTTTCGACATATTTCATGTCGAACTGGGTTACCGGGAGGTCGGACCGCGGATCGCGGTACAGCGGCACCAGCTGGTCGAGCGGACGGTCACCGATGACGACGCCAGCCGCATGGGTCGAGCTGTGCCGCGGCAGGCCTTCCAGCTTCATCGCCAGATCGAACAATCGCTTTACATCCGCCTGCTTATATTCCTGCGCCAGTTCGGAAATGCCGTTGAGCGAGCGTTTCAGGTCCCAAGGATCGGTGGGATGATTCGGTATCATCTTGGTCAGGCGGTCGACCTGGCCATAGGGCATTTGCAGGACGCGCCCGACATCGCGCAATACCGCTCGCGATTTCAGTTTTCCGAAGGTGATGATCTGCGCCACCTGGCGGTCGCCGTATTTTTCCTGCACATAGCGGATCACCTCGCCACGGCGGGTTTCGCAGAAATCGATGTCGAAATCCGGCATCGACACGCGTTCGGGATTGAGAAACCGCTCGAACAGCAGACCGAGCTTGATCGGATCGAGATCGGTGATGGTCAGCGCCCAGGCGACCACCGAGCCGGCGCCCGAACCACGGCCCGGACCGACCGGAATATCTTGGTCCTTGGCCCATTTGATGAAGTCGGCAACGATCAGGAAATAGCCGGGAAACCCCATGCTGACGATGACGTCGAGCTCAAATCCGAGGCGGTCGAAATAGATTTTGCGCTCGTCGGGGTCGGCGATGGCAAGCAGCGCCAGTCGCTGTTCCAGACCGGCTGTCGCGTCGCGGCGCAACTGCTCGATTTCGCCGTCGAGATCGCCGGCCAGACTGGGCAGGATCGGACTTCTTTTGGGCGGAGAAAAGGCGCACCGCTGCGCCACCACCAAGGTGTTCTGCAAGGCTTCGGGGATATCGGAAAACAGCTCTTCCATGATCATGGCGCTTTTCATCCAGAGATGCCTGGACGGTTTTTCCCGGTCGTTATTCTCGACATAGGCAGACTGTGCGATACACTTCATCGCGTCGTGCGCTTCATGAAAATCGGGCTCGGAAAAACAGCTCGGATTGGTTGCCACCAGCGGAATATCCCGGTCCATGGCCAGGGCAATCAGGCCGGCTTCCGCCGCGACTTCGACCGGGTCCTCCCGCCGCGACAGCTCGATGTAGAGCCGACCCGGAAAATGCTGCTGCAGTTGCAACAGATAGGCCTCGGCTTCCGCCTGCTGTTGCTCCGCGACGAGGCGCGCCAGCGCACCCTCGCCGCCTCCGGTCAGCGCGATCAGGCCGGCGTTGTGGCTCGCCAGCATGGCCATCGGCACATGCGCCTCCAGCTCGCTCGGCCGGTCCAGATGGGAAGCCGAAACCAGCTTGCAGAGATTCTCATAGCCTTCGGCATCCTGCGCGTAGAGCGCGAGCCAATCGAGAACCGGTCGGGCGGAATCGGCGCCGCCCGGCCGCGCTATTCTCAGGAAGCAGCCTGTAATCGGTTGAACGCCCTGCGCCCGGCAGCCGTCATCAAACGCCATGGAAGCGAAAAGTCCGATCCGGTCGCATAGCGCAACCGCCGGAAAACCGCGTTCCCTTGCGGCCGCGCCGATCACCGCAGGCTCCATCGCGCCATCGAGGATCGTATAGGCGGAGAAGGTGCGGAGATGAACAAACGAATTTTGGGGCATGGAGTCAGACTAGCGGGGTAATGCCGCCTTGCCTATGCCGACGATAGCGCCCGCAGCAACTATCGACTGCTTGTCCACAGCATAATGGGAAAACGTTGCTATCGCATCGCAGCAGCGCGTCTATAAAAGACCCTCGATTTCGCTTTTCAGCTGTTCCGGTTTCACGGCGGGTCCGAAGCGGCCGACGACATTGCCGTCCCGATCAACCAGAAACTTTGTAAAATTCCATTTGATCCGCGAACCAAGAAGGCCCGACTTCTCGGTCTTCAGATATTTCCAGAGGGGATCGGCATCATTGCCGTTGACGTCGATCTTGGCCATCAGCGGAAAGCTGACATCATAGTTGAGCGAACAGAAATTCCGGATCTCGTCGGCATCGCCCGGTTCCTGATGACCGAACTGGTTGCAGGGAAAGGCGAGTATCTCGAGACCCTTGTCCTTATATTCCTGATGCAGCTTCTCCAGCCCCTCATATTGCGGCGTGAACCCGCATTTGGAGGCCGTATTTACGATCAGGAGGACCTTGCCCTCGTAGGCCGCAAGATCCCGAATGGATCCATCCGCCTGTTTTACCTGAAATTCAGTAACCTTCATATGCGCCCCGCATTGGTTATATGGTGATGTCTGGCCAGACTACAGTTTGATACTCGTGCCCGAAAAGTCAAAGTCAATCTCGTTCCGGGATGAAAACACTAGGATAACACTCCGTCGTGGAGTCGCACAACCCGGTCCATCTTTGCCGCCAGCCTTTCGTTATGGGTCGCAATCAGCGCCGCGCTTCCCTCCTGCCGCACCAGCCCCATGAATTCCGCCAGCACCAGATCCGCCGTTGCTTCGTCAAGATTGCCGGTCGGTTCGTCTGCCAGCACCAGCTTCGGCGCATTGGCCAGAGCGCGGGCGACGGCGACGCGCTGCTGCTCGCCCCCCGACAATTTGCTCGGCTTGTGATTCAGTCGCTCGCCCAGGCCCAGGCTGCGCAGAAGCGTTTCCGCCCTTTCTTCTGCGGCCGCTTGGGTCGCGCCCGAAATCAGCTGGGGCATGACGACATTTTCGAGCGCCGAAAAGTCCGGCAGCAGATGGTGAAACTGGTAGACAAAGCCCAGCAGATCACGCCGAATGCGCGTGTGACCACTGGCCGACAATTGGGCCGTTTCTTCGCCATCCAGCCGGATCGAGCCCTCGAAACCACCTTCCAGCAGGCCAACTGCCTGCAGCAGGGTGGACTTTCCAGATCCGGATGGCCCTAGCAGCGCGACGATCTCGTTCGCGCGAATGTCGAGATTGACGCCGCGCAGGACCTCGATCACGACGTCGCCCTGTACGAAGCTGCGTTTCACGTCGCGCAGTTCGACGGTTTTTGCGATCATCTGGTCACTCATAGCGCAATACCTGGACCGGATCGGTGCTCGCGGCCTTATAGGCGGGATACAGCGTCGCCAGGAAACTGAACAGCAGCGCCAGGCCGGCAATGCCAACCACCTCCATGGGATCGGTTCTGGCCGGCAGTTCGGTCAGGAAACGGATCGACGGATCCCAAAGGTTCTGGCCCGTTATGAGCTGGACGAAATTGATGACATTCTGGCGGAAATAAATGGCGATCAGGCCAAGGATGATCCCGGCGGCGATGCCGAGCATGCCGATAGCGGTTCCAACGGTCACGAAAATCCGGAGCAGCGAGGCGCGCGAAGCCCCCATCGTTCGCAAAATCGCGATGTCGCGGGTTTTCGCACGGACCAGCATGATCAGGGAGGACAATATGTTGAAAACCGCGACCAGAATGATGATCGACAGGATCACGAACATGACCACTCGCTCGACCTGCAGCGTTTCGAACAGCGAAGCGTTCATCGTCTGCCAATCCGTGATAATCCCCCTGTCTGCAATCTTGGGTATCAGCGGATCCACAATATTGCGGACATTGTCGGCATCGTTGGTCTTGATCTCGATCATCCCGATCTGGTCGCCCAGCAACAGCAAGGTCTGTGCGTCTTCCATCGGCATGATGACGAACGCCTTGTCATAGTCATAGACCCCGACTTCGAATATCGCGGCCACATCATAGGCAATTTCGCGTGGGACGGTCCCGAACGGCGTGGAACGGCCCTGCGGATTGATAATCGTGATTCGGCTACCCACCTGCGCGCCCAAAGTGGTCGCCAGTCGACTGCCTATGCCGACGCGGCCCGAGCCCGGTTCGAGGCGCGACAGGTCGCCGGCAACGGTCTTGCCATCGAGCGTTTCATTGTTGAGAATATCCGGCACCAGCATGCCCCGCACCAACACTGCCTCGACCCGACCATTGAACGTGGTCAGCAGTGGCTGTTCGATCAGCGGCGAAGCGGAGACAATCCCCTTCGTCTCGCGGGTTTCTTTGAGCAAATCCCGCCAATCCGGTATGCGCCCGCCATAGCCCTGGATTACGGCATGACCATTCAGCCCGACGATCTTGTCGAACAGTTCTGCCCGGAAGCCGTTCATGACGCTCATCACCACGATCAGCGCGGCAACGCCCAGCATGACGGCAACGAGGCTGATACTGGCGACGAGAAAGATGAATCCTTCCCCCTTGCCGGGCAACAGATAGCGTTTTGCGATGACCCATTCGTAACGGGATAGGAGCATGAGGTGCGACGTCTTCCTTGGAAAAGGTTTCCCTGCCTTTACGGTCGCCGGCCGGGGCAAGCAAGTGGCATGGTCGCTAATCTTCTGTTGCCGATATGACACAAGTGACGATCAATCTTTGGAGACTGCCAAATTTACCATGACAAATTTGTGTCATTCGACCACACATGGCGACAGAATCAATCGTCTCGAATAACGGGTCATGGTTCAGGGATCCTTTCCGGTTCCGCCAAATGTTGGGGGACAAGCGGCGTTGAATAGGAAGGGTAAACAGGGGACGAATTAGTTCGTCACCACTTTTCGCCCGGGTGTCTAGCGGCATCCGGGCGTTTTTTTTGGCATTTCTACAATAACGAACTGAATTATCAGAATTTTCTTTTCCTTGAAATTTGTAAAACTGATCATATCTCTAGCAGTGTGAAGCGCCAACAGGGTTTCACATCGACGAACCGGATGCCGCTTCTGCGGGTCCAGATTTACATTGCTCAGCTTAAGAGGATATAGATATGAATCGTTTTGACTTTACCCCCTACCGCCGTTCAACCGTGGGATTTGACCGGCTGTTTGATCTCCTTGAAAATAACGCACGCGCGCAGCAGTCCGAAAATTACCCGCCGTTCAACATTGAACGGAGCGGTGATGATCAATACCGGATCACCCTTGCCGTAGCGGGTTTCAAGGACGAGGAAATCGAAATTACCGCCCAGCAGAATTTGCTGCTCGTCGCCGGCAACAAGAAAGCCGAAGACAATGAAGGCAAGCAGTTCCTGCACATGGGCATCGCAAACCGCAGCTTCGAGCGACGCTTCGAGCTCGCCGATTTCGTCCGCGTCGAGAATGCAGCGCTGGCCGACGGCCTGCTGGTGATCGACCTGATCCGCGAAATTCCGGAAGCGATGCGACCGCAGACCATCGCCATCAACAAGGGCGACAATGTCACCAAGATTGCGGACAAGCGCGAGAAGAAAGAAGACAAGGCCGCCTGAACAGACAGCCTTTGATCCAAAACAGGGCAGCCGGGCAATCCGGCTGCCTTTTTTCTTAGCAATTGAATGAAATGGGGCAGCCGGATGAGGATCCGACTGCCCCTGACACCCGCATGGTGTCACTCTCGACGAAAATTAGCCCGGGTCGCAAAAGGCCAATCGTCGTCAAGAATCTGCTTCGGCAATGTGGGAAAGCATGGCGTGGTCCAGTATCCGGACCTTTCCGCTCTCCACCGCCACAATCTGGCTTTCCGACCAGGCTGACAGCTGCCGATTAATATGTTCGCGCGACATCCCGGCGAAGTTGCCGAGCTCGCTCTGGCTCAGGTCCAGCTTCAGGCGACCTTCTTCGGCCCCTACGACGGACAGTCTCAACAAATAACGAGCCAGACGCGGGCCCGACGTGTAGGCGCGATCACCCTCGATCATGCTGTTGGCCATGCGAATCCGCTTGGCCATGACCTTGAGCAGGCGCAGCGCCATATTCTTGTGCTTTTCCAGAATATCTTCAAATGCTTCGCGGGTAATGGACAAGGCGGATGTCGGTTCGATGGCGGTTACCGTTGCGGTCCGCTCACCGCCGTCGAGCAGCGCAATTTCCCCCAGCACCTGGCCGGATTCGGCATAGTCGAGGACGATCTCGTGACCGTTACTGGCGATCATGCTGGTACGCGCGATGCCTGACAACAATATCAGCAGCGAATTACCAGGATCACCCTGCATGATAAGCTCGTCCCCCTTATTATACCGGACAAAATGCCCGCGTAAAATCAAGTCGGCCAGTTCGGCTTCGTCACAATCCGCAAACAGGCTGTGCTCAGCCAGTATATCTGCCAGTTCCTCAGCCTTCACCCTGCCCGCTCCTCAACCCGGTCCGGATGTTTCCCTACATCCATCCTGCGGCATGCATGTGACAATAGTCACTTCCAGTAAAATGGATTGGACAGATTCGACATCTGCCCGAATCTGCAAGTTTTTTGACGGTATCCAACCCTAGACGAGGCGGCTTTGCTGCAGCGCCGCGGCGATGAAGGATGCGAACAGCGGATGGGGATCGAACGGCTTGCTCTTCAGTTCCGGATGGAACTGTACGCCGACGAACCAGCTGTGGTCGGGCCGCTCGACGGTTTCCGGCAATTCCCCGTCCGGCGACATGCCCGCGAA
Organism: Parasphingorhabdus sp.; assembly: GCF_036964565.1. GTDB lineage: Bacteria > Pseudomonadota > Alphaproteobacteria > Sphingomonadales > Sphingomonadaceae > Parasphingorhabdus. The sequence continues at coordinate 286,244 of NZ_JBALTN010000002.1, read as the reverse complement.
CATCAGGCCCGTGGCTTCCAGCCGCTCGACATAGCCCTTGTTCACTTCATATCGGTGGCGGTGGCGTTCGCTGATTTCACGATTGCCGTAGATTTCGCTGATTCTCGATCCCTGTTGCAACACGGCGTCATAGGCACCCAGTCGCATGGTGCCGCCCAGATCTCCGCCGGCCTCGCGCTTCTGGAGGCCTTCTTCGCTCATCCATTCGGTGATCAAGCCCACCACGGGTTCCTCGGTTTCGCCGAATTCCGTAGTCGACGCGGACTGGATGCCGGCAAGATTGCGGGCCGCTTCGACGCACGCCATTTGCATGCCGAGACAAATGCCAAAGAACGGAATGTTGTTTTCACGGGCGAATTTTACCGATCCGATCTTGCCCTCGCTGCCGCGCTCGCCAAAGCCCCCGGGCACCAGAATGGCGTGCAGCGGCTCCAGCTTGGCGGCAAGATCTTCTTCATTTTCAAACAGTTCAGCATCAAGCCAGCGAACCTGCACCTTCACCCGATTGGCCAGCCCGCCGTGAAACAGTGCTTCCTGAAGCGACTTGTAGGCGTCCTGCAGACCGACATATTTGCCGACCACGCCAACGATCACTTCGCCTTCCGGGTGCTCGATTCGTTCCATGACATCATGCCAGCGGGACAGATCGGGCTCCGGGGCACCTGTTATGCCAAAGGCGCGCAGAACTTCGGTGTCGAGGCCTTCGTTGTGATATTGCAGCGGCACGTTGTAGATATTGCTCGCATCGAGCGCCGGGATCACCGATTCCTTGCTGACATTGCAGAACTGGGCGATTTTCGCCCGTTCCGTGTCCGGCAGCGGATGCTCGCAGCGACAGAGCAGGATATCCGGCTGGATACCGAGCGAGGTCAGTTCACGGACGCTGTGCTGGGTGGGCTTGGTCTTCAGTTCCCCGGCCGCTGCTATATAGGGCACCAGCGTCACATGAACCGATATCGCGTTGTCCCGGCCAACCTTGTTGCGCAGCTGCCTGATCGCCTCGATGAACGGCAGGCTCTCGATATCGCCCACGGTCCCGCCGATCTCGCACAGGACGAAGTCGATCCCGTCCAGCTTGTCCTGGGCAAATTCCTGAATCGCATCGGTGACGTGCGGGATGACCTGCACGGTCGCGCCGAGATAGTCGCCGCGGCGCTCCTTGGTGATGATTGACTGGTAGATCCGCCCGGAAGTAACATTGTCGGATTGCAGCGATGGCACCCCGGTGAAACGTTCGTAATGACCGAGATCGAGATCGGTTTCGGCCCCGTCGTCGGTGACGTAGACTTCGCCATGCTGATAGGGCGACATCGTGCCCGGATCAACGTTGAGATAGGGGTCAAGTTTCCGGATTCTCACAGAATATCCGCGCGCCTGCAAAAGCGCACCGAGGCTTGCCGCCATCAGACCTTTGCCAAGAGAGGAAACCACACCGCCGGTTATGAAAATATATCGCGCCATGGGAGGAGAGGCTTAAGGCGTAATCCCCGCAAATGGCAATCCCGCGAATCCGGAAAAGTGAAATAAATATTGGTGCGCTTCGGGAATTGGCCGCTCGCGAGACCCTTGCCGTTTCAGCGGATCAGGCCAAAAGGCGACTGGAGTGACAAACCATGTCCCGCCGACGTCGGGAATCGGGCCTATTGGTCGAGCGGGATGGATCCGTCAGAAGCCGCCGCAGGAGCCTGTTCGCCTGCGGGCGCTTCTTCACCGGCTGCGGCCGCAGCAGCGGCCAGCGGATCGTCCCCGACCAGCGGAACATCATTGGCGGGCGCCGAAACCGGGGCGCCGGTATCGCGTTGCAGGCTCTGGTCGATCGATTCGACCTTGCCTTCGGCCGCGGCCATCACGGCCAGGGTAATCGAAAGCGCGACAAACAATACCGCCAGCACCGATGTCGTGCGCGTCAACAGATCGGCCGCGCCGCGCGCGGACATCATGCCGGAAGGCGAGCCGCCAACACCCAGTCCGCCGCCCTCGGATTTCTGCATCAAGATGACCCCGACCAGCATGGCGGCGACAATGGCTTGAAGGACGGTAACGAATAGAAACATGGATTTTCCGAACTGATAAGACGAGCATGCGCTCCGACGTGCAGCGCACATAGCGATTGGCCTGCCCGAGTTCAAGCGCTGAAAACGCGCAGAGAGAACAGGGTATGACCGGTCAGCTGGCGGCAGCCGCCTCGACAATCGGTGCGAATTTCGCCGCAGTCAGGCTGGCACCGCCGACCAGCCCGCCGTCGACATTGGCAATAGCCAGCAATTCCGCCGCGTTGCTGCCGTTCATCGACCCACCATAAAGAATGCGCACGGCGTCACTGCCCTCGCCCATCAGTTCAGCCAGCTTGCGCCGGATTGCAGCGTGCATTTCCTCGACATCAGCGGCTTCGGGAACCCGCCCGGTTCCGATCGCCCAGACCGGTTCATAGGCGATGGTGAGCCAGTCGGCGCTCGCGCCGGAGGGGAAGGAACGGGCCAGCTGCACCGTCACGATTTCAATGGCCTGACCGGCATCGCGCTCCTCCTCGGTTTCGCCCACGCAGATGATGGCACCCATGCCCGCAGCGTGCACCGCCTCCGCCTTCGCCTTGACTTCGGCATCGCCTTCCTGCTGGTCGGCACGCCGTTCGCTGTGACCGAGGATCGAGTAAGTGGCCCCCGCTTCCTTGAGCATCTCGGCCGACAGGCAACCGGTATGGGCGCCGTTCTCGGCAAAATGGCAATCCTGCGCCCCAATGGCGAAGCCGGGATTGGCCTGCGCGGCGGCAGCGATCAGCGTGGCGGGCGGGCAGATGCCGACATCCGCCCGGTCATGATTGGAAGCAATCGCGGCAATCGCCGCTATGTCCGACAGCTGCGCGCGCAGGCCGTTCATTTTCCAGTTGCCGACAATATATTTCCGATTTGCCATGATGCCCTTAGCCTTCTCAATTTTTGCCAATGCCGGTGCGCTAACAAATATCCTTCCGCTTGCCAATTTCCTTCGGCAGGCTTTTGCTTGAACCGCAAAGCCAAGCCGCCTAAAGCAGGCCCAAATCCTACTCCTGCAATGGAACATCTCTTTCATGATCAGTTTTTTCCGCCGCATCTTCTCCTCGAAACTGGGGCTTTTCCTGACCTTCTGTTTCATCGGACTGATCGCCGTCGCCTTTGCCACGGCCGATGTGTCGAGCAGCGGCACATTCGGCGGCGTGACCGGGTCGGGCACCGCCGCCCAGGTTGGTGACAGCAAACTGACCACCGCGGAGCTCAGCCAGTCGGTGAACAATGCGTTTCGCGGCGAACAGCGCGAGAACACCGGTCTGGATCTGAAGACCTATATCAACGGCGGCGGATTCGACGATGTTCTGGAACGGCTGATCAACAGCTTTGCGATCGCCGATTTCGGCAGCAAATATGGCATGGCCGCCGGCAAACGGCTGGTGGACGGCGAAATCGCCAACATCCCGACCTTCCAGGGCGCCGACGGCCAGTTCAGCGAGGAGAATTTTCGGCGCGCGCTGCAGCAGCAGGGGATCAACGAAGCCCAGCTGCGTGATGATTTTACCCGCAACCTGATCGCCGACCAGCTGCTGACGACCGCCGGGTTCGGCGCTGCGGTGCCGCAAAAGCTGGTATTGCCTTATGCCTCCCTGCTGCTGGAATCGCGCGAGGGCCAGATCACCACCGTTCCCTCGGTCGCCTTCATCGATGACAAGAAGCCGGCCAAGGCAGCGCTCGAGGCCTTTTACGCGAAAAATGCCTCCCGCTACACAATTCCGGAACGCCGGACGATTCGCTACGCCTTGTTCGAAAAATCCCGCTTCAACGACAAGATCAAGCCCAGCGAGAAAGACATCGCTGGCTATTACAAGCTCAACCAGGCCCGCTATTCGGCCAGCGAAACCCGTAATCTCAATCAGGTAATCGTGCCCACCGAAGCGGCAGCCAAGACGCTGGCGGCCAAGATCGGCGGCGGCACCTCGCTGGAGCAGGCAGCGACATCGGTCGGCCTGTCCGCCGCCGAAGTGGGATCGATCAGCAAAGCCGACTTCGTCAACGTGGCGTCGCAGGCGGTTGCCAACGCAGCCTTTTCGGCGCCCTCTGGCGGCATTGCCGGACCGGCGCAAAGCGCGCTTGGCTGGCATATCGTCAAGGTCGATGGCATCAAGCAAATCCCCGGCCGGACGCTGGCGCAGGCTCGTCCCGAAATTGTCAGCGAGTTGACACGCGAAAAAATCGAGGAAGCCATGGCCGAACTCACGGTCCGGCTGGAGGACGAATTTGCCGATGGTGCGACGCTGGGCGACATTGCAAAGGCCGAGCAGCTCAAGGTGGAATCAACACCCGCGCTGCTCGCCAATGGGCAGAACCCGAACGACCAGAACTACAAGCCCATCCCCGAAATGGAACGCATCCTGCCAACCGCTTTTGCGATGGACGCGGATTCAGACCCGCAGGTCGTCGAGATCATTCCCGGCCAGCAATATGCGGCAATCGCGGTCAGCGACATTACCGAAGCGGCGCCGCCGCCGCTGAAACAGATCGAGCAGCTGGTGACCCGCGATTACATGCTGGACCAGGGCGCAAAGCAGGCCAAGATCGTGGCTGACAAGATTGCCAAGGCGGTCAGCGGCGGTACGTCCCTGTCCAAGGCCATCGCCGATGCAGGGGTCAAGCTGCCCGGCATCCAGAAGATCAGCTCGACCCGCGCCGATCTCGCCCGGCAAAGCCAGCAGGGCCAGGTACCGCCTCCGCTCAGCCTGATGTTCAGCATGGCGCCCGGTACCGCCAAGTCGCTCGCAGCACCGCGCGACCAGGGTTATTTTGTGGTGGTACTGGACAAGCTGAATCGCGGCGACGCATCCAAGCGAGACGATTTGCTGAAAGCCACGCGCGCGCAATTCAAGCAGGTGTTCGGCAATGAATATACCGCACAGTTCATCGACGCGATGAAGGCGGATGTCGGCGTCAAGCGCAACGAAGATGCCCTTTCGACGCTGAAAAGCCAGCTCCTCGGCGGCAATTGAAGCCTCCATGGCGAGCAGTTTCGGCATCGAAGCGGCGCGCGCGGCACTGGACGGTGGTAAGCCTGCGCTGATCTGGCGGCAACAGGTGGCGGACACCGAAACCCCGGTGTCCGCGGCACTGAAGCTGATGCAGGAAGGCCGGGGCGACTATCTGCTTGAATCGGTTGAAGGGGGCGAGACAAGAGGGCGACACAGCATGATCGGCCTTGCGCCCGATCTCGTGTTTCGTGCGGATGGTGAACAGGCCGCGATAAATCGCTCATGGCTGCAAGACCGTGACGCTTTCTGCCCCGAAACCGGGGACAGCCTTTCTGCCCTGCGGGCGCTGGTCGAGGCCTGCCGCATGGAGGTGCCCGAGGAACTGCCCCGTGCCCTGGCCTGTCTGGTCGGCTATTTCGGCTATGAAACAATCGGGCTGGTAGAAAAACTGCCGCGCGCACCACAATCGGAACTGGCCCTGCCCGACATGCTGTTCGTCCGGCCCACCGTGATTTTGATCTTCGACCGGCTCGCCGATGAACTGTTTCTCGTGGCACCGGTGTGGCCGGAGACCATTGGCGACAGCGATGCCAGGATCGCTTCGGCGGAACAGCGGCTGGACGAGGCCCAGCGGGGCCTGTCGAATCCTGTTCGTCCGGAGACTGACGCGGGACGATTGCCAGGTACGCTGAGCGCGGACGAAATTCAATTCGCGCCTCAAGTGTCGGCAGAGAAATACAGCGAGATGGTGCTGCGCGCCAAGGATTATATCGAGGCCGGTGACATCTTCCAGGTGGTATTGGCGCAGCGCTTTACCACCCCGTTCACGCTGCCGCCGATCGAACTCTACCGGGCGCTGCGCCGGATCAATCCCTCGCCCTTCCTGTTCTTTCTCGACCTTCCCGGCTTTGCGCTGACCGGTTCCAGTCCGGAAATCCTGGTTCGCGCGCGCGACGGTGAAGTGACCATCCGCCCGATCGCCGGCACCCGCCCGCGGGGCAGGAATGCGGCCGAGGACAAGGCCAATCGCGACAGCCTGCTCGACGATCCCAAGGAACGCGCCGAACATCTGATGCTGCTCGATCTTGGTCGCAACGATGTCGGCCGGGTCGCCAGCGCGCACAGCGTCGAGGTCACCGACAGCTATACCGTCGAGTTCTACAGCCATGTCATGCATATCGTGTCCAATGTCGTCGGCCAGCTGGCACCGGGCAAGGATGCGCTCGACGCTCTGTTCGCCGGCTTCCCCGCCGGCACGGTCAGCGGCGCGCCCAAGGTCCGTGCCTGCCAGATCATCGCCGAACTCGAGCCGGAAACCCGGGGCGCCTATGCCGGCGGCGTCGGCTATTTCTCTCCCGATGGCAGCATGGACAGCTGCATCGTGCTGAGGACCGGGATTGTGAAGGACGGCATGCTGCATGTGCAGGCTGGCGCGGGCATCGTGGCCGACAGCGATCCGGACTATGAACTGGCGGAGTGCCGGGCCAAGGCCGGGGCGTTGCTGGCGGCGGCGAAAGAGGCGGTCAAGCGGGCGCGGGATGTGGGATTTGGACAGTAAGTACAAGCCTGTACCAGCACAATGGCGACTTTACTCTAGCATCTTCGGCGCTTCCTTCTGCAGCTTCGCCTTGATCTTGTTGGCGAACATCGCGAGCATCGGTGGCAGGTCAAACAGGGCGTAGACCTCGTCCTCGCGGACATGCATGTCGGCAACGATGCGCTGGCCGATGGCTTCCAGCGTGAAGTGGAGATGGTCTCCTTCCCAGTGATGATCGGTCATGCTTGCTCCCGGAATGATATCGCTCAATCTGTGAATGCCGCTGCCGATCCGGCTCTTGGCTTCCGCCGCGCCAAGTTTGTGCGGGATATTGACGGTAACGGGTTCGCCCATGATAAGTCTCCAGTGAATAGGCCAGGAAAGCCGTTAGCATCGAACCGGTCAAATTGCGCTTCTGGACTTGAAGCGTCCTTCGCCGAGCCCAGGACCAACGGCTGTTCAGGACGCGGCTCCTATCACGGAGTGGTTTAAGGTCAAAGCCTTCGCAGAATCACTTGGCCTGCCATCAATTTCCCACTAGGCAGCTTGGCATGATCCTGGTCATCGACAATTATGACAGCTTCACCTTCAACCTGGTCCATTATCTGATGGAACTGGGCGCCGAGGTGCGGGTGGAGCGCAATGACGCGCTGACAGCCGCCGAGGCGCTGCGCACGGGGGCACAGGCCTTCCTGATTTCGCCCGGTCCGTGTACGCCGAATGAAGCGGGTATCTCGCTCGATCTGGTTGCGGCCTGCGCGGATGCCGGGAAGCCATTGCTTGGCGTGTGCCTCGGTCACCAGAGCATCGGCCAGCATTTCGGCGGCAAGGTCGTGCGCGGGGGGCTGATGCACGGCAAGACATCGCCGGTGACCCATGACAGCAGCGGCGTCTTTGCCGGCCTGCCCTCGCCCTATACCGCGACCCGCTACCATTCGCTGATCGTCGAGGATATTCCGGCCTGCCTGCCCGTCAACGCCACAGCCAGCGACGGATCGGTCATGGGCTTTCGCCATGAAAGCCTGCCAATTCACGGCGTGCAGTTCCACCCGGAAAGCATCGCGACCGAGCATGGCCACGCGCTGCTGGCCAATTTCCTGGCAATTGCGGGGATTGCAGCGAAGGAAGCGGCATGACATTGCCCGATCCAACCGCACCGCTCAGCAGCGAACATGCCGCCGATGCCTTTGCCGCGATCCTCGACGGTACGGTGCCCGACGAGGCGATCGCCCAGTTCCTTGTGGGGCTATCCGAACGGGGAGAGACAGCTATCGAGATCGCAGCGGCAGCGCAGGGCATGCGCGATCGGCTGATCCCGATCGCCGCGCCCGACGGCGCGATCGATGTCTGCGGCACCGGCGGCGACGGCCACCACAGTCTGAATGTTTCGACCGCCGTGTCGCTGGTCGTCGCCGCCTGCGATGTGCCGGTGGCAAAACATGGCAACCGCGCTGCCTCCTCGAAAGCCGGCGCGGCCGACACGCTGGAGGCTCTGGGGCTCAATATGGAGGCGGCGGGACGCTCTGCCGAGCAATCGCTGGCCGAGATCGGAATCTGCTTCCTGTTCGCCGCGAACCACCATCCGGCAATGCGACGCATCCAGCCAATCCGCAAGGCGATCGGCAAGCGGACGATCTTCAACCTGATGGGGCCGCTGGCCAATCCGGCGGGGGTCACCCGCCAACTGATCGGCATCGCGCGACCGGGATATGTGCATGTCTATGCCGACGCGCTGGATAGGCTGGGCACGGAGCGTTCGCTGATCGTGTCGGGTGATGAAGGGCTGGACGAACTGTCGCTGGCTGGTGGCAACGAGGTCGCCGATATCGGCGAGCAAGGCGTGGTCATGCGGCGCTGGGCGGCGTCCGACGCCGGACTGGCGCCGCATCCGGTCGAGGCCATCCGCGGCGGCGATGCCGCATTTAACGCAGCGGCGCTGCGCCGGCTGTTGCTGGGAGAGCGGGGCGCCTATCGCGATGCGGTATTGTTCAACGCCGCCGCCGCTTTGCTGGTGGCCGGTGCCGTCGAGACACTGACCGAAGGCGCCGAGGAGGCTGGCGAAGCTCTGGACAAGGGGCTGGCCAACGCCTTGCTCGATTGCTGGATCGATTTTACCAACGGGGCCGCATGAACAAGCTCGAGGAAATCTGCGCGACGACGCGGGATGATGTGCGGCAACGGAAAGCCGATATCCCGGCGTCGAAGATCAGCGATGACATCGCTCGTCAATCCGCACCGCGCGGCTTTGCCGCCGCGATCCGCGAGAAATCCGCGAACGGATTTGCGCTTATCGCCGAGATCAAGAAGGCCAGCCCGTCCAAGGGCCTGATCCGCGCGGATTTCGATCCCCCGGCCCATGCCCGCGCCTACCAGGCTGGCGGTGCTGCCTGTCTCTCGGTGCTCACCGACAAGCCCTATTTCCAGGGCGACGACGCCTATCTGCTGGCTGCCAGGGCGGCGGTCGAGCTGCCCTGCCTGCGCAAGGATTTCATGGTCGATCCCTGGCAGGTCGCGGAATCGCGGGCGCTGGGCGCGGATGCGATCCTGATCATCATGGCGGTGCTGGACGACAGTCTCGCCGCGGAGATAGAGGCGGAGGCGCTGGCGCTGGGCATGGATGCGCTGGTCGAGGTGCACGACGAGGATGAACTGGAACGGGCGCTGAAACTGCAGTCGCCGCTGCTGGGTATCAACAACCGCGATCTCAAGACGTTCGAGACCAGCCTCGAGCAGACCGAACGGCTGGCGAAACTGGTGCCGGATGACCGGATCATGATATCGGAAAGCGGCATCTTCAGCCACGCCGACTGCCAGCGCCTGGCGCGGTCGGGAGCCCGCACCTTTTTGGTAGGTGAATCGCTGATGCGGCAGGATAATGTGGAGGCGGCGACCCGGCTGCTGCTGACAGGAAGCGCATGAGCAAACTGACCCATATCGACGGCGACGGCGCGGCCCATATGGTCGATGTCGGCGACAAGGCCGACACGGTGCGCGAGGCCCGGGCCGAGGGCCGGATCCGCATGAAATTGGAAACATTGGAAGCTATCAGGACCAATGCGATAAAGAAGGGCGACGTGCTGGCCACGGCCCGGATTGCGGGGATCATGGCGGCGAAGAAGACCAGCGAGCTGATCCCGCTGTGCCACCCGCTGGCGCTGACCAAGGTAGCGGTTGAGTTCGACTTTCTGGACGACGGCATCCTCGCCCGTTCCATGGCCCGCCTTACCGGCAAGACTGGCGTGGAAATGGAAGCGTTGACAGCATGTTCTGTCGCACTCCTCACAATCTATGACATGTCAAAGGCGATCCAGAAGGACATGGTGATCGACAATATTCGCCTGCTCAGCAAGACCGGCGGCAAGTCGGGAGACTGGGTCGCGGGATGAGCGGCCTGCTGCCTCTCGAGCAAGCGCAGCGGCGGCTGATCGCCTTGGCATCCCGCCTGCCCGCAGAGACGCTTTCCGTTCACCACGCGCTTGGCCGCTATCTCGCAGCCGACCTGTTTGCGAAACGCGAACAGCCGGCGGCCGACATGTCGGCGATGGACGGCTATGCCATCCGCTTCGAGGATCGTGACGGCCCGTGGACGCTGGTCGGCGAATGCAGGGCCGGCAGCCCGCCGTGCGCGGCGCTGAAACCGGGGGAAACCGCGCGGATCTTCACCGGTGCGCTGTTGCCCGAAGGCGCGGATACCGTGGTCATGCAGGAAAATGTCGCGGCCGATGGCGCCACCATCCGTCTGACCGAGGAGCCATCGCGGGAGAAAGGGCGCCATGTGCGCCACAAAGGGGGCGATTTCGCGCGCGGCAGCATCGCCCTGCCCGCCGGCAGCCTGCTCAGCCCCGCGGCGCTCGGCGAAGCGGTGATCGCCGGCCATGGTGAACTCGATGTCGGACGACTGCCGCGCGTCGCCGTGGTATCGACCGGCGACGAACTGGTCAAACCGGGCAGCGACACCTTGCCCCACCAGATCCCCGCCAGCAATGACGTCATGCTGTCAGCGATGCTCTCCGGCCTGACCGCCGAAACCCGCAGCCTGAGCCGCATCGCCGATGAGATGGACGTGCTGTGCGCGGCGCTCGACAGCGCCCGCGACTGCGACATCATCGTCACCATCGGCGGCGCGTCGGTCGGCGACCATGACCTGGTCGGGCCGGCCTTCCGCAAGCTGGGCGCCGAAATCGACTTCTACAAGATCGCGATGAAGCCGGGCAAGCCGGTGATGGCCGGAAGGCTCGGCGAGACAGTGATCCTGGCGCTGCCCGGCAACCCCGCCTCCGCCTTTGTCTCCGCCATCCTGTTCCTGCTGCCGCTGGTCCGCTTCATGGCCGGCGCCAAGCGCTATCTGCCGGACTACCAGAGCGCCCCGACCACCGAGGCGCTGTCCGCCAACGGCCCCCGCGCGCAATTTCTGCGCGCCAAGGTCGATCAGGCCGGGATTACGCCTTTCCTCAGCCAGGACAGCGCCAAGCTTTCGGTGCTGGCGGCGTCCAACGCCCTGCTCTGCCGACCAGCCGATGCCGAGGCGGCTGAGACGGGTGCGATGGTGGACTTTATCGCGATCTAGTCGTCACTGTGGAAATTTGTCACTTATTATCAATAGCTAGCAGCAGGTTCTTCGGATTTCTTGCAAGGACAGGCGACCTCTATCGCTTGCGTTGAAACGCGCACCTGCACCGGCGTCGTGGCCAGCACTTCGCCGTCGATGGAAATTTTGAGCTTCGGTCTGGTTTCCAGAAGAAAGGAGGTGCCGGTAAATTCGCGGGCGTTGGCGTTCCTGTCTCTCAGCTTGAGCGCCTTGGCATACCAGTCCCACGCCAGCTTCCACTTGCTCTTGCCGACCACCGCCTGAATCAGGATCTGGCCGCTGTCGACCTTTGCATTGTCCGACAGTTCCAGGCCGCCATGATAGGGGCCGTTGAGGACCCGCACCTCGGTGGACCACAAGATATGCTTGTCGGCGCCATCGTCGAGGATCAGCTTGAAGGGCCGGAAGGCGGCGAGGCATTTGATCGCCCAGAACAGATAGCCAAAACGCCCGAGATAGCGTTTCAGCTTGGCCGGCACGGTTTCCCCGATGATCGGCGAAAGCCCGAGCGAGGCGGCGTTGACGAAATAATCCTCATCGATCATGCCGAGATCGATCCGCTTGCGCTCGCCTTGGGCGATGACGTCTATCGCGCCGTCCAGATCGAGCGGCAAGCCCAGCGTCCGGGCCGAGCTGTTGGCGGTGCCCAGCGGCAAGATGGCAAAGACGCAATCGGTACCGACAAATTCGTCGACCACGCCGGACAGCGAACCGTCACCACCGCCGACGATGACCATCGGCGCGCCCTCCTGAATGGCCTGCCGGACGATCGCGCGGATATCGCCGGGATTGGTGACATCCACGGCGTCGATCAGGTTGACACCCGCTTCCGTCAGCTTGGCTTTCGCTTCTTCGAACAGGTCGCCTCCCCTTCGGGATCCGGCGTTGACGACAAGAACGGCATCCCGAGGGAGAGATTTGTTTTTCATGGAGGGACTACGCGGCAGAGGTTGTTTGGATGCACGATGAAACTTCTTTGCCGCTGGGCCGTTGACCCTTCATGGCCCGGATCGCACATTTGTCTGACATTCATTTTGGCGCCAATGATCCGGCCATCGTTGCGGCAACGATCGACTGGCTCAAGGAAAAGCAGCCGGATATTGTCATCATCAGCGGTGACCTGACCCAGCGCGCGCGCGAAGCCCAGTTCCGGGACGCGGCCGATTACCTGGCGGCGCTGCGCAACAACGGGCACCGGTTGCTGGTCGTTCCGGGCAATCATGACGTGCCCCTCTATGACGTGATCCGGCGGTTTGCCTCCCCGCTTGGCCGCTACAAGCGCCATATTGGACAGGATCTGTGCCCCTGGATGGAAACCGACGAGGTCGCGATATTGGGCATCAACACCGCCCGCTCGCTGACGATCAAGGACGGCCGCATCAACACCGACCAGATGCAGCTCATTCGCCAGCGGTTCGGCGGTGTCGCCGCCAGCAAGACCCGGATCCTGGTGACCCACCACCCCCTGTTCGAACTGCCGATCGGCCAGGGCAACGAGCTCAGCGAGGCGGTGGGGCGGCACCAGGATGCACTGAAGGCGATCAACGATGCCGGCATCCACCTGACGCTTGCCGGCCATTTCCACCGCACCTATGCCGAGGCCGCCCGCAAGATGCTCGCCGAGGCCGGACCGACGCTGGTCATCCAGGCGGGAACCGCGACATCGACGCGGCTGCGCAACCAGGAACCCCAGAGCTTCAACTGGCTCCATGTCGAACGGGGCAACCGCATGGAATTGCAGGTGATCGTCTGGAATGGTGAAACATTCGAGCGCGCCAGCCATGTCGGCTTCTCGCTCGAGGGGGAAGAATGGCATTCCCAGCCGCTGTCCGAGCAGGACATGGACGCAGGCGATTTTATCGCGGCGGGCGCGTAGCGGGCGGCCGGAATCAGGGCACCGCGGGCGGGACGAGGTCCAACTGACCGGCCAGCCAATTGGAACAAAAACGGTGCTCGTGGATTATAACCAGAGACAGTGATCCAGGCGCCGCGCACGGCAACGGGCGATCGGCTGGAGTGTTAAATCAGTAGGAGATTATCATGTATGGATTGGCGTTTACCCTTGCAATTGTCGCTTTGATTGCTGCCATTCTCGGATTTGGCGGACTGGCAGGAGGTCTCGCCAATGTAGCGCTGGTCATCTTCGTGCTGGCACTGATCGGGACGGTCGTGTTTTTTGTCCTGGGCTGGAAGGCCGCCAAAAAAATCGTTGGGTGAACCTAGCTGTCGGGTGGCCGTCTGGCGAAGAGCAGAGCCGCAGGAAGACCGCGATGAGTTGCGGAACGGCAGCTTTTGGTTTTCCTGCGAGGAGGCCTAATGGCTTTAACTGGGTGGAGAGCGGTCATTAGCTAACTCTGGCCACTTATAATCCCAAGCCTTTCCAAACCCATCCGATAGAAATCGCCAAAGCAAATAACGCGATGACCAAGCCAAACATGGCAAAGGCCTTCATCAGCGCGATTGCCAGCCCAAATGCTCGGGGGTTCGCTTCCGCTGTGATGGTGAGGCCTAACCCGTTCGAAAACCAACCCTGCATTTGCCAATGTTGCTGAACACGCCAACAATGCAGGGCATAAAATAATACCAATGCAGCACCAAAGGAAGACATAGCTGACCAAACCCAACTCACCGTGTATCTAACTCCCGCAAGGTTTGATAAGCATATACGTAATTCAAATATATGGCCAGCAGGTCAACGTCTGCAAATGGGTCGTGTGCCGAACGGCAGCTTTTCAAGGGAAAACTGGAATAGCCGCCATCGAGCGCGCGACTCCATCTGTCCCTTCCCCCCCGCCTTTCTGCCAGGAGGATGTTCACTTCCCGCTTGACTTCCCCCCTTTTGTTTCATAATTGTTCCTTATTCGTTCCCAGAACAGGACAGTGGACATGCTCACGCAAAAGCAACATGAATTGCTCTGCTTCATCGACGACCGGCTCAAGGACAGCGGCGTTTCCCCCTCGTTCGAGGAGATGAAAGAGGCGCTGGGCCTGAAGTCCAAGTCGGGCATCCACCGGCTGATCAGCGCTCTCGAGGAGCGGCACTTCATCCGCCGCCTGCCCAACCGGGCCCGCGCGCTGGAAGTGCTCAAGCTGCCGGAAGGCGGCGTGCAGGAGGTGGCGCCGTCCAATGTCGTGTCGCTGCATCCCGAAACACCGGTGCGCGAGGTGATGTCCAACCCGGCTCCGGCGGCCAATAATGATGTGCTGGAAATTCCGCTGCACGGCCGGATCGCTGCCGGCGCGCCGATCGAGGCGCTGGAGGGCCAGTCGGCGCTCAGCGTGCCCGCCGCGCTGCTCGGCCCCGGCGAACATTATGCGTTGGAAGTATCCGGCGACTCGATGATCGAGGCCGGTATTCTCGACGGGGACTATGCGCTGATCCAGAAGACCGAAGTGGCGCGCAACGGCGAGATTGTCGTGGCGCTGATCCACGACGAGGAAGCGACGCTGAAATATCTGCGCAAGGAAAATGGCCAGATCCGCCTTGACCCGGCCAATGCCGCTTATGCGCCGCAGGTCTATGGCGAGGGCGAGGTTCGCATCCAGGGCAAGATGGCCGGGCTGCTCCGCCGCTACTAAAGCCGGTTTCCGTCGAGGGGATTCGACGTCATCAACGCAGATGAACCCCTCCCTTTGAAAAGAGGGGCTGGGATGTTTCGCGGGTCCTGAGCCTGTTTCCTCCTTCTCTTGCGAGGGAGAAGGTTACAGAGCCTTGTCGCTTCAGCGATTAGGCGGCGTTGGATGAGTTCGTTCCACAATCCGAAGCGCAGAACACCCTCATCCAGCTGCGCCTAGCGAACAAGTTCGCAAGTCTCCGCATCCTTCTCCCTCACGGGAGAAGAAACTGGCAGGCTCACCCCTAACGGCAATATTCACCGCAAGGGCCGCTGGCATATTCTCTCCGGCACGGGAGCGCCGGCAGAATTGCCCTGGCATGGAGTGGTTAGTAGCCGCGGTCGTCGCCGGCGCGATAGCGGGTCCATTGATGGTCGCCGGTCCAGCCGCGCGCCGTCTCAATATGCCGATTTTCCAGATCGATGGTGATGCCGCCCACCTGTGACAGCAGGTTGCGGTCGATCGTCAGCCAGCGCGGCTGGCAGGCGCTTGGTAGCCATCTTTCGCTGACCACGATATCGGCGCGGCGGCAGGCTGCGGACAGCGCCAGTACCGGGATATGGTGGCGGCTGCGGGTCGCCAATATCCGCCATTCGCGCGCGCCCTGCCGGAGCCTGACCAGGCAGGAATCGGGATTGCAGTCGGCGTTTGGCCAGTCTTCCAGCGGCTGCGCGTCGCTCGCCACCCCGGCATTTTCGAGGATCATCGCGCGGATGAAATCGCCGCTGCGGGTGCGCAGCATCGCCAGTTCTCCGCGCTCGCTGCGGATCCCGACATGGCGGCCATCGCCGGTGACATAGATGTCCGGCGCGCGGGTGGTGGCGATCATCAGGCCGCCGGCCAGCGCGGGGGCGAGCCCCCAGTAACGCCACCGCTCGCGCCACAGGCAGAGCCACAGGCCGCCGAGCAGCAGCAGGCCGAAGGCCGGCACCGGCATCGTCGGCAGCATCGTCACCGCGCCCGGCCGGCTCGCGACGAAATGCGCCAGCCCGATCAGCCCGGCCAGCGCCCGCTCGCACAGCCACCAGGCCGGCGCGCCGAGGCCGATGCTGTCGAGCAGCAGGGCGACCGCCTCGAGCGGCATGATCACGAAGGTGGTCAGCGGGATGGCAATGATATTGGCCAGCGCACCGTAGAGCCCGGCCTTGTGGAAATGGTAGAGCGCGATCGGCATCAGCGCGATCTCCACCACCAGGCCGGTCAGGAACAGCGACAGGACGAACCGCCCGGCGCGCTGCAGCGGATGTTCCTCGCGCAGCCGGAACAGCGCCTTGATGCGGGGATGGTCGTGCAGCGCGATGATCGCGGTGACCGCGGCAAAGCTGAGCTGGAAGCTCGGCCCGACCAGCGCCTCCGGCCAGAAGACCAGCACGAACAGCGCGCCCGCAGCGACCATCCTGAGGGTGATCGCACTGCGTCCCATGATCAGCGCCACCAGCACCAGCAGCGCCGCGACGCAGGCCCGGATCGTCGGCACCTCGGCCCCGGTCAGCAGCGTATAGCCGACCGCCGCCAGCGCCGCGCAGGCCGCCGCCACGACCGGCAGCCGGAAGCGCAGGGCTAGCGTCTGCGAAAGCGCCAGCAGCCTCAGCACCAGCAGATAGACCGCACCGACCACCGCGGTCACGTGCAGGCCGCTGATTGAGAGCAGGTGCGCCAGGCCGCTGCGCCGCATCGCCTCGGCATCCGCTTCCGCGATCGCGCCGCGGTCACCGGTGGCCAGGGTCGCGCCGATCGCCCCGGCGGCACCCGCCATTTGCGACTGGACGTGCGATGACAGGCGCTGGCGGTAGCGGGTTATGGCGAAGCGGGGGTCGGCGGGCCGCAGGATGGTGACCGGGCCAAGCGCCTGCCCGGTCGCGCCGAGCCCCTCGAACCAGGCGCGTTCGGAAAAGTCATAGGCTCCCGGCAGCGCCGGCATCGCCGGCGGCATCAGCCGCGCGCGCAGCTGGATCAGGGCGCCCTGCTGCAATGCCGGACCCGCATTCTCGAGCGGGACATTGACCCGGACCCGCGGCGGCAGTTCGGGATGGTCGCCGGTGCGCAGGGTCAGGCGGACCATGTCGCGCGCCAGCACCGGCTCGGTCCGCTCGATTTCGGCGTTGAATATGGTCACGAGCGGTCGTTCGAGCACCGGCGCGGCGACGCTCGACGAGCGATACCAGACCAGCGCGCAGCCGGCTGCGGCCAGCAGCGCAAGCCAGAAAAGCGCCTGGCCGGCGCGCAGGTGCCGGCCCTTGCCGACGGCCAGCAGGCAGATCGCACCGCACAGGCTTAGGAAGGCGAGCCACCAGGCGGGATTGGCGAGCGCGAACCAGACGGCGATGCCGCAGCCGAGCGCCACCGGCACCCACAAGGGCAACTGGTCGCGCTCGCGCTCCAGCACCGACTCCAGCATTTGCAGGGCCTGTTTATCTTGCCAGTAATCTGGCAATTGTCGCCAGTGAAACGGCATGCTAAGGGCGACAGCAATCGGTCCGGAACCGGTGCCTCTGGCGCTCTTCGGGCTCTCTCTATCCCGCATCCGAAAAACCTATCACAGGGACAAAGCCAGCGTGAATTCAAAAACCGACGATCAGCCGAAACAGACAAACGCAGTGGTCACCCGCTTTGCGCCATCGCCGACGGGTTTCCTGCATATCGGCGGGGCCCGGACGGCGATGTTCAACTGGCTGTTCGCCCGCCATCACGGCGGCAAGGCGCTGCTCCGGATTGAGGATACCGACAAGGCGCGCTCGACCCAGGAAGCGATCGACGCGATCCTGGAGGGGCTCGAATGGCTCGGCCTCGACTGGGACGACGAGCCGGTGTTCCAGTCGGCGCGCGCCGACCGCCATGCCGAAGTCGCGCACGAGCTGCTGGCGGCGGGCAATGCCTATAAATGTTTCGCGTCGCCGGAAGAGCTGACCGCGATGCGCGAGCAGCAGCGGGCCGAGAAGAAGCCGATGCGCTATGACGGCCGCTGGCGCGACCGCGACCCGTCGGAAGCGCCGGAAGGCGCGCCTTACGCGATCCGCCTGAAGACCGAGACCGCGGGCAAGGTCACGATCGCCGATGCCGTGCAGGGCGAGGTTTCGGTGCAGAACAGCGAGATCGACGATTTCATCCTGCTGCGCTCCGACGGTTCGCCGACCTATATGCTGGCGGTGGTGGTCGACGACCATGACATGGGCGTGACCCATCTGATCCGCGGCGATGACCATCTCAACAACGCCTTCCGGCAGCTGGCGCTGATCAGGGCGATGGGCTGGCCGGAACCGGTCTATGCCCATATCCCGCTGATCCACGGCAATGACGGCGCCAAATTGTCGAAGCGCCACGGCGCACTGGGGGTCGAGGCCTATCGCGACATGGGAATATTGCCCGACGCGATGTTCAACTATCTGCTGCGGCTCGGCTGGGGTCACGGCGACGACGAGATCATTCCCCGGGAGCAGGCGATCGAATGGTTTGCGCTGGCGGGGGTCGGCAAGTCGCCGTCGCGGTTCGATACCAAGAAGCTGCAGAATCTGAACGGCCACTATATGCGCGACGCACAGGATGAGGCGCTGGTCGGCCTAGCGACGCCCTGGATCGAGAAAGATCTGGGCCGCGCGCTGTCGGATGCGGAGAGGGTTTTGCTGGGCCAGGCGATGCCGGTTTTGAAAAGCCGGGCGAAAAACCTGATCGAATTGGCCGAATCCAGTCTATTTCTCTTTAAAAATCGCCCACTTGGCCTCGACGAACGGGCAGAAAACCTGCTAGACGCTGACGCACGGACGCTGCTTAAATCGATTCACCATGCCCTGAACGATCTGGATGACTGGACGCTCGAGGCAACGGAAGAAGCCATAAAAGCGATCGCGGAGTCTGCCGAATTGGGGTTGGGAAAGCTCGCACAACCTATGCGCGCGGCACTGACGGGAAGCACCAGTTCACCCGGAATTTTTGACGTTCTGATACTCCTCGGCAAGGAAGAGTCTCTCGGACGTCTTGCAGATCAAACAGCAAATACCTGACTATCAGGAGAAGAAAGGACAAAATCGTGGGCGAAAACGCAAAATTCAGCATCAATGGGGAAAATTACGAATATCCGGTTCTGACCGGCACGGAAGGCCCCGATGTCGTCGATATCCGCAAATTATATGGCCAGACCGGTGCCTTCACCTATGATCCCGGCTTCACCTCGACCGCGAGCTGCGAGTCCGAACTGACCTTCATCGATGGCGGCGAAGGCGTGCTGCTGCACCGCGGCTATCCGATCGAGCAGCTGGCCGAACACAGCAGCTTCATGGAAGTCGCCCATCTGCTGCTGCGCGGCGAACTGCCGTCGGCGGCGGAATTCGAGGATTTCAACAACACCATCACCCGCCATACCATGGTGCACGAACAGCTGCGCGGCTTCTACCAGGGTTTCCGCCGCGATGCGCACCCGATGGCGATCATGTGCGGCGTGGTCGGCGCGCTTTCCGCATTCTACCATGACAGCACCGACATCAACGATCCCGCCCAGCGGATGATCGCCAGCCACCGGCTGGTCGCCAAGATGCCGACGATTGCCGCCATGGCCTATAAATATTCGATTGGTCAGCCATTCGTCTATCCGGACAACGAACTGTCCTATACCGGCAACTTCCTGCGCATGACCTTCGGTGTTCCGGCCGAGGAATATGTCGTCAACCCGGCGATTGAAAAGGCGATGGACCGGATATTCATCCTCCACGCCGATCACGAACAGAACGCGTCGACCTCGACCGTCCGCCTCGCCGGTTCGTCGGGTGCCAATCCCTTTGCCTGCATCGCGGCCGGCATTGCCTGCCTCTGGGGTCCCGCGCATGGCGGTGCCAACGAAGCGGCGCTCAACATGCTGCACGAAATCGGCCATCCCGACCGGATCCCGGAATATATCAAGCGCGCCAAGGACAAGGACGATCCGTTCCGCCTGATGGGCTTCGGCCACCGCGTCTACAAGAATTACGACCCGCGCGCTTCGGTGATGCAGGAAACCGTCCGCGAAGTGTTCGACACGCTGAAGGTCAAGGATCCGGTCTTCGAGGTCGCGCTGCAGCTCGAGGAAATGGCGCTCAACGATCCCTATTTCATCGACAAGAAGCTGTTCCCGAACGTCGACTTCTATTCCGGCATCATCCTGTCGGCGATCGGGTTCCCGACGTCGATGTTCACCGTGCTGTTCGCCCTCGCCCGCACCGTGGGCTGGGTTGCGCAGTGGAACGAGATGATTTCCGATCCGGGCCAGCGCATCGGCCGCCCGCGGCAGCTCTACACCGGTCCGACCAAGCGCGACTATGTGGCAATCGACAAGCGCTAGGCCGCAACAGAATTGAGAAAGAGGGGAGCCATCGCGCTCCCCTTTTTTATTGGGACAGGCGTTCGGGGAGCGCGAGGGTGAAGGTGGCGCCCTCCCCGACAACGCTGGTGACGGTCAGGCTGCCGCCCATCGCCCTGGCCAGCCGCCGCGAGATAAACAGGCCCAGGCCGCTGCCGCCGTCACCGGACCGGCCGAGGCGCTCGAACTTTTCAAAGATCCGTTCCTGGTCTTCGGCAGCGATCCCGTCGCCCCGGTCGCTCACGGAGATCAGCGAGAAACCCGGTTCCGACGAAACCTGAATCGTGATGACCGAACCGTCGGGCGAATAGCGGATCGCATTGCCGATGAGATTGACCAATATCTGCAGCGACCGGCGAAATTCGCCGCTGGCCGGCATTTTTTCCTTTTCGTCGGGTAGCGCGATCCGGATTCGGTGATCCGCGGCCTTGACCGCAAGCAGTCCCGCCGCCCGGTGCGCCAGATCGACAAGATCGATCGCGTCACCGACAACCTTAAAATCCGGCCGTTCGATCGCCTCCAGATCGGACAGGTCATTTACCAGTTCCAGCAGATGACGTCCGGCGGTGGCAATATCCCGGGCATAGCTGGCATAGTCGCCGCGCAAAGGCCCCTCCAGCTTGCTGCTGATCGTCTCGGCATTGGCGATAATCTTGCCCAGCGGTTGGCGCAGTGCCGGGCCCAGTTGCGCCCCAAACAGGCTATCGCTGATCAGCTGTACGCTCGCTTGTCCGGTGTTGTCGACAGCCGTGTCCGGTTCATCCGGCGACGCGACGAAACGATAACCGGCGAACAGTCCGGCCTTGTCGATCAGCGGGTGGCCCTGCAGCACGAACAGCTTTTTCGCGCCAGATTGCTGCCGGACCCGCTGGCTGCGGATCGGCTGGCGTTCGGCCACCGCCTCGAGCAATTTTGCGTGGGCGGACGGCGGAATGACATCATAGATATCGAGCAGGGAGCGACCGATGCTGTCCGAATCCGGCGTATCGCCGCCCGGCATTTGCTGGGCGATGATCCTAAGCGCCGCGTCGGTACGGATGGTCCCCTTGCCTTCCAGCCGGTCAAAGTCGCGCTCCCGCGCCTTGTCCGAGCTGTCGCTTTCCTCCCCAGGATATTCCTTCCAGTCGACAATAGAGATATCGACCCGCTTGCCCTTATCGGCCGACACCAATCGGGTTTCGACCCACATCTCGATGCGGCAATCGTCATCAGACGCCTGCACCGGCCGCGACAAATTCATCCCAAGCCTTCGACTCAGTCGGCAGAGTTCCGCGAGCTGTGGCACCGCCAGCGGCCCGCCCTCCTTGCCGCCGCAACGGAAATGCAGCCGCAAGAGCAGCGGATCCGCAGACAGCAGCAGCCCGTCTGCGTCGACCTGCCCGACCACGGGTTCCGCAAGTTTGCGCACCGATGTCATTTTTGCCGGTCGCCGCCATAGTCGTCGGCGAGCAGCCGTTCTGCGGTCTGGTAGGCCTGAGGTGCTGCCCATGCCGACACCAGCGCCAGCGAGCGGTCACGGTCGGTTTCGCCATAGGTGGCCGCGGTCAGGATATTGTCGCCGCCGTCCAGCGCGGCAAAGACCGACAGCGCTTCCTGCACCGGAAAATCCGCTGCCCGCATGACCACGACCAGTCGTGCCATGTCCGGTTCGGCGGTGAAACCGATAATCTGTTCGCTGGCGAGCCCCGATTGCCGGGCCAGCCGCGCAATGAACAGCGCAAGCCCGTCCCGCATCGGATGGGGAAACGGGTCGGCCTTGACCCCGGATGCATCAAGCAACTGCGCCAGTCGTTCGGCCTTGCGCGCGACACCGCCGCTTTCGTCATGTTCGGCGAGCAGGCGTTCGGCCGCCTGCTGCAGGTTCGGCCCGGAAATGCCCGCACGGCTCGCGAGCGCGGCGGTTACCGGCCATGCCAGCGCGTAGACAATTTCCGGCGGCAGATCGGCCAGACTTGCGACAAGTTCCCCGGTAGTGCCGGTGGTGCGCGACTGCGCCACCAAGAGTCCCATCGCTGCCTCCGCTACATCCGGATCGTCGTGATCGAGATGCCGGGTCAGCGTCAGCTCCAGCTCTTCCTGGGATATCTTCTGCAGCATCCGCGCCGCGAGTTCGCCATGCTGGGCGCGAACGAACAGATGACCGACAATATCGGTGGTCTTCAGCAAGCCGCTGTGTTCGAGCAGCGCAAAGCTCTGCGGTTCTCCGCCACCGCCGATTTTCGCGACCATTTCGTGGCTGACGCCAAGATCGCGCTCGGCGATCTGGCATATCCGCTGCTCGATCGCACCGATCGCGCTGTGCAGATATTGCCGCGCGTTCGACCGCATCCGGTCGTTGAACACCACGGCGGATCGGGGGAAAAGCGCTTGGGCGAAATCATCCGCCACACACGGGGCCTGCGCGGCTATCGCGCCTGCCTGACGGACAATATCTTGAGACCTGGTTCGGTCCATCGGAAAAACTCGCTCTGCCATACCCTGGCCGTACCCCAATGTGGTTAACAAGCCGCTAAGGGTCCGACCGGTTATCCGTTCGGTATACCCGCTTTGCCCGGGGATTTCCCGGTCAGATAGCGTTCCAGAACGAGACTCAGGCCGGAGTAGAGCGCGGCCGCGTAAATGCCATAGCTTATCGGCCCGAAGATGGTCGCGATCAGAAGAATCAGCAGCACCAGCCGCAGATCCGGTCGCAACAGCGTCAGCCGGCCATTCTCCGGCCCGCTCCTCAGCAGCAGCAGCAGATGCGCAAGCAGCAGCGCCAGGATCACCAGATCCGGCAGCCATGTCAGCGCGCTGGACCCGCGGACGGCCAGAAAGGCGACGCCGGCGGCCGCAAGCAGGTCCAGCAGGATGGCGGTCCAGTCCCGTTGCTCCGCCGTGCTCTCGAATTGCCGCATCGACCCCCGAACAAATTGGGCAATGCTGGCGAGAATGAACAGCGCCAAGCCGGCAACTGCGTAGCCGAAGCCTGCGGTTACCGCCCCCGCCAGCCCGGCCACCAGCGAAAAAATCTGCAGATAGCGGGGCGAGGACTTTTGCGTCCAGAGCCTCGGCAGGCTGCGCTTGACCAGCGGGCGCAGCAGAAAGCGGTTGAGAAAATTGTCCTTCCGGGCCGGCATGGCGCGCAGCCGGCGACGGGTGAACTGTTCGGCGCTGACTTCGCTCTGGATGTGGGATATCGCCCCTGCCCCCATCCGCCGATCCGAGATGATCGCGCGCGGACAATCGGCCTGGACAGCGGTTCTCAGCAACGCCGACCCGACCTCCCATTCGTCAGGGATATCGATCATCGCCACCAGCCGCCCCGCGTTCAGCGAGACGATCCCGAGCCAGCGCTGGTTGAGGTCGATCCGCTCGAATTCGCGATATTCCTCGGCGTGCAGCACGGTGAACAGCAGTTCCTGCGGCGGACCGGCCAGTTGATCGACGATTTCCTCATTGGGCAATATGCCATCGGCGAGATAGATGATGTGATCCTGCTCGCTGGCATATTGCACCAGGTCGCTGGGACTGCGGACATATTCCGCATCCAGTCCCTGCTGCTTCATTCCGTCGATTGTCTGCAGCAGCGCCCCGTGGGTGACCGGGCAGAGGAAGATGAATTTCTCGCAGCCGAAGCGTTGCGCGGCGCTGATCTGCAAATCCAGGAGATTCCCGGCGAACAGCGGCAGCAGCGCGATCGGCCCGTTCCCGTCGAGATCATCCTTTGCCAGAGAAATCAGAGCCAGTTTCACGAATATGGGGGTCCCGAACGATGAAAAGGAAATATCATCCTGTCCATATATGGTGGCGTCCGGACATGCCAAGCGATATTCTGGGTAAGGCAACGCCGACGCTGCCAGTGGAGCGGAATGTCAGTCCCGGTGGGCCTCGACGGCGGAGACCGCGCGTTCGAGCTTGCGCAAGATGACCGGGTCGCCGGGCGCGGAATGCGCGGCTTCATCCGCCAGCTGCAGGATCCGGGTCGCCGAGAAGCTCGCCGCTAGGCCCTTCAGCCGCCAGGCCGCATATTCCCAGTTGGCATCGCACCGCGCTCGCCCCAGCAGGTCCACCTGCCGCTTGGCGCTCTCCAGAAACGCCGCGCGCAATTCTGCGATAAGGGACTGATCGTCTCCCACCGCAGCCGTAAGAGCGGCATCCAGAGCTCCATAATCAAATGACATCGCTACCCTATTACGCACGATATGGTTAACTTATGGTTTCTATGATCTGTAAATGTGTTAAATAGTGTCATGGCAGGGAACTCTAAGATAATCGGGATGTGGCGCGATCGGGACGAAAGTCCCGATGGAGGCCAGACGCAAACCACCGCGGGCATGGATGACGAAGGGTCCGTGGCGGGCACGGAAGAGGACGGTTTTCCGGAAGAAATTCAGGAAAATATCGAACTTTCCTCGGAGGATGACTGGGATCACTACGCCGACGATGGCGATACTGCCTCGTCTCGCGGCCGAGTCGCGCCGCTGGTTTTGATCGGCCTTGCCGTGGCGGTCTGGACCTGTTTTTTCCTCTGGGCCAACCGCGATATTTTTGCCACAATGCCCTCGCCAAAAGTCGGCATCGAGCTACTGACGCAATGGTGCCTGCCCGTCATAGCGCTTGGCATCGGCTATCTCCTCTATATGCGCAACAGCACCCGAGAAGCCGGCCGCTTTGCCGATGTCGCCGCATCGCTGCGGGCCGAGTCCGATTTGCTCGAAACCCGACTGAAGACCGTCAACAACGAACTGAATGTCGCACGCGAATTTCTCGGACAGGAAAGCCGGGAGCTGGAATCGCTTGGCAGCCAATCGACGAGCAAGCTGACCGCCGCCGCCGAGCTGATCCGCAAGTCGATCGACGACGGTCTCGGCAAGATGCAGAAACTGGATGAGGTCGGAGGCACCGCATACCGGAACCTCGAGCAGCTGCGCGAACATTTACCGGTGGTGATCAGCACCGCCAAGGATGTAACCAACCAGATCGGCAATGCCGGACGGAGCGCCCAGTCGCAAATGGCGGCAATGGTGTCGACCCTGACAAGGATCGGCGAAGTCGGTACCGCCGCGAAGCGGAGCCTCGACGACCTGAACGAGAAGTCCGACCTGTCGCTCCAAAGCCTTGCGGCGGAAGCCGAGCGGATCAAGATCAGCCTGTCCGAGCAGCTCGACGAAGCGGAGGCCGGCTCCAACCAGCTGGCGGCGCTGTTGCGGAAAACAACCGCCGAAACGGTCGAGACCATCCACAAGACACGGGCCCGGCTGGCCACCGAGGCATCGGATTCGTCACAGGCCCTGCGGACCGATCTCGAGGCACTGGAATCCGCGCTGACCAAGGCCGGCGCTGTCGCGGATCAGGAGGAAAACCGCCTGCAGGCGCTGGCGGCCGCGCTCAACCAGAATGTCGCCGACATTGCCGAGAACATGAAGAATCTGGACAATGACGGCGGCGAGAAAACCGCGAAGCTTGCCTTTGCCATGTCGGCGATGGAGCAGAACAGCGCCGCGCTGCAGCAATCGCTCGAAAACGGATACGGCGTTGCCGATGGCATGATCGAGCGGATGGAGAGACTGCTCGTTGCGCTCGACAGCAGCGCCCGGGAAATGGACGAGACCCTGCCCACTGCCTTCGAACGGGTGGCACAGAAATCCCAAGAAAGCCTCGCCCTGTACGGCCAGATGGCCGGGGCGGCGCGCAAGGCGCAGGAAGACGCGGGCCGGGTGGCACAGCAGGTTGCCCAGACCGATCATTCGATCACCGAACAGCAGGACCATCTGCGCCAGTTGCGCGACGACAGCGACCTGTCCAGCCAATCGATCGCAGGGCAGATTGCCGATATCTCGCAAGCCCTCGAACAGGTCCGCGAACAGAATGAAGCGCTGGCCGAAAGCGCCGGCGAAAAGATGATCACCGCATTGTTGCGCGTGAAGGAAACAGCGAAGCAGGCATCCGAACATTCGCGGCAGGCGCTGGAAAATTCCATCGCCGGGTCGACCGAGGCGTTCGAGAAGATGAGCGAAGAGGCCCTGAACCGGATCATCGACGACAAGATCGCGTCGATCGCGCCGAAACTGGAGCAGGCGGTAGCCAGCGCGGTTGCCACCAGCCAGTCGACCGCCGCCCATCTCACCGATCAGCTGACGGCGATCGAGAACATGACCAGCAGTCTCGAACAGCGTATCCTGTTCGCCAAGGAAAAGGCCGAGCAGAGCAGCGACGAGAATTTCACCCGGCGTGTGGCGCAGCTGACCGAATCGCTCAATTCCATCTCGATCGACGTCGGCAAGATATTGTCCAACGACGTCACCGATACCGAGTGGGCCGCCTATCTCAAGGGTGATCGGGGCATTTTCACCCGGCGCGCCGTGCGCCTGCTCGACGGCCGCGAAGTGCGCGAGATACTCGCCCAATATTCCGGCAATGACGAATTCCGCGAGCATGTGAACCGCTATATCCACGATTTCGAGGCGATGCTGCGTGCGGTGCTTGCCACCCGCGACGGCAGCGCCGTCAGCGTGACCCTGCTGTCATCGGATATCGGCAAGCTCTATGTGGCGCTGGCGCAGGCGATCGAGCGCCTGCGCAGCTAGGTTCAAATATCTTTCATCCGTTCCCGGCTGTTGAAGATGTCGATCGTATCCAGCGTGATCCAGCCATTGGCATAGTTGAGATAGAATAGCCCGAAAGCTGCCGTCGCTAGCAGCGTGGTCAGCAATAATATCCGCCACGGCCGGAAATTGACCGGCGCGCCGTCGGCCTGCCCCTTGACCATTTCCACGCCGGATTCATGGTGATTGCGAATGCCGATCGGCAGCACGATAAACGCAGCCGTTACCCAGAACAAGACGTAGATCGCGGCAACAGAGGTGAGTTCCATCGCCGGTCAAGCCTCGATGGTGAGCACCGAGACAATCGGCTTCTTGCCCGTCCACTCGGTGGCGCTGCGCCTGACAAGCAGGCGGATCGCCTCGTTGAACTTGTCGATGTCGCCCACCGGTTTCCGATATTGCGCCTGGATCTTGTCGGTGACCTCGTCGAGAAAATCTTCCTCGTCCTCTTCCAGCGGCACTCCATGCATCTTCAGCACCGGCTGGCCGAAAATCCGGCCCTTTTCATCGAGACCGATGGCGACCGAGATTAGCCCGTTATGAGCGGTCTTGCGCCGGTCGTTGAGGGTCTTGCCGTCGGCCGGGATGATCACGTCGCCGTCAACAACCAACCGGCCGGTGCGTTCCTGACCCAATATTTTCGGGCCGTTGGGCGCCAGCCGCACGACATCGCCATTCTGCTGGAATATCGCCTGGGGAACACCCTTTTCCAGGCCGAAGCGCACCTGTGCCTTCATGTGCCGGATCTCGCCATGGACCGGCACCAGGATTTCCGGCCGGATCCACTGGTACATCTGCGCCAGTTCCGGCTGTCCCGGGTGACCGGATACATGAATATCCTCCTGCCGTTCGGTAATCATCACGACGCCCTTGGCGGCCAGCTGGTTCTGGATCCGGCCGATCGCGATCTCATTGCCGGGAATCTGCTTCGAGGAGAACAGCACGTGATCGCCTTCGGAAAGCTTGATCTGGTGGCTGTCGCCAGCAATCCGGCCGAGCGCCGCCCTTGCCTCTCCCTGGCCACCGGTGGCGATGATCATGATCTCGTCGCGCGGCAGGCTCATCGCTTCCTGAAAATCGACCGTCTGCGGGAAATTCTTCAGATAGCCGTTTTCGCGGCAATTCTCGATGATGCGGTCCAGCGAGCGACCGGCAACGCAGAGCTTGCGACCGGCATGAATGGCGACCTCGCCCAGCGTCTGCAGCCGGGCGGCGTTGGATGCGAAGGTGGTGACCACGATCCGCGTGTCGATATTCTCGACGACGCGCATCAGGTTGCGACGCACTTCGCCTTCGGAACCCGAGGCCTTGTCGTTGAAGACATTGGTCGAATCGCAAACCATGGCGAGGATGCCCTCATCACCGATTTTCTTCAGCTCTTCCGGCGTGGACGGTACGCCGAGAACGGGCTCATCATCCAGCTTCCAGTCACCGGTGTGAAAAATCCGGCCATAGGGCGTGTCGATCAACATGGCATTGCCCTCGGCAATGCTGTGCGCGATTGGCAGATAGCGGAATCCGAACGGGCCTAGATCGAAGCTGCCCTCGTTGGGGATGATGTTGAGCTTCACCTCGCGTTCGAGGCCGACCTCTTCCAGCTTGCGGCGGATCAGTCCGGCCGTAAACGGCGTCGCGAACAGCGGCACATCGAGATCGGCAGCGAAATAGGGCACCGCGCCGATATGATCTTCGTGACCATGGGTCAGCACGATGCCGAGCAGGTCCTTGCGGTTCTTCTCGATAAATTCCAGATCGGGGAGGATCAGGTCAATCCCCGGGTAGCTGGGGTCGGCAAAGGTCATGCCGAGATCGACCATCATCCACTTGCCATCGCAGCCGTAGAGGTTGACGTTCATGCCGATTTCTCCTGATCCGCCAAGGGCCAGGAAGAGAAGTTCTTTTTTTGGTTTTGTCATGAAGCGTGTGTTGCTCGCTGATAGAGGAAATGCAGGCCCTGGAGAGTCAGGTCCGATTCCAGATGATCAAATACATCTGTATGTTCGTCAAAAAGTACCGCCAGACCGCCGGTGGCGATGATCTTGGTGGGTCGTCCGATCTGCGCCTTGGTGCGCGCCACCAGTCCCTCGATCATTGCCACATAACCCCAAAAAATGCCAATCAGCATCTGGCTTTCGGTGGTCGTGCCGATCACATTGTCATCTTCGGGCGATTCCAGAGCGATACGCGGCAATTGCGCGGTTTTACCGACCAGGGCGTCGAGCGACAGGTTGATGCCCGGCGCGATCACTCCACCCTTGTAGGCACCCTGAAAATCGGCAACGTCGAAGGTGGTCGCCGTGCCGAAGTCGATGATCACGATGTCCTGCTTGTATTTCTGATGCGCCGCGATCACGTTGAGCACGCGATCCGCCCCGACGCTGTCCGGTTGCTCGACGTCGAGCGCAATCCCCCAGGGCACATCGCCGCGCCCGGCAATGAGCGGGGTGACGCCAAAATATTTCTCCGCCAGCACCGTCAGATTGTGAAGCGCCCGCGGCACCACCGTGCCGATGATCACGGCATCGATCGATGCGAGCTGGAGCCCTTCCAGGTCAAGCAGCTGCCGCAGCCAGACGACATATTCGTCGGCCGTGCGACGCGCATCGGTGGCGATCCGCCAGCGGGCGCGGATGTCGTCGCCATCGAACAGGGCGAAAACAACATTGGTGTTACCGGCGTCGATGGCCAAAAGCATGGGCGACTCGTCCTTCTATCCGATGGAAACATCACCGGCGCGTATTGCGATAAGCGTTCCGTCCGATTTTCTCAAGCGCAGCGCGCCGTCGGTTTCCAGACCGGCAAATTCGCCGGTGATCTTTTCGCCATCATCGTCGCTGGTGGTCACGAGAGTTCCCACCGCATGCGCCAAATTCTGCCATTTTCCCAGAAGGTCTTCCAGACCCGCCTGGCGCCATTGCGCCACCCATTGCTCGAATGCACCGGCCAGCCGTTCGAGCAGGCTGGCGGCATCAATATCCGCCCCTTCCGCCACGAGGCTGGTCACCGCCCTGCCCTCAACCTCCGGCGCTACCGCGACGTTCACGCCAATGCCGACAATCACCTGATTCCCGACGCGCTCCAGCAGGATGCCGCAAATCTTGGAATCCGACACCAGAATGTCGTTCGGCCATTTCAGAATCATCGGCGTGTCCGGGAGGCACGACCGGATCGCCGCGTGGACGGCCAGGCCGGCGACGAAGGACAGCGAAGCAGGCGCTGGATCACCAGGCCGCATCCCGACGACCGTGCTGCAGTAGAGATTGCCTTGCGGGCTTTCCCATTTTCTGCCGCGGCGACCGACGCCGCCTGTCTGTTGCACGGCGCGCAGCCAGAAACCTTCCGATACGCTCTCCTGAAGCGCGAGGGCTTTCAGGTCCGCATTGGTCGACGCGGTTTCGGCAACCGTTTCTATCCGGATAGTCAGAAGAGCGCTGCCGCGGCGGTGGTTGTGATCGGCGCGATGAATGGGATGCTCAGATATCCGAGCGGCGATACGAACAGCGCCATCAGACCGATCAGGATATTTTCGGACTTGTGCCCGGTCTTGACAATCTCTCCGGCCGGGTCGTCGAAATAGATGATCTTGACGACCTTGATATAATAGAAGGCACCAATCACCGACGCGGCGATACCGATCACCGCGAGCGGCAACATGCCCGCTGCGACCGCTGCATCAAACACCAGGAACTTGCCCCAGAAGCCGAACAGCGGCGGAATACCGGCCAGCGAGAACATGAACACCGCAAAGGCGGCAGCAAGGCCGGGCCGGGTCTGGGACAGGCCAGCGAGGCTTGCCAGGCTTTCCAGCGGCTTGCCATCGCGGTCGCGCATCTCGAGCACGCAGATGAAGCTGCCCAGGGTCATCGCGACATAGATGGCGAGATAGAACATCATCGCCGAAATGCCGGCCGGGGTACCGGCGGCAAGGCCGATCAGCAGGAAGCCGACATTGTTGATCGAACTATAGGCGAGCAGCCGCTTGATATTCTGCTGTCCGATCGCGGCGACCGCGCCGAGGATGATCGAAGCAAGAGCGACAAACACGATGATCTGCTGCCAGGCCGAAGTCTGGCCGCCGAAGGCTTCGACGATCACCCGCGCGGTCAGCGCGATGGCGGCGACCTTGGGAGCGCTGGCAAAAAATGCCGTCACCGGGGTCGGTGCACCCTCGTAGACGTCCGGCGTCCACATATGGAACGGCACGGCGCTGATCTTGAACGCGAGACCCGAAAGTACCAGCACCAAACCGATCAGCGGTCCGGTCGACAGGTCGCCGGTCAGGGTCTCGCCGATTACCGCGAAGCTGGTCGAACCGGCAAAGCCGTAGACCAGCGAAATGCCGAACAGCAGCATGCCGCTCGCCAGCGCGCCGAGCACGAAATATTTGAGTCCCGCTTCCGAGGAGCGGATGTCGGTGCGGATGAAGCTGGCCAGTACATAGGCGGCCAGGCTGTTCAGTTCGAGGCCGATGTAGAGCGTCATCATGTCGCTCGCGGAGACCATCATCCCCATGCCGATGGTGGCAAACAGGATCAGCACCGGATATTCCGAACGGTATTTTCCGCCCGCCAGGAAGAACCGTGGCGCGACAATCAAGGAGATAATCGCCGCCAGATAGATCAGGAACTTCGCCGAGCTGCCGAACGCATCCATCCGGTACAGGCCGTCAAACGCGTCGGCGCCGCCCTTGAAATCGGGGTTGTGGGACAGCACCATCAGCAGGGTCGCCGCGCCGAACAGCGCCGCCACCGCGAGGATCGTAACCAGCCGCGCCGCCTTTTCCTGGCTCCAGGCAGAAACCATCAGCAGGATCAGGCCGGAGACCGACAGGAACAGTTCGGGCGATACCAGCCAGAGAGACGATGCAAGGTTCATTAGTGCGCCTCCCCATGGGCTTCAGCTTTGAGTGCCGGTTTCGCTGCGCCCATCTTCAGGTGCGCGTCGCCTTCCGGTGCGGCCCGGTCAATCCGCGCGACCAGCGCGCCGACATCGCCGCGGATCGGGGCCATGAAGCTTTCCGGATAGACACCCATCCACATCACGGCGGCGGCAATTGGTGCCAGCAGGGCCATTTCGCGCGCCGACAGGTCGGGCATCGCCTTGACATCCTCGTGGACCAGCTCGCCAAAGGCGACCCGGCGATAGAGATAGAGCATATAGCCCGCGCCGAGGATGATCCCGGTCGTCGCGACCAGCGTTACCCAGCTGTTGACCTTGTACAGTCCGATCAGCGACAGGAACTCGCCGACAAAGCCGCTGGTGCCCGGCAGGCCGATCGAGGCCATGGTGAACAGCAGGAACAGGATCGCATATTTGGGCATGTTGATCGACAACCCGCCGTAACGATCGATTTCGCGCGTGTGCAGCCGGTCGTAGATCACGCCGACGCACAGGAACAAGGCGCCCGAGACCAGGCCGTGGCTCAGCATCACGATGATCGCGCCCTCGATGCCCTGGCGGTTGAACGCGAACAGGCCAAGCGTCACTATCGCCATATGGGCGACCGACGAGTATGCGATCAGCTTCTTCATGTCCTGCTGCACCAACGCCACCAGCGAGGTATAGACCACTGCCACCATCGACAGGCCGAAGACCAGCCAGATGAACTGTTCGGAGGCTTCCGGGAACATCGGCAGCGAGAAGCGCAGGAAGCCGTAGCCGCCCATCTTCAGCAGCACGCCGGCAAGGATCACCGAACCGGCGGTCGGCGCCTGCACATGGGCATCCGGCAGCCAGGTGTGGACCGGCCACATCGGCATCTTGACCGCAAAGCTGGCGAAGAAGGCCAGCCAGAGCCAGGTCTGTGCCTCGGGCGCGAAATCATAGTTCAGCAGGGTCGGGATGTCGCTGGTTCCAGCATCCTGCACCATCCACAGCATCGCGATCAGCATCACCACCGAGCCGAGCAGCGTATAGAGGAAGAATTTGTAGCTGGCATAGATCCGGTTCGCCCCGCCCCAGATACCGATGATCAGGTACATCGGGATCAGGCCGGCCTCGAACAGGATGTAGAACAGGAAAATGTCCTGCGCCGCGAACACGCCGATCATCAGCACTTCCATGAACAGGAAGGCCGCCATATATTCGCCGACCCGGGTCTGGATGGCTTCCCAGCTGGCGCCGATGCAGATCGGCATCAGGAACACGGTCAGCATGATCAGCATCATCGAAATGCCGTCGATGCCCAGCGCCCAGGCGAAATTGCCGAACAGTTCGGCGCGCTCGACATATTGCCATTGCGGCCCGCCGATATCGTAATTGGCCCACAGCACCACGCCCAGCACGAACAGCGCCAGCGTCGTTGCCAGCGCCAGCCAGCGCGCGGCCTGGGCGCTGAGGAACAGGCAGACGATCGCGGCCAGCATCGGCAGGCCCATCATCAGCGACAGGATCGGGAAATCTAGCTGGTTCATTAGCGGGCTCCCTGCACGATAATCCAGGTCGCGGCAGCCGCCAGACCGAGCAGCATGACCAGGGCGTAGCTATAGAGATAGCCGCTCTGGAAGCGCTTCATCACGCCCGAACCGCTGGCGATCACCGAGGCGATGCCATTGGGACCGAAGCGGTCGATGGTGCCCTCGTCGCCGCCCTTCCAGAACAGCCGGCCCAGCCAGAAGGCGGGACGGATGAAGATCAGGTGGTAGAGCTCGTCGAAATACCATTTGTTGAAGAAGAAATTGTACAACGGGCTGAACGTTGCCGCCAGGCGCGCCGGACGATCCTTGCCGAAGAAATAGAGGAAGATCGCCGTGCCGAGACCGGTGAGCATCGCCACCGTCGAGGACAGTTTCACCCACAGCGGCACTTCGTGGATCTCGTGCATCAGATGCTCGTCAAAGGCCAGGCTTCCGGCCCAGAAGACGGCGCCCTCGGCGGCTTCGACAAACTGGTTGTGGAACAGGAAGCCGGCAAAAACCGCGCCGGTCGCCAGCACGAGCAAGGGAATCAGCATCGTCAGCGGGCTTTCATGCGGATGATAGCCGCCGGTGCCGGGCGCGTGCTGCCCTGCGCCGTGGGCATGCGCGACGGCATCGTGACCGGCATCTTCCTGCGACGGTGGATTGTCGGCAGCCACTTCCTCGTGGCCATGGGTGTCATGCTGTGCGTCGTCATGATGGCCGTGCAGGGCGTGCTGGATATGCTCGGACTGGATCCAGCGCGGCGTGCCCCAGAAGGTGAGGAACATCAGCCGCCAGCTGTAGAAGCTGGTCAGCAGCGCCGCGAGCACGCCAATGAAGAAGGCGAACTGGCCGACCTCGGTGCCGCTGGCAAAGGCGACCTCGATGATCGCGTCCTTGGAATAGAAGCCGGCAAAGCCGCCCAGTCCGACGATACCGACACCGGTGATTGCCAGCGTACCGGCCATCATCGCCCAGAAGGTCAGCGGGATTTCTTTCCGCAGGCCGCCATAGAAACGCATGTCCTGCTCGTGATGCATCGCATGGATCACCGAACCGGCGCCAAGGAACAGCAGCGCCTTGAAAAAGGCGTGGGTGAACAGGTGGAACATCGCCGCGCTATAGGCGCCGACACCGGCGGCAAAGAACATGTAGCCGAGCTGCGAGCAGGTCGAATAAGCGATCACTCGCTTGATATCATGCTGGACCAGGCCAACGGTGGCGGCGAAGATCGCGGTCGACGCGCCGACGATGGTGACAACCGTCAGGGCAACCGGGCTGGTTTCGAACATCGGCGACAGGCGGCAGACCATGAACACGCCTGCCGTCACCATGGTGGCGGCGTGGATCAGGGCCGACACCGGAGTCGGGCCTTCCATCGCGTCGGGCAGCCATGTGTGGAGACCAAGCTGCGCCGACTTGCCCATCGCGCCGATGAACAGCAGCAGGCAGAGGATGGTCATCGTGTCGAGACGCATCCCGGCAAAGGTGATGGTCGAACCGGCCATGCCGGGCGCGGCCTCGAGAATTTCCGGAATCGAGACGGTGCCGAATACCAGGAAGGTGCCGAAGATGCCGAGCATGAACCCGAGATCGCCGACGCGGTTGACGACAAAGGCCTTGATCGCGGCGGCATTGGCGCTCGGCTTCTTGAACCAGAAACCGATCAGCAGATAGGAGGCAAGCCCGACGCCTTCCCAGCCGAAGAACATCTGTACCAGATTGTTCGCGGTCACCAGCATCAGCATGGCGAAGGTGAAGAGCGAGAGATAGGCGAAGAAGCGCGGCTGGTCCGGATCTTCGTCCATATAGCCCCAGCTGTAGAGATGGACGAGCGCCGACACGGTGGTCACCACCACCAGCATCACCGCGGTCAGCGCATCCACGCGCAGCGCCCAGTCGAAATTGAGGTCGCCGGAGACGAGCCAGGTCAGCACCGGCACAACGTCCGCGTTGCTCGTGCCGTTCAAAAAGCCGATGAACACCGGCCAGCTGAGCGCGCAGGACGCAAACAGCGCGCCCGTGGTAATCACCTTCGCCGGCACATTGCCGATGATCCGGTTGCCGAAGCCTGCGACAATCGCTGCCAGCAAGGGCAGGAACACGATAAGCTGAATCGTCAAGGTCCTAACCCTTCATCCGGTTGACATCATCGACGGCAATGGTGCCGCGCTGACGGAAATAAATCACGAGAATGGCCAGCCCGATGGCGGCCTCGCCGGCGGCCACGGTCAGGATGAACATGGCAAATACCTGGCCGGTCATGTCACCCAGAAAGGCGCTGAACGCGACAAAGTTGAGGTTCACGGCGAGCAGGATCAGTTCGATCGCCATCAGGATGATGATGATATTCTTCCGGTTCAGAAAGATACCGAGCATGCCCATCACGAACAGGATTGCGCTGACCACGAGATAATGTTCGATGCCGATCATGACATATCCCCCGCTCTTGGATGAAGGATCAAGAGACAATCAGCTTGTGCTGTGCCTGTCGAAACACATCCGCCGGCAGGGTGGCTCGTCGACTGGCCAAGTCCTTCGCCAGGCTCGGGACGAACGGTGTTTGCAGTGGATGAATAGCGCATCATAGTTCAACCCCCTTGCCAACTTCGGGCTGCGTATTCCGCGTCGCGTCCTCGGGCCGGCGCGCGATCTGGTCGGCAATATTCTGCCTGCGGACACCGCCGCGGGCACGGTGCGTCAGCACGATCGCGCCAACCATCGCCACCAGCAGGATGAGGCCTGCGGCTTCGAACAGGAACACATATTTGGTGTAGAGCAAGGCACCGAGCTGCTCGATATTGGATGGCGCTCCGGCTGGTGGCCCAACCGCGGCGGTTGCTTCGCCCATGCCGGACGACTGCCATGCGCCGACGCCGAAGATGATTTCCACCACCAGCACCAGCGCCAGCAGCAGGCCGAGCGGCAGGTTTTTCATGAAACCCGCCCGAAGCTCGGCAAAATCAATATCGAGCATCATCACGACGAACAGGAACAATACCGCGACTGCGCCCACGTAGACGATGACCAGCAGCGCGGCGATAAATTCGGCGCCGACCAGCACCATCAGACCGGCAGCGTTGAAAAAGGCGAGGATAAGCCACAGCACGCTGTGCACCGGGTTGCGCGCGAAGATGCAGAACGCACCACTGGCCAGCACCACGGCCGCAAAAAGATAGAAAGCGAAGATTTGCATTATACACATCCTCCCTGAAGCAAAGCTTCGGGGAGGTGGCGCGCCGAAGGCGTGTCGGAGGGGCCGAACAAAGTGAAGATGGCGCAGCGCCCCTCCACCAACCTTCGGTCGGTCCCTCTTCCCATGCTCCGCACAGGGAGGAAAAGTTCAGCGTGTTTTCGCACATTTACCCCTATTGGAATCATCACAGCGCCCCTTACCGATAGGGCGCATCGGCGGCAAGGTTTGCCGCGATTGCCCGCTCCCATTTGTCGCCATTCTCGAGCAGCTTCGCCTTGTCGTAGATCAGCTCTTCGCGCGTTTCCGTCGCATATTCGAAATTCGGACCCTCGACGATCGCATCGACCGGGCAGGCTTCCTGACAGAAACCGCAATAGATGCACTTGGTCATGTCAATGTCATAGCGGGTGGTACGGCGCGAGCCATCCTCGCGCGGCTCCGCCTCGATCGTGATCGCCAGTGCCGGGCAGACCGCTTCGCACAGCTTGCAGGCGATGCAGCGTTCCTCGCCATTGGGATAGCGGCGCAGCGCGTGCTCGCCCCGGAACCGCGGCGAAATCGGGTTCTTTTCATAGGGGTAATTGATCGTCTTCTTCGCCTTGAAGAAATATTTCAGCGTCAGCATATGCGCGCCGATAAATTCGAACAGGGTGAAGGCCTTGATGGTTTGTGCGATACTCATGCGTTTTTCCCGGTCACGTCATTGCGAGGAGTGCCAGCGACGCGGCAATCCAGAGCGGCAAGCGACGCACTGGATTGCTTCGCTGCGCTCGCAATGACGGTGAAGAGTGTGATGGTTTGTAACATGGTCATGCTGAATATCTAGTCAGCATTAGAAATCCGCTGACCAGAAAAACCCAGAACAGCGAAACCGGCAGGAATATCTTCCAGCCGAGGCGCATCAGCTGGTCATAGCGGTAGCGCGGAACCGTCGCCTTGACCCAGCTGAAGATGAAGAAGAAGAAGAAGATCTTGGCAAACAGCCAGATGATGCCGGGCACCATGTACAGCGGTTCCCAGTCGATCGGCGGCAGCCAGCCACCCCAGAACAGGATCGCGTTGAGCGTGCACATCAGCAGGACGTTGGCATATTCACCGAGCCAGAACAGCGCGAAAGCCATGGACGAATATTCGGTCTGGTAGCCGGCGACCAGCTCGCTTTCCGCCTCGGTAAGATCGAACGGGGTGCGCGCGGTTTCGGCGAGCGAGGAGATCAGGAACATCACCGCCATCGGGAACAGCAGCGGGTTGATGCCATAGGCATTGATCCCGAGCAGGTGCGATTTCTGGCCTAGGATGATGTCCTGCAGATTGAAGCTGCCGGCAAACAGCACCACCGAGATGATGATGAAGCCGATCGAGACTTCATAGCTGATCATCTGCGCCGCGGCGCGCATCGCCGAGAAGAACGGATATTTGGAGTTACTCGCCCAGCCGGCAATCACCACGCCATAAACGCCCAGCGAACTGACCGCCAAGATGTAGAGCAGCCCGATATTGATATTGGCCAGCACCATATTTTCGCCGAACGGAATCACCGCCCAGGCGAGCAGGGCCACGGTAAAGGTGATGATCGGCGCGAGCAGGAACAGGCCCTTGTTGGCGCCCGACGGTATGATCGTTTCCTGCAGGAACACCTTCAGGCCATCGGCAAAGCTTTGCAGCAGGCCGAAGGGACCAACCACATTCGGCCCTTTGCGCAGCGCCATCGCCGCCCAGATCTTGCGATCGGCGTAGATGATCATCGCCACCGCGAGCATCAGCGGGAAGGCGATCAGCAGCACCAGCGCCAGCGTGCCGACGAACCAGCCGGCTTCATAGCCGAGGAGGGTTTGGAGATAGGCGGTCATGCGCGTGCTCCGGATTCGTCATCCTGAACTTGTTTCAGGATCCCGTGACTGTAGAGCGCGTCCGACCGAGGGAGGTCATGAAACAAGTTCAGGATGACGGATTTTTTTGAGGTTGAATAGATCATTCCGCCGCCTCCAAAATCTCGTCATCGGCGTGCAGCAATTCCGCCGAACAGCGCTGCATCGTCGCGCTGGCGCGGGCGATGCTGTTGGTCAGGTAGAAATCCTTGATCGGATGGACACCCTGCCCCTTCGGTGTGCTCGACAGGCCCTCGGGCGGTGCCCAGTCAAAGGTCACGAGGCCTTCGTTGGCCAGCTCGGGATGATCCGCCGCCATATGGCCGCGCAGTTCCTCGAACGAGTCAAACGGCAGCGTATTGCCCATCACGTCGGACAGCGCGCGCAGGATGCTCCAGTCTTCGCGGGCATCGCCCGGCGCAAAGATCGCCTTGTTCGAGCGCTGGACCCGGCCTTCCAGATTGACATAAGTGCCGTTCTTTTCGGTATAGGCGGCGCCCGGCAGGATCACGTCCGCCGCGTGGGCGCCGGCATCGCCATGATGACCGATGAAGACCTTGAAACTGTCCTGGAACAATCCGTAGTCCATTTCGTCTGCGCCGAGCGCGAACAGCAATTTCGGTTTCTTCTCCGCGATCGCCCGGATGCCGCCGTCCTGCGCATAGCCAAGCATCAGCCCGCCGGTACGCGAAGCGCCGATATGCAGGACATTGAAGCCGTTCCAGCCATCGCGGACGATCTTGAACTTGCTTGCCAGCTTCAGCGCCGCGCCATGCGCGCCGTCGATGCTCAGCGCACCGCCACCAAGAATGATCGCAGGCTTCTCCGCGCCTTTCAGCGCTTCCGTCAACGCCTTGGGCAGCTTCGCCAGCAGGCCCATGTCATCGCCGAGCCATTCGACCGAATAGGTCTGGTCCGTTTCCGGCCCAATCCCGAACACCTTCGCGCCGCCCTGGCGCACGGCCTTGCGGATTCGCGTGTTGACCAGCGACGCTTCCCAGCGCGGGTTGGTCGAGACCAGCAGGATCACATCCGCTTCCTCGATCCCGGCGATGGTCGTGTTGAAATTCACCGCCGCGAGATTGGAAAC
Source organism: Parasphingorhabdus sp. (assembly GCF_036964565.1). Taxonomy (GTDB): domain Bacteria; phylum Pseudomonadota; class Alphaproteobacteria; order Sphingomonadales; family Sphingomonadaceae; genus Parasphingorhabdus. The sequence goes on along the minus strand of NZ_JBALTN010000002.1, from coordinate 247,049 downwards.
GTCGTAGGACAGGCCGGTCTGCCGGCCTTCGAGCAGATCGGAGCCCATCGACGCCAGCAGCTTTTTCGCCGCATACATGGTCTCGCAATCGACCAGATCGCCGGCAATCGCGGCGACGGAACCGCCAGCGTTTACGTCAGCGATCGCCTGAAAAGCCTCGTTCCAGGTAGCCACTTCCAGCTTGCCGTTCTTGCGCACATAGGGCTTGTCGAGACGGCGCTTGATCAGGCCGTCGATCGCATGGCGGGTCTTGTCGGTCGCCCATTCCTCGTTCACGTCGTCATTGACCCGCGGCAGCGCGCGCAACACTTCACGGCCGCGTGAATCGATCCGGATATTGGTGCCGACGCCGTCCATCACGTCGATGCCGAGCGTCTTGGTCAGCTCCCACGGGCGCGCTTCAAACGCATAAGGCTTGCTGGTTAGCGCGCCGACCGGGCAGAGATCGACGACATTGCCGGACAATTCGCTGTGCACTGCGCCTTCGAGATAGGAGGTTATCTCCATCCCCTCGCCGCGCCCGATCGCGCCAATTTCCTCGACGCCAGCGACTTCCTCGGCAAAGCGCACGCAGCGCGTGCAGTGGATGCAGCGGGTCATCGCGGTCTTGACGATCGGCCCCATATATTTCTCGGTGACTGCACGCTTGTTCTCTTCGTAGCGCGAACCGCCCTTGCCATAGGCCATCGCCTGGTCCTGCAGGTCGCATTCGCCGCCCTGGTCGCAGATCGGGCAATCCAGCGGATGGTTGATCAGGAGAAATTCCATCACCCCTTCGCGCGCCTTCTTGACCATTTCGCTGTCGGTGCGGATTTCCTGGCCATCGGCGGCCGGCAGCGCACAGCTGGCCTGTGGCTTCGGCGGACCCGGCTTCACCTCGACCAGACACATCCTGCAATTGCCGGCGATGCTCAGCCGCTCGTGGTAGCAGAAACGCGGGATTTCCTTGCCCGCCAGCTCCGCTGCCTGCAACACGGTCGCGCCCTGCGGCACTTCGATTTCGATGCCATCTACGGTGACTTTAGGCATAATTACTCCGCAGCCTCCATTACGTCTGGCGTCAACTGATCACCCTTGTGCTCGCGAATGCGCCGCTCCATCTCCGGCCGGAAATGCCGGATCAGGCCCTGGATCGGCCAGGCCGCAGCGTCGCCGAGCGCGCAGATGGTGTGGCCCTCGACCTGCTTGGTCACTTCGTACAGCGTGTCAATATCCTCGATATCGGCATCGCCGTCGCGCATCTTCTCCATCACCCGCCACATCCAGCCGGTGCCTTCGCGGCATGGCGTGCACTGGCCGCAGCTTTCATGCTTGTAGAAATAGGCCAGCCGGGAAATGGCGCGGACAATGTCGGTCGACTTGTCCATCACGATCACCGCCGCCGTGCCCAGCCCCGAGCCGAGATCCTTGAGCCCGTCGAAATCCATCGGCGCGTCCATGATCTGCGCCGCCGGCACCAGCGGCACCGAGGAGCCGCCCGGAATCACCGCCAGCAGATTGTCCCAGCCGCCGGTGATGCCGCCGCAATGCTTCTCGATCATGTCCTTGAACGGGATCGACATCGCTTCCTCGAACACCGCCGGCTTCTCGACATGGCCGGAGACCTGAAACAGCTTGGTGCCGTGGTTGTTTTCGCGGCCAAAGCTGGCGAACCAGCTGGCACCGCGCCGCATGATCGTCGGCACCACCGCGATGCTCTCTACGTTGTTGACCGTCGTCGGGCAGCCGTAAAGACCGGCCCCGGCCGGAAACGGCGGCTTAAGGCGCGGCTGGCCCTTTTTCCCTTCCAGGCTCTCGATCATCGCGGTTTCCTCGCCGCAGATATAGGCACCGGCGCCGCGGTGGATGAAGACGTCGAAATCATAGCCGGACTTGGCGGCATTCTTGCCGAGCAGCCCCGCGTCATAGGCTTCCTTGACGGCTGCCTCCATGACCTTGGCTTCAAAAATATATTCGCCGCGGATATAGATATAGGCCGCCCGCGCGCGCATCGCAAAACCGGCGATCAGCGCGCCCTCGATCAGCTTGTGCGGATCGTTGCGCAATATTTCGCGGTCCTTGCACGAACCCGGCTCGGATTCGTCGGCGTTGATGACGAGAAAGCTCGGCCGCGGATTGCCCTGGCTGTCCTTGGGCGCTTCCTTGGGCATGAACGACCATTTCAGGCCGGTCGGAAAGCCCGCGCCGCCGCGACCGCGCAGGCCGCTGGCCTTCATTTCCTCAATGATCTTGTCATTGCCAAGCTTGATGATGTCGGCGGTCTTGTCCCAGTCACCGCGCTTCTGCGCTGCCTTCAGGTCCCACGACTGGAAGCCGTAGACATTGGTGAAGATCCGGTCCTTGTCCTGGAGAAAATCAAACGCCATTATTTTTTCCTCCAGCGGCCCATGACACCGCCAATGATACCAATGGCAACCACCGCGAGCGCGATCCAGCCTGCATATCCGTCGACTTGCATGGCATTAATATCCTCCCTGAAGCGCAGCTTTGGGAAGGTGGCGCGCACGGGGATGAACGTGTGAAATGCCCATCACCATTCTCCCCGATAATCGTGATTTTCCTCGACCATCGCGTGCAGATTGGTCGGCCCGCCCTCGGCCTCGCTGGTCTTCCGGCCGATTTGCGAGCCGACGGGGATTTCCTTGCCCGCTGCCAGATCCTCGAGGATCCGGCTCATGATATCATAATCGAGATCTTCATAATTGTCGTCGTTGATCTGGACCATCGGCGCGTTCGAGCAATTGCCCATGCACTCGACCTCAGTCAGCGTGAACAGGCCGTCGGGCGTGGTCTTGCCCTTGGCCATGCCCTTGTTCTTGCACGCCGCCATCACATCATCGCTGCCGCGCAACATGCACGGCGTCGTGCCGCAGACCTGCACATGATAGCGGCCAACCGGCGCCAGATTGTACATGGTGTAGAAGGTCGCGACCTCATAGGCCCGCATATAGGGCATATCGAGATAGGCGGCGACATATTCGATCACCGGCACCGGCAGCCAGCCCTGTGTTTTGGTGTCCGCACCGACCTGCCGCTGGGCGATGTCGAGCAGCGCCATCACCGCCGATTTCTGGCGGCCGGCAGGATATTTCGCAATCTGCCACTTGGCGAGCTTCTCGTTTTCCGGCGTGAACGCAAAATCGCCCCATTTGGCGCGGGTTTCGATTTCGTCGGGGATGTTGGGTGCTTCAGCCATTAACAGTCTCCCGTCATTGCGAGGAGCGCAGCGACGCGGCAATCCAGGGCGTCTGCGAGTGCCGCCCTGGATTGCTTCGCTTCGCTCGCAATGACGTCATTGGAATTGCGCAAACTCACCGGTCACACTCCCCGAACACGATATCGATCGCGCCCAGAATCGCGGTGGCGTCCGGCAGCATATGCCCCTTGCACATGAAATCCATCGCCTGCAGATGCGAGAAGGCGGTCGGCCGGATCTTGCAGCGATAGGGCTTGTTGGTGCCGTCGCTGACCAGATAGACGCCAAATTCGCCCTTGGGGCTTTCGGTCGCGACATAGACTTCGCCGGCGGGGACATGAAAACCCTCGGTATACAGCTTGAAATGGTGGATCAGCGCTTCCATCGACTGCTTCATCTCGCCGCGCTTCGGCGGGACGATCTTGCGGTCGGTGGAGGCAACGGGGCCATCGGGCATTTCGTTGAGGCACTGGCGCATGATCCTGGCGCTCTGGCGCACTTCCTCGACCCGCACCATGAACCGGTCATAGCAGTCGCCCCGGGTGCCGACCGGAACGTCGAATTCCATCCGGTCATAGACATCATAGGGCTGCGACTTGCGCAGATCCCAGGCAACGCCGCTGCCGCGCAGCACCGGGCCGGAAAAGCCCCAGCGCACCGCATCATCCTTGGACACGGTGGCGATATCGACATTGCGCTGCTTGAAGATGCGGTTGCCGACGACCAGGCTCATCGCATCGTTGAACAAAGTCGGGAACTCGTCGAGCCAGTCGGCGATATCGGTGAGCAGCTTCAGCGGCACGTCCTGATGGACGCCGCCCGGCCGGAACCAAGCGCTGTGCATGCGGGCACCGCTCGCGCGTTCGAAAAATTCCAGGCATTGCTCGCGAATTTCGAACACCCATATATTCGGGGTCATCGCACCAACGTCCATGACATGGGCGCCGATGTTGAGCATATGGTTGCAGATCCGGGTCAGCTCGGCAAACAATACCCGCAGATACTGGCCGCGCAGCGGCACCTCGAGATCGAGCAGTTTCTCGATCGCCAGCACATAGCTGTGCTCCATCGCCAGCGGCGAGCAATAGTCGAGCCGGTCAAAATAGGGCAGAGCCTGCAAATAGGTCTTGTGCTCGATCAGCTTCTCGGTGCCGCGGTGCAGCAATCCGATATGCGGATCGACCCGCTCGACAATCTCGCCGTCCAGCTCCATCACCATCCGCAACACGCCGTGCGCGGCGGGATGCTGGGGCCCGAAATTGATCGTGAAATTCTGGATCTCCAGATCGCCGGTCGTGGGATCGGCGTCGTCGGCGAGATGATCCATTTCTTCGAGATAGTCAGACACGTTTATCTCCTTCGGAGTGAACGTGCCGCTGCGGAGGCAGGGGCCCATCTAGGACCACGGCGTCAAGCGGCACTGGCAGGAGATTGATAACTGCCGTCGCAGGAAAACAGGGAGAAAATGCCATCACTTACCCTCCCCCTTCTTCTGCGTACCCGACTTGGTCCGCTTGGGGGCCGGCTTCTTGGCCGCCGCTTCCTTGCGCTTCGAGGGCTTGGCCGCCTTCTTGTTGGCCTTGTCGCCGGCGCCGGTATCGTTTGTCTTCTCGGTCGTCTTCGGGATCGGCGGCGGCGCCACGCCCTCGACTTTTTCATCACCGGGCAGGATATAGTCCGCGCCTTCCCAGGGCGACATGAAATCAAAGCTGCGGAAATCCTGCGCCAGTTTCACCGGTTCGTAGACCACGCGCTTGGCTTCTTCCGAATAGCGCATCTCGACATAGCCGGTCAGCGGGAAATCCTTGCGGAACGGGTGGCCCTGGAAACCATAGTCGGTCAGGATGCGGCGCAAATCGGTGTTGCCGTCGAACAACACGCCGTACATGTCGAACACTTCGCGTTCCAGCCAGCCGGCGACTTCCCAGATATGGGTGACGCTCGGCACCGGCGTGTCCTCGTCGGTCGTCACCTTGACGCGGATGCGGTGGTTCTTGGTCAGGCTGAGCAGATGATAGCAGACCTCGAACCGTTCCGCACGATCCGGATAGTCGACGCCGGCGATTTCCATCAGCTGCTGATATTCATGCTTCTCGCGCAGCTTTTCCAGTACGGTGGCCAGCTTGGCCCGCTCGACGGTGAAGCTGATCTCGCCATAGGCTTCGACGGTATCGAGCAGGGCAGCGCCAATTGCCTTGCCAAGCTTTGCGGCAACGCCGTCATTGCTGGAAATGGCGGGTGCGGAATGAGCCATCAGATAACTCCGTTCGTCTCGAGCGAAGTCGAGAGACCGTTTGCAGTGAACTTGACCGAGTTGCCGTTGGCGGTGAGCTGGTCCGAGTTGCCGTTAGTCCTGAGCCTGTCGAGTCGAAGACGACCGCAGGTCAACGACGCCTCAAGACGATAAACGCACTTCGACAAGCGCAGTGCTAACGGGAGCATGGACAGGCTCGGGACTAACGGGTTCAGCTTACCGATCATCATCACCGTTCAAACGTCCCGATCCGCCGGATCTTCCGCTGCAATTGCATCACGCCGTAGAGCAAGGCTTCCGCTGTCGGCGGGCATCCGGGCACGTAGATATCGACCGGCACGATCCGGTCGCAGCCGCGAACGACGCTATAGCTGTAGTGATAATAGCCGCCGCCATTGGCGCAGCTGCCCATCGAGATCACATATTTCGGATCCGACATCTGGTCATAGACCTTGCGCAGCGCCGGCGCCATCTTGTTGCACAGCGTGCCAGCAACAATCATCACGTCCGACTGGCGCGGGCTGGCGCGCGGTGCAGCGCCGAAGCGCTCCATGTCGTAGCGCGGCATGTTGACATGGATCATCTCGACCGCGCAGCAGGCGAGACCAAAGGTCATCCACCACAGCGAACCGGTACGCGCCCATTGGAACAGCTCCTCGGTCGAGGTGACCAGGAAGCCCTTGTCATTCACTTCCGAATTGAGATCCTTGAAAAAGCCCTCGTCCGGCTCTTGCGCGGCGCGCATCGGCGTGCCGTCGGCATTCAGGATCGCGGATCCGCTTGTCGTCGTTTCTAGTCCCATTCCAGTGCTCCCACCTTCCAGGCGTAGGCAAAGCCGATGATCAGCTCTGCCAGAAATACCATCATTGTCGACCAGCCGACCCAGCCGGTCAGGTCCAGCGAAACCGCCCAGGGAAAGAGAAATGCCGCTTCGAGATCGAAGATGATGAACAGGATCGCCACCAGATAGAAACGGACGTCAAACTGGCTGCGAGAATCTTCAAAAGCAGGGAAGCCGCATTCATATTCGGAGAGCTTTTCCGCACTCGGATTGTGGGTTCCGGTCAGCCGGGACACACCCATAGGCAGGAACACGAAGGCTGTTGACAGACCTATCGCTACAAACAGGAACAATAATATCGGTGCATATTCGGAAAGATCGACCACAGATGACTCGTTTCGCTAATATTCGGGCCGCTTTTAGGGAGTGGCTCCGCATGCCGCAAGGGTGAAGTCGCTTAAATTTCCGGCCTTTTGCGAGGCGTTCGCAGTTAAAGCAGCGACTTCGCCAATATCCGGTGCAGCTTGCTGTGCAGCGCTTCGTTGGCGGCCAATATTTCGCGCTGGCCAACCGGCTGGTCGCCGCCGGTAAAGTCGGTGACGAAGCCACCGGCTTCCCGAACCATCAAGATGCCAGCAGCCACGTCCCATACCTGCAGGCCCGCTTCCCAGAAGCCATCATAGCGTCCGGCGGCCAGCCAGGCAAGATCGAGCGCCGCCGACCCGTTGCGACGGATGCCTGCGACCTGCGGCGCGACCGCGCCGAAAATCCGGGCCCATTCGCTGAGATCGCCGTGGCCCTTGAACGGGATGCCGGTGGCAATCAGCGATTCCGACAGGTCGCGGCGCGCGGACACGCGCAGCCGTCGTTCGCCGAGCCATGCGCCCTTGTCCATTTCTGCCCACCAGGTCAGGTCGGTCAGGGGTTCGTAGATCAGGCCGCTGGTGATCTTGCCCCAGCCGCGGCCGTCGAGCGAGCGTTCCTGCACCGCGATCGAAATCGCGAAATGGGGAATGCCGTGCAGAAAATTGGTGGTGCCGTCGAGCGGATCGATGATCCAGCGCGGCTTGCCTTCCTCGCCCTCGATCATGCCGCCTTCCTCGAGCACGAAACCCCAGCCGGGACGAACCTTCAGCAATTCGTCGTACAGAATCCGTTCGGCGCGCATATCGGCCTTGGAAACAAAGTCGGCCGGGCCTTTTTTGGACACCTGGAGATGCTCGACTTCGCCAAAGTCCCGGCGCAGGCGCGATCCCGCCTTGCGCGCGGCGCGTTCCATGACGGTGATAAGGGCGGAATGTGCGGGCATTTTCAATCTCCCCCCTCCCGTTTGCGGGAGGGGCTTGGGGGTGGGTCTACAGGGTTTTCAAAGAGCGGGCGAGCACGATGATCGCGCCCGCGCCTGATCCCTCCCGCAAGCGGGAGGGGGCATGTTCAGTTGACCTTGCCGACATATTCGCGGGCATAGACATCGACGATGATCTTGGTTCCGGCCGAAATGAACGGCGGCACCATGACGCGGACGCCATTGTCGAGAATCGCGGGCTTGTAGCTGGACGAAGCCGTCTGGCCCTTGACCACAGCATCCGCCTCGACGATCACGGCTTCGATCTGGTCTGGCAGTGCCACCGAAATCGGCTTCTCGTCATACAGTTCGAGCTGCACGTCCATGCCGTCCTGCAAAAATTCGGCGGCGTCGCCGAGCAGGTCGGCCGGCAGCGTGATCTGCTCGTAATTTTCCTTGTCCATGAAGGTCAGCATGTCGTCCTCGGCGAACAGATACTGGAAGGTCTTGGTGTCCAGCCGCACCTTCTCGAGCGTGTCGGCGCTGCGGAAGCGGACATTGGTCTTGCGGCCGTCGACGAGATTCTTCATCTCGACCTGCATATAGGCGCCGCCCTTGCCCGGCTGGGTATGCTGGATCTTGGCAACCTTCCACAGACCGCCTTCATATTCCAATATATTGCCCGGACGGATATCCACACCGCTGATCTTCATCGCTTGTCTCGCTCGATAGATGGTTTGATTGAGCGGCGCTGTAATCCGCTGGCCGCCAATAGGCAAGCCCGGTGACGATGAAAGCGGCACGACCCGACAGGCTGTGCGGTGGCGCACAGGTCTTTTTCATACAATACGGCGAATCAATCGCGGCCTATTGTCGGCTCATGGAAAACGCATTTCTTCTCGAGCCCAGCGACGACCGCACGGACGCGGCGCACCCCTGCCCCTACGCGCCGGCCACGGGCCTGTTCGGCTATTCGATCTGCGACGGCCAGTTGCGCTCGTTCCGGGAGACAGAGGGCTATTTGCGCGACATCGAGCAGATGCCCCATTTTGCCCCGCCCTCGGCCAGCGATTTCGTCAGCCGCTATCTGGCGTCGAATATCGGCAGGACGCGCAGCGCCTCCTAGGCCTCTGCGCCGCCTTCCAGAATATCGGCAAATTTCCGCACTGCCGCAGCCGGCCCCGCCGGATCGTTCCAGACCGCGCCGGAGACCGCCAGGAAATCGGCGCCCGCCGCGACCAGCGGCGGGCAATTGTCCGGCGTGATCCCGCCGATCGCCACGCAGGGCAGTTCCATCATCTCGGCCCACCACCGAACCAGATCCAGTTCCGGCTTGTGATGGGTTTCCTTGGTCGTCGTCGGGAAAAACGCACCGAAGGCGACATAATTGGCCCCGCCCTCACCCGCTTCCATCGCCAGATGGCGGCTGTCATGACAGGTAATGCCGATCTGCACATCCTTGCCCAGCACCGCCCGCGCGGCTTCCAGGCCCTCGTCGCCCTGCCCCAGATGCACGCCGTCCGCGCCCAGCCGCTTGGCCAGCGCGACATCGTCATTGACGATGAAGGCGACATCAAATTCGTCGCAGATTGCCTGCAGCGGCTCCGCCAGCCGCGCCGCGTCCTCCGGTTCGACATCCTTGACCCGGAACTGGAAGGCCGCCACCGGCCCCGCCTCCAGCGCCTGCCGCAGCCGCTGCGGAAAATCGCCGCCGGTTTCCAGCGGCGAAATCAGGTAGAGCTGGCAGGGTTGAGGATCGCTCACGGCAGCCGGCTGGATCTAGGCGATCGAGGCGCGATAAATCTGGTCGATCGCGCCGCCCAGCACCGCGTCGAATTCCTCGTCGCTCTGCGAGACGCGCAGATCCTGCAGCAGCCCGCGGCTGAAGCTGGCGATCATGCCCTCGTTCTTCGCCAGTTCGGCGCAGGCATCCTCGGTCGAATAGCCGCCCGACAGCGCCACCAGCCGGATCACCTTCGGGTGATCGATCAGCGGCTTGTAGAGATTGGGTTCGACCGGGATCGACAGTTTCAGCATCACCCGCTGGTCATCGCGCAGCTTGTCCAGCTGCCTGGTCAGTTCGCCGAGCAAGATCTCGTCGCACGCGGCGCGCTCGTCGCTCTGGATATTCACTTCCGGCTCGATGATCGGCACCAGGCCATGGCCCAGGATTTGCTTGCCGAAGTCGAACTGCTGTCCGACGATCGAGGCGATTCCCTTGGCATTGGCATTGTTGATCACCGACCGCATCTTGGTGCCGAACACGCCCTTGGCGGACGCCTGCTTGCACTGCGCATCGAGATCCGCGATCGGCTTCATCAGCTGCACGCCGTCGGCCTCGTCCTCCAGCCCCTTGTCGACCTTGAGAAACGGCACCACGCCGCGATCCCAGAGCGCTTCCGGCACCGGCTTGCCGCCGGCGTCGCCGTTCATCGTCTTTTCGAACAGGATGGCGCCGATCACCTTGCCGTTGCCGAAGCTGGGCGAGGTGATGATGCGGCTGCGCATCTTGTGGATCAGGGTGAACATCTCGTCATCATTGGAAAAGGAATCCGCGCCGATGCCGTATCCCGCCAGGGCCTTGGGGGTCGAGCCACCGCTCTGGTCGAGCGCGGCGATAAAGCCCTGCCCGTTTTCGATCTTGCTCAGCATTTCACTATTCGCCATTTCTGTTTTCCTGACAGTTTCATCTATTTGGTTAGCGCTTCGACGCCGGGCAAGGGCTTGCCTTCCATCCATTCCAGGAAAGCGCCCCCTGCGGTCGATACAAAGCTGAAATCATCCGCCACGCCGGCATGGTTGAGCGCCGCGACCGTATCACCGCCGCCGGCAACCGACAGCAGCTGCCCTTCCTTGGTCAGCGCAGCCGCGGTTCTGGCCAGGGCCACCGTGGCCTGATCGAAGGGCGCCGTTTCGAAGGCGCCGAGCGGACCGTTCCAGACTAGGGTCCGGCAGGTCTTGAGGACATCGGACAGCGCCTCGACCGCCGCCGGCCCGATATCAAGGATCATCTCGTCGCCAGCGACCTCGTGCACATTGACGGTGCGGATTGGCGGATTGGCGCGAAATTCCTTCGCCACCACCACGTCATAGGGCAGGTGCACGGTGCAGTCGGCGCGATCGGCGGCTTCCATTATTTCATTGGCGGTGTCGGCAAGATCATGTTCGCACAGCGACTGGCCGACGTCGACGCCGCGCGCCGCGAGAAAGGTATTGGCCATGCCGCCACCGATGATCAGATGATCGACCTTCTCGACCATCTGCCGCAGGACGTCGAGCTTGCTCGAAACCTTTGCTCCACCAACAACCGCTGCGACCGGGTGCTCGGGATCGCCGAGCGCCTTGTCCAGCGCCGTCAGCTCGCGTTCCATCGAACGGCCGGCATAAGAAGGCAGGTGATGCGCAAGCCCCTCGGTGGTCACATGCGCGCGATGGGCAGCCGAAAAGGCGTCATTGACATAGAAATCCCCGAACGCGGCGAGCGCGGCGGCCATCGCCGGATCATTTTTTTCCTCGCCCGGCGCAAAACGGCTGTTTTCCAGAACGACGATGCTGCCGTTGGGCAAGGCATCAATCGCATCCTGATCGGGCTTCTGCATGAACTGCACGGGACGGCCCAATATATCAGCGAGCGGTGCCACGACCGGTTCGAGCGAATATTCCGGCTTCACTTCCCCCTTGGGTCGTCCGAAATGGGCCAGCAGCAGCAATTTTGCGCCCTTGTCCGCCAATTCGGTGACCGTCGGAATGACCGCCTGCAAGCGGGTATCGTCGGTTACCTTGCCATCCGCCATCGGCACGTTCAGGTCAACGCGGACGAAGCCGCATTTCCCTGCTACGTCGCCGATATCATCAAGCGTTTTGAAACTGTTAACCGACATTTATCAGAACCCTTATGGATTAAAGCAGGCCCGCCATGACCTTCGCGGTATCGATCATCCGATTGGAGAAGCCCCACTCGTTGTCATACCAGCTGACGACGCGGACCAGCTTGCCGTCCATCACCGTCGTTTCGAGACTGTCGACCGAGCTGCTCGCTGGCTGATGATTGAAGTCGCTGGAGACGAGCGGCTTGGTTTCATAGACCAATACGCCCTTCATCGCGCCTTCGGCTGCGGCCTTCAGCGCGCCATTGATTTCCTCGACGCTGGTGTCGCGACCGGGAGTGAACACCAGATCGACCAGGCTGACATTCGGCGTCGGCACGCGCACCGACGATCCGTCGAGCTTGCCGTTCAGTTCGGGCAACACCAGGCCTACGGCGCGCGCTGCCCCGGTGGTTGTCGGGATCATGTTGACCGCACCCGCCCGGGCCCGGCGCATGTCGCTGTGAATCTGGTCGAGCATGCGCTGATCGTTGGTGTAGCTGTGGATGGTGGTCATGAACCCACGCTCGATGCCCACGGTATCGTTGAGCACCTTGGCGACCGGGGCAAGGCAGTTGGTCGTGCAGGAAGCATTGGAAACAATGATATCCTCTGACGTCAGGACGTCATGGTTGACGCCGTAGACAACGGTTTTCAGATCACCCTTGGCCGGGGCCGAGATCAGCACGCGCTTGGCGCCGGCATCAATATGCGGCTGCGACGCTTCCTTCGACTGGAAAAAGCCCGTGCATTCGAGGACGATGTCGACGCCCATTTCACCATGCGGCAAGTCGGCAGGATTGCGCTCGGAGGTTACCGCGATTTTCTTGCCGTTGACCAGGATATGGTCGCCATGGGCGGACACTTCGCCGGGGAAGCGGCCATGGACGCTGTCAAAGGCGAAGAGCAGGGCATTGGCGTCGGCATCGGACAGGTCGTTGATCGCGACCAGCTCGAAATCGTCGTCATCGCGTTCCAGGATCGCCCGGGCCACAAGACGGCCGATCCGGCCGAATCCGTTGATTGCTACTTTCGTCATGCTATTGCTCCTTTGAATTCAAAACGCGCCGGCTTGGTTCAGCCGATTTTTTCCAGTATCTTCGGGGTGATGGCGTCCACGGTCAGGCCGAAATGCGCGTAGAGATCGTCAATCGGCGCCGAAGCCCCGAACCCGTCAATACCGAACCGCATCCCGTCGAGGCCGGTATAGCGCTCCCAGCCGATCGTGGTTCCCGCTTCGATCGATACGCGCAGCACGCCCTGCCCCCCGAGCAAATCGGACTTGTAGGCGTCGCTCTGCGCGTCGAACAATTCCGCGCAGGGCATCGAGATCACGTCGGCCCCGACACCCGCGGCCTCCAGCTTGGCAGCGACGTCGAGCGCCAGCGACACTTCGGACCCGGTTGCGACCAGCGCGACCCGCTTGTCTGCCTCGGCAGCCTTCAGGCGATAAGCGCCTTTTTCACAAAGATTTACGCTGACATCATCGCGGACCGGAGGAAGGTTCTGGCGAGTCAGCGCCAGAGTCGATGGACCGTCGGACCGCTTGATGGCCAGCGCCCAGCATTCCGCGGTTTCTATGGCATCGGCGGGCCGGAACACCTGCATGTTGGGCATCAGGCGCAGGCTCTGGATATGCTCGATCGGCTGGTGGGTCGGCCCGTCCTCTCCCAGTCCGATGCTGTCATGGGTCATCACGTAGATGACGCGCGCATTCTGTATTGCCGACAGGCGCATGGCCCCACGGCAATAGTCGGTGAAGACCAGGAATGTTCCGCCATAGGGAATGATTCCGCCGTGCAGCGCCATCCCGTTCATCGCCGCAGCCATGCCGAATTCGCGAATGCCATAATAAATATAGCGACCCGAATAATCGTCTTTTGTCAAAGGCTTGGTCGATGATGTTTTGGTATTGTTTGAACCGGTGAGATCGGCGCTGCCACCCAGCATTTCCGGGAGCGCTTCGGTGATCGCGCCGAGCGCCATTTCCGAAGCCTTGCGCGTTGCGACCTTTGGCGGGTCCTTGGCCAGGCTGTCGAGATAATCCTGCATCGCGCTGCCGGCGGGGAGCTCGCCCGCCATCCGGCGGGTAAATTCCGCAGCCTGGGCATGGCCTTCGAGCCGTTTCTGCCAGTCCGCATGCGCCGTCGCGCCCTTGTCGCCCAGCGCGCGCCACGATGTCAGGACATCATCGGGAATGACAAAGGGCTCGTGATCCCAGCCGAGCGCCGCCCGCGTGCCGGCAATCTCGTCGCCGCCAAGCGGTGCACCATGAGTAGCCGCGGTTCCCTGCTTGGTGGGCGCGCCATAACCGATGATGGTCTTGCAGGCGACCAGCGAAGGCCGAGGGTCGGCCTGGGCTTCGCTCAGCGCCTGGCGGATCGCATCAACATCGTGACCGTCGCAGGACACCACGTGCCAGCCCGACGCCCGATAGCGAGCCGGGATATCTTCGCTTGTCGATAAATCCGTTTTACCGTCGATGGTTATACCATTATCATCCCACAAGACATTAAGTCTGCCAAGACCCAGGTGACCGGCCAGGCCGACCGCTTCGTGGTTGATCCCTTCCATCAGACAGCCATCGCCGGCGATGACCCAGGTGCGGTGATCGACGATATCATCGCCGAACAGGGCGTTCAGATGCCGTTCGGCAACGGCCATGCCCACGGCCGTGGCAAATCCCTGGCCGAGCGGTCCGGTCGTGGTTTCGACGCCTTCGAGCTTGAAATTTTCCGGATGGCCGGCACAGGGGGAACTGATCTGGCGGAAATCCTTGATGTCCTGCAACGTCGGGCGCGCGTAGCCGGTCAGGTGTAGCAGCGAGTAGATCAGCATTGATCCGTGGCCGGCCGACAGGACGAACCGGTCCCGATCCGCCCATTTCGGTGCCGCCGGGTCATATTTCAGAAAATCACTGAACAGCACGGTGGCGACATCGGCCATGCCCATGGGCATCCCGGGATGGCCGCTGTTGGCAGCCTCCACCGCATCCATCGCAAGCGCTCTGATGGCGTTTGCCATGTTTTTTTCGGTAACAGTCATGACTGGTCTGGTCCCCCGGATTGGCGCGTGCACGCACGCAACAAATTGCTGCGATTCGCTATTTTGCCCCCTCCTTTGATGATCCGGCAAGGCGCCGTCAAGGATCGCTTTTCACTATCCAGTGTTTACGCCGCGGGAATAGATTGTTAGCAACGAAAGACAGGAACTTACCTGTTGCAATCAAGCTATGGAAATTGCTTATGGACAATGAACGCGTCATCCTGGCGATCGGACGGATCGAACGGGCGCTGAGCCGGATTGAATCGGCAAAGGACAGCATGAAGGCGCAAGCCGATGCGGCATTGGAGGCGCGCCACGAGGCGCTGAAAACCGAAATGAAACAGGCGATCCGGACGATCGACCGGCTGATCGAGCGGCAGGAGAACTGACATGGCGCAGATGAAACTCGAAATTGGTGGTCGGTCGTTCATGGTTTCCTGCCAGGACGGCGAGGAAGCGCACCTGACGAGGCTCGCCGCGATGGTCGACGGCAAGGCGCGGGAGTCCGGTGACCCCGCCGGGCTGAACGAGAGCCGCATGCTGCTGTTCACGTCGCTGTTGCTGGCGGACGAGCTGCACAGCGCGCGGACCGGCAATGGCGAGCCAGCGGAGCCGGCGCAGCCTGCCGGGCCGGATCCGAGGGACGAACAGGCGATCGCCGCGCTGGAAAAATTGGCCGATCGCGCAGAGCAACTGGCGAACAGCCTTGAGTAACGACCGCGGCGCGCCTAGATAGGGTGTGACGGGTACTGTCTGGCACGAGCTTGATACGAACATCCCTGAGGCGATATAACTTCCTAGGGAGCTGTCCCTGCCCGGATTGCGGACTGTTTGGCAGTCGGGTCCGATGCATATGGCGCCCACCTGACGTAATAGGCGTCAGAGGATTTTCCGGCAAACGACCAAGATGGTCCCGTCACTCCTCGACCGAAAGAATAGTCTTTTGAGCAGCTTAGGCGATGATAAGAAGAAACTGCGCGAAGAATATAGACGGCGGAGAGACGCATTTTACAGCCAGCTGGACGCGGCCACCCGCGGACTGGCCTTTCGCCGGCCACCCTCGCCTCTGGCCCGCCTGATCGATCAGGCAGAGATCATCGCGCTGTATAGCGCGGCCGGCGCCGAGGCGCCGACATCCCGTCTGGCCGACTATCTCGCGGAAATCGGAAAGACCATTGCCTACCCCTTGTGTGTGGGCGATGCGCCGCTGGAATTTCGCAGGATCGACAATATCGACCTGCTGGAATCCGGATTCCGCAACATATCGGAGCCCGGGCCGGATTGTCCCGTCGTAGATCCGGACCTGATCGTCGCCCCGATGCTCGCCTTTGACCGGTCGATGCATCGGCTCGGCCAGGGCGGCGGCCATTATGACCGCAGCTTCGCCCGTCATCCGGGTGCGAAACGTATCGGATTCGCCTGGTCGGTGCAGGAAACCGATCGGGTTCCCACCGAGGAACACGATATTCGCCTCGACATGATCGTGACGGAATGCGAAATAATTCAAAGAGTTGAAGAGATGTCATGACAACAGATCAGGACCCCGACCTGCCGCATAATCCCCCCGATGCCCCGAATTGGCGGCAGCCCGCCGGCATCATCCTGATTCTGGCGGTGATTCTGCTGTGGTGCCGGATCGTGGTCAGCATGATCGACTGGATCAGCGGCCTGCCGTTCCTCGCGCAGCTGCCGATCTACATCATCGCAGGCATTGCCTGGATCTTTCCGGTCAAGCCGTTGCTGATCTGGATGAATACCGGAAAACTCCGGCCCTGAAGCGCCATCCCCCCGCATATTCGGGGAAATGGCGCGAGTGACGAGACTTGAACTCGCGACCTCCGGCGTGACAGGCCGGCGCTCTAACCAACTGAGCTACACCCGCGTATGCGCCTGCATTGGGCGGTGAAGCAGCGCAAGTAGAAGAGCCTCGCTTTCCTGTCAACTACACTCTTTCGATTATTCGAGAAAATTCAAAAACCCGTCCCATTCGGCCGCTCCGCGGCTCTCTCGGGCGCGCCTCTGGCGATCCTGCGAACCCGTCCGCTGGAGCGACCCCATGCAGCGAAGTTACCAGAAGTTACGGTAAACAGCTGGTTAACCGGTGCCGCGCGCAGCTTCTCTAAACCATATTTTTCTGCAGATTTCCGCGCCTCCCAAACATAAAATATCCATGACGTCATTTATCGGACGTTTACGAAATATTTGCCTTTCTTCGTCATAGGGACGGCATGAAATACAGAGACCAGCAGATATTTCGCCGCCCTTCAAGCGCGCTCGCACACCCTGTTCGCCATCGCCCCTGGGCGGTTGCGCTGGCAGGCGCGAGCCTGTTCTTGGCTCCCTCTGCAGCCCAGGCTGCAGGGACCGTGGCCGGCACCGACATCCTCAACGTCGCCCAGGCGACCTATGACAAGCCCGGCGGCGGCGCTCCGCTGACGATCGATTCCAACACGGTCACCATCAAGGTGGACGAACTGCTGGACGTCATGGTGAAGGCCAGCGACCCCGGCGACGTCCCGGTCGCCAGCGGCGCGACCGGACAGGTCCTCGCCTATCAGGTGACCAACAGCGGCAACGGCTCCGAGGCCTTCACCCTCGCCGCCGATACCGCGCGCCCCGGCGATGCATTTGACACGCTGTTCGAGCAGATCGTCCTCGATAGCAACGGGAACGGCGTCTACGATGCCGGCGTCGACACCGTCTACACGCCAGGCAGCAACGATCCGCTGCTCGCCCCGGACGAAAGCGTCACCGTCTTCATCCTCTCGTCGATCCCCGCCTCGGTCACCGATACCGATCGGGCCGAAATCGCGCTTTCCGCCACCGCCGTCACCGGCAGCGGCACCCCCGGCACCGTGTTCGCCGGACTGGGCGACGGCGGCAGCGACGCGGTCACCGGCACCACCGGCGCGAGCAGCACCGACAGCGGCTTCTTCGTCGTCCGGGCGACCGAGGTCACGCTCGTCAAGAGCGCCACCATCACCGATCCGTTCGGCGGCAGCGAGGCCGTGCCCGGCGCGGTCATCCGCTACCAGCTCGTCGCGACCACCGTCGGCAGCGGCGACATCGCCAATCTCACCATCCGCGACACGATCCCCGCCGCCACCAGCTACCAGGCCGAGAGCCTGACGCTCGATGGCACCGCCCTCGGCGATGCGGCGGGCGATGGCGATGCCGGATCCTTCGCCGGCAGCGAGATCGCCGTTGCGCTTGGCACCGTGCCTGGCGGCCAGACGCGGACCATCACCTTTCAAGTCACCATCGACTGAACGCAACCGGGGGGTATCACAACATGATCGGAAGACTTTTCTGCGCCATTGCCCTGCTGCTGCCGGGCGCCGCCATGGCGGCCAACAATGTCAGCCTGTCGAGCGACGTGTTCGTCGAGCGCAAGGTGGCGAAGCCCAACGGCACCACCGCGCTGGTGCTCGAGCAGCCGAAAACCGTCACCCCCGGCGACAAGCTGGTGTTCGTCGTCAACTATCGCAACGTCGGCAACGCGCCGGCCACCGATTTTTCCGTCACCAACCCGCTGCCCAAGGCAGTGGCGTTCAACGGCACCGCCGACGGCACCGAACTTGTCTCCGTTGACGGCGGCAAGAGCTGGGGCCCGCTTTCGGCCCTCACCTATCTTGGCGAGAATGGCGATGTCCGCCCCGCCCTGATGACCGATGTCACTCATGTGAAATGGAAGTTTAATCGTTCTATTTCAGCAGGATCAGGGGGGAAGTTGGTATTTCGTGGCACAGTGAAGTGACCGCAACCGTACCGGATCGTCGCGGGTTTGGCGATCCAATTTAAGTGAAACAGGAGACAGTTATGACCAGTATACTGAAACTTCTCGTTGCCACTAGTACCATTTCTGTAGCGGCGCTGGGTGCAAACCCGGCGTTCGCTGCAGATTTGGGAACTAATGCAGGAACGAGCATTACGAACAATGTGAGCGTCGCCTTCAATGTCGGCGGAACCGCGCAGACCGCGTCCACCGACAGCGACGTTTTCGTCGTCGACCGCGAAGTCAATCTTGTCATCGCCAAGAGCGACACGTCGAACACCACCGTTGCGCCAGGGGCCACGCAGCAGGCCGTGACCTATACCGTCAGCAACCAGACCAACGACACCATCGACGTGCTGCTGAGCGCGGAACAGCTGGGCGGCGACGATTTCAACGTCACCGGGCCGATCACCTTCTATCTTGATGACGGCAACGGCATTTTTGATGGCGGCGACACGTTGATCAGCTCGATCGACAACCTTGCGGAAGATGTCACGGTTACCGTTCACGCGGTCGCCAACATCCCGACCGGCATCGTCACCGGCGACCTCGCCGATATCGTGCTGATCGGCCAGGCAGCCAATGCAGCCACCGGCGTCGCCTTTGTCAACAACAGCGGCGATGTGGATGATGCCACCGTGGTCCAGAACGTCTTTGCCGACGGCTCCGGCACCGCCAGCGGCGACATTGCCGGCGACGGTCGCCACAGCGCAACCGACACCTATGAGGTCGCAGCGGCCAATATCTCGGTGTTCAAGTCGAGCCGGGTGGTCAGCGATCCTCTTGGATCGGCCAATCCGAAGGCCATTCCCGGCGCGGTCATCGAATATTGCATTTCGGTGGCCAACGGCGCCGGTTCGGCGACGGCGACCGGTGTGACGATCACCGATACGCTACCGGCCGACGTGGGCGGCAACGGCATCACCTTTGTCACCGGGTCCATTCTGATCGACGCTACGGCGACGATCACGGCTGGTCCGCCGCAGACGCAGACCTGTACGGGCGGCGTTGCGGGTGGCAGCTTTGCCGATCCGACCGTCACCGGTGTCCTGTCCGACATCTCGGCCGGCACCAACCGTGCGATGATCTTCCGCGTCACCGTTGACTAGACCATAGCAAAACTGGCGGCAGGCAGGCGTTCATGCGTTTGCCGGCCGCCAGCTTTCTGCTTGATCCATGGGATTTCTGACCAGCCTTTTCCGGCCGTTTGGCCTGGCAGCTGCTGCATGCGCCTTGACCGCGCCTGTCGCACCGGCACTCGCACAGCCCGAGTTTGCCGAGGAGCAGCCGCATGCCCCGGACTTTGCCATCGCGCAGGCACAGAACCTGCCGCTGATCAGCAATATTGCCCGGGCCGAGTGGGACAGAGACGGCACCAGGCAGTCACGGCCGTCCAACCGGGTCGATATCCAGGTGGTTCCCCCGCCGCAAGCCCCCCCGGAAATCACGATCTACCAGTTTGGCGACCCTTCGGGCGCCGAACGGATCGCCATTCCAGGCACGATGTGCAGGGGATCAGGCGGAGCAATACCCATCGAACTGCATGGCGCGTTCGCCGGGATCTCGACAAATCCTGCTACCATCCTCCCTGCCGACAAGATTCGCGCCGGCGCGCCGCTGATCATATCGATCCTCGCGCCCAACCGGAATCTCGACCCCGCGCTGATCGACAGCTTTGATATCACCGTCTCGACCGATGCGGGCGACCAGGAAATCATCACGATATCGGAAACCGGCCCGAATAGCGGCCGGTTTGTCGGCCTCATCAATACCGCCGCGATCCCGCCCAATCCGGTCCAGGGCGACTGCCGCCTGTCCGTCAACAAGTGCGATACGCTGGACGTGATCATCGGCGAATCCGCTGGTACCCCGCTGGGTAGGGTCAAGGTGTCGATTCTCGTCGATCCCTTTGGTGAAACGTTCGACAGCGGCGACGGCACGCCGATATCGGGCACCCGCGTGACCCTGATCGACATGGCTACCGGACAGCCGGCCGAGGTTTTCGGCGATGACGGCGTTTCCGCATTTCCCAATTCGGTCATCACCGGCAGCACCGTCACCGACAGCAGCGGCACGATTTATGAGTTCAGCGAGGGATTCTACCGTTTCCCCTTCGCCCGGCGCGGCAGCTACCGGCTGCTGGTAGAGCCGCCCGCGCCCTATCGCTTTGCGTCCGCGGCCACACCCCAGCAACTGACGGGATTGCGCCGCACCGACGGCCTGCCCTTCACGATTGTCGATGGCTCGTACGGCGGCGTCATCATTCTGGACGATCCGGCCCCGGTCCGCGTCGATGTGCCGATGGACCGCCCCGGCTCGCCGCTGTTCATCGCCAAGGCAGCCTCGACCGCGCAAGCGGTGCCGGGAGACGCCGTCCAGTACCGGATCACCGTCACCAACAGCGATCCGACCCGCAGCACGGGCGAGATCACCATTTCCGACCGCCTCCCGGCGGCGATGCGCTTGAAAACCAATACCGTGCGCTACAACGGTCAGCTGGTTGCCCCCGACATCCGGCCCAATGGCCAGGATTTTACCGTCGCGGCCCCGCCCCTGCTCCCGTCCGGCAGCGGCCTGCTCACCTATATCGCCGAGGTCCGCCAGGACGCCGCGCCGGGTGATGCGCTGAATCTCGCCTCGGCCATCGACGATCGCGGCACGACCAGCCCGACCACCGATGCGGTTGTCCGCATCGAACGCGACGGCATTTCCGACCGATTCACGCTGATTGGCCGGATCACCGACGGCGAATGCGGCGTCAGCCCCCGTGACGCTGCCGGGGTTGGCGGTATCCGTGTCATGCTCCAGGACGGAACCTACACCGTCACCGACAGCGAAGGCCGCTATCATTTCGAGGGACTGCGTCCCGGACTGCACGTCGTCCAGGTCGATCCCTCGACCTTTCCGGCCGACCGCGCACCGGTCGATTGCGCCCGCAACACCCGCAGCGCCGGCAGCGCCATCTCCCGCTTCGTCGAGGGCCGGGGCGGCGCGCTGAAACGCGCGAATTTCTACGCGAAAAAAGTCGCCCCGCGCACGATCGACACGCGCGAGGTGTATCACAAGCCCGAAGTCGCCTCCGATCCGGAAGCCGCTGGCGCGGGCCAGGACTGGCTGACCGGCCGGAAACCCGGCATCGCGTGGCTGTTCCCGCAGGCCGATCACAATCCGCGCGTCAAGGCGCTGCGCGTCGCGATCCAGCATCATGCCGGACAGACGGTGGAACTGTCGGTCAACGGCAAGCCGGTCAACCCGCTTGCCTTTGACGGCACCAGGAAGAGCGCCGATGGCACGATCAGGGTCAGCACCTGGCGCGGCATCGAGATCGAGGCCCGCGGCAATGTCTTCGTCGCGCGGGTTCTGGACCGCGACGGCAAACTGGTCGAGCAGCTCGATAGAACCGTCCATTATGCCAGCAGCCCGCTCCATGCCGAACTGCTGAAGGACCGGTCGATCCTGATCGCCGACGGGGTGACCCGGCCGGTTCTCGCGGTTCGCCTGACCGACCGCGACGGCAAGCCGGCGCGCCACGGCATGGTGGGCGACTTCACGGTTCCGGCTCCCTATGCGCCGGCCATTGAAATCGACGCACAGCAGGCCAACCAGCTGGCCGGCCTTGAACGGGCCGCGCCGGTATGGCGGGTGGAAGGCGACGAGGGTATCGCCTATATCGAACTGGCGCCAACAACCGCCTCCGGTTCGCTCAGCATTTCTTTCCCGTTTCGCGACGGCGAGGTGGAACGGAACCAGCGGATATCAACATGGCTCGATCCCGGCAACCGGCCCTGGACCGTGGTCGGCTTTGCTGCCGGCACGCTTGGCTTCAACACCCTCGACGAGCGGCTTGAGGATCTGGTCGACGATGATGACAATATCAACGTCGATGGACGGGTCGCGCTCTATGCCAAGGGCCGGGTCACCGGCAAATGGCTGATGACCCTCGCCTATGACAGCGACAAGCAGGAAGACGAAACCCGTTTCCAGGGCATTATCGACCCGCGCCGCTATTACACCGTCTATGCCGACCGCAGCGAACAGCGCTATGATGCCGCGTCGGTACGCCGGCTCTACCTGAAGCTCGAGCGGCCCCAGTTTTACGCGCTGTTCGGCGACTATGAGACGGGCATCGATGAACCGCAGCTCGCCCGCTACCAGCGCGCGTTCAACGGCATCAAGGCCGAATATCGCAACGAACAGGTGCATCTGAACGCCTTTGCCGCCGACTCCGCCAACCGGTTCCGCCGCGAGGAAATCCAGGGCAACGGTCTCTCGGGGCCCTATGCACTGTCGACCCGCGACATCCTTGCCAACAGTGAACGGATCACGCTGGAAACCCGCGACCGGCTCCGGTCGGACCGGATCATCGAGCGCCGCGAACTGACCCGCCATATCGATTATGACATCGACTATCTCGGCGGCACCTTGCGCTTCCGCGAACCGATCCTCAGCCGCGGCAGTGGCCTCGACCCGCAATTCATCATCGCCGAATATGAAGTGCTGGGCGTCGGCGATCGCAATCTGAACGCCGGTGGCCGGGCGACCTACCAGACCGCCGACGAAAAGCTGCGGATCGGCGCGACGGCGGTCCATGACGAAAACCAGAGCGTGAAAACCGATATGCTCGGCGTCGATGTCCGCTACCAGCCCGATCTCAAGACCGAAGTGCGGGCGGAACTGGCCCTCACCGACAACCAGGCGAAAAATGCCGGGGCAACCGCCACCGGGCGCACCGCCACCGCCTGGCTGGTGGAAGCCGAGCATCATGGCGCGAATTTCGACATTCTGGCCTATGTCCGTCGCCAGACCTCCGGATTCGGTCTGGGACAGCTGAACGCGGCCGAAAGCGGCACCCGCAAGTTCGGCATCGACGGCCGGGTCCGCATCCGCGAGAATCTGTCGCTGGCGGTCACCAGCTACCAGGAAAACTTCCTGGTATCGGATGCCCGCCGCCGCGCCGGCACCGCGGAACTGGAATATCGCACGGACCAGACGTCGTTCCGCGCGGGCATTGTCTATGCCCAGGACCAGTTGTCCGACGGCTCTGTCAACCAGTCCACGCTGGTCCGGCTCGGCGCCACCCAGCGGCTGTTCGACGGCAAGCTCGAACTGGATGCGCAGACCGAATTTGCTCTTGGTGGCCAGGACGAAAGCATCGACTTCCCCGCCCGCCACACCGTCTCGGCTCGCTACGCCGTGACCGACGATGTCAAGATCATCGGCACCTATGAAATTGCCGAAGGCGAGAATATCGACGCCCGCACCGCACGGATCGGGGTCGACGTCTCGCCGTGGAACGGCGCGCGGGTCGTCAGCAGCATGAACCAGCAGGACATTCGCGAATATGGTCCGCGTACCTTTGCCGCTTATGGCCTGACCCAAAGCATCCCGCTCGATGAGAACTGGACCATCGACGTGTCGCTGGACGGCAACGAAACCATCGGCGGATTTGATCGCGGTGACGTGATCAACGAACAGCAGCCGGTCGCTGCTGGCGGCTTCCTGGGCAATGGCACGACATTGACCGAGGATTTTCTTGCGGTCACCGCCGGTTTCACCTTCCGCAGCGATGACTGGAGCTGGAACGGACGCGCCGAATATCGCGATGGCGACATCAGCGAACGCTACGGCTTCACCACCGCGCTGCTCAAGCAGATCGGCGAAGGCAGCGCCCTCGGTGCGCTCGCCAGCATGTTCGTCGCCGAAGACCAGACCGGTGTCAGCACCAGGGTTATCGAAGCCGAAGCCAGCTGGGCCCATCGCCCGCTCGACAGCCAATGGTCCTGGCTGCAGAAACTCGAATTCCGCGAAGATCGCGTCCGCAATGCGGTGGCCGGCGCGTCCGGACCGATTGGCGGGGCTCCGCTGCTCGTCGACGGCGACGTCACATCGCGGCGCATCATCAACAGCCTGAGCATCAACTATGCGCCGGTCGGATCAGACAATGGCCTGTTCAGCGAAGCGGGCGAATATGGCCTGTTCTGGGGCAGCCGCTACGTGTTCGACCGGTTCGGGGAAGACGATCTCGAAGGATGGAGCAACGTGGTCGGCGCGGACGTGAAGTTCGATCTGTCGGACACGCTCGACATCGGCGGCCAGGCAACGGCGCGCGTCGGCAACGATTTCGACACCATCGCCTATAGCGGCGGACCGTCTGTCGGCATCACCCCGTTCAAGAACGGCTATATTTCGGTCGGTTATAATGTCGTCGGTTTTGCCGACCGTGATTTCGAGGAAAGCCGCTACACCCGGGACGGACCATTCATCACATTCCGTCTCAAATTTGATCAGCAGACATTGGGAAGCCTGGGGCTTTGAGCGACCAGTCTGCGGAATACCCTGAGTGGTGCAGCGCGTTACCGTTAGTGGTGAGCTTGTCGAACCACACCTATCGCCGAGAAGCGCCCTTCGACCAGCTCAGCGCTAACGGCGACTAGCCAATCAAAACCAGTCCGGAGACCTTCGGCACCTCAGTCGGCAAAAAGCAGCACCGGGGTTTCCAGCAGATGTTTGAGCGCCTGCACATAGCTGGCGGCATCATAACCATCGACCACCCGGTGGTCGCATGAGATTGACAGGTTCATCAGCTTGCGCGCATGAATTTCGCCGTCGATGATCACCGGCCGCTCGACAATCTTGTTGGGGCCGATGATGGCCACTTCGGGACGGTTGATCACCGGGGTCGTGGCGACCCCGCCGAGCGGGCCAAGCGACGTCAGGGTCAGTGTCGAACCCGACAATTCCGCGGCTTTTGCCGTTCCGTCGCGGGCGGCGGCGGCAAGGCGGCCGATTTCGGTCGCCAGTTGCCAGACATTCATGTCCTGCGCGTCGCGCAGCACCGGCACCATCAGGCCCTGATCGGTCTGGGTCGCCATGCCGAGATGGACCGCGCCGTGACGCGTCACGACACCGGCTTCATCGTCATAGATCGCGTTCAGCATCGGAAAGTCCGGCAAGGAGCGGCAAATGGCGACGATCATCAGCGGCAGCATCGTCAGCTTCGGGCGGTCGCCGCGATTGGCATTGAGGTCAGCGCGCATGTCCTCCAGTTCGGTCATGTCGATTTCGTCGACATAGGAAAAATGCGGGATATGTCGCTTTGATTCCGCCATATTCTGCGCAATCTTGCGGCGCATGCCGATCACCTTGATGGTCTCGTCCTCGCGCTTGCGAGAGGCACCGGCCGGGCGATAACCTTCGCCGGATCCGTAGTTCAGATAGGCGTCGAGATCGCTGTGCCGGATATGCTCGCCCTGTGCCTTCACCTGCCGGAGATCGACACCCAGATCGGCGGCGCGCTTGCGCACCGCGGGGGTCGCCAGCGGCTTGTTTCCCTCGCTCTGCGAGGCTTCGCTCGCGGTGTCGGCTGCGGTCTCTACCGGCGCCGGCGCTGCTTCAGACTGTTTCTCAACAGCAGGCTCGGATGGTGTATTTTTCTCTTTAATATCAACATCTTGCACTGACGTCACGGCGTCAGCCTTGGCATTTTCCGCACCATTGTCGGAAGCTTCCAATTCTTCCAATTTCTCCGGATCGATTTCCCCCTCGACCGCGATCTCGACCAGCATCGAACCGATCGCGATGATATCGCCTTCTTCCCCGGCAATCGCGGTGATCGTGCCCGAAACCGGTGCTTCCATCTCCACCGTCGCCTTGTCGGTCATCACGTCCGCCAGCTGATCATCCTCGGCTACGACATCGCCCACCTTGATATGCCATTTGACGATTTCCGCCTCGGCAATCCCTTCGCCAATGTCCGGCAGGTTGAATATATATTTGCTCATGATTTCAAATCCCCGACAATCTTCTCCAGCGCTTCCCCGATCCGCACCGGTCCGGGGAAATAGGCCCATTCCAGGCTGTGCGGATAAGGTGTATCAAATCCGGTCACCCGTTCGATCGGTGCCTCGAGATGATAGAAGCAGCGTTCCTGCACCAGCGCCGACAGCTCGGCACCGAAGCCGCTGGTCCGCGTTGCTTCATGAACGATCAGGCAACGGCCGGTTTTCTTGACCGACTTCTCGATGGTCTCGATATCGAGCGGCACCAGCGTTCGCAGGTCGATGACTTCTGCATTGATCCCATGCTCTTCGACCACGGCCTTGGCGACGTGCACCATAGTGCCGTAGGCCAGCACCGTCACCGCATCGCCTTCACGGACGATCTTGGCCTTGCCCAGCGGTACCGTATAATGACCCTCGGGCACTTCGGACTCGGCAAATTTCGACCAGGGCGCGACCGGATTGTCATAATAGCCGGTGAACGGGCCGTTGTAGATACGCTTTGGCTCCAGGAACAGCACCGGATCATTGTCCTCGATCGAGGCAATCAGCAGTCCCTTGGCATCATAAGGCGTGGACGGAATCACCGTTTTCAGGCCGGACACATGGGTAAACATGGCCTCGGGCGACTGGCTGTGGGTTTGGCCGCCAAAAATGCCCCCGCCGACTGGCGAGCGGACGGTCATCGGAGCGGTAAACTCGCCCGCCGACCGATAGCGCAGACGCGCCGCTTCGGAGATCAGC
The DNA here is from genome assembly GCF_036964565.1 of Parasphingorhabdus sp. Taxonomy (GTDB): domain Bacteria; phylum Pseudomonadota; class Alphaproteobacteria; order Sphingomonadales; family Sphingomonadaceae; genus Parasphingorhabdus. The sequence goes on along the minus strand of NZ_JBALTN010000002.1, from coordinate 220,325 downwards.
TGGTCCATGCCCGGATAGATATAATCGGCAAACTGGATTTCCGGTACCGGCCGCAAGCCATAGGCACACATGCCCACGGCCGCGCCGATGATCCCGCATTCCGAAATCGGCGTGTCAAAGCAGCGGGTCTTGCCGAATTTTTCCTGCAGGCCAGCCGTCGCGCGGAACACGCCGCCGAAATAGCCGACATCCTCGCCCATGATCACGACATTCTCGTCGCGCTGCATCATTGTCTCGAGGCCATTGTTGATGGCCTCTATCATGTTCATGACGGCCATTTGATTTCCCGCTCCCTGTTCGCCTGATCCGCCTGCTCCCTGAGGTGCCAAGGCATCTCTTCAAACACGTCCTGGAACATGGTCTCGAACGGCTGATGCAGTCCGTGACCCAAAATTCCGTTCTTCGCGGCTTCGGTAACCGCCTGTTTCACCGCATCGAGGCATTCCGCGTCCAGCTTCTCCTGCTGCTCGCTACTCCAGATACCCCGGTCGATGAGATGTTTGTTGAGCCGCATGATCGGGTCGCCGAGCGGCCATTCTTCCCGCTCCTGCGCGCTGCGGTAGGCCGTCGGGTCGTCCGAGGTGCTGTGGGCTTCGGCGCGATAGGTGAAATGCTCGATCAGGGTCGGTCCCTGGTTGGTTCGCGCCCGTTCCGCAGCCCAGCGGGTGGCGGCATATACCGCTAGCGGATCATTGCCGTCGACGCGGAGCGCCGCGATGCCATAGCCCGCGCCTCGCGCGGCAAAGGTGGTCCGCTCAGCACCCGCGAATCCGGAGAAGGAGGAAATCGCCCACTGGTTGTTGACGACATTCATGATCACCGGTGCATTATAGACTGCAGCAAAGGTCATGGCAGCGTGAAAGTCTCCCTCGGCGGTCGACCCTTCGCCGCACCACACCGCTGCAATCCGGCTGTCGCCCTTGCTTGCGCTGGCCATCGCCCAGCCCACTGCCTGTGGATATTGGGTGGTCAGATTGCCGGAGACGGTGAAAAAATTCAGCTCGCGGGAACTGTACATGATCGGCAGCTGGCGGCCCTTCAGCTTGTCGGCCTTGTTCGAGAAAATCTGATTGACCATCTCCACCATCGGATAACCGCGGACGAACAGGATCCCCTGCTGGCGATAGCTGGGAAAGCACATGTCGTCTCCGTGGAGAGCCATGGTGGCCGCCACGGATGTCGCTTCCTCGCCCGTACACTTCATGTAGAAACTCGTCTTACCCTGACGTTGCTGGCGATGCAGCCGGTCATCAAAGGTCCGCACCTGCACCATGGTGCGCAGCATGCTCAGGAGCGTCTCGTCATCCAGCTTGGGATCCCACGGGCCGACGGCCTTGTTGTCATCGTCCAGCACGCGGATCATGTCGTGGACCATGTGCTGCATGTCTTTGGGAGCGGTGTGAGTGTCCGGCCGGGGCTGCACACCGGCTTCGGGGATATCCAGATCGCTATAGTCCACCGTGTCGCCCGGCCGAAATTTGGGCTCAGGCACATGCAGGGTTAACGGAGGTAAATTGCTTTTGGGTCTTTCCTCAGCCATCGGGCCTCTCCAGCAAGAATCACGCATGTTTTACGCGACAATATTTGTTCAACGAGCTGTTACAATATTACAGAAAGTAATTTAGGTCAATCTCGCTGTCCTTTCGTAGGCTCAGACCGCAACCGGCGCGGAAATGTGCGACTGCGGACTATAATCGGTCACCGCGAAATCATCGATGCCATAGTCGAATATCGATTCGGGCTTCCGCAGGATTTTCAGCCTGGGCGTGCCCGAAGGCTGCCGTGCCAGTTGTTCTTCAACCAGACTGGCGTGGTTGAGATAGAGATGGACATCGCCGCCATTCCAGACCAGTTCGCCAGGCTCCAGATCACATTGCTGCGCAATCATCCGGATGAGCATCGCTGCAGAGAAGACATTGAAGGCAAAGCCGAGTCCGAGATCGCAGCTGCGCTGATAGAGCAGGCCGAACAATTTGCCCTGAGAGACGTAGAATTGATACGTCTTATGGCAGGGCGGGAGCGCCATCTGGTCCAGCTCCGCGACATTCCAACCGGTGAAAATATGGCGGCGTGACCCTGGATTATCCCTGATGCCAGTGATCAACGCGGCTATCTGGTTGATGCCTTTCTCCTCGCGACGAAAGAGACCGCCTTCCGCCGGCGTATACTTGGGCCAGTCCACCCATTGCTTGCCGTACACCGGACCCAGGTCTCCCCACCGGGCTGCAAAGTCGTCATCTTCAGCTATCCGTTGTTCGAACGTGTCGCGATCCACCTGTTCGCCCGTCGCCTTGCGGTATTTGTCGAGTGGCCAATCGGTCCAGATATGAACATTCTGCCTGACCAATTCGCGAATATTGGTATCGCCGGTCAGGAACCAGAGCATCTCGCGCGCAGCGGTTTTCCAGAACACCCGCTTGGTCGTCAGCAACGGGATGGCATCATCGCCGAGATCAAACCGCATGGTCACGCCAAAAACGGCCCGTGTGCCTACGCCGGTGCGGTCCACGCGTTCATCGCCATGGGTCCAGATTTGACGCATCAATTCGAGATATTGCTGCTCATAATGTTGTCCGGGAATCAAGCGACTATTCTCCACCGTTCTAATCTTGCAACGCTAGACCTGTAAGCGCGGCGGCTCAACCGGCCTGTTGCCCAAGACACCGAATTCCACCATTGTCTTGAACCCCGATTGCGCTTCCATTATAAATAGGGACGCACATCGTTTTTGCGCCAAAGATGCAAAGCGGATCGGGAAGTAGCTCAGTCTGGTAGAGTACTGCGTTCGGGACGCAGGGGCCGGAGGTTCGAATCCTCTCTTCCCGACCATCGCCGGGGGCGATCTGAAGCCAGATGTACCCCTCTCTCCGCTTGTGATCGTTCCGAGACCAGTAACATTTTCAAAGAAAATCGCCACCGCAGAATCGAAAACAGGCGTTAACCTTATCTTGAGCATAGGCATGTAGTGCCTGTCATCATGACCACGCGCGTCCTTATTGTCGATGATCGACCGACCAATCTGAGAATCTATGCTCAGTTCGTAACGCTGATGGGCGAGCAATATTCCGCCGTGACCTTCGCCGACCCTGTTGAAGCGCTCGAGTGGCTGCAAACGAACAAGGCAGACTTGATGGTCGTCGACTATCGCATGCCCCAGATGAACGGTGCGGAATTCATTCGCAGGGTCCGGCTGATGCCGGGCGCCAATGAAGTTCCTGCCATTGTCATTACCGCCCATCAGGACCGCGAGTGCCGTCTTGCTGCGCTGGACGCCGGCGCAACCGACTTCCTGCAAAGCCCCGTGTCGCACGTCGAGTTCTGCAGCCGCGCGTCATCGCTGCTGACCAAGAGCAACAAGGCGGTCACTCTGCGGCGGCGAGCGTCGGAGATTGGGCGCAAGCATGCCGCGTCGGACACAGCGATGGTCAGCGAAGGATCGTCGGGCAAAAGCATGCTCGAACAAATTATCGACACCATTCCGATCATGATCAACGCCACTGACCGCTCGGGAAAATGCCTATTTACCAACGCATATCAATCCGCGCTGTTCGACAAGGATCCAGATGAAATGGTAGGAATGGACTTTGCCGACAATTTCGATCCCACGCTCGCCGCCAATACGCGGCGACGGGATGCCCTCGTGCTGAAATCGAGTCTGGCCATCCCGCATTATGAAGAGAAGATCACCAGCGATGGTGTCGATCTGATCTTTCACTGCAACAAATCGCCATTGCTCAATCACAAGGGGGAGACAATCGGTGTCCTCACCACCGCAGTTGACATCACGGCACGGAAATTCGCCGAGGAACACCGGACCCATTTGGCCCTGCATGACATGCTTACCGGATTGCCCAATCGCGTCCTTCTGGCAGAAAACGTAAAATCCACGATCGAAAACTGCAAGAAAACGCGGACCGAATCCGCGCTCCTGCTGCTCGATCTCGATCGTTTCAAGATCATCAACGACACCCGCGGACATCACAGCGGCGATGCGCTGTTGCGCGAAGTGGCGGAACGCATTTCCAAGATAATCAGTCCCGAAGATTTTGCGGCGCGCATCGGTGGTGACGAATTTGCCATCATCCTGAGTCGTTTCGAAAGCATTGATTCGATCAATTCGCGCTGCTCGAAGATTTTGAAAGCGATTAGCGAGCCTTATGCAATCAGCGGCGTTGGCCAGATAATAAGCGCGTCGATCGGTGTTAGTCTCATTCCCAGCGACGGCGACGAATATGAGGAAGTTCTGCGCATGGCTGATCTGGCCATGTATGATGCCAAGGCCAATGGTCGAAATTGCCACCGGTTTTTCTCTGAGGACATGAACGAGATCGCCCAGGCCGATGCGGCGCTTGAAAATGAATTGCGGGAAGCCTTCAACCACAATCAGTTTGCGCTCGAGTACCAGCCTATTGTCGATGCCAAAACGCTTGAATATGTGGGACTCGAGGCTCTTATCCGCTGGGACCACCCGCAGCGGGGCCGGCTGCTTCCGATCCAGTTCATCCGGGTTGCCGACGAAAGCGGTCTTATGGACGTCCTCGGCAGCTGGGTCATCGGCGAGGTCTGCCGCGAGATCAAGGCTTACGCGGATCGCGGCATTGATCTGCCTCGCGTCGCCATCAATGTTTCGCCAAGGCAATTTCAGAACCAGAATATCTGCGATGAATTGCTGTCAAACATCCAGGCAAATGGCATAGCCCCGTCCAAGATCACTATCGAGATCACGGAAGAACTGCTGATCGACAATAATGAGGAAGTGCGAGCGACGCTTCAACGCATCCGCAGTCACGGGGTAGGAATATCCATCGATGATTTCGGCACCGGCTATTCCTCGCTGCAATATCTGCGGGACCTTCCGGCAAATTGTCTCAAGATTGATCGAACCTTCATTTCCCGGATCGAGCACAGCGCCGCAGACCGCGCGATTATCGGAACGATCGCCCATTTGGCCCATGCGCTGGATATGCGGGTCGTTGCCGAGGGTGTTGAAAATGATGCCCAGCTGGATTTGCTGCGTGTTTCCGGGTGTGACGAAATTCAGGGCTTCAAGATCGCGCGCCCGCAACGGGCCGAAGATCTGGGCAAATTATTTGGTGAGCAAAAAGATGACCCGCCGAGCCGCGCGGCGAAGGGTTAGGCAAGTTGCTAGCCAGCAGAGCTGACCGATCCACTAGAGCGCACGTGCACCACCGCCATCGAAAAAGCGGCATGGACGGCCAGATGCGCGACCGCGAACATGAGATGATCAAAAACCGGATCGTCCTGATCATTCTGGCATGGTCATCCTTTGCGATTCTCGGGGGACCAGCCGGTCTCATCACCGGCTTCGGCATCTATTTCGCTGTAAGTATCGCCGTGGCAATTGCCTATCGCCTCGATCCCCGACCGTCAAACCTCCGCAGATTCATGGGACTGTGCATAGATTTTGGCGCGGCTGCCTTCCTCTTTCAGATCGGGGGCGAGAGTTTTGCCGCGGTCTACCCTGCCCTTCTCTGGGTGATCCTCGGCAATGGTTTTCGCTTTGGCGTCAACTGGCTTTACCTGGCGTCGGCAATGGCGGCCGCCGTTTTCGGCTTCACCATCTATACCGTTGATTACTGGCGCAACAGTCCGTCGCTGTCGATCGGGCTGCTCGTCGGCCTGATCGTGATACCCGCCTATTGCTCCACCCTGATCACCAAAATATCCCAGGCCAAGGAGGAAGCCGAAGCCGCAAACAAGGCGAAAAGCCTGTTCCTCGCCAGTATCAGCCATGAGCTGCGCACACCCTTGAACGCGATCATTGGCTATGGCACTCACCTGCTCGACATGAAGCTGCCGGAGAAGCAGCATCAGATGGTCGCCACAAGCGTATCCGCCGGACGGCATCTGCTGCATCTGATCAATCAACTGCTCAATTTCGCCCATTCGGAATCCCGCGACGAATTGCCCGATCCCAGGCCGTTCTCGCCCGTAGAGATTCTGACCGAAGTGCGCGATATCATGAAGATTGCTGCCGATGCCAAGGATCTGACCATCATCCTTCAGGCAGAAACCGGCAGCGAGCGGGTCGTTGCAGGCCAGCTGGACTATTTGCGCAATATTCTCATCAACCTGACCAGCAATGCGGTGAAGTTTACCGAAACCGGGTCGATCACCTTGAGATGCGGTTTTGCCTCGGCGTATGGCCAAGAACAGATGTGGGTCTCTGTACGCGACACCGGACCTGGAATTCCGAAAGATGCGCAACAGAAAATATTCGATGTTTTCCAACAAGCCAATGACTCAATCGCGAGCGAGTTCGGCGGAACCGGGTTGGGATTGGCGATCTGCCGGAAGCAGGCCCATCTTATGGGCGGCGACATTTCTCTCGATAGCGCACCGGGCGCTGGCAGCACATTCACCCTCTCCTTCCCGGTCGAGCATGTCGAATCGGCAGAAATTTCCGATGACGAGACGTCCGTCCGGATATTGTCTGTCACAGTCGACGGCAATGTACCGACCATCTGCAATGATCGCGATCAAGCCACCGTCATAGACCATATCCAATATCATCATTCGGATGACCTGGCAGAGATTTTGAATGGCCGCAGCCTCGAGCGGTATGACATCGCGTTGCTCGACGAAACCATTGCCCGCGACCACGACGAACAGTCTCCCCTGTGGACTGTGTTTCGCAATGCGAAATTGCCGCCGGTTTTGCTCGAGGAAGGCAAAAAGAGAAACCTCAAAGACATTCAACTTCGGGCGGCTTTCGCGACCGTGCTCCCGGCGGGATCCGATTTCAGCGCCATACGCAGTGCGGTGCGAATTGGATGTTCCTTTGTCAGTCCTGGTGGGCGCGAGAGCCCCGAAATCAACCACGATGCAGAGGCAGCTGGCGCGGCTTCCGTTCGCGTGCTGATCGCAGATGACAATCGTACAAACCAGATGGTCCTCGAAACGATCCTATCCAACGCGGGCCACGAAGTGACTGTTGTTGCCGATGGCGAGCAGGCTCTCGAACAGCTCGAAACCGGTCTGTTTGACATTGTTTTCCTCGATGTGAATATGCCGGTCATGGGGGGCATCGAATGCTGCAAGTTGTGGCGACAGATCGAAGGTCCACGACAACATGTCCCCATTATCGGCCTGACAGCTGACTCCACTGCTGAAACCGAGAAGAAATGTCTCGATGCGGGAATGGACTTGCGAATAACCAAGCCGATCGAAGCCACGGAGTTGATCGCCGTGGTCGCATCGCAGACGGATCAGAAAAGTCGCCAGAAGACCAACAATATTGCACCCGATCCTTTGGGCGTGGTCACCAGTATCGATGCCAGACTACACGAAACGACTCCGCCGGCCATTGATCCAGCCCAGTTGGACTATCTTCTTTCGATCGGAGATGAAGCCTTCGTCCAGTCCATAATCGAGGCCTATCTGGAGGACGCGAGCGAGATACTGCAATCCTTCAAAAAATCGGTCGTGGAAGAATCGGTCGATGACTTCCGGTTTCATGCCCATGCCTTCAAAAGCGGCGCAGCAAATGTCGGTGCGCTGCTGCTTGTCGAGACCTGCGCGATGCTCGAAGTGATTTCCGAACCGGAATTCAGGAACCGCAGGTTCGAGTATCTTGCAAGAATCGAACGGCAGGTTGACGATATCCGCACCTGTCTGGAAGCCAGATCCGCAAATAGCGAAGAGGATCAAACCGGCGAAAAAGCAGCAATGCTATAGATTGTCCAGCAAGCGCTCAGACGGTACGCAACGACCGGAGAATACGCCGATCCTGCGCAATTGCCAGTCGCTCCATTTTTCGGACGTCAGCCTCTTCGAGATAGAGCGCGGTCTCGGCCCAAGTATCGGTGATTTCCAGCAGCTCTTCCAGGCTCACCGGATTGGCAATTTTCCGTGCACGATAGACCGCCCGCTCGGCATGGAAACGCTTTCGATTTTCCCGGGTATATTCGACGATCGCGGCTTCCCCCATTCCGTCCTCCGCCAAAATATCGACAACGCCCATGTCGTATAGTTCTGCAGCAGTGAACAACTTGCCCTCAAGAATGAAGCGCTCGGTTTCTTTTCGGCTCAGGCGCTGACGCAAGAAGCTGTAGGCGCCCATGCCGGGGAACAGGTTGAATAGAATCTCCGGCAGACCCAATCGAGCGCTTTTTTCAGCAACGAGTATGTCAAAAGCCAGCGCATGCTCGAAGCCCCCGCCCAACGCGTCTCCCTGAACGAGCGCCATGGTAATGATCGGCGCGCCAAATGCGGTGCTGTTCTCATATTGCATATGCACACAGGTGCGGGCGTATTTCTTCAAGGCACCCAGATCACGCCGGCGGATACACGCGGCGAAATGCTTCAGATCACCGCCGAGGTTGTAGATACCCGGCGTTCTCGAACCGCAGACGAAATAGCGCAAGGGATCCGAATCCTTGGTTCCCTCTCTCGCATATGTCGAATGTATCCAGTCCTGGACCTGCTGTATCTCGTCGCCCAGTTCATAAGTGTAGCTCGGACGTGATGTCTGGTTCATGTAACACCAGAAAATCTCATCGGAACGGTCGAACCGAAGCTCGATCTCGCGAAACTGTTTGGCAAAAATGTCAGGGTCGGAGATGGGCAGCGTCTGGACCACCATATCATCGGCTCCCATCGGCAAGTTCCGATCCAACTCGTTGGCAGCGCGACTACGAAAGTCCATATGATACTCCATGTGTGACGAGGGTATGCAGCGTTACAAAGCCTAACAAAATCCCCTGCCTACGGAATAAAATTTTATGGTATGCCCCATTTCAATGCAAGTAAAACCGAGAAGATTTCCTAACATGCTTAATTGACTCGCAAATTTACTTATTCTGGAGTCGTTTAGTCCCCAGAAAACAGGGTGCGTGTTTGTTAATATCGGCCAGCAAACAACAAAATTCTCGATTTAGTCCTGCTAACCCGACTTGGTTTTGCAGGAATAATCGCCCCTCACGTTCACCATTTTCAGCCTGCGTCTGACTCCGCTCCGGCGGACTGGTTCACCAATCCGCGAAAAGCGCGCACGGCAGAGCGTTTGCCCTTGGTGACCTCGAAAACATCTTCGGCAATGGGCATGGCGACGCCGTATTTCTTCGCCAGCGCGATCACCGTTGGCGCGCTTTTTACGCCTTCTGCAACCATGTGCATTTCTTCGATGATTTCATCGATAGGGCGTCCCTTGCCGAGTTCCACCCCGACATGCCGATTGCGGCTGAGGGGGCTGGTGCAGGTGGCTATCATATCCCCCATGCCCGTGAGCCCGGCGAAGGTTTCAGGCTTGCCGCCCATGGCAACCCCAAGACGGGTTATCTCGGCAAGGCCTCTGGTTATCAATGCCGAGCGCGTGTTGTCCCCGGCGCCCAGGCCATCCCCCATACCAACGGCGATGGCAATGATGTTCTTCAGAACGCCGCCCAGTTCGCAACCCAGCAAATCAGTGTTGGTGTAGACTCGAAACAAGCCCGAGTGAAACAGCTGCTGCAGCTGCTTCACGATGATCTCGTCTTCCATGGAAATGACACTGGCAGCAGCCTGACCGGCCATGATCTCCCGCGCCAGATTGGGTCCGGTCAGAACACCGACCGGATGTCCGGGGAGGACTTCCTCGATAACCTCGGTCATGCGCTTGCTGGTTGCCAGTTCCAGGCCCTTGGTAAGGCTGATCACCGGGACCCAGGGCCGCAAATGCGGCCTCGCCTCTTCCAGAACGCTGCGGAAATTGTTCGATGGTATGCCCATCACCAGTACATCGGCGCCCGCTACGGCCTCGCCAATCTCCGAGGTCGCCGTCACGGCCGGCGGCAATTTTATTCCCGGAAGATATTTGCTGTTGCAATGATTGTCGTTGATATCGGTAACGGTTTCGACATCCCGTGCCCACAGCTTGATCGGAGCGTTGCGTGATACCAAAGACGCTACGGTCGTGCCCCATGACCCGCCGCCAAGCAATCCAACCTTCAGTTCCATAAACACCCCCCAGCGACTCTTCTACGGAGAGTCGACCCGATGCAAATTGAAGGGGATTTCAGTATTTTGCAAGGAACTCGCGATGCCGAGCCGCAGTTGCCTTGGGGTTTTCTATCATCGGCACATGCCCCACGTCCTCGAAAATGACCGATTCCGCGTTGGGAATGCCGTCTTCGAGAACCTTGACGCAACTGACGTCAATCAGCTGGTCATGGCGTCCCCAGATGATCAACGTCGGCGCCTTCACTTTATCCAGCTGGTCATTCAATGGCTTCTCCGTGCCGTCTTCCACGAGATTCCAGAAAATCTTGTCGAGCAGGTCACGGTGGGCCGCGAAATCCTCGTAGAAAATCTTGCGAAACTGGCCGGGAATCTTCATCGGCTTGTGCGCGACAAAAGCCATCATCCGCTTGACGTCGTCCGCGCTGTGAATCTCCAGCGGGTTCTTGCCGGTGAGCGCCTGTTTCTGGAGCTCGCTTTCTTCGGCGCCCACGACCCCGGCGTTGTTGAACAAGGTCAGCGAAAGGAGGCGCTCGGGATAATCCAGGGCGAAGCGCAAGGCGACGAAGCCGCCCATGCTGTTGCCGCCCAAATGACATTTCTCTATCCCCATCGCGTCCAGAAAATCGCGGACCCGCGTCGCTTGCGTAGCCATGTCGTAATCATGGCCTATATCGCGAATGTTATCGCCAAATCCCGGCAAATCCGGCGCAATGAGCCGATATTTCCCAACCATTTCGGGCGCGTACATCGCCCAATTGTCCTTGTCGCCGCCAAAGCCGTGCAGCAGCACCAGCGGTTCACCCTCTGCCGGACCGCCTTCAAGATAGGGCCACACCAGATTGCCCACTGTGATGGATTTTTCCGCAAGCTTGCCCTTGCGGCGGAGCGTGTTGCGGAGAAACGAATATAGGCGACGCGGGGCAAAGGCGTAAATCGCAAAAAGGGACAGCAGCACCATCCCCAGGATAGTCAGAAATAGTTGAAATGCCTGCACCTCAGATTCCTTCCGCAGCAAGTTGTTGGTCCAGCCACCCAGTCATATCGCCGAGGACCTTGTCCTTCTCCGGTTCGTTGAAAATTTCGTGAAACAGTTCGGGGTAAATGATCAGTCGCTTTTCGGTGGACGAAATCTGAGCGTGGAGAAATTCAGACCCGTCCGCAGCGGCAAGACTGTCCTTTTCACCATGCAGCAACAGCATGGGCAGTGAAATCCGGGCAGCACGATCTTGGATATCAGTCATGGCCTTGAGCATTTCCGCTGCCAGTCTGGCGCCCATCTTGCCATTGTAGACCAGCGGATCGGCCAGATAGTCGACAACGACTTTCGGATCACGGCTGACCCCGTTCGGATCCAGTTGCACCACCCCGAGCTTGGGGAAAAACCGCGACAGAAACCCACTCACACCCTTCAGCATGGCAGATGGTTCCTCAGCGGCCTTGATGGCCGGCCCGGACAGAACACAGGCAGAAAACTCCGATTCATGAGAAAGCAGGTAGGTGGCACCGATCAGGCCGCCCATGCTGTGGCCGACGAGAACAATCGGTAGTCCGGGATAATCCTGTTTTGCGGCAGCGAGCAGCTGATCTACGCCATCGTGAAAGACGGAAAAACCGGGTACGAAACCGGGAACGCCATCGGATTTGCCATGTCCCCAATGATCGACGGCAAAGACCGCGTACCCCTTGCTGACGCAATGAGCGGAAAAATACCGGTATCGACCTGCATGTTCCGCATAACCGTGGATCAGCAGGATTATCGCTTTCGGAGCACTATCGGGGGTCCACGTCTGCAGGTGCAATTTGGCACCGGCTGCCTTCGACCCCATGGGCAGCTTCAGCGATCCTTCTTGCTCTCTCAAGCGATCTTCCTTTTTTTGACCAGTTCATGGTCATGCGCCAGTTCATTTTCATACTCGAACAGGATGCGATCGAGCGTTTGACTTATCTTGGTCTGGGTACGGACCATCTCGATCTTGGGCCAGGTGGTACGTTCGCCCAGTTGAATCAGTTCGGCAATATCCTCGACCGGCAAGTTGCTCAGAAGCTTGGACGGACCCCAAAACATGGTCGGACGTATGATATTGATATCGCCGGTATAATCCTGATTGATCACCGACAGGGCCATGTTGGCCATGCTGTTGAGCCGAGGGAAATAGGACAGAGGCTTCTGCATGATTTCGACATTGGCATTCACCCAGGCCTTCATCGTCGCCGTCGTTGCGTTCCGGATGGACGAAAGCGGATTGCGCGTCTGACTGACGTCGGTGGCAAACGGGGTGATCAGCGGGTTTGCCTGACTGACAATATGGTGGTTCACCCCATAAAGCCGCGCCAGGCGCTTGACCGGCAGATCATGGGTCACCGAACCGTCGACCCACTTGCGGTTGGGCAAATAGGGTACCCGCTCGCCGCGATGGTCTTTCGCTGCCAGCGTAACCGGCGGGTAGATGCCCGGTACAGCGCAGGATGCGAGAACCGCTTCGCGAATGAACACATTGGGAGAGGCAATGGCGTTGAGCAAGCGCGAAGTCTGGTGCTTTTCTGCCGGTGCGATGGAGACATTCAGGTGACGGCCGGTTAGCTCATAGGCCTCCTGAAACGTCAGGTCGGGCAACAGGTCTGCCAGGCGCTGACGAATTTCATCCGCCCGGATCCGTCTCGGCCCACCAAGCAATCCGCCATTCCCATGATCGTCATGGTCGGTACTGATCACCAGATTTTCCGGATCAAAAAATGGCGGGATCTCGCCATCCGTATGGGTACTCATCAACGCTCCGACGACCGAACCGCCGCTGGATCCCGACATGATATGGGGCAGCAACCCCTGCTCCCATAGTGCTTTTGCCACCCCCACATGAAAGTAGAGATAGGCGCCCGATCCGCTCATCAGAAAAGCGGAACGCCCATAGCAATGTTGGGCACGGCGGAAAAAGTCCAGCTTCTCTTCAAACGGGATGTCGGTTACCTTGGGGCTGGCAAGATATTCGAGTGAATTTGCAATCGCATCGACATAGTCCTGGATCAGCTGCTTGGTACCGAATTTCGCCTTCTGGTAAAGCCGTGCATGGCCCATCCCGTCCATATTGCCGTGGATGCCTTCGTTCAGAGCGTAGAGCAGTCCGGCATTGTCCTGAGATTTCCAGAGCTTGGACAGCCGTTTCAGGCGGCGGCGGATCGATGTGTGATCGAAATGCTTGCTCTCATCAGATGCCTTCCAAATGTCGACCCCGGTGGATGCGTCGTGCGCTTTCGCCGCTTTCGACCACTCCGAATAGCTCTGGGCCTGCGCCATCGCCTTTTCCATTTTCAATGTCGTATTCAGAATCATCTTCGGTCCGTTCTTTCGCCACTATTGCATATGGCCGCATTGACCACCCGGGAATCGGGCGACCTGAAAATATATCCGCTCCTTATTTCACTTTCGGCTTGTTGCCGCCGACGGGTTTCGTCCCGGTCGCTCGGGGTTTCCTGGCGACCCGTCGATACATGACCGATCCGTCAGTCGGGACTATCGGCTTGTCTGGTTCCGCCGCCGCTTTTTCGATCCGTTGCACAACGCTACTTGCCTTGGCTTCGCGCAACTCGTCAAACGCTAATTGCAGACATTCCCGAAAAAACTCAACATCTGGCATCATCTTGCGATCGGAAATGATGCTGAATGATATCGTTCCGTTGTAACTCGGCGTTGCAATGAACAGGCCCATTCCATGCGCCAGCGGCGCCAGGCCATATTGATGGGTAAGCTTCGCACCGTTCATGTACAGCTGGATTTGCGGGCCCGGAACATTCGAGACCATCAAGTTGCTCATTTTTGGTGCAAAGCGCTCGTCGGTCAGAATTCTCGCCACACCTGCCATTGTGACACCAGGAATATGCTTGGTCAGGTCGGTCATGATCCGGGCGCTCAACCCCGACTTCGCCGCCTTGGTTTCACGGGTTGTGTCCTTGATCGCCTCGAGACGCTTGATCGGGTCGGCAATATTGGACGATATCTTGATCGTCATCGCCGAAATATTGTTGCCGGGGTTCGCTTCGTCGCCCGAACGGCTCCGCGCATTGACGGGAGCCACAGCCACCAGAGATTCCTTCGGGAGCTCCTTGTGCTTGTTCAGATAGCGGCGCAACGCGCCGCTGCAGATTGCCAGCACGACATCGTTGATCGTCGCATCGGCCACCTTGAGGCGCATTTTTTTCAGTTCTTCGAGATCAAATGTCACTGCATCAAACATCTTGTGCGGCGTGACGGGGCCGTTGAAACGGGTTTGCGGAACGCCGGTATTGGTCTTTTCGTCGCCCCCCTTGAAACTGTTCTGCGCAGTGGAAAGAAGCGCCGGCGTAAATTTCAGCAAAGCCTGAGTGAGTTTTACCGGCGAGGTAACCGTGCTGTTTATGGCCCGGCTTAGAATCTCGGACGCGGTTGGCAGTTTGTTTCCCGACCCTTTCCCTTCGGGCAAGGGTATCGCGGGCGTGCCTTCAACATCCTTGTCAGAAATGGCAGCAAAGAAATGCGCGCCGGACACGCCGTCGATGGTGGAATGATGGATGCGCGTCAAAATGGCGTAGCTGCCCTTGGCATAGCCCGGGATATTGTCGAGCCCCTCGACGACGTACATGTCCCAGAGCGGACGGGTCATGTCCAGCGGCTTGCTGTGATGCCGGGCGACATGGATGCAAAACTGCCGCCAGTCGCCTGGCTCGGGAAGGCGACTGTGCGAAATATGCGCTTCGAGATCGAAATGCTCGTCCTCGACCCAATAGGGATGATCGATGTCCAGCGGCAGTCGATACAGTTTGCGCTTGAACATCGGGGACACGTCCATCCGCTTGCGCATATGATCGATGATGTCCTTGAACCGCACTTTGCCCCCCGGAGCGGTCGACGGGTCGTAAATATAAACGGCCATCAAATGGGTCAGATTGGTGGCGGACTGAATATACAGAAACTGGGCATCTTGTGCGCTTAATTGACTTATATTGCTCTGCTCGGTCATCCAGCGGATCCTTTCAGGGGCTCGGTCATTCAAATATCCTGTCAGCCAGTGCCAGCAGTTCGAGACGGGACTTTTCCATCCGCCGGGAAAGCGCCTTGAACTTCCGCAACAGCGCTTTCCGCTCGGCGATCGTGGCGGGCGTGGTTTCTCCGGTCAGCCCAAGACCCGCCGCCATCCTGAACCCGTTTTCAAAGAGGATTTTCCCGATCGAGGCCTCGCTGGTTATCCGGCGCAGCAAATAGGCCTGGCGGCCCTCTTTCAGGGCCATATCCACGCAACTCTTCTTGTCGATGGCGTGACCCGGCTCAAGGCGCGAAAGAATATCGAGAACGATGGTATAGGCCTCGACAAAGGGCAGGAACACGGCGTGGCCGATGAGCGGCTGGAAGCGATTGGTCAAACTCGTAAGCTTCACCCCGCCTTCCGCAAGCTTGGCTCGCCACTCCGGATCCGCGCGCTGCAATTCTGCCTCCAGATTTTCGCGATATTGCTGCTTCTCGGGATAGAAGAATTCGAACTTGAACAGATCGCGCAGACGGTCGGTTTCTTCCCAGAACACCTCCGCCGCGCTTCGGTCACCGACCTCGCGCGCCTTGAGGATCGACAGTTCGATTATCGCCTTGTCGAGAAAATGATGAATGATCGTATTCCGGTAATAGCTGGCGATCGGATGCTGGTCCGGCTCGATCGCATAGACCAGGGTTGATCCCTTGTCGTAGCGGACCAGCAGGCCGTTGTTGACCAGAGTCTCGATCACGCTCTGCACACCTTCCAGATTCTTGTCGGTCAGATCGTCACTCATCCGGATATTGCGCTCCCGGGCCCAGCCGACGAGGAAGTTGATGACCGCGCGCAACTCTTCCTCGGTCATCGCCCTCGGTGCCGTGCCGAGCAGACAGAGACACATCAGCGACGTGAGCGTAAGCGGTGTGGCCCGGTTGGCCTGGACCGCCACCTCGAACGCCATCTTGGACAGCGCAAGGCGATCATTCGGACCGGGCGCCTTCTTGACGATCACAGGCTCGCCGAAATCGACATAGACCTTGCCCATCGGTTCGCGCAGGCTGCGCAGATAGCCGATGAACCAGCTCAGCGATTCCGGCTTCTTGATCCGTCCCGTCTGCTCGCTCGCATATTCCTCGACATCCCGGATCAGGTCAAAACTGGTAACCACCGGGATGATATGTACATTCTTGATGTCATTGCTGTGCGCGCTGTCCATCACATATTTGAGCAGGCCGTAGCGCGGCGGCATCAGCTTGCCCAGCCGCGACCGGGTGCCCTCGAAGGCCCATGTCATGGGAAAACGCTTTTCCAGCAGATAGCTTACATAATAGCGCAGGACGAGCTTGTAGACCGGGTTGTTCTCGAAGCTGCGGCGGATGAAAATGGTGCCGGCGCGGCGCAGCATGAACCCGAGACCGAAGAAATCGAGATTGATGCCTCCGAACACATGAATGAGCGGCAGGTCATTCTGATAGGCAAGATCGGTGGCGGTTACACCATCGATATAGGTTTTGTGGGTGAACAGCAGCAAGGTTGGATGCTCGCGCATGGTCTTGCGCAAGCGGGTGAGTTCTTCAGGGTCAAAAACCACATTGTCTTCATAACCCTGAGACAGCATGAAGCGATCAAGCTTGGCCTTCATGTCGATAAACAGCGGGCTGGGCCGGGCGATCAGTTCCTTCATATATTTCGCGGCCTGCTCATAGAGCGCGGTTTCGCTCGTGCACATCTCGCCGGCGAGCTGGGTCATCGCGGCGCGAAACCGTGCATCGCTTCTCAGGCCATCGGCGACATGCCGTGGTACCTTGTAACGACGCCCCCGCAATCCCCGCTCCGCAATGTCCAGCACGAGGCCCGCCTGCCTTACCACGAAGGCGGCGAATTCCTGATTGTCTGTCTGGTCATAGTCCCTGCTGATGTCCGCAAAGCGGTCCTCTAGCTCGCCGATCGTGGCCGGCTGACCGGTCAGGCAATGCGCGCGGCGCTTGTTTCGCAGGAGGATCGACTTTGCCCGCAAACTGCCAGGATTGCGGGGATCACCCAAAATCACATGGCGCAGCTTGACCGCGCGGTTCTTCTCGAAATTGGGGATGCGCCAGGCGATGCGAACCGGCACCACCAGCGTTTCCGGATTTCCCTTCAGCTTCTCGGCCAGCCGGTCGAGGCGTATCCTCGCGCGTTCATCGGAGATCGGAAGACTGACCCAGTTCAGCTGCCCCCCGGGGCCACCCTCTGCCATGGAGCTGTGCAGCCAGTCGAGCAGATGGCGCCGTTCGACCCCGTTGCGCGCATCGATCACAAATAGCTTCGGACCTTGCGCAAGCAACGCCCCCGAATGTGCTATCTGCGTTGCTTCGTCCATCCCCGCCCCTTGGTTCCTGCCTATTTCGCCGCTTCGCTCACCGGCACTCGTGCGGTCGCGGATTTCCTATCCGGGGTAGATCGGTTTGCCGTCGGCTTTGCAACGGCTTTTTTTGCTACTGTCTTTTTGGGAGCCGTCTTAACGCTTTTCTTCCCCGCTGCGGCCTTTTTTGCTGCTTGCTTGCCTGTTCGGGCCACCGGTTTACCAGCTTGCTTCCCTACTCCCGTCTTTTTTGCCGGTGCCGCCTCCTCGTTGACCAGCGCCTCGAGCGCCTCCTCCTCTTCGGCCTGACCCAGCGCGTCGAGAAACATCCCGCGCACTTCGGCCACATGCTGGTTCAATGTCCGGGTGGTCCACCGGCTGGTGTCGACGGCGGGGAGTACGTCAACCCGCACCTTGGCCGGGCGCATGAGAAACTCGTTTTTCGGCGCAACATCCCCGGCATTGTGAATCACGATCGGCACCATCGGCACACCCGCCTGGATCGCCATGTGAAAGGCGCCCTTCTTGAACGGGCCCAGTTTCGGCGACAGCGTGCGCGTGCCTTCAGGGGCGATCACGATCGACTTGCCATCGATCTTGACCGCGTCAATCAGCGGCGCCATCGCCTTGATCGCGCTGCCAGCGTTGGCCCGGTCGATGAAGACGGTCCCCGCCAGTTCCATCAGCTTGCCGATCACCGGTGTATCACGGACTTCCTTCTTGGCCACGCCGCCCATGTCCCGCCGGATCAGCTTGGCGAGGATCATGACATCGGCCTTGCTCTGATGGTTGAAGACAAAAATGCAGGGGCGCGAGGTCCACAGATTTTCCTCGCCCTTCACGTCCAGTTCGCAACCGGTCAGTGCTGTGGCGATGTCGCCAAACAGGCCGGTCGAGAAATTCATCGCCTCGCGCTGCGATCCGGTCAGCGCCCAGATCGGCAGCGAGGCAATTGCCGAACCGATCAGCGAACCGGTGGCATAGATTGTCCGGACATAATCCACCGGCTTGCCCTGCCCGCGGCTTTCATATTTCTCCAAAGGCCAGCCATGCTCCCGCGCGGCCTCGCGCAATCTGGTGTTGGGGTTCAGCGGCCTTGGCTTGCCGACGCGTTCGAGCAATTCGATATCGTCATAGCTGTCGGAGTAGAAATAGCTGTTGTCGAGATCCAGCCCATAGTCGGCCGCGAGGTTTTCCGCAGCAATGACCTTGCCCTCGCCGAAGCAGAGCGGGCGGATGATATTGCCCGTGAACTCGCCATTCTCGACTTCATATTGCGAGCAGAGCACATGTTCGATGTCGAGATCGCGGGCGGTCGGCTCGATCTGGTAGATGGTGGCGGATGAGACGATGGCGATGGTATGGCCCTTGGCGCGATGCGCTTCGATCAGCGCCCGTGCTTCGGGGTAGACCTTGCGGGCGATATATTTGGCGTAAAGTTCTTCGCCGAATTCGAAGTAGCTGTCTTCGGTCACGCCCTTCATGAATTTGGCGGCGCCGGTCATCAGGCCGGAAAAGCCCATGTTGCCGGTGCTGTACTGGGCCATGACATTGATGGTTTCGACGACTTCGTCGGCGGTCATTTCCCGCCGCTTGATCTTTTCCCAAAGCATGGCGGTGGCCGAATAGCCGGCGATGATCGTGCCATCAAAGTCGAACAGCGCCGCGATATGCGGGCCTTCCGGCGCATCCAGAACGTCCTGCAAATGGGATTGATAGTCAGCGCTTTTCTTCTTGGTCATCCAGATGTCCTTTGCCCTATTGTCATCGTGCCAAAAAACAGCCGGCTTTCCCAGCGATTATTGCGGAAAAGCTCGATTTGACCCGCATGCAATGACATCTGTTGCAACCAAGGGAGCCGAGCGACCACAGGACAGAACCGGCCTGCCCTGTGGCCATTCCGGATCACTCTAGTATCCAACCTCCCACATCAGGGAAACCGCATAGGCGACCAAACCAAGCAATAACCCGAGAAACAGCCAGTTTTGCCAAGTGATGCCCAGCTGTTTGCGGTTGTCATGCCGGAACGCCTCAAGCCGGTCAGTGATGCTCTCGTTGCAGGTCAGCAAGGCGGTTTCCAGCGCCGACGCTGTGGTCAGAAAGGTCAGGATCGCGATCCTTTCCTCTGCAGTGACCGACGGATATTTGGACAGCAGGCTTTCTATATGCAGCCGTCCGTTTTCTGCCGCAGGCGCGGCAGAGTCATTTTCTTTTCCATTCATATCTGTGCATTTCAATTTCAGTCACGAACAGTCGGCTGGAAAGCCAGCGCCGTTCAGTGATATGATCAAAAGGCCCGTGGGGCCGGTTATTTCTAAGCTGAGAAATGCAACGGTGGCGCGCGCGCGGATATCGACCGGGAACCGTCCCGGTATAATATATGCTCCGCAACAAATCCCGAAATGGCGGCAGGACGGGCAGACTGGTAAGCAGCGCCGAACCCGGGATAATTGCGCAAGGTCGGCGTTTGTGGCGTCTGGTCCGGCCCGCTGTCCTGGGGGACCTGCTGTCGAGCCGAAGCTATGATATGGGCCGTCTTCGTCAGAGCATAAGGCGCCCAATCCGCCTTTGCCATGACCGCCGACGGCTCGTCATTCTGCCCGGGGCCGAGACCCCATTGGGTATCGAACTGCGCGGCCAGCCCGAGGCTGGCAAGGATCAACCAGCCGCTCAGGACCAGCCGAGCCATCCACGCGGGATGACGCTGACAATCGATCTCGGCAGCCGGTTGGGACAAATGCGAAACTCTCAAATATGGAAGCATTGGAAGGTAAACGAAGTGGAGACGCCAAGCGGAAAGTTCAAGACAGATTCGACATTGCGCGCCGCATAATCACGAGGTGACGGGTTTGATTGTCGGAAGCAACGACAAAGCCCAGAGCAACTATGCCCCCCTGCCCGTGCCGATCTTCTCTGGTGGGGAAGGATTTCAGCGGACGCTCCAATATGGGTTGCAGCACTGCCGGATGATCGCTACATGCGGCCCCGTCATGAGGTGCGTTGGCTGAGTGGTCGAAAGCGCCGCACTCGAAATGCGGTATGCCAGCAATGGTATCTAGGGTTCGAATCCCTAACGCACCTCCACTGACAGAATGGCGGCCAGAAGCCCGCCGAATTCGCCAATCCCATATAATATCAAGCATTTCGACAAGGAGCTCAAGGAACGTGTCTCCCTGTCGGCGGCAATGATGCCGCCAATGATATTGTCAGGGTCACACGGGGTCACACCCCCCAAAGGGCTATTCCCTTATTCCCCTGAACGGGGATGGATGACAGATGAGTTTCACCAACGCCTGACCAGAGAACAGGCGGGGACCAGGCAACGAATCGCGCCGGACGAAAATCTTCATGCCGCCGGGGACCGATAGCGCCATGCGTACCAGACAGACTGAGATGTAGGAAAGCCCATTTCGCGCGACAGCGAATCTATCTCAGACTATCGTTCATAGTGCAGCCCTACGAAGTCCCCAAGGCGCTCAGCCCTTGGACCCGCAACGTACCAGGTCCGCGTTCGCGGCACCCGAGAGTTTCAGCTGGTCCATCTTCGGCAAATCCAGGCGATAGGAGCGATCAGACGCATTCTGCCCTTCTGCCTTGCACTGGTTGAGGCTGACGGTCAGGCTCGACCCGTCGCCGGTGATGCCCTTGATCATGCACGCGGTTTCGCCATAGGTGACCTTGGCTTGATCCAGCTCGAGATATTGTTCCGAACCGGCGCATTGTCCCTTTGGCGCATAGCTGCCCAGATAATAGGTGGCGTAGCGGGACTTGGCGGGCAGCGTTATATCCTGGTTCAGTTCATCATTCTTGCCGTCCGTCGGATCGATATCCGCGCCAGCCTGGTCCATCCCGGCAAGCGATTTCTTCGCCAGTATCTCGTCCGAATTGGCTGAATTGGCGGCGTCGTTCATGGTATCCGTATTTTCTGCCATCGGCTGGCCAGAACCATCGGCACCGCGCTCTTCCGCCTGACAGGCGGCGAGCAGCGAAATGCCGGCGAGCATCGCAATATGTCTTTTCATCTCCACTTCTCCTATTTGCAATTGCAGATTTTTCGAACGGGCGCTGGATTCCCGCTTTCGCTTTTATACATGAAGTTACGCGAGATCGGAAATTAGGTTCCGCGCCTTTGCTGCTTGCAGAAATCGGGGCCGCGAAAATCAATGGCACCGGAAATTTCATGTGCCTCGAAGAGACGCCGCTTTCCCGATTATTATCGTTTCAAACGGAACCAAAACCGCTCCCCAGTCATTGATTGGGTAACCCCAACATAAAGGAGACAAGATATGAACGAGAACACAATCAAGGGAAACTGGGAACAGGTCAAAGGCAACGTCCAGAAGAAATGGGGCGAACTGACCAATGACGAACTGGACCAGATCAATGGCGACCGCAAAATTCTTGCTGGCAAGATCCAGGAAAAATATGGCCGCGCCGAAGATGAAGCGGAGCGTGAAATCGACGAGTTCGAACGGTCCTACTGAACCGACAATTTCCCGCACCAATACCAACAAGCCAATCAAGCCCCGTGCATCCGCACGGGGCTTTTTTATCGCAATAGACGACAGGGAATCATCCGGCCACCGGGCCGCCGCACTCGTGCCTGCTAGCTGGCGGCCACGTTTCGTTGCGCGATCAGCCCTCCGACGACGATGGCGGCGAGCAGGCAAAGCCAGAAGACAGCAGCAAAGCTTGCTTCATTGCCCAGCAGCAGTCTGGCGACAAAGGACAGGAGCAAGGCCGCGGGCGTACCGACGATCAGGCCATGCCAAGCCCCGCGCAGCCCGGGCTCCTCGATACCGCGCCGCCGGCGCTTGCCAAGCCAGATATAGGTGCCGGTTCCGCAAATAGCCGTCAGCGCAACCCCGAACAGCACATAGGCCAGCTTGACCGGCAGGCCACCGAAGGTGCCGAAGTGCAAATCATAGGTCGAGGCGGACGCCTGCTGCCCGAGCTCGCCATCGGACAGCCCGGCGCTATGCTCGAAGCCGCCATCGGCATTGAACGCATAATATTCACCAAAGATCAGCCTGCGGTCGTGCGCACCGACGATCTGGACATGCTGGCCTCTGGTCAGCGGATCGTGAAGAATGGCGTAGGTCACCTCAACCTCGGGATAGGCCTCTGCCATGTGCGCCAGCGCGCCCGCGACATTGGGTGCCGGCGCCGGCCGCGGGTCGGGCTCGCCTTCCGCGCCGAAGATCGGACCATAGACCGCCTCGACATCGCCGTCATAGTCATCCGCGGCGATTGCGTAGGCGGCAACGCTTGCCAATCCGATCAGCGCGCCGGTCAGCGCGATTGCTACGGTGAAAGGCAGCGTCCAGACGCTCAGCCGGTTGTGCCAGTCGGCCAGCCCGGTGCCGTTGCCGTTGCGGGCGCGCAGGCGGAAGGCATCGCGGAAGATGCGCGGATGGGCGACCACGCCGCTGACCACCAACGCCAGCATCATCACGCCCAGGATCCCGACGATGGTGATGCCGATCAGCACGGGCAGATTGAGCGTATAATGGAGCTGCACCAGAAAGTCCGACCAGGCGATTTCTTCCGGCCCGGCCATCGTGCCCTCCGGCGTCAGATGCTGCGCCTGGGTATCGGTGGTGACGGTCGCGCGGGGCATGTCCTCGACCGGAAGATGGACATAGAGATGGGTCGTGGTCGGCTTGCCGGCTTCACTGGCCAGCACCGCCTCGATGCCGCGCTGCACCGCTTCCGGCGCGATCGCGGCCATTTCCGGGGCGGTCGGTTGCTCGACGCGCTGCAGCTCCTGATAGAAAACCGCGACTGTCCCGGTCAGTGAGATGATATAGAGCAGAGCTCCGGCGATCAGGCCGATTGCGGCATGGGCGGACAGGGATTTCTTCACCGTCCCCGGTTCGATGGCTTTGCTCATGACAGACTCCCGCTTACTAGCGATGGGATGGCGGTGGCGAAGGCAGCGGCCAGGATGGCGAACTGGCGCTTGCGGCTTTCACTCATCAGGATCAGGAAGACCAGCAGGGTCCAGCCAAGCGGGACAACAAACAATGCCAGCACATTGGCATTGGCCTCACTGGCCCCGACCAACAAGGCGAGCCAGCGGGTCGCGAGTCCCAGCGCAATGGCCGCGATCATCCCCGCCAGCACGACGATCACAAAAGTGGCAATGCGCCTGCCGAGCCGCATCGGCTCGCCCGCTTCGGGCAGCATGCCGGCGCGGCGGGTGGAGGCCTTGCGCCGGGCCGGCGGCGACGTCCATGCCGCGATGGCGAGCGCGACAAAGGCCGCGCCCATCGCCCAGAGCGACAGGATTGATACACCCCATGCCCCGGCATAAGCCCAGCCTGCCGTCACCGACAGGGCGAGCAGCAGCCAGCCGGCGGCGTTAAGCGCGGCCGATCGCCGTGGCCTCGCCCAGGAGAGGCGCAACACCGCCACCGCCGCCATGGCGCCGCCGGTTGCTGCGACAAAGAGACTCTCCGCGGCCATCAGAAACGGTAGCTCAGCGTGCCCATGACATTGCGTTCGGCGCCGACGAAACAGTCGCCGCGCGCCAGACAGGCCGAATAATGCCGCTTGTCGAACAGGTTGGTCGCGTTGACCGCAAAGCTCCAGCGGGCATAGGTGACTTCGGCCAGCGCATCGACCAGCGTATAGGAGGGCGTCAGTATGCCCGCCGGAAAGGCCGGGCCGAACGAACGGTTCTTGCCGACATGGCGCACGCCGCCACCGAGCAGCAGCGCGGTGTCATTGCCCAGATCGATGCCCTTGGTGGCCCAGAGCGAGGCGTTGAATTTCGGGACATTGTCGAGCTGACGCCCGGTGCCCGCCTCTTCGGCCTCGTTATAGCTGGCATTGGCGATGATGTTGAGATTGCCGGACAACGCCGCCGTACCTTCAAACTCGACGCCCTTCGACACCAGCGACCCGATCTGGATCTGGTCGAACGGATCGGCGGTGCTGTCGTCCGACACCGGCCGGTTGCTTTCCTTGATATGATAGCCGGTGACGGTCATCAGGATCGCATCGGTCGGATGGAACTTGATCCCCGCCTCGAACTGGCGGCCCGACTTGGGAATGAAGGCGCTGCCGTTGCTGGCGGTGCCGGCGATCGGTTCGAAGCTCTCGGTGTAGCTGAAGAAGGGCGAGACGCCGTCGATAATTTCGGCAATCACGCCAGCGCGAAAGGTCGTCGCGGCATCATGCCGGGTCGGACCGCCCATGCTCTGCGCGCTGGTCCAGTCGCGCCGGGCGCCAAGCACGACCGACACGCGGTCGAAGAATCGCATCTGGTTCTGGACATAGAGACCGAGCTGGTCCTGCTCGACATCCTCCGAGACATAGCTCGGCGCAGGCAGGCCGCCGCCATAGTCGGACAGCGCGTCATAATCGATATCGTAGATATCGAAATATTCGGTCGCAAACCCATCCGTCTTGTGGACCGTGTTGTAGCTGTAATCGATCCCCGCGAGCAATGTATGCTCAATCGCCGAGCCGGTGTTGAAGTTGAACTGGACATTGTTGTCGGTGGAGAAAATTTCCATCCGCGCGATGCTGCCGCTCGAGTAGAGTCCGATCGTGCGCTGCTCCGGGTCTGGCAGCGGCACGCCATCTGCGTCGAGCACCGGCAGGCCGGTGACGGGGTCGAGCAGTACGTAGGGATTGGCGGGGTTGGAATAGCTGTTCGGATAATGGGTGAAATAGGTCAGGTCGCTGTCGATATAGCGCGCCTTGAGATTGAGCTTCGCCGTCTCGCCGAAACGATGCTCGAACAGGGCGGTTCCCTGCAGCAGGCGGCCGTCATAGCGATCCCAGCCCGGCTTGCCGATGAACAGGTTGTTGGGCAGCTGGCCGTTGGGATTGGGCAGGATCGTTCCGACCAGCGGCAGGAATTGCGAGGTCGAGCCGCCGTCGTCTTCCTGATAGAGGCCGATCAGCGTGAAGTCAGTGTCGGGAGACGGCTTGAAGGTGACCGAGGGCGAGATCATCACCCGGTCGTCGGGCACATAGTCGGTTTGCGTGTTGGCATCGCGCACCCGCGCCACCAGCCGCGCGGCGACAGTGTCGCTCAGCGGACCGGTCACGTCGACCAGCGCTTCCTTGCGGTCGAACGAGCCATAGCGGATCGAGGCTTCGCCGCTCGCCTCGAATTCAGGCCGTTTTGACACGAGATTGACGATCCCGCCGAGTGCTCCCTGACCGAACAGCACGGAGGCGGGGCCGCGAACCAGCTCGACCTGGTCGAAATTATAGGGATCGGAGCGGATGCTGGCATAATAGCTGAAAATGTCGCGCATGCCGTCGCGGAACTGCAGGGCATTGATGCCGCGCACGAAGGCGCCATCGACCCGGCTGTCGGGTCCGTAAGGATTGGTGGTCACGCCCGCGACATAGTTCAGCGTGTCGCCAATGCTGACCGCGCCCTGCGCCAGATAGAGCTGGTCGTCGATCACGGTGATCGGCTGCGGCGTCTCGATCATCGGCGTATCGGTCTTGGTGGCCGTACTGCCCTCTTCCAGTGCTCCGGTGACGATGATGGTGCGCTGCTCCGCATCCGCCGCAGCACTTGCGGCCATGGCTGGCACAGGAGCAAGCGCGGTCGCGCACAAAATCGCAGTTTTCAGAAGTGGCATTGTTTTCGCTCAGATTTATATTGATGTGGGGCTACTATTGCGAATCATTAGCATTTGCAATAACCAATATTATCTGTTGTAAAATAACGCCGCGACGACGTTGATCCGGCAGCCAGGCGATTGCATGCGGGCGGCCACGCTTGCAGTGAAGCCGATCGCCGGCCGCTTCGCTCCGCGATTCCGATGCAGTGCTTGCATCTGCTTCCGAAACGCCTAAATTATGGGTATGAATTCAGCAGATCCCTACAAGTCCGGCAATCCGTTGCCACCCGACACGCCTGCCATCCTGGATGCGCGCTTCGCGATCGGAGATGTCGTTCGCCACCGGATATTCGACTTTCGGGGGGTGATCTACGATATCGACCCGGTGTTCGCCAACAGCGAGGAATGGTACGAAGCCATCCCCAAGGACCTGCAGCCGCCCAGAGACCAACCATTCTACCATCTGTTCGCGGAAAATGCCGATGGCAGCTATGTGGCCTATGTCAGCCAGCAGAACCTGCTGTCCGACGACAGCGGCGAACCGGTGGGGCATCCCGACGTGGCGCGCCTGTTCCACGCGACCGAGGGCGGAAAATACAAGCTGCACCGCATTCACCGGCACTAGCCGGCGAGCGGTCAGGACTTGATCTTCCAGCCCGATTTCAGCAGAAAATAGCAGACCAGCGCCAGCCCGACGTTGATCGCAAGCAGCACCAGCGCGCCCACCAGTATCGGTGAGTCGGCCACGCCGAGGAAGCCATAGCGGAACCCCGAAATCGCGTAGAAAAACGGGTTGGCGTGGCTGACCGCCTGAAAGGTCGGCGCCAGCCGGTCGATCGAATAGAAGGTGCCGGATAATAGCGCCAGCGGCGCGACCACGAAATTGGTAACCGCAGCGGCGTGGTCGAACTTCTCTGCCCAGATCGAGGTCAGCACGCCGAGAAATGAGAGCATCGCCGAGCCCATGATGCCGAACCAGAGCACCGCCCACCAGTGGGACACCCCGACGCTAACCCCGGGCCACAGGAACATCGCCAGCCAGACCGCAAAACCGACCAGAAAGGCGCGGGTCATCGAGGCCGTGACCAGCGCCGCCAGCAGCTCGCCGACCGACAGGGGCGGCGTCAGATAGTCGATGATCGTGCCCTGGATCTTGCCGACCAGCATCGAGAAGCTGCTGTTGGCAAAGGCATTTTGCAGCATGCCCATGCAGATCAGGCCGGGCGCGATAAAATCGGCGAACGGCGCGCCCATGACGCTGCGGTCGCCGCGGCCCATGGCCACGGTGAAGATGACCAGAAACAGCAAGGTGGTGATCGAAGGCGCCCAGACGGTCTGCAGCTGCACCTTGAAAAACCGGCGAACCTCTTTCCAGTAGAGCGCGGTGAATCCGCCCCAGTTGACCCCGCGGATGATCGGCACCCCGGGCTCGGAAAAGCGGGTTGCAGCCATTGTCTCGCCGTCTGTTCGGTTATTTTTGGTTTGGTCCAGCATATTGGTTCCGCCTATCGGCTCGCAGCGCCAATCACAAGCCATATCGCGCCAATCCGTGGCATTATCGTGGTTGTATAATCACCCCGGCGACCCTATATCGCCACAACTCGGAAATGATTGGGACTTTGCATGGCTTGGACGGATGAGCGGATCGATTCGCTGAAGAATATGTGGGAAAAAGGTCTGACCGCCAGCCAGATCGCGGAAGAACTGGGCGGCGTCAGCCGCAACGCCGTGATCGGCAAGGCCCACCGCCTTGGACTCAAGTCCCGCCCTTCCCCGGTAAAGGCCAAGCCACAGGCCAAGAAAAGCGCCAAGCCGGCGGCCAAGGCCAAGAAGCCCGCGGCCAAGACCGCTGCGGCCGACACGCCGAAGGAAGAACATGTCGCTCGCCGCGCGATGCCGCCACCAACCCCGGCCGCCCGCACCCATGCCGCGCAGCAGGCGCGCCAGCCCAAGCATGACGGCCCGAAGATCGTGTCCGTCGGCCCCGGCGGCTTCCTCCGCCAGGGTCCCGGCGACCAGCAGGCTCCGATTCCGCCGGCCCCGCCGCGCCGTCTGGTTCCGGCCAAGCCGAGCGACGAGATTGCCGACAAGACCAGCCTGCTCGACCTCAATGACAAGATCTGCCGCTGGCCGATCAATCATCCGGGTGAACCCGACTTCCATTTCTGCGGCGAGGAAGTGAACCCGGGCTTTCCCTATTGCGTCGAGCATTGTGGTCGCGCGTTCCAGGCGCAGCTGCCCCGCGGTGCCCGTCGCGCGCCGCCGCCGCTGCCCTTCGGCGGCCCGCGCGTCCGCTAGGCAACCCGCCAAATCCCGTGATTTTTCAACGCGCTGGCCAGAGACCGCATAAGTCTCTTGCCAGTGTGAGTCCTGCCCTCTTATAGGATCGTCCATGTCTGATGATCTGTTCGGGTCCAACCCGCCAAGCCATTCCAAAACCGGTGACTATGATGCCTCGGCAATCGAGGTTCTGGAAGGGCTGGAGCCTGTCCGCAAGCGGCCGGGTATGTATATCGGCGGGATCGACGAGCGCGCTCTGCACCATCTCGCGGCCGAGGTCATCGACAATTGCATGGACGAGGCGGTCGCGGGCCATGCTAGCCGGATCGAGATCACGCTCGACGCCGACAACCGGCTGACCGCCAGCGACAATGGCCGCGGCATCCCGGTCGATCCGCACCCGAAGTTTCCCGGCAAGTCGGCGCTCGAAGTGATCATGACGACGCTGCATTCGGGCGGCAAGTTTTCCGACAAGGCCTATGCCACCTCGGGCGGCCTGCACGGGGTCGGCGTCTCCGTCGTCAACGCCCTGTCGTCGGACACGGTCGTCGAGGTCGCGCGCAACAAGACGCTGTATCGCCAGACCTTCTCTCAGGGTCTCGCGACCTCGAAGCTGGAGGAGGTCGGCACCACCCAGAACCGCCGCGGCACCAGCATCTCCTTCGTCCCCGACGTCGAGATTTTCGGCGAGGGCAACCGCTTCAAGCCGGCGCGACTGTTCAAGCTGGCGCGGTCCAAGGCCTATCTCTACGCAGGCGTCGAGATTCGCTGGAAATGCGACCCCAGCCAGGCCAGCGACGATGTGCCGGCGGAAGCGGTGTTCCAATTCCCCGGCGGCCTGTCCGACCATCTGCGCGAACAGCTGGGGGGCCGGGAATGCGTCACCACCGATTTCTTCGCCGGCAGCCAGGATTTTCCCGACAATGAAGGCCGGGTCGAATGGGCGATCACCTGGCCGATCTGGACCGACGGCAGCTACAGCTGGTATTGCAACACCATCCCACGCCCAATGGCGGCACCCACGAAACCGGCCTGCGCAACGCGCTGGTCCGCGGCCTGCGCGCCTTTGGCGAACTGGTCCAGGTCAAGAAGGCGGCGCAGCTGACCGCCGACGACATCATCTCCGGCGGCGAAATGATGCTGTCGGTGTTCATTCGCGACCCGCAGTTCCAGAGTCAGACCAAGGACCGACTGACCTCGCCCGAGGCCACGAAATTCGTCGAGAATGCGATACGCGACCATTTCGACCATTTTCTCACCGACAATATGGATCGCGGCAAGGCGCTGCTCGGCTTCGTCATGGAGCGGATGGACGAGCGGCTGAAGCGGAAGGCAGAGCGCGAGGTCAAGCGCAAGACCGCCACCTCGGGCCGCAAGGTTCGCCTGCCCGGCAAGTTGACCGACTGTTCCGGCAATGACCCGGCGGGGACAGAGATATTCATCGTCGAGGGCGACAGCGCCGGCGGCTCGGCCAAGCAGGCGCGCGACCGCAAGACGCAGGCGATCCTGCCGATCCGCGGCAAGATCCTCAATGTCGCATCGGCGAACAGCGCCAAGATATTTGCCAATAGCGAAATCGCCGATCTGATCCTGGCGCTCGGCTGTGGCACCCGCAAGGACTGTGATCCAGACAATCTGCGCTATGAGCGGGTGATCATCATGACCGACGCTGACGTCGACGGCGCCCATATCGCGACGCTGCTGATGACCTTCTTTTTCCAGGAAATGCCGGAACTGGTCCGCCAGGGCCATCTGTTCCTCGCCCGCCCGCCGCTCTACCGGATCAGCGCCGGCGGCAAGAGCCATTATGCGCAGGACGAACGCGCCCGCGCCGCGATCGAAAACGGCCCGTTCAAGGGCAAGAAGGTCGAGGTCAGCCGTTTCAAGGGCCTTGGCGAGATGAATCCGAACCAGCTCAAGGAAACGACGATGGACCCGGAAACCCGGTCCTTGTTCAGGGTCACGCTGCCCCAGGAATATGAGCAGCGCGCCGGCGTCAAGGATCTGGTCGACCGCTTGATGGGGAAAAATCCGGAACACCGGTTCAACTTCATCCAGCAAAATGCAGCGAGCCTTGATGAGGACGTGATCGATGCCTAACAATTGTCTTCCGGCCACCAACCGAGAGGATGACCATCGTGCGCTTTCTTTCCGCTATTGCCCTGTGTCTTGTGAGCTGCTCGCTGGTGTCGAGGGCAGAGCCGGCCATGGCGCAGACCCGGCCCGTCATATCCGAACAGCTCGAGGCGCGCGCCGATGACGTGTTGCGCCTGTTGCAAGGCGCCGAAATCGAAGCCGGGGTGTTCGACGAGAATTTCCGCAATGCGGTCCCCCCTGCCCAGTTTCGCGTGCTCACAGCTCAGGTCAGGGCGCAGCACGGCAAGCCGCTGGCCATCGAATCGATCGTGCCGCAGAACGCCAATTCCGCGACCGTCCGGATCCGCTTTGAAAGGGCCATCGGAACCGTCACGCTGGCGCTCGAGGCCGGCTCGCCGCACCGGATTTCCGGCCTGTTGCTGACCGGCTTCGAAGCCGCTGCCGCTTCGGTCGACGAACTGCTCGCCATGATCGAAGCGCTTCCCGGTCGCCAGGGCGTGCTGATCCAGCCGCTGGACGGCCCCGCAGCGCCACCGCTGGCCACGATCGATCCGGACGGACGCTATGCCATCGCATCCGCCTTCAAGCTTTACATACTGGCGGAACTCGACCGCGCGGTGCGCACGGGCGAACGGAAATGGTCCGACGTGGTGCAACTGGGACCAAAGTCCCATCCGTCCGGGGTCAGTCAGGACTGGCCCGACGATGCACCGGTTACGCTGCACACGCTGGCGACCTTGATGATCTCGGTCAGCGACAACAGCGCCACGGACACGCTGATCAGGGTGCTAGGGCAAGAGAGACTGTCGGAGATCGTGCGGGCCGCGGGCCACCACGAACCATCGGAATTGCGCCCGTTTCTGATGACGCGCCAGGCCTCCGCCCTGAAAATGCCCGGCCATGCCGAACGACGGGACCGATTTCTGTCCAGCAGCCCGGGCGAGCGGGAAAAGCTGCTGGCGGAATTCGACAAGGCGCTTACGCTCGAAAGCCTGGATTTCCGCATATTGACCAGCAAACCCAATTATATCGACCAGCTGGAATGGTTTGCCACGCCGCAGGACATGGCCCGGCTGCTCGGGTTCCTGCACCGCAATGCCAGTCCGCAAACGCTGGCCATTCTCTCCGTCAACCCGGGCATTGGCCAGGATGCCGCGCGCAAATGGAGTTATTTCGGTTACAAGGGCGGATCGGAACCGGGCGTCCTGTCCTATAATTTTCTGCTGCGGTCGACCGAAGGCAAAGGCTATGCCGTGTCGGTCAATTGGAACAACCCGGAACAATCATTGCAGGAAAGCGAACTGCTCAGCCTCACCACCCGTCTGGTGAACCTGCTGGCAGAGTGACAGGCTAAGGCCTCCGGTCCTCTGCTCTATTCGGCCGGGCTCACCTCATAGGTGATGACATATTCGCTCCGGTCGCCGTTCATGGTCTGGGTATATTTTCCGGGCATGGAGCTGACCACGACCGTGCCGATCGTATCATGGCCGCCGATCGTGTCATGCTCCATCACCTTGAAGACCACCGGATCGGTCAGCTCGAAGGTCTCGCCGATCATCCAGCTGTCGCCCTTCTTGAATGTCTTGTATTTGCCGCCGCCATCCGGATATCGCTCGCCATTGTTGAACCGCAGAAACAGGTCATCGGGCAGACCCATGAACCCGGTCAGTTTGACATTCTGGATAACGATGCTGGAAACCCTGAGAGCTTTTCCGGAGCCGGGAGCCGTGGTTCCGCCTGGCTTTGCCAGCGCCACGGGCGAGGCCAGCAACGCCGAAATTTTCTGGGCCGCCAAGAGTGCATGTTCGCCGCCCGGAAACAGCGACAAATAGGTCGTGAAGGCGCTGACGCTGTCGGTAGCGAGGGCACCGCGCCAGGTAATGCTTTCCAGCTCGGCCTGGTTTATGCCTGATGCCGAGCTGCCGGTAGAGACCGACGCTGCTGTCGGCTCGGCTGCTCTCGGGATCAGATAGATTGGCGTACCCGTGATACTGGCGCTGACAAAGGGCCGCTGCTTGCCCCCGGTTGCCTTCAGCACGTCATCCCGCACGGTTCCGCCAAGCAATTGCAGCGGGAGACCGGGTTCCGGAAGGCGGCTGGCCAGTGACAGCGCGAAGGGAGAATTTGCGCCTTCGCCATCGCTGGCGGTCTGGCCCGGCGCAGCGGCATAGATCACCAGCACATCATCTACGTCAATACCCGCCAAGCCTCGGGTCACGGCGCGCGATCCGGCGCGCCAGCTGTTTGCAAAAGGATTGTTGCGGCAGGCATCCAGCACAACCACCCGTACCTGGGCGCCGGCGACGGTTTCCATCAGGCGGTTGAGATTGATCGTTTCAAACGGCAGGTCAAAGCTGGAATTCAGCTCTGCATCGGTGGGAACCAGCCAATTTTCTCCCTGCCCTTCCAGACCATGACCGGCATAGTAGACAAGAGCGATATCGGCACCATCGGCCTTTTCCCGGAACCTCCGCAAGGTAAGGCGAAAGTCGTCGACGGACTGATCGAGGGCAATGGTAACGTCATCAAAGCCCGCCTTCTTCGCCGCCTCGGCCACGAGATTGGCATCGTCGTCGGCATTTTCCAGAGGGCTGGTGTTGAGATATCCCGCGTTGCCGATGATCAAGGCAACCTTTTGCGCTTGGGCGCCGGAAGCGGCAAAAAGCAGCGCAGCTGCCACCCATAGTCCGAGTCTCGTCATAGCAAGTCCCCCACCCCACGCCTGTTACTACGCCGTACGGAAGGAACTGACAAGCTAGGCCGCTGCCAGCGCCTCCACCAGCGCCCTGACCTTCTGCTGCCGCCATTG
Organism: Parasphingorhabdus sp.; assembly: GCF_036964565.1. Lineage (GTDB taxonomy): Bacteria > Pseudomonadota > Alphaproteobacteria > Sphingomonadales > Sphingomonadaceae > Parasphingorhabdus. The sequence goes on along the minus strand of NZ_JBALTN010000002.1, from coordinate 187,244 downwards.
CGGCAGCGGCGCCATCAGCCAGTATCCACGCGAGGACACGCTGTCTTCGCCGATGATTTCCACCCGCCCGGCGGCGAGATCGCGCTGCACCAGCATCCTGGGGACCCAGGCATAGCCGAAGCCGTTGGCTGCCGCTTCGATCGCAAGGCCGCCATCGGCAACCCGCATTAGGCTGTCCTCGCCCTCCGAAATCGGGCAGCCGGGCCAGTCGATCTTGTTGCCGCTGTTCGCACCCGGGGCCGCGATTTTCACGAAGACGGTATCGCCGAGCATCTTGCCCTCATGCTGTCCCGGGCCGTCGCCAAGCCAGACCGCGACGTCGAGATTGGCCTCGGTAAAGTCGATCTCATTGTCGGCCGCCACCAGTGCGAAGCTGGTATCCGGATTGTCGGCGGAAAAGCGGGACAGCCGCTCGTTCAGCCATTTCTGGGTGAAGTCGCGGGGCGCGGCAATGGTCAGCTTGTGCGAGGACTGGCCCGACTGCATCGCGCGGACCGCCTCTTCAAACTGCAGGAAGCCCGAGCGGAGCGCGTCGAGGCCGGCGGATGCCTCGTCGGTCAGTTCCAGTCCCTTGGGGGTCCGGCGGAACATCACCACGCCGAGCATATCTTCCAGCGCGCGGATCTGCTGGCCCACGGCTGCCGGGGTTACCGCCAGCTCATCCGCCGCCTTGGTGAAGCTGAGATGCCGGGCGGCGGCATCGAGCACGCGCAGTCCGTTCAGCGGCAAATGGGTTCTCTTCATTGCCCGACAGTCGGTTCGGGGAGCGGAAAATGGGGAATGCGGACCTCGAAGGCAGGCGGGGCACGGCCGACCATGACGAAATGGCCCTCCATCGATCCGCTGGGTGTATTGAGCGGACAGCCCGAGACATAGTCATGCGACTTGCCGGGCTGGATGACCGGCTGTTCGCCAATCACGCCCTCGCCGTCGACCATCTGCAGCCCGCCCCGTTCGTCGTTGATCCGCCAGTGGCGGGTCAAGAGCTGCACCGCCGAGTCGCGGTGGTTCTCGATCCGGATATGATAGGCCCAGAACCATCGCTCGCCACCGATGTCGGATTGCTCCGGCAAAAAGGTCACCGAAACCCGGACGGTAACCCCCTCGGTGGTCTCGGCAAAGGGGAAGAATGATTCCATGAGCATGATATAGGGTTAAAGCCCGACCGACGAAAGGGCCTGATCAAGGTCCTCGATCAAATCGACCGGATCTTCCAGCCCGACGTTGATCCGCAGCATGTCCTCGGTAATCCCGATCTCGACCCGTGCCTCCTCGCCCAGCCCGTGATGGGTGGTCGAGGACGGGTGACACATCAGCGAGCGGCTGTCGCCGATATTGTTGGAAATATCGATCAGATTCAGGCCGTTGAGCAGGGCGTGCGCCCGTGCGCGGCCACCGCCGACATAGAGCGAGAAGATCGGCCCGGCGGCTTCCATCTGGCTCATTGCGAGATTGTGCTGCGGATGGCTGGGCAGGCCCGGGTGCAGGATTTTCTCCACCCTTTGCTCCAGAAACTTGCCGACTTCGACCGCGTTGCTGCTCTGCCGCCGGATGCGCAGGTCGAGCGTCTCGAGTCCCTTGAGCACCACCCAGGCGTTGAACGCGCTCAGCGTCGGCCCGGTGTTGCGGGTGAAGGCCAGCAGGGTTTCCTCGATGAATTGCTCGCTGCCGCAGACCGCACCGGCCAGCACCCGGCCCTGGCCGTCCATCATCTTGGTGGCGCTGTAGGCGACCACATCGGCACCATATTCCATCGGCCGCTGCAGGACGTTGGTGGCGAACGCATTGTCGACCACGGTCGTGATGCCCTTGGCCCGGGCGATATCGCACACGCTGCGGATATCGATGACGTCCATGGTCGGGTTTGCTGGTGTCTCGAAGAAGAAGACCTTGGTCTTCGGCGTGATCGCCCGTTCCCAGTTTTCCAGGTCGCGGCCATCGACCACGGTGGTTTCGATCCCGAATTTCGGCAGCAGGCTGTCCGTCAGCCAGCGGCACGATCCGAACAACGCCCGGCTGGCGACGACATGGTCGCCGGCTTCCAGCTGGCAGAGCAAGGCCGCGGTCATCGCCGCCATGCCCGAGGCGGTGGCGCGGCAGGCATCCGCGCCTTCCATGATCGCGATCCGCTCTTCCAGCATCTGCACGGTCGGATTTTGCAGGCGGCTGTAGGTCATGCCCTCCTGTTCCCCGGCAAAGCGGGCCGCCGCATCTTCGGCGCAGTCGTAGCTGTAGCCCGATGTCAGGAACAGCGCTTCCGATGTCTCGCCGAACTCGCTGCGCATCGTGCCGCTGCGGATCGCCTGGGTCGCCGGGCGCCAGTTCTTGGTCACCGATCGGTTCTGGCCGGTATGTCTCTTCATGCTTCTTCCTAGTCGTCTGTCAGTTGGGCAACAACAGCGTCGCCAATTTGCGTGGTAGAGGCGTCGCCGCCAAGATCATGGCCCAACACGTCTTGCGCGAGGACGGCGGCAACGGCCGCTTCCACTCGCTCGGCCGCCGCGTCCATGCCGAAACTGTGCCGCAGCATCATCGCCGCCGACAATATCATCGCGCAGGGATTGGCTATGCCCTGCCCGGCAATATCCGGCGCGCTGCCGTGGATCGGCTCGTACAGGCCTCGTGTGCCTTCGCCCAGCGAGGCCGAGGCCAGCAGGCCGATCGAGCCGACGCACATGCTGGCCTGGTCGGAAAGGATGTCGCCGAACAGATTGCCGGTGAGCATCACGTCGAACTGGCCGGGATTGCGGACCATCTGCATCGCGGCATTGTCGACATACATGTGGCTGAGCTCGACGTCGGGATAGCCGGCGGCCACTTCCTCGACCACCGCGCGCCACAGCACCGAGGTCTGCAGGACATTGGCCTTGTCGACCGAGCAGAGCTTCTTGCGCCGCCCCTGCGCTGCCTTGAACGCGACATGGGCGATGCGCGCCACCTCGTCCTCGTCATAGGCCATGATATCATAGCCCTGGCGACGGCCGGTCGCGGTCTCGCGCTGGCCCTTTTCGCCGAAATAGACATCACCGGTCAGTTCGCGCAGAATCAGCAGGTCAATCGCGCCGGCGATCTCCGGCTTCAGCGCCGATAGATTCTCGAGACCGGCAAAGGCCTTGGCCGGTCGCAGATTGGCGAACAGCTGCAATTCCTTGCGCAGGCCGAGGACGGCGCTCTCGACCCGCAGCTCGCGGCGCAGACCGTCCAGCTCCGGATCGCCCACCGCCCCGAACAGGATGGCATCGGCCGATTTCGCCAGTTCCAGCGTCTCCGGCGGCAGCGGATGGCCATGGTTGCGATAGGCGACGCCGCCGACATCGGCATGATCGAGGCGCAGGTCGGGCAGATCGAGGGCTTCCAGCACGCGCAGCGCCTCGACCATGATTTCCTGACCGATGCCGTCGCCGGCAAGCACCGCAATATGCATGAATATTCCTTCCTGTAAGCGCGCCGTTCCTGCCGAGAAACGCGCGCTTACGCAACCACCCTTTTCAGACGGTCGACCAATACCGATCGCGCCGCCATCACATCCCTTCGGCGGTCCTCGAAAAAATGGCGCTTGAGGAAGAATCCGGTGACCCGCAGGCCGTCGAATATATCCTCCCATTCCGGCGTCACCGGCTCTCTCAGGAAAGCGGGGAGCGGCAGCAGCCGGTCCTTGTAGAGCGCGCCGGCGGCCGCGCTGACCGCAGTCGCGCTCTTCGGACTGATATAGGCGAGATCGTCGATCGAACCGGTCGCCGCGCATTTGTCCAGCGCCAGGCCAAAGCCCAGCTCCGAGAGCAGCAGCAACTCGTAGCGGACCAGCGCCACCGACCAGCCCCTGGCGGAAGGGGCTGCACAGATCGCGTCGAGCAGCCCCGACAGGGCCGAATGGAGCTGCGGATAGCTGTGCTCCTCCGGCAGCACCGCGGCGGTCAGTGCGGTCACCCAGTCGAGCGCCGCGCTGGCCAGCGGTTCGCCCAGAAACGGTCCGCGGCTCAGCTGCAGCTCGGCCGTCATCGACGCCAGCTGGTCCTCGGTCCGCGCCCGGTAGTCTGCCTGGACGATATTGGAAGGGATCAGGATCGGCCGCATCACGCGCGAATGCGCGCCGCGCACATAGCCGGTCACCAGACCATTGGCCGGCGTCAGCGATCGCACCACCGCGCCATGCTCGCCATGCGACTTGACCGAACAGATGATCGCGGAGGTGCGGAGATGGGGCAAATCATTCGACCGACGGAAAATTTCGACTGCTATGCACGATGGCTTCGATCAGGATATTCTCCGGCTCGCCGCGAATGCCGAGACGATAGACCACTATATAGGGCAGTCTGGTCACCGACAATTCGAAGGTCTTATCAATCCTGCCAACCGTTCCCAAATGGGGAAAGTCAGCCAGGATCTCGATATTCTGCCGGAGCCGACCCACTACCCGAAGGGCCGTTGCAGGACTGTCTTGCGCGATCCAGTCGAATATGTCCTTAAGGTCCCTGAGCGCGCCCGACGAAAATTCAATCATCTAGACCAAGTTTAGCCCATACTTCTTCCGCCGGATAGGTTTTGGCACCCTTGTCCGTCTCGTCCATCGAATTCTGGACTTTGGTTCGGAACCAGGCGTCATATCCCGCGTCCGGTTTTTCGCCGGAAATAATGGTCTTCACAGCATCTGTCTTGCGGTGTTCGTTCATGGTTCCAATAATATCATGACCGGCCGATTGTGGCAACAAGCTCAACTACCCATGGAAAAAGTCGTAGATCTTCTGCGCCACCGTCGCCGAAACGCCGGGTGCGGCCTGCAGGTCGTCGAGCGAGGCGTTCTTCACCGCCCGCGCGGTGCCGAAATGCAGCAGCAGCGCCTTTTTCCGCGACGGCCCGATACCGGGGACGTCATCCAGCGAACTGTGGCCGACCGATTTCGCCCGCCGGGTCCGGTGCGCGCCGATGGCGAAGCGGTGCGCCTCGTCGCGCAGCCGCTGGAGATAGAAGAGCACCGGGCTGTTCGGCGGCAGGTTGATCGCGCGGCCGTCGGGCAGGTGGAAGGTTTCGCGCCCGGCATTGCGGTCGGGGCCCTTGGAGACGCCGATCATCACGACATCCTCGACGCCGATTTCCTCCAGCGCGGCGCGCGCTGCGCTCATCTGGCCCTTGCCGCCGTCGATCAGCACCAGATCGGGCCATTCGCCCTTCTCGCGGTCTGGGTCTTCCTTCTGCGCACGGGAAAAGCGTCGTTCGAGCACTTCGCGCATCATCGCGAAATCGTCACCCGGCGCGATGTCGGGATTCTTGATGTTAAACTTGCGATAGGCATTCTTGCGAAAGCCCTCCGGCCCCGCGACGACCATGCCGCCGACCATGTTGGTGCCCTGGATATGGCTGTTGTCGTAAATCTCGATCCGGTCCGGCACCGCGTCCAGTTCCAGCAGGTCGACCATTTCCCGCATGATCTTGGACTGGGTGGAGGTTTCCGCCAGCCGCCGGTCCAGCGCTTCCTCGGCATTGCGGCTGGCCTGGGTCAGCAGCCGGCGCCGGTCACCGCGCTGCGGCTTGGAGACGCTAACCCGGTAGAGGGCCTTGGTGCTCAGCGCTTCCGCCAGCAGGTCCGCATCCGGCAGCTCCCGATCCAGCAGCACCAGCTTCGGCGGCGGCATCCGCTCGTAAAATTGCATCAGGAAACTCGAGAACACCTCCTCGACCTCGACGCTGGTGGTGTGCGCCGGGAAGAAGCTGCGATGGCCCCAGTTCTGGCCGCCGCGAATGAAGAAGGCCTGGATGCAGACGGTCGATCCCTTTGCCGCCAGCGCAAAAATATCCGCGTCGGGCAGTCCGGCCGCGTTGATCGCTTGGTTGCCCTGGATGAAGGTCAGCGCCTTCAGCCGGTCGCGATAGACCGCCGCCATTTCGAAATCGAGCGCATCGGCCGCCTTTTCCATCGCCTCGCCCAGCTTCTGCTGCACCTCGGTCGACTTGCCCGACAGGAAATCGCGCGCATCATCGACCAGTTCGGCATAATCTTCCTTGCTGATCCGGTCGACGCAGGGCGCCGAGCAGCGCCTTATCTGATAGAGCAGGCAGGGCCGCGAGCGGTTGTTAAAGAAGCTGTCGGTGCAGGAGCGCAGCAGGAACAGCTTCTGCAGTGCGTTGATCGTCCGGTTGACCGATCCGGCGCTGGCGAATGGCCCGAAATATTGGCCTTTTACGCGCTGCGCGCCACGATGCTTGGTGATGCGCGGAAAATCATGCCCCTCGCGCAGCAGGATGAAGGGGAAGCTCTTGTCGTCGCGCAGCAGAACATTATAGGCGGGCCGGAACTTCTTGATCAGCTGCGCCTCGAGCAGCAGCGCTTCCGCCTCGCTGCCGGTGGTGACAATCGTCATCGAACGGGTCTGCGCCACCATCCGCATCAAGCGGTGCGGCAGCCGGTTCATCTGCACATAGGCCCCGACCCGGGCCTTCAACGACCGCGCCTTGCCGACATAAAGGACGTCGCCGCGCTTGTCCTGCATCCGGTAGACGCCGGGCCGCGTCGGCAGCGTGCTCAGCACCTCGCGGATCGCCGCCATGCCTGCCTCGAGATCGGGGACATCCCCCTCCCCGCGCACGGCATAGGTCGCCTTGTCCTCGTTGAAACGGGACGCGGCATTGGGATGATCGGGACGGTCGGCCTTGGACATGGAAATAATCTAGGATGCTCGACCGGCATTTGCCAGAGCGATTAAATTCTCTCCGCTTGAAGGAGAGGACATGAGAAGCTCTTCCTCTCCCTCAGGGGGAGAGGAGCAAATTAGTTCAGGGTCTTGCCGATGTCGCCAATCGCCTTGTCGACGAGCGACTTGTCGGCGGCAGCGTCATGACGCGCAGCGATCAGGGCTTCTGCCGCCTGCGTCGCCGCTGTTGCGGCCTTGGCCCGAACCGCGGCAATGGCGGAGCGTTCGGCAGCGCCGATTTTCTCTTCGGCCATTTTCTTCCGGCGAGCGATCAGCGCCTTGGCGTCGGCCGTCGCCTCTTCGACCAGTGTCGCGGCTTCTTTTTCGGCGCTGTCCATCAGCGCTTCGATTTCGGCCTGCGCCCCGGCCGTCTTGGCCTCATACTCCGCTTTCAGAGCCTCGGCTTCCTTGCGCAAATTGGCCGCTTCATCCAGATTCTGCCGGATTTCCGCGATCTGCCGGTCCAGTATTCCGGCAATGATCGCAGGAACCTTGGTCCACAACATGATCGCGAACACAATCAGCACGCCGACTGCAACCCAGCCCGTGGTGGTAAGGCCCAGTGCGCTGGCTTCGGCGCCTTCTGCCAACATCGTCAATAGCATGGTCTATCTCCTTCAGCAGGCGCTAGAAAGCGGCCTTGACCGCCTTTTTCGCTTCGGTGGCCGTAACTTTCGCACCGGAGACCGTTTTCACGATCGCCTGTGCCGCTTCGGCAGCCACGGCTTCGATTTCCGTCATGGCGCTGCTCTGGGCTGCCTTCAGCGCGATATCGGCCTCTTCGGCCTTCTTGCTGATGGCGGTTTCGGCCCGCTTGATGGCAGCCTCGTTCTTCAGTGCCACCTTCGCCTTGGCTTCGCTGACCAGGTTGACCGCCTCGGCCCGGGCATCGTTGATGCTCGCACGATAATTGGCTTCAATCTGTTCAGCCTTGTCCTGCCCGGCTTGCGCCGCGGCAAGGTCGTCGGAAATCCGTTTCTGACGGTCATCCACGGTCTTGCTGATCTTTGGCACCATATTTTTGGCAATGCCGAAATAGATGACGCCAATGACGATCAGCAGCCAGAAAAACTGGCCAAGATAGACATCCATGAGCTGGCTAATTTGAGGCATTATTCACCTGACAGTTCGAAACGAAAAATCGGAAATTCGAAGGCGGGCTGGCATGGCCAGCCCGCTTTGACAATTATTCAGCTGGTGCTGCTGCCGGCGCTTCCATTGCTGCCGGTGCGTCAGCCACAACGGCTTCGGCGGCAATAACTTCAACCGGTGCTTCAGCTGGTGGAGCGTAGAGGATCATCATCGCAACAGCAAAAGCGATCAGACCAAGCAATTCAGCAGCAGCAAAGCCGATGAACAGCCGGCCCTGCTGGCCGTCAGCCGCAGATGGGTTACGCAGGGCGCCTTCCAGGAAGGAAGCGAAAACATTACCAACACCGGCAGCAGAAACGCCGATACCGATGGCTGCAAGGCCAGCGCCGATTACTTGTGCAGAAGCGAGATTCATTTTTTAACTCCGTATTGAAAAATTGGGATTGAAAGTGACTTAGTGAAGATTTTCCGCATCGTTAATATACAAGGTAGTGAGAAGCGCAAAAACATAGGCTTGGATGGCACAGACCAGAAGCTCCAGCGCGCTGACAAAGGCGATGAAGATGATGCTGAGCAATGCAATAATCCAGCTTGCGCCGCCGGCATCAATGGCCTGAATAACGAAACTAGCGAACACCTTGATCAGGATATGGCCAGCGATCATGGCGACGAACAACCGCAACGCGAGGCTGAACGGCCGCACGAGGAAAGACAGCACTTCGACCATGAAGATGAGCGGGATCATCGGCAGCGGAGTGCCGTGCGGAATGAACAGGCCGAAGAATTTGAAACCATGCTTCCAGAACCCGACAATCAGGACGATAGAGAAGCTGATCGCCGCAAGCAGACCGGTAACGGTGAACTGGCTGGTCACGGTGAACGGGTGAACGCCCGGAATGATGCCGAACGGCATCATGCCCAGCAGGTTGGAAAACAGAATGAACATGAACAGCGTGAAGATCCACGGCGTGTATTTCTTGCCATTGGGACCGATGCTGTTGAGGATCAGGTTATCGATGAAGCCGACAATGCCCTCGACCATGACCTGCCAGCGACCGGGGACGAGCTCGCGCTTCATGCCACCGATCATGAATACATAAAGCAGCCCCAGGACAACGAACATCCATAGCGCGCTGTTCGTGAAACTGATTTGCTGCCCGAACAAAGTGAAGCCATCAAAGATGGGCTGCACTTCAAATTGGTGCATCGGATCAATTTTGCCTTCGGTAGCCACTGGTTTAACCCCTGATCGTCAATCGTCATCATCTGGTAGCGCCGTACCGATGTCATTCACCGGCTGGCTCGAAATCACATAAATCTTCCTGAACGCTGCCCCAACCCCAAGGACAAAGAACAGCAACAGGAACAAAGGCGTCGTTTCCAGCCAGGTGTCGAATATCCACCCGAGTATGAAACCGCCAGCCACGCCCCCGATCAAATAGCTCAGCACCCTCCCGCCGAGCCGCTGACTTTCGTCTGGCCCTTTGTTCCGGTGCCCCGCTTTGATCCGCTCCCGATTCTGAGCCAGTTCCAGCCGCTCTTCCAGCGATGAAACCCGCACATCCTCTTCGAGGGGATCACGATCAGATTCGCTTGCCGTCATTTCAATCCCTCAAAAGCCCCGAAGAGCGCCAGAAAGAGCCACAAACAACGACAGGCCGACCCGCCAAGGCGCGGTCCGTTTAGGAAAGCAACGTGTCCAAGTCAACAGCCATGCTGCATTGCGAAAAATTGCGCGTTTGCGGGCCCGAATTTTCGGCTTTCCGAGGGTGTTGCGAGACCATTCTCCAGCACATTTGCGACAAATCTCCGGAAGCAAACAGATGCTGGCGCACGCAAGCTCGACGCGGCGAATAGTATGTTGCGAACCGAAAAGGCTTCCACCCTTGTCCGCGCAATCCAAAAAGGCTGCAGCATGGGGCTTGTTTCTCGCGGCCATTGCCGACAAAGAGACAACAATGCTCAGCGTATCCCCCGAAATCGCGCTTCTCATCCTCGGCGTCCTGCTGCTGGCCACGGTCTTCGCCGGCAGCCTGTCGAGCCGGTTCGGCCTGCCGGCGCTGATCGGCTTCCTGAGTCTCGGCATGCTCGCTGGCGTTGACGGTCCGGGCGGGATCGCGTTCGACAATTATCAGCTGACCCAGGGCGTCGGTATCGCCTGCCTGATCTTCATCCTGTTTTCCGGTGGCCTCGACACCGATTGGCGCGACGTCCGCCGCGTCGCCACCCCCGCGCTAATTCTCGCCACCATCGGCGTGCTGGTCAGCGCCGCACTGATTGCGCTGGCGTCGATCCTCATTCTCGGCTTCGGCCCCTTTCAGGGCGCGCTGCTGGGGGCGGTTGTCGCGTCGACGGATGCGGCGGCGGTGTTCGCGATCCTGCGCTCGACCGGCCTGGACCTGCACGGCGACGTCCCTGCCCTGATCGAGGTCGAATCCGGCTCAAACGATCCGATGGCCATTTTCCTGGTCGGCGCTGCCCTGATGTTCATGACGGTTCCCGACGCTTCCCCGCTCACCTTGGTCCCGGGTTTCGTGGTCGAGATGGCGATGGGCGCCGGCATCGGCCTCGCCACCGGCTATCTCCTCCCGGAAATATTGAAACGCGCGCAATATCGGCACGGCGGCCTCGCCTTCGTGATCTCTATCGCCGGCGCGCTGATCGCCTATGGCCTCGCCGAGATGCTCGGCGGCAACGGCTTTCTGGCGGCCTATGTCGCCGGGCTGGTCGCCGGCAACCGCGTCTATGCAGCGCGCCGGATTCTCTCCACCTTCCAGGACGGCATGGCTTGGCTCGCCCAGGTGGTAATGTTTCTCACGCTCGGCCTTCTGGTTACCCCGTCGAACCTCGCCGGCGTCATCGTGCCGGGCCTTGCCATCACCTTCATCCTGATGTTCGTAGCCCGCCCGATCAGCGTATTCCTGTGCCTCGCGCCGTTTCGCCGGTTCGACTGGCGGGCCAAGCTGTTCGTGTCATGGGCGGGATTGCGCGGTGCGGTACCGATCGTGCTGGCGACCTTTCCGATGGTCGCCGGCGTGCCGGGCGCGTTCACGATCTTCAACATCGTGTTCTTCGTCGTGCTCCTGTCCAGCATGATCCAGGGCCCGACGATCAACTGGCTGGCGAACCGGCTGGGGCTGGTGGCCGCCACGGAACCGGGCGCTGCGCCCGACCGTCAGTCCATCCCGCAGGAGACGCGTGGACAAACACGCCATGAAACGGAGTGAAGAATCGCGTGGCACGGAGATGATCGCATGACAGAATCGTTGAATTTCCGATCAGAAGGCTTCAGGGCGCGGCCATGATTGCCCTGTCCATCCTTCTCCTCTCCCTCGGCCTGGCGACGGACGCCTTTGCCGCCGCGGTCGCCCAGGGTGCGTCCGCTCGCCCCAGTCGCACCGCCGCGTTGCGCATGAGTTTTGCCTTCGGGCTGGCCCAGGCGGTCATGCCGCTGCTCGGCTGGGCTCTGGGGATGGCTTTTGCCGCCTTCGTGCAATCGGTGGCGCACTGGATTGCGTTCGCCCTTCTCGGGATATTGGGTCTCAGGATGATCCGGGAGGGATTTGATCGCGACCCGGAAGCCCCGGGCAAGGATCTGGCGCTCTGGCCCTTGCTGGTGATGGCGGTTGCCACCAGCATCGACGCCGCCATCGCCGGCATCACCCTGCCCAGCTTTGGCGCCCCGGTCCTTGTGGCCTGTCTGGTGATCGGGCTCACGACATCGCTGCTGACCTATCCCGGCGCCTTCCTGGGCGCGCAGCTGGGCACAAGGGTCGGCAAATGGGCCGAGGTGCTGGGGGGCCTGATCCTGATCGGCCTGGGCGCCAAGATCTTCATCGCCCAGCAGTTCTTCGCCGCCTGAACCCAAGGCTGCAACACAATCCGCAGGGGCAAAAAAAAGGCGCGCCGATCGCATCGGCACGCCTTTTCGTCTTTTTTGGCTCGAACTGGTTCAGGGGCAGCGCGAATCGCGGACCGGCGCAGAACTGTCCCGCGTGTTCCATGTCCCGGCCGGCGTCTGGTATTTTTCACCCGGTTCCGTCCGCATGATCAGGTTGCAGCCCGAGGTAAAGGCGAATTGCTCCACCGTCGAATTGGTTTCCTGGGCCTTGCGGGTATAGGCAGCCTTGCGCTTGATGTTGATGTCCTCGACCAGCGCCTTGATCGCCGGGGACGGCGAACTCACATAGCCGAGATAGCCGTCCGGCTTTTCGCCGATCTTGCCCGAAGAGCGGGCCGCTTCATAAGCGGGATCGCGCTGCGCCATCACCGGCACGGCAACAATCGCGGTCAGCGCAACGCCGCCCATGACCGCCAAGGCTGCTTTTTTGTTTACATAGTCAAACATCAGAAAATATCCGCTTCTTCGTTGATTAAACTCTTTGCATCGCCGTCGAGACGATAGACCACTTCCTGCTTGATGTTGATGTTGAGATTGATGACAATCGGCTTGTCCGGCGCGCTTACCTGCACACAGGCAGAAAGCCCTGTCAAAACACCCAAAATCAGGCTGGTTGTGGTCAAGCTCCTCATCTTGTCCCGAATCGCATCATATGCCCGATCCGTCAATTGACTTGTCTGATACATTATCTTCGCTTTCCCCCGGCTGAATGGGCTATTCATCATCTTCGAGTACCTTCACCGCTTCCTTGGCCCGCGCCTCCTGCGCCCGCAACAGCGCAGGCAGATTCTGGCCGACGAGGATTTCCGGCTCATAATAGGATTTGGCGCTGCTCATCAACTGCATGAAGGGCGCCTGGATGCGGACGTTGAACTGGATTGGAATCCGCGCGAGCTGCCGGGTGATGAAGTTTCGGCTCGCGCCCTCGCCCTGCTGCAGCCCGTCGAACTTGACCTCGGTGATGATCTCGCCGGCAATATCGCCATCCATGCCGATCGTCAGATTGCGATATTTGATGGACCGCAGCGCGTTGAAGGCGAAATTGGCCATGGTACCCATGTCTTCATAGGTCAGATCCCCGACATAGGCGAGCGAGCCGCCGCCCTCCCGCGCCACCAGATAGCCGCCAACGACGCGGCCGCCATCCTGGTCGAAGACCATCGGCAGCTTGCCGTCGAAGACCCCGGTCGCGCTCATGTTCTCGAAATCGAACTGGGTCAGAAACTGCGCCGCATCCACGCCTTCGACGGTGAATTGCAGTCGCCGTTCGGCATCTTCGCCAAGGTCCAGGATGGTCGGTTCGAGATAGAGCTTGCCGCCGGCAAACGGCCACTCTCCGCCCTCGACCTGCATTTTATAGTCGGGCAACAGACGATAGCGAATCTGCCCGCCAAAGACGGCGACCCCGGGATTGACTTCGGCGAGCGATACCAGCTGACCCGGAGCCGTCTGCAGCGCCAGCAGGTCGGTAAAATTGACCACGCCGGCCAGGCCGGTCACCGGACCAAAGGCCGCCGCGAGGTTGAGGCCGTTGGTGCGAAAGCTGCCAGTGCTCTTGATGCCGCTGGTCGACGCATCCCAGTCGATCCGGCCGGTGCCCGATATCTCCCCCTGCACATTGGCAATCACACCAAGAGTCAGTGGCGTGATCTGTTCCGGCTGGAGCCGATCGTTGAACACCAGCGACGGCACGTCGATCAATGCCCGGCCCTGGCTGCTGCCCAGGCGGTGGGAAATATCTATCGCGGCGACGTTGGTCAGCGTCTCCGGTTCGCGCAAACGGCCGGTCGCCGTAATGTCGCTGCCGTCAAATCTCAGCGCGACATCATTGCTGACCAGTGGCCGGAAACGCTCCACCTGCTGCTCGTCCCGGACCAGCATGCTGGCATCGGCCAGAAACGCGCCATTTTCGTAGCGCCAGTCGCCTTCGATCTGTTCCATCAGCAACGGCACGTTGGCGACCTGGCCCGATGCCCCTTGCAGCCGCCCGCTGATCATCTGCCCGAAGGCGGCGGTCAGCACCGCCACGTCCAGGCGTGTCATGCTGCCCGGCCGGCCAAGCCGGACCCCGACATTTTGCGCGACGAGACCCTGCGTGCGCGAATAGCCCAGGGCGCCGCTGGAGAGTGTCAGCGGTGTCCCGCCGACGTCGCCAACGATCCGGAGCGATGGCGCATTGGCAGCGATGTTGACCTGCGATCCGCTGCCGGAGAGGATGGCATCACCCTGCGGGCATAGTCGCGTGCTGGTCGGGCCGGCCCTGAGCGATGCGGTGCGCAGGCTGGCGAACTGCAGGGTGACGCACTCGCGAAACAGGGCGAACCGCCCGTTCGGTGAAACATTGCCGCTGACCGGCACTTGCAGCCCGGTGATCTGCCCGTCGCCGAGGGGACCGGTCAGAATGAAACGCCCGTCGATATTGGTGCCGCCCTGGCGCGCGGGGGAAAAGGTCAGCGACGGTATTTTCAGCTGCGCTCCGCCGGCCTGATAATTGGCCATTTCCAGCCGACCCGAGAATCCGCGGGACAGGCTGCCATCTTCAAGCCGCAGCGTGGCATCCGGAAATCCGCCGCCCGCCAGCCGGATATTCCCGTCTGCCAGCATCCGCAGGTTCTTGTCGGTGAAGGCGAGCAGCAGCGGATCGCTGAGCCCGGCCGTGGCTCCGGACCGGGAACGGGCATCCAGCGCGTTGAGCGAGAGCGTGGTCCGCCTGATTCCCTTGGTAAACTTGATATCGCTGGTAACATTGAAGCGGCTGCCTGCCAGCAGGACCGCTTTCGCAAATCGGTCCGCCAGCGGCCCGACCGGCGTTCCGCCCAGCGATGCCGAGACGCCGGACACCTCCCGCAGCAGATCCCTGTCGACCTGCGCGCCGCGAATTTCCGGATGGCCTGCGAAGCTTGCCGTCATTACCGCGCTGCCATATCCAACGGTGAACGGTCCCCTCACCCAGGTCTGTTCGGCATTTCCATAGTGCGAACGCAACCCGCTGGCGGTCAGGTCGACATCGCCGCTGCTCTGCTTCGGATTCCCCGCGAGATTGATCTCTCCGTCGATTTTCTGGCTCTTATATGCGCCATAACGAAACGGGCCGCCGGTGAGGCTGATATTGCCGGCCCAGCTGGCGAGGTCCTCGCCCAACTCCATCGACAGTTTTGCCGCAACATTTTGCGCGCCCGCATCCAGCCCGCTGCAGCTTATGTTCGGCAGTCGCAACGGACCCTGCAACTGCGGTTGCTTGCGGCGAATCGCGACGGTTCCGAAAAAGCTCGGCCTCGCCAGAATGCAATCGCCGGCCTGCACATTGCGACTGATCGCAGCGATCTCTCCCTTGAAACCGTCGTGTAGCTCGCCTTTTCCGTTAAGCGCCAGCCCGACCACGCCATAGGCGGTGTCGATTCTCAGCCGGGCATCGTCCAGGCCGAGCCACAGATCCGGCAGAGCCAGCGGGCTGTCATCGTCCGGGTCGGCAAATTTGTCGAGTTCGCCGAAACTGATCGCGCCCTTGTCAAGGCGACCGTAAAGCCGGACTCCGCTGGCCCGCACCCAATTGATCCCGA
The DNA here is from genome assembly GCF_036964565.1 of Parasphingorhabdus sp. Lineage (GTDB taxonomy): Bacteria > Pseudomonadota > Alphaproteobacteria > Sphingomonadales > Sphingomonadaceae > Parasphingorhabdus. Next base: position 172,005 of record NZ_JBALTN010000002.1, on the reverse strand, counting down.
CGCCGCCCAGGCTCAGGCTGTTGCCGAGTTCGACCCGTTCGGCGGTCATGTCTGGACGATCCGGATCGCCGATCACCAGATCACGGATGACCTGTCGCCGCAGTCCGATATCCTCGATCTCGTAGCTCGCCGTGATATCCATTTCGTCGAGCTGGGACTGGATGACATTGTCGGCGAGCGTCGTCCTGCTGATCCACAGCGCGATCAGGGCAAGCAGAACAAGGCCAAGCGAAACCGCGCCGAACAGTCGAAACCGGGAGTTGCGACCGACGGGGTCATTGGCGATTTCTTCATCCATCGCAGGTGAAATGCCGAAGTCTGTATGAAGTTGCAATGTACAAGTGTTCCACCACAAGCTTTTAGAGAGGCTGGCGAGGTTGGACATTTGCGGCCGCCGCTCCCGGCAGGCTATTTGTTCCTGTTATGTTCCGGATATAGTGGCGCGATGGACGACGACAACCGGAACGGATCAGCTCCGCATGATGCGAGCATTGGCCACCGCGCCCGGCTTCGCCATCGCATATTGACCGACCAGGGCGCTGGCCTGCACGATCACGAGCTGGTCGAATATCTGCTGGCGCTTGCCATTCCCCGCCGCGACACCAAGCCGCTCGCGCGGAAGCTGATCGAGGAGTTTGGGGGATTCTCGCAGCTGCTGGCTACCGATGCCGATGCGCTGCAGACCTTTCCCGGCATGGGTGAAACCAGTGTGGCCGCGCTCAAAATCGTCCGCATCGCTGCCTTGCGCCTGATCTCGGAACCGGTCCGGACGAAACCGGTGCTGGGCAGCTGGCAGGCGCTGCTCGACTATTTGCGGGCCGATATGGCCCATCTGGCCCACGAACGGGTAAGGGTCCTGCATCTCGACAGCAAGAACCGGCTGATCCGCGATGAACTGGTCAGCGAAGGATCGATTGACCAGGCGGCCATCTACACCCGCGAGGTCATCAGGCGGGCGCTTGCCCTCGGGTCGGCCGCCCTCATTCTGGTGCACAATCATCCAAGCGGCGACAGCAGCCCCAGCCGACAGGATATTGCCATCACGAAGGAGATTTGCGCCGCTGCCCGGACCCTGGGCATCAGCGTCCATGACCATATCATTATCGGCAAGGACGGCCACACTTCCTTCCGATCGAAAGGATTGATCTAGCGGATCACTTGTTCGACGGCGGCGATTGGTGAACCGAACCCGCCATCAATAAAGAAACATCGGCATGCCTTCGACCTGGATCAGGTTCGCACGATACTGGTTGGCGTCGTAGAGGCCGGACACGTTGACCCCCTTGCTCCCTTCCAGCAGCGTGCCGATCGGGACCGCACCATAATTGCCGTCCGTCAGGCACACCATATTGGCCATGCGGTCCTGTTCGATTAGCTGCACCGCCAGCGCGCCAAAGGCGAAACCGACCATCCGGTCCATCGCGTCGGGTTCGCCGGCGCGCATCAGATAGGCCAGCTCCTGCACGATCGTCCGCTCGTCGCTGCGCGCCTCGATTTCGCGCGCCAGCTGGGTCCCGATGTTCAGGCCGTCGCGATTGGTATTCGACTTGTTGATTTCATCGACAAAATTCGTCGCCCCGGACAGCTTGGCCCCTTCCGCAACCAGGCAGACCGCGTAGGATTCGGGATTGTCCCGCTTGTCGCGCAGCAACAGGGGGAGCAACACGTCCATATCGGCCGGGACTTCCGCGATGACGGTCCGGTCGGCCTGCGACAGAAATCCGGACAGCAGCGCCGTTTCACCGGATCGCCGTCCGAACAGCTCGATCACCGCAATCCGCTCATGGCTTGCGGCGGTGGTCCGCAGCGAGTTGACCGCCTGCACCGAGCGGGTCACGGCGGTCGAGAAACCGATGCAATAGTCGGTGCCATAGACATCATTGTCCATCGTCTTGGGCACCGAGATGACATTGCGTCCCAGGCTCGCCAGGTGGGCGGAGAAACGCAGCGTCCCGTCACCCCCCATGGTGATCAGCGCATCGACCTCCAGCGCGTCGAGCACATCCAGCACCTTCTGGGTCTGGTCGCCCTGCTCGGTCACCCGCGGATCGCAGCGCGAACTGTGCAATATCGTGCCGCCCTGCCGGTCGATGCCGCGCACATGGTTCTGGTCGAGCATCATGACGCTGTTTTGCGAAGCCCATGGATCGGCGGGGTCGATTTCCAGCACCCCTTCCCAGCCGCGGCGCAGCCCGACCACATCCCAGCCGCGCTGCCAGGCCGATGTCGCGATCGACTGGATGCAGGGATTGAGGCCCGGCACATCGCCGCCGCCGGTGAGTATCGCCAGACGCATTTTATTCTCCCTGTTCCCGCCGCTGCATTGCCGACTCATTTCGTAGGTGCTAGCGGGACCGCAAATCAAGGCGCATCATTGCCGCAGTCAAACCCTTTGTCCAAGGACCAATCATGATTCCACGCTATTCCCGCCCCGAAATGACCGCCATCTGGGAGCCCGAATCGAAATTCCAGATCTGGTTCGAGATCGAGGCGCACGCCACCGACGCGCTCGCCGAACTCGGCGTGGTGCCGAAGGAAGCGGCGCAGGCGATCTGGGCCAAGGGCAAGTTCGATGTCGCACGGATCGACGAGATCGAGCGGGAAGTGAAGCACGACGTCATCGCCTTCCTGACCAATGTCGCGGAAAATGTCGGCGAGGAAGCCCGTTTCATGCACCAGGGCATGACCTCGAGCGACGTGCTCGACACCTGCCTGGCCGTGCAGCTCGCGCGCGCCTCCGACATATTGCTCGCCGACATCGACGCGCTGCTCGCCGCGATCAAGAAACGCGCCTACGAGCACAAGTTCACCCCGACCATCGGCCGCAGCCACGGCATTCACGGCGAGCCGGTGACCTTCGGCCTGAAACTGGCGCAGGCCTATGCCGAGTTCCAGCGCAACCGCGAACGGCTGGTCGCCGCGCGCAAGGAAATCGCCACCTGCGCGATTTCCGGCGCGGTCGGCACCTTCGCCAATATCGATCCCAAGGTCGAAGAGCATGTTGCCGAGAAGCTCGGCCTCACCGTCGAACCTATCTCGACCCAGGTGATTCCGCGCGACCGCCACGCGCAATTTTTCGCCACGCTCGGCGTGATCGCTTCCTCGGTCGAGCGACTCGCCGTCGAAGTCCGCCATCTGCAGCGCACCGAAGTGCTCGAGGCGGAGGAATATTTCTCGCCGGGCCAGAAGGGCTCGAGCGCGATGCCGCACAAGCGCAACCCGATCCTCACCGAAAATCTCACCGGCCTCGCCCGGATGGTGCGCAGCTATGCCCTGCCGGCGATGGAAAATGTCGCGCTGTGGCACGAGCGCGATATCTCGCACAGCTCGGTCGAACGGATGATCGGACCGGATGCAACGATCACCCTCGACTTCTCGCTGGTCCGGCTCACCGGCGTGATCGAAAAGCTGCTGATCTATCCGGAACGGATGCAGAAGAATCTCGACCGCATGGGCGGCCTCGTCCATTCGCAGCGGGTGCTGCTCGCCCTGACCCAGGCAGGGATCAGCCGCGAGGACAGCTACCGCATCGTCCAGCGCAACGCCATGAAGGTCTGGGAATCGGACGGCGAAATCGCCCTGCTCGATCTGCTCAAGGCCGACCCCGACGTGTCGGCGAAACTGTCCGATGCCGAGCTCGAGGAGCGCTTCAATCTCGATTATCACTTCAAGCATGTCGACACGATCTTCGCGCGCGTCTTCGGCGAATAGGCCGCTTTTCGCCCCGGTCGCATAGCATCTGGCCACCCGCCCCTTTTCGGGCTAGGATGGCCGGCACATGAAAAGAAGGTGAGAGATGCAATTTATCAAAATCCTGTTCTGGGTTCTTCTGCTTGTCGCGACCTTCATCTTCTGGTGGACCAATGAAGCGCGCGCCTCGCTCGACCTTGGCGCAGCGGTCGTGGAAGCACGGGTCTCGACCTTTGTCGTAGGCGCCTTCCTGCTGGGCTTTCTGCCGACATGGCTGCTGCTGCGCGGCTCCAAATGGCGGCTCTCGCGCCGGATCAAGACGCTGGAAGACGCCGCGCGGCCTGTCGCCACAACCACCACCCGCACGGCGCCGCCTGCATCCCCGCCATCATCACCGGCTCCGACCGCCGAACCCGCTCCAGCCGTCTCTTCGGTGGACCAGTCGAAGGCACCGGGCCTGTGAGCAATCCGATCTTCGTCGCGCTCGACACGCCCGATCTCGAACGGGCGATCGCGATCGCGCAATCGGTCAAGGGCCATGTCGGCGGGCTGAAGCTCGGTCTCGAATTTTTCTGCGCCCACGGCCACCACGGCGTCCACGAAATCCAGAAGCTCGGCCTGCCGATCTTTCTCGACCTCAAGCTGCATGACATTCCCAACACCGTCGCCAAGGCGATGCAGGCGATCAACATGCTGGAGCCCGCCATTGTCACGGTCCACGCCTCCGGCGGCCGGGCGATGATGGAAGACGCCAAGGCCGCTGCCAATGGCCATACCAAGGTGGTCGGCGTCACCCTGCTCACCTCGCTGGACGAGCGCGACATGGGCCGGATCGGCTACACGGGCTCGCCGCATGACCAGGTCGAGCGACTGGCCGAACTGGCGCAGCAGGCGGGGCTAGACGGGATCGTCTGCTCGGGCAACGAAGTGAAGGCGGCGCACAAAAACTGGAAGGACGGCTATTTCGTCGTCCCCGGCCTCCGCCCAAAGGGCGGCGCGCTGGGCGACCAGAAGCGCGCGGTGACGCCCGCCCAGGCCCGCGACAATGGCGCCAGCGTGCTGGTCATTGGCCGCCCGATCACCGCAGCGGAAGACCCGAACAGCGCCGCCCGGGCGATCGAGGCAACGCTCTGATCTTCCCCTCCTCATCCTGAACCAACAGACGCCATCCTGAACCAACAGACGTCATCCTGAACCAGAAGACGTCATCCTGAACCAGAAGACGTCATCCTGAACTTGTTTCAGGACCCCGTGAGGTCATGCTGTGCCGGAAGAGATCCTGAAACAAGTTCAGGATGACGAATATTGTTTGTCTCGCTAATAGCCATCCCATGCAAACCCAAATCAAGATCTGCGGCCTGTCCACCGAAACCGCCATCGACGCCGCCATCGACGCCGGCGCCACCCATATCGGCCTTGTCCATTTCGAGAAAAGCCCGCGCCACGTGGCGCTCGACCGCGCCGCCCAGCTGCGCAGCCATGCCGGCGCCCGGGTGAAGACCGTGCTGCTGCTGGTCAATGCCGATCCGGCCGCGACCGGACGGGCCATCGACCGCGTCCAGCCGGATATTGTGCAGTTCCACGGCAGCGAGACGCCCGAATGGCTGAAGCTGGTCGCCGACAATAGCTCCGTCGAAATCTGGAAGGCGCTCGGCGTCCGGGATCAGCCGACACTCGCGAAAAGCGACCGCTATGTCGGCGCGGCCGACCGGCTGCTGTTCGATGCCCCGGCAAAAGCGCTGCCCGGCGGCACCGGCACCTCCTTCGACTGGTCGCTGCTCGCCGGTCACGATCACCAGATCGCCTGGGGCCTGGCCGGCGGGCTCGATCCGGACAATGTCGCCGAGGCGCTCCGGGCGACCGGCGCCCCCCTCGTCGATGTCTCTTCCGGCGTCGAATCCGCACCGGGCGTCAAACAGGTGGACAGAATCGCCGCCTTTTGCCAAGCGGTGCGGGACTATGACGCGTCCAAGTAAGACCCGTTCGCCCTGAGCCTGTCGAAGGGTGATTGCCGCAAGGGTTCGTACTTCGACAAGCTCAGCACGAACGGATATAATCGCACAATGAACGACACACCCCCCAACAGCTTCCGCAACATGCCCGATGACCGTGGCCATTTCGGCGAATTCGGCGGCCGCTATGTTGCCGAAACCTTGATGCCGCTAATCCTTGACCTGGAAAAGCACTATCGCGCGGCGCAGGCCGACCCGGCGTTCGAGGAACAGTTCAACGACTTGCTCGAACATTATGTCGGCCGCCCCAGCCCGCTCTATTATGCCGAGCGTCTGACCGAGGAAGTCCGCAAGGATGCGCCCGAGGGCAAAGGCGCACAAATCTGGTTCAAGCGCGACGAGCTCAACCACACCGGCGCGCACAAGATCAACAATTGCATCGGCCAGATCCTGCTCGCCCTGCGCATGGGCAAGACAAGGATCATCGCCGAAACCGGCGCCGGCCAGCATGGCGTCGCCACCGCGACCGTCTGCGCCCGCTTCAACCTGCCCTGCACGATCTTCATGGGCGCGACGGATATCGAGCGACAGAAGCCGAATATCTTCCGGATGAAGCTGCTCGGCGCAGAAGTTGTCTCGGTGACCAGCGGCTCGGCCACGCTCAAGGACGCGATGAACGAGGCGCTGCGCGACTGGGTCGCCAATGTCCACGACACATTCTACATCATCGGCACCGCCGCCGGTCCCCATCCCTATCCCGAGCTGGTCCGCGATTTCCAGAGCGTGATCGGCAAGGAAGCCCGCGCCCAGATGCTGGCGCGGATCAACCGCCTGCCCGATCTGCTGGTCGCGGCAATCGGCGGCGGCTCCAACGCCATCGGCCTGTTCCACCCGTTTCTCGATGATCCTGACGTCAGGATGCTCGGCATCGAGGCGGCGGGCCATGGCCTCGACAAGGAACATGCCGCGAGCCTTGCTGGCGGCGGCCCCGGCATTCTCCACGGCAACAAGACCTACCTGCTGCAGGACGAAGACGGCCAGATCACCGAAGCCCATTCGATCAGCGCCGGCCTCGACTATCCCGGCATCGGCCCCGAGCACAGCTGGCTGAAGGAATCCGGCCGCGTCGACTATGACAGCGCCACTGACAAGGAAGCACTGGACGCCTTCCAGCTGCTCTGCCGCACCGAAGGCATCATCCCCGCACTCGAACCCGCCCATGCGATCGCCGCCGTCACCCGCGAAGCGGTAAAGATGGACCGCGACCAGATCATCCTCGCCAATCTCTGCGGGCGCGGCGACAAGGATATTTTCACCGTCGCCGAGGCTTTGGGGACGGAGATATGATCCATTGAGCGAGGGCTTCCATCAAAAACTGCTCAACTGGTTTTGTAGTGTAACGCTTTCGCTCTTCGCTGCTTCGCTGGCACCATTGTTTTTTTGGCTTGTTGATCTCCCTAATCTGGTTGAACGAAGTATTTCGATCAACCTTGTCGATATAGCTGGACCATTCGGCGAATCCTTTCTTCTCTATGCTTTTTTGCTTCCCCTGTTTTTAGTTTGGCACCTGTTTGATTTTGCAGAAAGAGGAATGCCAGAGACAGCGCTGGTCGCCAAACTAACAAAATACCGGATTTTTTTATGTCTGATGATCGCGGCAATCTCGCTGTTTCTATTGATGGATTTGGGATTTCTGCAATATAATAGCTGTGATCAACTGAATGGCGCACTCTACCATGAGTGCTTTGTTTCGCCTTCGCTCTGGTTAATGATACCTTGGGCAGTTGCACTTGGAACTGCTGCCATCCTGTGCCTCATCAAAGCAATCGTTTCCATCCACTCTATATTTAAGAAAAACCAATGACCCGTCTCTCCCAATCGTTCCCGTCCGACCGAGCAGCTCTCGTTGCTTTCGTCACCGCTGGCGACCCAACCCCTGCCGACACCGGCGCGATCCTCGACGCGCTCGTCGAAGGCGGCGCGGATATTATCGAACTGGGCATGCCATTCACCGATCCGATGGCCGACGGCCCCTCGATTCAGGAAGCGGATATCCGCAGTCTCGCCGCTGGCACCAAGACCGCTGACATCTTCAACATGGCCAAGGAATTTCGCGAGCGCCATCCCGATACGCCACTGGTGCTGATGGGTTATGCCAATCCGATGACGATCCGCGGTTCCGAATGGTTCGCCGATGCCTGTGTCGACGCCGGTGTCGACGCCGTGATCTGCGTCGATATCCCGGTCGAGGAGGATGAAAGTCTCGGCGACGCCCTGCGCGATCGCGACGTCGCGGTGATCCGTCTCGCCACTCCGACCACCGACGCCGAGCGCCTGCCGACGATCCTCAACAACGCCTCCGGCTTTCTCTATTATGTCTCGGTCGCCGGCATCACCGGCCAGCAGCAGGCGGCCCAGGCCAGCATCGAGGAAGCCGTCGCCCGCCTGAAAGCCGGCACCGACCTGCCCGTCGCCGTCGGCTTTGGCGTGCGCACGCCCGAACAGGCCGCCGATATTGCCCGCGTCGCCGATGGCGTCGTCGTCGGCTCGGCGATCGTCGAGATTGTCGGGAAATATGGCAAGGAGGCCGCGCCGCACGTCAGGGACTATGTCAAATCGCTTTCCGATGCTATCAGGGCGGCCAGAGAATATTGAAAATCGAATCCCGCTCGATGCGAACGGAATAGAGGAATGATCCCATGAGTTGGCTAAGCAATGTCCGCAACAAGATCGCGTCGATCACCAAGCGCGAGACGCCCGACAATCTGTGGCACAAGTGCAAGAAATGCGAAGCGATGGTGTTCCTCAAGGAATATGAGGAGAATATGCACATCTGCCCGAAATGCGATCATCACGGTCGCATCGGACCGATGACCCGCTTCGCCCAGGTCATGGACGACAACAGCTGGAAACTGATCTCCTGGGCCAAGGTCCAGGAAGATCCGCTCAAGTTCAAGGACCAGAAAAAATACAGCGACCGGCTCAAGGAAGCCCGGGCCAAGACCGGTGAGCAGGATGCGCTGATCAACGTCAGGGGCACGATCGAATCGATCCCCTGCGTCGTCGGCGTACAGGATTTTGCCTTCATGGGCGGCTCGATGGGGCTCGCTGTCGGCCAGGCCTTTGTCGATGGTGCCAAGCGGGCGCTCAAGGACCAGTGCCCCTATATCATCTTCACCGCCGCCGGCGGCGCGCGGATGCAGGAAGGCATTTTGTCGCTGATGCAGATGCCGAAGACCACGGTCGCCATCTCGATGCTGCGCGAGGCGGGAATCCCGTTCATCGTGGTGTTGACCGACCCGACCACCGGCGGCGTCACCGCCAGCTATGCGATGCTCGGCGACGTGCATATTTCCGAACCGGGCGCAATGATCGGCTTTGCCGGGCAGCGGGTGATCGAGAACACCATCCGCGAGAAACTGCCCGAGGGCTTTCAGACCGCCGAATATCTGCGGGAGCACGGCATGGTCGACATGGTGGTCCACCGCAAGGAACTGCGCGAAACGCTCGCCCGGGTCATGGGCTATCTGATGGCATGGAAAGACGCGGCTTGATCGGATTCTCCCCTCCCCTTCAGGGGAGGGGCCGGGGGCGGGGCAGCGAAAGCCGCTCGCTTCCCTCGCGACCTGCGCCAACCCGATTCCTGCAAATGACGGACATCCGATAGTGGCCGACAGTGCCCGTTCCGATCACCCGGCGGTCCAGCAGCAGCTCGACCGGCTGGAAATGCTCTCGCCCGGGCGCGATGTGCTGGGGCTGGAGAGAATCCGCGCGATCCTGGACCGCCTCGACAATCCCCAGGACAGGCTTCCCCCGGTTTTCCATGTCGCCGGCACCAACGGCAAGGGCTCGACCTGCGCCTTCCTCCGCGCCGCGATCGAGGCGGAGGGCCTCAAGACCCATGTCTACACCAGCCCCCATCTGGTCCGCTTCAACGAACGGATACGGCTGGCCGGCAAGCTGATCGAGGACGATTATCTCGCCGGACTGCTGGCGCGCGTGCTCGACAGCTGCACCGACATCAACCCCAGTTTCTTCGAGGCGACCACTGCGGTGGCGTTGCTGGCCTTCGCGGAAACCCCCGCCGATGCCTGCATCCTCGAGGTCGGTCTTGGCGGCCGGCTCGATGCCACCAATGTGGTTTCCCGTCCGGCGGCGACCGGCATAGCGGAGCTCGGGATTGACCATGAAGCCTTTCTGCTCAGTCCCGAAGAAGGCACGCCGCCAGACCCGATGGTCCGCATCGCCTGGGAAAAAGCGGGCATCGCCAAGAAAAATACTCCGCTGCTGACGCAAAAATATGCTGCGGATATGCTGCACATTATCGCCGATCATGCTGCAGACATCGGGGCGCAGCATTTCCCGCGTGGCGAGGAATGGGACGCGGCGGTTTACGAAGGCCAGCTGCACTACAAGGACGCGAAGGGAAAGCTGAACCTGCCCCTGCCCGCTCTGGTCGGCGCCCATCAGGCCGACAACGCCGCGCTCGCCATCGCGATGCTGCGCCACCAGGATGCGGTCCGGATTTCCGATGCCGCGCTCAAGGCGGCGATGGGCTGGGCGCAATGGCCGGGCCGGATGCATTTCCTGATCGCCGGCCCGCTCACCCATCTGCTGCCCGGCGATGCCGAAGTCTGGGTCGACGGCGGCCACAATGTCAGCGCCGGCCTGGCCTTGGCGCGTCATTTCGCCGACCACGCCGCCGGATCGATCGATCTGGTCATCGGCATGCTGGCGAACAAGGATCCGGCGGCCATCATCACTCCGCTGCACGAGAAACTGGCCAGCGTGACCGTGATCCCGGTACCCGGCCATGAATCCCACGCGCTCGGCGACTATCCGCCAGCCGATGCGCCAATGGCCGAAGCCGCCGATATCAGCGCCGCCCTGCAGTCGTTAACGCTCGGGCCGGGCAAGACCGTATTGATTGCAGGTTCGCTCTATCTGGCCGGCGAGGTGCTGAAACTAAACGAGCAGCAACCGGACTAGCGGAACCCGGTTCCCCGGCGCAGGCCGGGGCCCAGGACAGTCCCGCCCTCAATCCCCCGCACAATGACAGCGGACACAAACCGCCCCCAAAACATCACCAGGGAATGAGCCAACCCTAACCGGAAGGCGTTCCCGCTTCCTTGTCGCCGGTATGGATCGATCCTGCCGTTCCCAGCGACCGGTCCACCAGGCCATAGCGGATCATCAGCCAGAACATGATCACGCCCGGAAAGGCCGCCAGCGTGGTCAGCAGATAGAAATTCACATAGCCCATCGCCTCGATCAGCGACCCCGCCGTGGTCCCCGTCAGGAAACGACCGAGAATGCTCGCCGCCGCCGACAGCAGCGCAAATTGCGTCCCGGTAAACTGCAGGTTGCAGAGCGCCGACAGATAGGCGACCACGGCAACACCGCCGACACCGCTGGCGAAATTCTCGAAACCGATCGCGCCAGCCATGCCCCAGTTGCTGTGACCAGCAGCGGCCAGCCCGGCAAAGGACAGATTGCTCACCGCCATCAGGATCAGGCTCAGCATCACCGCCTTCTTCATGCCCAGCCGCGAATAGACGATGCCGCCGATGAAAATGCCGATCAGAAAGGCGAAGAAGCCCAGGCTGACATCGTAGAAGGCGATTTCATCATTGGTGAAGCCCAGGTCCTCGAACAGTAGCCGGAAGGTCAGGTTGGCCAGCGTGTCGCCGATCTTGTGGACCAGCACGAACAGCAGCACCAGCAGCGCGCCCGAACGCTTGAAGAACTCGACCAGCGGGCTGACATAGGCTTTTGCCGCTTCCAGCGGGCCCTTCAGCGCCATCGGTTCCTGCCGCCGGCTTGGCTCGCGCATGACCAGGCCGACGATGACGGCAAACAGCGCGAACAGCGAACAGACATAATAAGCAATCGACCAGTTGGTCCGCGCCGCTACCACCAGCGCCACCGCGCCGGCGGTCGCCGCGCCGATCCGCCAGCCATATTGCGACATGCCCGATCCGACCCCAAGCTGCTCGGGTTCGAGCAGCTCGATGCGATAGGCATCGATCACCACGTCGAAGGTGGCACCGGCAATCCCGACCATGATCGCGGCGACGGCAACGGCGGCGATATCCTCTGCCGGATCAAGCGACCCGAGATAGATGATCGCCAGCATCGCCAGCGCCGCGGTCACGATCAGCCACGACAGGCGCTGCCCGACCCGGCCGATGACCGGCAATTTCACAACATCAATGACCGGTGCCCACAGCCATTTGAAATTATAGGCAAGAAAGGTCAGGGCAAAGGCGGTGACGGTCGATTTCTCGATCCCCGCCTGCGCCAGCCGGGTGGTCAGCGTCGCCGCGATCATCGTCAGCGGCAGCGCCGAGGAGACACCCAGAAACAGCGCCGCCAGGGGTGCCGCCTCGCTGTACGGACGCACGCCGGCGGGAAGATATCCGCGCCATCCCAGATTTGCCGATTGACCACTCACGCAACATTCTCCCTCGAACCGGGGGAATGTTTAGCGCCTATTCGCCTGAATGCCAGCCTGATTTTGGGACGCCTCAGATATCCAGCATCTTGGCCGCGACAATCCGCCCAGCCCCCGGCTGCTGCACGACGATCGCATAGCGGTCCGCACCCCTGACCTTCAGATCGCCCGCCGGCACCGCAAAGCGCTCGCGCCTGCCCCGCCAGCTGCCCAATACCCGCTCATCCCGCACCACATTGGTAAAATGCAGCGTCCGCCCGCCATTCTCGCCGCGGCCGATGCGCACGGTCTCGGACGAGCTGAGCGCGACCAGCGAGACGCTGGCCATATGGTCCGAGATGCCGTCGATCGTGACCGTCATCCCGCCGCCGGCAGCACCGGACACCAGAATCCGCGGACCCGACCGGTCGGCCCGGCGCACCAGCGAGCGGATATCGCCTTCGCGCGATCCGACCGTCGCGCCGCCACCATTGACCACGATCTGCGGGGTGTACACGCCCGCGCCTTCGCGGTTCTTCGCGGCATAGGCGCGCTGCAGCCTGGTATTGGCCTCCCGCGCCAGCGTGTCGGTCCAGCCCAGCCGGTCCCAGTAGGTCACCGGCCGCGTGATCACCAGCAGCGAGCGGTCCTTCGCCAGACGGCTGGCCAGCCGATCGGCCGGCGGACAGGAGGAACATCCCTGGCTGGTGAACAGCTCGATCACCACCGGGTGGCCCGGCCGCGCCACCGAGCCGACCACCGGGACGGAACCCGCCTGCGCCGGGGGAACGAATTGCAGAAACAGGAGCGCGGCGACGCTCGCTCCGGCAAACAGCAGACAGGGGATGATCTTGCGCATTTCTTGCTCCACGGGGTGACCCTAGCCGTTCGCGGGCGCGAAACCAAAGGTTACAGATTGCAGCGCGGCCGTTTTTCCGCCATGGAACCGCCCCATGACCGAAGACAAACCAGCCAAGATATATCGTGCCAAACCGACCCCGGGTGCGAAAGCGCCCGCCGCGCCCAAGCCGCCCGCCGGCGATGCCCGCGAAGGCCAGCGCATCGCCAAATTGCTGGCCCGCGCCGGCGTCGCCTCGCGCCGCGAGATCGAGCGGATGATCGAGGCGGGCCGGGTCGCGCTCAACGGCGAACTGGTTGAGCATCCCTCGCTGCTGCTCAAGAACCTGACCGGCATCACCGTCGACGGCAAGCCGGTCGCCGAACCCTCGCCGGCGAAGCTGTTCCGCTTCCACAAGCCCAACGGCTATCTGACCGCGGAACGCGACTTTTCCGGCAAGAAGACGATCTACGACGTGCTCCCCGCCGACATGGAACGGATCATGCCGATCGGCCGCCTCGACATGAACACCGAGGGCCTGTTGCTGATGACCACCGACGGCGAGTTCAAGCGCCAAATGGAATTGCCGAAAAACGGCATCGAGCGCACCTATCGCGCCCGCACCTTCGGCGATATCTCGCAGAACCAGCTCGAGGAACTCTATCGCGGCATCACCATCGACGGCATGCACTACAGCCCGATCACCGCCAATCTCGAACGCCGCACCGGCCGCAACCAGTGGATCGAGATGACCCTGACCGAGGGCAAGAATCGCGAAGTCCGCAAGGTCCTGGAACATTTCGGCCTCGAGGTCTCCCGCCTGATCCGAACCCGCTACGGTCCGTTCGTGCTCGGCGACCTGCAGAAGGGCGAGATCGACCAGGTGCGCCAGCATGACCTGGTCCAGTTCCGCAAATCGCTGAAATGACGGCGTATCTTTTGGTTATGAAACCCGTTCGTCCTGAGCCTGTCGAAGGACATCTCTCCTCCAGGAGGCGTGCTTCGACGGGCTCAGCACGAACGGCATTTTACCGCTCGGAAAAGAAATGCGCATAATCGCAGGCAACTGGCGCGGCAGAAAAATTGTCGCTCCCAAGGGCGACACAACCCGCCCAACCGCAGACCGCACCCGCGAACGGCTGTTCTCGATGCTGACCAGCCGACTCGGTGACTTTGAAGATCTGCAGATACTCGACCTGTTTGCCGGTTCCGGCGCGCTCGGTCTCGAAGCGCTGTCGCGCGGCGCCGCCCATTGCACCTTTGTCGAGCAGGACCCGGACGCGCTGAAGGCGCTGGAAAAGAATATCGAGTCCCTAGGCGCCGACGCGGATGTCCGGGTCGGCTCGGTGCTGCACCTGGGACAGGCGCGCAAGCCCTATGACCTGGTCCTCATGGACCCGCCCTATGGTTCAGGCGCGGGTGCGGTCGCGCTGGACAAGCTGGGCCGCCACGGCTGGTTTGCACCGTCGGCCTGGATCGCCATCGAAACGGCGCGTCATGAAACGATCGAGGTAAAGGGCTTTGATCTCGACTGCACCCGTGACAGCGGCAAGGCGCGGATTCACATCCTGCGCCCGGCAGACCTCTAGCCGCCCATCAGCACCGCGCGCGAAGCCGATTCGGGCTGGTCGATATGGGTGCTGCTGTAGACGCTGGTCGCGGCCAGCAGCAGCGTCGCGATGATCGCGCTCGTGGTCAGTCTCTTGCTCATGTCAAACTCCGTGGGATGCGTTGCGGCTGCCTTGCCGTCCATTGATTGACAAATGGTGCATTGCAACATGATTATCAACCTGTCCCTTGGTGCAAATCATGAAAAAGCGAGCCGATCCGCCGAATCGCCTCGCTTTCTCTCTGACCCTTCTCCCGTGAGGGAGAAGGATGCGAAGACTTGGCAGCTTGCTGCCTAGTCGTAGCTGGATGAGGGTGTACTTCGCTTCAGAGCGCAGAACACCCTCATCCAACGCCGCCTAATTCACTCCGCTCACAAGGCTCTGTATCCTTCTCCCGCACGGGAGAAGAGAGAAGCGAGCCGCGTCCTTTGATGGCCCGGACCCGTTCCTCAAGATCCTCCCCGCTAGCGGCGAGGGTCTGCGCATCTTTCGTCTGAAAAGTGCCCTCGTCTCAAACCTACATCTCGCTGGCGGGCTTGCCCGGCCAGTGATCCAGCGCCCGGTTGCCGAAATTCAGACCGGCTTCGCGCGGGTTGATGCAGCCGTCGGTTACGTCGGCGGTGCACACGGTATATTCCTTGCCGTTCATCATGATCGTCTGCGCCCGGCCGTTGGACGCCTTTTTGACGACTTCCGCCTTCGTTTCCATTTTGGCCTCATCCTGCATGTCGCTCTGGCTCGCCATGGCGACTCCGGAAAAGGCCATCGAGGCTGCTGTCACGGCGCCGAAAATTGCTGTCTTACGCATGTTGCTCTCCACGTCTGTTGTTCCTGCGTGATCAACCCCCGGCCAGCACAACGGTTCCCGCCGTCTGCCCGGCAAGGCAAAACGGGCCTTGCTCCGCTCGGCGATGTTCCCTAACTGTTCACCTGTGACCGATATCGTCAATATACCGCAAGAGAGCGACCCGCCCTATGTGCGCGGCCTGAACCCGCCGCAGCGCGAGGCCGTGCTCACCACCGAGGGGCCGGTGCTGGTCCTCGCCGGCGCGGGCACCGGCAAGACCGCTGCCCTCACCCGCCGGCTGGCGCATATCGTGTTCTCGCGCAAGGCCTGGCCGAGCGAGATTCTCGCCGTGACCTTCACCAACAAGGCGGCGCGCGAGATGAAGGAGCGAATCGCCTCCATCGTCGGTGAAAGCTTCGAGGGCATGCCCTGGCTCGGCACCTTCCACAGCATCGGGGCGAAAATGCTGCGCCAGCACGCCGAACTGGTCGGCCTGCAGAGCAATTTCACGATTCTCGACACCGACGACCAGCTGCGCCTGCTCAAGCAGCTGATCCAGGCGGCGGAGGTGGACGAGAAACGCTGGCCGCCGCGGATGCTCGCCGGCCTGATCGACCAGTGGAAGAATCGCGGTCTCAATCCCGCCGATCTCGATGCCAACGAGAATGAACGCTATGCCAATGGCCGCGGCCAGGAATTTTACACCGCCTATCAGGCCCGGCTGATCGCGCTCAACGCCTGCGACTTCGGCGACCTGCTGCTCCACATCCTCACTCTGCTGAAAACCAACCGCGAAATCCTGCAACGCTTCCAGCAAAGGTTCAAATATATCCTGGTCGACGAATATCAGGACACCAACAGCTCGCAATATCTCTGGCTCCGCCTGCTCGCCCAGAGCCACAAGAATATCTGCTGCGTCGGCGACGACGACCAGTCGATCTATTCGTGGCGCGGCGCGGAAGTAGCCAATATCCTGCGCTTCGAAAAGGATTTTCCCGAAGCCAAGGTGGTCAAGCTGGAGCAGAATTACCGCTCCACGCCGCATATTCTGGCCGCCGCTTCCGGCCTGATCGACCACAACAGCGGTCGCCTCGGCAAGACCCTGTGGACGGAGGAAACCGAAGGCGACAAGGTGCAGGTGATCGGCGTCTGGGACGGCCCCGAGGAAGCCCGCCGGACCGGCGACGAGATCGAGGCGCTGCAGCAGCTTCACCAGGTCTCGCTCAACGATGTCGCGATTCTGGTCCGCGCCCAGTTCCAGACCCGCGAGTTCGAGGACCGCTTCATCTCGATCGGCATGCCCTACAAGATCATCGGCGGCTTCCGCTTCTACGAGCGCGCCGAAATCCGCGATGCCCTCGCCTATCTCCGGGTGATCGCCCAGCCCGCCGACGACCTTGCGTTCGAGCGGATCGTCAACACGCCCAAGCGCGGCCTCGGCGACAAAACCATCGAGAAGGTTCACCGCCTCGCCCGGTCGCAGGGCATCGCGCTCGCCGCCGCTGCCTATACGATCTGCGACACCGACGAACTGCCGCCCCGGGCCCGCAACACCCTGCTCGAGCTGATGCGCAATTTCGCTCGCTGGCGGGAGATGGCGGCCGACACCGACCATGCCGAACTCGCCCGGATCGTGCTCGACGAGAGCGGCTACACGACGATGCTGCAGGCCGACCGCTCCACCGAAGCCGCCGGCCGGCTCGAGAATCTCACCGAACTTGCCCGCGCGATGGAGGAATATGAGACGCTCGGCGACTTTCTGGAACATGTCAGCCTGGTGATGGACAATGACGCGCGCGACGACGAAGCCAAGGTCACGATCATGACCATGCACGGCGCCAAGGGCCTGGAATATGACCATGTCTTCTGTGCCGGCTGGGAGGAAGGCGTCTTCCCCTCGCAGCGCAGCCTCGACGAGGGCGGCAACGCCAGCCTCGAGGAGGAACGTCGCCTCGCCTATGTCGCGATCACCCGCGCCAAGACGAAATGCACCATCTTCCACGCCGCCAACCGCCGCATCTACGGCCAGTGGACCAGCTCGATCCCGTCGCGCTTCATCGGCGAACTGCCCGACGAGCATGTCGAGCACGAAAGCAGCATGAGCGGCGGCGAAAGCCTGTGGCGCGCCAACTGGAGCGAGCACAGCGACCCGTTCGCCCATCTCGCCGCCGCCAACGCCACCCGCGCCGGCCAGCGCGGCCCCGGCTGGCAACGCGCCGCATCCTCGGCAGGCGGCTTCGACAAGAACCCGCGCGTGATAAAGGAAGCCCGCCGCAGCGCCGTTTCCCTCGGCAACAAGGGCCGCGACGACGTCACCGTCGGCATGCGCGTCTTCCACACCAAGTTCGGCTATGGCGAGGTCAAGGTGAAGGAAGGCAACAAGCTGGAGATCGCGTTTGAGAAGAGCGGGGATAAAAGGGTGCTGGATAGTTTTGTCGAGGTGGCTTGAGGCCTTCCGGTTCTTTCAATATCCAAACTTCCGTTCGTCTTGAACCCGAGCATCCGTTAACCCTGAGCTTGTCGACCCGAAGGTCGAGCGAAGCTCAACGGCGCCTATCGACGAAAAGCGTGGTTCGACAAGCACACCGCTAACGGCGCTCCTGACTGATTCCCGTTCGTCCTGAGCCTGTCGAAGCAGTTCTCGCCTGCAGGCACCGGTCGAATTGCCCCTAATCGTCGTCCGTCCACCCCTTGCTCTCGCTCTCTTCGGCAAATTCCCGCCGGATTTCCGCGTCCAGCTTGTCGCGCGGGCTGATATGGCCGGCCTCGCGCTTTTCTGCCTGGATCGCCTCAATGCCCCAGGCCTTGGCCGCGGCCGCGGCGACCCGGCGCCGGCTTTCCAGCGGATCATTGGCCGCCAGATCAAGCTGCCGCGCTTCCTGTTCGCGGCAAACGGATGCCTTTACGCGCATGATCTTCGCCTTTCCTGGCCGGTCATTTTCCGCGGCCGGTTTTCATATGCTCGAGACCGACAACGACACCGGTCTTGGCGGACGGATTGGCGGCGCTGGTCTTGACCTTGGCGGCCTTGGGCTTGCGGATTTCCTTGTTCGATTTCTTCTGGGATTTGGCCATGATTTGGTCCTTTCGGGATGAAACGCTTAACGGCGACAGGGCGGCTGCGGCAGGGCTTGGCAAGGCGAAGGGCGGCAAGACAGGCGGGGCAGCGAAGGCACGGCGATGGTCCGGTGTCCGCAATGCGGATCAGGTTCATTCTGATCGCTGCGCGACACGACCGGTTTGCAGAGCGCTCGACGGAGCGCCTCGGCCTTGTTCCTATATAGGCACGAGGCGGCCGGAATGTAAGCAGAGGTTTTTCGGGGAGGATTTGGCGATCGCGGCCATCGCCGGCACCCGCGCTTTCCTACAGGGCGCCGCCTGTGGCAATATGCGGGCATGACCGATGCGACCGCATTCGACATTCCGGATTTCATCCCCGCGCCATGCCGGCGCCACAACGGCTGGACCGCCGAGCGTCAGCGCGCCTTCATCGGCTATCTCGCCCGCATCGGCCTGGTCGCGCCCGCGGCACGGGCGGTGGGGATGAGCCGGCAGTCGGCTTATGCCCTGCGCGAGAAGACGGGTGCGGAGAGTTTCGCCGAAGCCTGGGATCTGGCGCTCGAGATGGGCCTAGGCAATGCCGAGGATCATGCCATCGCTCGCGCGCTCGACGGCTATGAGCTGCCCTATTTCTATGGCGGCCGGCAATGCGGCACGATCCGCCGCTACGACCACCGCCTGCTGCTCGCCGCCCTCGCCCGTGGCGACCGCCGGGAAGAAAAGCTGCGCGGGGTGCAGAACCAGCCACTCGGTTCATCGACCAAGAAGCACGATTAAACGGAATTTCTCCGGGTGGTAGCGACATTTGTGTCAACTTTTTTCCGGCGACGATCGCGCTCACGAAGCAGTTGCTCAAATATTTTGATTGGATATAGCAAAAGAATGGCTCTGACCCCGTCCCGTTCCGATCAGTTGCGCAGCGATGCAATCCAGCATCTGCGCGCGGGCGAGGCAGGCAAGGCGCAGGAGCTGCTCGAACGATTATGCGCGCCGGAAAGCGGGGTCGAGCCGCAATGGCTGTTGCTGGCCCATGCCTGCCGGATGCTGGGGGATGACAGCGGCGAGGAAGCGGCGCTGCACAAATTGCTCGCTGCCGACAAGCGCCATCTGGCCGCGCTGCTGTTGATGGGCGAACTCAAGGCGCGAACCGGTGACGACCGCGCCGCCAACAGCTTTTACAGGACGGCACTGAACGTCGCGAGCGCTGGCGCGGCCGTTTCGCCCGACCTTCAGGCCAAGCTGAATCAGGCAGAGGGTTTCCTCGCCGGGGCGCATGGCCGCTTTGAAGCCTTTCTGCTGCAGAAACTGAAGGACACCGGCCTCTCGGACGATGACACCCCGATCCCGGTGCGCCACGCCATTGATCTGCTGATGGGGCGACGGGAAATCCATTACCAGAAACCATCGCTCTTCTATTATCCCGGCATGCCGCAGCGGGAGTTCTACGAACGGTCCGAATTCCCCTGGCTGGCCGAAATGGAAGCCGCGATTCCGGCGATGCAGGACGAACTGCGGCAGGTTATTGATCGGACCCGGGAATTCGATCCATATGTTCAGGGTCAGCCCAACCGGCCGCGGCCGAACAACCCGCTGCTTGACGACCCCAGCTGGGGAGCGCATTATTTCTGGAAGGACGGCGTCGAGATAACCGATAATTCGCGTCATTGCCCGGCAACGATGGCGGCACTGGCAGCGGCGCCTATTCCGGTGATCCAGGAACGCTCACCGATGGCGCTTTATTCCGTGCTAGAACCAGGCACCCACATCGCACCGCATTTCGGGATGCTGAATACCCGACTGATCTGTCATATTCCGCTGATCCTGCCGCCGGAATGTGGTCTGCGCGTGGGTTCGGAAACCAGAGCTTGGAAAGCCGGCGAAGCGCTGATCTTCGACGACAGCTTCGAGCATGAGGCTTGGAACCGCAGCGACCAGCGGCGGGTAATCCTGCTGTTCGAAATCTGGAGACCAGAAATTTCCGAAGCCGAGCGCGGCGCGCTGACGACAATTTTCGAGGCCATTAACGCCTATCAGAAACCCGTCGAGATCTGAGGCCGCGACCGGAAAGTGTGCGGCGGCAACCTACAAAATTGCGTCGCCCAGATCGAGCATCTTGCCATTGGTCACGATCACCCGGTCGCCCAGCTTCGCCTGCTCGAACAGGAGCCTGGCAAATTCCAGCGGCACGCCGATGCAGCCGCGCGTCCCCCAGCCCCATTTGACATCGGAGGCATGGATGGCGACCCCGTCGTTGGTCAGCCGCATCATGTAGGGCATCGGCGAGCCGTAGATGTTCGAGACATGGTCCTTGCTCTTCTGGGTGATCGGAAACACCCCGGTCGGGGTGGGCTTTTCGGAGTCGCCGAAGGTGATGACCGCTGCACCGATTTCATAGCCGGCGCGAAACACCGAAATGCTCTCGGCCTTGAGATCGACCGTCACCACCAGCTCGCCGTCCGGCACGCCCTCGTCATCCCACTTGTAATAGCCATGCACGAACGGCTCGTCGATCTGCAGGATGCGCTTGACCGTGAACCTGTCGCTGAGGACCGGACCGGTTTCGCTGTCAACCGTCGCCTCCAGCACCGGCTCGGGCGCAGCGCCGTCATCCATGATCGGTTCGACCACGGCGGTCCCGTTTACTTGCGTTTGCGGCGGCGGCGCAGCCGGCGAACCGGCGTCCGCCCGGGTCAGCCCCATCACCAGCAGCGCCACGATCGCCAGTGCCGCCACCAGCAGAACCGAAGCGCTTATCCGATATGCAATTTTCTCGACCATCGCTCATGCTCCCTGCGTTAACAAAGCATTTACCATGGATCCGCTTCGGAAAAGCGGCAAATTTCCGGTCGTCCCGCGGCGGTACGGGTAGATCTGGAATGTTAAGAGGGAGCGTTAACGACGGTACATGCACGCAGTCACCCCATCACCCGCAAAATGGTCCGCTCCCGGCAAGAAGGGATTGCAGCACGTTCCTACTATCGCTAGCGCATATCCCGTGATCAATCCCGCACCCCACCCCTTCACCATAGCCAATTATCGCTATCTCTGGTTCTCTAGGCTCGCGTCAATGTTCGCCCTTTATGCGATGATGCTGATCCTCGGCTGGCAGGCCTATAATCTGGCGCGCGAGGACATGGGAATCAGCGCGTCGGCCGGTATCCTCGGACTGCTCGGACTGCTGCAGTTCGTGCCTTTGTTCATTTTGACGCCACTGGTCGGCTGGGTTGCCGATCATATGGACCGCCGCTGGATTGCCCGCATCGTCCTGGCGGCGCAGGCGCTGATCGCGCTCGCGCTCGGCCTGATGACTGCCTCGGGCGGAATCACGCTCTGGTCGATCTACGTGATTGCGGTCTTGCTGGGCATCTGCCGGGCCTTTCTCGGACCCGCTGTCACTTCGCTGGCACCGAATCTGGTCCCGAAAGCCTCGATCCCTCGCGCCATCGCCCTCTCGACCATCGCCTGGCAGGTCGGCGTGATCGCCGGACCGGGCATGGCCGGGCCATTGTACAAGGTCGATGCCGCCCTGCCCTATTTCATCTGCGCCGGTCTTTATGCCTTGGCAACGCTGGCGATTTTTCTGATCGGACCGGTGCCTCGCCCCACAGCCGACAAGACCAAGGGGCCATTGCAACAGGTCGGCGACGGCATGGCCTATGTCTGGACCAACAAGCTGGTGCTTGGTGCAATCACCCTGGACCTGCTGGTCATGTTTCTGGCTGGCGCCACCGCCATGATCCCTGTATTTGCAAAGGACATATTGCATGCGGGCGAGATTGGCCTGTCGCTGCTCGCCGCCTCGCCCGCGGTCGGCGCGGTGATTGTTGCACTCATCTTCTCCTTTGCCCCGCTCAGCAAGAATGTCGGCAACAGCATGCTGGCCGCGATGGCGGTCTTCGGGCTCGGCACGATCGGATTCGGCCTCAGCACCAACCTGTATCTGTCGATGGCCTGCCTCGGACTGTGCGGCGCGGCAGACATGTTCGGCGTCTATGTGCGCAGCTCGCTGATCCAGTTGCACACGCCGGACGCCAAGCGCGGACGGGTCGGTGCGGTCAGCCAGATGACGATCAGCGCCTCCAACGAGCTCGGTGATGCACTGTCCGGCGGCCTCGCCGTCCTCGTCGGACCCGTTGCAGCCATTGTGGCGGGCGGTGCCGGTGCTATAGTGGTGACCGGATTGTGGTCGCGCCTCTTCCCCCAGCTGGGCGCAGCCAAGACTTTTGATCCGCCGGAGGAACTAGAACCGGAGCAAGCTGAACAGACCAAGAGGAGTGCAGGATAATGATTGCCAACAATATTCTCGAAACCATCGGAAATACGCCGCACATCAGGATGCAGCGCCTGTTCGGCGATGCCAATGTCTGGATCAAGTCGGAACGCTCCAATCCCGGCGGTTCGATCAAGGACCGTATCGGTCTCGCCATGATCGAGGATGCCGAGAAATCCGGCGCGCTCAAGCCCGGCGGTACGATCATTGAACCGACCTCCGGCAACACCGGTGTCGGACTGGCGATGGTGGCCGCGGTCAAGGGATATACGCTGGTATTGGTCATGCCTGAGTCGATGTCGCTCGAACGCCGCCGCCTGATGCTCGCCTATGGAGCCACCTTCGACCTCAGCCCGAAAGAGAAGGGCATGAAGGGCGCGATCGAAAGGGCGCAGGAACTGGTCGACCAGACTCCGGGGGCATGGATGCCGCAGCAATTTGAGAATCCGGCCAATTTTGAAGTACACAAGCGCACCACAGCGATCGAAATCCTCAACGATTTCAAGGATGATCCACTCGATGCGATCATCACCGGCGTCGGCACCGGCGGCCATATCACCGGCGTCGCCGAGGTGCTGAAGGAACATTGGAGCCAACTGAAGGTCTATGCGGTCGAGCCGACTTCCTCGCCAGTGATCAGCGGCGGCCAGCCTGGCCCGCACCCCATCCAGGGCATTGGCGCGGGATTTATCCCCGGCAACCTGCACACGAAGAGCATAGACGGCGTGATTCAGGTCGATCCGGCCGATGCCAAGGCCATGGCGCTGAGAGCGGCGAAGGAAGAAGGCATGCTGGTCGGCATCTCGTCCGGTGCCACGCTGGCGGCGATTGCTCAAAAACTGCCCGAACTGGGCGATGGAGCGAAAGTCCTTGGCTTCAACTATGACACCGGCGAGCGCTATCTCTCCGTCCCAGAGTTTTTGCCAGAAGAATGAGTTCCATCGAGGTCCAGCAGTTCACCTACCGGCACGGTGATGTGGAATTGTCGGGCTATTTGGCGCAACCCAGCCGCTATCCGCGTGCCGGCATCCTGATCGTCCCGACCATAGCGGGGCCGACGCAGTTGATGTTCGATCGCGCCCGTTGGCTGGCGTCGCTGGGCTATAGCGCCATGGTGTGCGACCTCTATGGCGAGGGTGTCATCGAGGATATCCGCGAAGCGCGAAAGCTGGCGGATGCATTGCGGGCAGATCCGGAATATTACCGGCAACGGTTCCGGTGCGCACTGGAAGAATTGCGTCTGCGATCGAAGCTGGCCAACAGCCGGATCGGCGCCATCGGCTATTGCATGGGCGGCGAGATCGTTCTCGAAATGGCTCGCAGCGGCGAGGATATCGCCATTGTCGTAAGTTTCCACGGACTGCTGGCCACACCTGTTCCGGCCAAGCGCGGAACAATCAAATCCCGCATTCTTGTCTGCCATGGAAGGGCGGATCCGTTTGTCCCGCCCAAGCAGCTGCGCGAGTTTCTCGAGGAAATGGATATCGCGGGCGCCGATTGCCACGTGCACATATATTCCGGCGTGCTCCATGGCTTCACCGATCCAGCCAGCAATTCCAAACCGGTCGAAGCGGTCCGCTACAACCCGTCGGCTGACCGCCAGAGCAAAGCCGCAATGCTCAACATGTTTGACGAGATATTCGAGAAAAACGGAACACCGGACCATGAATAGACCCGGTGTTCCGTAGATAGAAAGGCGCTGCAGTTAGTCCGGCTGGCCATCGCCGTTTTCGTCCAGCTTGTCCGGCTGGCCATCTCCATCGCTGTCCCAGGCATCAGGCTGCTCATCGGCGTTCCGGTCCCAGGCATCCATGACGCCATCCCCATCCGTGTCGATGGTTGGCGCTGGAATTTCCGATTCCATTTCGTCGGGCGCATCCGGTTCTGCCGCATGGGCACTGATCGATAATCCGAGTCCCACGGTCACGAGAAAGGGCGTCAGCAGACGGCGGCGATTGGCGTTTGTTTTGGAATGCATTGCATATACTCCTTATGCATATCATTCCCCTGTCACGGTTCTTTTGCCGCACCCGCCCCCGCGGGTCCAGCGACCGGCGGCCATGTGGGCAGAATAGAAGCCAAGTGGCTGAAATCCGACATTAATCGACAAATATGCACGATTCAACTCGCGCGAGCGCTGCCGATATCTTGGGCAAATTGCCGCTTGAAATTTGTCCGATTCCCGGCCGCTTGCACAGCGCAAACGACCGGGCAGCTGTCTGACCTGCCGACCATGCGCCGGTCATCCTTTGTACAGGACAGCCGGCAAAGCCTTGAAATTTATGGGCAGATTGAACGGAATCGACCGGCATGGCCTTCGGTTCAGGCGACCGCAAACATCTCCGGGTCCAGCGCCATGATCGACTCGCTGCCACCCTCGATCTTGCGACGCAGCGATCCGGTATCCGGCAGGAAGCGTTCGGCAAAATATTGCGCCGTCACCAGCTTGGCCTGGTAATATTTCGGATTGTCCGTCCCCGCATCCAGGGCGGCCTGGGCCGCCTTGCTCATCCGCAGCCACATCAGCCCGAGCGATACGATGCCCATCAGTTGCATATAGTGATAGGCACCCGCTCCGGCGTTGTTGGGGTTGGCCATGGCATTCTGCATGAACCACATGGTGGCTTTCTGTAGCTCGCCATTGGCTTTTTCCAGCGCGCCGGCAAAGGTCGAAAGTTTCTCGTGACCCTTCGCCTCGGCCAGCTCGTCCGCCACAACCTTGAAAAAGGCCTGCACGGCCCGGCCGCCGTTTTGGCCGAGCTTGCGTCCGACGAGATCCATCGCCTGGATGCCGTTGGTGCCTTCGTAGATCATGGCGATCCGCGCATCGCGCACGAACTGCTCCATGCCCCATTCCTTGATATAGCCGTGCCCGCCATAAACCTGCTGCGACTCGGTGCAGATGTCATAGCCTTTGGCGGTGCCATAACCCTTGATCACCGGCGTCAGCAGGCTGACCAGATCGTTGGCCAGCTGGCGCTCTTCCTCGCCCTCTGCCTTGTCGGCCAGATCGACCTGCAAAGCACCCCACAGCACAAGTGCGCGCATTGATTCGGTGAAGGCCTTGCCATCCATCAGCATCCGGCGCACGTCCGGGTGGACGAACAGCAAGTCCGCATTATGGTCCGGATCCTTGGCGCCGGTCAGCGACCGGCCCTGGCGGCGATCGCCGGCATAGATCACGGCGTTCTGATAGGCGATTTCGCCCTGGGCAAGACCCTGCAAGCCAACACCCAGCCGCGCTGCATTCATCATGATGAACATCGCACGCAGGCCCTTGTTCTCCTCGCCGACCATGTAGCCGGTGGCGCCGTCATAGTTCATCACGCAGGTGGCATTGCCGTGAATGCCCATTTTTTCCTCGATCGAGCCGCAGGTCACGCCGTTGCGCTCGCCAAGCGTCCCGTCCTCGTTGACGAGAAACTTGGGCACTATGAACAGCGAGATGCCCTTGGAGCTGTCGGGCGCGCCTGGCGTCTTGGCCAGCACCAGATGGATGATATTCTTGGCAAGGTCATGCTCGCCAGCCGAAATGAAGATTTTCTGGCCGGTGATCGAATAGCTGCCGCCCGGCACTGGTTCTGCCTTGGTGCGGATCAGACCGAGATCGGTCCCGCAATGCGCTTCGGTCAGGTTCATCGTTCCCGTCCATTCGCCCGAAATCATCCGCGTGGCGTATAGCTGCTTCTGCTCCTCGCTGCCTTCCGTCAGGATCGAGGCAATGGCACCTTGGGTCAGACCGGTATACATTTCCAGCGCCTGGTTTGCAGATACCATGAATTCCATCACTGCATTGCCGACCACGCGCGGCAGCCCCTGACCGCCAAATTCCTCGGGCGAAGACAGGGTGGTCCAGCCGCCTTCCGTCAGTTTCTGATAGGCTTCCTTGAAACCCTTCGGCGTCGTGACCGACCCGTCTTCGTGACGCGTGCAGCCTTCCTCGTCCCCGGACTGGTTCAGCGGGTGAAGCACCTCGGTGGAGAATTTTCCCGCCTCGGTCAGGATCGCGTCGACCATTTCGGGTGTCGCATTTTCGAAACCGTTGAGATTGGAATATTTCTCCAGATTGAGCACTTCGTTGAGAATGAACCGGACTTCGCCGATGGGTGCGGTATAGCTGGGCATATTGTTCTACTTTCTAAGCAAAAAGAAGGGGGGAGTGCCGGATCACTCCGGCAGCGATCCTCTACTAGGGTTGCTGTACTTTGGCGTCCGCCATCGCGGCCTGCACAGTCTTTATGAAACCCGTCAATTCCTTGATCGAACTGTCAATATCGGCACGCTGCTTTTTCAGCGTATCCACCTTTTCCTGACATTTCTCGACCGTGACCTGCATTTGTGTCTGCCGACCATCGCCGACGTCATAGAGATCGATCATCTCGCGAATCTCGATCAGGCTGAAACCGACATTCTTCGCCCGCATGATCCAGGCGAGCCGCGCGCGGTCGCGCTTGGTATAGATGCGCGACAATCCCCTGCGGTCGGGGGCGATCAAACCCTCGTCCTCGTAGAAGCGCAAGGCCCTGGCGGTCACGCCGAATTCCTCTGACAGGTCGGATATCGTATAGGTTTCCCGATTCTTCAGATCCGGCGTGTCGAGTTCGGCATGGTTTGGCGGCTTGGACATAGCGCCTGCATAGCTTACGCTAACGTAAACGTCAAGCCTACGCCCCGGGACACAGGCTTTCGAAATCGCGACCGCTTGTCGAACGGGCGACGGCATCGCCCTCTCCGATCATGTAAAAGCTGACCCCTTCGAAGCCGGCGCGGGGGCTACAATAACTCGCGCAGCCATTCGGAAGTTGGCCGGGCATTTTGAGTTCTACGCCGTCAAACCGGGCGTTGAAGCTGCATCGTTCTTCACTGTTGAGCGTGATCCGGACTGTTTCCCCGTCGCGCTCAGCCTCACCCAGCCCTTCGCACTGGGTGCCCGGGCCGAACACCGCAATAATGCCGATCTGATATCCGTTTTCATCATTGCCGACCGCGCAGAACCTGTCTGTTCCGAGATCACTGCGGCGCTCGAATGCGCCCGACAGCGTCACCTTGCGGACATCGGGGATCACCCCGGCATCAACCGCTGCCTGTTCCAGCGGAGGAAGCTCCTTTGTGCTTTGGTCAGGATTCTGTCTGTCCTCCCCGCAGCCCGCAAGCGGCAATGCGAGAAGCAAAGCCATGCTGCGGATCATCCGACGGGCTCCAGCTTGCCGTCGACAATCTTCCGATAAAAACAGCTGGGTTCCCCGGTATGACAGGCCGGGCCAGCAGGCATCGCCTTGACCCATAGCGCGTCCTGGTCGCAATCGATCCGCAATTCTGTCACCGACAGGATATGGCCCGACGTTTCGCCTTTCTTCCATAGGCACTGGCGACTGCGGGAATAGAAATGCGCCACTCCGCTTTCTTGCGTCAACTGGAGCGCTTGGGCATTCATGTGGGCCAGCATCAACAACTCGCCGGTCGAATCGTCGGTTACCACCGCGGTGATCAGACCGTTCGAATCATATTTCGGCTGCAGCAGGTTTCCGGTTTCGCGATCCGTTTCATTTTTTTCCATGCCAGTGGATTAAAACCCGATCATGTCGTGCGCAACGGCTAATAAGGGTATGTATGATGGCAATGCAGCCCATCCGCGCAATATTATGATTTTATGACATTGGGGGCAGACAAACTCCCCTTTCAAACCTATATGCGACACATTCCCCGCCCGACCACTTACAAGCCAGGTGAGATATGCTGACGACCCACCCGTTTGATGACGACAAGCTGCGGGAAGAGTGCGGCGTTTTTGGCGTTGCCGGCATTGAAGATGCCGCGGCGATGGTGGCGCTCGGTCTGCACGCGCTCCAGCATCGTGGCCAAGAAGCGGCTGGCATCACCTGCCGCAACGGCCGGGAATTTTACAGCCACCGCGCCCTCGGCCCGGTCGCCGGCAATTTCGACAGCGAAGAAGTGATCAACCGCCTGCGCGGCGACTCGGCCTGCGGTCACGTCCGCTATTCAACGACCGGCGCCGGCACGTTGCGCAATATCCAGCCGCTTGAAGCAGACCTCGCGTCCGGCGGCTTCGCCATCGCTCACAACGGCAATATTTCCAACGCCTTGGCGTTGCGCGACAAGCTTGTCCGCCATGGTTCGATTTTCCAGTCGACCAGCGATACCGAGGTCATCATCCATCTGTTGGCCACGTCCAAATACCGGACCTTGCTCGACAAGTTTATCGACGCCCTGAAACAGGTCGAAGGAGCCTACTCTCTGATTTGCATGACCGCTGAGGGCATGATCGCCTGCCGCGATCCTCTGGGTATCCGGCCACTGGTCATGGGGCGGATCGGCGAAGCCTATGTTTTTGCCTCCGAGACCGTGGCTCTGGATCTGGTTGGCGCGGAATATGTCCGCAGCGTGGAGCCTGGTGAGCTGATCGTTGTCACAAACGGCGAATTGCGCTCGCATCATCCCTTTGCCAAGGGTCAGGCCCGCCCCTGCATTTTCGAGCATGTTTATTTTTCGCGCCCCGATTCGATAGTCGACGGCAACTCGGTCTACAGCGTCCGCAAGGAAATCGGCGCGCAGCTGGCGATTGAGAGTCCGGTGGATGCGGACATCGTGATTCCTGTTCCAGACAGCGGCACGCCCGCTGCACTTGGCTTTGCCGAGCGGTCCGGCATCCCGTTCGAACTGGGCATCATCCGGTCGCACTATGTCGGTCGTACGTTCATCCAACCCGGCGATGGCGTTCGGCATCTCGGCGTCAAGCTGAAGCACAATGCCAACCGGCCACTGGTCAACGGCAAGAAGATCGTATTGGTCGACGATTCAATCGTGCGCGGCACCACCAGCATGAAAATCGTTCAGATGATGCGCGACGCGGGCGCGGCTGAAGTCCATATGCGGATCGCCAGCCCGCCGACCATGCACAGCTGCTTTTACGGCGTAAACACGCCCAAGCGCGAAAAGCTGCTGGCTGCACAGAAGTCGGTCGATGAAATGTGCGAATTCATCCAGGCCGACAGCCTCGCCTTCGTATCGATCGACGGGCTCTACCGCGCGGCCGGCGAGGAAGCACGCCATGATATCCAGCCGCAATATTGCGATGCCTGTTTCACCGGAGCCTATCCGACGGCGCTGACCGACAGGGATGGCGAGGAAGAAACCGACCAGCTCAGCATGCTCAACGAGCGGCTCGACGGGTCCGGATCATCGCGCAAGGAAATCCCCTCGGGCGACCTGCCGCGCATCAAGCAGACGGCGGGCTGACCATGAAGTTTGAAGGCCAACTGGCGCTCGTGACGGGCGCGAGCCGCGGCATCGGCGCGGCAACCGCGCTGGCATTGGCCAGCGAGGGTGCCCATGTCGTCATCACGGCGCGCAACGCCGAAGGTCTGGAACGGATCGAGGAGCAGATTCATCAGGCCGGCGGCCATGCAACGATCGCACCGCTTGACCTGACCGATGGCGACAGCATCGGGCGGCTGGCAACGGCGATTGCGGGTCGCTGGGACGGCCTTGACATTCTGGTTCTCAACGCAGCAATGCTCGGATCGCTGGGCCCGGTTCCATCGATTGACGGCAAGGAATTCAACAAGATACTGACCCTCAATCTGGTCGCGCAGCAAGCACTGATCGCCGGCTTTGATCCGATGTTGCGCAAGAGTCCGGATGCCAGGCTGCTGGCCATGACCAGCAGCGTCGGGCGCAAGCCGCGCGCCTTCTGGGGCGCTTATGGCGCATCAAAGGCCGCGCTGGAAACGCTGGTGCTCAGCTATGGCGAGGAGATGCGCAATCTGGGCAAGATTCGCACCGCCGTCGTCGATCCCGGCCGCACCCGCACCGAAATGCGCGCCAATGCCTATCCTGGCGAAGATCCGGCCAGCGTGAAGCTTCCGGAGGTGGTGGCGAACCGCCTGATCGAGATACTAGCCAGCGATTTCAAAACCGGCGAGCGGTTCGAAATCAGCTAGCCGAGATCAGCCGGCTGGCGTCGCTTCGCTGTCCAGATACTCCTGCACCGCCTTGTAAAAGGCATTGCGCCCCGCTTTCTTGTCATCCGGCGTTGCCGTAGGCCAGTTGCCGTTGCTGGCGATCACGAGCTTGCGGCTGGGATCGATGAAGATCCCCTGACCGAAAATGCCTTGGGCAGCGAAACTGCCGTCATCGAATGTCCACCACTGATAGCCGTAGCCCGCGCCAGGCTGGCCAATATCCGTCTGCTTAGAACCTGCCTTGGCAAACCAGTCATCGGGCACGACGCTTGTATCCCCGATCTTTCCGCCGCCCATGACAAACTGGCCGAACAGGGCGAAATCGCGCGTTGTGGCGGAGATACAGCAGCCCCCGATCTCCTTCCCGCCGTCATTCAAAATCCAGACCGCATCCTGGTTCATGCCATAGGGCTGCCAGACCTTCTCGGACAGATATTCGGAGAGAGACTTGCCCGTCGCCTTGGCGACCAGCACGCCGATCAGATTGGTCTCGCCGGTATTATATTGCCAGCGGGTACCGGGCTTGGCCTCGTTTACCAAGGTCTTCATGTAGAGGATGACGGGGTCCACACCGTCCTTGGATTTGGTGGTGTTGAACCGGGCAACGTCGCTGTTCTTGTCCGCGTAATCCTCGTTCCATTTCACGCCCGAGGTCATGGTCAGGAGTTGCTGGACGGTCACGCCGTCATAGCCGCTGCCTTCCAGTTCCGGGATATAGGCGGTCAGCGGGTCATCCAGCGACTTGATGAAGCCGTCCTTGATTGCCGCCCCGACCAAGGTCGATACCAGCGATTTGGCGACAGAGAAGCTGGTCCAGCGCTTGTCCTTGTCAAAATCCATGCGATATTCTTCGAGCCGGATCTTTCCGTCCTGCAGGACGACGATACCGGCGAGCCGCTGGTCGGCCATATAGGAATCTATGCTCAATTCACCCTGACCGGTCTTCAACGTGGCTGGCAAGGGCTTGCCCGTTTCGAGTTGCCGGAGGTTGTCGCCTGCTTCAATTGTTCTGGTGGTGGTCAGAACCTCCATCTGGCGGAATGCGTTGTCGCGTTGATCCTGGGTCCAGAACAGCACGTTTTCGTCAGTCGGCAGACCGGCTGCATTCGCCGCCACTTTCTGCACCCGTTCGCATGCTGTAAGGCTGATACAGGCTACGCCCAACAGCGCCAGTTTTGCCAATGCTCTCATCGATCCGCTCTCCCTTTTTCATTTGTCTTTTACCAGTGTCACTTGTGCGACATCAATTCCACCACCACGAAAACCGCCCTCGCAATAGGCCAGATAATAGCGCCACAACCGAACGAATTTCTCGTCAAAACCAGGCGGCAACGCGCCCTGCTCAACCACCTCGTCGAAGCGATCACCCCAGATTTTCAGCGTTTCCGCATAGTCGAGACCAAAGCTTTTCTGGTCGGTCCAATGCAGGCCGCGGGCTTCCGCCAGCGCTTGGAAGCGACTTTCCGAAAGCAGCATGCCGCCGGGGAAGATATAGGTCTGGATGAAATCCGCGCTGGCGGCATATTCCTCGAAAATATCATCGGCAATGCTGATGTATTGCAAGGCCGCTTGTCCGCCGGGCTTCAGATTGCGGCTTATGCAGTCGAGAAAATCGGGCCAATATCGTTGCCCGACCGCTTCCACCATTTCGACACTGGCGATCGCGTCATATTGACCAGCGACATCGCGGTAATCCTGAATGAGAAACTGCGCCTCGGGATGATGGTCCCGTGCCCATGCGGTCTGCTCGTCGGACAGCGAGATGCCGGTCACAGCGAGTCCGTGATCGCGTGCCAGGGTGCCCGTCAGCGTGCCCCATCCGCAGCCGATTTCCAGCACGCTGTCGCCCGGCTTTATCGACAGGCGTCCGGCGATTGCTGCAATCTTGTTGCGCTGCGCGCTTTCCAGATCATCCTCGGCATCGACAAACAGCGCGCTCGAATAGCTCATGGTCCGGTCCAGCCAGAGCGCATAGAAATCATTGCCCAGATCATAGTGATACTGGATATTCTGCCGCGCCCGCAGCTTGTCGTTGTTCCTGCGGCTGTGCCGCATTTTGGCGATCAGCCGGAACAGACCGCCGGCCCTTCCGGTATCTTTCAGCCCGGCGCGATTGCGGGTGAACAGGTCGAACAGCTCGACCAGATCCGGGCTTTCCCACTCGCCCTTTTCCCAGGCCCGATACCAGCCGATCGAGCCGGAATTGACCAGCCGCAGCAGCGCGTTCCAGCTGTGCAGGGTGATCCGTGCCGTCGGCCCTTCACCGCGCCCGCCGAGAATACGGGTCGTGCCGTCGGGCAATTGACCTTCGAATGTGCCGTGATCCAGTCCCGCGTCAATCCGGTCCAGTATCCGGTGAAATCCGGGCGCAGAGAGCCGCGCGAACAGGCCGCCGCCGGAGCCGAACCGCTTGCGCGCGTCCAGCAAATGTTTGCCTCTCTTGGGTGCCTGCGCATTCATAGTGCCATAATGGACGAGCGGCAAGTGCTTGGCAATGCGGAACTATCCGTAAAACGCCTTTGGCCTAAGCGTCATCGGCCTGTCCCGGGGCCGCGGCCGAACCGGCGAGAATCCCGCCATCGATATTGAGTTCCGAGCCGGTGATATAAGCCGCCTCATCGGACGCCAGCAAAACCGCCATTGCCGCGACTTCGCTGGCCTCGCCAAAGCGCTGCAGCGGAATGTCGCGGACCAGGGCCGCTTCCGAGGCGGCCCTTGCCTCGCCCTCGCCCAGCATCGGTTCCCACATCGGGGTCATGATCGCGGCGGGGTGGATCGAGTTGCAGCGGATCTGCCAGCCCTGCTGCGCGCAGTAAAGCGCCACCGACTTCGTGTGGTTGCGGATCGCCGCCTTGGAAGATGCATAGGCAGCGGCACCCGGAATTCCGATCAGGCCTGAGCGCGAGGAAATATTGATGATCGAACCGGTGCCCCTGTCCTTCATTGCCTTGATGGCATAGCGGCAACCCAAGAACGTCCCGTCGAGATTCACCCGGTGCACCGCGCGCCAGTCCTCCAGCGAGGCATGTTGCGGGTCGTGCGGACCGACACCCTTTTCGAAGCCGGTTATGCCGGCGTTGTTGACGACGACATCAACCGCCGGCCGCATATTCGCCAGCCGCTCCCAGTGCGCTTCTTCCTGCACATCGAGAACCAGCGTGTCGCCGCCCAGTTCCTCGCCGGCGGCGATCAGCGCATCCGCATCGCAGTCGGTCAGCAGCACGGTCGCGCCTTCATCGATAAAGGCCTTGGCGATCGCCTTGCCGATCCCGCGTGCGGCGCCGGTCACTACGCAGCTTTTTCCGGTCATCCGGTCGGCCATCATTTCACCTCCTGATAGGCAGCGAGGGCTCGTTCGCGTCCCGCGCGATGACCGATGATCTTCGCCGGATAGCCGCCGGGCTTGCATCCGGAATCTTCGGGATCATGGATATAAGGGTCATCGATATCGGCCAGTTCCGGCACCCACCGCCGGATATAGTCTCCGGCATCAAATTTTTCGGATTGTGTCAGTGGTGCCATGATCCGGACGAACATGTTGCTGTCGACGCCGGTGCCCGACACCCATTGCCAGTTGACGCTGTTTGATCCGTAGTCGGCGTCGACCAAAGTGTCCCAGAACCATTTTTCGCCTTCCCGCCAGTCGATCAGCAGATGCTTGATCAGGAAGCTTGCCGCGATCATCCGGACCCGATTGTGCATCCATCCGGTCGCCCACAGTTCCCGCATCCCGGCATCGACGATCGGATAGCCGGTCTTGCCCTGGCACCAGGCATCGAAATCGGATTGCACCTTGGCATCGTCCATATCGCGCCAAGGCAGGGCGCGCATCTTCTCACGATAGCTCTCGCCGCCATATTGCGGGAACTGGTCGATCACATTCTGCGCATAGTCGCGCCATACAAGTTCCTTGAGATAGGTTTCGACCTTGCTCCCCTGCCCGGCCAGCCGGTTCCAGATCGTCGCCGGGCTGATCTCGCCAAAATGCAGATGCGGCGACAGGCGGGAGACCAGTTCTTCCGACGGCAGGTTGCGGCCTTCGTCATATTCCGCAGCCTTGTCGGCGAAATCTTCGAGATTGGTCTCAGCGCCCGCCGATCCGGGTTGCCAATGGTCGTCAAAAGCCGCTGCCCAGTTCGGCTTGGACGGCAAAAGATTCCAGTCATCCAGACTGTCGCTGTCCGACCATTGCCTCGGCTCGGCAAGCTCGTCCGGCGCAGACCTCGCCTCCCCCGGCGGCATGTGCTGGCGCAGCGCCTTCCAGAAGGGCGTGTAGATCTTGTAGGGATCCCCCGATCCGGTCGTCACCGTTCCCGGCGGCAGCAGATAATTGCCATCGTGCAGCACCAGCCGGGCCTCGTCGCCGAGCGATTTCTCCAGCGCCCGCTCCGCATTGCGCCACCAGGGCTCGTAATGGTGGAGGGCATGGACTTCATCGGCACCGGAGGTTTGGGCAATGTCGGCGAGCTGCTCGGCAGCATCCCCCCGCCGCAGGATCAGCCGCGATCCCAGATCCTGCAAACGGGCGTCCAGCGCTGTCAGCGAATAGTGCAGCCACCAGCGCGAGGCCCCGCCCATGATGCGGTGTTTCGGCGTTTCGTCGTCAAGAATATAGACCGGAATCACCGGGCCGCTTGCTGCAGCGGCCAGCACGGCCGCCTGGTCGGAGAGGCGCAGATCGCGGCGGAACCAAATGATTTTTGCTTTTGTCATAGCCATGCATCTAGTCAGGGACGCGCATCTTCCAACCTGTCTTTGCGGACATTGGCGCGTACCGTGAAGCGATCGCCGACGAGCGGGTCCATGAAGCGCTGGTCCCGGACGGTCACGCGCGCGCCGACCGCCGTTACCACCGGCATTCTGGACCAGAACAGGAAAGCCGCGCCATCCTTGCTCGATCGTGCGACCTCGGATTCGAGAAAGGCAGAATTTCCGGCAATTTTATGTTCGTCGCCGAGCGTCAAGCCGTTGAACAGGACAAAGGCCCCGGAACCGTAGGCAGAGTCGTCGCGCCACAATATTTCCCGCTTCCAGAACTGGAGCGGGAGCGGGTTGGCGACGACCAGCGCTTGCCGCCGCTGCATGAGTTCGGCAGACCCCGCATCCGCCGCCAGCTCGGTCAGCTGCCGTTTGGTCTCCGCTTCGGCCTTGCCGGTAATCAGGCCGTTGGCGAAGATATAGGCGCAGACCGCGGCAAAGCTGATCCAGGCCGGCCGCTGCCAGCGGTCGGCCCCCTTCTTCTCCCGCCGTCGCGACATCCAGAAACCGGCGATCAGTGCCACCCAAATCCAGATATCGATGATGAAGATGCTGTCGCCGTAGAACCATTGCGACGAGAAAGGCTCAAGCAGGCGGATCCCGTAGCTGTTCAGCCAGTCCAGCGCCGGATGGCTGAGGCAGCCGATATAGGCCAGCGCCAGCAGCCAGCCCTTGTGGATCGGCAAGCGGTTGGCGGGCCGCCTGCCGCGCCTGGTCTGCCAGCGGTCGAAGCCGATCATGATCCCGGTCAGCAGCAGCGGCAGCAGCAGCATCGCGATCGGCCCATGGGTGATCCCGCGCCGGATCGCCAGATGCTGAACCCCGTCCAGCAGCGTCGCCGCCGCATCGATGTCCGGAATATTGGCAGCGATGATCAGCGTCGCCATGCCGAGACCGGTTTTCTTTTTCAGGCCCATCTGGCCGAGAACGGCGCCGGCGAGGCTGTGGGTCAGGTTGTCCAAAAATTTTCCTCACACGAAGACACGAAGGCGCACCGCCAGACAAATTCATCTGGCATGAAAGTTGACACAAATGACGGCAGGTACCGCGAAAATTCAGTCGAAGCGTTCTCTGTCAGCGATAAAATGAGCGCGCCTGTTCGAGGCACAGGAAGAAATTTTTCGCAGCAGAACCATGGATTCATGCTGCCAAATCAAATCCAACATTTCAAGCGAAGATCGACTTTGACCTATAATTCCGGTCCGTCCTCGGTCACCGTCCAAGTCTGGCCCTTGTTCAGCAGTCCCTGCAGATCGGGCTTCTTGCCGGCAGACGAGGCGACGTTTTGCGCTACGACCGCGGCTTCGAATGTCGGGCGCGGATCATCATAGAGTACGCCGAGCGCCATCGGGAATGCACCAAATTGCATTTCGACCAGCATATGCGCGACCGAGCGGTTGGTCACATCGTGCACGATCACGCCGGCACTTTCCCAGTCGCCATCGACCACGTCGACGACTTCCAGCTGCAATGTCTTGCGATTGAGCGTGATGCCCTTCTGGCCCTTGGCAAACAGCATCGGTTCGCCGTTCAGCAGATGCAGCTGGGTATCATCGGCGGTTTTCTTGGCGGCGAACTCCTCGAACACATCCTTGTTGTAGACGATGCAGTTCTGGAAGATCTCGATGAACGATGTCCCCTTGTGCGCATGCGCGGCTTTCAGCACATCGGGCAGGCCCTTATGGATATCGATGCCGCGCGCGACAAAGCGTGCGCCGGCACCCAGCGCAAAGGCGCAGGGCGAGGCGGGCCGGTCGACCGAGCCATAAGGCGTGGAGGGACTGTGCGTGCCCTGCCGGCTGGTCGGCGAATATTGGCCCTTGGTCAGGCCGTAAATTTCATTGTTGAACAGCATCAGCTGGCAATCGAGATTGCGGCGCAGCAGGTGCATGGTGTGGTTGCCGCCAATCGACAGCGCATCGCCGTCACCGGTGATGATCCAAACATCGAGCTCGGGATTGGCGAGCTTGACCCCGGTCGCAATCGCCGGCGCACGGCCGTGAATCGTATGAAAACCATAGGTCTCCATATAATAAGGGAAGCGCGAGGAGCAGCCGATGCCGCTGATGAACACGGTGTTCGACGGGTCGGCACCGAGATCCGGCATGGTGCGCTGCACCGCCTTGAGGATCGCATAGTCGCCGCAACCCGGGCACCACCGGACTTCCTGATCGGTTTCCCAGTCTTTCAGCGTGGTCGTGATCTTGGTCATCTCGTTCATGACAAATTCTCCTCGATCGCCGTCACAATCTCGGCGATGGTAAACGGCTGGCCGGAAACCTTGTTCACCGGCTTGGCATCGACCAGATACTGGTCGCGCAATATGGTCTTCAGCTGACCCGTGTTCATTTCCGGCACGATGATCCGGTCAAAGCTCTTGAGCAGATCCCCGAGATTCTTCGGCAGCGGCCAGATATTGCGGATATGGACATGCGCGACATCCTGGCCGGCCTTCTGGGCGCGCAGCACCGCCTGGTGGATCGGACCGAAGGTCGAGCCCCAGCCAATGACGCCAAGCCTGGCGCCGGCCTTGCCCAGCGCAATGTCCTGATCGGGCAGGCTGTCGGCCACGCCCAATATCTTGTCGCGCCGGATTTCGGTCATCGTCTGGTGGTTGGCAGGACCATATTCGATATGGCCGGTGTCGACGCCCTTTTCGATGCCGCCGATCCGGTGCATCAGTCCGGGCGTGCCCGGCTTGATCCATGGCCGCTTCAGCTTCTCGTCGCGGCTGTAGGGCAGCAGGGGCCCTTCGGGCTTTTCGGTCATGAAGCTGACGGGGAACCGTTCCAGCGTATCTACGTCCGGAATCTTCCACGGCTCCGCCGCATTGGCGATATAGCCATCGGTCAGCAGCATCACCGGCGTCATATATTGCACGGCAATCCGCACCGCCTCGATCGCGCAGTAAAAGGCGTCTTCGGGCGAACGCGCGGCAATCACCGGCATCGGCGCATCACCATTGCGGCCATAGACCGCCTGGTAGAGATCGGATTGCTCGGTCTTGGTCGGCAGGCCGGTCGACGGGCCACCGCGCTGCGAATTGACGATCACCAAAGGCAGTTCGGTCATGATCGCAAGGCCCATGGCCTCGCCCTTCAGCGCAATGCCGGGACCGGAAGAGGAAGTAATGCCAAGGCTGCCGGCATAGCTGGCACCGATCGCGGCGGTGATCGCGGCAATCTCGTCCTCGGCCTGGAACGTGGTGACGCCAAATTCCTTGAGCCGCGACAGATGGTGCAGGATCGCTGAAGCCGGAGTGATCGGATAGCCGCCGAAGAACATCGGCAGTCCGGCCAGCCTTGCGCCAGCGACCAGTCCCAGCGAGATCGATTCCGCGCCGGTGACCGTGCGGTAGGTGCCCGCTTCCGCTGGTGCTGCGGCAATCTTGTGATGCTGCAGATGACCGCCGCCAAGGCCGTCACCGGAAATTTCCGCCGTTTCGCCATAGGCGTGGCCGGCGTTGAGTGCGGCGATATTCGCTTCCGCGATTTCGGGCAACTTGGCAAATTTGCTTTTCAGCCATTGCACGATCGGTTCGCGATCGCGTTCGAACATCCACAGCGCCAGCCCCAGAGTCCACATATTCTTGCAGCGCAGGGCTTCCTTGTTGCCCAGACCGAACGGTTTCACCGCATCCAGCGTCAGCTGGGAAATGTTGAGCTTGAGCAGCTGCCATTTGGCCAGCGAGCCGTCTTCCAGCGGATTGCTGTCATAATGGGCCTTGTCGAGATTGCGCTTTCCGAATTCGCCTTCGTCGGCAATCACCAGGCCGCCGGGCCGGACCGCCTGGACGTTGGTCTTGAGCGCTGCCGGGTTCATCGCGATCAGTACATCGGGTTCATCGCCGGCGGTTTCAATCGCTCGCGAACCGAAGTTGATCTGGAAGGCGGAGACGCCGAACAGGGTACCCTGCGGAGCCCTGATCTCTGCCGGGAAATCCGGAAAGGTGGCGAGATCATTGCCGGCCAGCGCCGTCGAGAGGGTGAACTGCCCTCCGGTCAGCTGCATCCCGTCGCCGCTGTCGCCAGCGAAACGGACGACGACATTTTCCGCGCCTTCGGGATGGGGATTATTCGGTTCTTCCTGCTTCAAAACGGTGGCCATGACTGATTTTCCGTGCCTTTGTTATTATGCAAACCGCTGTAGAGCAGCAATGCGTGGGGCTTCAAACCACAAAAACTAATAGGGATAAAGCATTTGTTTGGGCGTCCCTCCCGGATTAGCCCTTGCCTAGTGAACATGGCCTGATCTAATCCTCCGGTTCGCTTGCGGGAGAAGAGAGATGACCGACATTTACGTGCGCCCCGATGTGCAGATGATATTGACCATGATGGAGCAATCGGACCAGCCGCTGATGTCGGAGGTCGAACCGGTCGCCGCCCGCGAAATGTACAACATGATGGCGGCGCTGCTGGAAGCCGACCCGGTCGCGTTGCCGAGGATCGAAGATCTGACCTGTCCCGGCCCTGCCGGCGACATCGCGCTCCGCCTCTATGACAGCCAGGCGGAACGGAGCGGGGCAACGCCCGTGATCGTCTTCTACCATGGCGGCGGCTTCGTCATCGGCGACCTGGAATCGCACCACAGCTTCTGCACCCATGTCGCGCGCGAGATGGACCTGCCGGTGATCGCGGTGGATTACCGGCTGGCCCCCGAGGCCCCCTTCCCCGCCGCGCCGCAGGACAGCCTAGCCGCGACCCGGTGGGTTGCCGACAACCAGCAGCAGCTGAAACTGGAAATCAGCGGCCTGATACCCTGCGGCGACAGCGCCGGCGGCAATCTGGCCCTGGTCGTCGGGCAGGCGCTGGCCGCCGAGCCCGCTGCGGTTCCGGTGGTGGCGCAATTTCCGATCTATCCCGCCACCCGGATGGATGCCGAAGGCGGATCGATGGACGAATTTGCCGAA
The DNA here is from genome assembly GCF_036964565.1 of Parasphingorhabdus sp. GTDB lineage: Bacteria > Pseudomonadota > Alphaproteobacteria > Sphingomonadales > Sphingomonadaceae > Parasphingorhabdus. The sequence goes on along the minus strand of NZ_JBALTN010000002.1, from coordinate 131,716 downwards.
GGCTTCCTGCTCACCCGCGACAGCATGGAATATTTCAACAGTCACTACGCGCCGCTTGGTGAAGACATCATGGTCTCGCCCTATCTTGGCGATCTGTCCCGGTCACCACCCACGGTTCTGGTGACCGCCGGACTGGATCCGCTGCGTGACCAGGGACGGGCCTATGCCGCCGCGTTGATCGGCCATGGCGTGGACACGCATTTCATCGAAATGCCCGGAAATGTGCACGGCTTCATCAACATCCGCAAGGCGGTGCCGTCCGCGGCGCAGGACGTCGACAAAATGATTGCCGCGTGGAAGATCCTGATCGCCTCGCTGGCCAACTAGCGCCGGCGTGCCTATAAACATGTCCGAAAGGCCCAGTATCATCGATTTTACCGCTCTCCCCTATCGCCCCTGCGCGGGCATCATGCTTGCCAACCGCGACGGCCAGGTTTTCGTCGGCCAGCGCCTCGATGCCGCCGACAGCCCCTATCCGGACGCCTGGCAGATGCCGCAGGGCGGGATCGACGAGGGCGAGGATGCGGAAGTCGCTGCCCTGCGCGAATTGTGGGAAGAAACCGGCGTTGTTGCCGATCATGTCCAGATCATCGGCCGGACGCGGGAAGAATATTTCTACGACCTGCCAGACGAACTGCTCGGCAAGATCTGGAAGGGCAAATATCGCGGCCAGCGGCAAAGCTGGTTCCTGATGCGCTTCACGGGCGAGGATGATCATATCGATATCCGGACCGAACATGCCGAGTTCAAAAACTGGAAATGGACCGATCCGGCGGGTCTGCCGGACCTTATCGTTCCCTTCAAAAGGGATCTGTATCGCGCGGTGCTGAAGGAATTTCAGCCGCTGATCTAATCACATCCAATCGAGATTTCCTATGTACAGACTGGCCCTGACCGCCGCAATTCTTGGCTCCGCGAGCCTATCCGCGGAGGCCACCGCTGCCCTGCCCGATCCGGTCAGGGCAATGATCGACGCGGCGATTGCATCGGGAAACAAGCAGGATGTTGCGGCTGTCGTCAAACTGGCGAAGGCCACCAACCCGGACGATGTCCCGGAAATCGACGCCCTGATGGCCGATTATAATGCCAGTCTCGCGAGGACCGCGGCCGCGGCGCTGCGGGAGAAGCAGGAAGCCGGCTTTTTTGAAAACTGGACGGGCCAGGGCGAACTGGGCGGGTTTCGCTCGACCGGAAACACCAGAAATCTCGGCCTTTCGGGTGGGGTCAAGCTGGTGAAGGATGCCGTCAAATGGCGGCTGAACTTTCAGGCGCGCGCCGACTATGAGCGCAACCGCGGCAGGACCACCCGGGAGCAGCTGAACGCGACGATCGAGCCGAACTACAAGTTCAGCGAGAAATTATACGCCTATGGCCTGGCGCAATTTGAACGCGACCGCTTCCAGGGCTTTTCGGCCCGTTACACCCTGTCGGGCGGCCTCGGCTACGAGCTGGTGAAAACCGACGCCATGCGGCTGGCCGTCAAGGCCGGACCGGCGGTTCGGGTCACGGAATTTCCCGCCGGCGACAGCAAAAGCAGCCTGGCCGGCCTGGTCGGCGTGGATTTTGACTGGCAGATTGCCGACAATATCAAATTGTCGCAGGATGCCGGCGGCACCTATGCCAGCGACGCGCAGGGCTTTACGTCGGGAACCGCCGTGATCGACAGCGACAACACCTCCATCACGGCGACAACCGCGCTGACCGCAAAGCTGATCGGCGGCCTGTCGACGCGTCTGTCCTATACAGTGGAGCACGAGACCAATCCGCCGGTCGGTCGCCGGAAAACCGATACGCTCAGCCGCGCGACCCTGGTCTACGATTTTTAGGGAGACTCGCGGTGCGCGCGGTCAGGGCGTTTCGCTCGCCGGTTCCTCGTCACCGATCTTCGGCTTGGGCGTGACCGCTTCGGCCGACAGCACCGGCTTCTGTTCGGCCAGCTTGATTGCCGAGGCCAGCTGGTCGTTCTGCGTGCAGCGCGCCCGGCACAGGGTTTCGATCCGCGACAGGTTTACCCGCGCCTTTTCCAGAGCGCCGCGCTGGATCAGGGCTTCGCCCTGACCGGCCAGTGCGTCGAGATTGTTCGGATCGAGAATCAGCGCCTCGCGATAGAGGCGGATCGCCTTGCCGGGCAGTTGCTGCACCCGGGCAATCTGGGCGAGCGCGATAAAGGCCGAACCGTTGCGCGGATCGACCGCCAGCGAGGTTTCGTAGAGGTCCGCCGCCAGATCGAGTTCGCCGCGCTTCTGCGCCGCTTCGCCCAGCTGCATATATTCCACTGACTGCTGCTTGATCTCGATATCGGCAGACTGGCCAAAACCGGCGCTCGAAACGGTGGCAAAAACGAGAGACAAGGCAACAACAGCCGGGGAAAAACGCATAATCAGCTCCATTAAACTCTCGCGACCATAGCCAGGATCATCTGCATGCTGGCTTAACATGGCCTGCTATCACAATTTTTCGAGACAGGTAAAATAAAAGCCATCCGTTCCGTCATGACAGGGTGAAAGAAGAACGCCTTTACGATATGGGCGGCCAATCGGCAAATCAATCGGTTTCTCCCGCCATCCGGGGTGTGATTCGAGAAAACTCTCGGTCTGCTCTCCGCCCTCTGCGTCGAGCAGCGAGCATACCGCATAGACCAGATGTCCGCCCGGCTTCACCATCTCGCTGCCGAGCTCAAACAGCCGCTGCTGCAGCTCGGTGGTGTGGTCGAGGCGTTTCGGCGTCATCCGCCAGCGCAGCTCGGGGTTGCGCCGCCAGGTACCGGTACCGCTGCAGGGCGCGTCGATCAGGACCAGGTCGCAACGCGATTTCAGATGCTGGAGCGATTCGGCTTCCCTGCCCGGTCCGAGCAGGATCGTCTCGATATTGTCGGCACCGGCCCTGCGTTTGCGCGGATCGATCCGGCTCAGCCGCCCGCGATCGGTATCCGCCGCGATGATCTGGCTGTCGGAGGGAAGCATCGCCGCCAGCGCGAGGGTCTTGCCGCCCGCCCCCGCGCACAGGTCGAGCGCCAGTTTCGGCGTCGATGCAGCGCCAGCCAAGGCAATCGCCTGGCTGCCCATATCCTGGATTTCGACTGCGCCGTCGCGATAGAGCGGCATGTCTTCCACCTGCGTGCCGGTCGGAAGCGCGAAGGCATGAGGCAGCGGCAGAGCGACCGCGTCCGGCCAGGCGGCGGTGATTGACGCGTCGGTGGCGCGTTGGGCGTTTACCCGGATGTGCAGCGGCGCGCGATCGAACAGCGCGCTCTGTTCCGCCTCGTCGATCAGGCTGGCAAACCGGCCGGCCAGCCAGGCCGGCACTTGCGGGCCGCTGGCAACCGGCTCATCGGCAGCAATCGCGGCGGGGCCGTAATTGCCGCCACCGAACAATTCCCGCCATTCGGGCTGTTCGTCGAGAAGTCCCAGCAACGCCTGCCGACCACTGTCCGGCCGGTCGCCCCAGCGCCGGATGGCGGCGTAGACATGTTCGCGGATCGCGCGGCGGTCGCCCGATCCGGCGTAGCGGCGCTCCTTGAAGAATTTCTTCGCGATATTGTCGGCGGAGGCGCCGTTGTCGCGGGCCGCGGCAATGATCCAGTCGAGCAGATCGATCGCTGCCTGCAGTCTGGCCGAGGGGGTCACGGGTTCATGCGATCGTCGGCATGGACGCAATAGTGGCTGGCACGCGCCGCGGCGCCATGGGCCATGACGGCCTGTGCCTTGCGCTGCACCGCCGCCTGTTCACAGTCTTCCACGGTCAGATAGGCATCTGTCGCCCACAGCGGACGGGCGTCGGACTGGCCGGTGGGCCAGACCAGCATCAGCAAGAAGATCTTGGCTTCGATCACGCGATCGCTCCGCAGGCGCTAGCGCGTCGGATAATTGGGCGCTTCCCGCGTGATCGCCACATCATGGACGTGGCTTTCCTGCAATCCGGCATTGGTGATGCGGACGAATTCGGCCCGTTCGCGCAGATCTTCCAGCGTCGCCGAGCCGGTATAGCCCATCGCCGCCTTCACGCCGCCGACCAGCTGGTGAATGACGTCGCGCGCCGGTCCCTTGAACGGCACCTGGCCTTCGATCCCTTCGGGGACCAGCTTCATCTGGTCGGTAATGTCCTGCTGGAAATAGCGGTCCGCCGATCCGCGCGCCATCGCGCCGACCGAGCCCATGCCGCGATAGCTCTTGTAGGCGCGGCCCTGATAGAGGAAGGTTTCGCCTGGTGCTTCCTCGGTACCGGCAAGCAGGGATCCGATCATCACCGCCGACGCGCCTGCGGCCAGCGCCTTGGCGACATCGCCCGAGGTTCTGAGACCGCCATCGGCGATCACCGGTATTCCGGATTTCTCGGCTTCTTCCGCGCATTCGATGATCGCGGTCAGCTGGGGTACGCCGACACCGGCCACCACCCGCGTGGTGCAGATGGAACCCGGTCCGATGCCGACCTTGATGCCGTCGGCGCCGGCGTCGATCAGCGCCCGGGTTGCCGCGGCGGTGGCGACGTTGCCGGCAATGACCTGGACGCCGTTTGACCGTTTCTTGACCTCTTCGACGGCCCGCGCCACCATCGCGCTGTGGCCGTGTGCGGTGTCGATCACGATCAGATCGCACTCCGCGTCGATCAGCGCTTCGGTTCGCTCCTGCCCGCTGTCGCCCACGGTCGATGCCGCCGCGACGCGCAGGCGGCCGGAGATATCCTTGGTCGCGTTGGGATAGGTCACCGCCTTCTCGATATCCTTGACCGTGATCAGGCCGACGCAATGATAATTGTCATCCACCACCAGCAGCTTCTCGATCCGGCGCTGGTGCAGTGTCCGGCGCGCCTCTTCCTGGCTGACACCGGCTGGAACCGTCGCCAGATTATCCCGGGTCATCAGCTCCGAAACCGGCTGTTTAGGATTTTCCGCAAAGCGCACGTCGCGGTTGGTCAATATGCCGACCAGCTTGCCCGATTTCTCGACCACGGGAATGCCCGATATCCGGTTCTGCTGCATCGTCGCCTGCGCTTCGGCAAGGGTGGCTTCCGGGGCGATGGTGATCGGGTTGACCACCATGCCGGATTCGAAGCGCTTGACCTGACGCACCGCCGCAATCTGCTGTTCGAGCGTCAGATTGCGGTGCAGAACACCGATGCCGCCCATTTGCGCCATCACGATGGCCATGTCCGATTCCGTGACCGTATCCATCGCCGACGAGAGGATCGGGATATTCAGGCCGATCAGCTTGGTGAGGCGGGTCTTGGTATCGGCCTGGCTTGGCACGATATCGGACGCGCCTGGCCGCAACAGGACATCGTCAAACGTCAGTCCCAATGGAATATCTTTATGCTTGCCCGGCCTGCTCATGATCGCCACTTTCCGATGTCGTGAATGTGATTCTGTGGCGGCCCATGTAATCAGTTATCGGCCTCGCCGCTAGTGGCTTTTCCCGGATAAGTAGCGGCTGAGGCAAAATAGCGGCCCAGCGCGACATGAAAATTGGCATCTGCCGCGGCACCGGTCAGCAGAAGGTCATCGTTCACCTCGTCGCTGACATCATGATAGGGACCATTGATAAAAGCATCCAGCCGTTCCTGATCGGTAAAGGCGCTGGTGATCAGGTAGGCCGGAATGTCACGTTCGAGAAACACGTAGCCGTCCTGTCGCCTGACATAGGGATCAGAAATGCCGCTGCGGTCGATTTCTCGCCCTTCCTGTCCTGCGACGATCTCGATGTCCGCATCCAGGCCGGATTCTCCCAGTCCCAGCACCGCAATCCGCGTCGCATTGGCCGAGAGGGCGATCGTATCGGCGTTGAAGGCGACGACCAATTTTTCCAGTGCAACCGGCGGGCTTTCGACAAAGGCCCGCGCCCCAAGCAGGCCCTTTTCCTCGGCAGTGGTTGCCAGAAAATAGATGTCCCGGTCATGCGGGGTAGCGGACAACCGCTTCGCCGTTTCGATCAGCAGCGACAGGCCGCTGGCATTGTCGACCGCGCCGTTGCAGATCCGGTCCTTGTCGGGGTCCTGCGGATCTTCGGCCCGGCAGATGCCGAAATGGTCCCAGTGCCCCAGGAACAGCAGCGCACCGCTTTCCGGTTCCGTACCGGCGATCCTGCCGATCACGTTGTGCGACAGATAGGAACGGACCCGTGTCTCGGCACCGGCACTGGCCAGCAGGTCAAGATCGATGACAGCGATCGCATCCCGGTCCGCCAGCAACTGCCGGTCATCGCGCCCCGACTGCCGGACGATGGCGCGGAACTGGTCCGGACTTATCATCCCCTCGATCGCTGCATGATCCTCGACCACGGACAGGCCCGTCGCGCCGCGCGCGAAGAAACGCCGGTATCGGGGCCACTGGTCCGGCTTCTCCAGGACCATGATCACCCCGACCGCCCCGTCCCGCATCAGTTGCCGCTTGCGCGACCGAAAGTCGGGAATATGCTCGCCTTTCGCCAGCGGCGCGAGCGGCAACAGGACGAGTTTTCCGCTGACCGACAGACCGGGATCAGAATCTGCATAACCGGCGAAAACCAGAGGCATATCCCTCTGTTCGAATGATGGCGCGCGGCTGCGCAGAATTATCTCTTCCTGCGGCAGTGTCGCTGGCCTGCCCCCCGGCCCATGTGCAACCGTCATGCGATAGCGTTCCGGCACGCGCTCTACCAGCTGCACCGGCGCGTACCAGGAGCCGTCTGCACCAGCGGGGCGAAGGCCGGTCTTCGCCCATTGCGTGGCAATATAATTGACGGTCCGGTTTTCGCCCAGGGTCCCGGGTTCCCGGCCCTCGAAGGCATCGCTCGCGAGTATTTCGATATGGCGGAGCAGATCAGCCTCCGCGATCGGCTCGGAACGCGCCGCGCTGGAAAAGGCCAGCCCGGTAACACAAAGTAATGCAATGATACGCATTGCGGAGAAAACCCTTTCACTCAGGCAAGCCGTTCGCTTTTCCCTTGGCATTATCCCGCAAATAATCAATGACAATGAGACGGGTCGCGAGGGAGAATGGAAATGGGTGTTTCACTGTTGCTGCTGGTGCTGCTGGTCACCATCATCTATCTTTTTGCGAGCATCAAGATCGTTCGGCAGGGCTACCATTATACCGTCGAATATTTTGGTCGCTACACCACGACCGCGCAACCGGGCTTCAACTTCTACCCTGCCTTTCTCTATCGCGTCGGCCGCAAGGTCAACATGATGGAGCAGGTGCTCGATATTCCGGGCCAGGAGATCATTACCAAGGACAATGCGATGATTTCCACCGACGGCGTGGTCTTCTTCCAGGTTCTGGACGCGGCGAAGGCAGCCTATGAGGTCAACGACCTGTACAACGCGATCCTAAACCTCGTCACCACCAACCTGCGCACGGTGATGGGATCGATGGACCTCGACGAGACCCTGTCGAAGCGCGACGAGATCAACGCCCGCCTGCTGGTGGTGATCGACGACGCCACCACGCCCTGGGGGATCAAGATCACCCGCGTCGAGATCAAGGACATTCGTCCACCGCAGGACATCGTCAACGCGATGGCGCGGCAGATGAAGGCGGAACGCGAGAAACGCGCCAATATCCTGGATGCCGAAGGCGCGCGCGCTTCCGAAATCCTGCGCTCCGAGGGTGAGAAGCAGGGGCAGATCCTGCAGGCGGAAGGCCGCAAGGAAGCAGCTTTCCTCGACGCCGAAGCCCGCGAACGCGAAGCGCAGGCCGAAGCCAAGGCCACCGAAATGGTGTCGCAGGCGATCGCTGGCGGCAATGCCCAGGCGATCAACTATTTTGTCGCCCAGGACTATGTGAAGGCGGTCGAGAAATTTGCCACCTCGCCCAATGCCAAGACCATATTGTTCCCGGTCGAGGCGACCCAGCTGATCGGCACCCTCGGCGGTATCGGCGCACTGGCCAGAGAAGCCTTTGGCGACACTGCCCAGACATTTTCGCCGCCGCCGCCGCCGCCGCGCAAGGGCCCGTTCGACAATCGGGACGAGTGACAACGCACAGCGAGGGAGCACAAGACGGTGGATGATTTTTCGATCAGCAATCCGGAATATGTCTGGCTGGGACTGGCGGCGCTGCTGGCGCTCGCCGAACTGTTCGTACCCGGGGTTTTCCTGATCTGGGTTGCCGCCGCGGCGGCCGTGACGGGTATTCTGTCGCTGTTCATCGATCTGACAGTGGCGGGTCAGCTGACTTTGTTCGGCCTGGCCACCATCCTGGCCGTGCTGGGCGGTCGCCGCTGGTATCTCACCCACAATGTCGAAAGCGAAAATCCGCTGCTCAACAACCGCTCTGCGCAACTGGTCGGCCGAACCGTGACCGTGGTGGAGGCGGTATCCGCGACCAGCGGACGGGTCAAAGTCGGGGACGGCGAATGGCCGGCCCAGGGGCCCAGTCTGGCAAAGGGCATGATCGCAAAGGTCGCGGCGGTCGAAGCCGGTGTCCTTCGTCTGGAGGCGATTGACAACGGCGCGCAGCCGGGCAGCCAGCCTATTTCCTGAAGAAGCCCTTCGCCATATTGGCAAGGTCATTGATCGGATTGCCGTCGCCGTCGCGGTCGAGATAGCCGGTGACCTTGCCGAGCAGGCCATTTTCCCCGCCGAGCCGGTCCATCAGACCGCCCTCGCCATCGAGACCGGCTTTTTCCGCCATCGCCGGCAACAATCCCTTGAGTTTCTCCGGGTCGATCCCGGCCTCGGCGGCGGCTTCGCGGATCGCCGTCATCCGGTCGGTGCCTCCCTCGCGCAGTCTGGCGAACAGCGCCTCACCGCCCCTCCGGGCTTCCTCCGTGGTCATCCCGGCCTTTTCGGCAATATCGTCCAGCGTGAAATTGTCCGGCAACATCGCCATGATTTTGTCGAGCATGCTCATGATTTCTGTCCTCCCCCTGTCGCCGGATCTAGCGGACCAGCTTGCCCGCCATGCCGATGATATCGTCGAGCGCATTGCCGTCGCCGTTGAGGTCGAGCAGCGAACCGAGACCGCCACCGGCAGACGTCTTTTTGCCGCCACCGAGCAGCCCGCCAATCAGGCCCCCGAGACCGCCGCCAGCGTCGTTGCTGCCGGCACTCTGCTTGGCCATATAGCCGGCGACCATCATCGCCACCACGGGCAGCATTTTTTTCAGCAGCTCGCTGCTGATGCCGGTCTGTTGCTCCGCGCCCGCGGCAACCGTCCGGCTGACTTCCTTGGAGCCGAATATCTGCCCGAGCACGTCATTGCCCTTGTCCACCGGTGTGGGCTGCGAGCCGAGCACGCTGTCGAGCAATCCGCCCCCGCCCAACTGCCCCAGCAATCCGCCAAGTCCGTCCAGCCCGCCGGGCTGTGTCTGGGTGGTCTTCTTGAATCCCCCCAATATGGCAGGGAGCAAGGCTGCTGCTCCGGTCTCCGCGACGCTTTCGCTGATGCCCAATTCCCTGGCCATCGTGCCAATGCCGCCCGACTTTTGCAGCATGTCCATAATTTCCATCGTCGCTCTCCTTCTGGCCATCACAGGGTGCAGTGATTCTCTCCCGCAAAGACGACCTAGCATATTTTCGGTCATTAAACCGCATGCCCGGTCGTTTTACCAATATTTACAACGGATTGATCGCAAAAAGACGTGGACCGGACCGGGCCGCGATTGACTCGGCAACGCGCGGGGTGAAGATGACTGTGCAGGGGCATTTATTGGCAAAGGGCACTCAGGCGGCCCGAAAATCACAAAGGATCAGCAGATGAGCATTTTCGGAAAAATCAAGAACGCCATTTTTGGCAGCGATGCGAAGGCGGCAGAACCAAAGGCCGCGGCAGCGCCCGTGGCAGCAGCGCCGGTTGCCGAGGTTTCGCCGGAGCGCGCGGCGATCAGCGAAGTCGATGTCGCGGCACGGCTCGACAATATCCCCGGCTCCGACAAGCTCAACTGGCGCACGTCCATCGTCGACCTGATGAAACTGGTCCAGATCGATGCCAGCTACGGCAATCGCAAGGAGCTGGCGCAGGAACTGGGCAACGACGACTATAGCGGCAGCGCGGAAGACAATATCCTGCTGCACAAGCAGGTGATGAACAAGATTGCCGAAGCCGGCGGCATCGTCCCGGCGGACCTGAAAGACTAATATTCTGGACGCTGTCGCGATATGAAATTAGGCGGGGGGTCGTGAGCGATCATGGCCCCCTTCCCTTTGCCGAAGCGCCGGCCGGATGCCGCCGCTGCAGCCGGCTGGCCGGCCTGCGCCGGTCGCTGCGCAAGGACCAGCCCGACTGGTGGAATGCACCGGTTCCCGCCTTTGGCGATCCGAATGCGTGGCTGGCGATTGTCGGGCTCGCCCCGGGCCGGGAAGGTGCCAATCGCACCGGCCGGCCGTTTACCGGCGACGCCTCGGGCGAGATGCTGTTTGCCACCCTGACCAGACACGGTTTTGTCCACGGCCGTTTCGCCAATGATCCCGCCGACGGGATCAGGCTGAACGGCGCGGTGATCCTCAATGCGGTCAAGTGCCTGCCACCGCAGAACAAGCCCACCGGCGCCGAAATCAACAATTGCCGCCCTTATCTCGCGAAGGCGCTGGACGGACTGCCCCGTCTGCAAATCATCGTGGCGCTGGGAAAGGTCGCCCATGACAGCATCATCCGGCTGTCCGGCGAGCGCCTCGCCGATCACAAATTCGTCCACGGCGCGATCCACCAGCTCGCTGGTGGTCGCACCCTGATCGACAGCTATCATTGCAGCCGGTATAATGTGAACACGGGACGGCTGACGGCGGCGATGTTCGAAAAGATCTTCGCCCGGGCGGCCTATCTGTCCTCGACCAGTCGTCCGTAAAGCTCTGGACGGCGGTCGCGGAAGAAGCCCATGCCAGCGCGATGCGTGCGCGCTTCCTCCAGATCGAAGGAGGCGACCAGCACGCCGGTCTCGTCCGAGCCATATTCCTGAACCAGGTCACCCCATTGGTTGGCGATGAAACTGTGCCCGTAAAAGGCCTGGTCATCCTCCATCCCGATCCGGTTGCTGGCCACCACCGGCATGCAGTTGCTCACCGCATGGCCCTGCATCGCCCGCCGCCACATGCGGCTGGTATCGAGGTCGGCGTCATAGGGTTCCGATCCGATCGCGGTGGGATAGAAGAGCAGCTCCGCGCCCATCAGCGCCATCGCGCGGGCGCTTTCCGGATACCACTGGTCCCAGCAGATGCCGACCCCGATGCGGGTGCCGAAGACATCCCACGTCCGGAACCCGGTGTTGCCGGGACGGAAATAATATTTTTCCTCGTAGCCGGGCCCGTCCGGAATGTGGCTCTTGCGATAGACGCCCATGATCTCGCCATCGGGATCGATCATCGCCAGGCTGTTGTAGTGATGGTGCCCGTCGCGTTCGAAAAAGCTGGCCGGGATGGCGACGCCAAATTGCCGCGCCAGCTTCTGCATGGCGAGGACCGGCGCGCTCTCGCTTACCGGCTGCGCCAGCGCAAACAGTTCCTCGTCCTCGGTCTTGCAGAAATAGGGGCTGGCAAACAGCTCCGGCGGCAGGATGATCTGCGCACCCTGTTCGGCCGCCTCGGCCACCAGGCCGGTGACGGCACCAATATTTTCCCGTTCATCGCCGCCGAGGGGCAGCTGCAGGGCCGCTACGCATAAATTGCTCATAGCGGCCCTGATAGCGGCCTAGGGACGCTTCTTAAACAACAAAGTCATCCGGTCCGATTCACCGATGGCTTCATATTTGCTCTTGTCGGTCTCGCCGAGGCGCAGCACCGGCGGCAAGGTCCATACGCCACCTTCGTAATCGGCGCTGTCCTTGGGATTGGCGTTGATTTCGGATTTGCGGACCAGTTCGAAACCGTTCAGTTCGAACAGCGCCACCACCGATGCCTGCTTGAGATAGCCCTTGGTTCCGCTGGACATGGCATAGCTGGCGTCATCCTTCGCCCGGTGCTGGACCACGCCGACCATGCCGTCGTCGGCCAGCATGTCGCGCAGCGCGCGCAGTTCGGAATCGGCGCGGTTGGCGTTGAGCAGTCCGTGCAGCGCGCGGAAGATCAGGATCCGGTCGACCTTGCCCTTCATCTCGTCGGGCATCTCGTCGCTTTCAAAGGCCATGATGTTCTTGGCATCGACACCCGTCCAATTCGCGGCGGTGGCGGGGAAGCTTTCCGGCCAGCCCTTGGTCCGTGCCTCGCGGGCGCGGTCGGGGAAGGTGGATGCCGAGCTGTCGCTGTTGACCGCAATATATTGTCCGCTGCCGGCCAGATAGGGCACCAGCACCTTCGTGTACCAGCCGCCGCCCGGGCTGTATTCGACCACCGTGTGGTCCGGTTTCACGTCAAAGAAGGCCAGCGTCTCTGCCGGATGGCGATAGACATCACGGGCGCTGTCATCGGCCCGGCGTTGGTCGGCAAGCGCGGACTGCAGGGCGGGATTGTTCATCGCTGCTCCGCTATCTGCCTTTTGCGCGGCAGCGGCCGGAACAGCGGTGCCCAACAGGGCCAGTGCGGCACTTGCCATCAGTAATTTTTTCATGATTTTCTTCCTCTCAGCTTCCCCGAACCATGGTTCGTAAGGGACAATCCTACGCGGGTGCGGGCCGCGTTCAATATGTATTATCGGGCACGTTCCATAGACGCCCTGTATTGCGGCAGGACCTCCGGGCGGGGATAAAGTTCGTCATAGGACACGGATTTGCCCGTATCCTGAACAATGCGGACATGCCGCCGCCCGAGATGCCGCGGTTCGTCGACGCCGCAGCTGTGCGCGATTACCTCGACCTCGTGCACGATGTTCCGGCAGTAATTGGCGACCTTGACCTTCTTGTCCTGCGGATCCAGACCGCGCTGCAACCGCGGGTTGTGCGTGGTAACCCCGGTAGGACAAGTGTTCTTGTTGCACTTCAGCGACTGGATACAGCCGAGCGAGAACATGAAGCCGCGCGCGGAATTGACGAAATCGGCACCCGCACAAATGGCCCAGGCGACGCTGCCGGGCGTGATCCGCTTGCCCGCGGCAATGATCTTGATCCGGTCGCGCAGACCATAGCGATGGAAGATATCGGAGAGCATCGGCAGGCTCTCCTTCAGCTGCAAACCGACGTTATCCATCAGCGGCATCGGCGCGGCCCCGGTACCCCCGTCGCCGCCATCCAGCGTGAAGAAATCGGGTGCGCTCTCGATCCCGCGGCGATGAATCGCCTCGCACAGCTCCTCCAGCCAGCCATAGGCGCCGACGACCGCCTTGATCCCTGTCGGCTTGCCGGTCACCTCCCGCACATGGTGGATGAAGTCGAGCAGATCCTCGATATTGGCAATTTCGGGGTGACGGTTGGGCGATATGCTCGGCTGTCCCTCGGCAATCCCGCGAATATCAGCGATCAGCCGGTTCACTTTTACCGCCGGCAATATGCCGCCCTTGCCCGGCTTGGCGCCTTGCGACAGCTTGATCTCGAACGCGCGGACCTGTTCGTGGGCGGCAACCGCACGAAGCTTGTCGTCGCTGAGCCTGCCGTCCAGATCGCGGACGCCGTATTTGGCCGTGCCGATCTGGAAGATGATGTCGCAGCCGCCCTCGAGATGGAAGGGCGACAGCCCGCCTTCGCCCGTGTTCAGCCAGCACCCCGCCAGCTTCGCCCCGTGCGACAGCGCCCGCACAGCGGGTACCGAGAGCGCGCCAAAGCTCATCCCGGAAATATTGAACAGCGAGCCCGCTTCGTAGGGATATCTGGCATGGGGGCCAATTATGCAGGTTGTCGTTTCTGCGGAATCGCTGGCCAGCGCCGGGAACGGACAGTTGACAAAAATCGCGGTTCCGGGCGGGTCGAGATTCTTGGTCGACCCGAAGGCAATGGTATTGTCCTTGCCCTTGCCGGCTCTCTCCACCCATTCCCGCTCGGCGCGGTTGAACGGCATTTCCTCGCGGTCCATGGCGAAAAAATATTGCCTGAAAAATTCACCCAGCGTCGAAAAGATATTACGGAAACGCCCGATCACCGGGTAGTTTCGCCGCACCGCATCCTGTTTCTGGCTGATATCGACGACAAACAGGACGACCAGCGCCGCCAGCCCGACACCCAACAGCAAAATGAAAATATAGGTCAGCGCGCTCAGTATACCCAAAATTCCGTCCGTCATCCAATGTCCCTTCAGCAGGCCCAACAGGGTAGCAGCTTCCCTTGCCCCGACAAGGGCTGGGGCATGCAGCCGCCCGCGTTACGGCAGCAGCGGGATCTGCTGCGAGATGCAGTGAAAGCTACCACCGCCGCGCAGCAGCGCCCGGCTCGACAGCCCGACCACCTTGCGATCCGGAAACAGCGCACCGATCTGGTCGACGGCCGTGCCGTCGTTGGCGACACCATATTGCGGGACCGCGACCACCCTGTTGCCGATATAGAAGTTCATGTAGCTGGCCGGCGCAATATCGCCGTCCAGTTCGTAGAGTCCGGCGGAGGGCAAGCGCACCAGCTGCAGTCCCGAGCGATCCGCCCGGCGGGCAGCGTCCTCGAAAATGTCCGCATTGGGATCATCCGGCGTGTCCGCCCGCGGAATGGCCACGGTGCCGGGTGCTACGAAACGGGCCAGGTTGTCGACATGGCCATCGGTATGGTCGGCAATCAAGCCATCGCCGAGCCAGCAAATATCGTCGATGTCCAGCGCCGCACGCAGCCGTTCGGCGACCTGCCGCTTGTCCAGCGACCGGTTGCGGTTCGGGTTGAGCACGCATTGTTCGGTGGTAACCAGGCAGCCGGCACCATCGCCGTCGATTGCGCCGCCTTCCAATATCCAGTCCTCGCCAGAAATCGCCAGATCGAAGCGCTGCGCCAGCCGCTCGCCAATATCCTGGTCGCCCGTCATGGCGAACTTGCCGCCCCAGCCGTTGAAGCCGAAGTTCCGGCCAACAAGTCTGTCACGATCGATAGCAAAGATCGGTGCGGAGTCGCGCAGCCAGATGTCGCCAAAGGGCTCGGTGACGACGGCCACGCCCGTGTCCGCCAGCGCGGCGGCAATGCCCGCGTCCGCCTCCGTCCGGCAGACCAGCACGACCGCTTCGCCCGCTCCCCCGTCCGCCACCGCATTGGCAAAGGCCACGACTTCCCGCTGCGCGTCTTCACGCGCCACCGGCCACTCCGCCGGATCACCGGGAAAGCCAATCCACACAGCCTGGTGTGGCGCCCATTCTGCTGGCCATGTCACCTTGGATCTGCCGGCGTTGATCAGTTGCCGGCCCGGCTCTTGTCGCGCGTGGCCCGGAACTCGTCGCCCTCGTTCCAGTTGGGCCATTCCTCCGTCATCGCCAGCATCCGGCCAACGGTGTAGTAGATTTTCAGATCGCCCATCACGCCGGTCCAGTCCCAGTCGGGATCATATTCGTCCTTCGGTCCGTGATAGCGGTTGTCGGTATAGTCCTTCGACACCGCCTCGCCTGCCTCGCGGCCGCCGTCGACCAGGTCCTCGCCACCCTCGAAATAGATCATCGGAACACCCAGCTTGGCGAAGCTGAAATGGTCGGAACGATAGTAGAAGCCCTTTTCCGGGGTTGGCTCGGCTTCGGCCACGCGCCCGTCATCCTTCAGCGCTGCCTCGAGATAACCGTCCAGCTGCGACTTGCCCTTGCCGACGACCACGACATTCTTTGCCGGTCCGGCCATGGCGAAAGCATCCATGTTGACCCCGCCAACGGTCTGGCTGAGGGGATAGATCGGATTTTCCGCATAATATTTGGAACCGAGCAAGCCCGATTCCTCTGCCGTTACCGCCAGGAAAATGACGCTGCGGTCCGGTGCGCCGGCTTTCACATAGGCTTCCGCCAGCGCCACCAGCGCAGCCGTGCCGGTCGCATTGTCGACCGCCCCGTTGCAGATATCATCACCATCGGCAGCCGGCTTGCAGCGACCCAGATGATCCCAGTGCGCGGTGTAGATCACATATTCGTCGGGGCGGGTCTTGCCCTTGAGTATGCCGACAACATTCTTGCTGTCGGTTTTCTTGATGTCATTTTCGAGCGAAGCGGACGCCTTGAGCTTGAGATCAACCGCCTTGAATCCCTTCTTCTTCGCTGCCGCCATTTGCGCGGTCAGGTCCTGCCCGGCAGCGGCAAAGACTTTCGCCGCGGCATCCTTCTGGATCCAGCCGTTCAATTTGGTCTGGTCGGCGCCGCCATTGGCCGACTGGGCATAGAATTGCTCGCCGGTCCAGCTCGATTCCACAACATTCCAGCCATAGGCCGCCGGATCGGTATCGTGGATGATGATGGCTGCGGCCGCGCCCTGGCGCGCCGCCTCCTCATATTTATAGGTCCAGCGGCCATAATAGGTCATTGCCCGGCCACCAAATTCACCTTCCAGGCTTTGGGTCCCGAAATCCGGGTCGTTGACCAGGATCAGGACGGTCTTGCCCTTGACGTCGACACCGGCATAATCGTTCCAGCCGCGCTCGGGGGCAGTGATGCCATAGCCAACAAACACGACATCGCTTTCGGCAACCGCGACTTTTGGCTGCTCCCGGTAGCTGGCAGCGACATACTCATTGCCATAGGCAAAGGAGAGATCGGTCGCGCCGCCGCTGATGGTCAGCGGTGTCATGTTCTTCGCGGTGATGCCGACCAGCGGCACGTCCTGGAACCAGCTCTCGCCATTGCCCGGCGCCAGCCCGGCGGCGGCAAATTTTTCGGAAATGAGCTTGGTCGCCTTTTCCTCGCCGGCCGTGCCGGGCGCGCGGCCCTCATAGGCATCGGACGACAGCTCTTCGGTGATCGATTTCATGGTCTCGACCGACAGTTCCGGCGCAGCGATTTCGGGGAATGCTGAACCATTGTCGGTTTCGTTGATTTGAGTGCAACCTGACAGAATTAATGCAGGGACCACGGTGAGGGATAATAATCTCATAGACATCCGTTTCAATTGGTTTCTGGGACCATCATGACAGAGCGGGTTCGAGCTTGCAAGAAAGTCCGTGGCCGCAACTATCAGGGAAGACCGACCATTTTCCCTTGTTTAAGCGGGGTTAAAAATTTAGCCTGCTGAAGTTCTGTCAGGGGAAATATTTGTGATCCAATTTTGTATGCGCGTTTTCGTCGTTCTTTCACTTTCATCACTGTTGCTGGCACCGGCAGCGCGGGCGCAGGACGATTTGGCGGAAGCCTTCGGCTCGGTTGGCGGCGTTCTCGACATCAGCATGTCGCCGGATGGAAACAATATCGCGTTTGTTGCGCCGGGAGCGGGTTTGAAAACGGATTTATTCACTATCGATCTTGCAACGGGCTTGCCGAAAAAAATACTTACCGCATCGGGCGATCCAGAGCGCCTGATGGGTTGCGGATGGGTTTCCAACAAGCGTCTGGTTTGCAAAATCGGTGGCTATCAGGAATACAATAAGGAAATATATGGGTTCACGAACATATTTGCGCTGAACATGGACGGGTCAGAACCGAAGCTGCTCAGCAAGCGCCCGAACGATGCTTCAATTGCCATCTCGCTGGGAGGCGGCAGTGTTGTCGATTGGCTGCCCGAAGAAGAAAACTTCATCCTGATGACGAGATACTACGGCGAGTCGGGAGGCGTCACGGGCCGCGAACGCGTTGGCTGGGGCGTTGATCGGGTCGATACATTGACCGGCAAAACCAAGATCGAGGAACCGGCCAAGGTTGAAGCCAGCGAGTATATCACCGATGGTGAAGGCAATGTCCGGATTCTCGGCATGCGCATCAAGGAAGGCCGTACTGAACTTGATTCAGGTCGGATCAAGTATTTTTTCCGAAGAAAAGGCAGCGACAATTGGGAAGATTTGTCTACTCTGAATTATGCGGAAAGAGCCGGTTTTAACCCGTATGCGGTCGACCCGGCAAAGAATGTGGTTTATGGATTCAAGCCTCACAAGGGACGGCGCGCCCTGATGGCAATGAGCATGGATGGAAGCGGCCGCGTAGAAATCATCTATTCCAATGATACCGTCGACGTGGATGGACTGATCCGGATCGGGCGCAAGGATCGCGTGGTCGGGGTAAGCTATGCGACGGACAAGCGGAACGGCATCTATTTTGATCCCGAACTCAAGAAGCTGTCGGCAGCGCTGGGATCAGCGCTTGGCGGGGACAAGAGCGTACAATTTGTTGACTCCAGCCTAGACGAAAGCAAGCTGCTCCTGTTCGCGAGCTCGGATGTGGACCCGGGGCAATATTATATCTTCGACAAAGCCACCAAGTCGATGCGACCTCTCCTCTCGGCACGTCCGCTCTTGGCCAACGTCAAGCTGGCACCAGTGAAACCCGTTTCCTACCCTGCCGCGGACGGCACTATGATCCCGGGCTACCTGACGCTTCCGGTCGGATCCGATGGGAAAAACCTGCCCGCTATCGTAATGCCGCATGGAGGCCCCGACAGCCGCGACGAGTGGGGATTTGACTGGTGGGCGCAATTCTACGCAAGCAAGGGCTTTGCCGTACTGCAGCCCAACTATCGCGGGTCCGACGGCTATGGCGACAGCTGGTATCAGAAGAACGGTTTCCAGTCGTGGCAAACCGCAATTGGCGACGTCGCTGATGCTGGCAAATGGATGATTTCAGAAGGCATTGCCAAGCCCGAGGCGTTGTCGATTGTGGGATGGTCCTATGGGGGATATGCAGCATTGCAATCCGCTGTCGTCAATCCTGCCCTTTTCAAATCCGTGGTCGCGATCGCGCCGGTCACCGATCTTCAATTGCTGAAGAGCGATTCGAACGACTATTATAACGAAAAAGTGGTCAAGGACTTCATAGGCAGCGGGCCGCATATAAGAGAGGGTTCGCCCGCGCAGAATGCAGACAAGATAACGGTACCAGTGATGCTCGTGCATGGTGATTTTGACCGCAACGTCGACGTTGGACACTCGCGGCTGATGGAGAGGAAACTGAAGGACGCCGGCAAGACGGTCCAGTACATAGAGTATCCAAAGCTGGAGCACAGCCTGTTCAAACCTGAAGCAAGAATTGAAATGCTACAGCGGTCACTGGCATTCCTGCCGAAATAGATTTCACTTGGAACGACAAAAAAAAGGCGGCTCCGAGGGGCCGCCTTTTTTTGAAACTTGTCTGAAACCGATCAGCGCGAATAGAATTCGACGACCAGATTGGGTTCCATGGTTACCGGATAAGGCACCTCGTCCAGCGTCGGAATGCGGACATAGGTGACCTTGTCGGTACCGTCCGGTGTCACATATTCCGGGATATCGCGTTCCGGCAGGCTCTGGGCTTCGATCACCAACAGCATTTCCTGGGCCTTGGCGCTCAGCGAGATCACGTCGCCCGGTACAACCTTGCGCGAGGCAACGTTGCACTTGACGCCGTTGACGCGAATGTGGCCGTGGCTGACGAGCTGGCGCGCAGCAAAGATGGTCGGGGTGAACTTGGCGCGGTAGACAACCATGTCGAGGCGCTGCTCAAGCAGACCGATCAGGTTCTGGCTGGTGTCGCCCTTCATCGCGGCCGCTTCCTTATAGGCGCGGCGGAACTGCTTTTCCGTCACGTCGCCATAATAGCCCTTGAGCTTCTGCTTGGCGCGCAGCTGGATACCATAGTCGGACAGCTTGCCCTTGCGGCGCTGGCCGTGCTGGCCCGGACCATAGTCGCGGCGATTGACGGGAGATTTGGGACGGCCCCAGATATTTTCGCCCATACGGCGATCGAGCTTATATTTCGAACTGGTACGTTTGGTCATATGAATGACTCCTGATTTGCTGTTTCTAAGTCTTCCCGGAGCGCACCATCAACATCCCATCCTGTCGGGATCCTGATGCGGCCACCGCTTCACCGGGGTGCGGGACCAATTGCAAGAGCGCGCCTATGGCGAGCAAAGCAGCCATTGTCAACAGCGTTGGTCGGCGAAAATCGTCCGGGATTGACCAACAAGTCTCGACTCTCCATGCCGCCGTGATTAATGCCCGACTATGACCCAGACCCCATCCCTGCCACCCATGGAAACCATGACCGATGTCCGCGAACAGGTCGACCGTATCGATGCCGAAATCATCGCCCTGATGGCGCAGCGCTTTGCCTGCATGGATGCCGCCGCCCGGATCAAGCAGGACCGCACCATCGTGCGGGACGAGGTCCGCAAGGCCGCCGTGCTGCAAAACGTCAAGCAGCTGGCGGAGCAAGCCCGCATTCCGGTGCCGACGATGGCAGCGATCTGGGAGATGCTGGTGGAAACGTCGATCGGCTACGAACTGCAGAAATGGGACCAGTTGCGCAAATAGCAGCGGTCCAGGGTTACTCGGCCTTGTCCTTGCGCGGCGGCCGTTCGAGCGAGGATATCACCCCGCGCCAGGTCTTGACCTCCTCGTTGGTCCACGCCGGCTTGGTCAGCATATTGCGCAGCGTCACTTTGGTCGCAACGGCCCGTTCCGCCGGGTAGAAATAGCCGTTCCGGTCGAGCGCCCGTTCGAGATGCTCGTAGAACATGTCTAGTTCGCGCTGCGGCGCCGGCTCGGCAATCCTTTTTTCCAGCGTCGGCTGAACATTGCCGGTCGCGTCCATCTTGGACAGCTCATAGGCCACCAGAATGACCGCCTGCGCCAGATTGAGCGAGCCGAATTCCGGATTGATTGGAACCGTGATGATCTTGCGGGCAAGCTCCACGTCGACCACTTCCAGACCAGCCCGCTCCGGCCCGAACAGAATCGCGCACTTGCCGCTGGCCTGGGCAATATCCTCCGCCGCTTCCCAAGGGGTCAGAACGGTCTTGGTCATTCCCCGCTTGCGCACCGTAGTCGCATAGACATGGGAACAGTCGGCCACCGCCTCCGCCGTGGTTTCATAAATTCGGGCCTGCTCGAGAACCAGGTCCGCACCCGAAGCCGACGGCCCGGCGGCCGGATTGGGCCAACCGTCCCTCGGGTCGACGATGCGCATTTCGGTCATTCCGAAATTGAGCATCGCTCGCGCCGCCTTGCCGATATTTTCGCCGAGCTGCGGATTGACCAATATGATGGCGGGCTGGTTGATCACGCTCCGCCGACATCTTTGACGCTGCCGGCAAATTCCTTGAAATCCTTGGCTTCGGTGAAATCCTTATAGACCGAGGCGAAGCGGATATAGGCCACGCTGTCGAGCGTCTTCAGTCCTTCCATGACCATCTCCCCGATCGTCTTCGACGGGATCTCGGTCTCGCCGCTTGTCTCCAGCTGCCGCTGGATACCGGAAACCAGCTGGTCCATCTGTTCCTGCGCCAGGCCGCGCTTGCGGCAGGCCAGCGACACCGACAGATCAATCTTGGAGCGGTCGAACGGTTCCTTGCGGTTCTCGCTCTTCACCACCGTTATTTCGCGCAATTGCACGCGTTCAAAGGTGGTAAAGCGCGCGCCGCAGCTTTCGCACTGCCGCCGCCGCCGGATCGTCGTGTTGTCCTCGGTCGGACGGCTGTCCTTGACCTGGCTGTCGTCGTGGGCACAAAAAGGGCAACGCATGATGGGGCTTTCTGGTTACGCCGGATAGATCGGGAAACGGTCGCACAGCGCCTGGACCCGCTCGCGCACATCGGCTTCCACCGCCGGATCACCGCCCTCGCCCTTGTCCTTCAGCCCGTCGAGCACGTCGGCAACCATGTCGCCGATCAGCCGGAATTCGGCCGGGCCGAAGCCGCGGGTTGTACCGGCCGGCGAGCCGACCCGGATGCCGCTGGTCTTCATCGGCGGCTGGGGATCGTTGGGGATGCTGTTCTTGTTGCAGGTGATGCCGGCCCGTTCGAGCGCCTCGTCGGCGTCACGGCCAGTGATGCCGAGCGGCGACAGATCGATCAGCGCGAGATGGGTGTCGGTGCCGCCGGCGACGACATCGGCGCCGCGCTCCTTCAGCGTGGCGGCCAGAATCTTCGCATTCTCGATGACCGCGGCGGAATAGCTCTTGAACTCCGGACGCAATGCTTCGCCAAAGGCAACCGCCTTGGCTGCGATCACGTGCATCAGCGGGCCACCCTGCAATCCCGGGAAAACCGCCGAGTTGATCTTCTTGGCAATGGCTTCGTCATTGGTCAGGATCATGCCGCCGCGCGGTCCGCGCAGGGTCTTGTGCGTGGTGGTCGTCACGACATGCGCGTGCTCCAGCGGACTCGGATGCAGTCCGGCGGCCACCAGACCAGCAAAATGTGCCATGTCGACCATGAACAGGGCGCCGACGGCATCGGCAATGGCACGGAATTTGGCAAAGTCGATTTGGCGCGGATAGGCGGAACCACCGGCGATGATCAGCTTTGGCTGATGTTCCCTCGCCAGCGCCTCGACCTCGGCATAGTTGATCCGATGATCGTCGTCGTTCACGCCATATTGGATCGCATTGAACCACTTGCCCGACTGGGCCGGCTTAGCGCCGTGGGTCAGGTGGCCGCCGGCATCAAGCGACATGCCGAGGATGGTGTCGCCGGGCTTGACCAGCGCCAGCATCACCGCGCCATTTGCCTGGGCACCCGAGTGCGGCTGGACATTGGCAAACCCGCAGTCGAACAGCTGCTTGGCGCGTTCGATCGCCAAAGTCTCGACGTCATCCGAGGGGGCACAGCCCTGATAATAGCGGCGGCCGGGATAGCCTTCGGCATATTTGTTGGTGAAGACCGAGCCTTGCGCCTGCAGCACCGCGCGGGAGACGATATTTTCGGAAGCGATCAGCTCGATCTGGTTCTGCTGGCGCGACAGTTCCGAGTTGATTGCGCTGGCGACCGCCGGGTCGCTCTCGTCGACGGAAAAGTCGAAAAATCCGGTCTGCCTGATATCCTGCATATCTGCGACGTTGCTCATGCGCTTGCTCCTTCAATAGCTGGTGCGGACAGTTTATCGACCCGGCGCTGGTGCCGGTCGCCGCCAAATTCGGTGTTCAGAAAGATGTCGAGACAGTCTTTCGCGATTTCCATGCCGACCAGACGCGCGCCCATCGCGATGACGTTCGCGTCATTATGCTCGCGCGACAGCCGGGCCGACAATCCTTCCGACAACAGCGCGCAGCGACAGGCCGGATGGCGATTGACGGCGATCGAGATGCCGATACCCGATCCGCATAGCGCGACACCGCGTTCGGCGCGGCCGGACGCCACTTCCTCGGCCAGCTTGTAGCCATAATCGGGATAGTCGACGCTGTCGGTGGTCGACGGGCCAAGATCGGCAACCTCGTGCCCTGCGTCCTGCAGCCAGCCCACGAGCGCCGCCTTCATTTCGAGGGCGGCATGGTCGGAGGCGATGGCGACACGCATGGGCAGTTCCTGTGGTTAGAATCGATGGGCCGCTATTTAGTAGAGAGTCCCCCGATAGGCCACCAAATATTTGATGCGCCGCAGCATCCGGCAGAAGCAGCCGCAACCGGGGCGGCAAGACGCTTTTCCTCCTCGCGATGATTGCGCTGACAGGCCTTCTGCGCCGGCCAGCAGCGCTCAGATTTCCATCTGACTGCCGAGTTCCACGACGCGGTTGGTCGGCAGCTTGAAAAACTCCATGGCGGTCGCGGCATTGCGCAGCAGCCAGGAAAAGAGCTTCTCGCGCCAGATCATCATCTCGGGCTTTTTCGACGGCAGCAGCGTCTGGCGCGACAGGAAGAAGCTGGTGGTCATCATGTCGAATTCCATGCCGCATCCCTTGACCCGCTTCAGCGCCTCCGGCACGTCGGTTTCCTGCATGAAGCCGAAATGGAGGATCAGCCGGTAGAAGCCGTCGCCGAGATCCTTCACTTCGCAGCGCTTTTCCGGATCAACGGTCGGAACGTCCATGATGTTCACAGTCAGGATGACCACGCGTTCGTGGATGACCTTGTTGTGCTTGATATTGTGGAGCAGCGCCGATGGCACGCCAGCCGAAGAGGAGGCCATGAAGATGGCCGTGCCGGCTACCCGGGTCGCGCTGTTGGCAGCGGATTTGGTGAAAATCTCGATCGGCATCGCTGCTTCCGCCATGTTCTTGCGCATGATCTGGCGGCCCTTGGCCCAGGTCGTGAGAATCACGAAAGCGACTCCGCCCACCGCCAGCGGGAACCAGCCGCCATCGGGGACCTTGGTCAGATTGGCCGCAAAATAGGCACCATCGACGATGAAGAAGACGGCGAGCAGCGGGATGGTAATCCATGGCTTCCATTTCCACAGGACGACCATCACGATGGCTAGCAGACAGGTATCGATGAACATTGCGCCGGTCACCGCGATACCATAGGCTGCTGCAAGATTGCTCGAGGTCTGGAAGGTCAGTACCAGCAGGATCACCGAGATCATGATCGCCCAGTTGACAAACGGGATATATATCTGCCCCGCTTCAGACGCGCTGGTGTGCTTGATCGTCAGCCGGGGGATAAAGCCCAGCTGGATGGCCTGGTGCGTAACCGAAAATGCCCCCGAAATAACCGCCTGGCTGGCGATGAACGTGGCCATGGTTGCCAGGATCACCAGCGGCAGGCGCAACATTTCCGGTGCCAGAATGAAAAACGGGTTCTGGATCGCGTCGGCGGCACCCGCTGCGTCTAGAGAGAGGATCATCGCTCCCTGGCCGAAATAGTTGCACAGCAAGGCCGGCATGACAAATCCGTACCAAGCGATGCGCATCGGCTTGCGACCAAAATGTCCCATGTCGGCAAACAGGGCTTCCGAACCGGTCACCGCCAGCACGACAGAACCCAGCGCCAGAAAGGCCTTGAAACCGTCGGTCAGGAAAAATTGTATGGCATACCAGGGATTGAAGGCGACAAGAATGCTGGGGTGGAGAACGATCTGGATGATGCCTAGCGTCCCGATCACAAGGAAATAAACGAACATCACGGGAGCAAATAATGCGCCGATTTTTGCGGTACCGCGGGACTGGAGGAGGAACAGGAAAATCAGCAAGCCAAGCGCGATCGGAATGACCAGATGCCCCAGTCCGGGCTGGACAACGGTCAGCCCCTCGACCGCCGAGAGCACCGAAATCGCCGGCGTGATCATGCTGTCGCCGTAAAAAAGTGCCGTCGCGAAAACACCGAGCAAAATCGCCAGCCAGCCATATTTGGATCGTCGCATCGCTCCGGAAATCAGCGCGACAAGCGCGAGACTGCCGCCCTGTCCCTTGTTGTCCGCCCGCATGGTGATCGTGACATACTGGATCGTCACCACCAGCGTCATCGACCAGAAGATCAGACTGACCACGCCGAGAACATGGATCCGGTCCAGTTCCAGCGGATGCGCGCCGATGAATGTTTCGCGGAATGCGTAGAGCGGGCTGGTACCAATGTCACCGAACACGATTCCGATCGCGCCCGCTGCCAGCTTGGCAATGGCCGTGTTGCGTTGTGGCGAGCCGTGGGTCTGCACCGTGCTCGCTGGCGCCTGTGCGCTGTTGTCTGGTTCTGCGGACATTGATTGGCCGTTAAGGCGTACCCCGATCAGTTGGACACAAAAGGCGTTTTTACTGACATTCGTTTCAGCAAGCGCGGGCGCTTAGCACGCACCCTTAGCAGGTGCAACAAAGCGCCTATACCCGAATATCAACCCATTAGAAATACTAGACTTTTACTGTTCCCCGCTCGGTTCTTGGGCGATTGGCAGCGAAGGCTGGATCTTTTCCATCGCGGCGAGCCGCGACTCGAGATCGGCGCGCCACGGGGCATCTTCGCTGCTCCGCGCCAGCAATTCGGTCCAGATCGCGCGCGCCTGGTCGATCTTGCCCGACTGGGCATAGGCCAGACCAAGGAAAAACGGCGGGCCGGGATGTTCCGGCGACAAGTCGGCGGCCTTCTGGAACGCAAATTGCGCGGCGGGGGTGATCACGCCATTCGCATGGACCACCAGTGCGTTACCCAGCCCGACCCAGAGGTCGGGATCTTCGGGATGCTCCTTCACCCCGTTGCGCAGATAATTGGCGGCGGCGCCATGCTTCCCGGCGCGGTTCAGCGAATCGGAAAAAACCAGCCATTCCCGCGCGGTACCGAAACGCTCGCCCATATCGTTGCGCGCATCGATCGTCTCCTCGTCAAAGCTGTTGGGCTTTTCCTTCGGCTCTATCGAAACACCGGCCATGCCGGGATTGCCCTGCCACGCGTAGCCGGCCACCCCGAGCAGCAGCGCCGCCGCCGTCATCTCGAACGTGCCGCGCGCCAATTTGCCCAGTTTGACAAGGGCAACAGCGCAGAGCAGCACCAATATCAACAATATGATCCAGCCCATTATGCATCACCCCCGGGTTTGCGAAACCGGCCGCGCGCCAGCCAGAGGGCGGCGAGCAGCAGGATGATCGGCGCGATCCACAGCGGCCAGGTGACGGCAGAATCGATCGGCGGATTGTAGGATACCCAGTTGCCGTAGCGCTCGATCAGCCAGCTCCGGACCTGCTCCGGCGTTTCGCCCGCGGCGATTCTTTCGCGCACCTGGCTGCGCATGTCGCCGGCCATCGGCGCGTTGCTGTCGGCGATCGACTGGCTCTGGCATTTCAGGCAGCGCAGTTCTTCCATCAGGTCGCTCGCCGCGGCTTCCTGGCGCGGATCATCGAGCTGCCGGTCGGCATAGGGTGCCGGCGGGAGACCGGTTTGCGCGGCCGCTGGCGCGACGAGGCAAAGCAGGAGCAGCAGGGAAAGAAGTTTCTTCATCCCGCTTCCCTTACCAGTTGCAGCAGCGGCGCGACATCCTCTGGCCGGATATCGCCGATATGCTGGTGGACGATGATGCCCTTGCTGTCGATCACGAAGGTTTCCGGTACGCCGGACGAACCCAGTTCGAGCTGCACCCTGCTCGTCGTGTCGCTGCCGATCCTGGTATAGGGATTGCCCCAGCGGTTGAGGAAATTGGCGACATCATCCGGCGTATCACGGCTGGCAATCGCATTGATCTCGACTCCTGCCCGTTGCAGTTCCAGCAACTGGGGCGCTTCGGCGATGCACGGCACGCACCAGCTGGCGAAGATGTTGAGCAAGGTCGGCTTGCCCCGCTTGAGGTCGGCGCTGCTCAGCGACGGTCTCTGTTCGATGGCACCAGGCAGGGCAAATTCCGGCATCGGCTTGCCGACCATCTTGCTGGCGATGACATTGTCCTTCGGCATGATCAGGCCGACCGCAACGGCTGCAAAAAACAGGCCGAAAATCACCAGCGGCACCCAGAGCAGCCAGCGGTTCACAACATCGCCTCGGCATATTCGCGCTGCTGGCGCTGCTTGTAGCCGCGCCGCAACCGGCCGATCATCGCAAGCAATCCGCCCAGCGCAACCAGGACCCCGCCATACCAGATCAGGGTGACAAACGGCTTCCACCACACCCGCACCTGCCAGCGTCCCTCGCTGTCACCATCGCCAAGCACGACATAGAGTTGACCGTTCCAGCGGGTCAGCAGTGCCGCCTCGCTGGTCTGGGTCTGGGCCGCAGCAAACATCCGGTTCTGCGGCTTGATCTCCTGCAGTACGCCATCGCCATATTGCGCCGTCATCCGGCCTTCCAGCGCCGTCCAGTTGGGTCCCGCTACCGGTTCGATCGCTTCAAACTGCAACTTCCACCGGTTGACCGTGATTTCATCACCCGGCTTCGCCGCGACCAGCCGTTCTTCGGTAAAGCTGCTCTCGCTCGCCATCCCGACCAGCGCCACCGCGATGCCGAAATGGGCAATGATCATGCCATAGGTGTGGATCGGGGTGCGCCGCAGATTGCGTTTCCACAGCGGTGCAAAACTGGCGATCCCGACGCCGGCGGCCAGGGCAAGACCGAGCAGTGACAGCACCGACATGCCGGTGGTGAACAGCGCCAGCGCGAACAGCGCCGCGGCGGTGACCAGGATCGGGATTGCCATGCGGTTGAGCAGCGTCTTCGCATTGTCCCGCCGCCAGCGCAGCAACGGCCCTGCCGCCATGACCGCCGCCAGCAGCAGCGCCAGCGGGCCGGTCGCCAGATTGAAATAAGGCGGGCCGACCGAGAGCTTTTCGCCGGTCACCGCTTCGACCAGCAATGGATAGAGCGTGCCGATGAATACCAGCGCCAGGATCACCGACAGCAGCAGATTATTGGCGACAAGCGCTCCCTCCCGGCTGACCAGTTCGAAGCGGGAGCCTTCCTTGACGGTGCCGACGCGCAGCGCGAACAGGGCCATCGCGCCGCCTATATAGATGGCGAGCAAGGCCAGAATGAAGCTGCCTCGTTCCGGATCAACCGCAAAGGCGTGCACGCTGGTCAAAATGCCGGACCGGACCAGGAAGGTACCGATCATCGACATCGAAAAGGCGACCACGGCCAGCATCAGCGTCCAGGCACGCAGCCCGTCCCGCGTCGCCAGCACGGTGACCGAGTGCAATAGCGCGGTAGCCGCGAGCCACGGCATCAGCGAGGCATTTTCGACCGGATCCCAGAACCACCAGCCGCCCCAGCCGAGCTCGTAATAGGCCCAGTAGCTGCCGGCGGTGATGCCGAGAGTGAGGAAAATCCAGGCGCCGAGGACCCAGGGCCGCATCGCCTTGGCGAAGGCCGCACCCACATCGCGGGTGATCATCGCGCCGACCGCGAAGGAGAAGGCGACGGAAAGGCCGACATAGCCGAAATAGAGCGTCGGCGGGTGGAAGGCGAGACCCGGATCCTGGAGCAGCGGATTGAGCCCCTGCCCGTCGGCAGGTACCGGAAACATCCGCTCGAAGGGATTGGAGGACACCAGCAGAAACGCATAGAAACCGATGCTGATAAAGGCCTGGGCGGCCAGCGTCGCCACCAGCGTCTCGCGTTTCAGCGAACGCTCGAACAAGGCGATAAAGGCGCCGGCCAAGCCCATGACCGTCACCCAGAGCAGCATCGAACCCTCGTGATTGCCCCAGGTTCCGGCAAATTTGTAGAGCAACGGCTTTACCGAGGCGCTGTTCATCACGACCAGCCGGACCGACATGTCGGAACGGAGGAACAGCCAGATCAGCAGCACGAACGACAGGCCGACAAACAGACCCTGTGCCACCGCGACGGGACGGATGGCCGCACAATAGTCGTCCCGGTTCGCGCGCAGGCCGATCGCGCCCAGCGCAAATTGCAGGAGCGCGAGGGCGGCGGCGAGCCAGAGCGCAATCAGGCCGGTTTCCGCGATCACTGAACGAGAGTTTCGGTCTTGTGCTGACCAGCGGTCATGTCAATGCCTTCCAGCTCGCGGGGAATGTAATTTTCGTCATGCTTGGCCAGCAAGGTCTCGGCGACAAACATGCCGCTGCCGTCAAGCCGGCCGTCGGCCACGACGCCGGATCCTTCCACAAACAGGTCCGGCGTTATGCCCGTGTAGGTGACCCGCTGCTGGGCAGTGCCGTCCTGGACGATGAACTGTACGGTGACGCCGTCGGTCGATCGCTCGATCGAGCCTTCCTCGACCATGCCGCCCAGCCGGATCGCCACCCCTGCCTCAGGCCTTTTGGCCGCGATATCGGACGGGGTGTAGAAATAGCTCGCCTGATCCTGCAAGGCATAGGCTGCCAGCAATCCGGCGCCGATCAGCGCCACCAGCGCCAGCAGCACCAGGGTCAGTCTTTGATGTTTTGCCTTCATTTCCGCTTGCTCAATTGATCTGCTTTGCGTTCCGCGCTGCGCATCGCCGCATAGCTGCCCGCAAGAACCGCGGCCGTTGCAACCAGCACGATGGCATAAGAAGCGAGGACAAAAGGCCAGTGGTTCATTCGGCTGCCATTCTCTTGAGCCGGGCTTCGACCTTGGTCTGGGCGAGGATGCCGCGCATCCGCATCAGCACGATTGCACCAAACAGCAGGCTGAAGCCAGTCACATTCACCATCAGTGGCCATAGAAAGGCGCTATCGATCGACGATCCGCTGGTGGTGATGCTGGCCGGCTGATGCAGGGTGTTCCACCACACGACCGAACGATTGATGATCGGGATATTGACCGCGCCGACGATACCGAAAATCGCGGTGACGCGGGACACGCCTCCCTTGTCGCCGCTTGCATTGGCCAGGGCGATATAGGCGAGATACAGGAAAAACAGGACCAGCACCGAGGTTACCCGGCCATCCCAGACCCACCATGTCCCCCATGTCGGCCGCGCCCAGATCGAACCGGTGATCAGTCCGAGCGCGGTGAAGACCGCGCCGGGCACGGCGACTGCGCGCGCCGCCACCGCCGCCAGCGGGTGGCGCCAGACGATCTGCATGATGCTGGCAATCGCAATGGCCGTCCAGCCGCCCATGGCGAGCCAGACGGTCGGCACGTGGATATAGAGAATGCGGACGCTGTCGCCCATCAGCCGGTCCTGCGGCGCATAGAACAGGCCGTAGGCGGACCCGGCGACGACCAGCACCAGCCCGGCAGCCAGAAACCAGAGGGTCAGTGGCTTGGCCAGCGTCAAAAAACGGGTCGGGTTTGCAAAAGCGTGCATGGATTGAGCGGTGATTGCCTCGAGCTAGATCGCGTCCAGTGTCATTGCGGAAATTCGATGGCAGAAGCATCGCGCAGCGACAAGTGTTTTTGCGTTTTTCTCTCGGCTCGCCCGATCACGACCACGGGCGGCGGCAACGGTGGAAGCTGGCTAGTCATCCGCAGCGCCGGCCAATTTTCCGGCCAATGCAAGGGCGGAACCATAGTCGCTTTCGAACCGCACATCGCCGTGATCGCCCGGCAGCCCGATGCGGGATAGCATCTGGCGCGGCTGCCCCTGGACGCCGGACAGGATGACCTTGGTCCCCGCCGACCGTGCCTGTTCGACAAATTCCCCGATCATCGTCACGCCGCTGGCATCCAGCAGCGGGACCAGCCGCATGCGGAGGATGATCACCTTCGGCTTGCGACCAATCTTGCGCATGGCATCGAGCAATTCCCCGGCCACGCCGAAAAACACCGGCCCGCTGATCCGGAACACTTCAACATCCTTGGGCAGCGCGTCGCGCTGCTCAGGGTCTTCGTTGTCGATCTCGCTGTCCTGGTGCGGGGTGTTTCCGCTTTCCACGGTTACGGTCTCACTCATCCGCGCCATGAACAGCAAGGATGCCAGCGTCACGCCGACGCCGATGGCCACCGTCAGATCGACAAAGACAGTCAGCCCAAAGGTCAGCAACAATATCGCCCGATCGCTGTTCGGCATCCGGAGAAGCGCGACAAACCGGTCCGCTTCGCTCATGCCCCAGGCGACCACGAACAAGATGGCGGCGAGCGCAGCCATCGGCACATAGGCCATGAAATCGCTGGCAAACAGGATGAACAGCAGCAGGAACAGCGCGTGCATCATCCCGGCCACCGGCGTCCTGGCGCCCGCCTTGATATTGGTCGCCGTGCGGGCAATCGCGCCGGTTGCCGGCAAGCCGCCGAACAGCACCGAACCCAGATTGGCCAGACCCTGGCCGATCAGTTCCTGATTCGAGCGGTGGCGCGTTCCCGTCATGCCGTCGGCGACGACGGCAGAGAGCAACGCCTCGATTCCGGCGAGAAAGGCGATGGTGAAGGCCGATGGCAGCAATTCGACGATCTTGCCCCAGGAGAATGCAGGCAGCGACGGTACGGGCAGTCCGACTGGCATGTCCGGAAAACGGGTGCCGATGGTTTCGACCGGCAAGCCGAGCAGCGCAACCGCGCCCGAGGCAATGATGATCGCGATCAGGAAGCCGGGCAGTCTCGGCGCAAATTTCTTCAGCAGCACAATCAGGGCCAGAGCGCCCGATCCGACCAGCAGGGTGGCCAAATGCACCGAGGCGATTGCGCCAAAATAGGCCTGCCACTTCGGCAGGAATTCAGCCGGCACGACAGCCAGCGAAAGCCCCAGGAAATCCTTCACCTGGCTGGTCGCGATGATCACCGCGATGCCGGATGTGAAACCGGTCACCACCGGGTGCGGGATGAACTTGATCAGGCGTCCGATCCGCAACGCTCCTGCCGCAACCAGGATCAGGCCCGCCATGAACGTGGCGATGAGCAGTCCATCATAGCCGTGCAGGGCTATCACATTGAATATGACGACGACAAAGGCACCCGTTGGGCCGCCCACCTGGACCCGGGACCCGCCCAGAAAGGAGATCAGAAATCCGGCGATAACGGCCGTGACCAGCCCCTTGTCAGGTGACGCACCGCTGGCAATGGCCAGCGCCATGGACAAAGGCAGGGCGACAATCGCAACGGTCAGGCCGGCAACGGTATCGGACTTGAACAGGCTGAAACCATAGCCTTCGCGCATGGTCGTAATCAATTTGGGGGTGAAGCTGTGCACCGGAGCGCCCCGCTATCCCGCGTCCGTTTCCGGCTTTGCCTGGTCAAACAGGATCGAGCCCACCTTGTGCACAGGCTTGCCGTCCATCGTCTCGCGCAACCGCACGCCCCGCCCGATACCGATGCTGGAGGCGTTCTCGCCGATCAGTTCGATGCCGCTGTCTTCCAGCGCACCGATGACCTTGACCAGCGTGTCGACCACGCCCCGCACCTGCCCGTCCGAGGCCTCCATGCGCTGGATCGTCGGCAACGACAGCCCGGCCAGTTCGGCCAACTGACGCTGATCGATCCCGAGCAGCGCCCGCGCCGCCCGCATTTGCTGGGAAGTGATCATTTTTTTCTCGATATTGATATATTAAACATCATTTATCAGTATTAACAATTTAAATTAAATCTGTATAGTCATGTTTCGACGTTGCTATTCGATTGGTGATCGAGCAAGCGACGCAGCCCCCACCCACAACCCTCACAGGCAAGATAGATGACCGGATTTGAAACCATGCTCGACCGTCTCGCCGACGACATGCCCAGTGAGGATCGGGCAGATGCAGATGATTCCGGTTCATTTCATGCTCCCGATTTGCCGGGCTCGGCGCTGCAGGCTGCTGTCCGCGGGATGCGGGGCCACTGCCCCAGCTGCGGAAACGGCCGGATGTTTCCCCGGCTGCTCAAGCCCTTCGCGCATTGCCCGCTATGCGGGCAGGACTGGACAGCGCAACAGGCGGACGATTTCCCCGCTTATGTCGCGATCATTCTGACCGGTCACATCATGGCGCCGGTCATCATCTACATGGTCAGCGAAACCGACTTCTCGATGTGGACCAATCTCGCGATCATCATCGTCATGGCGATGATCCTGATCGGCGCATTGCTGCAACCGGCCAAGGGCGCGATCATCGCGCTGCAATGGTGGATGGGATTGCACGGATTTGATAAACCGCCCCGCCCGGAAGCCAATCCGGAATCCGGCAAGTAGCGAGATAGCCGATGCGATCCGCGCCTGGATGGATCCCATTTAGGCGGCGCAGGCCTCCCTAGCGGCCGATCAGCGCCATCGCCATATTGTCCGCGACATCGGAATCGGGCAGTTGCTGTGCTGCGCTCTGCGCCCAGATCTCGGTCAGGCGCTCGGGGATCATCGCCACCCGGCGGTTGACTTCCGCAACGTCGCCATCGCCCAGATATTCCAGGCCGACGCTGATGATGCCGCCGGAATTGATCACATAATCGGGGGCGAACAGGATGTTGCGATCAAAGATCCGCTGGCCATCTTCCGGTGTGGCGAGCTGGTTGTTGGCACCGCCAGCAACGATCGGAACGTTGAGATGGGCGATGGACACCTTGTCGAGTATGGCGCCCAGTGCGTTGGGACTGAACACGTCGGCCTCGACCCGCATCACCTCGTCGAGACCGACAACCGTCGCTCCGACTTCCTGCGCCAGCGCCTCTGCATGCGCCTTGTTGATATCGGCAATACTCAGCTTCGCGCCGTCCTTCGCCAGCAGACGGGCCACGCCGCCGCCGACGCTGCCGACACCCTGAATCGCGACATGGACGCCGTCCATGCTGTCACGGCCAAGCTTGTGCGATACCGCCGCCTTGATACCGAGATAGACACCCATGGCAGTGAACGGACCCGGGTCACCCCCGGCTTCGCCGCTGTTGCTGACCGGAAGGCCGGAGACATATTTCGTTTCCTTGGTCAGCGCGACCATGTCGGCTGCGTTGATTCCCACATCTTCGGCGGTGATATAGTTGCCACCCAGCGATTCGATCATCCGGCCAAAGGCAGCGAGCATTTCGGGGGTCTTGGTCCGGTTGCGATCGGCGAGGATCACCGCCTTGCCGCCGCCAAGCGGCAAGCCGGCCATGGCGTTCTTGAAACTCATGCCGCGCGACAGGCGCAGCGCATCGGTCACCGCGGTCTCGCGATTTTCATAGTGCCAGAAGCGGGTGCCGCCAGCGCCAGGCCCGAGATGCGTGCTGTGCAGGGCGACAATGGCGCTGAGACCGGATTCGATGTCGTGGAAAAAATGGACCGCTTCATGGTCGTCAAAATCCGGCAAGTCCCACATCATGCTCATGCTTCTATCCCTGGCAAATTGAAGTAATTAAATATCTGATAGCTGTAATTTAATTACAAATAAAGAATCAAATTTTCTCCAAGGGCTCGCTCACGTGCCCTTGTCCTGTTTTTGCTTCTCTAGAGAAAATGGGGCGATCGAGGGGTCTTGAACCCCCGACCTCCGGTACCACAAACCGGCGCTCTAACCAACTGAGCTACGATCGCCACAGGCCGCGCGCTGTTAAGCCGCATTGCGCCGCGGTGCATAGGGACAGCAGATAGCAATCGTCAAGCATTTAGCGGGGGCATTCGGAATTAAAACGCATCCCCACGCTGGCGATGAACGAGACGGGCGGGTCGCCGCGCAGCGTCAATCAGGGCGCGCTCCTCGACCAAGGCGCTTTGCATTTCCACCGCAAGGTCAACGCGGAACCAGCGGGTGGTCAGTTTGACCTGCCCCTGGACTTCCTGCGATGCTCCCAGGCTGGCCGGATAGGATTCGGCCCAGAAATCGTTCAGGCTGCCATAGCCCAGCTCCGGCCGCCGCCCCAGAAACTGCCGCGCCGGTGTCAGATCGGATGGCATCGCGCCGAGCATAGCCAGCAGGATAGCCTGTTCAGGCCGCAGTGTATTGATGTTGATCGGCGACAGGTCGGTCGAGGGAAGCGCGCAAACCCACGGAGACAGCCGGACGAACACATCATCGGTGACGCCTTTTACCGTGCGCAGTTCGCTGACATCGACAATAAGCGCGTTGGCGGTGCGATAGGGCTCTTCCAGCTGCAGATAATATTGGTCCTCGGCACCGCGTGGTGCCGCGGCGGTGTCGCTGTCGATCCAGTCGGCCACCGATTCGGCAATATCGGCAGCATCGCCGTCGAGCACGCCGAGCATCACCATCATTCGTGAAAACTGCGCCAGACCTTCCGGGCGCGCCGTCAGCACATCCCCCTGCTGAGTGACGAGACTGTTGACGTTGAAGCAATTGCCGCCGTCGGCCAGGGTCGCGGCGATCACCCCGCCCGGCACCGGGAATTTCTGCTCGCGGCCATTCCAGCCGCCGGCATTGATCGTTCTGCCGGGCGAGGCCGACACAATCTGTTCGGCCGTTTCCATGCCGATCGATTCGGCCGCGATCAGATAGGCCTTGGCCTGCGACAATTCCCGTGCATTCGATGCCAGCTTCGTCGCACCGGCCAGCCGGTCGATGCCATGGGCTGCCAATATTGCAATCACGGCGACCAGCAACAAGACCGTCAGCAACGCGGCTCCGCGCTCCCTCTTCGGTCCGGCTTCCCTCACGCTGTTCATAAATAGCCGGTTCCGACGAGAAACAGGTGCCGGTAACGGCGCTCTTTCTGGTCAAACTGGATTTCCACCGCTCTTGGCAGGTCTGCCAGCCTTTCGGTTTCCCAGCGATCGGACCATTGCCCGCGCTTGTCCCGAAACCGGAGCTCGATGGAATCGAGGTCCGAGATCAGGATGGCCGGTTCGTCGATCGCGCCGCCATCCGTCATCCGGTAGCGCCACCGCTCGAGATTGCCATCGGCGAGCCGATATTCCACCCTCTCCAGGTTGGACCGGGCCTCACCATTGATATTGCTCTGCCCTCCTCGCGTGAACTTCAGGAGGGCTTCTTCGCCGCCTCCGGTCTCGCTCGCAAAAGCCGCTGTCCGATCGCCACGCTCGTCGCGGGGCGGGCGCGGCAAGGCCTGGCTGAGGTCAGCTTCCATCAGCGAAACAAACCGCTGCATTTCCGCCATCTGGCCCAGGTTTTCTGCCGTGACTTCGTCGCTGTCGACGGCTCCGCGGAGCATTATCACCCCCGCCACCGAAAGCATCGCAAAGATGAACAGCGCCACCATCATCTCGACCAGAGTGAAGCCGTTCCCCTCAACGGGCCATGGTGACGCTTTTTCCATCGATCTCGCTTATATGCCGATTGTCTCCAGCCGCAAACAGCGGTTGCGATCAAGGCGAATTCATTTATCCTGACCGGGCGCGATTAGGGACAGTTTTGGACGTTCATATGACAGAAGCCAATAATACATCGGCTGACTATCTGGTCGCCCTAGGAAAGGTCCAGCGTTTCCCGCGGAAAGAAATCGAGCTCTGCCAGGTGCGAAACTTCCTCACGAGCGAGGAATGCAACCGCTTGATCACCCTGATAGACGAAAAACGCCGCCCTTCCGACATCGCCGATCCCAATGGCGACGATTATTTTCGTACCAGCGAGACCTGTGACCTTGATCATTCGAATAGCTTCGTGGCCGAAATTGACGAAAGGATATGCAGTTTCGCCGATATCGGGCGACAATTTGGCGAGCCGCTTCAGGGCCAGCGCTATGGCGTCGGGCAGGAGTTCAAGGCGCACACGGACTTTTTTGACCCCCATGGCCAGGATTTTCAGAAATATTGTTCGGTGTCCGGTCAGCGCAGCTGGACCTTCATGATCTATCTCAACGAGCCGGACGCCGGCGGCGCCACCCGGTTCACGCATTTCAAGAAAAGCTTCACCCCCGAAACCGGCACCATGCTATGCTGGAACAACCGCAATCCCGACGGATCGGTTAACAACTGGACGCTGCATCACGGGATGAAGGTCCGCAAAGGGACGAAATATGTGATCACCAAATGGTATCGCGAGAAGCCATGGCCCTGGAACGGATGAACCGATTGCCCCAGTTTCCATGAACATCCTACGCTATCGTCCCGGGCCCGGCATGCTGGTGTCGGCGGCCTTCATCGGTCCCGGAACCGTTACCGCCTGTACGCTGGCCGGCGCGAATTTCGGATTCGCACTGCTCTGGGCGCTGGTATTTGCCACGCTCACGACCGTCATTCTCCAGTCCTTTGCAATCCGCATAGCGCTTGTCACCCAGATGGGACTGGCCGAAGCAATGCTGAAGACCGTCGCCTCACCGGCCATCCGGGTACTGGCAGCGCTGTTGCTGATCTCCGCGCTTGTATTGGGCAACGCCGCCTATGAAGCAGGCAACATGTCGGGAGCCGCCCTGGGGCTGGAAGCCATGAATGGCGGACCGCTGCCTTTCGGCATTGCACCGGTCATCATCACCATTGCCCTGTTCGCATCCGCGATGCTGGTCTTTTCCAAACCCAAATGGATCGAGAATATCCTGATCCTGCTGGTGCTGCTGATGAGCGTTGCCTTCGTTCTGACATTCCTGCTCATCCGGCCGGATCTTGGTGCATTGTTGCAGGGATTCATTCCAGCCATCCCCGATGAGGGGCTGATGACGGCCATTGCCCTGATCGGCACGACCATTGTCCCCTATAATCTCTTTCTTCATGCCGCCAGCGTGCGCGAACGGTGGACCGTCGCTGAGCTGCCCGACGCGCAGCTCGACAA
The DNA here is from genome assembly GCF_036964565.1 of Parasphingorhabdus sp. Lineage (GTDB taxonomy): Bacteria > Pseudomonadota > Alphaproteobacteria > Sphingomonadales > Sphingomonadaceae > Parasphingorhabdus. The sequence continues at coordinate 94,246 of NZ_JBALTN010000002.1, read as the reverse complement.
CCGTATTTCGATCGGGATCGGCGGACTGGTCTCGATGACGATACTGGCGACCGCTGCCGCCAGCCTTTTTGGCAGTGGCAAGGCCATCGAAAACGCGGTGGACATGGCCGGGCAGCTGACCCCCCTGTTCGGCAGCCTAGCAACCGTCACGCTCGGTACCGGGCTGTTTGCGGCCGGGCTGACCTCGGCCATCACCGCACCGCTGGCGACGGGCTATATCGTGCAGGAAATTTTCCATTCCTCGGACTCCCGCAAGCCCTTCCAGATCGGGGCGCTGCTGGTGATTGCCTCCGGCACGCTGGCCTCGCTGGCGGGATACCGACCAGTCGAGCTGATCTTCGTGGCACAGATCGCCAACGGACTGCTGCTGCCGATTGTCGCGTTGTTTCTGCTGAAGCTGGCGAACAACAGAAACATGCTCGGGCAACATGCCAATGGGCTCTGGGCCAATATTCTCGGAGCCGCGATCTTGCTGATCACCACCGCACTCGGTTTGCGGCTGATCGCCCGCGCCCTCGGATTCTGGCCATGACAGTCGCAATCGATCTCAATGCGGATCTCGGCGAGGATGAGAGCCCGGCCGGCACCGCGCGTGACCTGGCGATCATGGACATTGTTTCTCGTTGCAATATCGCCTGCGGCGGCCACGCCGGTTCGCCCAGTTCGATGCGCAAAATGCTGGCAGCCGCGGGCGCAAAAGGGATCGCGGCCGGAGCCCATCCCTCCTATCCAGACCGCGACGGGTTCGGCCGCACATCCATGGATATGTCGCTTGCCGATCTCGAAGCGAGCCTGACCGGGCAATTGCACGATATCAGGATGATAGCAGAAGATGTTGACGTGCCACTGACCCATCTCAAGCCCCATGGCGCGCTGTACAACGATGCGCAGGATGATCCGGCGCTCGCTGGCCTGCTGACAGAGGTCGCCGCGACAGCCAATCTTGCGCTGGTCAGCATGCCGGGATCACTGATCGAGCAAATGGCTGCGAAGCGAAAAGTGCACTTCATCGCAGAAGCCTTCATCGACCGGCAATATACCAGTGCTGGCCGACTGGTTCCGCGGAACGAAGCGGGAGCGGTGATCGCAAGCGAAGAAGACCGAATCGACCAAGGCCTGTCGCTGGCGAAGGGAACGCCACTGACTGCACGGGACGGAACCAAGCTGCTCGTCAAGGCGAACAGCCTGTGCCTCCATTCCGACAGCACCGGGGCGGTGGAAACTGCCAGATTGATGCGGCAGGCCCTGGAAAGGGCCGGCATAACCGTCGGGGTCGGGGGATGATGCCTGACCAGCCACCCCGCATTCACGTCTGCGATGACTGGATCAACGTCACTTTGCCGGACCGAGAGTCGATCCTGTCGGCACAGGCAAGCTTTGCTGCACATCGGCAATGGACCGAAATCGTTCCCGGCATGGACAGTATCGCCGTCCGGTTCGACCCTGCCTTGCTCTGTCCCGATGACGCCGCCGACAGGATTGGGGAGCAACTCGGCGGTGCGGCAAATGTCCCGGAGAGGCAAAATAGAGATATAACGATCCCGGTATGTTACGAAGGTGAGTTCGCTCCCGACCTTGCCTTCGTAGCCGGCAAACTTGGCATCGACGCAGAGGCGTTACCGGGCTGGCACGCATCCAGGAAACAGCGGGTGGCCATGCTCGGCTTCATGCCCGGCTTTGCCTATCTCGAGAGTCCGGAGCCCTGCTCGGTCATTGGCCGGCTGGCGGAACCGAGGCAGCGGATCCCGGCCGGTTCCATCGGGATCATCGGCCAGCAAAGCTGCATCTATTCCTTCGATAGCCCTGGCGGCTGGCCTATTATCGGGCGCACTCCCCGGTCGCTGTTTGACGCCGCGCTGCAGCCGCCAGCCTTGCTCTTCGCCGGACAGACGGTTCGCTTCGAGCCGATCTCGAGGACAATGTTCGACGAATGGACACCGGCCGCCAGATGAGCATCAGGGTTGAAAAAGCGGGACTCCAGACAAGCCTGCAGGGCGCACCGTTCCGGGGCCATCGACATCTCGGCATGCCGGCAGCCGGCGCCGCCGATTGCCTGTCGCTGGCGCTGGCCAATTTTCTTGTCGGCAAGGCCGGTGACGCAATAGCATTCGAGATCACGCAATCGGAAGCGGTTTTCACGATGATGGAAGCCTGCGCGATTGCCGTGGTGGGACCGGCCGAATTTGTGCGGATCAACGGGCAAGAGATGCCCAAACACCAAATGCTGTCCGTTGCTGCGGGGGATTCGCTGGGAATCGGACCAAGCCACAGTGGCTGCCGGACCTATCTGGCGCTATCCGCAGACATTCATGCGGACGAATTGCTGGGCGGTCGGTCGACCTGTCTCGCCGCAGGACTTGGCGGATTTCATGGTCGAGCCCTGGAAGACGGTGACTTGGTCGCGCTTTCGCCGGATTCGGCAGCGGACGGCATGGACCGGGCGACACCCGAGGCGCTCAGGCCCCATTATGGCGATGATCATCTTTTGCGCGTTGTCGCCGGCCCCGAAGCCACCGGAGACAGTGCCAATCTGCTGACAAACCTTTGCAGCCATCCCTATACCGTCGGGTATCGCAGCAGCCGCATGGGCATGGCTCTCGAAGGCCCTCGGCTTGAAGTGTTGGAATCCGCAAATATGCCCAGTGCCGCGGTTTTTCCGGGAACGCTCCAGCTGCCGCCAAACGGCCAACCCTATCTGCTCGGTCCCGATGCGCAAACGACCGGAGGTTATCCCAGAATTGCACAGGTGATCCGCGCCGACCGACATTTGATCGGTCAGCTGCGTCAGGGCGCCAAGATTCAATTTGTCGCCATCACCCCTCAGCGCGCAGCAGAAATCCTCAGGGAGAAGCTTTCCCTGCTGTCTTCCTGGCTGGGCCGGGTCGATTTATGGTAGGCGCTCGGGGCAAGCCCGAGATGCCCTAGCTCTTTTTGAGCGACAGACCGCCAAAGCGCTTGTTGAAGCGAGCCACCTGGCCACCCTGATCAAGGAGGCGCTGATTGCCGCCGGTCCATGCAGGATGCGACGACGGATCAATATCCAGCTGCAGCGTGTCACCTTCTTTGCCCCATGTAGAACGGGTTTCATAGCTGGTGCCATCGGTCATCTGAACGGTGATCATGTGATAGTCTGGATGCGTATCGGATTTCATTTTCGGCTCCTAAACGGGCTGGTTACCAACCAGACCCAAAGCGAATAAATTTAGCGGAAGCGGCCCATTAACCGCGGATTGGCAAAAGGGCAAGATTCTTTTGCAAAAGCTTAGGCTGCAGGAGGGTCGGCAATCATCGCAGTGAAGCTTGCTTCGGCGGCCAGCTTGTCACCAATCATCGCCTGCCCCGAAAACTTGCAGACGCGTGCGCGCTTCTGCTCAAATTTCACATTCAGCGACAGCAGGCAGCCAGGCTCGACCGGCTGACGGAATTTGGCGCCGTCGATTGCCATGAAATAGACCAGTTTGCCTGACCCCACCATGTCAAAGCTTTCCATGGCGAGTACGCCGGCGGCTTGCGCCAGCGCCTCGACAATCATGACCCCGGGCATGATCGGTCGACCAGGGAAATGGCCCTGGAAAAACCCTTCATTGAAGGTCACGGCCTTGATCGCCCGGATGGATTCGTCCTTTACGAGCTCTTCCACCCTATCGACGAGAAGCATGGGATAGCGGTGCGGCAGCACCGCCATCACCCGGGTTACGTCATAGTCGAGCAATTCCGTCATGCCGGATCAACTAGCGGCTGGCCGGCTGAGCGGCTGGCGGCTGCTGTTGCTGCTGGGCTGCCTGATTGCGGGCACTTGCCACCAGCAATTGCTGAAGCTGCTGATGCAGCGAAACCGTATTGCGCTGCGGCTGCCAGTCAGCAGGAGCTGCGGTGCTGACTGATGGAATGCGCGTATCGAGCACTGCGGTGATCGCATCGGTCACGTCCGCCTGCGGCGGCGCGTAGATAAATGCATCCGGGCTCAGGATTACCGCAATCTTCTTGTCCGAAACAACCTGCTGCTGGGCATTGGAATATTCTTTGAAAATATTCTCCACAGCGAACATCTGCGCCTTTATCGCTGGTGTCTGCAGCTTCTGTATTTCGGTTTCTTCCGTCTCAATGCTCTTGAGAACGGGATTGTTGCCTCTTACCGCCGCATCGATTTCTTCCTGCGTCAGTTGCTTGTTCTTGTCGGTGTCCAGCTGAGCACGCAAACCGTTCAGGGTCTTGTTGCGGGTGTCAATCTGGTCGAAGTTCGACGCATATTGGGTTCCAATCTGCGAATAGGCGGCTGAAAAGGCCTTTGACCTTGCAATCGCGATGGTCGGATTTGCGGTCGCTATGCCAGATACCTGTGCCTGGGCGGCCGAACCAAATGCCAAGGGAGCCGCCGTAAGGGTCAGTGCAGTGAGTGCAGTTTTAAGAAAACGTGTCATCAGAATTGTGTTCCTACGTTGAATGTGAAAAGTTTGGTGTCATCGCCAGGCTCCTTGAGCAGCGCCTTGGCTATGTCGATCCTGAATGGACCGAAGGGCGAGTTCCAGTTGACGCCGAAGCCCACCGAAACGCGAGGACTCGGAGAATCCCCGAAAAAGCGTTCGACGAAATTGGTTGCTATCGGATTGGGGTTCCCGTTGGCATCCACCGCATCAAGCGTCACGCCAGCATTGCCGTCGGCATCTACCGTCAGATATTCAGGGGCCACACCAATCGCGTTTCCGTCATCGTCAAATATCGTGCGCTGGCGCTGAGTCTGCAGATCCGTGAGCAACAAAGGTTGCCTGACCTTGAACACTGCTCCAACATCGACAAAAATGGACGGCCGCAAGCCAAGCTCACGCGCGCCGGATCCTAGTGGAATCTCCAATTCGGCTCGCCCCAGATAATAGGCCCGGCCACCGATCGCATCATCTGTCTGACGACCATTGGTCACTTCAACAATCTCGTTGATCGGATTGCCGTTAGCATCCAGTCCCGGAACCGTCGAAGAGCGGACGACGCGAGGACCAACCCCGCGAATATCAAAGCCGCGAATTTGGGGTTCCCCAAGGAAAAAGCGATCGGTCAGCCGCACATCATCGATGCCGTCGCCCGGACCGGTGGAACGGCTTTCCAGCGGGTGGATATATCCGCCCTCACCGCTGACCGAAAAGATGAAGTCACCCAAGACACGCCAGTGCTTGGAGGCATTGAGACGGCCGCGGACATATTTGACGCTACCACCCAGTCCGGCAAAATCCAGACTACCCACAATCGATTGGCCACGGGACGGCCGAATGCGGTTGTCCCGATCATCATAGATTAAGGAGGCACCAATAGAGGAGGTCGTCCGGCTGCCCAGGGCATCACACAAGAACCGTCCGGCAAGCAGCGGGTCGCAGGCATCGGCGGGGCTGTTGCCGCGAATACCGTCACCGTTGCTATCCGTAAAGAACAGGCTGGGTTCCAGCGTGACATCATCCTGGCTGAGGCCATAGCGGACGGAAGCCGAGAGATATTCAGTAATCGGCACACCGGCCCGGATCTGGAATCCGGTGGTCAACTGCTCAAAGGTTGTTTCGCGATTATTATTGACGAAATTGAAGCTGTTCAGGTCACGGCGAAAAACATCCGCACCAACGGCAATATTTCTGTCAAACAAATAGGGCTCGGTAAAGCCGAGTTCGATCGATTGCGAGAAACTCGAATAACTCACGCTGGCCCGCAGCTCCTGGCCCTTGCCGCGGAAATTGCGCTGTCGGACCGACGCCTGCAAAATGAAATTCTCGACGCTCGAGAAGCCGGCCGAAAGCTGGAGTTCGCCTGTGGCTTTTTCTTCCACATTGGCTTCCAATATGATCCGGTCCGGCGCACTGCCCTGTTTTTGCTCGATTTCCAGATCTTCCTGGAAAAACCCCAGTGATTTAATCCGGTTGGCAGAGCGCTTGACCTGGAAACTGTTGAACGCATCGCCTTCGTTGAGACGGAATTCCCGCCGCACTACCTTGTCCTGCGTCAGGGTGTTGCCATTGATGTCGATCCGCTCGACATACACGCGGTCACTTTCCGCGACCTGGAACAGGATATCCATGGTCAGCGTTTCTTTGTTTCGCGTAAATTGCGGGCGGACATCCGCGAACGCATAGCCAAACAGCCCCGCGGTCTCCGAGAGACGCTCCACGGTATCTTCAACCTGCTTGGCGTTGTAGAAGTCTCCGGACTTCATCGGCAGCTGGGGAGTCAGAAACTCGGGCGTAAAATCCCGTATCTCGCTTTCGACCGTGACGTCGCCGAATTTATATCGCTCGCCTTCCTCTACCACATAGGTGATGATAAAGTCGCGCTTGTCGGGTGTCAGCTCTGCCACTGCGGAGATCACACGAAAATCGGCATAGCCTTCGGTCAAATAGAATTGACGCAGCTTTTGCTGGTCAAACGCAAGGCGATCCGGGTCATATGTGTCGCTGGAACTGAAGAAGCGATAAAAGCGCGACTGCTTGGTCACCATTTCGCCGCGTAGCTTGCCGTCCGAAAACTCCTCGTTGCCGATGATATTGATCTGCTGGACCTTGGATTTCGGTCCCTCGTTGATCTCGAAAACGATATCGACGCGATTCTGCTCCAGCTGGACCATCTTCGGTTCAACATTCGCTGCGAAGCGGCCCTTGCGCTTGTACAGTTCGATGATCCGAGCGACGTCGGCACGAACTTTCGAGCGCGTGAATATCTGACGGGGAGCCAGCCGGATTTCCGGATAGATCTTGTCTTCCTTGATCCGCTTGTTGCCTTCCAGAAGGATACGGTTGATCACCGGATTTTCGACAACTTCGACCACCACGGCCCCGTTGTTGTTGCGGATGCTGACATCCTTGAACAACTCGGTTTCAAAAAGATCCTTCAGCGCCTGATCGGCCGCTTCCTGGGTGTAGGTCTGGCCAACGCGCAACTTCATGTAGGAGAGCACGGTTGTCGGCTCCAGTCGCTGGGAACCATTGACCACGATCGATCGTATAGTATCCTGAGCTGCAGGACTGGCCTGTGCTTCGCCCTGCTCCTGCGCCTGCGCAGAAACCGCCGTGCCACCCAAGATCGTGCCGCACATCAACAGGGGCAAAAGTCGCTTTTTATGATTCACAGACAAACTCGCTTTCACACCATAAACCAAAAATAAATAAAACTGGCTTCAACGCGCCAGCTTCGCCAACCCCCTGCCCCAATGCAGCGTGTCAATCAATGGTCAATCATCCAGAGAAAGACTGGAACAGACCAAAAGACGACAAATCGTTGAATGTAACGACCAGCATGAACACCATGACCAGTGCCAGACCGGAACGGAACGCCCATTCCTGAACCTTCGCATTGGCCGGCTTTCTCCGCACGGCCTCGATCGCATAGAACATCAGATGCCCTCCATCCAGCATGGGAATTGGCAGCAGGTTGATGAACCCCAAGTTAATTGAGATGAGCGCCACAAAAAGAATGAAGCTTTCCATGCCCAGCTTGAATTGCTCACCGGACGCCTGAGCTATTTTGAGCGGCCCCCCCAGTTCCTTTATCGACCGCTTGCCCAAGATCACCTGACCAAGAGTGGTGACGATCTGGTCAACGATGCCGATGGTTTTTTCGACTGCCACTGCTGGCGCCTCGAGCGGCGTGACTTCGCGCCACTCCACATTGTCTGAAGACATGCCAAGCATGCCCAAACGATATTCGTTGCCGAACCGGTCCTGCAATATCTGGACGCCGATCTCGGCCTGTCGGGTGATGCGCTCGCCATCCCGTTCATAGGTGATTTCAACGTCCTGCTCCGGGATCAACATGACTTTCTGCCGGAGATCCTCGAACAGCTCGATTTGTTCGCCATCGATCGAGACTATGCGATCCCCCGGCTGCATCCCGATGGCCGAGGCAGCTGAATCCGGGGTAATTGTGCTTGCCACAGGCAGTGTGGCGCTGGTGCCATAGGCGATCACGAAGCCCATGATGATCAAGACCGCAAATATGAAATTGATCGCAGGACCTGCAAACACGATCGCGGCCCGTTGCCAGAGAGACTTGGACTGGAAGGTCTGGTTGCGCTCCGCTGCGGGCAGACTGAGCCACTCTTTGCTTTTCGTGCCAGCCGGGTCCATGTCGCCGGCAAACTGGACGTAGCCCCCTAAAGGCAACATGCAGATTTTCCAGCGCGTACCCCGCTTGTCGGTCCAGCCGGCTATTTCCTTGCCAAAGCCAATGGCAAATGTCTCTGCCTTTACCCCGCACCAGCGGCCGACCAGATAATGGCCCATCTCGTGCACGAATACGAGCACGCCGATGACAACCAGAAATGATAACAAATATACCAAAATGCCGGGATTATCCGTCAAACTCTCAATTCCTTGACCAGTTGCTCGGTTCGCACGCGCGTTTCCTTGTCGATCGCGAAAATATCCGCCAGTGCGCTCGGTTCCGGCGGGCTATAACGATCCAGCAGCCGCGTTACAATCTCTGTGATGTCCAGAAACTGAACCGCTCGATCGAGAAACGCCGCGACCGCGACTTCATTGGCCGCGTTGAGCATTGCCGGCTTGGCGCCACCTGCCATGATCGCCGCCCGCGCAATCCGGGTGGCCGGGAACCGGATTTCATCCGGTTGCTCGAAATCGAGCCGGCCAATATCCGCCAGATTGAGCGGTTCACAATTGGTGGTCATTCTATCCGGCCAGGCGAGGCTGTTGGCAATCGGTATCCGCATATCCGGCGAGCCCAGCTGGGCCAGCGTGGAACGGTCGCGGTATTCGACCATGGAATGGATCACCGACTGCGGATGCACCAGTATTTCGATATTCTCCAGCCCGACGGGAAACAAGTGATGGGCCTCGATCAGTTCCAGCCCCTTGTTCATCATCGTTGCGCTGTCGACGGAAATCTTCGCGCCCATATCCCAATTGGGGTGGGCCACGGCCTGTTCCGGCGTCACGACCGCCATTTGTTCGCGCGTCCACGTCCGAAATGGCCCTCCGCTGGCCGTCAACGTTATCTTGCGGACCTGATCAATCCGGCCGCCCTGCAGCGCCTGAAAAATAGCGTTATGCTCGGAGTCGACCGGGAGCAGCGTCGCGCCCGCCTTGCGGGCCTCGGCGATCATCAGCGCACCGGCTGACACAAGAGCCTCCTTGTTCGCCAATGCGACCGTCTTTCCGCAGCGCAGAGCTTCCAGCGTCGGCAGCAGGCCGGCACAGCCCACTATTGCCGCCATCGTCCAGTCCGCGCCCATCGCGGCCGCGGCGCTCAGCGCGTCGGTACCGCTGGCTGCCTCTATCGCCGTTCCTGCCAGCCGCTGCTTGAGTTCATCATAAGCGGAATCGTCGGCCACAACCGCAACCTGCGCCGAAAATTCCTTTGCCAGCGCCGCCAGCTGAGCAGCGTTTCCGTTCGCGGTCAGGGCGACGACATTATATTCGTCGGGGTTCTGACGGATCAGGTCGAGAGTGGACTGCCCCACCGATCCCGTCGCGCCGAATATCGAGACCGACTTGGTCATGACAGAGCGGCGAGGTTTTCGCCGAGCGTGATCAGGGCAACAACCGGGGCCACGGGGATCAGGCCGTCGAGACGGTCCATCACGCCGCCATGGCCGGGAAAAATCGTGCCGCTGTCCTTGGCTCCCGCCTTCCGTTTGAGCCAGCTTTCAAACAGGTCACCCATTTGCGCCAGCACCGCCAGCGGGATGCTGAGGAGCACCAGATGGAAGGGAAGGTCCCAATAGACATGCAGGACGAAACTGACCGCTGCGGTCAGGGCGACCCCGCCGATCAGACCCGCCCATGTCTTGTTCGGACTGACTTGCGGCGCCAGTTTCGGACCGCCGATGGCTCGGCCGGCAAAATACGCGCCGATATCGGTCGCCCAGACCAAGACCAGCGTCCAGAACAGGATCAGGATGCCGTTGTCAATTTCCCGGATGAAGACGATCGCGAGCGCCGGCAGCCCGGCGTAAAATACCCCCGCTGCCAGCTTGAGCGACTGATCGAAGACCGCGACGAACATTGCCGCCCCCATGATCATGCCGAGCGCCAGAAAGGAAGGTCCGGCCGCCCAGGGCGACATGATTGCGAGCGGCACCGACAAGGCGTACATAGCCAGCAGCCGGTTCTTCCGGCGACCGGTGAGACCGGCCCATTCGCTCATGATGCCCAGCGCCATCAGAATGACCAGAATCCAGAGAAAAGCCCCGCCGAAATATTCCGCGAGCACGGCTGCGGCGATCAACAGAACCCCGACGATGATGCGGGTTTGCAATTCGCTGGCCTTGCCAGGCGCCGGAGCAGCGGGCTCAGACATGCTCAACGACCACCAAAACGTCGTTCCCGGTGGCCGAACGATTGAAATGCCTTTTCCAGCTCTGCCTTGTCGAAATCCGGCCACAGCGCGTCGGTAAAATAAAGCTCGGAATAGGCTGCTTGCCAGAGCAGAAAGTTGGACAGTCGCAGCTCTCCCGAGGTTCGGATCAGCAGGTCGAGCGGCGGCAGATCAGCGGTATCGAGCGCATTGGCAATATCATCGAGACCAATCGCCTGCGGATCAAGCTCGCCCTCACCAACCCGTTCCGCTAGATGCCGGACCGCCCGCAACATCTCATCCTGCGCGCCATAATTGAGGGCCACGGCAAGCGTCATCTTGCTGTTCTGCGCGGTCCGTTCAATCGCATTGTCAATCATTGCGACGATATCGCCATCCAGCGCTCTGTAGTTGCCAATAACCTTGAGCCGGACACCATTTTGGACAAATTCCTCGATATCCGACTGAATATACTGGCGCAGCAATCCCATGAGATCGCTGACTTCCTCCTCGGGCCGACTCCAGTTCTCCGAGGAAAAGGCATAGAGGGTCATCACCTCGACACCCATTTCCCCGGCCGTGCGGACAATATTGCGAACGGCTTCGACCCCTTTTTTATGGCCCAGTGCGCGCGGCAGATGCTTGCGCTTGGCCCATCGGCCATTGCCATCCATGATGATCGCAACATGGCGCACGCCAAAGGTCGGGTCGGATAAACCGGCCGTGCCCGCTGCCGGATCATCAGAGCCGTTCTTGGAACGTGCCAGCTTCACTGGGTGAGGATTTCCTGTTCTTTCGCTTCGGACAGCTTGTCGGCTTCGGCAATCATCTCGTCGGTCAGCTTCTGGACTTCGGTCTCGAGCCGCTTCTTGTCGTCTTCGCTGATTTCCTTCTTGCTCTCGTCCGCCTTCAGGTCATCCATGCCGTCGCGCCGCACGTTGCGAATGGCAATCCGCGCTTTTTCGGCATATTGGCCGGTAAGCTTGGCCAGATCCTTGCGCCGTTCCTCGGTCAGATCCGGGATCGGAAGCCGGATATTGGGGCCATCGACCATCGGGTTCAGTCCCAGGCCGGCCGAACGGATCGCCTTTTCAACCGGCTGGATATTGCCCTTGTCCCAGACCTGGACCGACAGCATCCGTGGTTCCGGCACGGACACGGTAGCCACCTGGTTGAGCGGCATGTTCGAGCCGTAGACTTCGACCTTGATGGTATCGAGAAGGGCGATGTTGGCCCGACCCGTGCGCAGACCGCTCAAATCGTGCTTCAGTGCCTCCAGGGCGCCTAGCATCCGCTTTTGCAGATCGGCTTTGTCATATTTTGCCATTGCTGTTTCCTCTAAATATTATTCGGTTGTGCCAACCATGGTGGCGGTACCGCCGCCGCCCAATACGGTGGCGAGATTGCCCTGCTGCCGGATCGAGAAGACGACAATCGGTATCTTGTTTTCGCGGCAAAGCGCAACGGCGCTGGCATCCATGACCTTGAGATTGTCGCTCAGCACCTGATCGAAGCTGAGCTCTTCATAACGAACGGCGGCGGAATCAAGCTTCGGATCCGCGTTGTAGACGCCATCCACGCTGGTTCCCTTGAAGAGGGCCTCGCAACCCATTTCAGCGGCGCGCAGCGCGGCAGCGGTATCGGTGGTGAAATAGGGGTTGCCGGTGCCGGCCGCAAAAATCACGATACGCCCTTTCTCCAGATGACGCACGGCCTTGCGCCGGATATAAGGTTCGCACACGCTTGCCATCGGGATTGCAGAAAGCACACGGGTATCACAGCCCATCTGTTCGAGCGCATTCTGCACCGCCAGAGCATTCATCACCGTGGCCAGCATCCCCATATAATCGGCGCTGGTCCGGTCGAAACCTTTTGCGGCCGCAGCAAGCCCCCTGAAAATATTGCCGCCGCCGACCACAAGACAGAGTTCAAATCCTGCCTCTTTGGCGGATTTCACTTCCGCCGCGATGCGATTTACCGTTTCCGGATCAATACCGAATTCGCTCGTCCCCATCAGGGCTTCGCCCGAGAGCTTGAGCAATATGCGTTTGAACGCCGGTCGTTTCATGCAAATTCCATCCCGCCGGAATCATCGCCCGGCCCCAAAAACAAATATGGCGCGGACCATAGATAGTCCGCGCCATGCTGCCAAGCGTTACCGCCTGAAATATTGAATCAGCTGCTCGATTAGCCGGCAACCGCAGCCGCAACTTCCGCTGCGAAATCTTCTTCTTTTTTCTCAATGCCTTCACCAAGCTGGAAGCGGACATATTCCGTAAGCTTGATTTCGACGCCAGCATCCTTGCCGGCCTGCTCGACTACCTGGGCAACAGGTGTCTTGTTGTCCATGACGAACGTCTGGCTGAGCAGAGCGTTTTCCTTGGCAAATTTTGCCATTGCGCCATCAACCATTTTTTCAACGATATTGGCAGGCTTGCCCGATTCAGAAGCCTTCTCGGTCGCGATCGCCCGCTCGCGAGCCAGCATTTCCTGATCGAGGCCGTCGGCGTTCAGGGCCAACGGGAAGGCAGCAGCGATATGCATCGCGATCTGCTTGCCCAACGGCTCCAGAACGTCGGCGCCGGCGGTGCTTTCCAGCGCAACCAGAACGCCGATCTTACCCATCGTCGGGGTCACGGCGTTGTGAATATACGGGACAACAAGGCCGCTCGAGACCGCAACGGTCTTCATCCGGCGAATCGCCTGGTTCTCACCAATGGTTGCCACATTGTTGGTCAGGACGTCCTTGACCGTACCGCCGGTAGGATATTCTGCCGCAGCCAGCGCCTCGACATCGTCATCCTTCAGACCGAGCGCTACATCCGTAACCTTGGCAACGAAATCCTGAAACTGGTCATTCTTGGCAACGAAATCGGTTTCGCTGTTTACTTCGACGGCAACGCCGCGCGTGCCTTCGACGGCAACGCCAACCAGCCCTTCGGCCGCGGTGCGGCTCGATTTCTTCTGCGCCGCTGCCAGACCCTTGGTCCGCAACAGGTCGACCGCCGCTTCCACGTCGCCATTGGTTTCGTTCAGTGCCTTCTTGCAGTCCATCATGCCGGCACCGGTGCGTTCGCGCAGTTCTTTCACTGCTGCTGCTGTAATAGCCATTGTAGGTTCCTCAATTTCTTGATCGGGAAATGTGAAATTGGGGCGACAAAAATGCCGCCCCACTTATGTTTCATTACAGTCCATATATGACCGCAGAAAGAAGCTTCAAGTTCAGGCTTTTTCGTCTGCCTTTGCTTCTTCCTTTTTCTCGGCTGGCTGCGTCTCTGCAGCCTTTGGTTCTTCAGCCGGAGCCTTTTCGTCTGCCGCCGTCATTTCCGCAGCAATATCCGCGATGTCGGCAACCGCCGCTTCCTCGCCGGAAACCATGGCACTGGCATTGGCTTCGCTCGAAACAATCTGTCCGACCGGAGGAGCAACCGCTGCGCCGAGATCTTCGCCCGCTGCAACCGAAGCGTCCTGACCGCCCTTGGTAGCGGCCGCAGCAACGGATTCACAATAGAGGCGAATTGCCCGTGCCGCATCGTCATTGCCCGGAACCGGGAATGCGATGTTGCTTGGATCAACGTTCGAATCGAGAATTGCGACGACCGGAATACCCAGAACATTGGCTTCCTTGATCGCCAGCTCTTCCTTGTTCGCATCGATCACGAACATGACATCGGGAATGCCGCCCATGTCGCGGATACCGCCAAGCGAAAGCTCGAGCTTGATGTGCTCGCGCGTCATCTGCAGGACTTCCTTCTTGGTAAAGCCTGCGGTGTCTCCACCAAGCTGCTCTTCCAGGGTCTTCATCCGGCGGATCGAGTTGGAAATGGTCTTCCAGTTGGTCAGCATGCCGCCGAGCCAGCGATGGTTGACAAAATGCTGGCCGCTGGCGCGTGCTGCTTCGGCAATCGGCTCTTGCGCCTGACGCTTGGTACCGACGAACAGGACCTTGCCGCCAGCCGAAGTGGCGTTGGCGATAAAGTCGAGCGCCCGTGCGAACAGGGGTACGCTCTGCGACAGGTCAAGAATATGGACGCTGTTGCGGGCGCCGAAGATGTAAGGTTTCATCTTCGGGTTCCAGCGGTGGGTCTGGTGGCCGAAATGCGCTCCGGCTTCAATCAATTGCTGTAGGGTGACGACAGGGGCCGCCATAATATTTCTCCTTGTCCGGTTATGCCTCTGGAAAGCTGAGAACCTCAAACAGCCTGAAAGACCGCCATTGGCACCGGTATGAGTGCTTTCCATGTGGGATGAGCGTGCCGTTAAGGCCAAGCGCGAGGAAATGCAACCCCAAAACTCGGCCCCAACCAAACAGACGGGCAATCCGTGAAGCCCGACCTAGCAGAGATTGCCGCCGTTGCCAGAAGAGCTTAGCGCTCTCGCCATCCCGTTTCCGCGAGATAGGTATATTTCCAGAGTACTGTTGGCCTGCCGTTGATGCTAATCGGGACATCAATCGTTCCGCGCGTGACACCTGATCAGGTGGGAGTTAGGTGGCGAGCGGCATTGGGCACCTAAAGGGACGGCAATGATCAACGGCATCGACGCCAAATTACCGGAACGCCCTGTCCAAGGGCGCATTCATGCCCCTTCCCCGAAAACAAGGACCCGTCCATGACTGCACCCGCAACACCCGCTCGCTATTCGTCCATTTCCATCCTGCTCCATTGGGGGATGCTGCTCCTGATAGCCGCAGTATACGCCTGCATCCTGCTGCGCGAATATTATCCGAGGGGCAGCGACCTGCGCGAAGGCCTGAAAAGCTGGCATTTCATGCTGGGGCTTTCGGTATTGCTGCTGGTGATTGTCCGGGTCATTGCCCGACTGCTGACCGCCAAACCGCCGATCACGCCGGTACCGGCGCACGGGCAGATGATACTGGCCAAGCTGGTGCATTTCGCGCTGTACGCCTTCATGCTGGCGATGCCGATTGCAGGCTGGCTGATCCTCAGCAGCAGCGACAAGACCATTCCCTTTTTCGGTCTGGAGCTGTTTCCCCTGATCGGACCGGACAAGACCCTGTCCGAACAAATCGAAGAACTGCACGAGACGGTGGGCACTGTGGGATATTATTTGATCGGGCTGCACGCTCTCGCATCGCTGTTCCACCACTATGTCGTGAAGGACAATACGCTTCAACGGATGCTGCCCGGACGGCGCTAGCCTGCGCCCGCGCCGACTCACCGGCGCCCGGCTTTTCTCATAACCAATATAAAATGAGAACCGTTGGGCCACCAGAATGGAACCTTCGAGGCATCAGCTGCATTGATATACATGTTCCAAAAAGCGCTTGACAATGAGAACATAAATGGAACATTAAGAGTTCATTGATAGAACGAATGGAATTATCACATGCTCGGTATCGCTATCTCGACTTTTTTTGTAATCGCCTTCCTCGGCTCCGCTGCTGTTATCGCGATGATGTTTCTTCAATATCGGGACAAGATTGCCAGCGTGATCCAGGCGGAACTCCAGCCCATCAGGGCCAAGGCCGGCACACCGTCATCCCCGTATCGTCATCGCACGGTCAAAACGCCGCAGCTTATGAGCCAGCATCGCTCGCTGCAGACCGTTCCGCTGCGCGCTGCCGCTTGACCTTCGCGTAGCTTCGGACGCTGAACGGTATCATTATCAGATAAACAATGCTGATCGCCGAGAGCATGATCCATGGTGAATTGATCAGCGCGACGCCAACCAAGGCAATGATGGCGATGGCTTCCAGCCGGATATTCTTGCGCAAGCGCAGGGATGACCAGCTGTAGGTGGCGGTGTTGGACAGCATGAGAAACGCAATCAAGACGATCCACGGCGACACCAGCGCATAGTGGCGAAAAATATCCTCGCCGGTTATCATCCAGAGATAGAGAGGCAGCATCGCCAGGCCCGCGCCAACCGGAGCAGGTATGCCGGTCAGGAAGCCGGCCGACTTGTGCGGCTGGTCATCAGCATCGATCAGGGCGTTGAAACGTGCCAGGCGAAGCGCACAGGCCACAACCATGGTCAGCGCCAGCACCCAGCCGAATTGCGGCATATATTGTGTCGACCAGAGGAACATGACCAGCGCCGGTGACACGCCGAACGCGATCACGTCGGACAGCGAGTCCAGTTCCGCGCCAAAACGGCTCTGCGCGTTGAGCAGGCGGGCAACCCGTCCGTCTAGGCCGTCCAATATGCCTGCCAGCACAATCGATGCTGCGGCCAACACCCATTGGTCCATATAGGCAAAACGGACACTGCTCAGGCCGACGCACAGCGCCAGCGCCGTAACCGCGTTGGGAACAAATGCGCGCAGCGGAATGCCCCGCTCGGGCCGTTTCAACGAACCTTTTTTTGCCATCAGCCTTGCCGCGATCTGCTGTGGAGCGGAGTGATGGTCATTGGCCGACACCTTCAATCTCGCGCATGTCACCGACCACCGCAAGAACGGTTTCCCCGGCGATGGAGCGTTGTCCCAGCACCACATTGGGCGTCGTTCCCTTGGGCAGATAGACATCAACACGGCTACCAAAGCGAATCAGGCCGATACGCTGGCCGACGGCAACAAAATCGCCTTCCTTGACGAAGGACATGATCCGCCGCGCGATGAGCCCAGCGATCTGGGTAAATCCGACTTTCAGGCCGTCGCTGCGTTCGACGAGGAAATGCTGCCGTTCATTTTCTTCGCTTGCCTTGTCGAGATCGGCGTTGAGAAATTTTCCGGAAATATAGGCTTGCCGCTTCACTGTACCTTCAATCGGCGTACGATTGATGTGTACGTCGAAGACGCTCATGAAAATCGAGACCCGGATCAGCTCTTCGTCTCCGAGTCCGCCTTCACCCCGCAATTCCACCGGTGGCTTCACCGGCATGATCAAATTTATCAGTCCATCGGCGGGTGCCATGATATATTTTTCATCGAGCGGCGTTACCCGTTTCGGATCCCGAAAGAAGGCGAGGACCCATGCCGTCACCGCCGCCATCGGCCAAGCGAGGGTCTCCCACGCCATCAACGCAAAAAACAGCGTGATGGCCCCCGCGATTACCGCAAATTTGCGGCCTTCCGGGTGCACCGGGGGAAAAGACCACTTGGCCTCTCCCAGCCCCTTGTTTGAATATTTCTCGATTGCCATGGATGCTACTTAGAGGCGGCTCATTGTTCTGACAACACTCCCGTTGATATATTGAAAATTCGCCAATGCCTATTTGCGCCGCGACCGACAATCGCCCCGCGCAACTCTAGGTTGAACAAATGACAATCTTTGCTAAGAGGCTCGCAACATCATTCCTCCCTTCTGTTCCCGATTCAGGAAAGAATTAAGCACTATGTCGAAAATCAAGGTCAAAAACCCGGTCGTCGAAATTGACGGCGACGAAATGACGCGGATCATCTGGCAATGGATTCGCGAACGGTTGATTGAACCCTATCTCGACATCGACTTGCATTATTATGACCTCTCGATCGAGGTCCGCGACGACACCAATGACAAGATTACGGTTGATGCGGCCAATGCGATCAAGAAGCATGGCGTTGGCGTAAAATGCGCAACCATTACCCCCGATGAGGACCGGGTCGAGGAATTCGGTCTGAAGCGGATGTGGAAATCGCCGAACGGCACCATCCGGAATATTCTCGGCGGCGTCGTGTTCCGCGAGCCGATCGTGATCGACAATGTGCCGCGCCTCGTGCCGGGCTGGACCGACCCGATCGTGGTTGGTCGTCATGCCTTTGGTGACCAGTATCGCTGCACCGACTTCAAGGTCCCCGGCCCTGGCAAGCTGCGCCTGATCTGGGAAGGCGACAATGGCGATACCATCGACGAGGAAGTGTTCCAGTTCCCGTCCCCCGGCATTGCGATGGCGATGTACAATCTCGACGATTCGATCCGCGATTTTGCCCGCGCCTCGATGAACTACGGCCTGAACCGCGAATGGCCGGTCTACCTGTCGACCAAGAACACGATCATGAAGGCCTATGACGGGCGCTTCAAGGATCTGTTCGAGGAAATCTTCCAGGAAGAGTTCAAGGACAAGTTCGACAAGGCGGGCATCACCTACGAGCATCGCCTGATCGACGACATGGTCGCCTCGGCGCTGAAATGGAGCGGCAAGTTCGTCTGGGCCTGCAAGAATTACGACGGCGACGTCCAGTCTGACACGGTCGCGCAGGGCTTCGGTTCGCTCGGCCTGATGACCTCGGTGCTGATGACCCCGACCGGCGATTGCGTGGAAGCGGAAGCGGCGCACGGCACCGTGACCCGCCACTATCGCCAGCACCAGCAGGGCAAGGCGACCTCGACCAACCCGATCGCCTCGATCTTCGCCTGGACCCGCGGCCTGATCTATCGCGGCAAGTTCGATGATACGCCCGATGTGACGCGTTTTGCCGAAACGCTGGAACGGGTCTGCATCCAGACCGTTGAAAATGGCGACATGACAAAGGATCTCGCGATTCTGATCGGTCCCGACCAATCCTGGATGACGACCGAGCAGTTTTTCGAAGCCGTTCGTTCCAATCTCGAAGCGGAAATGCAGAACTGGAAATAGTCAGTTTCGCGGGCTAGCGGCTTCGGGTGACTGGATATCTTCCCGCCCGAAGCCCAGCCCGACGATCCGCCCCGGGATACGGCGCAATAGCGGCACCCGGTTAAGCAAACGCAACAGAAGAAACGGTTTTTTGATCGGCGTCGTGCGCCGAAGCAGCGGCGCGATCACCCGGTCCTGCGCCAGTTTCTGCAACCCCTGCATGCGCCGCACCGGCCCTATACGACGGTGCCGGACCTGTTTCAATAGCGGGTCCGGATCCTCTCCCCTCGCCATGGCTCCCGCCAGCACATTTGCCGCGGTCACCGCATCCTGCACGGCAATATTGATCCCCACCCCGGCGATCGGCGACATCGCGTGCGCCGCATCACCTATGACCAGCAGACCAGGGCGGTGCCAGCGCTCGAGCCGGTCCAGCGCCACTTCGAGTGTCTTGACCTGATCCCAGCTGGTAATCTGGTCGAACGCGGCGGCGAGGTCAGGCACCAGCGATCGCAGGCCGGCACGAAAGGCCTCCAGCCCCTCTGCCCGGACCTTGTCCGCCTGCCCCTTGTTGAACACGAAGGCGCACTGATAATAATCGCGGCGATCAATCATCACCATGAAGCGCCCCGCCTGCACCGTGCCGAAAACATCCCCGCCACAACCATCGGGCTTGTCGACCCGGAACCAGAACACATCCATCGGCGCACCGATATCCTGCAGCGGCAGGCCTGACCTGTTGCGCAGCGCCGAGTGCCTCCCGTCGGCGGCGATGACCAGCCTGGCAGGCAACCTGTCGCCGACGCGGGTGACGGCACCGCAAACGCGGCCCGCCTCGTCCTCGATCAGGTCGATCGCTTCGCTCTCCATTTGCAGGTCAAAGCCGGGATATCGGCCGGCCTGCAGGGCGATGAAGTTGAGCAGGTCCCATTGCGGCATCATCGCGATAGATGGCGCAGCGACCGGCAAATGCCGAAAGTCGATCACCTTCATCTCTTGACCCGCAATATGGATCGATGCCTCGTCCACCCGGCTGTGCGGCAGTGCCAGCAGCTCATCCAGCAGGCCGAGTTGATGGAACAGCTCCAGCGTGGAGGGATGAACCGTATCCCCCCTGAAATCCCGGAGGAAATCGGCATGCTTCTCGAGCACGGTCACCTTCAGTCCGGCGCGGGCGAACAGCAAGCCGGCCATCATCCCCGCCGGTCCGCCACCGACGATCAATATGTCACGCGTGCGGTCCTCCATTGACGCTCTCCTCAATGTAAGCTGCTGACAAATAGCATTGTTCGCGTATAGAGTCTTCCCATGCACAGCCCGCTCGACAATCCCGCCTTCATTGACGCCATCGTGATACTCGGAGCCGCCGGCATCGTGATCCCGGCCTTTACGCGTTTCCGGATCACGCCGATCATCGGCTTCATCCTGGTCGGGCTGTTGCTCGGCCCGTCTGGCCTGGGCTCGCTGCAGACCCAATATGAATGGCTGCGATTTGTCACGATCAGCGACCGCGAGGCGATCGAACCCTTCGCCGAGATGGGCATCATCCTGCTGCTGTTCTCGATCGGGCTTGAATTGTCATTCAAGCGGCTCTGGTCGCTGCGGCGGCTTGTCTTCGGAGTCGGTGCGGCAGAACTGCTGGCGTCGGGCCTGATCATCGGTTCGGTGCTCTATCTGCTTGGCCAGAATGCGCCAGGTGCGCTTGGCCTGGGCCTGGCGCTGGCCCTGTCCTCGACCGCGCTGGTGCTGCCGATGTCCGGAACCAAGAGCCCGGTCGGCCGCGCGGCGCTGGCCATGCTCCTGTTCGAGGATGTCGCCATCGTTCCGATCATCTTCCTGCTCGGTGCGATTTCGCCGGCAATCACCGCCGATGGCGGCTGGGACAGTCTGGGCAAGACGCTGCTGATGGGCGGCGCGGTGATCACCATAATGCTGGTACTCGGGCGGCTGCTGCTGCCAAGGATTTTTGCCCAGGCAGCGCGGACCAAGAGCCCGGAACTGTTCCTCGCGGTCAGCCTTCTGGTCATCATTCTCGCCAGTCTGGCCACGGCGGCCACGGGCCTGTCGCCGATTGTCGGCGCGTTGCTCGCAGGCCTGCTGATTGCCGAGACCGAATATCACGGCGAAGTCGAGGTGATCACCGAACCCTTCAAGGGCCTGGCGCTCGGCGTGTTTCTGATCACGGTCGGCATGCAGGTCGATATTCGCGTGGTCCTGGAAAACTGGGCAAGCCTGCTGACCGCCGTGGTCGGCGTCGTTCTCGTCAAGGCGGCCGTCACCGGCGGATTGCTTCGCTTCGCGGGGGCTCGTCCAGGCACCGCCACCGAAGCCGGCGTGCTGATGGCCAGTCCCTCCGAAACCACACTGATCGTGCTCGCTGCGGCAACACAGGCGCAGTTGATCCAGCCACAGACGGCAGCATTCTGGCAGATCGTGACCGCGATCGGCCTGACCATCACGCCGCTGCTCGCCCGCTTTGGTCATGACATCGCCCGACGCATGGAAATGCGCAGCGACGGCGGACCGGCGCCGGATGAGCAACCGGTCGAGGCGCAGCAGACGATCATCATCGGCTTTGGCCGAGTCGGGCAGCTGGTTGCCGAGTTGCTCAAGACCCACAACCAGAAATTTCTGGCCGTGGAGTCCAACATTGACTCGGTCGCGCGCGCGCGGCGCGCGGGCTATCCCATTATTTTTGGCAATGTCTCGCGCAACGAAATGCTTGATCGGCTGCGCCTGGGCCATGCGAAGGCGCTGGTGCTGACGATGGACGAACCGGTCCTGTCGGTGCAGATCGTCAAAAAGGTTCGGGCCTGGGTGCCCGACCTGCCGATCATTGCGAGGGCCCGGGACATTGAGCATGCCGCCGAGCTCTATCAGGCCGGCGCAACCAACGCGGTTCCGGAAGCATTGGAGGGTTCCCTGCAGCTGTCAGAAGCCGTGCTCGTGGAAAATGGCGTCGCCATGGGACCCGTCATCGCCTCAATCCATGAATTGCGCGACATCTATCGCAAGCAGATTCAGGAAGAAGGCGACCTAGAATATGAACCCAAGCTCAAGTCGATGAGCACGTCCGTCGGTCAAGCCACTGCCGACGATCTGGTACCCGACGGGCTCAGCCCGCAAGAACAGACCTGATCGCCGCGATCGCGTCCTCGGCCTTTGCGCCATCGGGCCCGCCGCCCTGAGCCATATCCGGACGACCGCCACCACCCTTGCCGCCGACGGCTGCCACGCCTGCCTGCACCAAGTCAACCGCGCTCAATCGGCCGGTGAGATCATCGGTTACACCCACTGCGACGGTCGCGCGGCCATCATTGACAGCGACCAGCGCGCTGACCCCGCTCGAGAGCTTTTTCTTGGCCTGATCCACCAGGCCGCGCAGTTCCTTGGGATTGAGCCCATGGATCACCTGCCCGGCGAAAGCGATATCGCCAATAGTTTCCGCTTCGGCAGCCTTCGCGCCGCCGCCGTCGCCGGCCAGAGCCAGGGATTTCTTTGCCTCGCTTAGCTCGCGCTCGAGTTTCTTGCGTTCCTCGACCAGCGTGGCGACGCGATCAGCGGCCTCCTCCGGTGACGATTTGAGCGATGCCGCGATTGCCTTCAACTTGGCGTCCCGGTCGGTGAGCCACAGGCGCGCCGCCTCTCCGGTCAGCGCCTCGATCCGGCGAACCCCGCTGGCCACGGCCGATTCTCCGATGACAACCATCACCCCGATTTCGCCGAGCGCGTGGACATGGGTGCCGCCGCACAGCTCGACCGAATAGTCGAGGTCCAGATCCCTGCCCATCGACAGGACCCGAACCTCGTCGCCATATTTTTCGCCGAATAGCGCAAGCGCGCCCGCGGCGACCGCTTCGTCGGGACTCATCAGACGCGTGGTGACCGGGCTGTTGCCCCGGATTTGCGCGTTCACATCCGCTTCCACGGCTTGCAGTTCCGCATCCGTAAGGGGTGACACGTGCGAGAAATCGAAGCGCAACCGATCCGGTGCCACCAGGCTGCCCTTCTGCGTCACATGATCACCGAGATGGTGCCGCAACGCCTTGTGCAGCAAATGGGTGGCGCTGTGATTGGCCCGCAGCGCGCTCCGCCTCGCGCCGTCGACGACCAGGTGAATACTGTCGCCGATCGCCACCGAACCCGATCCGATTTCGACCTGGTGCGCATGCAGCCGACCCAGCGGCTTGCGGGTGTCGGAAACCGTGGCGGCAAAGCCATTGGCTCCAGAAATTTCTCCGGCATCGCCCATCTGACCGCCGCTCTCGCCATAGAAGGGGGTCTGGTTGGTCAGCAGTGTGACCGTATCGCCGCTTTGCGCGCTGCTGATTTCTGCACCATCCCGGACCAGCGCGATCACTACGCCCTCGCCTTCCTGCGCTGTATAACCGGTAAACTCCGTGCTGCCTTCGCGCTCGGCAATGTCGAACCAGACGGCATCGGAGGCCTGATCGCCAGAACCCTTCCAGGCGGCGCGGGCGGCAGCCTTCTGCTCTGCCATCGCCTTGTCGAAGCCTTCGCGGTCGACGCCGAGCGAACAGGCCCGCAGCGCGTCCTCGGTAAGGTCATAAGGGAACCCAAACGTGTCGTAGAGCTTGAACGCGGTCTCGCCGGCCAGGACATCGCCCTCGCCCATGTCTGCGATCTCGGCGTCGAGCAGCTTGAGGCCATTGGCGAGCGTCTGCCGGAAATTGGTTTCCTCACGGAGCAAAGTTTCCTCGATCAGCGGCTTCGCCCGGATCAGCTCCGGAAAGGCATTGCCCATTTCGCCGGTCAGCGACCCGACCATCCGGTGCATCAGCGGATCCTTCGCGCCCAAGAGAT
Organism: Parasphingorhabdus sp.; assembly: GCF_036964565.1. Taxonomy (GTDB): domain Bacteria; phylum Pseudomonadota; class Alphaproteobacteria; order Sphingomonadales; family Sphingomonadaceae; genus Parasphingorhabdus. The sequence goes on along the minus strand of NZ_JBALTN010000002.1, from coordinate 70,639 downwards.
GGGCGTGGCGCATCGCGCGGCGCATGATCCGGCGGAGCACGTAGCCGCGGCCTTCGTTCGAGGGCAACACGCCGTCGGCGACGAGGAAGGAAGATGCCCTCAGGTGGTCGGCGATGACGCGATGGCTGGCCTGATTGTCACCGGTGGTTGCGGTGCCGGTCAGTGACCCGGATTCTGCGATCAGTGCCTTGAACAGGTCGATGTCGTAATTGTCGTGCACGCCCTGCATGACGGCGGCAACCCGTTCCAGCCCCATGCCCGTGTCGATCGACGGTTTCGGCAGGTCGACCCGATCCCCCTCGCCGCGCTGGTCATATTGCATGAACACCAGGTTCCATATCTCGACGAAGCGGTCGCCGTCTTCGTCCGGACTACCCGGAGGGCCACCGGCAATATGGGGGCCGTGATCATAGAATATCTCGCTGCACGGGCCGCAGGGGCCGGTATCGCCCATCGACCAGAAATTGTCGCTGGTGGCGATCCGGATAATTCGCTCTTCCGGAAGTCCGGCAATTTTTTTCCACAGGTCGAAGGCTTCGTCATCGGTATGATATACGGTCACCGTCAGCCGGTCCGGCGATATGCCCCAGACCTTGGTGACCAGATTCCAGGCGTGATGGATCGCCTGTTCCTTGAAATAATCGCCGAAGGAAAAATTCCCGAGCATCTCGAAAAACGTGTGGTGCCGGGCGGTATAGCCGACATTGTCCAAGTCATTGTGCTTGCCGCCGGCGCGAACACATTTCTGGCTCGAAGTGGCAGTCGTGTAAGAGACCTTTTCGGCACCGGTAAAAATATTCTTGAACGGCACCATCCCTGCGTTGATGAACATCAACGTCGGGTCATTGTACGGAATGAGCGGCGCTGACGCCACGATCTCGTGACCCTGCTCAGCGAAATAGTCGAGGAAAGACCGTCTTATATCATTGGTTGTTTGCATGGCATGGACTTAGGCGAGCGATCTGCCGTTGACAATGCTGTCATTGCACGAACGGAAAAAATCGGCAGCCGAGTCAGGCATAGGCATAGGGGCCGCCCTTTTCGAGCGCGATCTGATATTGGGGACGGGCATGAATCCGTTCCAGCCAGGCCATCAGATTGGGATAGCGGGAATCCAGCCCAGCGCGCGACTGGCACGCCTCGAGCGGGAAGCTCATCATGATATCGGCGGCGGTCAGCTTGTCCCCGGCAAAATAGTCGCGGCTGGCAAGTTCGGTCTCCAGCCATACCAGCAGGTCGGTGACCATCTGGCCAACCGGCTTGCGCGCCGGCAGGCCGAGCAAACCCAGACGGCCGACCACCAGCAAACCGTAGAGCGGTGGCATCATCGAGCCCTCGGCAAAATGGAGATATTGCGTATACAGGCGCGCGCCTTTTTTGTCGTCCGGGGCACCGAGCTTGCCGCCCGCCTTCGCCACCAGATATTCGGCAATCGCCGCGGTCTCGATAAGGACATCACCGTCATCTTCGATCATCGGCGATTTGCCCAGGGGATGGATCGCCTTGAGGCTGTCCGGGGCCCTCTGGGTTTTCGGATGCCGTTCATACCGCTTGATGACATAGGGGAGTTCCAGCTCCTCCAGCAGCCAGATGATCCGCTGCGAGCGGCTGTTTTCGAGATGGTGGATGATTATGGTCATATGGTCTGGCCTTCTGCGATACGGACACCGGGTCGAAGGACCGACGAAGCCTTGCTACGGGTCTCGTGTCAATCTTTTCCGGCATATCCACCGCACCCGGACATAAAAACGGGCCGTCCTTGGTGTCGGGGGACAGAAGGACGGCCCTATGCCAAGGATCGCCTCGGGGGAGAACAATCCGGCAAAACTTAGCTGTTGGCGATGCGGTCGAGGCGGTGGTCGGGCCTCCAAATCGGTAGCGGGCAAGAACGGGGAAAGCCGTAACCTGCCCGACCGTCACCGGACCGGCGGAGGGATCAGACTAGGCGTCCTCGTCGCTGTCATCGGCCTTGCCGACGGGACCGTTCATCATTTCCTCCGCAACCTCTTCCTGCTTGCCGCGAATCTGGTTTTCCAGCTTGGCCATCATTTCCGGGTTCTCGATGAGGAAGCGCTTCGAATTCTCGCGTCCCTGTCCGATGCGAACCGAGTCATAGGAGAACCAGGCGCCCGATTTCTCGACCACGCCGGCCTTCACGCCGAGATCGATGATCTCGCCCACCTTGGAAATGCCCTGGCCGTACATGATGTCGAACTCGACCTGCTTGAACGGCGGTGCAACCTTGTTCTTGACGACCTTGACCCGGGTGGTGTTGCCGACGATATCGTCGCGTTCCTTGATCTGGCCGGTACGGCGGATGTCGAGACGGACCGAGGCATAGAATTTCAGCGCGTTGCCGCCCGATGTGGTTTCCGGGTTGCCGTACATCACGCCGATTTTCATGCGGATCTGGTTGATGAAGATCACCATGCACTTGGAGCGGCTGATCGAGCCGGTCAGCTTGCGCAGCGCCTGGCTCATCAGCCGGGCCTGCAGGCCGACATGGGTGTCGCCCATTTCGCCTTCGATTTCCGCACGCGGAACCAAGGCGGCGACCGAATCGACGACCAGGATGTCGATCGCGTTGGAGCGGACCAGGGTGTCGACAATTTCCAGCGCCTGTTCACCGGTATCGGGCTGCGAAATGATCAGCTCGTCGGTATTCACACCCAGCGCCTTGGCATAGATCGGATCCAGAGCATGTTCGGCGTCAACAAATGCCGCCGTGCCGCCTGCCTTTTGCGCTTCGGCAATAACGTGGAGTGCCAGCGTGGTCTTGCCCGAGCTTTCCGGACCATAAACCTCGATCACGCGTCCTTTTGGCAGTCCCCCGATGCCCAGCGCGATATCCAGTCCCAGGCTGCCGGTGGAAATGGCTTCCACTTCGAGCGCCTTGCGCTGACCCAGCTTCATCGCAGAGCCTTTGCCGAAGGCGCGATCGATCTGCGCCAGTGCGGCGTCGAGCGCCTTTTGCCTGTCTGATGAGTTCAATTGATTTTCCGATTCTACGACTTTTAAGTTGCCGGCCATTTGCCTGTCCCCTTCGCTAAATGTTTAAGCAGCATCAATCAATGATTGTGATGATGTACTTTATTTGTTCTCATAGAACAAGAGGGGAACATTATTTTTTCTACTTTTTGTTATCTCGCTGAATTTTCTGCAGGATTGGAACGAAAATCAACCCTTCTTGGCATGTTCGGCCAAGGTCTCGCCGACCGCTTCGGCAATTTGTGCCACCGAAAAGGGCTTTGGCAGGAAATTGACCCTGTCGAGATCGATCGACTTGCGCAACTGCTCCTCGGCATAGCCGGACATGAAGAGGATCGGCAGATCGGGAAAATGCTTGCGCACATGTTTGGCCATGGTCGGGCCGTCCATGTTCGGCATCACCACGTCGGACACGATCATGTCGAACGGCTGTTCCTGTTCTGCCTGGGCGGAGAGTAGCCCCAGCGCCTCCTCGCCTTCGCTGGCGGTCACAACGGTATAGCCCTGGCGCGTGAGGGCCCGTTCGGCCACCGCCCGGACCATGTCCTCGTCCTCGACCAGAAGGATATGGCCGGTGCCCCACAATTCCTTCCGCGCGGTCGCCTTGACCGGGGGCGAACTCAAGCTCGCACGGGACAGATCGTCGGCGGTTGGCCGGTGCACCGGAAAATAGATCGAGAATGTAGTGCCCGCGCCCGGCTGGGAGCTGGCAAAAATATAGCCGCCGGACTGCTTGATGATCCCGTACACGGTCGACAGGCCAAGCCCGGTGCCCTTGCCAACGGCCTTTGTGGTGAAAAACGGCTCGAAAATCTTGCCAATCACGTGCGGCGGAATACCGGTGCCGCTGTCGCTGAAGATCAGGGCCGTATAGTCGCCGACCGGCAGGATATCGCTTTTCAGCGCGCGAACATCCGAGGCCACCACCGCCTGGGTTGAAATCGATATCTTGCCGCCATTCGGCATCGCATCCCGGGCATTGACGCCGAGATTGATGATCACCTGCTCCAATTGTCCGGGATCGGCGCGGACCAGTCCCAAGTTGCGCCCGTGCCGTACCTCCAGCTCAATTTTTTCGTCGAGCAGCCGCTTGAGCAGGTTCGATACATCGGCGACGACGTCGGGCAGTTGCAGCACCTGCGGGCGCAGCGTCTGCTGCCGGGAGAACGCAAGCAATTGCCGGGTCAGCCCCGCCGCCCGGTTGCTGTTGTTCTTGACCTGCTGGATATCGTCATAATCGCTGTCGCCCGGTGCGTGGCGGAGCAGCATCAGGTCGCAGTGGCCGATGATCGCGGTCAGGATATTGTTGAAATCATGGGCGACGCCGCCGGCCAGCTGGCCGACCGCCTGCATCTTCGTTGCCTGCGCCACCTGGCTCTTCAGTTTTGATTCTTCGCTGTTGTCGCGGATCGACAGCAGCACGGCTGCCTCGCCCAGTCCGCGGACGCCGGCAATGCCGAGCGCGACCGGTTCCTCGCCGCCGCTGCGCAGACGCACCGCCAGATCTCCAGCCAGCGCAGGGCCGCTTGCGTAGCGCCGTACCGCGTCGGCCACCGCAGACTTGTCATCACGGATCATCAGGTCGCCGGGATAGAGCGGTTGCTCGTTTTCGCCGATGCCCGCCGTCTTGGCAAAGGTTTCGTTGAGAAACAGGAAACGCCCGTCGCGGTCGGTCAGCGCCAGTCCCAGCGGAAGCAACGACAACATCGACTCGACCTGCTCCAGGGCCTTACCGCGCTCGACCATGCCGCCGTCATCGTCGATCAGCAGGATCAGCGCAGGGCCCTTGTCCTTCTCCCGGTCGAGCGGGACATGGAAGAGCCGTACCGGCGTGCCGTGCCGTCCCTCGCGCTCGAAAAAGATCGTGCCCTTGTCGTCGGAGCGCAGGAAGTTGATGAAATTGCGACCGGATATATTGGCATCCATCCGCCCGGTTGCGCGCAGGGCAAACGCCTGGTTGGACGCGCGGATCCGTCCCTCGCCGCCGATGACGCTGGCAAGGATGCCCGATTCCGAAAAGGCGCGACCGCCGGCCCCACTGACCAGGCTGATCATGTCGTCCAGCAGATCCGCCCGCACCTGCGGTATCATCTGCCACAGCAGATATTCGTCGCCCTGTCCGGCGCGCACGACCTTCGCGCTATATTCGGCGACCCCGCGTTTCAGTCCCTCGGCATAGCCCCGGCCATCACGCCATGCGGTGCGGCCGGCTGTCGCGAGCAGTTCGTTGCCGCTGCCCTGCAAGGGCAGTTCCGGCGGCACTGCGGCACCGTTGAACCATTTGGTGAACAGCTCGTTTGCGCAGACCAGGCGACCGGCCCGGTCGGTGATGGCCAGCCCGATCGAGGACTGGTCCGCGACCATTCGCGTCACCGCCCAGTCTTCGGGATCGGCCGCGTCGCCATCCTTGGCAGCAGCCTGCGGGCGCAAAAAATAGGCGATGGCTGTCATGCAGGTGACCAGGGCAAGAAACGCGATGACCAGGGAGATACTCTGCACCTGCCAGTAGAGAAGACCGGCCGAGCCCAGCACGGCCACCGTCAGCAGCACCGCGCGCATCCGGACATCGGTCTGCATTTGGCGCGTACTGGGGTTTAGCAACCCGCTGGTCGTCGGCGCCTTACTGGCCATCGCCGGCCCGATCGGCGAGAATCTGACTCAGCCGTCCCTTTCTCTTGTGACCGATCCACCAGCGCCATCCGAACGAGCTGACCAGGTAGCCGATGGCGGCGAAAACAATGGCAAACAGCAGAAAGCCGAAGGCCGTGACCCCCGCTTCGCGGACCAGCCAGCTGAGCCACTGGCCAAATTCGCTCTGAATATGCGTGTTGATCGGCCGGCTCGAGGTCAGCGCATCGACCTGCAGCGCGAACCGGCCCACCTGGTTGGCTGCGGCGATCCAGAAGGGATAGGTGAGCGGGTTGGTGATGAAGGTGGTCAGCGCCGCGATCGGGACGTTTGCGCGAACCGGAAGTGCCAGAAAAACCGCGGCAAATATCTGGCCCACCGGCACCAGGAAGGCGGCCAGCATGCCAAGGGCGACGCCCCGCGGCACCGAGCGCCTGGTGAAACGCCACAGCTCCGACCGCAGAAACCGGTGGGCGATCGGCTTGAGAAACTTGTTCCGCTCCATACCCGCACGGGTCGGCATCTTTCGCTGCAACCACTGCACCGCATTCTTGATCGTGCGCGCGGCGAAGTCCTTGTCCTTCACCTTCGGTTTGTGATCAGCCATGTTCGCGCATCAGCCGGCCCTGCTGCCTTTTCCAGTCGCGATCCTTTTCTGTCTGCCGCTTGTCGGGTGCCTTCTTGCCCTTGGCCAGCGCCAGCTCCAGCTTTGCCCGGCCTTTGCTGTTGAAATAGATCGACAGCGGCACGATGGTCATGCCCTTGCGCATCACGGCGCCGTGCAGCTTGTTGATCTGGCGACGGTTGAGCAGCAATTTGCGCGGCCGCGTCGGGGTATGGTTATAGCGGTTGCCGTGACTCCATTCCGGGATATTGGCGTTGATCAGCCAGATCTCGTCATCCTTCACCTCGGCATAGCTTTCGGCAATCGCACCCGACCCGAAGCGCAGGGACTTCACTTCGGTTCCGGTCAGCATAATCCCGGCCTCAAACTTGTCGTCGACGAAATAATCATAGCGCGCGCGCCGGTTTTCGGCGACGATCTTCTGCTTGTCAAATTCCTCCGGCCGCGGTTTTGCCATCAGACCAGCCCTGCCCCTTCCAGCGCTGCGTCAACCGCCTTGCAGCTGGCTGGTGACGGCGGCGTCATCGGCAGCCGAAGCTCGGTCGGAAAATCCTTCAGGACCCGTGACATGGCATATTTGATCGGGCCTGGCGAGGCATCCGAGAACAGCGCCTTGTGCAGCGGATAGAGCACGTCGTTGAGCGCCCGCGCTTTTTCGTAATCACCCGCAGCACAGGCGGCCTGAAATTCAGCGCAGAGTTTCGGCGCGACATTGGCGGTCACCGAAATGCAGCCGATCCCGCCGGCCGCATTGAACGCCAGCGACAGTTCATCCACCCCCGAAAGCATCACGAAGTCATCGGCACAGTTGAGACGATGCTCGGTCACCCGGTCGAGATCACCGCTGGCATCCTTGATCGCGACCACGCTGGGCAGCTTTGACAGCGCCGCCACGGTGTCGGGCATGATGTCGGTGACCGTCCGCGCCGGTACATTGTAAAGAACCAGCGGCAGATCGTTATTCTCGGTCAGCGTGGTAAAATGGGCGGTGATCCCTTGCTGGTTGGGCCGGTTGTAATAGGGCGCGACCACGAGCCCTGCCGCGGCCCCGCATTTCTTGGAGAAGTTGAGGTGCAGGAGCGCATTGGTCGTGTCGTTCGAGCCACAGCCGGCGATAACGGGCACCCGCCCTGCTGCCTGCTCGACGCAGATTTCGATGACACGATGGTGTTCGGCGTTGGACAGGGTCGATGCTTCACCGGTCGTGCCGCAGGGAACAAGGGCGCTGCTGCCCTGCTCGATCTGCCAGTCCACCAGAGCGCGAAACTGGTCTTCGGCGAACGATCCATCGCGAAAGGGCGTCGCCAGAGCCGGAATTGAACCCGAGAACATCTAATAATCCTTTATGTTTGCCTTGGAAATCGGCAAAGCCGACACCAAGTCTTTTCCATCATTAACGGCGATATAGTTCGCCGTTCAGCGCCTGATAAGGAGCCTAAGCGTAAAATGTCCAGCATGGTATCAAGAATTCTTATGGCATCGCTGCTTTTGGCCCCCGCGACCTGCATGGCGGCAGACAATCTCGGCGAACAGCTCGGTTGGCAGAACAGCGACGCCGGCTTGTCCGATCCGACCGGCGGCAACCCCGTGCTGGGTTTGCAGCGCTGGCGCGTCCTGACCCAGTCGGACAATTATTCGTTCGAGGATTATGCCGGTTTCCTGGTCACCTTTCCCGGTTGGCCGGAAGATACGCGGATGCAGCGCAACGCCGAACAGGCGATCAACATAAACAGTTTCTCGCCGTCGCGTGTCCTTGCCTATTTCGCTCGGTTCGAGCCGATTACCAACGCGGGTGCGGCAAAATATGCCGTCGCCCTGCTCGCCGCGGGGCAGCGTGACAAGGCTGAGCAATGGGCCCGTACGGCCTGGCGGGGCGGAACCCTGACCGACGAGGACGAGGCCGCACTGATGGCGCGCTTCAGTTCCGCGTTCAGCATGGACGACCATGACGCGCGGATGGATGCGCTCCTCTGGGCACGGGCGACGCGGGATGCCGCTGGGCAACTGGCCTTTACATCCCCTGCCAGACGGACCGTGTTCGCGGCCAGGCTGGCCCAGCTGACCGATGCCAGCGATGCCAATGAACAGGCCACCGCAGTCGGTACCATTGCCCGCGATGACGCCGGCTATCTCGCCGACCGCGCCCGCTATTTGCGGAACAGCGGCCAGAGCTATGCGGCACGCCAGTTGCTGGCCACGCGATTGCCACTGCGGGTAAAGCCGGCGATGCCGGAAACCTGGTTCGAGGCGCTGCTGATCAATGCCGAAGCCGCCGCCAACGACCGCCAATGGACGGTCGCTTATGACATTGCCTCGAAAATCGAGGATGCCTATCCGGTCCCGACCCCGATCGCCGACCAGAATTCACGTGTGCGCGATAAATATTCCGACCTCGCCTGGATCGCCGGCACATCGGCTTTGAACGGCATGCGCCAGCCGGCCAAGGCGGTGCCCATGTTCGACCTTTACGCGCAATCCTATGACTCGCCCAATATCACTTCGAAGGGCTATTACTGGGCGGGTCGCGCCGCGGCGGAAGCCGGCCAGACCGACCGGGCCAATGGCTATTTCGAGAAGGCCGCGGCATTTCCGGACTATTTCTATGGCCAGCTGTCGCTGGAACGGCTGGGACGCCCGCTGCCGGTATTCAACCGCAAGCCGGCGGTCGAGATCACCGACCAGGATCGCAGGGCCTACGACAGCGAGCCGCTGGTCATCGCCGCCAAGGCTTCGTTCCGGACCGGTCCGTGGCGCGAGCAGATCCGCTTCAACCGGGCGCTCGCCTATAATGCCAAGACGCCGAAGGACTATATGCTGCTCAGCGACCTTGCCGTTCGCACCGGCGCGCGCGATCTTGGCGTGATCAAGGGAATCAGCGCGCTGAGTTCCGGTGTCGGCCCGATCGACGAGACATCCTTCCCGACGATGCCGGTACCATTTGGCCATGAAAGCAGCTGGACCATCATTCACGCAATCACCCGGCAGGAAAGCCAGTTCGCGGAAGGCGCAATCAGCCATGCCGGTGCGCGTGGACTGATGCAGCTGATGCCCGGCACCGCCCGGGAACAGTCGGGCAAGGCCAATCTGTCCTACAACCTGTCGTCCCTGACCGATGACCCGCAATATAATATCCAGCTTGGCAGCGGCTACATCCAGCGGATGCTCTCCTATTACGGCGGCAGCTACCCGCTTGCGGTGGCAGCCTACAACGCTGGCCCCGGCAATGTGAACAAATGGCTTCGCGCCAATGGCGACCCTCGCATGGGCGGTATCGACTGGGTGAAGTGGATCGAGGAGATTCCGATTTCCGAAACGCGCAATTACGTCAAACGGGTGCTCGAGAATGCAGTTGTCTATGACACCAAGAACCCCCGCGGCCCAACGATCCGCAGCGACACGCCGCTGACGCGCTATATCGGGAAGAACAGCCCCGGGTGAGCGGTTACGAAAACTCGATGGATCACGCGCAGCAGCACTGTCTCTGCTGACCGCCTTCCCTCAACTCGCGGTTTTTGCCAGGAGCTTCTGGGAATAGGCCGACCAGTCTGACCACCCCCAGTCTTCGGGATCCTCGATAGCGAGTATCCTGCGGGATTTGATCCGTCCGATATCCAGATCCTTCGGTTCAATCTCGCAATGGCCGCGCAGGGAATAGAAGCGGCGGACGATCGGAGCCGCGTAGTTGGATGGCGACTCGCCAACCACCATCGCCAGTTCGTCGCGATCGAGACGCAGCAGCGTTCCCACCGGCAAGATCCCAAGGCTGTCGATAAAATCCCGCAGGATCATCTTGTCGAAGTGACCCGACCAGGACTGCATTTTCGCAAGCGCCTGGGAAGCGGACATGGGGGTATTGTAGGACCGCTGGGAAGTGATGGCATCATACACGTCGCAGATCGCCGCCATGCGCGTGTAAACGCTTAGATTTTCGGCCGGGATGCCGCCCGGGTAGCCGGTGCCATCCATCTTTTCGTGATGCCGAAGGCAAACTTCGAGCGCGATGCTGCCAATTCCGGTCGAGGCGGACAGGATGTCGTGGCCGCGCTGCGGATGGTTGCGAACGGTGATCCATTCAAGGTCATCAAGCTTGCCGGGCTTGGACAGGATATTGTCCGGGATCGAGGTTTTTCCGACGTCGTGCAGCAACCCCGCCATGCCCACCTCCTGCATCACCGATTCGGCCATTCCCATCTTCCGCGCCAGGTTGACCATCAGCGCGCAAACGGCAACCGAGTGGAGATAGGTATATTCGTCCTTGGTCTTCAGACGGGCGATATTGAGGATGATCGTCGGATCGATCGTCACCGAGCTGGCAATCTGCTCGACCAGCGGGGCCATCTTGTCCGACTTGATCGCATTGCCCATCCGCGCGTCGGCAAACAGGTTCATGACGGCGGCCCGTGATCGCTTGATCGCCCCGGATGCCTTGCGGACCTCGGCCGCGCGCGCGCGGCGAAAGGCGAGTGAATAGCGGCAACTGGATGTCCTGAGACAGCGACCGGGGTCGGCGCAGCTGCAACGAAGCGCTGGCCGGGACCGGCTCCGATTCGGAAGGCGCACGGGCTTCGGCCGATGGCGCAGGCGGGGTCTCTGGTTCCGGCAGCGGCGGCGCCGTTCCTCGAGAATCGTCAATGGTGACCATCACCGTCGCGCTGGCGATGATTTTCTCCAGCTGAGCCGGGTCGGTCAGAAGGAACCGCGATCGCCAGAACGGATGGTCAAACCATGATCCATCCATGGCATGGACGAACATTCCCAGCTCGAGCTGGCTGGCCGGGATTTTATGCAGCACGCGGCAATTCCTTCAATCCTGCTCCATGGTTGTTCCTGTTCACGGCAGAAGTGGCGATTATTTCAGTAGCAGATTGAACTTTTTGGAGAAATTTCTTGTCCGATCGTGCCTGGCAAGCGGAGCCGGCACACCATCGGCAGGCGTTCAGCCTGCTCGAACTTGCCCAAAAAAGCCGTGGCTATTTCCCGGGTTCGTAGCCGAAGGCGTCCTTCGCCAATGCCACCAGTTCCGGATCCGCTTCGGGCAGGTCGGCCGGCAACGCCGCCTCCAGCGTGTCCGCGACATGGGTCAATGCCGCAATCCTGGCTGCCTTCTTGTCATTGCCGTCGATTACTTTCCACGGCGCCCAGCGCGTATCGGTGAACTCGAACATGTCGTGCATCGCCTCGAGATACGCGGCGCGCTTGTCCCGGTTGCGGAAATCCTCGGCGGTGATCTTCCAGCGCTTGTGTGGCGTGTCGAGCCGCTTGGCCAAGCGGTCGTCCTGCTCTTCCTGAGTGGTGTGGAAGAACAGCTTCACCAGCTGGGTACCGCCGTCGATCTGCTGCGCCTCGAACTCGTTGATCTCGTCATAGCCCCGCTTCCAGTCGGCGGGCTCGCAAAAGCCCTCGACCCGCTCTACCAGCACACGGCCATACCAGCTGCGGTCAAACACTCCGATTTCGCGGCTGCCCGGCAATTTCTGCCAGAAGCGCCAGAGGAAATGGCGGTCTTTCTCTTCCTTCGTCGGGGCGCCAATCGGCCAGACGTCATAATAGCGCGGATCCCATTCGCCGGTCATCCGGCGGATCGTTCCGCCCTTGCCCGCCGCGTCCCAACCCTCGAACACGAGGATCGACCGGCTACCATGGATGATATGCTTGAAATGGACATGGGCGAGCCGTTCCTGCAAAGATTGCAGCGCCGCTTCATAGTCGCCGTCGAATTTATCGCCGGATTCAAAGTCGGACAGATTTATCGTCATCTTCACTCCGTTTGCGCCGAACCTGCCGGCCCGGAGGGCGACGAGCGCACATGGCATTCATTGCCCGGCTCAACCTATACCAGATGCGCGCAAACCGCCAACCGGTTAACCCTGATCATCATTTTGGATTTCAGGGCTTGGCCGATTGGCGCAATTCCCACTCGTCGAGCGCGCGCCGATGGTCGCTGGTGCGTTGCAGCGCCTGGGTCACTTCCAGCTTACCGGGAGAGAGCCGGCCCGCTTCCTGATAAAGGGCGAGCGCTTCGTCGAGATCGCCGCGCTGTTCCGCACAAAGCGCACGATTGAACTGCAGCGACAGATGGACCAGCCTGTTTGCGTCGGCTTCATCCCACATCCGGCAGGCTTCGCTCGCATCGGTCTTGGTCATCTGGATCGCCGCCTTGAACAGCGCAGCGTCGGCCTTGGACATGCCGTTGCGGCTTTCCAATATCCGGATGTCCTGCCGATATTGGCGCGGCGCAAGGTCGCCGCGGATGGCCTCGGCGGTGTCCGCAATCATCGACCGGATCACCGTCTCGCTGCTCGCGAAGTCCTGATCGTCACCGAAACAGACGGTCTGCTCGTTGCGGTTGGGGAAGCTTTCGGCATAGATGGTCCGGCCGTCCTCGAAACGGGTCGCCCTTATCTGGGCCCGGAAATCGATCAGCCGGGTCCGGCAATCCACGTCGATGTCCTTGTAGGAGGTACATTTGTCCTTGGCGTCGCGTTCTACGCAGCGCCGCCGTTTGGCAACCGTGTCCCGGTGGGTGATGTCGGCGGTCACATTGCCCGAAAGGCTCGCATCCGGCTGCACCGCCGAGCGACCGCCGATCACGTCAAAATAGGGCTGGCCAAGGATATTCACCGCAGACAACCTGTCTTCCAGCTCAAACGCCAGCGCGCGGCCATCCCGGCCGCCGAATCCGTCCACGGCAACCGACCGGATATCGGCAAAGTCCGGAGAACCGGCAGGAGTCAGGCCTTCGATGGTCAGAACCTAGGCCCGCGCGAGCGAGGGCAGCCCCAACATCGCAATCAATGCGGTGATTCCTGCGGGCAACAACCGGTTCATGCCCCACCCCCTGACAATCGATCATTCGCTGAATTTTGCGGTCCCGCCTATTAGCTGAAAATGATCAGATTCGCAATCCGTGCCGGGTCCTGCATCGGCATGAAGTGGGTCAGGTCCGGCAGATAGACATCCGTGCCGTCGGCAAAGCTGTCGGCGAGCTCGGGCGGTGTCGGCGAACTGGCAAAATCGAAGGCCTTGCCCGGGGCGAGCTGCGGCGCCCGCAGCACCTTCACCGGCTGCCCGATATTTTCGATCAGCGGCCAGGGGTCGAGGGAGAGGCTGGTCGCGTAGACCGAGGCCTCGGTCTGCGGTGGACAGGCCAGTTCGAAACCGCCCTCGCCGTCGGCAAGCAGGCCATATTCGCAATAGTCGCGCAGCACCGCCGGGTCCCAGAGGCTATAGGGATGGCGATCCTTGAACCGGTCAAACATCGCATCCGGCCCGGCCCAGCTGTTGCGGCGCTTGCCGACCATCTCGCTGGTCGCACTGAAATCGGATGGTTGCTGGTAGGAAGCCCTCAGCATGATCACCGGATCAACCAGCACCAGCTTCTTGATGCTGTCAGGCAGCTGTGCGGCTGTCTGGACCAGGCAATGGCCGCCCATGCTGTGGCCGACAGCAACATCAAACGCGACATCCAGCGACTTCACCAATTCCGTGGTTGCGTCGGCAATCATCGCCCAGTCCTTGATCTCCGGTCTTGCGCTGCGGCCATGGCCCAGCTGATCGACAGCGACAACATGGGTTCCCTTCGGAAAGCCATCGACGACCTTGTCCCAGCAGCGGGCATGAAAGCCGGTGGCGTGGAGCAGCAGCACGGACCGGCCCTCGCCGGCCCTGCCCCATTCGAAATAGCAGATGTCGCCGTGCGAAGAGGTGAAATGATGTTCGTTGGGATGGGTCATGCGTTGTTTCCGTTAGCCCTGAGCCTGTCGAAGGGTGCCTCTCGTCGATAAGCTTGGTTCGACAGGCTCACCACTAACGGATTTGAGCTTACCCTTCCTTCGGCGGCTCGACCACGCGGATATGCAGTTCGCGCAGCTGTTTCATCGCCACCGGGCTTGGCGCGTTCATCATCAGGTCTTCGGCCTTCTGGTTCATCGGGAACAGCACGACCTCGCGAATATTCGGCTCGTTGGCGAGCATCATCACGATCCGGTCGACGCCCGGCGCCGAACCGCCATGCGGCGGCGCGCCATATTTGAGCGCGTTGATCATGCCGGAAAATTCGGTGTCGACCTGCTCCTTGGTGTAACCGGCAATCTCGAACGCCTTGTACATGATGTCGGGCCGGTGGTTCCGGATCGCGCCGGAAGACAGCTCGATGCCATTGCAGACAATATCATATTGCCAGGCGAGAATGTCGAGCGGGTCCTGGTTTTCCAGCGCTTCCAGCTCGCCCTGCGGCATCGAGAAGGGATTGTGCGAGAAGTCCATTTTCTTCAGTTCGTCGTCATATTCGAACATCGGATAATCGACGATCCAGCAGAATTTGAAGGCATTCTTGTCGATCAGGTCAAGCTGTTCGGCGGTCCGGGTCCGCGCGACGCCGGCCAGCCGGGCCGCCTCTGCTTCCTTGCCAGCCGCAAAGAACACGCCGTCGTCAGGACCGCAGCCGAGATCGGCGAGCAGCTTGGCCGTGCCCTCTTCGCCGTGATTCTTGGCAATCGGCCCGCCAGCCGCGCCTTCCTTCATGTTGATATAGCCAAGCCCGGCGAACCCTTCGCCGCGCGCCCAGTCGTTCATGGCGTCAAAAAATTTGCGGCTGTTCTTGCCAGCTTCCGGTGCAACAAAGGCGCGTACAGTGCCACCGGTCGAGGTAATTTTGTCGAACAGGCCGAAACCGGAGCCCTTGAAATGCTCGCTGACGTCCTGGATGATGATCGGGTTGCGCAGATCCGGCTTGTCATTGCCATATTTCAGCATCGATTCCTTGTAGGGAATGCGCGGAAATTCACCCGCCGGCGTTACCGAACGGCCATCAGCAAACTCTTCAAACACGCCGGCAAGAACCGGTTCCAGCGTCTGGAACACATCTTCCTGGGTGACAAAGCTCATTTCGAAATCGAGCTGGTAAAATTCGCCCGGCGACCGGTCGGCGCGGGCATCCTCGTCGCGGAAACAGGGGGCGATCTGGAAATAGCGGTCGAAACCGGCGACCATCAGCATCTGCTTGAACATCTGCGGGGCCTGCGGCAGCGCGTAGAATTTGCCGGGATGGACGCGGCTCGGCACCAGATAGTCGCGGGCGCCTTCCGGCGAAGACGCGGTCAGGATCGGCGTCTGGAACTCGGTAAAGCCCTGATCGGTCATCCGCTTGCGCAGGCTGGCGATGACCTTCGAGCGCAGCATCATGTTGGCGTGGACCGACTCGCGGCGCAGATCAAGGAAGCGGTAGCGCAGGCGGATATCCTCGGGATATTCCTGCTCGCCGAACACCGGCATCGGCAGTTCTTCGGCCGGACCCTGCATGTCGACGGTATCGGCAACCAGTTCGACTTCGCCGGTCGGGAGGTTCTTGTTGACCGTTTCCGCATCGCGGGCAACCACCTTGCCGGTGACCGTAACCACCGATTCCACGCGCGCCCCGTCCAGCATCTTGAACGCCTCGCTGCCGGTTTCGCTGACGATCTGGGTCAGGCCGAAATGGTCGCGCAGATCGACAAACAGCAGATTGCCATGGTCGCGCTTGCGGTGGATCCAGCCGGACAGCCGGACGGTCTCGCCAACGTCGGAGGAGCGAAGCGCGGAACAATTATGGGTGCGATATGCGTGCATGATGGACCTTTGGAAATTGGCTACTTTCCCAGTTGGAAAGATTGGAGGCGTAACACAGGTCTGCGGGCCATTTGTCAAGGCTTGAGATTGGTGGAAGGGGCTGCGCGCCGCACAGGATGCAGAGTTTTGAATGTCAGGGGTATTGCGGAATCGGACTCTGGCTTTGGCTTTGGTGAACGGCAGAGATTGGGTGGTTTGCTCAAATGCAGATTCTGCGCAAAGAGAGTGGCACACCTGCCATTCGACAAATCAGTTCACCAGATACACTGCAAAGATAGTGTATATGCCTTCCTCACAGCCACCTCCAAACGAGCCAGCGTTGACGGCCTCGACCGCCCCGTCAAGACTAGGGATCAGGCAATGCTCGTTAACTTGCAGTCGGTCGGCTACCGAGTTGCAGGACAGCGGCGAGTGTTCGAGATAGTCTCCGAATACAACGACGTCATATCCAATCAGCGAAAGGGCATCATTGTCTGCTGGAGGTTCGACAGCATCTTCTACACCTGCTGAACGGGCAGGCGATCTCGGACGCCAAGAGGTTGCGTCAAACTTCCAACCATCTGACTCAAGTTCGTGTTCATAGGTTGTATAGTAGAACAGCCTGGCCCCACTCGTGTCGGCACCAGTTTTTTCCGCGAGCGACCGAAGCACGTCTGGACTGTTGGCAACCCCAAAGCTGTTGTGTTGCCACGCTTCCTGCACATCAACTACGTTGTCGTTAACACAGTCCGAAACGCTGCAAATATCGTCGATGTGGTTCGAACCTCCACGGAGCCATCCGGGCGGCGGCACAACATGTTTCAGAAGATAGCCAGCGGAAAACATCCTAGCCACTTATCAACATGGCTCCATGTCCGCTATCAGGAAGTTTGATCGATGCATCGAACGACCGCGATTGGGGCGATTGCAGAAGGGCAGCCTCAGCCTACTTTTTATCAGACAACCTAAATCAACCCCAGTTTCACCAGTTCATCATTGGCAAACACCTGCCGATCCGCCGGATCCGGCATCACTTGAGCCTGCGCCCATTTCCAGTTGGCGAAATCTTGCCCGTAATCGCGCTTCACCCGGCGCTCGTCGAGATTGTTGGTCTTGCCCCAGTGGCGGGTGAAGGCGATGCCGGCGTCGTCCAGCGCTTCGACGACTTTTTTATAGCCGCTGTGGCTGGATTCTACGTTAGGCCCGTCAAAGTCGATCACGACATTGTCCGCCCAATGCGCCGGAGCCAGCAGCCCCTTGGCCTTCCTGACGAAGCGCAGGGTCACCACCGTTCCGCCTCCGCCCCGCCGGAAGCCGTCGACAATCAAATCAAAGGCTTCGCTAAGCTTGCTGCGATCCATTGTCACAGATCCGTTGAACAGGCTGGCGATCGGTGAATGTTCCTCGGTCGTATGGCCCCAGGTAGCAATCGCCGGAGGATCATCGACGTCGCGGTTTTTTGGATAGGCCTGCTCCATTGCCAGCTGCAATATTTCCGCCTTGAAAAAATCGCTTTCCGCCATCGCCTTGCCGAGCAGGGTCAGGGCGTCATAGCCGGCGCCCATATCGCCCGGCGGTGGCGGCGGGATGCTGGCATCATAGGGACGTTTGTAGAGGAAGCGCAGCAGGCTTTTTTTGTCGAATGGGTCAAAGGGATTCATGATAAGCTGCTGAAAATATGGCTCTTCATGCAATCCAAATGCATTAGAAAATTTCCGGAATTCACCGCGGCACAGCCAGTCGATATGCTCACGCCTTATCTTCGCAGCCTTCTGGATATTCTGCACCATATAGATCGGATCGGTCTCGATCAGCATCGCCGTGACGAAGCCCATCGCGCCGACATGCAGCTGGGCGGCGGCAAATATCCGGTCGCTACGGATCACCTCCGAACCGGTCTGCGCAATATAATCATCGGACAGCACGCCCTGCTTCGGCTCAATCCACAATATCCGCTCCGGGGTCACCAGCTGCACGGCGCGGACATGATCCTGGATGCCGCCAGCCTGCCAAACGCTGCCGTGGGTGCCGGTCGCGCAGGCTCCGGCAAAGCTCTGGCCATTGCTGGCGCCGCCGGTGCGCAGCGACCGGCCGAGTTCCTCGGCGCTTTCATAGACTTCATCGACCGTCGCTCCCGCCTGCACCAGCAGCAGCGCTTCTGCCGGGACATCGCAATCCTCATGTAGATTGCTCGCCCCGATTTTGAAGGTGCGGTTGAGCCGCAAAGTTTCCACCAGCCAGCCATCCTCGGCCATATTGATCGGCGCCGGTGACCAGCCCGCCCCGATCGGCCGCACCGGAATCTGATAATGTTTCGCCTCCCGCAGCAAATCGAGCACGGTTTCGGCCACAGCTTTCAGATGGGCCCGGCCATTGATCTGCTCGCCATTGGCCAGCTCGATCCGGTCCTTGACATTGCAGGCGGCAGTCTGGTGATAGTTGGTCCAGACCTGATGACCCAGATGGACGACCCGCGCCATCAGGCGTCTCCCACATCGGCATCGCCGGCATAGCAACGATAGGCGATGCTGACTTTCCGGACGAAACCGAAGGTCACCAGGCAGAGAAGCACTGCCTTGCCGGTCATGAAGAAGCGCATGTCGTTGATGCCAAGCCGCTCGCAGTCGTCAATCTGCAGCGCCTGGCCCCGCCGCGAGGCAAAGCCCCAGGCCAATATCGTGATCTCGATGGTCCTGCCGCCAATCGGCCGCGGATCAGCAATTGCCAGACAGGCGTCGCCATGCAATGTCATCACCTGCCCCAGCAAGAGCAAGGCCAGCAAGACGATCAGAATGAGTGACCAAAATGCCATGATCTTCCCCCGATTATACCCTGTTTCGAGGAAATGTTTGCGGGATCAGCCGCCCACTGTATAGGACAAAAATGCACATCCATAATTTGCTGACGGACAATCAGGACATCGCCGATATTTGCGATCGCTTTGCGACAGCGGATTTCATTACCGTCGATACCGAGTTCATGCGCGAGAATACCTACTGGCCGATTCTCTGCCTGATCCAGATTTCCGACGGCAAGGAAGCGGCGGCGATCGATCCGCTGGCCAAGGGTGTCGATCTTGGCCCGCTTCTCGACCTGCTGGTCGACAACGAGAATGTGCTCAAGATATTCCACGCCGGTGGCCAAGACGTGGAAATCATCCACAATCTGACCGGCAAGACGCCGCATCCGATCTTCGACACCCAGATCGCCGCCATGGCAATCGGCCAGAGCGAACAGATCGGCTATGCCAATCTGGTCGACAGCTGGCTCGGGATCACGCTGGACAAGGGCGCCCGCTTTACCGACTGGTCACGCCGCCCGCTGAACGCGCGGCAGCTGGAATATGCGATCGCCGACGTCACCCATCTTGCCAAGATTTTCCCGATGATGCTGGACAAGCTGCGCGAGACCGGTCGCGGCGTGTGGATCAATGCGGAGATGGAAAAGCTTGCCGACCCGGAAAATTACGTCAACGACCCGGAAAAGGCGTGGCTGCGCGTCAAGGCTCAGGGCCGCAATCTGGAGATGCTGGGCAGGCTGAAGGCGCTGGCGGCCTGGCGCGAGCGCGAGGCGCAGTCGAAGGACCTGCCGCGCGGACGGATCATGCGCGACGAGACACTGGCAGACATAGCCGGCCACCCGCCCAAGGATCAGTCCAAGCTCGGCCAGGTTCGCGGACTGTCGGCGGGATGGAAAAACAACGATATTGGCGCGCGACTGATGGACATCATCGAACAGGCCGAGCCGCTGTCCCGCAATGAGCTGCCGGACAAGTCAGGGCGACGTCCGAAAAACGGCAAGTCCAATGCGCTGGTCACCGATTTGCTCAAACTCCTGCTCAAGATCCGTTCGGCGGAGATGAATGTCGCGTCGCGGCTGCTCGCCCGGGCGGATGACCTCGACCGTATCGTCGCCGGCGACCGCGACGGCGTGCCACTACTCGAGGGCTGGCGCTACGAGGAATTCGGCCGGGATGCCCTCGATCTGGTCGAAGGCCGGGTCAGCTTCACGGTCAAGGACGGCAAGCTCGAAATGACCCATCAGCAACAGGGCGAGATCAGCGAGCCGGAATAGCTATTCCGCCGTCATCACCGGCTCCAGCCCGAGCATGCTTGCCAGATGCCCGTGCCGCTTGGCAACGGCATCGCCATAGAGATGGACGAGGTCCTTGCTGATCGTCAGCTCAAGCTTTTTGCCAGACTTGCGGATATGGGTCTGCTCCAGCGGATTGCGGGTGCCGCCACTGAGCCGCTGCGCCAGTCGCATCGCCAGCCCCCAGCTAATCGCGCGCTCGGTCGCTGCCTCGTCGGCCAGCCTGCCGCCGCCGGGAAAGACCCGGGTACCGCCGCCGAAACTCGTGTAGAGCGCCTGCCCCAGCATCTCCCGTTCCGGCCCGCTGATGCCGACCCAATTGCCGTGCAGTCCGATTTCCAGTCCCCGCTCGGCGCGGAAATTGGGGTTGGCCCGCCAGGCGACGTCGCCCAGGTTGCAGGCCGCCTGGCGGATGCGGTGCCAATCTACAGGATCGTCGGAAAAAATCTCCGCGATCCATTTGCCAAGCAGCTTGCTGTTTGCCGGGAAGCGCGACTGCGCCGTCCCCGCGTCCTCGGTACCCAGGAGCAGCGGATCTCTCGCCGCTTCCTGCTTGCTGATATTCTGGAACAGCAGCCCTTCGCGCACGCCGTAGGCCGACACCACCATCTTGCTGCTGTTCAGATAGCGGACCAGCATCGACAGCAACCACGCGGCATCCTTCAGTGTCGGAATGCGCGACGCGGACAGGCCGGGCACGTTTTTCAGCTTGTCGCGGTTCAGCTGCGCCAGGCGGCTGACCAGCCGCTGCGCGCGCCGGGGTTCCATTTCATAATTGTGGATCACCGGCAGCGGGTAATTGCTGTCGAACATGTCGAGCCGGGCCAGCGACCGCCAGGATCCTCCGACCAGATAGAAGGGCAATCCCTGCGCCTGCTTCTCCCACCCGGTTTTCTTCAGCATCTTGCGGACCTGGCGTTTCAGCTTGTCCTGTCCCTTGCTTCGCAGATCGGCAACGCGCAGCACCCCGAGCGGAAAGGAGTAGCGTTCCAGCACTGCCCCAGCCTCGACCAGCGCCAGCTCGAGACTGCCACCGCCGAGATCGCCAACGATGCCGCGGGCTTCCGGGATCCCCGAAATGACACCCAGTGCCGCCAGTTGCGCCTCTTCCTCTCCCTGCAACACCTGCACGTCATAGCCGATCGCGTTCGCCGCTTTCAGCAAATCCTTGCCGTTGCTGGCATCGCGCACCGCCGCCGTAGCGAAGCTCTTTATGTTGTCGACCTCCATTTCCTGGCACAGCCGGTGGAAACGCTGCAGGCCGCGGATCGCCAGATCCATCGATTCCTTGCCGATCGCGCCGGTGCTCGACAATTCCCTGCCGAGACCCGCCATCACTTTTTCATTGAACAGGATCGCCGGCACCCTGACCGGCCCCTGATAGACAACCAGACGGATCGAGTTGGAACCAATATCGACGATCGCCGTCCGCTGGCTGCCGTGCTTGTTGCGGGCCTGAACGAAAGGGGTCCGCGACTCTTTTTGTGCCAGCACCCGCCTCACGCCTTTTTCTTGCGGCGGCGCAGGCTGAGCCGGGGCACGGCGTTGCTCTTCTTGAGCGCCTTGCCGCGTCCGGACAGCGACGGGTTGGTCATGAAATAGCGGTGCAGGTTGAACGGCTTGTCGGAAGGAACCACGCGGGTGTAGCTGCCGTCGGCGTTGAGTTCCCAGCTCTGCTCGTCGTCGATCAAGTTGGCGACCATAACCTGGTCCAGAATCTGGTCATGGACCGTGGCATTGGTTATCGGCATCATATACTCGACCCGACGGTCGAGGTTGCGCGGCATCCAGTCGGCCGACGAGATATAGACTTTCGCACCGTCGTTGGGCAGCTCCCGGCCATTACCGAAGGCCCAGATCCGGCTGTGTTCGAGAAAGCGGCCGACCACCGACTTTACCCGGATATGATCCGACATGCCCGGTACGTCGGGTCGCAGGCAGCAGATTCCCCTGACGACCAGATCGATCTCCACTCCCGCGTTGCTTGCCTGGTAGAGCTTCTCGATCAGCGCCGGATCGACCAGAGAGTTCATCTTGGCCCAGATCATCCCCGGCCGGCCGTCGCGGACACTGGCAATTTCCTGGTCGATCAGCCCCATCAGGTCGCTGCGCATGTCGCGCGGGGACATCGAGATCAGTTCCAGCGCCTTCGGCTCGACATAGCCGGTGATATAGTTGAACAGCTGCGCCGCATCCCGCGCCGCTCGCGGATCGGCCGTGAAGAAGCTGAGATCGGTGTATATCTTGGCGGTGATCGGATGATAGTTGCCGGTGCCAAAATGGCAGTAGGTGCGATAGCCTTCCTGCTCCTTGCGCACGACCATCGATATCTTGGCGTGCGTCTTCCATTCGATGAAGCCGTAGACCACCTGGACCCCGGCGCGCTCGAGCGCACTCGCCCAGTAGAGATTCTGTTCCTCGTCGAACCGCGCCTTGAGTTCGACAATGGCGGTGACCGACTTGCCCGCTTCGGCCGCGTCGATCAGCGCCCGGATCACGGCGGATTGCTTGCCCGCGCGGTAGAGCGTCTGCTTGATCGCCACGACCTCGGGGTCGGCGGCTGCCTGACGCAGGAATTCGATGACGACCTCGAACGATTCGTACGGATGGTGGACAAGTATGTCCTTGTCGCGGATCGCGGCGAAACAGTCCCCGCCATGGTCGCGGATGCGCTCGGGGAAACGGGGGCTGTACGGAGTGAACTTCAGGTCCGGGCGATCCTCGTCAACAAGGATGTCGAGGTCGCTGACGCCGACCAGCCCGTCGATCCGGCTTTCGGTCGCGCCGTCATCAAGCAGATTTTCGCGCAGCATGGCGACCACCGGCTCCGCCAGGTCAGGCCCCATTTCCAGCCGGATCACGTCGCCCCGGCGCCGGCGCTTGATGGCGCTTCGGAAATAGCGGACAAGGTCCTCGGCCTCTTCCTCCACCTCGATATCGCTGTCACGGATGATCCGGAAAAGGCCGCTGCTCTTGACTACATAGCCGGGGAAAAGAATATCGGAAAATTGCTGGATCACCGTCTCGACCGCGACATAGATCGCCGATTCGCCCGGCAGGCGGATGAAACGCGGAAGCCCCGAGGGGATCATCACCAGTTCCCGGATGCCCTGATGGTCCGACTCGCGGATCAGGTCAAAAACCAGGCTCAGCCCTTTGTTGGGGATAAACGGAAACGGATGGGCCGGATCCAGCGCCTGCGGCGTGAGCACCGGAAATATCTGGTCAATGAAATGCTGCCGAAGCCAGACCTTCGAATCCTTGGAGAGGGCACTGGCGGCGGAAACGGAAATATCCTCTCCGGCCAGCTGTGCCGCCAGCTTTGACCAGACCCGCTGCTGATGCTCCAGCAGGGAATCGGTTCGGCAGGCGATCGCTTCGAGTTGCTGCGTGGCGGTCAGGCCATCGGCCGATCGCTCCTCGATCTTCTGCCGGTACTGGCCGACCAGGCCGGCAAAACGGACCATGAAGAATTCATCCAGATTGCTACCGGAAATGGACAGGAACCGCAGCCGCTCGAGCAGCGGATGGGCGCTGTTTTCCGCCTCCTCGATCACCCGCTCGTTGAAACCCAGCCAGCTGATCTCCCGATTGAAATAGCGCTTGCTGCCATCTTCCGGGAACGGGCCAGCCAAACCATCTTCGGTCAAATTGTCCGCATCCGGTGACGGGGGAGCAGGATTTTCCATCGCTTATATTTCCACCTTTTCATCACCATCGTCAAAATGATCGAGCGCTGCCTTCGCAATCCCGAGATTGATCGGCTTTCGCGACGCGATCGCCAGCGAATCCATTTTCTGCGCCAGCTGCCGGACCATGTCATAGGACCGGACCATGCGCTTTTCCAGATAACGCAGCGCATCATCCGAGATTGTCAGCCCTCGTAGCGCAAAATATTTCTGCAAGAGACCTTCGATCATTGCCTGATCAGGGGCGCCGATATCAAGATGCAGCGATGCGGCGAGGCGCGATTTCAGGTCCGGCAGTGTCACGCCCCATTCTGGCACCGGCTGTTCCGAGACCAGCAGCAGCGGCCGCTCTTCCATGTTCGCCCGGTTCCAGAGATGGAAAATCTCCGCATCTTCGTGTGCGCGCGCGTCATCTACGACCAGCCCGCCGCTTTCGGCGGCAAAACTCGCTGCCATCGTGCTCTTGCCCGATGCGGCCGGGCCGGTGAGGATCAGCGTATGGTGCGCCCAGTCGCGCCAGTTTTGCAGTTGGCAGTGGATATCCTCATTGGCAGGCGTCACCAGATAGCCGCCCTGTCCCGGGGGTATTTTCTGTTCCAGAGGAAGGGCTATCTGACTCACGGCCTTGTTTCTTCACTGTCCCGGCCGACTGATGCGCAGCGCGCCCGCTCCCTGCTGGACCTGCCAGCCCTGGGCCCGCAGAGCCTGGGCCAGGGAAGCGATATCACCCCTGTAGGTCACGCTCATGACAGACACGCCACCCAGTGCCAGACTGGATGTCGACGCGGCGCTGACTCCCGGGATGCCCCGGACAGCCGATTCGCCGCGACCGACGGCACCGACATCGGGCGTATCAAATTGCAGCGAAATGGTCGTTGCAGCCGTTGTCGGTGCCGGTGCCTCGCCAGACGATTCGGATCCGCCATTCGCTCCGGCGGGCAGCGCACCCTCTCCGGCTGGCATCTCTTCCGCCGCGTCACCGCCGAGATCGAAATCCTCCAGATTCAGCTCGTCGATATTGAATGGATCGTCGATGATCAGCGACTTGTCCGTGGTGAGAACCCCGCGCGACAGCGCCCCGGCATAGATGTTGTCGAGCCGGGCGATGCCCTGGTCCAGCATCTTGGGAATATCCTCGCTGCGCCCCACTTTCAACGCGAAGCTGTCGATATAGCGGTTGTCGGGGCCGTATCGCGCAGTGAACCGCGCCGTGACCGGACCGCCGGGATAGGCATAGGTCAGACGCACGATCGGAATGATCACATCCGCTGCGCCGAACTGATCGAGGATATTGCGCCACCAGCGTCGGCTGGGACGGTTTGCCTGCCCTGCAGTCAGCACCAGGGACTCGCTGTCGGATCCGTAGGGACGGACATAATCGATCGCACTATCGCCGGAACTGAAGCGCGCCCATGCCTTTTGCCACTCGGTGCGGTTCTCGAAAACCTGTGGAGAACCAGCGCTCCACATGACCGGCAGCACCAGCAATGGCGGTGACCGGAGCCGCTGACCGCCTACGCCCAGAATCGATCCCGCCCGGGCCCGGTCAAACATCACGCCGAGGGTGGCGATATAGCGTTTCGGCCCGATCTGCTCCTGCTCGACGATGATCGCCGAGACGATGGTATTCAGCGTCCCATCCGGCAGACTTGAACTTTCCCCCCCGTGTGTACGCTTGTAGAGCATCTTCCATGCGAGGCGCTGTGCTTCTTCCCAGCCCTTTTTTCGGGCATCAAAGGCATTATCGCCGTGAATGTCGACCTTGACGCCCATCACCTCGAAATCGCCGGTGCTGGCAAGCGGCGCGACGCCGCGTTCGGTGCCTTCCAGCTGCGCATAGACGACCGATCCCGCGAGCATGGTCACGAGGGTAATGATGGCAGCGATTCTGATCCTGAAGTCAGTCAAAAAACTCATTTGCGCCCTTTTGACGATTATGGCGTGGAAATCCAGCCGCGACTTGTCTAATCGCACAAGTTATGAGTGAAAAGCAAAATGAGCCGGATAACTACACCTATGCGAAAGCCGGTGTTTCCATTGCTGCGGGCAATGCCCTGATCAAGGCGATCGCGCCACTGGCCAAGGCCACCGCCCGCGCCGGTGCCAACGCCGAACTGGGCGGTTTCGGAGGATTTTTTGACCTGAAGGCAGCTGGCTACACGGATCCCCTGCTGGTTGCTGCCAACGACGGCGTCGGCACGAAACTGAAGCTGGCGATCGATTTTGACCGGCATGACAGCGTCGGCATCGATCTGGTCGCGATGTGCGTCAACGATCTGATCGTACAGGGAGCCGAGCCGCTTTTCTTCCTCGATTATTTTGCGACCGGCAAGCTGGAAAACGGCGTCGCCGAGCGGGTGGTGGCGGGCATCGCCGAAGGCTGCAAGATGTCCGGATGCGCCCTGATCGGCGGCGAAACCGCAGAAATGCCGGGCATGTATGCCGAAGGCGACTATGATCTAGCGGGTTTCTGCGTCGGCGCCGTCGAGCGCGACAAGGTAGTGACCGGGGCGACGATCGAAGCCGGCGATGTATTGCTAGGCCTCGAATCCTCCGGTGTCCATTCCAACGGCTTCTCACTGGTCCGCCGCCTGGCGGAGGACAAGGGCTGGAAGATGAACCGCCCTGCCCTGTTCGACCCCGATGTGCTGCTGATCGAGGCGCTGATCGCGCCGACACGCATTTATGTGAAGTCGCTGCTGCCGCTGATGCAGACCGGCAGAATCAAGGCGCTCGCCCACATCACGGGTGGCGGGTTGCTCGAGAATATCCCACGCGTTCTGCCCGACGGCCTGCACGCGCATGTCGATGCAGGCAGCTGGGACCAGCCGCGGCTGATGGCCTTCCTGCAGGCGCAGGGCAATATCGAACCCGAAGAAATGGCGCGCACCTTCAATTGCGGGATCGGCATGGTGCTCGCGGTATCGCCTGACGAGGTCGAGACGATTACGGCCGACCTGCAAGCCGCCGGGGAATCGGTCCACCGGATCGGTTCGGTTCAGGCCGGCGGCAAGGGCTGCACCGTATCAGGCGATCGCGGCACATGGTCTGCCACCGCCGACTGGTCCGCCACGCACAATGGCTGAGAAGGCCAAGATTGGGATCATGATTTCCGGTCGCGGCTCCAACATGGCCGCGCTGGTCTACGCTGCCAAGGCACGAGACTGTCCGTTCGAAATCGTGCTGGTCGCCTCCAATGATCCGCAAGCTGCCGGCCTTAGCCTGGCCGAGGCCGAAGGCATCGCCACCTTCGCCCACCCGCACAAGGGCCTGACGCGGGAGGCGCACGACGCGATCATGCACGATGCCCTGGTCGGCGCGGGCGCCGAATATGTCGTCCTGGCCGGCTATATGCGGATCTTAAGCGACAGCTTCGTGGACCACTGGACCGATTGCATGCTCAACATTCACCCCAGTTTGCTGCCCCTGTACAAGGGTGTGGATACCTACCAGCGCGCGATCGATGCCGGAGACAAGATGGCGGGATGCAGCGTCCATCTGGTCACGCCGGAACTCGATGACGGACCGGTTCTGGCCCAGACGGAAGTGGCGATTCTGCCTGATGACGATGCCGACAGCCTCGCCGGACGGATCCTGATTGCCGAACATCAGCTTTATCCCCGCGCTCTGGCGCAATATGTCACGCGCGAAGCCGATCCGGACTGGATATTGGCGCAAGTCCGCCAGCGGGCCCTGGCGCTGGATGAAACGCACGAGCGAGCCAGCTTCGGAGCCCCGGGCTGGCGTGTGGGCAGCGAGACGACCGGCAAATATTTCGCCTATTTCGCCCAGAGCCATCATGGCGAGGCGAGCATGGCGCTGCTCGTCAAGACCACCGGGCTCGATGAACAGACGGCCCTGATCGATGCCGACCCAGACTTATATTATGCGCCGAAATTCTACGGCAAGTCGGGCTGGATCGCCATACGCCTTGATACCGGACGTACGGACTGGGACCATGTCGCGGATTGGCTGGGCAAAAGCTGGCGGATGGTGGCGCCCCGGCGCCTAACCCGGATGATCGAGATTGCGGATCAGTTTTAGAAAAAAACACCGCGGGCCGAAGGTCCTTGGCCAGCACGGAGGAGGGAGAAATGCTGTCCAAAAAATCTGTTGCCCTGATCGGGATTTGAACGTCCAACCCGCGATGCTCCTGAACAGATAGCCCGGACCGTCCGCCGAATCGATACGGTCCTTGGACCGTATCCGCGCCGCTGCTACATTCCCGCTTCCACCGCCAGCCTGACCATGTCTGCGGCGCTTGGGACATTTAGCCGCTTCATCAGGATCGACCGGTGCATCTTCACGGTTCGCTCGCTGAGTCCCAGCTCATGGGCGATCTGCTTGTTGAGCAGCCCCCGGGCAATGAACTGCAACACCTCGCGCTGGCGTTTCGACAATTCCTTGACGATTGCCACAGCCCGCATCCGGCGCGGCTTTGCAAGGCTTGGCGCATCACCGCCCAGTTCCACCTGCGAGCCCAGAAAATATTCCAGCTCGCCTTCCGCGTCGAACAGCGGCGCGACCAGCACGGCATTCTGGAAAGGGGTTCCGTCCTTCTTGTAGTTCAATATCTCGACCAGCACCGAAGTGCGCTGCCGGACGCCGCGCCGGATTTCTTCGGTGAGCCATGGCTCGGTCGCCGCACCGGCCAAAAATCGGCAATTTCGTCCGATGATGAAATCGCGATCATAGCCAGTCAGGTCCTCGAACGCATCATTGACCGCGACGATGGGATTGTCGGGCAATCGCGGATTGCTCACAACAGAGGCAATCGGGCTTTTCTCGATCAGCGCCATGACCGACGCCTTCGGCAAGTCCGATCCTGAGATTTCCGCCTGTTCCGCGTCTGGCGGGGTCTGTTCGCGATCCATGTCGGCAAGCTAGCCGATTTTTGCCGCGCAAGGCAAGCGGTAGCGCGCGCAGCTGCCATTTCCGCATGGCCGTGCGCTTCGCAGGGGCCAAACGCGGCGCAATTGCGGCAAAAAGATTATATTAACACTTCCCCCTTACTGTTGGATAGTGAGACAAATCGATTTGAAAATGTCAGAAGTACGGCGTTCCCATTCCAGGAATTTCCAAGAATCGTTCGCCATCCCCCTGCCGGTCTACCGTGAGTTTATCGACATGCTGTACAGCATGTGGCTGCCGATCTTCGGACTTGGAGCGGTTTTTGTGGGCGTGTGCATTCTGTCTGCGATCCAGCTTGGCCAACCCGGCTTTTATGTTGTCGCCTTCCTTGGTGCAGTTGCGATAAGCCTACGTCTGTCGGCGGTTCGGGCTTACGGCCAGGCTGCACCGCTCGACGACATGGACGGACTGCGGCGATGGGAGCGGCTCTATGCGCTCGGCAATTATGCCTCGGCCGGGCTGCTCGCCGTGCTGAACGTGATGGTTCTCGCTGTCCACGATCCGCTGTTGCAGCTGATTACCGTCAGCCTTGTCTTCAGCTTTGGCGCAGGCGTCGTTGCCCGCACCTCTGTCCGACCTCAGGTCTGCGTCATAAGTCTGCTGCTGGCCGCCGTCCCCACCATCATTGCCCTCGCCGTTCATGCCTTCGATCCGCATGCCGACCCGCTGCACATGGAAATGTTTCTCGTCGAGGCGATGCTCGTCACCATGATAACGGCGCTCAGCCTGCAGACGGTCGCTCACCTCTATCGTACGGCGGTCACTCACCACACGGCCAAGCATGACATGGCGCAGCTCGCCAAGTATGATGCGCTGACCGGTCTTGCCAACCGCCTTCTGTTGCGCGAACGCTTTCAGACCTCGCTGGCTGCGGCGAACCGCAGCGGCCAGATGCTTGCTCTCCACGTACTCGACCTCGACGGGTTCAAGGCGGTCAATGATCGCCACGGGCACCCGGTCGGCGACGAGCTGCTGCAACAGGCCGCCCGCCGGCTTGATGCCATGGTCCGCACCGAAGACACAGTTGCCCGACTCGGCGGCGACGAATTTGTCATACTGCAAACCGGCCTGTTCCACGAAGACGAAGCCAAGATGTTCGCTCGCCGGGTCATTCGCCATCTGAGCCAGCCGTTCGGCGCCAATGACAGCATAACCGGGGTCACAGCAAGCGTCGGCATCGCAACGGTCCCTGATCAAGGCTTCGAGCTCGAACGGTTGCTCGCCTGCGCGGATGCCGCGCTCTACCGGGCCAAGACAAGCGGCAAGGCGCGCGCAAAATTCTGCAACCGCGAGGACCTGGCAAAGGGCAATCTCGCCGCCTGAGCGCGACTGCTCCTCTCGCCACGCACGCCTGTCAGCCGACCACGCCCTCCATCACCGACTTTG
Source organism: Parasphingorhabdus sp. (assembly GCF_036964565.1). Taxonomy (GTDB): domain Bacteria; phylum Pseudomonadota; class Alphaproteobacteria; order Sphingomonadales; family Sphingomonadaceae; genus Parasphingorhabdus. Next base: position 40,735 of record NZ_JBALTN010000002.1, on the reverse strand, counting down.
CATTGTCCACCCGGATCGCCGCACCGTTGATGAACTTGCTTTCATCCGAGGCAAGAAACAGCACGGTATTGGCAATATCATCCGGTTCGCCCAGCGCACTGGGACCTGGGCTCTCGCTCGCCGGGCGGAGGTCGTCCCGACCGGTGACCTTGGGACCGATGTCAATTACCATCGGCGTCAGGATACCCGCCGGATGGACGCTGTTGCAGCGGATGTTGTATTTGTTGTTGGCACAGTGAACCGCGACGCTGCGCGTCAGGCTCTCGATCGCTCCCTTGGCCATCGCATAGGCGACGACAATCGGCTCGCCGACGATCGAGGCGATCGAGCACATGTTGACAATTGCGCCACCGCCCGATTCTTTCATGGCGGGAACGGCATATTTGCAGCCGTAAAAGGCGCCGTCAGCGCTGACCGCCATGACGAAGCGATATTCCTCGGCGGTCTGCGTCTCGATTGTCCCCGGTTCGACCACACCGGCATTGTTCACCAGAATGTCGAGCTTGCCATGGCGCGACACGACATCGGCGATCAGGTCTTCCCAGCCCTGCTCGTCGCGGACATCCTGAATGTGGAATTCCGCCGCGCTGCCGATCTCTCCCGCTACGCGCTCGCCGTTTTCCGCGTCCATGTCCGTCAGGATCACCGTTGCGCCCTCGCGCGCGAACATGCGCGCGTCAGCCTCCCCCAAACCCTTCGCCGCGCCTGTTATTATTGCCACTTTGCCCTGCAGTCTGCCCATGCTTTATCTCCTCCTGAAATCGTGCGCCCGAAGCTAGGCCCGGTGCGGGACAATAACGACTGATAAAAAGAGGAGAGAGCAGAAATGTACACGTTGGAACAATTGTCCGCGCGCGAGGAAATCCGCGACGTCCTGCATCGCTATTGCAAGGGCATCGACCGCCGGGACTGGTCGCTGGTGCGCTCCTGTTTCGCCGACGACCATGTCCACAAGCATGCCGAATATGAAGGCCCGCCCGACGAGTTCATCGGTTTCGCCAGCCAGGTCCTGGAATTCATCCCGGGGACCCACCATTCGATTTCCAACGTCCATATCGCGCTCTCGGACGACGGCAGCAGCGCCACCACCGAGGCCAATTTTGTCGCCTATCACTATATCGAGGCGGGCCACCCGGAATTTTCTCCGTGCCAGACCCACGGCAAGGCCACTGACTGGATCGTCGCCGGGCGCTATTGTGATCGACTGGAACGCCGGGATGGACGCTGGATCATCGTCCGCCGCGAAGCCTTTCATGACTGGGAACGCTGCGAAGAAGCATCAAGCTCGGCGGTAACGGAGGGCCATCACGCGGCAGCCGCCTAGTCAGTCGATCCGGGTCAGAAAGCTGACCGAGAAACTCGGCTGGGTGGTCCCGGTTGCGGCGGCCATCGTGCCGGTGGGGTTGATCCGGATACCCCGGACATTGGCGTCATAACCGCCCGTACTCGGCGTATAGCTATAGGGTGCCCCGCCCGACGCCTGGCTGGAGAACCGGACCATGGTGCTGGCATTGAAACTGTTGAGGCCGCTGGGCGTAGTGCCGTTGGCAAATTGGACCGGGGACGCTGCATTATAGATCAGGTCCGCCGGCAGAACGTCGGTGATGATGATCGTGCTGGCGTCCACCGGCGCATCGCCGCTGTTGGTCACTCGGATCGTGTAGCGGACCACGGCACCTGGCACCCGCTTCGGCCGGGTGGTGCCGTTGACCGGATCCGAGACCACGACAGAGTCCTTGTCGACCTTCAGAACCGCCGTGACCGGTCCGCGGGTGTTGCGGATCGTGCAGCTGATGACATCGCCGATCGCCGGGGTGAAAATGACATCGATCGCCGCCGGCAGCACCGTCGGCGAACCGGTATAGGCATTGCTGCAGCTCAGGCTTTTCACATAACGCGCCAGATCGGTCGTTCCGGCAGCCGCTTCATCCAGCCGGTAGGCGGTGCCAGCGGTCAGCTGGGTCAGCGGCACGGCGCCACCGGTGATCGTGGTCCCGGTTCCCGAGCTTGTCGCGTTGGCCACAACCGTGGTGCCCTGACGGATGCGCACCTGGAACTGGTCGGTGGCAAATATCCGGCCTCCTGTTCCCAGCTGCTTGTTGACTGCAACATGGGGAAAGGGCGCGTTGTTGAACGTGCAGCGGATGACATCGCCAAAGTCGAGCGACCCGAAATCATAGCTGCTGGTCTGGAGATTGTTCGGGAGCACCGTCGCAGAACCGGGCGTGCTGTTGAGACAGGTCAGGGACGGACGATAGCGGCTGAAAGCGCTCACGCTGCCGGTCGCCATGCTTTCCTTCAGCGTGAGCGGGATACCAGAGGCGGTGGAGATCACGGCCGCGGTAAACGGGCCGTTGCCGGTACCCGTGGTCGTACCCGAGGCGAGCGCTGTCCCCGACGATGTCGAGGTGATCTCGAAGCGGAACTGGTCGGCCGCGTTCACACGGGCGCCGGTGATCGTCTTGTTCAGCGTGATCGACGCAAAGCGGACGGCGAACATGACCCCCTGCAAGCCGCTGCCCTGCATCCGGGCGGTAACGGTGCTCGGCTTGTTGCTGGCCGCAATATAGCTGCCCATCGAACCGGTCTGGCCACCCCCTGATTCGCGCAGGGTGGTGGTGTTGATTCCGGTCAGGACGGGGAACTGGCTGCCGCTGGTGGGCGGCACCGCATCGAGTATCTGCCACGGCGAACCATTGGTCGTGAACTCCAGATATTCGCTGTTGTCGGTCGATTCGGCATCGGCGGCGACAAAGGCGAAATTCGTGATCGAAGCCACACCCGGCGGAGGAATGATGGCAATATTGGAAAAGGTAAACGTAACAAGCGAGCCGTTGGTGTTCATGTAGAGGATCGGGCGGCCCGGAATATTGAGAAACGAGGAATTGCCGACCGCTGCGCCGGTCCAGCTGGGCGCGGTGGTGGCGGTGGCGGCTGTTGCCGTGCTGCTCGCCGCCTTCAGGTTGAAGGTCAGCGTCGAACCGTCGGAGAGGGTGAAGGAAAAATTCTGGCCGGCGGCCGTCCGGGCGGTTGCGTCATTATAGCTGGTCAGGTCCAGCCAGCAGTAGGTTTGCCAGGCTGCGGGCGCGGCACCCTGCGCACCCGCCCGCGAACAAGTCGCAGCCTCGGCCGCGCTGCCGCCGGCCGCAACCGACGCTGCCAAGATTGCGAAAGCCGCAAGCAAGAATCTGGTAATGCGCTGCACTGGTCTGTTCCCACATCAGAAAAAAACCGGACGCAACAACATGTTGCGGAACACGGTCATCAACCGCCTTAGCCGCACCATACTTAATTTTCCGTGAAAAACCCGCTTGTTAGCGGGTTGTTCGCCTATCCGACGATTTCGTCACCGCTGAAGAAATAGGCGATTTCGATTGCCGCATTTTCTTCGCTGTCGCTGCCGTGCACCGTATTCGCTTCCAGGCTTTCGGCCAGTTCCTTGCGGATCGTGCCGGGAGCCGCGTCCGCCGGATTGGTCGCGCCCATGATATCGCGGTTGCGTTGCATGGCATCTTCGCCTTCCAGGACCTGGACGACGCAGGGGCCACTGATCATGAAATCGACCAGTTCGCCGAAAAACGGCCGTTCCTTGTGCACGGCGTAAAAGCCTTCGGCCTGGGCCTGGGTCATGTGGATGCGCTTGGATGCGACAACGCGCAGTCCGGCCTCTTCCAGCATCTTGGTCACGGCACCGGTGATGTTGCGGCGAGTGGCGTCGGGTTTAATGATCGAAAATGTCCGTGTCACGGCCATGATATTGCTCCATAAATTTCGGGATGGTCAAACTTTGCGCCGCCCTTAGCCGCTGCACTGCAACATGGCAAGTTTTCGATTTTCGCGCTAGTTCTTGCCGCCAGCCATCACGGTCGCGATCGTCCCGCCATCGGGGGATGCATTGGCGGAAATATGGACGCCCTCGCCATTCGCGCGTTCGCCGCCGATCATCTGCATGTCCCCCGACCTGACTTCGCTTGTGACATCTATGCCTTTTGATTTCAGCTGCTTGCGATAAAATGCGATCACGTCCTCGACGCTGTCCCCGGTCTGGAACACAAGCATAGCGCCGGACTGGCCGTCGCCGGTGCCCGTCATGCTGCTCTGCACCGCCGCCCCGGGGTACAGCGTGATGCCCATCGGCAGGTCGCCAAGCGCCCTGTCGCCGGTTGCGATCCTCACTTCGCCCTTGTCCGACTGGATCACGGTCTCGCTGTTCTCGTCGTTGCCGCGGACCGAATAGCTGCCGGCGTTGCCATCGCCGTCGTCGAATGTGCCGGAGGCCGTTTCGCTGTCGTTACCGCCACAGGCGGCCAGGGTGATGGCAAAAGTCGCGGTCAGGATCAGATGTTTGGACATGCAGGAGCTCCGGATAAGTCGCGCGACCGGGAGCGGTATCTAGCGAAAATCCGGAACCTTGGCAATCATGGACCTTCAACCCAACGGCCGCCATCCTGCTTCCAGTAGCGGGGCGTGGCGACGTCGCTGGCCGTCAGCTGGCGCCAGACGCTGCGCGCGTGATCGATCTGCGCGGCCGTAAACAGCAGAAAGGCACGCTCGAAGGCCATCGCTTCGTCCCGCCACCGGCCGTCCGCGAGAATGATATAGGACGCGCCGTTCGCCGCTTCGCACGTGTCGGAAATCAGGATCGGCTGGGCGGTCGCGGCCGCCGATTCGGCCCGGTCGTGCGCCAGGAAGCTGGTCGGCGGTTCGGCCGACCAAAGTGCGTCGCTGAGCGCCTGGCCCTCCTCGGCCACCAGCAGAACCCGCTTTCCGACATCCAGAGACTTGCTCGCCAGCAGCGGCACCAGTTTTTCCACCGGATCGCGGGTCAGGTGGTAGAAATCAACCTGCACCGGATCCCTTCCGGGCCAACCCGTTCCAGCCTTGTGGCCGAGGCACCCGCACGATCAATCCTCGAGTTGGTCGGCAACATACTGGTTGAGCAGGCGAACGCCATATCCCGTGGCCCCCTTGTCCCAAACCGGCCCGGGCTTGTCCGCCCAGACCATGCCGGCAATATCAAGATGCGCCCATTTCACGCCATCCTGAACGAAGCGCTTGAGAAACTGCGCCGCCGTGATCGACCCGGCACCGCGTGGGCCCACATTTTTCATGTCGGCGATCGGCGAATTGATCAGCTTGTCGTACGCGGGGCCGACCGGAAGCCGCCAGAGCGGGTCACCAGCGTCCTTGCCAGCATCGATCAGATCTTCGGCGAGTTCATCATCATTGCTGAAACAGCCGGCATGTTCATTGCCCAGCGCGATGATCATCGCACCCGTCAGTGTCGCCAGATCAATCAGCACGTCCGGCTTGAAGGTTTCCTGCGTCCAGTGCATCGCATCGCACAAGACCAGACGTCCCTCGGCGTCGGTGTTGATCACTTCGATCGTCTGCCCGTTCATGCTGGTCACGACATCGCCCGGACGCTGAGCCTTGCCATCCGGCATGTTCTCGACGAGCCCGCAGACACCGACGACATGGGCCTTGGCCTTGCGGCCGGCGAGCGCCTTCATGGTTCCCGCGACGGCGCCAGCACCGCCCATATCCCATTTCATTTCTTCCATGCCGGCACCGGGCTTCAGGGAAATTCCGCCCGTGTCAAAGGTGACGCCCTTGCCGACCAGAGCCAGCGGTGTCTTCTGTGCGCCATTGGTACCGTCCCAGCGCATGGCCAGCAAACGGGGCGGCCGCTCGGACCCCTGCGACACACCAAGCAGCGCACCCATGCCGAGTTCCTCCATTTCGTCCCAGCCCAGCACGGTGAATTCCACACCAAGGTCCTTCAGTTCCTCGCAGCGGGCGACAAAGCTTTCGGGGTAGATTGCGTTTGCCGGCTCGGCGACAAGCTCGCGTGTCAGGGCAACCCCGTCGGCCACCGCCGACAGGTCCTGCCACACCTTGGCGTCTCCGAGCTGCTGATCGAGGACCGTGATTTGTTCCAGCGTGACCTTTTGCTTGTCGGGCATGGTCGTTCGATATTTGTCGTGCCGCCAGCTGCGCAGCTTTGCGCCGAACAGGAATTTTGCCAGATGCTCGTGATCAAGACCAGAGGCTTCCACCACGGCATGTTTGGAGCCCGATGCGAGAATCTTGGCGATGGCCGATCCGCCCGCAGATTCCGCATCGCTTGCCTTGCCCTCGCCCAATCCGGTCAGGACGATACGGAGAACAGCATCCCCCTGATTGACGAAAATTTCAAAGACTTCGCCGAGCTTCCCTTCGAACCGGGCCGCTTGTGCGCCTGCCTTCACTGTTTTTGCCTGTTCCAGATTGAGCTCCAGTCCGTCCAGTCCGTTTTTGGTGACGGCGAAGATGATCGCATCAGCGTCTGCAGGCCGTTCGTCGGCAAAAGTGAAATTCATGGGAAAACTGTCCTTATTTTATGTGCTGAGCAGTGAAAGCCAGTGGCTTCACTCATCGATCCGACTCCATCCTGAAGCGACCGACATTTTCAAATTGTGCGGCGTTGCTGCACCGTCTTGGTTTTTTGGTCAAGCGTCTGTTCATCAGAATCTGTCAAAGAAAATTTGCAGACCACGCCAACTGGTGCAATAGGCGATCGAAAGACGGGCAGTGAAACATTCGATGCTGTCCAGGTATGGGGTTAATACAGGTTGAGCCAGTCGATGAAATCTTCCCTCGCCCTATTGACCCTGTCGCTCGTCGCCCTTGGGCCCGAGCATGCTATTGGCCAGACACAGGAAGGCGCTGCGGTGGCCCCCGATCAGCAGGACGACGAAATCGAGTTTGCAGCCGATACTATCGACTATGACTTTGAAAATGATGTGGTCACTGCCAAGGGCAATGTGGTTCTCAATCGCGATGGCTATAATCTGCGCGCCGACCAGGTCGTCTGGAACCGGAAGACCGGGGCGGTCGTGGCAGACGGAAATATCCGGTCGACGAGCCCCGATGGCGATGTCGCCTATGGGGACCGTATTGTCCTGACGGATAGCTTGCGCGACGGAGCAGTCGACAATCTGTTGTTGGTGCTGGAAGACGGCAGCCGGTTGGCGGCACGTCGGAGCGAGCGATTTGCCGACGGCTCTCTTGCGCTCTATAATGCGGCCTACACGGCCTGTGCAGTGACCACCGAAGAGGGATGCCCGAGAAATCCGAGCTGGCAGATAAAGGCCGTCAAGGTGATGTACGATCCCGTCAAGAAACGGGTAAAATATCAGGGCGCCCGCATTGAGATTTTTGGCCTGCCTGTCATTCCTCTGCCGGGCCTCTCCCATCCGATCAGTGACGAGAACCGAAGCGGCATTCTCGTTCCCGATGTCAAGTTCGACACGGTCAACGGCGTTGGCGTGACGGTACCCTATTATATCAGCATCGCCCCCAATCAGGATGCCACGATCACCACGCAAGTGTTCACCGATGTCGCGCCACTGGTTAGCGGTGCCTTTCGCAATCTGGACGAGAAAGGCGCGTTTCAGCTTACTGGCTATGCGACCTATGGTTCACGAATTCCCACCGGTATATCGCAGCTTCCACTAAATTCGGAAAAGGACTTTCGGGGCTATTTCGAAACCAGCGGCCGTTTTCGGCTGAACGACAAGTGGACGGTCTCCCAGTCCGCCCGTATCGTGTCGGATCGGACCTTTCTGAGGCGCTATGACATCAGCGATGATGACAGCCTTCGCTCCACCATCAATGTCGAGCGCATCAGCAACAGCAGCTATTTTTCGCTGGCCGGATGGGCGTTTCAGACCCTGCGAGTGAACGATCCGCAAAACCGCGTACCGGTGGCCTTGCCCGTGCTGGACTATCGCAAGCGGTTCGACGAACCCGTGCTCGGGGGACGGCTGGAAGTTCAGGCCAACAGCCTGGCAATCGGACGCAGCGAAGGTCAGGATACCCAGCGCGCCTTCGCCTCTGGGCGCTGGGACATGAGAAAGCTCACCCGATGGGGCCAGGAGATAACCCTGACCGGTCTGGTACGCGGCGATGTATATCACAGCGATGACAATGCCCTCAACGAAACCGCCATTTATCGGGGTCAGAGCGGCTGGGAAACTCGCGCCATCGCGACGGCGGCGATTGACCTGAAATGGCCGCTGATCGGCGAAGCTTTTGGTGGCACCCAGACCATCACTCCGCGCTTTCAGATCGTTGCCACTCCCGGCCTGGCCAATCTGTCGGTGCCGAACGAAGATTCCCGCGCAGTGGATCTCGAGGACAGCAACCTGTTCGCCCTCAACCGCTTCCCTGGCTATGACCGTTACGAGGACAATGTCCGGGCGACCTATGGACTGGAATGGGAGATCAATCGGCCCAACCTGCAGGTCAACGTGATAGTCGGCCAAAGCTACCGGCTCGAGAACAACAATAATATCGTCCCGGAAGGCACGGGTCTCTCGGACCGGTTCTCGGATATCGTGGGACGCACCAATGTCCGTTTCAAGGATATCGTGAAATTCACGCATCGCTATCGGCTCGACAAGGACAATCTGGCCGTCCGCCGTAATGAAATTGACGCTACCGTCGGGACAAGCGGAACTTATGCGCAGATTGGCTATCTGCGGTTGAACCGGAACATCGGACAGGGGCTGGAAGACCTGAGGGATCGCGAAGAAGTTCGGGTTGGCGGTCGCTTTCAAATCGACAATTACTGGTCCGTCTTTGGTTCGGCCATCATCGACCTGACCGATCGGAGCGAAGATCCCATATCCGTGGCCGACGGATATGATCCGGTCAGGCACCGCCTCGGTGTCGCCTATGATGACGGCTGTCTTTCGATGGGTGTCACCTGGCGTTACGACTATGAAAACACAGGCGACGCGCGGCGCGGCAGTACTTTCCTGTTCCGGCTGGCCTTGCGCAATCTGGGCGTGTAAAGGACCTTGAAAGGGGCTGGTCCGCTCATATGGGGTTCAGCACATATTTGCTATTGGCAGCATGAAATTTACTCTTTGCAGTTGAAAAGAAACAAAAATGAATCTTTTGCGTATGAAAATCCGGAGTTTCAAAACCAAGGCGGTGTTGCTCACCGGGCTGGCCGTGGCGGGTGCATCGCCCTCTGTCAGCCAGACGGTCGCGGATACGTCATTGCCGCAAACCGGATTGGATATTCCCGACGAGTTGACCATCTTCGGCAAGAATGACCCAAATATTCGCCGCGCCACCGCAATCGTCAATGGCGATATCATTACCGGCACCGACGTCAGCCATCGCCTGGCCCTGATAGTTGCCGCAAACGGTGGCGAAGTCTCCGACGAGGAGAGACAGCGCTTGCGCCTGCAGGTGTTGCGGAACCTGATCGACGAAACGCTTCAGATCCAGGAAGCCGAAGCGAATGAAATCATGATTGCAGATGAAGAGGTTGAAGCCACTTTTCAACAGGTAGCCCAGCAGAACTTCAAACAGGACCTGAACGCCTTCGATCAATATTTGCGCACGCAGGGTTCTTCCACGGATACGCTGAAACGCCAGATCAAGGGAGAGCTTGCCTGGAGCCGGTTGCTCCGCCGCAACATCCAGCCGTTCATCAATGTCGGTGACGAAGAGGTCAACGCGATTATCGAACGCCTGAATGCTTCCAAAGGCACCAATGAATATCGCATTGGCGAAATCTATATGGCAGCATCCCCCGAAACTGCGCCGCAAGTTGCCGAGAATATGCGGAAAATACTGGAGCAGATTCGCTCGGGCGGATCGTTTGTCGCATATGCCCGACAGTTCTCTGAAGCTTCGACTGCTGCGACCGGCGGCGACCTTGGCTGGGTTCGTCCTGCCCAGTTGCCGCAAAGCCTCGCCGATGCTGCCGAGCAAATGCAGGTCGGGCAGGTTGTTGGCCCTGTCGAGGTGCCGGGCGGGTTTTCCATTCTTTATCTGATCGATTCCCGTCAGGTTCTAACCGCCGATCCCCGCAACGCGTTGCTCAGTCTCAAGCAGCTGGCGATCAGTTTTCCGGAGGGAATCACCGAAGCGCAAGCATCCGCACAGGCCGCGAAATTTTCTGCCGAGACGCAGGCGATCAAAGGCTGTGGCGCTGCCAATGAAGTGGCTGCCCGGCTTGGGGCGAGCGTCGTCGATAACGATCAGGTCAAACTTCGGGACCTTCCTGCCGCATTGCAGGGCGCAATTGCAGAGCTGCAAATCGGCCAAGCAAGCCTGCCTTTCGGAACCGTGCAAGATGGTGTGCGTGTGCTGATCCTTTGCGGGCGGGATGATCCGCAAAGCGCTGCCGCGCCGTCCTTCGATGCGATCATGTCTCGACTTGAAAATGACCGGGTCAACAAACGGGCGCAAATCTATTTGCGCGATCTTAGACGCGACGCCATCATCGAATATAACTAAGGGTCGAGCGGGTGACCAAGCCCTTTGCCATTTCTTGCGGCGATCCCGCCGGCGTCGGTCCGGAAATCATCGGCAAGAGCTGGCAAAAGCGCGAAGCGTCGGGGCTGCAGCCGTTTTTCGCGGTCGGGAATTTCGCCGATTTCCAGAATCTATCGGGCATTCCCGTGCGAAAAATCGACCAGCCGATCGACGCCGATGCATGCTTCAGCGACGCATTGCCGGTACTGCATATTCATGAAGCGGCGGCCGCGGTGCCGGGCGACGCCACGCTTGACGGGGCGCAGTGCGCTCTCCATGCGTTGGAGATAGCGTGCGGCCTGGCCCGGTCGGGAGACGCCGGCGCTGTGATCACCGCACCCGTTTCCAAGGCGCAGCTCTACAAAATCGGTTTTCGCTATCCCGGCCAGACGGAATTCGTGTCCGAACGCTGCGGCATCGCGAGAGAAAATGCATTGATGATGCTGGCCGGTCCGAGCCTGCGGGTCATCCCGATGACAACCCATATTGCCTTCAGGGACGTGCCCGAGCATTTTACCGAAGGACTTATCCTGTCCTGCGCCCGGGCTGCGAAGAAAGCGATGATCAGGAATTTTGGTATTGCAAACCCGCGTATCGCGATTTGCGGACTCAACCCGCACGCCGGTGAGAACGGAAACCTCGGCGACGAAGAACAGCTGATCATGCGTCCGGCAATAGACAAGCTGCGCGATCAGGGAATGGACATCACCGATCCACTTCCGGCCGACACCATGTTCCACGAGGAAGCGCGGAGCAAATATGACGTCGCGCTTTGCCCCTATCATGATCAGGCCCTGATTCCTCTGAAGACCCTGCACTTCTTTGATGGCGTAAACATCACGCTGGGACTGCCGATTGTCCGCACGTCTCCCGACCATGGCACCGCCTTCAACATTGCCGGCCAGGATATCGCCGATCCGCGTTCGATGATTGCCGCGATCCAGATGGCTGCCACGGCCGTCACCAATCGCCAGAATCACCACCGTTGAAAGAGCGCGCAGCCCTGCCCCCGCTGCGGGAGGTGATCAAGAAACACGGACTGTCGGCCAACAAGGCGCTCGGCCAGAATTTCCTGTTCGACATGCAGCTGCTCGACCGGATTGCCGCGGTTCCCGGTGATCTCAATGGGCAGACGGTCTTCGAAGTGGGACCAGGACCGGGCGGCCTGACCCGGGCTCTGCTCCAGGCCGGCGCGCGGGTAACGGCGGTGGAACGGGATCGCCGCTGTCTGCCGGCGCTGGCAGAGCTGGGCGAGCATTTTTCGGACCAGCTCGAGGTGATCGACGATGACGCGATGAGGGTCGACCTGGCCAGCCTGTTTGACGCTCCCTTTCATATCGTATCCAACCTGCCCTATAATGTTGGTTCGGCGCTATTAATCAAGTGGCTGTCCGAACCGCAGTGGCCGCCGCAATGGCAGTCGCTGACCCTGATGTTCCAGCGCGAGGTCGCCGACCGGATCGTCGCGCGCGAGGCCAGCGAGGCCTACGGGCGGCTGACGATCTTGGCGCAGTGGCGCTGCAACGCGAGGCTGGCGATGACCGTGCATCGGTCGGCCTTTACGCCACCACCGAAGGTGATGTCGGCGATCGTGCATCTGACTCCCAAGGCCCAGCCGGAAGGCGTCCATCCCAGGGTTCTGGCCGATCTTACCCAAGCGGCCTTCGGGCAGCGCCGCAAGATGCTCCGGCAGAGCCTGAAGGGCGTGGCCGGTGCGTTGGAAGCATTGGAAGCTCTTGGCATCGACAGCGCCCGGCGGCCGGAAACGGTGAGCGTCGACGAATTTGTCGCCATCGCCCGCCTGCTGACGCCAGCCGCCTAGCCGGCCGCCTTCAGCTTCCGCCGGTAGGCATGAAGCAGCGGTTCGGTATAGCCGCTCGGCTGCTCGACGCCCTTGAACACCAGATCGCGGGCCGCCTGAAACGCCAAGCTGTCATCGGGATTGGATGCCATTGGCCGGTACAGCGGATCGCCTTCGTTCTGACCATCGACCTTGGCCGCCATCCGCAACAGCGCGGCGTCGACCTGCTCGGCCGAACAGACGCCGTGCAGCATCCAGTTGGCCATATGCTGCGACGAGATGCGCAAGGTCGCACGGTCTTCCATCAGGCCGACATCGTTGATGTCGGGGACCTTGGAGCAGCCGATGCCCTGGTCGATCCAGCGCACCACATAGCCCAAAATGCCTTGCGCGTTATTGTCCAGTTCGTGCTCGATTTCCTCGTCCGACCAGTTGTGGCCGTCGGCAAGCGGGATGGTCAGCAGCTTTTCGAGCGGGGCGATGCCCTCGCCCGCGACTTCCTTCTGCCGGTCGAAGACATTGACCCGGTGATAGTGGATCGCGTGCAGCGTCGCCGCGGTGGGGCTGGGTACCCAGGCGGTATTGGCACCGGTCATCGGGTGGCCGATCTTCTGTTCCATCATGTCGGCCATCATGTCCGGGGCGGCCCACATGCCCTTGCCGATCTGCGCCTTGCCGGACATGCCGCAGGCAAGGCCGATGGCGACGTTGCGCTGTTCGTAGGCGGTGATCCAGTCGCTCTTCTTGATGTCACCCTTGGCGAGCATCGCACCGGCCTGCATCGAGGTGTGGATTTCATCGCCGGTGCGGTCGAGGAAGCCGGTGTTGATGAACACCACCCGGTCTTTCACCGCATGAATACAGGCGGCGAGATTGGCCGAGGTTCGGCGCTCCTCGTCCATCACGCCGACCTTGATCGTGTTGCGGTCGAGACCCAGCATGTCTTCCACCGCATCGAACAGATCATTGGTGAAGGCGCATTCTTCGGGGCCGTGCATCTTCGGTTTCACGATATAGATCGAACCGGCGCGGCTGTTGCGCAGATCGCCCAAACCCTTGATATCGTGCATTGCGATCAGGCTGGTAAAGACGCCGTCGAGCAGGCCTTCCGGCGCTTCCGAGCCATCGGCCAGCAGCACCGCCGGATTGGTCATCAGGTGGCCGACATTGCGGACGAACATCAAGCTGCGGCCTTGTAGCGTGAAAGCCTTGCCGTCGAGATCGACATAGTCCCGGTCCGGGTTGGCCTTGCGTTCGACGGTCTTTCCGCCCTTTGCAAAGGATGCGTCGAGATCTCCCCGCATCAGACCCAGCCAGTTGCTATATGCCAAGGCCTTGTCCTCGGCGTCGACGGCGGCGACCGAATCTTCCATATCAATGATCGTGGTCAAGGCCGATTCCAGCACAACGTCGGCAATATGTGCGGGATCGTCCTTGCCGATCGGACTGTTTGCATCGATCACCACTTCGGCGTGCAACCCGTTGTGGCGCAGCAGAAAGGAATCGCCATTGCGGCCGACCAGTTGCCCGGGATCGGCAAGTGTCAGTTCGCCGCCAGCATAGTCGGCCCATTTACCCGTTGCGAGCGGGAAGGCTTCGTCCAAGAAGGCCTTTGCCGCCGTGATCACCGCGGCGCCGCGGTGCGGGTCATAGCCGCCCGGTTTTGCTGGCGGCGCATCCAGGGCGTCTGTTCCGTAGAATGCGTCATACAGACTGCCCCACCGCGCATTGGCTGCGTTCAGGACGAAGCGGTCGTTGAGCGACGGCACCACCAGTTGCGGTCCCGCCATGGTCGCGATTTCCGGGTCCACATTTTCGGTCGTGATGGCGAAGGGAGCCGGTTCGTCGACCAGATAGCCGATTTCCTTCAAAAACCCCTGATATTCAGCCTGATCAACAGCCTGTCCCTTGTGGTCGACATGCCAGGCGTCGATCCGTGCCTGCAGTTGATCCCGCTTGGCCAGCAGTTCGGCATTGCGGGGCGCAAATCTTGCGAGCAATGCGGAAAAATCCTGCCAGAACTTCGTGCCGTCCACGCCGGTTCCGGGCAAGGCGCGATCGTTGACGAAATCAAACAGTTCCTGGGCGATCTGGATATCGTTCTGGCTGACATATTCGGACATTTTTCTTCCTCGTTTCAATCTATCAATCCGGGCTTACAGATTGCTCTGCAAGAGTTCAAAATTTTCCGGGGAGGAATCGCTGCCGTCTATGGCGGCTCTTGTTCGCGCTGTAAATGGGAGGGGCCAAAAGGAAACTACCGGCGACGAACTTTACAAACTTTACAAGGTTATAGGAATCTTTCTTTCCACTGTAGATTCTGCCCTAAAATCTTTGATAAACAAATGGTTGGCCAATATTGCTGGCAAGCAGGGCAGTTTCCGGCAATCCGTAGTCTTTGTCCAACAATTGCTCTTGGTCATATCCGGTGCTCCTGAAACAAAGGCCGCCTGACCCTGCAGGCGATACGCATCGCAAGCCTATCAATCCGCGCCGATGTAGGACAGACTTTTTGTGGCGACACTGCGGGTGGCAAGCGGGCAGGACAAATGCTATCGGTTGCAGATGAAAGCAGATTCCCTTCCCGAACAACAGACACTGGAGCAGGCCAGCGCCCTGCCTCTCCTGCCCCGCACGATTGGATGGGCAGAGATCAATAGCGGCACCACCAATCTCGACGGCCTGCAATCCGTTGCAGGACTGCTCGCCGACGCCTTTTCGGTATTGCCAGGCGACGCCAGGCTGGTCGATCCCGATCCGGTCGAAGCGGTCCGCGCGGATGGTTCCGTTGATCGCGTTCAGCGCGGCCAGCATCTAACCGTCTCGGTCCGACCGGAGGCACCGGTCCGGATCCTGCTGACCGGCCATATGGATACGGTCTTTCCGGCGGACCATGCCTTCCAGCAGATCAGCGAGCTGGACAGCGGCGTGCTGAACGGCCCGGGCCTGGCCGACATGAAGGGCGGGATTTCGGTCATGCTCGGCGCTCTGCAATTGCTTGAGCAAAGCCCGCTGGCCAGCCGGATCGGCTATGACGTGATGATCAACAGCGACGAGGAAGTGGGCTCCGGTTCGTCCGCCTCGCTGATCCAGCGACTGGCCAAGGGCAAGGCCGCGGCCCTCACCTACGAACCAGCCCTGCCCGACGGTACGCTGGCAGGAGAACGCGGCGGCAGCGGCAATTTCTCGATCATCTTCACCGGCAAGAGCGCCCATGCCGGGCGCAATCCGGACGAGGGTCGCAATGCGCTGATTGCAGCGGCCGACATGGCCCTGCAACTCAAGGCGCTGCACCGGGACGGGCTGAGCGTCAATCCGGCGAAGATCGACGGCGGCGGCCCGAACAATGCGGTTCCCGATCACGCGATCCTGCGCGTCAATTTCCGGCCAAAATCGCTTGCTGATCAGGACGAGGCGCAACAGGCCCTGGACCGTCTGGTTGCAGCCATCGCCAAAGCCCATGATCTGGGCGTCCATTGTCACGGTAGGTTCGGGCGGCCGCCCAAGCCGATTGACCCGCAAGCTCGGAAGCTGTTCGGCCTCGTCAAGCAATGCGGAGCGGACCTGGGCCTGGATATCAGCTGGCGGGGGACTGGCGGCGTCTGTGACGGCAATAATATCGCGGCTTGCGGCATACCGGTGGTCGATACTATGGGCGTCCGGGGCGGAGCAATCCACAGCTCCGATGAATTTCTGATCACGGAAAGCCTGGTCGAGCGGACGCAATTGTCGGCGCTGACCATCATGCGGATCGCCGAAAAGGGAGGATTATGAGTTTCCGGATACGCGCAGCGCAGGTCGATGACTTGCAGCATCTCTACGAAATGGCGAAACTGACCGGAGGCGGCTTTACCAATCTGCCTGCCGATCGGGACTCGCTGACTGCCAAGCTGGAGCGGTCCGAAAGCGCGTATCAGAGCACGGCGGAGCAACAGGGCGATGACCTGTTCATCATGGTGCTGGAAAATGTCGAAACCGGAGCAGTGCGGGGTACATCCCAGCTGTTCACCAAGGTCGGCCAGACCTGGCCCTTCTATTCCTATCGGCTGAGCACCCTCTCGCAGACCAGCAAGGAGCTGGAACGCACGTTCAGCGCCCAGATGCTGAGCCTTGTCACCGACCTCGAGGGAGCAAGCGAAGTGGGCGGGCTTTTCCTGCATCCGGGGGAGCGCGCCGGGGGGCTGGGCATGTTGCTGGCCCGCAGCCGCTATCTTTTCGTCAAGGAGCACCGCTCCCGCTTCGGCGACAAGATTTTTGCCGAATTGCGCGGCGTGATCGACGAGGCGGGCGGTTCGCCCTTCTGGGACGGACTTGCCGGCCGGTTCTTTGGCATGAGCTTTCAGGAAGCCGACTATTTCAACGCGATTCACGGCAACCAGTTCATCGCCGACCTGATGCCGAAACATCCCATATATACAGCGATGCTGAGCGATTCCGCGCGCACCGTGATCGGCGTGCCGCATACCAGCGGCCGAGCGGCGATGCGCATGCTGGAAAATGAAAATTTCTCCTATGACGGCTATGTCGATATTTTTGACGGCGGCCCGACGATGGTCGCGAAAACCAACGATGTCACCAGCGTCCGCAATTCGAAATTGGCAGCGATCACGGCCATCGAGGAGGGCGATATCAAGTCGATCATATCCAGCGGATCGCTGGAAAAATTCCGGGCGGGCTATGCGATGATCACCGAAAATGACGGGGGTGTCGCGATCGATCGGCAGGCCGCAGAGACCTTGGGGCTCGGCGTCGGGGACACGATCTGGCATATCCCGCGATGAGCAGGCTGGTGGAAATAAACTTCGACGGGATCATCGGACCGAGCCACAATTATGCGGGCCTGAGCTTCGGCAATATGGCGTCATCTTCCCATGCCGGCGAAACAGCATATCCCCGCGAAGCGGCGCTGCAGGGCATCGAGAAGATGCGGCATAATCTGGACCTTGGCCTCGCCCAGGGATTTTTCATGCCACTGGACCGGCCCAATGATGCATGGCTGAAAAATCTCGGAACGACTGTCGGCGAGACCGAGGCGCACCTGCGCGCCGCCGCCCTGTCCGCCTCTTCAATGTGGGCGGCCAATGCCGCAACCGTTTCACCTGCCCCGGATACGCAGGATTCGCGATGCCATCTGACCGTTGCCAATCTGCAAACCATGCCGCACCGGAGCCACGAATGGACAGGAACGTTGCAGCAGCTCGGGATTGCCTTTGCCGATCCGGTCCATTTCGCTGTGCACGCGCCCGTGCCACAACCATTTGGCGACGAAGGGGCCGCCAATCACATGCGGCTGTGTGCGCGCCATGATGACGCAGGCGTCGAAATATTCGTATATGGCGTCTCAGGCGGCCGCTTCCCCGCGCGCCAGCATGTCGAGGCCTCGAAAGCGGTTGCGCGGCTCAACGAAGCCCAATCAGTGCTGTTTGTCCAGCAGTCCGAACAGGCGATTGCTGCTGGGGCCTTTCACAACGACGTGGTGGCTGTGGCGAACGAGAATGTGCTGTTTGCCCACGAGCAGGCATTTGAAGATTCGGCTGCATTTTATCAGGATTTGCGTGACCGGCTGCCGGAGACCGAGATTATCGAAGTGCCTGCAGACCGGGTCAGCCTGGCGGACGCCATTGCTTCCTATCTGTTCAACGCGCAGCTGGTGACACTCCCCGATGGAAGCGGCATGGCGCTGATCCTGCCCACCGAAGCCCGTGACAACCAGCCGGTGTGGAGCTATCTTCAGGACCTGGTTGCCGGCAATGGTCCCATTCGCCGTCTTTGCCCGGTCGATGTCAGGCAATCCATGGCCAATGGAGGCGGACCTGCCTGCCTGCGCCTGCGGGTTGTGGCTGATCCCGCGACCGTGGACGAACGGTTTCTGGCCAGCGCCGAGAAACTGGACATGATCGCTGACATCGTCAGCGACCATTGGCCCGAAGCCATCAATCCGGGCCAACTGTCCGATCCGGCGCTGATCGGTTCCATCCGGCAGGCACGAACCCGGCTGCTGGAAAGCTGCCGGCTGGCCGAGCTGGACAACTGAGCGGTCGCCGCTGTCGGGTTAACTTACAGTTTACCATTTTGATTTTCACAGAATCCCGGTTTCCTGCGCTTGGCACGGCGCTTGCTATTGAAAGAGCATGTGGAACAAGATCCGACGTCTCTTTGTAATCAAGACCAAGTTCGAGGCCTTTCTCATCACCTATGCATTGGCCACCGGCGCGGTCGCACGGGGCCAGGTCTATCTGGCTCAATATCCGGGATGGGGTGGGAAAATGCTGTTTCTGGCGGCAACGGGCGCGGTTTTCATGGCCGGCGCCAAGATGATCGAAGCGATCGAACTCAGCCGCGTCTACAATTCTGACTATTAGCGGTGCCGGCCAGCCAATTGCGCTGAGCGGTCACCGGATTCGGGGAAAGTGGAAGGCTTCTGTTGCCCGGTGCCTTCCAAACCGCTGAATTCCCTTCTGTTGCCCGGTGGGTTCAACCGCGCGTAGCTTTCTAACTTAAGACCGTGAGGTCAATGGGTTAGGCAGCGATAGCGAGTGCTTCATTATCGTTTGCACTTATAGGTTTTGAGCAATCACGGCATACTCAGGCCGGGCAAAAATAACGTTTTTGAACACCCGTCGATCCTAGTTCGGCCCCATCAACAAAGGCGTCCTGCAAAGCTGCAAATCGCCTGAAATGGTGGAGCCGCCGGGTACTGCCCCCGGGTCCGCTGCGTCTATTGCACATCGCAATTTATCGCCATATCCGGTCGAAACCGGCAGGACCTATATAGGGGTTTAATTCTGAATGAACAGTGCACAGACAAGAAAAAGGGCCAACCGGTTACCCGGTTGACCCTCCTCTAGTTCCCCAAAGGGAATTCGTGATTACTGGGCGAGAGCGCCTTCTTCTTCGTCAGCTTTCTCTTCCAGGACGTCCGCCTTGTCTTCCATGGCGTCCGCCTTTTCTTCCATCATTTCTTCGCCAGCTTCGGTGGGAGCGGCATCAGCGGCTTCGTCGAGCCGGTCCGCTTCCATTTCGGCTTCCTGAGCCTGGACTTCGGTTTCGGTTTCAGCGCCGCTGGTGTCTTCCTGCGCGCAGGCGCTGAGCGCCAGAGCTGCAGTAGAAGCGGTCAAAATCATCAGTTTACGCATGTTAATCCCTCATTTATTTGAAGGAGCAAAAGAAGCCCCTCAGCGACACAACTACACCCTTCGGCAATGGTTCCACAACAGTAAAAAAAAGGGCCAACCGTTTTGCGGTTGACCCTCCTCTAGTTCCCCAAAGGGATATCCAGATATTGCGAGCTTACTCGGTAACAGCTTCTTCTGCAGGTGCAGCAGCTTCGTCTGCAGGAGCAGCTTCAGCGGTTGCTTCTTCAGCTACCGGAGCAACTTCTTCAGCAGCCATTGCGTCTTCAGCAGGTGCAACTTCTTCGGTCGCAACTTCTTCAGTTACAGCAGCATCTTCAGCTGGAGCATTGCAAGCAGTCAAAGCGAGTACAGCTGCGGTTGCAGCGAAAACAGCGATCTTACGCATAATAATCAGTCCCCTATGGAAGTTCAATTCAGCTGGGAATCATTCCAGCTGAGCGGGGCCTATAGTAGTGAAAATTACGGCTGTATCTGAAAAAATGCAGCCCCAATGCAACCCATTATAATCATGCGATTATTTTTGCATTATCGCGCGTTTTTTGCGGCGTTTTTCCAAGTCTCCCATGTAAAATAAGCGGCCCCGTGTCGTCCCGCATTTGACGGCATTTTGCCCGCGCTGCGCGGGTGGCCGCCAGCGAGGATGACACAGGCCGGTTCCAGCCGCTATTTTCTGAGGCTGTCCCTTATTTCGGTCAGCAGATCAATCTCGCTGGGTCCTGGATCCGCGGCTTCGACTTCCTTCTTCGCGATCACCTTGTTGGCCGCGCGAACGATCATGAAGATGATGAAGGCGAGAATGACGAAATTTATCACCACGGTCAGGAACTGGCCCCAACCGAGCATCGGTACGCCGGCTTCCTTCAGCGCCGCATAGTCGGTCATCGAGCCGGCATAATCGGCCGGCGGCGACCCCAGGAGAATGAACAGGGAGGAAAAATCGGGCGCACCGACAATCGCGCTGACCACGGGCATGATCACGTCTTCGGTCAGTGACGTGGTGATCGTGGCAAAGGCGGCGCCGATGATCACGGCGACGGCTAGGTCAAGGACATTGCCCTTGAGGATGAATGTCTTGAACTCTTCTATCATAAATATCTCTTCCCGCTTGCAAAGCGCGGTAAATGTATGAAAATTATCATATTGTCGAGCGCAGCCGTTGCAAAAGCGCCCCCGCGCGCCTATTTTTTACAAATGGAGCGGCGCATTGCCGTCTGGATGGAGGGTATTCGAACATGCTGAACAAATGGATCAAATTTCTGGTGGTACCGGCCGTGGCGCTTTCGCTGAGCGCGTGCGGGATCAACAGCGTGCCGACGGCAGAAGAAAATGCCAAGGCGAAATGGGCCGATGTCGAAAGCAGCTATCAGCGCCGCGCCGATCTGATCCCCAATCTTGTCGAAACCGTGAAGGGCTTTGCCACCCAGGAGCAGGACACGCTGACCGCCGTGGTCGAGGCGCGTGCCAAGGCGAGTTCTGTCCAGGTCAGCGCCGATGATCTCGAAGACGCCGCCAAGGTCCAGGAATTTGCCGCAGCCCAGGGTGCGCTGTCGCAGGGCCTGGGACGCTTGCTGGCGACCGTGGAAGCCTATCCCGACCTCAAGTCGAACCAGAACTTCCTAGCGCTGCAGAGCCAGCTGGAAGGCACGGAAAACCGGATCAACGTGGCCCGCCGCGATTATAACGAAGCGGTCCGGCAGTATAACACGACGATCCGTACCTTCCCCGACATCATCGGCGCGAAGATCATTCACGGAGCCGAGCCCATGACACCGTTCCAGGCGACGACGGAAGGCGCGGACGAAGCACCCGACGTGCAATTCTAGAAGTGCTCTCGCTGCGATCCGTTCTGCCGATTAAAGCCATATTTGCCGGCCTGGCTATCGCCTTTGTGGCGATGGCTGGGCCGGTTTCCGCACAAAGCTTTCCCGAACTGACGGGCCGGGTGGTCGATCAGGCCGATCTGCTGGATCCGGCGCAGGAGGCGGAGCTTACCGCCAAGCTGGAAGCGCTCGAAACCCAGTCCAACCGGCAGCTTGTCGTGGCAACGGTCAACAGCCTCGAAGGCTATGATATCGCGGACTATGGCTACCAACTGGGCCGGACCTGGGGCATCGGTCAGGATGGCGAAGGCGAGGCCGAGAAGGACAATGGCCTGATCCTGCTGGTTGCGCCAAACGAGCGCAAGGTGCGCGTAGAAGTGGGCTATGGTCTCGAGGGCATCATGACCGATGCCCTGTCCAGCATGGTCATCCAGAATGATATCCTGCCGCAGTTTCGCGACGGCAATATGGCGGGCGGCGTCATCGCCGGCGTGGATCGCATTTCCTCGCAGCTCACGCTGCCCGAAGACGAGGCACGGCTGATCGCGCAGGATGCGGAACAGCAGACCGGTAAAAGCGACGGCGAGAATATCGGTCTGATCATTTTCTGGGGCTTCATTCTGATCTTCTTCGTGATCATCCCGATGTTCTCGAACCGGGGCGGCAAACGCTATCGCCGTGGCGCCGGTCCGGTTGTCATCTGGGGCGGCGGCGGATTCGGGGGCGGCAGCAGTGGCGGATTCGGGGGCGGAGGCTTTGGCGGCGGCGGCGGCAGCTTTGGCGGCGGCGGCGCATCGGGGGGCTGGTGATGAGCAAAGTCAACCAGTTCACGCCGGATGATCACCAGATCGTAACCTCGGCCGTCTCTTTGGCGGAAAAGTCGACCGACGGCGAGATCGTCACCATCGTGACGGGCGAGTCCGACTCCTATGGCGATGTCGCCTGGGCGATATCGGGGCTGGTGGCGCTCACGGCGCTGCTGGTGGTCAGCCTGTTTCCGGAAATCTATCTGCAAGGCATCGACTGGCTGGCCGGCGGCTGGAGCGGCATCACTGCCCTGCCTTATTGGGCGTTGTTCGTGTTCGCCGCGCTGAAATTTTTCGGCACCCGGCTGATCCTGATCTGGAAGCCGCTGCTGTTTGTCCTGACCCCGCCGCCGATCAAGAGAGCACGGGTGCGCCGGCGGGCGGTATCCCTGTTCCGGGTATCGACCGATCATCGGACCGTCGGCCGTACCGGCATCCTGCTCTATCTGTCGATGCGCGAACATCGCGCGGAAATCGTGGCTGACGAGGCGATCACCGCCAAGGTCGAACCGGCGATTTGGGGCGAGGCCATGGTCGCGTTGATTGATCGGGTCCGGGCCGGACAGCCGGGCGAAGGCATGGCCGAAGCGGTCCGCCAGATGGGTCTGGTGCTTGCCCAGCATTTCCCCAAGACCGACCAGAATCCCAACGAACTGCCCGACCGGCTGATCGAACTTTGAGCGCCGGCGAGGACCAGAAGGTCGAGGTCATGTGGGAAGGCCGGTTCATCACGGCCAAGCGCGAAGGCAAATGGGAATATGTATCGCGCAGCCGCGGCATCAAGGCAGCGGTCATCCTTGCGATCGACGACGGTCATGTGCTTCTGGTCGAGCAATATCGCGTACCGCTCGGCAAGGCCTGCATCGAGCTGCCGGCCGGGCTGGTGGGCGATCATGACGAGAATGGCGACGAAGACAGCGCGGTCGCGGCGATCCGCGAGCTGGAAGAGGAAACCGGATATCGGGCCGCAATCATGGAAGATTGCGGCGAATTTTATTCCTCGCCGGGCATGGTTTCGGAAAGTTTCTCGCTGTTCAGGGCAAAAAATCTGACCAAGATCGGTGAAGGCGGCGGTGTCGATGGCGAGGATATTATTGTCCACCGGGTGCCGCTGGCGCAGCTGGACGAATTTGTCGCCCGGAAGCGCCGCGAGGGTGCCGGGATCGACGTCAAACTGCTGTTGCTGCTGCAGCCCCGCTGACCCCTTTCATGGGACCGCGACGGAACAATGCTAGCGAAAATTGTCGGCGTACGCCTGAATCTTGAGCGTCTTGTGCGGCGTCGGGATTACCGCATAGACGATACCATGCTTGTCAGCATAGGCCCTGGCCGCGTCACAGGTGGCAAAGTTCAGCGTCACCTGCCGCTGCGTGTCGCCCGATCCCGCCCAGCCGGTCAGCGGGTCGGGCTTGCGCGCTTCCGCCGGCTCAAACTCGAGCACCCACTTGTGGGTCAGCGCCCTGCCCGACTGCATCGCGTTTCTGGGATTCTGATAAATTCGTGCGGCCATCTTCTGTTCCTGTCCTGAAACGCCTCAATAGGCGCGGGATATGGCAAATTCAACTGCCTCGGTCATCGCGTCCTTGGCTTTTCCCGAAGCAAAAATACCCAGCGCATCAATCGCCCTTTGACCATAATGGCGGGCCCGGGACATCGTGTCGGTCATCGCGCCCGTCGCACGAATCAGGCTGGTCGCGTGCGCGAGGTCCTCGTCCGCCGACTTGTGCCCGATGATCGCATCCTTCCAGAATTTGCGATCCTCCTCGCTGCCCCGCGAATAGGCGAGAATGACCGGCAGGGTCACCTTGCCTTCGCGGAAATCGTCACCGGCATCCTTGCCCATGGTTTCCCGGTCGGAGCTATAGTCTATGGCGTCGTCAACCAGCTGGAAGGCGATACCAAGATTGCGGCCATAACTGTCGAGCGCCAGTTCGATTTCGTCGTCGCATTCGGCTACCACCGCGGAAATGCGGCTGGCGGCGGCGAACAGGGCCGCTGTCTTGGCACCGATGATATCGAGGTAGCGGTCTTCGCTGGTCTCGATCTTGCGCTGTGCGGTGAGCTGATTGACTTCGCCCTCGGCGATTACTGCCGACGCGTTGGACAATATTTTCAAAACTTTCAGCGAGCCATCCTCGACCATCAGTTCGAACGAGCGGCTGAACAGAAAGTCGCCGACGAGCACGGTGGCCGGATTGCCGAAAATGAGGTTGGCGGCGGTTTTCCCGCGCCGCATGTCCGATCCGTCGACAACATCGTCGTGCAGCAGGGTCGCGGTATGGATAAATTCAACCGCCGCCGCGAGCTTGAAATGGCGATCACCGGGATAGCCGATCAGCTTTGCCGCCGCGAGGGTCAGCATCGGGCGCATGCGCTTGCCGCCACCGGCGATGAGATGTCCGGCAAGTTCCGGTATCAGGGGGATTTCGGATTGCATCCGGTCGAGAATGACGCTGTTGACGTGATTCATGTCGCTGGCGACCAGTGACATGAGGGGTTCAAGCGAAGGCGTGGTGTCCCGCCCGAGATGATGGACCGTTGCTGACATGTTGCACCGGATGTGGCAAGTCACTAGGGATAAGGCAAGTTAAATAACGCCACAGGGGATTGCGTTGCGCGCATGCGGGACGGAAACTCCGGTCGGCCGAAACCAGGCGACAAATAATGGACAAAACACTGCAACAATTCCGCGAAAGCATCAACAATATCGATGCTGCGCTGGTGTTCATGCTTGCCGAACGGTTCAAGGTGACCCAGGCCGTGGGCGAATATAAGGCGAAGAACAATCTGCCCCCTGCCGACAATGCCCGGGAGAAAGAGCAGATCGCCCGGTTGCGCCAGCTGGCCAGCGACGCCAATCTCGATCCGGAATTCTCTGAAAAATTCCTGCGCTTCATCATCGACGAGGTCATCCGCCACCACGAACAGATACGGCACGACGCGGGCTAGAATATTACCCTCTCGAACAGGGCGGGCTGAGCAAATCGTTCGGAGAAGGCGACCGCTATATTGAGTTTGCCAAGCATAGCGACGGGCTTTCAGATGCGATCGGCGGGAACGCTAGGTTAGCGACATTTCAGACTTGGGCAATCTAAGTCGCACCAGCAAGCCGCCGAGGTCCTCGCTTTCTTCAAGCGATACCGATCCGTCGTAAATTTCCGCGACATCCCGGACGATGGCCAGACCGAGCCCGGTTCCCGGCTTGCCGCTGTCGAGCCTCGCACCGCGGTCGAATATCCGCTGCCGGTCCTTTTCGGGGATACCGCGCCCGTCGTCTTCGATCAACAGCTCGACAACTTCATCCCGGACTTCGACCGTGACAAAGACACTGCCGCCACCATATTTGGCCGCATTCTCCACGAGATTGCCGATCATTTCGTCCAGATCCTGGCGCTCGACCGAGGCGACGGCGTCCTTGTCGCCGTCGATGTCGATCCGGACGTGCGGATAAAGGCGGCCCACGGCGCGTTCAACCGCTGTCAGGCTTTGCCAGACCTTGGCGCGACTGTGCGCATGGCCGCGCCTGCCGACGGCACGCGCGCGGGCCAGATGGTGATCGACCTGTCGCCGCATCACGCCAGCCTCGCGGATTACCGTGTTGGCCAGATCATCGGCTTTGGCGGTGGCGCTGTTCATGATCACGGTAAGCGGGGTCTTCAGCGCATGGGCGAGATTGCCGGCGTGTCGCCGCGCTTCCTCTGCCTGCTTCTCGTTATGGTCAAGCAGCGCGTTGAGCTCGTCGACCATCGGTGTCACCTCGTTGGGCATGGGCTCCACGACGCGCCGCTGCTGGCCGGTGCGCATCGCCGCAATGGCGATGCGAATCTTGCGCAGCGGCCAAAGGCCGTAGAGTGTTTGCAGGGCTGCCATGCCGATCAGGCCGAGGGCCAGAATCAGGAAGCTGTTGATCAGTATCGACCGGATGTTGGTGATCTGGCCATCCAGCCCGTCGCGGCTCTGCGCCACCTGGAACAGCCATTTGGTGCTGGAATCCGGCAGGATTATGGTGCGTTCCAAAACGCGCAGCGGCTCGTCTTCGAACTGCTTGCTGTCGTAGATGTGGGTCGCGCGATCATCGTGCGTGATGTTCGATTCCAGGGTGCGGTCCCACAACGAGCGCGAGGGGAAATCGTCGTGCCCCTGGCCGCTGATCTGCCAGTACAGGCCGCTGTTCGGTTCCAGAAAACGCTGGTCGCCGAGCGGTCGATTGAGGAATACCTCGCCATCGGGTCCGATTTCGGCCGAAGCAATCATTGCGGTCAGCACATATTCCAGCTGATTGTCGAAATTGCGCGTCACCGCATCGTTCAACACCCGGTCCAGCGCAAAGCCGCCGCCGAACAGCAGGATCACGATCCAGGCTGCGGCAATTCCGATCATCCTCCGGCCCAGGGAACCGGTGGTCTGCGTGCCTAGCCGAGAATGGTCTGTTGTTGCCTCTTCATCGACCGGAATATCTATCTGGCTGGATTCATTCAGGCTTCGGGATCCTCTAGACTATAGCCAAGCCCCCTGATGGTCGAAATGACGTCCGCTCCCAGCTTCTTGCGGATGCGGGTCACGAAGACCTCGATCGTGTTCGAATCGCGGTCGAAGTCCTGGTCATAGATATGCTCAATCAGCTCGGTGCGCGAGACGACCTTGCCCTTGTGGTGCATCAGGTAGGACAGCAGCTTATATTCCTGGGCGGTCAGCTTAACCGGACTGCCGTCGAGCGTCACCTTGCCGGATCGCGTATCGAGACGCACATTGCCGGCGGTCAGTTCGGACGATGCATTGCCCGAGGCGCGACGGATCAGGGCGCGCAACCGGGCGATCAGTTCCTCGGTCTGGAACGGTTTCGCCAGATAATCGTCGGCACCGGCGTCGAGCCCGGCCACCTTGTCGGACCAGCTGTCGCGGGCGGTCAGCACCAGCACCGGAAAATTACGCTCTTCCTTGCGCCAGCGATCAAGCACGGTCAGGCCGTCGATTTCGGGCAATCCGAGATCGAGGATCACCGCGTCATAGTCTTCGGTCGAACCCATGAAATGGCCATCCTCGCCGTCTGTCGACAGGTCGATGGCATAGCCGTTGGCCTCCAGCGTCGATTTGAGCTGCTGGCCGAGCGTGGGTTCGTCTTCAACGATCAAGACGCGCATGCATGTCCTCCGAATTAGTGCTTTTCATGGGGCATAGCCTATATCACCATGGCGAAAACGCACAATGGTTTAGAAAGTGCCGGATTGGGGAAAAGAAGTGCCGGAGAATATTGGCGGATGGTCAGCGACTCTGCCGCAAGATATTTCCGGTGCGGCCATCCACATCGACGAATATCACCCGCCCGTCGCGAATGAATTTCAGCCGGTAGACCTGGGCACCGGGATCAAATTCCGGCCCGATATATTCGCTGCCGGACATCCTGGGCAAAACCCGGTCCTCGATAGACCGGATGGACTTCACCTTTCCCGCCATCATCTGCGCGCGCGCCTCGTTCTGCTCGCCGCGGCGATCCGCGGCAGCAGAGGCGTGCGGTACAGACGTCACCAGGCCAAGCGCCAGAAGGGGCAAAAAGATGGAACTTTTCAACATGGGTACCCTTCTAGCCTTGGCGGTTTTAACATCAGGTGAATGGCGCATTCAGGCGACAGATCGCCAGCTCAGCGCGTCATTTCGTAGGTGATGCTCAGCGAGACGACCGTTCCGACCTGGCCCGGCTCGACCGGCGGAGCGGAGGATGCGATCTCGCTTTTCATGCGCGCCGCGGGGGCATAGGACTGGTTGGCAATGCCCTCGTTGATCGACAGCACGCGCACGCCGGTATAACCTTCCGCCCGGGCATAGCTCATCGCGCGGGCCTTGGCATTGGCAAGCGCCCGCTCCCGCGCCACGTCCTTCATCTTGCTGTCATCGTCGATCGAGAAGGTCGGACCGTTCAAATTGGTCGCGCCGCTGCTGACGACTGCGTCGAGAATCTTGCCCAGCTTCGATATGTCATGGACGGTCGCCGAGACCTGGTTCGATACGACATAGCCTACAAACCGGTTTTCGCGCGTCGGTTGATCATATTCATAATCTGCCCGAAGATTGATGCCGGTGGTCTGGATATCCTTTTCGGCAATGCCCAGCGACTTGAGCCGGTCGATCACCGCGCGCGCCTGCACCGAATTCTCGCGCAGAGCCTCGGTTGCGGTCTTCGCCTTGGTTTCCACGCCGGTGCTGAACATCGCGGTGTCGGGGGCGCTGTCCACCTGTTCCGACACGCTGAGTTCGATGACGGGATTTTGGGCGGTGATCTGAACGTCGGCGGCCTGGGCCAAATTCATCGGTACCAAAGCAAGGGCTGCGCCAGCGAGTAAAATCGAAATTCTCATAATATTCTCCATTGATTTAACCCCTTATAGAAGGGCCTGCATGAACAGCAGCTATATAGGCTTGCCGAATCCGGCCGGTCAGATTTCCCGGTCTTCCATCGCCGATCTGGTGGCCGTCAATTTCCACGACCGGCATGATAAGCAGGGTTGATGACGAAATGAAGGCCTCCGCCGCCTGTTTCGCCTCGTCGATTGAAAAGGCGCGTTCCTCCACCGCGAGTCCCATCGCCTTCGCCTGCGCCAGTGCTTCAATCCGGGTCACGCCCGGCAGGATCGCGCGGTCGAGCTGATGCGAAATCAGCACGCCGTCGCGAGTGATGATATGAGCATTCTGGGACGTACCTTCGGTGACCAGGTCCCCTTCGGTCATCCAAACATCATCGACGCCCGCGGCCACGGCCTCCATCTTCATCAGCGAAGCGTAGAGCAGCTGCGTGGTCTTGATATCGCATCGCTGCCAGCGCAGGTCCGGACGGGTGATGATCCGCATGCCCCGGCCAGCGAGCGGGTTTTCGATCAGGTCCCGCGACTGGGCGAAGGCGAATATGGTGGGGGCGGTGCCGGGTGCAGGCCAGCGATAGTCGCGATCCTCCATCACCCCGCGCGACACCTGGAGATAGACCAGCCCCTCCTGCAGGCCGTTTTTTGCCACCAGCTTTCGCGCAATCCCGGACCAGTCTGCAAAGGCATTGATGGACAGCTCGCCGAGCGACCGCTCCAGGCGTGTGACGTGCCGTTCCATGTCGATCAGCCGGCCATCGATGACCGAAACCACTTCGTAGACGGCATCGGAAAACAGCAGGCCGCGGTCGAAAACGGAGATTTTGGCGGCTGTCCTGGGGACATAGTCGCCGTTGAGATATACGATGCGCAAGTCATGTTCCAATCGCCGATCTTGTCCCATTCACGCCTAACAATCCGATATGCCATCGCAGGTCAATGACCATAATCGAAAAGAGAAGGCTTGAGCCGAAACCCGCTTGGCCCTAACGCGCTGGGATCATGTCGCAGCCCCCTATTTTTTCCTATGAGAATCTCTCGCTTCACCAGGGTGAAGGATGGCTGTTCCGCGACCTCGATCTGCATGTAGGCCCGCGTGACCGGCTGGCGCTGATCGGGCGCAATGGTGCCGGCAAGACCACGCTGTTGCGACTGATCACCAACGAAATCGAGGCGGACAAGGGCAAGCGGGTCATCCAGCCGGGCGTCAATATCGTGATGCTGGAGCAGGAACCGGATTTCACGCCGTTCGCAACATTGCGCGACTTTGCTGTCTCCGGAGACACGGGACCGGCATTGCATGAAGTCGAGGCGATTGCCGATCAGCTGGGAACCGACCTTTCCACCCGGGCCGACAAGGCCAGCGGCGGCG
Organism: Parasphingorhabdus sp.; assembly: GCF_036964565.1. Lineage (GTDB taxonomy): Bacteria > Pseudomonadota > Alphaproteobacteria > Sphingomonadales > Sphingomonadaceae > Parasphingorhabdus. The sequence goes on along the minus strand of NZ_JBALTN010000002.1, from coordinate 11,127 downwards.
AAAAGCGCCGTGCCGCGCTGTGCCGGGCGCTGGCCTCGCAGCCGGACCTGCTGCTGCTCGACGAGCCGACCAACCATCTGGACCTGGGCGCGATCGACTGGCTGGAGGAGTGGCTGGGACGCTACAAGGGCGCGTTTATCACGATCTCTCACGACCGAACCTTTCTGACCCGGTTGACGAAGCAAACATTGTGGCTGGACCGCGGCGCCCTTCGGCGACTGGAGGTCGGCTTCGGCGGCTATGATGCGTGGATGGAGAAAATCTATGCCGACGAAGCCCGTTCGGCGGAAAGGCTGGACGCGAGGCTGAAACTCGAGGCGCACTGGCTTGAACGCGGCGTGACGGCGCGCCGCAAGCGGAACCAGGGTCGGCTGGAGAAGCTGTGGGAGATGCGCGCCCAGCGGGCAGCGATGATCGGTCCGGCGGGCGCGGCCAAGCTGCAGGCGGAAGCGGACGACAGCCGAACCAAATCGGTGATTACTGCAACGGACATTTCCAAGTCATTCGGCGAAGGAGAGTCGAAGCGGGTCATCATCCAGAATTTCTCGCTGCGCATCCAGCGCGGCGACCGCATCGGCATTGTCGGAGCCAACGGGGCCGGCAAGACAACGCTGCTCAAAATGCTGACCGGTGAACTGGAACCCGATACCGGAAGCGTGGCCCTTGCCAAGACGCTGAACGGCGTTTTCATCGACCAGCAACGCAGCCTGCTGACACCCGACAAGAGAGTCCGCGACGTGCTGGCCGATGGCAGCGACTGGATCGACGTGCGCGGAACCAAGAAGCATGTGCAGGGCTATCTCAAGGAATTCCTGTTCGCCCCCACGCTGATCGACGCAAAGGTCGGGACCCTGTCCGGGGGCGAGCAATCCCGCCTCCTGCTCGCCCGCGAATTCGCGCGCATGTCGAACCTGCTGGTGCTCGACGAACCGACCAATGACCTGGATCTCGAGACGCTTGATCTGCTGCAGGAAGTGATTGCAGACTACGAAGGCACCGTCTTGCTGGTCAGCCATGATCGCGACTTTCTGGATCGGACGGTGACCGTGACGCTGGGACTGGATGGCAGTGGCCAGGTCGATATTATCGCAGGCGGCTACGCCGAATGGGAAGCCAAGCGCAAGCAGGTCGAAACAGATCAGAAATCGTCATCCAAGCCGGCCCCGGTTGCCGCCCAGGCAGGCTCCCGATCCAGCAGTCCCAGCAAAAAACTGAGCTACAAGGATCAGCGCGACTATGATCTCTTGCCGGAGCGGATCGAGGCGATCGACCAGCGGGTCGGCGAGATCGAACAGCTGCTGGCGGATCCCGATCTTTACACCCGCGATTTTGCGCGCTTTGATGCGTTGACGCGGGAGAACAGCGCGCTGGCCGACGAAAAGGATGTCGCCGAAATGCGCTGGCTGGAACTGGCCGAAGAAGTCGAACGCCTCAACAAGATATAATCAGCCAGGGAGGCGGTAGAAAATCGCCAGCCGGTCGAGCGCTATTTTCAACACCAGTTTCCCCGACCGTGCCGGCCACCCCAGATTTTTCTCCGCAACCGGTGTCCCCTCCCCACCGCAGATGATCCGCCAGGCAATATCCGACAAATCGCTCCCGAGATGATCCAGCGCGCTGTCGAAGCGCTGCTTTGCTGCGACCTGGGCTTCGGGTTCGCTGAGCATCGCCGGGACCCGGCGCTTTTGTCGGACAATCGGAATGCCGTCCCAGCGCATCGTCGTCCGCGGCGCAAGATTGGCCCGTTCCCAGTCGGCGCGCAGCAATTCGCCGGCATCAAACTGCCGGTCCGACAGATGACCATGCGCGTGCAGCCATCCCAGCGGCGATTCCGACAGGTTCACGGTGACGCTTCGCACGCGCCGGTATTTCCTTTGGCCGCTGCCGCGCTCTTCCCCATCCTGGGGCAGGGCCCGCTCGGCGAGCAGCCGCGGGCCTGAAAATGCTTGAGCCGTTGCGGTTATTTTTTTAGACATGAAACCTCCTATTCTAGGTGATAATCCTCTTGCCATTTTCTCAATAATGTAGGAAAGGATAAAACCATATAGGTTTGGAGAGCAGCATGATCAGCCGTATCCGAGACGTTCGCAAGGCCAAGGGAATGACGCTGGACGAGGTCGCCAGACGGTGCAGGCCCGCCACCACCGCCCAGACCATCGGTCGGCTGGAGACCGGCACCCGGACATTGTCACTGGACTGGCTGAACCGGATTGCCGACGCGCTTGGCGTCGACAGCGCGGCTTTGCTCGCCCTGCCAGACCAGGAAGAGCTCCCGGTCGCCGCGATACTGGATCACAAGGGCGCACATGCCCTCAGCAAGGTGGAACATATATATCAACCCGCGATCGAGCCGGCGATGGTGGCGCTGCGCGTGAAGAGCAGCGTGGGAGATTATCGCGCGGGCGATGACGTCTTGCTTTCGCGGCGCACAGCGGATCAGTTTTCGGCCGCTCTCAATCGTGATATTCTGGTGCCCCGTCCGGCGGGACGCTTCCTGTTCGGCCGCCTGATCGGGCATCAGGACAACCGCCTGCAGATCCTGCCGCTTGGCAGCGGTGCACGCCAGCAAATCGTCAATGAGCCCGAATGGATTGGCGTCGCGGTGCGGCTGGTAAGGGAGCTTTAGGGCCTCTGTGCTAGGAGGTCCGCCATGACCCGGCCGCTCAATAACCTGACGCTTTCAACATTGTTTCCGAATGCGTCGGCCCCCAATTTCGGCATATTTGTCGAGCGGCAGACGGCCGAGCTTGCCAGCCGGCAGGAGACCAGCGTAACCGTCATCAATCCGGTCGGGATACCGCCCTGGCCGCTCAACAGACATCGCCGCTATCAGGCCCTTGATGGCCTCGCACAACACGAGCAATGGCACGGCATGGACGTGTACCGCCCGCGGTTCCGGTTGATCCCCAAGGTCGGCGGCGGCGCCAATCCCAGACGCATCGCCAATACTGTGATGGCCCTGGTGAAGCGATTGCATCGGGAACATCGGTTCGACATCATCGACGCCGAGTTCTTCTATCCCGACGGTCCGGCAGCGATGCGACTCGCGGCGGCGCTCGATATCCCCTTTACCATCAAGGCGCGCGGCGCGGATATCCATCACTGGAGCCGCGATGCCAAATGCCGGCAGCAGATGCTGGAAGCGGCAGACAAGGCCAGCGCCTTGCTGGCGGTGTCAGAAGCCTTGAAGCAGGACATGATCGCCTTGGGAATGGATGGAAGCAAGATCACCATCCACTATACCGGGCTGGACCAGGACCGGTTCGTGCCGGTCGACCGTGCCGCCGCGAAGCAGGCGTTGGGCGTCGAGGGTCCGTTGTTCATCACCACCGGCGCACTGATCGCTCGCAAGAACCAGGACCTGGTGATCCGCGCCATGGCCAGCCTTCCCGACGCGCAGCTGATGCTGGCCGGCACGGGAGAGCAGGAGCAGAGCTACCGGGCGCTGGCCGAGCAGCTGGGCGTCGCCGACCGGATCCGGTTTCTGGGCAGCGTGTCGCACGAGCAGCTGGCCCAGCTGACGGCGGCTGCCGACATCGCCATTCTCGTTTCCAGGTCGGAAGGTCTGGCCAATGCCTGGGTCGAGGCGCTCGCCTGCGGCACGCCGGTGATCATCAGCGAAGCCGGTGGCGCGCGCGAACTGGTATCCACCGCAGAGGCCGGCCGGGTCGTCGCCCAGTCGGTCGATGCCATCGTCGAGGCTGCCCGGGACATTCTCGCCGCTCCGCCGGACCAGGATCGCGTGCGTTCGACGGTGAACCGATTCAGCTGGCAGACCAACGGCGACCAGCTGCTGGCGGTGCTGCGCGATGCCGCCGGGCGGCGCTAGCCGATCGGCAGAAACGCGCCTACAATCCAGCGTTCCTCGGCCCGCAATACACCCCAGGTCCGCGCCGCGGCGCGGCTGTCCATGACTTCGAGGCCCATGCCGGCCGCCTCCACTTCGCGGCGGAAGGAGGATGGTGGCTGCTGCATCGACGGGCCGCTGCCCAGCAGCAGAAATTCCGGTGGGGGAGACAGGTTCAGACTCGACAAGATCCCGGCGAGATCGAGCTGGTCAAGCCGGGCGCCGGGCCAGTCCATCGCCTGCTCCGGCGAGATCAGCAGGCCCTGCTCGAACCGCCGGTCACCAATTTTGTAACCCTGCGGCGTGAACCCGGTAACCACTGGCCCGGTAAACTCGACATCCTTGCGCAGTTCTACCAAGGGTCAGCCAATCTGCTCGGGCCCACCGAGCTTCTCCGCCTTTTCATTGGCGGATTCCGCCGGCACAAATGTATCCGGTCCGACCTTGAGCCAGATCAGGATCGGCGCAGCCATATAGATGGAGCTGTAGGTACCGACAAACACGCCGAAGAACATCGCCACGGAGAAGCCGAAAATAACGTCCGGACCCCACAGAATGAGCGCGCCCAGCGCAATCAGCATCGTCAAGCTGGTCATCACCGTCCGCGCCAGCGTCTCGTTGACCGAAAGGTCGAGCAGCGCGATGATGTCCATCTTGCGATATTTTTTCAGATTCTCGCGAATCCGGTCAAACACCACGATGGTGTCGTTGAGCGAATAGCCGATGATCGTGAGCAAGGCTGCGACGATGTTGAGGTTGAACTCCATCTGGGTCAGGGCAAACAGACCGAAGGTCAGCGCGACATCGTGGACCAGCGCGAACAGCGCACCAATCCCGAACTGCCACTCGAACCGGACCCAGATATAGATGGAGATGGCGATCACCGCGAACAGCAGCGAATAGGCACCGGTTTCGAACAGTTCCGAGGACACCTTGCCGGAAACCGATTCCACGCCGTCGATGCGGACATCGGGATATTCCGCCCTGACCGTCGAGACGATCTTCTCGGTCATTTCATTGGCCGCTTCCGGCCGCGATTCCGCGTCGGCGGGAAGCCGCATCCGGATCGACACTTCATTGTCATCGCCAAAGCGCTGGATGGTCGCTTCGCCATAGCCGAGACCACCGATGCGATCGCGCAAGTCGGAGATCGGGGCTGTTTTCGTCTCGGTAAAGGTCGCCTGAATCATCTGGCCGCCGATGAAATCAACGCCGAAGTTCAGGCCCTTGGCCGCGACCAGCCCGATCGATGCAATGATCGTCAATATGCTGAACGCCATGGCGATATTGCGCCATTTGATGAAGCCAATATTGGTATCGTCGGGGACGAGTTTTAACAGTCTCATATCAGCAACTCCTGCGGCCGGGCCCGCCGGACCCAGAGCGCCACAAACATGCGGGTGACAACCACCGCGGTGAAGACGGAGGACGCGATACCGATCATCAGCACCACGGCAAATCCCTTGACCGGCCCGGAGCCGAACATGAACAGCAGAACACCGGCAATGATGTTGGTGACATTGGCGTCCATGATCGCCCGCGAGGCTTCCTTGTAGCCGACTTCAATCGCCTGGACGACCCTTCGCCCCCGTTTTCGTTCTTCCCGAATTCTCTCGTTGATCAGCACGTTGGCATCCACGGCCGAACCGACCGTGAGCACAAAGCCGGCAATGCCGGGCAGCGTCAGCGTGGCGTTGAACATCGCCATGACGCCGACAATGATGAACAGATTGAGTGCGAGCGCGATATTGGCGTACATGCCGAAGCGGCCGTAGGTAACGACCATGAAGGTCAGCACGGCGACGGTGGCAATGATCGCGGCAATCGTGCCCTTGTCGATCGAATCCTTGCCGAGATCGGGACCGACGGTGCGCTCCTCGACGATCTTGAGGTCCACGGGCAAGGCGCCGGAGCGCAGCGCGATTGCCAGCTGGTTGGCGCTTTCAACGGTGAAATTTCCGGATATCTGGGCGGATCCGCCGAGGATCGGCTCGTTGATATTGGGGGCGGACAGCACCTGCCCGTCCAATATGATGGCGAAGGGCCTACCGACGTTATTCTGGGTCAGCCGCGCGAATTTCGAGCCGCCTTCGGTATCGAAGGTGATATTGACCACCGCTTCGTTGGTTTGCTGGTCAAAGCCCTGCCCGGCATCGGTCAGCTTGTCGCCGCTGATGCCGCCAAGTCGCTTGACCGCGATATTGGGCAAGCCGGTAGGATTGTCGGGATAGGGGAAAATCTGGCTTCCCACTGGCGCCCGGCCGGAAGCAACGACATTCGGGTCGGCTTCAAAATCGACCAGCTTGAATTCCAGTTTCGCGGTCTGGCCGAGCAGCGCCTTCAGCGCTTCGGGATCGTCGAGCCCCGGCACCTGCACCACGATCCGGTTGTCACCCTGGCGGATGATGGTCGGTTCGCGCGTGCCCATTTCGTCGATCCGGCGACGAATCACGTCGGTTGCGGTTTCCATGGCATTGTCGACGGCGTTTTCCAGCCCGGCTGCGGTCGGGGTCAGGACGAAGCGGGTGTCGTCGCGGACCTCGATGTCCCAGTCGCGCTGTCCGGTCAGGCCGGCGCCGCTGGTCAGCGGAACAATGGCATCCCGCGCCGCATCCACCTGGGTGCTGTCACGGACCATGAAACTGAGCACGCCGTCCCGCCGGGAAATATCGCCGATGCCGATCCGCGGACTGGCGCGGCGCATTTCCGCGCGTACCGATTCTTCCATCGTCTCGACGCGGGCACTGGCCACGTCGGCCGGGTCCGCTTCCAGCAGAATATGGCTGCCGCCCTGAAGATCGAGGCCGAGATTGATGGTTTCGTTCGGCAAGAAGCCGGGCCAGTATTTCTGGCCGCTCGCGCCAAGCAGGCTGGGGATCGACATGAGCACGCCAAAGGCCAGCAGCAGGGAAATGGAAATAACTTTCCAGCGCGGGAAATCGAGCATTGAATTTAACTTTCTATATCACCGCGTTCAGTCGTTCGCAGGTTTGGCGCCGCCCCGGGGAATTACATCCGACAGGGTTGCCTTGATGGCCTTGACCCGGACGCCGTTGGCGATTTCGATCTCGACATAGTCATCGTCGACCTTGACCGCCTTGCCGACCAGTCCGCCACCGGTGACGACCTCGTCATTCTTCTTGACCGATCCGACCTTCGCCTGATGTTCCTTCATCTTCTTTTGCTGGGGGCGGATGAGCAGGAAGTAGAAAACCGCGAAAATCAGCACCAGCGGCATGATCGAAATCAGAAAGCCGCCGGCGCCGCCGGAGCCTGCTGCTGCGGATAATATGGAAATAGTTGTCATGAATTCGTCCCGATAATTGCAAAATTTTATGTGTGGTGCGGGGGCCTGTGTTTCAAGCCCCAAAAGCCGTCAACCCCGATGATGCGCGCGCCTATCACGCACGCGGCGCAGGCGCAACGAAATCCGTAGGAGGGAAAGGTGGCGATCGGCGTGCAAACGACTTGCCAAGCCATGCCGACCTCCATATATGCGCAGCCTCGGTCGGGACGTAGCGCAGCCTGGTAGCGCATCACACTGGGGGTGTGGGGGTCGGAGGTTCGAATCCTCTCGTCCCGACCAATGGATATTGATTCCCAACCAAAAACCGCAGTTTTCCTCGACTTGGAGGACGCCCCAACATGCGGTTGAGAAATCAGAATCCCAAATTGTGCACCTACCTGTGCACTTTGATGTGCACATTTTCCAGGCAAACACCTTGGTTCCCAGAATCGGCCAATCGGACGTGAGTATTTATCGCCGAGGCGAAACTTACTGGTGGCGCCGGCGCGTCAGTTTGGGAAATCCAGCAAAATTGCCTATAATGCTCCGTATAACGCTAAAAACTCCGGATAAATCCGTAGCAAGGCGCATGGCACTTAGCCTAGATATGGAGCTTGAAATGGTCGCAGTGAAATACCCAACTCAGGTAAAAAGCCCTGATCCAAAAATGATCGCTGCTGTTTATAAAGAGGCTCTCGAATATAAGCGTGATCACATCGCAGCAATTCAGAGCCGTCCGCGATTTAACTTTGAGCTGCATCGACGCTATAATTCTGCATACAGCAAGCTGTTCTCTATGATGGGTGTGTGGGGTGCCTTGCCGGCAGATACAGGTCTGCAAGATTTGCCGCAGGCTCATTCTGAGGGGGATGAGGAAGATAAAAAGCTTTTAAAAGAACTTATCGATTTTCACTCAATGGTTCCATTATCGCAGATGCTACCGGGCATCGTACTAAGCCAAGGCATTAGCAAGGACTCCATCGCGATGGCCCCTTTAGGTCGCCCAGCCATCGCGCCGCGCTTGGTTGAACACATGATAGAAAACGCTGGAGTTGACGATACTCCAACAAATCGCAAAATCGTTTTATCGACGATTGCGCAAGCATATAGCCAAGCATGCCTTGATGCTAATCGGGAAATTGAGGAAAAGCGCAAATACAAAAGCCCTATCCCGCAGCAACAAACTTCAGATGATATCATCGACGAAAACCCCAAAGATGAAAAATTAGTCGCCGATGACGCCGAATTGGCTAGCGCTGAAAATCGCGCCTCTGCACAAGTTGAAGAGAGTGAGCCAAAATTCGCTCAGCCAGCATCCGCCCACTCCCGCACGGCGCACTCAGGTTTAATCGATCTGCGTGTATCAGAATTATGCACCTTGGCAGTCGAAGAGAACAGGCGGTCACAAAACTGGCAGGATTCTGCTTGTCGAAACGCAAAGGTAATTGCCGAAATTTTTATCGCAGAAAATGGCGACCTGCATTTAAGCCAGATAGAGAGAGGCCATCTCCTTGATATCCAGATGCGTTTATTGAAGATGCCCAGAATCTGGGGCAAAAATAAGGAAGACCGCGCCGGCGGTATGAAGACCGTATTTTCGCGTGGAGAGGCTCTTTCAGCCCAATGGATAAAAGACGCGCGCAAAGCCACGGAAGATAAATTACCTAAGGTAGGCTTCTCACCCACAACCCATAATCGCCATCTGAACACGCTCAAACAGTTGTTCGACTTTGCCCGAAAATTAGAAGATGGGCGCGGCAAACATACCCACATTTATCCCGATGTCAGCTTTAACAATCTGAATAAAAAGGATCCTAGAAAGAAGAACAAACGCCTCCCTGTGCCAAAAGAAGAAGAGGTCCTCAAGCTGCTCAGCGGCCCAATCTACACTGGGTGCCTTAGTCAACGGGAACGCTTCGAACCTGGAACAGACATCATTCATGACAGTTTTTACTGGGGGCCACTCCTTTTGATTGTTTATGGAAATCGATCAAACGAATTTTTCCAGATGCCTTTGAAAAATGTCTTTGAAGATGCGACGATCCCATATGTTCATGTTCGGACCAGCATTGATCAAGGAATAAAGACTGGAAACAGTGAAAGATCTCTTCCAATCGCACCTAAACTCATTGAGCTCGGCTTCCTAAATTACGTGAAGGAGCTGAGAGCTAAAGGTGCCTATTGGCTATTCCCCGAACTAAATACAACCAACGTCCCTGCACGAAAACGATTCCTGGAACTGGTCTTCAAGCCATTGCTTGCGCATCATTTCCCTGCTGGCACCTCAGTTACGATTGACGATAAGGATATTGACACGCGGTCTTTCAGGAAATTTGCAACTTCTTATCTCAGAAAAGGCCAACCCAAGATTGAGCTTGGCATTCGTCAGGCGTTTTTCGGTCATGCTCGGACCACAACGCTTGAAGGCATATATGAAGACGATCCATCATTAGACGAGCTGATGCCTTGTGTGATAAGATTACAGTCCTTGATTACCTCTATCGAAACACACCCGCTTAAATTGCGATCTGAGGAAAAAGGTGGCACTTCAGACTGACTGCGGCATTCAAGTGCCGAAAAGTATTAAGCAGATTGAACACGACCTTTAAATAACGACTTGGCCTAATGTCATTGGCTGCAAAGCTGTTCGCTGGTTCAGGCGGAAGCTGACGTGCCGACGGACAGAGTACCTATCGATCCACGGGATCACAGTCGGTAATTAGAGTTCACTCAAGAATTTTGCAAAGTCCTGAGACCATATCAATGAACTTTCATCCACCCAATCATGCCGGAATTTATTGGCCTCCTGAAATGTGTTTACCCGAGAACGTTATCTTGAGCTTACATAGAATCCTTTCTTTAGCTTTCTAAGAATACGATCAACAATTCGTAGCCAATAGCGATCAAATATTATAGGCTGAGCGCGATTCAAAAAGGGGTATTACTTTGAACCGAACGCGGAAGAAGCAAGCGAGCGATTTTCGGTCACATTACCGCGAAGCGGATTCTTATCTGCTCAAGCCAGACAGCAAAAAAGGTCGGCCAGGTTTGTTCGAAGCCTTCGGCGAAAATGATGAACCCGTACTAGTCAAAGTTTGGCCACGAAGGCGTGGCGTAGAAGACTCCGATCTTCAACAAATTTGGCAACATGAACTCCGCCAGCTTCATCGTCTCGGCGGATATCCGGGAGCAGTTGACACAATAGCTCCGCTCCAAAACTCCGGAATGGATGAGAAAGGCTTTTATCTTGTTTTAGATCCTGGACAACGCAGGCCACTGCAAGTTTTACTAGATCGTGCGAGTACAAATACAATTGGATTGCGTAACCCTCGCACAGCGTCAGCACGCTCGCGAATGTGGAGAAATTTGAAGCGTGTTGCATTTGGGTTGGAGACCCTTCACGCGCAAGGTCTTTTGCATAGAAATTTGGATAATTATTCAATTCTGACATCTGGTGGGGACTATCCTGATTTCCTGCTAACCGGATTTGAATGGTCAATGCGCGTTGTTGGAGGACGCAGCGGACAACGCACCAAAAATGCGAAAAGCGAACCGGATTCATTTCTCCACGATTGGGCTCAATTCGGCAAATTAGCGGCCGATCTTTTTAAGGTAGATGCAAAGCGGCTAGCAGACCTCTCGATCCCTCCTTTCACTGTTTCTGATCATTTATCAGCGGCAGAGATGAGGTTACTTCGTGATCTTCATCGTCTTGATTTTGATGATCATATCGACGGCGAGGTTGTCGGGAGACGCATTGACGAATTGGTGGAAAGCCTAGACGCTGAAAGCGCAATACGAGAAACGAAGCTGCACCTAGTTTTTCGGGTTGGTGGACAATCCCCTCTCGTAGAACGCATCAGATTGTCCGTCGTCAGATAATTTGAGACATATGGCGGTTTAAAATAAGCGAGTATTTGGTTCCATCTGGTTGGTTGATACTAGGCGGCGATCTTGCGGTATTGCAAGCGCCGATGTTCGATGGTTTTTCGTT
>NZ_JBALTN010000001.1:33206-413719 GCF_036964565.1 Parasphingorhabdus sp. | reverse complement strand
CGGCCGGGTCAGGTGTGGGCTACAGACATCACCTACATCCCGATGGCCAAGGGTTTTGTCTATCTCGTTGCCATCGTGGACTGGTTCAGCCGCAAGGTTCTCGCCTGGCGGGTGTCGATCACGATGCAGGCTGATTTTTGCATTGAGGCTTTGGAAGAAGCACTGGGCCGCTATGGCAAACCGGAGATTTTCAACACCGATCAGGGCAGCCAGTTCACCAGCCAAGCCTTTATGGGACTGTGGTTCGGTAGGATAATCGCCAAGCTGACAAGGTCGTTTCGCGAGAGTGCCGAAATAAGAACAACCTTCATCCCCACGCGTCAAATTCATTCACAAATCTGGCAGAAAAATCTCGAACTAGAGCGTCGCGTTTAGAGTGACGGTCCCCCGGTTTTGTGTCCAGGTTCAATGTTAGCCTCCCGCCTTCATCGGTCGGGGTTAACCCCGGCAGATGAAGCAAATTCAGCTGGTGTCATCCAGCCAAGCGAGGTGTGAGGACGACACTCATTATAGTCCCGTCGCCACGCTTCGATCTTGCTCCTTGCATCGTCCAATGACAAGAACCAATGTGTATTCAGACACTCGTCCCGCAGACGCCCATTGAACGATTCCACAAAGGCATTGTCGGTGGGCTTGCCAGGGCGCGAGAAGTCCAGTTCCACTTTATTCTCATAGGCCCAGCGATCCAGCACTTTCGAGATGAACTCAGGGCCATTGTCCACTCTAATGGCGCGAGGGGTTCCTCGGATCGTCGCGATCCGTGTCATCGCCTCTACAACTTGCTCTCCCTTGATACCTTGGGCAACATCAATTGCGAGCGCTTCTCGGGTAAAAGCATCGACGACGGTCAACGCCCGAAGTCGACGACCGTCGAATAGCGCGTCGGACACGAAGTCCATCGCCCAAATATCATTGGCAGCCGTTGCCGCAGGCTGGCGCTCCCGCTGGACTGCGCTGATGTGCCTGCGGGGCCTCTTGAGCCGCAGACTCAAGCCATCCTCACGGTATAGCCGGTAAACCCGCTTACGGTTCACGACCCAGCCCTCCCGTCGCAATAAGATATAAATCCTGAAATAGCCGTATCGCATCCGGGTCTGCGCGATGTCCCGGATGCGCATGAGTAGAGGCGTCTGATCAGCTCTGACTGACCGGTATCTTATGCTCCGCCGGTCGAAGGACAGTACGGCGCAACTCGGGCGCTCACTGACCGCATAACTCGCCTGGACGTACCGGGTGATCTCGCGCTGCCGATCAGGCCTCAGACTTTTTTTGACAGAACATCCTGCAAAATATGCTTGTCCAGGCTGAGATCAGCAACCAATTGTTTGAGCTGACGGTTCTCGTCCTCCAACTGCTTGAGCCGCCGCAACTCACCAACACCCAGCCCGCCATAAAGCTTCTTCCAGCGGTAAAACGTCTGTTCCGAAATCCCCATCCGGCGGGTTACCTCCGCCACCGGCGTTCCTGTCTCCGCCTGCTTCATCGCGTAGGTAATTTGTTCCTCAGTATATCGACTCTTCTTCACGGCACGCTCCTTCATAATCAGGGTTACAATACCGGAAAACTCTCATTCAAACTGGAGGAAAAAACAGGGAGGACGTCAACCGAAACATTAGGCTATCTGCCGAGTATGCTTTTCCCAATATTTAGCCCTCACATTTTTGCGGAGAACCTTACCAACCGTAGTGGTTGGCAATTCATCCACAAAAGTGACCGTTTTGGGAGCCTTAACCGAACCGATCAGACTTTTTGCATGGTCGATCAGTTCTTGCTCGTGCACTTCCGTCACTCCATTTCGGATGACTTCTGCGTGGACAGCCTCCCCCCATTCTTCGTCAGGGATGCCGACCACGGCTGACATTGTTACACAGGGATGAGAATTAATTGCGGCTTCCACCTCGTTCGCATAGACGTTGAATCCACCTGTGATTATCAGGTCTTTTTTTCGGTCAACCAGATAGCAATATCCAGCTTCATCGGAATAGCCTAGATCGCCAGACTTCCAGTAACCTTGGAAAAATTCTTCCGCTGTTTTTTCTGGATTGCCTTCATAACCCTGGCATGTACCCCGGGACCGGAGATATAATTCGCCAACTTCACCCTGCAGCACGGGGTTGCCGTCATCATCGCAAATGGTCACCTCAACCCCCGCGTTCCGCCGTCCGGCCGATGCCAGCCTCTTTTCCGTCTGCGTATCTCCGACATGTTCTGCCTTGCCCAAAAACAGGGTCGCCACGAGATGTTCGGTGGAACCATATACTTGCATGAAAAGCGGACCAAATTTGGCAACTAATTTCTTGGCCTTGGCCGGACTCATTGGCGCGGCTCCATAGAAAATTGTTTTAAGCGTCGAGAGATCATATCTCTCAGCCTCCGGCATCTCCAGCAAGCGATAAGCGATTGTTGGCACAACAAACGCATGAGTGATCCGTTCTTTTTCAATGTGCTCACACCAGCGCTCCAGATCGGGCTGGTTCATAGTCACCGTACAACCGCCGCGAAACAAGGTTGGCTGCAACATCATACCGCTGGCATGACTCAACGGTGCGATATGGAGCATCCGGCTGTCTGGATCAAAATCATGACCTGGCAATGTTAGAAAGCTCTCTGAACAGGCCATAATATTGTCTGCAGTATATTTTGCGCATTTGCTATCGCCTGTCGTGCCGCCGGTAAAGCGCATCAAAACAATATGCGTTCTATCATCAATTTCTACGTCTGTATTATGTGTTGGAGCCTCTGCCAACAAGCTCGGCAGTTCCAATATACCATCCCTTTTTTCTTCCAGTCGATCAACCACCACCACTTGAATGCCGCGTTGCGTAAGTAGCTCAGCGTGGGTTTCAACTAAGGAATTTTCGATGAAAGCAACTTTAGGACCAGTTATCTCGACCTGTCTCATGTGGGTTTCTAAGCTGTCACGGAAATTACCATGGCAGCAGGTGGCCAAAGCTTTGGCTGCCGACCCCCAATGGAAAAGTGACAGATTGTCATTGTCGAGCAAACAGACGTATCGGTCGCCAGTGCCCAATCCCAACGGACCATGTAAGACGTGAGCAAATCGGTTGGTCAACTCGTGATATTCGCGAAAGGTTAATCGGCGCCCGCGTTCGATATTCACGATCGCTTCGCGATCACCGAATGTGTCGACCAGTCCTTGCATGATCCGGCTGTAGTTGAAAGACCCAGTAGAAAGCGTTTGTGTGTTTGATGGAGTGAGTTTCGATTTCATTTCAAAGTTTCCGATGTTATCTGGCCCTCAGGCGCGTTGCAGCATCAAGCCGGATGGTCTCACCGTTTAAATAGGCATTTTCGACGATATACTGGCAACTATGGGCGAATTCACGCATATCGCCAAGCCGCTTGGGCGCCTCCACCATTTCGATGAGTGAAGAAACAATCTTTCCTCCCAATCCCATAATCATGGGCGTCCCGAACAAACCCGGGGCGATAGCATTGACTCGGATACCGTGGGCACCCAGTTCCCGCGCGGCGGGTAAATTGAGGCCAATGACACCGGCCTTGGATGCCGAATAGCCAGCTTGCCCGATCTGGCCTTCATAGGCCGCACCGGAAGAGACATTGATAACGACTCCACGCTCCCCGTCATTTTCTGTAGGATTTTTGACCATCACAGCAACGCATTTGCTCATGACGTTGAACAAGCCGATAAGGTTGACATTTACCACTTTGGCAAATTTTGAAAGGTCGCAGGCATTGCCTTCGCGGTCGAGAATTTTTGTTGGTGCTGGTATCCCGGCCGCGTTAATGTTGATGTGAATAGTGCCAAATTTTGCAGCGGTCTTTTCGATCGCCTCCTTCGCCTGGGTATCATTAGTTACGTCAACATTATGAAATATGGCGTTTTCCGCCCCCAGTTCTGCACACAGACTCTGGCCTGCTTCCTCGTTCAGATCGAAAAGTGAAACTTTGGCACCATGTTCAACAAAGTATCGTGCAGTAGCGGCGCCGAGACCGGATGCCCCACCCGTAATGACTACTATCTTCCGTTTAAGTTGCATTAGTCATCACCCTCGCTAAATTATCGAAACGGTCCATTTTTATATTTCCACTTGTTTTAGATATAGCACCCGGGAAGTCGAATGCCGACTTTATGACCAATGCCGATTGACACGATCTCGCCGTAGAGCTGGATATTAATTTGCCTTCCCTACCCAGCAATTTAAAATTTTTACCGATTGACATTATCATTAGAGCTTTCGCTGAAATTGTTAGGCGCACTCCAGTTTGCCCGCCTCCAAACTCGATTAATTTAGGAGCTTTGGCACAAAAAATCTTGGTGTAACATTGGTCAGACTGTGCCAATCTGTCGTCTTCGGGCACGCAACGCTATGCTCACAATTTCAGAACGATATACCCCGACTCCTTGAGTATCCGAAAAAATAGCGGTTGCGTTATAGTCGGGAAGCGATTCTGTATTGGGGCATGATCCGCAGTGGTTTTCTGAGCAAAGCAGAACGGCTTGAGCTACGAGCTCTGGCGCGGGATGGGCTGAGTGAAGCGCGCGCGGCGCGCCGTGCCAATGCGATCATTCTGCTGGACAAGGGATGGAGCTGCCAGGAGGTGGCGGAGGCTTTGTTGATCGACGATGACACGGCTCGCTCCTGGCACAGACTTTATGACGAGCATGGCCTGACCGGCCTTGTGGTCTTCGATGTTGGGGGCAGTCACAGCCGGCTTTCTGCGGAACAGGAAGATGCGCTGTTTACGTGGGTCAGCGCCAGCCTGCCACGCAACGCGCGCACGATCGGCGCGTGGATCGTCGACAGTTTTGGCATTGAGTACAGCCACGCGGGGCTGATCGCGCTGCTGCATCGGCTGAAGCTTTCGTACCGCAAGCCTGCGATGGTGTCGGGCAAGCTGGACGCGGCCAAGCAAGCGACGTTCATCGCAGACTATGACCGGCTGATGTGCGGCCTTGAGAACGACGAGGCAGTAGCGTTCGTCGACGCCGTTCATCCGACCCATCAGGTCCGTGCGGTGGGCTGCTGGGCACCCACGGGCGAGGCGGTAGCGATCACGCCCAGCAGCGGTCGTGACCGGGTGAATATTCATGGCGCCATCGACCTCGAGACCGGCAAGACCCAGATGCTCGATGTCCTCACCGTCGATGCGCAAAGCACGATCCTGCTGCTCATGGCGATCCTTGCCACCCATCCGTCGCGGCGGTTGATCCACGTCTTCCTCGACAACGCCCGCTACCATCATGCCCGGCTGGCGCAGGAATGGCTGGTCCGAAAAGGCCAGCGGATCAGGCTCCACTTCGTGCCGACCTACAGCCCCCACCTCAATCCGATCGAGCGACTCTGGGGAGTGATGCACTAAAACATCACCCATAACCAAGGCTACGCAACGGCGCGCGAATTTAGGGCAGCGATCCTGGGGTTCCTAACTCAAAACGTGCCGAAACAATGGCACGCCTTCCGCGATCAGGTCACCGACAACTTTCGCGTCATCAATCCCGCAGATTTTCGGATCCTGAGGTAGACGGGGTATAATATGTAGACGGGATATAGTATGTAGACGGGGTATAGTATAGTGTCAGCGCATTGTTTTTAGGGTACGAGTATCCGCCCGAGGACATATGCTTGCTTATTATGTCGTTTGAAAAACTCGTATCAATCTCAATAAAAAATCTAGTGCTTGAAATAGGAGAGAAAAATTGGAGGGCGAAGCGGAATTCCCGACAGCTAAAGTGACAGTCATTGCTACGTGGCTGATCCACTTGGTTGCGATTGTTGACGAGTTCTATTCGGAGTTTGACACCAATGAAATTCTGCAAGAAGTAGGAATCAATCCTGAGCTTTTGAATGATCCCAATGCGCGTGTTCCTTCGTGGCAGGTGAGCAAGTTTTACGAGATTATTCAGAGAATTACAGGCGATGAAGCGATTGGCTTGAAGCTCGGCGCACGCCTTACACCGGGCTCCATGCACGCATTAGGATATTCACTGTTTGCCAGTCGCACTCTGAATTCTTTCTTCGTAAGATACGAACGGTTTTTCCAATTAATTTCGCAGGCGGGTAATGCCAGCACACAGATCCGTGATAAGCGGTTAGTTTTTTCGTTAACAGTACGAGAAAAACTGCCTCCGACGAGGGAGGATGCATTTTTGGCAACTGTTCTGCGATTTGCAAGGATGGTTTATCGGTCAAACTTTTCGCCGATTTTGGTGCGTATGCCCCGACCTAAACCTAAATTCGCATCTGCCGAGTTTGATGATTATTTTTGCTGTCCCATCGAATATGGGTGCGAACGGCTCGAACTGCACGTCTCCGAATCCGATTCTAACCAACGATTGCGAGGGTTCAATCCAGAGTTTGTCCGTGCTCATGATCAGATTGCAACGGAATATATCGCCCGATTTGATGATGAGCAAATCATTCCTCGGATTCAGTCAGCCATTGTAAATATGCTGCCCGATGGTGACGTGTCGATCCGCACAATTGCAAGCGCACTTGGTATGAGCAATCGAAGCCTCCAACGGCAGTTACAGAATGAAGGTTCAACTTTTAACGCGGTGCTTGACGGTATGCGTAAATATCTCGCTATCCGGTATTTGCGTTCCGGACGTCATTCGATCAAGGAAATGTCCTATCTTTTAGGATATAACGACTCCAGCAACTTTTCGCGTGCATTTCGAAGATTGACCGGTCGGTCACCGCACGAGTATCTCGAAAAATCAAAGCTGAAATCCGAATAACAGCAAGTTTCAATCGTCCGATGGTTTTGTTGACGCTATTTTGGCGTGCAATGGCGAGTCAATCGCATGTCAAACGCAGGCTTTCGCTATAATTGTCAGTATTCGGCAGCGCAGTTGAATGCGTCTTTTGCCTTATCATGGACGGGATATGATGACCGATGGCTTATGAAACAATAAAATTTGAAACTCGCGATGCCATTGCCTGCATAACATTGAACCGGCCTAAGGCGATGAATGCGCTTTCGGGGGCAATGGTGGACGAACTTTCCAGTGCGGTTTCCGTCGTTGCAGAAGATGACGGTTTGCGTGTGCTAATCATAACGGGAGCGGGGCGTGCCTTTTGTTGCGGGGCGGATCTGAAAGGCGTTCTTGCCGAAGCCCAGGCAGGCAATGCGAAGGGATTTTTATCCTTTCTTGGTACTATCCAGGAGATATTCCACCAATTGCGGGAACTGCCCAAACCAACAATTGCGGCGCTGAATGGATTCACGCTTGCCGGAGGTCTGGAAATGGCTATTGCCTGCGATATCGTCCTTGCCGCCCGTAGCGCACGATTGGGCGACAGCCATTCCAATTTCGGTGTGCTGCCGGGTGGTGGTGGGGGCACGATCATGCCGCGGCTTATTGGTGAGAAGAAGGCTAATCTGCTGCTTTTTTCAGGTGAAAACTGGCCAGCGGAGGAATTTGAAAACCTTGGCTTCGTCAGCGCCGTCCATGACGATGAGAGCCTGATGGACGAAGCAATGAAGCTCGCCGATAATCTGGCGCAGAAAAGTCCCTTGGTTCTGCATCGCATGAAACAGATGGTGGCGGATGGTCGTCAGCTCAATCCGCGCGATGCGCTGACGCTGGAAACCCGGCTATTAGCAGAGCATTCCAAATCCGCCGATTTTCTAGAGGGCCTGTCTGCCTTTAGCGAGAAACGGGCACCAGAATATACGGGAAAATGATCGCGCCGGTTTTCCGGAAAAAAGATTAGAGGGAACTTTCGACAATGGAAAAGGCATATATAGTCGGTGTGGGCATGACAAAATTCGGCCGACACCCTGACCAAAGCATAAGGCAGTTGCTTGACACGGCCATTAGCACTGCTCTCGGTGATGCGGGCGGCCATAAGTCTGACGTTGAAGCGGTTTATCATTCAAGCTCGACACAAGGTTTCCTGCAAGGGCAAACATTCATTCCCGGGCAGGTGGCGCTGGGCCAGATTGGCCTGTCGGGAATACCTGTCTTCAACATAGAGAATGCTTGCGCGTCGAGCTCGTCTTCCTTCCATCTGGCCGTGCAGGGGGTTGGCTCCGGCATGCACGACATTATTTTGGCCGCCGGTGTTGAGAAAATGAATGTTCCTGACAAGAAAAAAATGTTTGCGGTGTTTGATGGCGCTTGGGACGTGGCCACGGTCGATGAAAATATTGAGCGCCTTGTTAGTCTTGGCAAAGGCATGGAATGCCCCGAAGGGTCCGAATCGGAACGGCCCTATAGTATTTTCATGAAGGTCTATGCGGCCTTTGGGCTCAACCACATGAAGCGTAATGGAACGACGCAGCGGCAGATCGCGGCCATCGCTGCCAAAAACCATGAACATTCGGTGCACAATGAATATTCGCAATATCGTCAGGCCTATTCGATTGAGGAGGTGCTGGCTGCGCCGCCCATTACCTATCCGCTGACCTTGCCAATGTGCGCACCCATTTCCGATGGTGCTGCTGCCGCGGTTATTTGCAATGAAGAGGGGCTGAAGAAGCTGGGCATGGACAAGTCCCGCGCTGTGGAAATCCTAGCTAGCGTATCGATGAGCGGCAATGCCGAAAGGACCGCTGACGAACCGGAAAACCACATGGCCCGGCTGGCGGCGCAAAAAGCCTATCAGATGGCTGGCCGTTCCCCCGATGATATGGATGTCGCCGAAGTCCATGATGCGACTGCTATCGGAGAGTTGATGCATGCGGAGAACCTGATGCTTGCTCCTCTGGGTGAGGCGGGTCCGGCGGCGGAACGCGGCGATTTTACGGTAGGCGGCAGGATACCCATCAACCCGTCGGGTGGATTGGAATCAAAAGGACATCCGATCGGCGCGACGGGCCTTGGACAACTTCACGAACTGGTTACGCAATTGCGCGGAGAGGCGGGCAAACGGCAAGTCGAAAATGCGCGGCACGCCATTCACGAAAATAGCGGCGGCCTGGTCGGTATCGAAGAAGGCGCAGCTGTAATCAATATTTTGGGAAAGGTGGAAGCATAATGAGCAACATTGGTTTCATGTTCAATGAAGATGAACGTCTTGCGATAGACGGTCTGCGGCGTTTTCTGGATGAGCGGCTTGAGCCGGAGTTGAAGGAGCTAGGCGATGTTTTCTATCCCAAGGAAAATATCCGTGAATGGATGATGCAGCTAGGGGAATTTGGCATTGTCAACGCGCCCCAGCCGGAATCGGATGGCGGGCTGGGCCTGTCCTGGCGCCTGCATGTACAGCTGATTGAAGAGCTGGCATATTCCTCCGGCGATTTGGCGATCGTCGCGCTGGTTAATGCCGCTGCCACGTCGATGCTCCTGAGGCTCGCGCCGGATCATATTAAATCACGATATGCCGGCCCGATGCTGCGCGGTGAGATAATAGGTGCGGTTGGCATATCGGAACCAGATATCGGATCGGATGTGTCGGGCGTCAAGACCCGCGCCGTGCGTGATGGCAATGACTGGATTATAAACGGAGAGAAAACCTGGATCACAAATGGAGAATATTCTGACTTTTTCATCTGTACATGCCGCTCGGATGAAAATCAGCTGACGCACATTTTGCTTGATCGGGAAGAGCATCCCTATGAGGTGCGCGGCATTCCCAAAATAGCACTGAACAGCCAGTCAACTTCACAGATATTTCTGAATGATGTGCGGGTGCCGGTCAGCAATACAATCGGCGAAATTGGTAGCGGGTTGAAAAATACACTGACCCTGTTTGAACGGGCGCGCATCCATGTCGCGGCTTGGGGCTATGGCATTGCCAGACGGGCACTGGAAGAATCCATTAAATATGCACAGGATCGCGTCCAGCATGGCAAACAAATTGCCGGACATCAACTGATCGCCGACAAGATTGCGACCATGGCAACCCAGATTGATGCTGCGCGATTGCTTGCGCTTCGGGCGGCATCTATGATTGACGCAGGTCAGCGCTGTGATGTCGAATGCGCTATGGCGAAATGGTACGGCACGGAAATAGCAGTGGAGGCTACGCGCCAGGCGGTTCAGATACATGGCGGCAATGGCCTAACGAAGGAATTCATCGTCGAGAGATTGGCCCGCGAAGCCATGATTACACCCATTCCTGACGGCACTACGGAAATTCAGAAGCTCTTGATCGCTCGGGGTTTGACCGGCATTTCCGCATTCCGGTGAATGGGACAATGACAATGGGACAGGGGCCGCTCAGCGGCATCAGGATAATTGAAATGGAGGGGATCGGACCGGGGCCCTTTAGTGGTATGCATCTGGCCGATCTTGGCGCCGATGTCGTACTGATCGAGCGCAAGGAAAAAGGTAGTGATCCCGGCTCGACAATGCCGATTGGTATATTGAAACGCGGGAAACGTTCCATTGCGCTTGATCTCAAGAATTCGGATGACCAAGAGCTGTTGATGAATCTGATCGAGGGAGCGGACGCTCTGATTGAGGGGATGCGTCCTGGTGTAATGGAGCGTCTGAACCTTGGTCCCGATGCCTGTATGAAACGCAATCCTCGGCTGGTCTATGGCCGAATTACCGGATGGGGACAGGATGGACCATTGGCACAGGCGGCCGGTCACGATCTCAACTATGTGGCTGTCAGTTCCGCCATGTGGTATGCTAGCCCTGCGGGCGGAAAGCCCCTGCCGCCGCCCGGCCTTGTCGGGGATGTCGGCGGCGGTGCCAATTACCTGACCATTGGTCTTCTGGCAGGGATTATCCGGGCGCGCACAACTGGCAAGGGCGATGTCATTGATGCGGCGATTGTGGACGGGTCGGCTCATATGATGAATTTGGTGTTCGACCTTTTGCCGAAGGGTTTGATGCAACCGGAACGAGGCCAAAGCGCTCTGGACGGAGCGCCCTGGTATAACAGTTACCGATGTGCTGATGGTCGATATATAACGTTAGGAAGTCTCGAACCAAAATTCTATTCGGTGCTACTGGATCTGTTGAACCTTACAGACGATCCCGTGTATGAACACCAGTTCGATAAGAACGCATGGGCCAATCAAGCCAAACGGCTAAGCGATTTGTTTGCTTCTCAACCGAGCGCGCATTGGTGCGAACTTTTGGAAGGAAGCGATGCCTGTTTTGGTTTGGTGACAAGCCCTACCGACGCTGCGGATCACCCTCATAATAAGGAACGCGGCATATTTGATGACAGTCTCGGCTTTAGACAAGCCATTGCTGCACCACGTTTTGCGTCTGTGTCCAACGATTTTCTTGGTGAGGCACCTTTACATAATGAACATCGGCAGGAATTGATTGACGAAATGGTTAGTGAGCAAAGACGGTGGATTGGCGCTCATTGAATAGTGGCATCAGTTGCACCGCTGATCAGTTTGTTTAAGTTCTGCATCTTAGAAGATTATAAAAGTGTATTA
The DNA here is from genome assembly GCF_036964565.1 of Parasphingorhabdus sp. GTDB lineage: Bacteria > Pseudomonadota > Alphaproteobacteria > Sphingomonadales > Sphingomonadaceae > Parasphingorhabdus. Next base: position 402,382 of record NZ_JBALTN010000001.1, on the reverse strand, counting down.
GGGGGAAAAATCATGCGATTTGTTTATTTGCGCAGTGCGTCCGTTATTGTAATAGCTGCGCTGGCTCTGTCGACGGCAGGAATGGCACAAGCTCAGGAAACAGATCAGTTAACCTCTGATCAAGATCAGTCATCCGGCGGTTTTACTTTTCTGGACGATGTGATTGTTGTCACCGGCACTAAAAAGGCTGGCGGTGAGAATGTGCAGGATGCCGCGTTGGCAATTACAGCCTATGGCTCAGAAACATTGGATGCTCTGCAAGTACGCGACATTTCTAGTCTTAGTTTCAAAATGCCGAATGTTGCACTTGATGAGGTCGGCACTACGAAAGGCGTTGCGAATTTTGCTATACGCGGCCTCGGAGTGAATTCATCGATTCCTTCGATCGATCCAGCTGTCGGTGTATTTGTCGACGGCGTCTATCTGGGGATAAATGGAGGCGTTGTATTTGACACATTTGATCTGGAAAGCGTGGAAGTACTGCGCGGTCCACAGGGCATTTTGTTTGGGAGGAACGTGACTGGTGGCGCAGTATTGCTAAATACCGCTGACCCTAAGAATGAATTTCAGACAACAGCAAAACTAATCGCCGAATCTGGTCTCCGCGGGACAGGCGGAAATTATTATGCCATGGGCACGGTCACCGGCCCGATTGTTGAAGACAAGCTGTCCGCCAAATTGGCACTCTATTACAATAAGGATGATGGTTGGTTCAAAAATACGTTGGCCTCAGGCGAAACAGAGACTTTTGGTGAGTCTGAAACAGTTATCGTACGCGCCGCAATCAAAGTAACACCTAACGATATTGGTAATTTCACCTTGAAATTTGAGCACGGTGAAGCCGATGGTCAGGGACCTGCCAACCAAAACCATATAAACGGACGTGGGGTAGAGGCGGCACCTTTAAATCCTCCGGGCACTTCCGGAAGGTTCAGCCGTGAGAGCTTTGATTTCTCCATTGATGAGCTCGGCTTTTTCGATACAAGTTGGAACCAAGTGATTGCTACGATCAACGTTGATGTCAATATTGGTGATGGCGGTTCTATTGTCAATGTTTTCGGTTGGCGCGAATATGAACAGACGGCTCGCAGCGACATTGACGGCACTCCACTGTCACTGTTTCATGGGGACTTTGCAACAAAGCAGAACCAGATATCGAACGAACTGCGATTTAATGGACGCTTTGGCGACATGGTCGATTTGACGACAGGTATCTATTATTTCTCACAGAAACTGGTATATACAGAAGGACGCGATCTGCTTGGTGCGCTGACGCCAACAGGCGTACCGGCACTGACACAGCATGGCGGTGGTATAGTAGATCAGGAGACATTCGGCGTCTTCGCCGCGGTTGACATAGACCTGACCGATAGTTTTTCGATCAACGCCGGTATCCGCTATGCTGACGAAACAAAAGATGCCCAAGTCGCATCACTCGTTAATAATGTGAATACCCCTTGTAATGTCATCGCGGGAACTTGCGCATTCGATTTCGTGGATATATTCCAAACGTCGAACTGGTCACCCAAGATCGGTATTGGCTATGAATTCAGTCCGGATGCACGAATGTACGCGCATTGGGCGCGGGCCTATCGGGCCGGTGGTTTCAACTTGCGTAATACAGCCGCTGATAAGGTTAATTTTGGACCTGGTCCGTTTCAGGATGAACAGATCGATTCCTTTGAGTTGGGCTTTAAGTCTGAGCCCATGCCGCGCTCGCGTCTGAACTTTGCGGTCTTCTATAACCAAATGGAAAGCCTGCAGCGTGAAATTCTCTTGACTGATCCGATTGCGGGTATCGTTCAGGTTATTCGGAACACTGCCGATGCTACCATCTGGGGCGTTGAGATCGACGGCCAGATTGAAATTCTTCCTGGCTTATTGCTTGAAGGTTCTCTCGGATATGTCGACGGTGACTATAAAAACGTGGTGTTTGACCTCAATGGCGACGGAGTAATTGATACAGATGATGCTTCTCTGCAGATTCCGCGCCTCGCTAACTGGACCGGTAATATCGGGCTGATCGCCGAACAAGAAATGGACTTTGGTACCCTAACTGGCCGGGTCGCCTATTCACATCGTGATGGTGCGGCGCTTACCGACAATAATCTCGGTTTTTTAAACCCATCTGACCGGATTGATGCCAGCGTTTCGTTCGCGCTCATGGATGGGGATATGACTTTCACACTCTATGGTAAGAACCTGACCAACGATGTGCAGCATGGCGGCGATACGCTGCTTCCGGACATCTTGGGGCCGGTACCGCTCGGCGGCACACTTGCGCCGCTTTCTCGCGGAAGGACATTTGGCATCGAGTTGAGGTTGAATAGCTTTTGATGCGATAGCATTGATTTCCGGGTCGGGCTGCTAAGTAAATATTACATTTCTCCTTTGCCGAAACGGCATCGCAATGTTTGCCGCAACCGATCCGGATTGAAAACGAATATGGGATTCGTTTTCCAGACAAAACTGGAGGTTTCTCTTTACGCACTTGTCACCTGACGGGTGTTGAAGAGGGGAGACGTGGCTCGGGAAAACTGCACAGCGGGATAAGTGGCTTTTCTGTCTAATGGCGGCCAAGGCGGCCGCATGACAGGAGCGTATATGAGCAGACGACCACGCCGGAACCACAGTCCGGCATTTAAAGCAAAGGTGGCATTGGCTGCGGTGAAGGGTGAGAAGACGCTGGCTGAGTTAGCGCAGCAGTTTGACGTTCACGCAAACCAGATCACGGCCTGGCGCACTCAGTTGCTGGAAGGGGCTGCGGGTGTTTTCGGATCGGACGGCGGTAGCGCAGCGGCAGAGCCGGCGATCGACGTAAAGACGCTGCACGCCAAGATTGGCGAGTTGACGCTGGTGAATGATTTTTTGGCCGGAGCGCTCGGGAAAGCCGGACTGTTGCCGGGCGCAAAACGATGATCGATCGCAAGCACGCATTGCCGCTCGTGCGGCAGGCCCGGGAATTGAGGATCAGCCGTGGCAGCGTGTATTACCTGCCTCGGCCGGTATCGCCTGCCGATCTGGCGATCATGCGGCGGATCGATGAGCTGCACCTGGAGTTCCCGTTTGCAGGCAGCCGAATGCTGCGCGATCTTCTGCGCCAGGAGGGCATCAAGATCGGCCGCCTGCATGTCGCCAGCTTGATGAAGAAGATGGCGATCGAAGCCATCTACCGCCGCCCGAACACTTCGAAGCCGGCTCCAGGGCATAAGATCTACCCCTATTTGCTGCGAGGACTGCCGATCGTGCGGCCGGGTCAGGTGTGGGCTACAGACATCACCTACATCCCGATGGCCAAGGGTTTTGTCTATCTCGTTGCCATCGTCGACTGGTTCAGTCGCAAGGTTCTCTCATGGCGACTATCGATCACGATGGAGGCTGATTTTTGCGTCGAGGCCCTGGAAGAAGCACTGGCCCGCTATGGCAACCCTGAGATATTCAACACCGACCAGGGCAGTCAGTTCACCAGCATGGCTTTCACCAGCGTGCTGCTGCGCGAAAAAATCGCCATCAGCATGGACGGCAGGGGTGCATGGCGCGACAACGTCATTGTAGAACGGCTCTGGCGTTCAGTGAAGTATGAGGAGGTTTACCTGCACGCCTATGGCGGGGTCAGCGAAGCCCGGTCGTCGATCGGCAGGTATCTGGGCTTTTACAATGGGAGAAGACCGCATTCGAGCCTTGCCGCCAAGACGCCCGATCAAACATATTTTGACAACCTGCCTGTGAAAATGGCAGCATGAATTTGGCAACCGATATGGGGTGTCATTCCGGTCGGGCTACGCCCTCCCTGCATGACACCCCATATCGGAATATTGAGGAAACAAACGGCAGACGATCCACTTATCTTTTGCCAATCGCTGTGCAAACAAACCGAGCCACCTCTGTATTCTCGATGGATGATGTGGGATTAGTTAGGACGTTACGGGACAGTGAGGAGTTCCTTGCATCTGCGCCAGTTCTCCCCTTCCCGGCAGCCTCCCCTCTTCAACACGTAAGAAAACACTTTCCTACAGCTATATGTTCTATTTATGTTCTCATCCGATTCGATACAAGATGGAGATGAATTTTGGCAAAGATGCTATCAATAGGGCTGCTTACGATTACGCTGTGCTCGAGCGTGGCATGGGCACAAGATGTGAGTTTACAGGAAAGCAATGGCGGTCCTACAACGGAACTTGGGGATCAGCAGGCCGATGAAAATTCAACGTTTCAGCTATTCCAGCATGGAATTTGGCAGCCAGCAAATCCATTGCAAACCATCCCCAGAACATCTGCAGTTCATGATGATGCCAGAACCAATCTACAAAAGAGAAAGCTTTCAAGGCTCAGCCGAACTGCTTCGTCCAGGCGGACTATCTATATATCCTCCATCCGGGCAGCGGAAAGGAAACACGCCCTCCCCTTTGGGTTGCTCGACGCTCTAATTTGGCAGGAATCACGGTATAATCCAATGGCTGTAAGCCCAGCGGGTGCTGTTGGTCTGGCCCAACTTATGCCAGGAACAGCTTCGGACCTTGGGGTACGCAATCGCTATGACCCTGTGGCCAACATTAACGGCGGTGCCCGCTATTTAAGGCAAATGTTGGACAAATTTGGCGGAATTCACTTGGCGCTAGCGGCATATAATGCCGGACCGAATGCGGTGCAGCGAGCCAAAGGTATTCCTCGATATCGGGAAACCCGCGACTACGTGAAGAAGGTTCTAGCGCGCTGGACAGAATCGGGACTGTAGGACAGAGAACACTTGATCATGAACCATTCAAACTCAAACCGCCTTCGGCTGACTGGCAAACTCATCAAAGGGGACCGCCGATATGTCCTGCAATGTGATGATAAAAGCGTTTGGAAACTGGATTTTCAAGACAATGAAGTTCCCGAAGATAATCACATGGTATTGGTTGAGGGTGTGAAAACTGGAGTTGACTCCATTGCAGTTGATTGGGTTGGTGAAACAAAATAACCTATTGTCGGCTGCAGTCACAGATACGAACAAGATCATCAGACCAAAGTTGCAACGCCTCGCGTTTTTCATTCATCCAGTTATATCGTTGGTAAACTTTGACGATACCAGCCTGAGAACCGCTAACGTGATTGAGAATTGCCTCAGTCACTTCCAACCTTACTCCCAGCCGCTGCAGGTTTGTAGCAACAGTCCGCCGGATGTCATGTAATGTCCAATGCAGAACGGGACGTTGCAAGTCAGATTGAACGTCGGCCCTCAACCGTCGCAACAATTTGGATATACCTGATGCACTAGTTTTTGGATTTGTCGCAGAAGGAAACAGCTTGCTGCTACCATCAGTAACCAGGCAACCTGAAACGACACGGCAAGCTTCTTCGGAAAGTGGAATGATAACAGCGTTGTTATTTTTTGCGCTCGACGCAGGTAAGTTCCAGACTTTTTCTTCTAAATCAAACTCCGCACGTTCAGCTCCAAATACTTCGCTTCGCCGTGCAGCGGTGAACAGCATGAGTTTCAAACTATGCTGCCAAGGAAACGGCTGATTTTCAACAGCCTTCCAAAGGCTTTTCAATTCTTCATTCGACAAAACCCTATCACGAGGTTTCGGTGCTGGTGGTCTGCTTGCTGCTGTTACTGGGTTGTACGCTAGAGTTTCTACTCGTGGTAAAACCCAATTGAAAAACACTGACATTTGCGCAGCAACAAGCCGGGCCATTACCGGCGCAGAACGCTCGCCATAAGCGATGCCATCAATTAACCGAGTAACATCCGTGCGCGTTATGGCGTCCACCGGACGACCGCCAAGCTCCGGTAAAACGTACTTTTTGAATATGCGCCGTATTTCTTTTGCAGATCGCTTGTTCTCAACGCGCTGCTGATCGTAAGTACTCCACAGTGCGGAAACCGTTTTGTTCGATCGTTTATCAGGCTTCGCCAGCTTCCGGCCGCTCTCAATGTCAGCACAAGCCTGGAGCGCTTTCTGCCTAGCCTTAGCCAGACCAATCCCGGGATAGTCTCCCAGAGTGATCTTTCTGAACTTTCCAGCAACCCGTTTTCGAACAATCCAACGACATTTACCTGTCGATCCTTTTACAAATCTCAACCCAACACAATCACTATCTGCGAGCTCCACTCGTCCTCGCAATGGTGTTTTCACCGCTTTTAATTTAGCATCAGTAAGCTTTATTTGATTTGGCATTTTGGCCTCTTAAAAACGTGCTACCCGGGTAGCGTTTCGAGAGGATACTATGGGATTGGCTGGAACATATCAAGAACATTATTTTTCTATTATCTAATTATTTCAGACGTTTAGGGAATATGTGGGATATCAAAATATCGGCTTAAAAAAACTTTTAATCAGTAGGTCGCTGGTTCGAACCCAGCAGGGCTCACCATATCATTGAATTTGATGATTCCGATCCGTGCGTGACGCGATTGTTCTGCTCCGATGGCTGCCGATCGACGTATTGGGCCGTCATTCGGGTGAAAGCTATCGGCGCGGACACTATCGCGAGAATTGGGTGACGACGTTGCGCTGATTCCCGCCATTCGATGACAAATCGAAGAAAATGAAATCTTCAGGAAGTGGCCGCGCGCGAGACACGGCGGCCAGCCTGGAGATCGCAGCCGGCCTGGCTTTGCTCGGGTGATAGATCCAGCCCGCCAGCTGATAGGGGAAATGAAGACTTCGCCCTGTCTCACTGGCGGGATGCATAAACTAGCCGCAGCCGGGACCTTCCTGAAGGTCATAGCTTTTCCCCGATTCCTCGACGGCGTTCAATTTCACGCACCAGTTGTCCGCATAAGAAAAACTGATGGTCGACAAGGTTGCTGGCTCGTTTGCCGCCAGGGTGGTGTTGCCGCGGTGACTGGAGCGAGATGCGCCCTGCGTGACGATTTCATAACTGACTTTCTGGCTTTCCGGCGAAAGCGCGCTTAGCCGAACCTGGATCAGCCCATCCTCGTTGTCGGTGACTTCCAGACGAAGGGCTCGATCAACCGGCAAGTCTGTCATGACAGTGGCTCCCAATAAGGCGCTGGTGAATAGCAGATATAATATGTTCATCAGGTCATGGTCCGCCCTGCCCGCCGATATTGTTAACAATCGCCTCGATCAGCGCCTGGGTCTCGGCGGCCATGTCGGTCGGCTCTTCGGGAGCGGCTGGCTGCTGCTCCGTGGCGACGGGACTGTTCAGCACGATGGATGCAATCGCCTGGCTTTCGGTATCGGCAGCGGAAGTCCTGCCCACCGCCAAGCGCCGGGCGGCGGCATCCGGACCCGTTCGCCCAAGATCGAATTCCCGTTCCCCCAGCAGTTTTTGCTCCGGGGTCAATAGTGCCGGATTGGGTCCCGCGAATTCGGCGGACCGGTTCTCGATCACTTGATCGCAATATGTCTTGTCGCGCGACGAGAGCAATTCCGCCCGGCATCGGTCCAAGCCCTCCACGCGAGCGGTTGCGGTATCGTAACTCTGCGCCCGTGCGGACAGAGCGGGTGAGGATTGCGTGTCGCGGTCGCTGGTGGAAAGTTGCTCGACGGATTTCGGCGTGCCCTCGCTGGCCAGTTGCTCCGGGCTGTCGGCGGTGGATTTTGTTGCGGAGAGCTGGGTCGTACCGACGTCGGAATTCTGCGAGGAGGCTGATTCTTCCAGATAGACATGGACGGTTTCTTCCAGATAGACATGGACGGTCACAAAAGTGACTTATGCAATGCAGCCGAGGGCGTAGGGGAAATGGCTTAATTCCAAGCTTAAACCCCGCATGGCTGACCATTTTCCGGTTTGCCGTGACCATATCCAAAGTGGGTCAATCGCAGGCATGCGTCGCATATCACGCGTCGCACCTCCAGTAGATCAATCTTCTGCCGCGGGCTGCTGCAGGCGCATCCACTGCACCAGATCCGCACCCGGGTGATTGTCGCACAGCTCCTGCAACACCGATGGCCGTTCATCCTGGCCCAGCTTGAAGGTCGGATCAGAGGAGGTGATTACGGCGCGAAAGGCGATGATATGCTTGGCGAGTTTTTCGTAGCGCTCGCCCATCTCGTCACTGGACCATGGGTTTTTGCGGGATGACTCCTGATGGGCCACGAGCGCCGCAACGGCTTGATCGGTTTCCTCGGGGACAAAGGTCACGCGAACCTTCATCCGCAGCACCGCGTAATTCCAGGTCGGCGCCCAGTCGCGGTCCTTCAGAAGGTTGGGCGACATATAGGCCTGCGGGCCGGTAAACAGGACCAGCGCGTCCGGATGATCCTGCAAATAAGCATATTGCGGATTGCGCCGCGCGATATGGCCCAGCAGCGACACCGTTTCGCCCTTCCCGTTGGCCTCGGCCAGCAACGGCAGCGGCGTCGCGCCGAAATCCTGCGAGACCAGCCAGGCAAGCGGGTACTGGTCGATCAATTGCGTTATCTGCTGCGGCGATCCCGGCCTGTAGCTGGACGGCATGGAACTGATCAGCCCTGCGCCAGATTGGCGGCCAGCCATGCGGCGCCATCGGCAATCGCCCGATTGGCGACGGCGGATACCGACATCGCCTCGAGAAAGCTGTGCGTCGCGCGGGGGTAGATTTCCACGCGCGTTGCCACGCCATATTGGCCGAATTTTTCAGCCATGTCATGATTTCCGTCGGCCAATATATCATATTCCGCGACCGCCATGAAGACAGGCGGCAGGCCGGAAAGATCGGCGCCGATGGGGGCGGCCAGCGGATTGCGGCGGTCCTCGTCTCCGCGCAAATAGCTGTCCCAGAACCAGTCCATCTCTTCTGCGCCGAGGGTATATTCGGGCCCGTCGAACCGGACATAGCTGGGGCCATGCTCGCAGCCATATGCGCCATAGTTCAGCAGCATCCCGGAAAGCGGCCGGCTTTCCTTTTCCCGCATCAGCAGGCAGGTGGCGACCGAGAGATTGGCGCCGGCGGAATCGCCGCCAATCGCGATCCGGTCGGTGTCGATGCCATGCGCCCCGCCGCTCTCCCGCATCCAGAGGACGGCTGCGTAGACTTCCTCCAGCGCCGTGGGGAATTTGGCCTCGGGCGCCAGGCTATAGTCGATCCCGACCACGATCACGCCGGCGCGCGCGGCATATTCCCGCATCAGCCGGTCATGGGTCTCGATGCTGAACAAGGTCCATCCGCCGCCGTGGATGTAGAGCATGGCGGGAAGACCTGTCTCCGCGGTGGGACGATATATGCGCAGGCGAACACCCGATACTTCAATATCCACGGTCTCGTGCATTTCCGGGCCGCCAGTCCGCCACGGCTTGCGAATTTCCTCTGCGAGCACCCGCCGCTCCGGCAGGGTCATGGCTGCGATATTCTCAACCTTGGCATAGCTTTCGTTGATCGCCCGAACAAAGGTGGCGATTTCCGGGTCCACCATCTGGTCGGCACCGGCAGCAGTCTTCGGGGCCATTTCCAATGTCATTTTATCATCTCCTGTGCCGCTCGACGACGCTCGTTGCCTGTTTGGCGCCATCTAGCTTCTTCGGATCATGTTCTTCCCCATATCGCGGGCCAATGATCAGCGGTAACGGGCCTAATATAATGTTGGGGCTTGCGCGAGCGCCATTTTTGGCCAGTAATCATCATCCAAGGATCAGCTGTCGAGATAGGGCCATGAAACATAGCACCGATTATCTGGAAATCATGCGGCCGATCATCGCGCTGGATGACGAATATCCGGCAGGCTTTGTAGATGCGATGCATTGCCACGACCGCACCCAGTTGCTGTTCGCCTCTTCCGGCGTGATGTCGGTGATTACGGCGCAAACCAGCTTTGTCGTGCCGCCCCAGCGCGCGGTGTGGATTCCCGCCGGAACGATGCACGAAGTATCCTGTCGCGGCCCGGTATCCCTCCGCACCCTGTATCTGGAGCGGCAACTGGGCGACGCCCCGACGGAATGCCGGGTGTTCGAAGTGTCCGATTTCCTCAAGGCCCTGATTCTCGAGGTCGTCAGCTTCAAGCCGCTGTACGACATCGAGGGCCGCGAAGGCCGCATCGTCGCATTGCTGCTGGAAGAAATCGATCGCATGCCCAACGCTCCCTATGGCGCGCATATGCCAAGCGACCCGCGACTGTTGCGCGTCTGCCAGACGATATTGGCCGATCCCTCCGACCCGCGCACTTTGGACGACTGGGCAAAACTTGCAGGCATGGGCAGACGAACCTTGACCCGCGCGTTCAAGCAGCAGACCGGCATGGGCGTTGCCATGTGGCGGCAGCAGGTCCGGCTGATGGAGGCGCTGTCGCTGATTGCTTCCGGCGATTCGATCACCCGGGTGGCCTATGAAGTGGGCTATGACAGCCCGAGCGCCTTCAGCGCGATGTTCCGGCGCACCTTCGGCATGCCGCCGAGCCAATATCAGCTGCACTGACCCGCCGTTGATGTCAGGCCGCCGATCCCCTACCAACCCTAATACAGCATGGAAATGAGATGATCAGCTTTTTCGACGACCGGCAGCTTGCCCACGCACCCCTGCAGGAATTGCACAATGGCGGATGGGAAAACTACCAGGAGACCGCTGCGCGCGCCACCGACATCTCGGCCCGGCTCACCGGCATGCGGCCAAGCCGCGACTTCGGCAGCGACCCGATCCTGGCGGTCCATTCTGCCGATTATATCGATTTTCTCTCGACCGCTTTTGAACAATGGCGGGATGCTGGCCGCAGCGGCGACGCCATCGGCTACACATTTCCCGTTGTCGGCCGCCGTCCGCTCAACCTGACGCGCATTGATGCCAGGCTCGGGGCCTACAGCTTCGATGCCGCCACACCCATTGCATCGCACAGCTGGGATGCAGCCTACTGGTCCGCACAAACCGCGCTCAGCGCTTTGGATCATGTCGTGAAAAATGCAGCGCCGAGCGCCTTTGCCCTGTGTCGGCCGCCCGGACACCATGCCGGCGCCGACTATATGGGCGGATATTGCTATCTCAACAATGCCGCCATCGCCGCCCGACAGGCGCACAAGGCCGGCTTGGGGCCAGTCGCGATACTGGACATCGACTATCATCACGGCAACGGAACGCAGGATATTTTCTACGACGACCCGGAAATCTTCTTCGCCTCGATCCACGCCGACCCGGTCAGCGATTATCCGTTCTACTGGGGGCATCAGGATGAAACCGGCGAAGGCGACGGCATCGGCGCCAATTGCAACATCCCCTTGCCGAGAGGCACAGATTACACGCAGTACCAGCGGGCACTGGCAACGGCGCTGGAGGCCATTACCAAATGGGGTGCCAAATTTTTGATCCTGTCATTCGGCGCGGACACCTATGCCGGCGACCCGATCTCGGAATTCCGGATGCAAACCGGTGATTTCCCGCGCATGGCCCAGCAAATATCCGCCTTGTCCCTGCCCACGGTGATCCTCATGGAAGGCGGCTATGCCGTGGACGCGCTCGGAGAGAATGTCAGTGCATTCCTGTCCGGCTTCGACCACGGCATCTGAACCAGTCGCCTATTGCATGTTGAACCGCACGGTCGCGCCGAAGGTCCGCGGGCGCACCACCGCTCCGGCAAAGGAAAACGGCGCGCTCAAAATCCCATATTGATCGAAAATATTCTTGGCGAATACACCCAGCTCGACCTTGTCCGTCACGTTCACGAAGGCGGTCAGATCGACGATATGATAGTCGCCCTTCTCAAGCGTGGAGTCAAAGGCGACCGGTGCCGCTGACAGATAGCGGTGGGCGAGGCCGAATTTCGGCTGCATCGGTGCATCGTCGAAATGCAGCGAGACGCTGTTGGACAGGGTCCATTCGGAGGCACCCGGCAAACGCGTTCCCTCGGCATAGCCGCCGCCCGGCGCAAAACTGTCCGGGAGCAGCGACGACAGGCGAGCGTCGTTATAGGACAGGCTGGAGGTGAATTGCAGATCCTTGGTCGGGTTGAGCGTCATCGTCATTTCGAGACCGTCAATATCGGCACCGCCGCCGTTGGTGGTATAGGCTTCAAAGGTCACGGGCACGAACAGCCGCGCCTGGATATTGTTCCAATCGATATGATAGGCGGCAATGTCGAACAGCATCGCGCCGTCAGCCAAGCTGAAGCGGGTGCCGATCTCGAAATTCTTGGTCGAATCGCTCTCGAAATTCAGCGGGGTTCCGGCAGCAGCGGAATAGACATTGATGCCGCCGATCCGGAAACCCTCGGAATAGAGCGCGTAAACCATGAAATCATCATCGGGCGCATATTTCACCGAGAATTTCGGGATGAAACCGGATTCCTTTTTCTCGCCCGGCTGATAGTCGAAGGGCGGTATCAGCGCAGCGTTGGGCAGGAACTGCAGCCGCGGATTGGACGTGTAACGGAACAGGCGGCCGCCGGCGGTGAAGGTCAGGGCATCGGCAAATGTATAGGAGACCTCGCCAAACAGGGCGGTTTCCTTGACATCATTGCTGCTTACTTCGCGCCGCAACATGTCTCCCGGCGCCATCAGACTACCGGGCTGCCCGCCGAATTCCGCCGGGTTGGCATCGATATAATCGCTGATTCCCTCGAGAAAGGCACCGCCGATGCTGTTCGACTTGAGGTGGGTGTAATTGCCCCCGATCAGCCAGCCCAGCGGGCTGCTGCCGGTCGACGCAAGCCGGACTTCGAGATATTCGGTCTCGGACTTGCCGGTCGAGGATGACAGCTGCGGCGTACCGGTGCGCGGGTCGAATCCCAGGAAAATGGAATCATCAAATGCCAGGTCGCTGTTCTTTTCGGTGTAGCTGCCCACGGCCGTCAACGTTGCAAAGTCGAATTCCTGGTTGATGGTCAGGCTGTGCAGCATGAAGTCGGTATCCTGATATTCAGGGACATTGGTGCTGCGTTCGAATGTCTTCGGCGGGCCGAACAATGCGTAGGTCTGGTCATCCAGATCATATTCCTGATACATGCTGAGCACCGAAAAGCTGGTCCGGTCGCTTGGCGTCCAGACCAGGGAACCGCGCAGACCGCGAACCCGGAGGTCGTTGCTGCCATCGACGCCGGTTCCCGTGTTGTCGAGATAGCCAGCGTCAAAGCGCTGGAAAGCGACCAACCGGACAGCGAGTTGGTCCTCGATGATCGGGACATTGACCATCGCCTTGGCACCATAGCCCAGTTCCCCGGCCCGCCGCGTGGTCGATACGGTTCCTTCGAAGGCGGCGTCCAGCCCACTCGCATCGGCAGTGTTTACGACATAGTTGATCGCTCCGCCCAGCGAGGAGGAACCGAACAGGGTGCCCTGCGGCCCCCTCAGCACTTCGACACGCTTGAGGTCGAACGTGTCGACATCGGGAATGACCAGCGGAAAACCGGGCTCGGTCAGGGGAATTTCGTTGATATAATATCCGGTCGTTGCCTGGTTCGCCTCGTGATAGGTCGTCGAGGCGACGCCGCGAATGACGACTTCGGACACGCCGGGCTGATAGTCGTTGAAGACCACGCCCGGAACGCGGGTGATGTAATCCGACAGGCTCTGTGCCTGCAAATCGCGCAGATCATCTTCGCTCAACGCCGATATCGAACCGGGAATGTCCTTCAGCGCCTGCTCTCGTTTTCCGGCGGTGACAACGATCATCTCGTCGGCACCGGTTTCATCCGCCAGTTCGGCATGCGCGCCATTGGCAAAGCTGAGCATCGCCATTGCCGATACGCCGCTGATGAAGATGGATTTTATCGCCCTGCTGTTCATTGTCTCTTTCCCTTTTTCCCGATGCCAGATTTCTGATTGTTACATTAAGATGACCAAATCCCGCCGTCCTAGCGTTCTAGGTCAATGATTGTCTCGAACGGGCCAATTCTACCGCAAGTGCGAAAAAGAACTCCGGGCCGCTGCTTGTCAGCCAATCAATCATGCAGATTGGCCCGTTTGCTCTGCACCTTGGCCTTGCCGAACATGTTGACCGGTTTATGATCCCATAGACTGATGCGGTTGGCAGAAGCCCTTGGAGACCTGGAGCAGCAATGACGGTTAGAAAATTTGAGTCGGTCACGCGCCGCAATCTGATGCTCGGCATAGCGCTGGGCGCGCTAGGCAACATCGTCGTTCCCGGCATGGCGCTGGCCCGCAAAACTGGGATGTCGCCAGCTAATCCTGCGCCCGTTGAGCCGCCGGTCGCGCCGCGCCGCCCCTTTCCCATTGAACAGCTGGGATACCGCCGCGACGATCCCTACCACTGGATGAAATATATTCCTGCCCAAGGCACGCGCAGCATGGAGAATATCCCGCCGATGTTGCGCAACCATCTGCTGAGCGAAACCCGCTATGCCGATCATATGCTGCGCGGCACGCGGAACGTCCAAGCAGAAATCTACGAGCAGATCATGCGCCGGATGCCGGCCAGCGAGGCAGTGCCGCCCCTGCAAAAAGGCGGCTGGGACTATTATGACTATTATCCGGAGGGCAGCGCCCATATCGTCTATGCGCGCAACAAGGATGCGCAACCCGAAGAAATATTGCTCGATGAAGGGAAGCGTGCCGCCGGCTATGCCTATTACCGCACGACGGCGCAGCAGCCCAGCCCGAACCATCGCTATTTCGCCTGGGCCGAAGACATCAAGGGCGACGATCGTCACCGCATTTGTGTCCGCGATAACCAGACGGGCAAGATCGACATCGTCGTTCCCGACGATGCCTTCGGCTACGAGGCGGTCATATTCGCGCCGTCCTCGCAATGGCTGTTCTGGATTTGGCGGGATGCGCGCAATCGTCCGACAAGTGTGTACCGCACGGCGCTTGCATCCCTCGAAACGGTGCTCGTCTATGAAGAGAGGGATCCGGCGATCTTCATCTCGATCGGACGCACCGCGGCCAACGGATATATCAAGATAACGCTTGCCGGGCCCGACACCAGCGAGGTCCGCCTGATCCCGGCGGCGGAGGAAACCGCCAAGCCGCGGATTGTCTATCCGCGCAAAGACGGCGTGCGCTATGATGTGGAGCAATGGGGCAACAGACTGTTGCTGCTGACCGATGCCGACGGCGCCATCGATCGCAAGCTTCTCGAAATATCCGAAACCGACATGGCAATCACCGAGACGATTGTGCGCCATCGTCCTGGTCAGCAAATCCTGTCCGTGCTGCCGTTTCGCGGCACCTTGGTCCGGCTGGAGCGGGCCGATGGCCTGCACCGCCTGGTGCTTCGCCAGGACAATGGTCAGGAACGGTCGATCGGCTTTGACGACCCGGTGTTCACTCTCGAGATCGTGCCCCTGCAGGATTATGCCAGCCGCTTCTGCCGGATCCTGTACCAGTCACCGAAGACGCCACGGAAATGGATCGATATCGACCTAGAGAGCGGCGAACAGTCTCTGGTAGCCCAGGAAGCAGCGCCGGGGTTTGAGGCGACAGATTATGTCGCCGAAAGGATGTTCGCAACTGCACCAGATGGTGAGCTGGTGCCGATTACCTTATTGTCGCGCCGCGACACGCCGCGCGACGGCAGCGCGCCACTGCTGCTCTATGGATATGGCGCCTATGGCATTTCCAGTGAACCGCTGTTCTCCGTGCCCGCGACGATATTGGCGGATCGCGGGTGGAATTATGCGATTGCCCATGTCCGCGGCGGGTCGGAAAAGGGCCAAGGCTGGTTTCTCGACGGACGCAAATTCCACAAGCGCAACAGCTTCACCGATTTCATCGCCTGCGCCGAACATATCGTGAGCAAGAAAATAACAGCCACAGGAAATATCGTCGCCTACGGACTGTCTGCCGGTGGCCTGCTGGTCGGTGGCGCCATGAACCTTGCCCCGGACCTCTGGGGCGGCGTGATCGCGAAGGTGCCGTTTGTCGACATGCTCAACACGATGAGCGATGCGGACCATCCGCTCGTGCCCCTGTTCCGGCCCGACTGGGGCGACCCGCTTGCCGACCCGAAAGCCTATGAATATATCGCCTCGATCTCGCCCTATGAAAATGTGCATCCGGCTGATTATCCGCCGCTGCTGTGTACCGCAGGGCTCAAGGACGACCGTGTCGGCTATTGGGAGCCAGCCAAGCTGGTTGCCGAAGTTCGCCACCAGTCAACGAGCGACAACCCGGCGATCTTCCTGATCGACACCGAAAGCGGGCATCAGGGCAGCGGCAACCGGAATGACGAGATGGCGGAGATTTCGCTGTTCTGGGGATTTGCCGAACAATGCGTTGCGGAATCGGACCGGGCCTGACTGCCGCCGCAGATAGCGGCCTTTCGGGAGTTCGTCTCATCGGCAATTCGCTTGAGGTCGTCAGAGTCGGTCCGTCCGGCCGAACAATCTTGCACCTGCCTCACAGCGCTGCCCCACAGCTCACTTGACCGTCGACCGCTCTGCCCGTCTGCGCTGTTTCTTCTCCAGGATCTTCCGGCTGGCTTCGTCGAGCAGAACATTGTCTGCCATGACCGCGCCGCGCTCGCCGATCGGACGGTCTTTGCCGATCGTCGAATCCTGGAACGTCTGGCGTTCGGCTTCGGCATTGATTTCGGCGCCGATAAGCACCGAATAGGCGGACAGGAACAGCCACATGAGGAACACCACGACCGCCGAGAGCGACCCGTAGGTGGCATTGTAATTGCCGAAATTCGAGGCATAAAAGCCAAATCCCATGGTGATCGCCAGCCACAGCAGGGTCGCCACCACCGATCCCAGCGAGAGCCATTGCCATTTGGCCGGGCGGCGATCGGGTGCGTAGCGAAAGAACAGCCCAAACGTCAGGCTGACCAGAAATCCGGCTGCGAGCCAGGTCACGACCTTCAGAACGATCGCGACATTCGCGCCGAGATAGGCCTGCAGGAAATTGCTGATGTAACTGAACAGAGAGATCGAGATCAGGCCGACGATTGCGACTCCGGCCATGCCGATGGTGATCTGCGCGCCGACCCATGTGGTCATCAGGATGTTGCGCGATTCATGTTCCTCGTAAATGATGTTCAGCGCCTTCATCATCGCGTTCGCCGCCCGCATCGCTCCATAGATCGACACCAACAGCGCCAGCGCGAGACCGAAACCCTGGGCCGCCTTGTTGGTGCTGACGATCGACAGCAACTGCTCGCGCAATATGATGAGCACGGCCTCCGGCAAGATGGCGGAAACCTGATTGATACTGGTGGCGACCATATTGGGGTCCCCCACGAGCCCGTACAGCAGCACGATCACCGCGATCAGCGGGACAAAGGCGAGAAACGCGAAAAAGGCAACACCGGCTGCGAGCAGCGGCAGGTTGTGGAAATCGTTCATGACATAGAGACGCTTCAGAATTGCCCACCACGCCCTGGGCGGGAATCTGAGCGGGTTCCGGGCAGCTGCTCCCGGCGTTGCCGCCTCGATCTCGCTCAGGCTCTGTCGTTCATCAACCGGGGCTGCTTGCGGGGAATCGGCAGGATGGCCAGCCATCATTCGGCGGCCTCGCGAGCCGGTTCCTCGGCGGTAGCGGCATCGTCGGACCGCTGCATCGCCTTGTCGGCTTCCCGCCCCTCGGCCAGCTGCCGCTCGACGCGAGCCTCGATTTCCTTCGCCTCCCGGTCCAGCTGCTCGAGATTATCCTGATATTTTTCGTCAAAATCCTTCTCGCAGGCGGACAGGACCAGCGCGCAACAGGCGAGGATAACCACCCTGCCCAGCATCAATAGTCCTTCCGGTAGCGCACGTTGACATTGGAACCGCCGAAGCTGCCGACCGAACTGAGCACCGAGAGCGCCGGGGTGAGACTGATCTCCAGCTGGGTGGCGGTGTAGCCACGCGCATCGGTGACGATTTCGACATAGACATCGTTGGATATATACTGGCCCGCCGCAATCGAGGTGCTGCGACCCGTATCCTTGTCTGCACCCAATATGCGCAGGCGATCAATGCCAACGGAGGATTGCAAGACGCCGAGCGGGTTCAGTCCGCCGCCACCGCCGCGCAAGCCGTTGAGCGAGGAAGCCAGCTGCACCGCCTGGATCGGCGTGAGCTCGCCGATCGAATTGCCGAACAGGATGCGCGCCATGATCTCGTCCTGGGGAAGTCCGGGGGTAGAACTGAATGCAATCTCGGGATTTTCGGCGCTGCCGGAAATATTGACGTTGATGTTGACGTCATCCGCTTCGCCGCTTGCGACCAGCCGCAAGGTCGGGTTGGTCATCGAATTGCCGTCGAAGCGCAGCCGTCCGGACTGCAGGTCGAAGGATCGCCCGGCAAAGCCAAGCGTACCACGGATCAGGTCGATGCCGCCGGTCAATATCGGTGCACCCGTGGTACCGCGCACCTTGATATCGGCCGACCACTCGGAATCCAGCCCCATGCCGGTAACGTAAATCTGATTATCAGCACCCAGATCGATATCGAGATTCCAGTTGCTGGGCACACCGCTGACCGGATTGGCTTCGCCGGTAATTTTCTTGCGGCCAAGCGCGGGCTTCCGGCGAACGCCGGTCAGGGTCGCAACCTTGGTCGAACCTTCGTAAACGATCCGGTAGCGAGTTTCCGGCAGCCGGATGCGACCGCGAATAGTGGGAGCGGTGGTCGCATTGTTGACCAGTTGGATCTCGCCGGTCGCCGATGTGGCCAGATCATTGCCCCGTGCCAGCGTTGCGTTGTCCAGATCGAGCGCCAGCTGTAGCGGATAGCCCTTGGCGGAGCTGAGCGAGACAAATCCCTGACCGCTGATCGTGCCGTCACCGGCTCGGGCCGTCAGCTCGGTCACTTCCAGCCGGTCATTGGTGAACTCGCCCCTGACCCGCATATTGGTGAGCCGCGTACCATAGGTGTTGTTCTCATAAATCAGATTGTTGGCCCGGACGACCCCGGTGAGTACCGGAGCCTGAACCCGGCCGGAGAAATCGGCAGCCACGCCGATCACGCCCTGCAGATCCTGATCGGGCAGCGCGGCCAGCGAGAACAGGGTGCTGGCCGGTCCGTTATAGCGCAGGCCACCGGACAGGGGGGCGGCCAGCAACCGCGTAGTCCATGGCCCGGCCCCCGGAGGAAGCGGAGTGAGGTCCACCTGCATCCGGCCGATCGCCGCGCCCCGGCGCCGGAACAATATGCGGGCGTTGCCACCATCGGCGAGCAGCCGACCGACAAAATGCATGTCGACGGGTTGCGACACCGATGCGACGCTGGTCCGGGTGAAATTGTCGATCTGCAGCCGCGCGTCCGCTTCCGGGAAGGCGCTGGGCGAGCTTTGCGAGAAATCTAGGCTGCCGGTGGCAACGCCACCCAGTCCGAGGCCCGGCATCATCGGGTTGATGATGGCGAGGTTGACGTCCTGCAGTCGGGTCTGGATGTTGACGCCGCGCCCGTAGTCTCCGGCCAGCTGGATGCTACCCTTCGACAAATCGACGGTGGTGGGCAACAGCGTATATTTGCCCCCTTGCGGCAGGATCCGGGCGGCGCGGCGCGTCTTGAAATCGACACCATTGGCGCGGCCATCGAGCGCCACGCGCCAGAGTTGCGGATCGAGGATCGCGTTTGCGGCAAACCGGAACGGCACCCGGTTGCGGCCCTCGGCCATGATCTTCGCGGTGCCCTGCCCGCCGCGATAATCAATCTTCGCCCGGGCAGCCGCAATCTGCAGCTCCTGCATCTGCAGGCCCTGAATCTGGACATCGGCAACCAGCTGCGGCTGGTCGTACAAAATGATGTCGGCATCGATGATCGCCCGCTCGAGCGTGAGGCCCGCTGGTCCCGGCAGACGGCTGTTCAGCGCGGTCGCCGCGACGACTGCGCGCTGCTTGCCGCTGAACGCGCTCAACATCACCTGGCCGTCGATCCCTGAGCCACTGGCGCCCAGCTGCCCGGCGAAGGGACCGGATGCGGTTTGACGGATCCGCCCGGTCAGGCCAACTCCGGCAAACTGTGTCCCTTCATTGACATCAATGGTAAGCGGGCCGCGACCGGCGAGAATATCGACATTGGCATCAAACGGGCCATAGTCGCTGTCACCGTCCGCAACCACGGCATAGCCGCTTGCATTGCCCCTGATCGTGGCGATGACGTTGCTCGCCCCCACTCCCAGCCCGGGCCGGGCCGCGGCTACCGTGGCGACCGGTCGCGCGACCGTGCCGCTGACCTTGACGCCGAGGGGGCCATATTGGTCCGACATGCCCTTGGCCGAGAAATCAATCCCGCCGGCCGGCGTATAGCTGCCGCTGCCCTGGGTCAGGCGGAAGGACGGCGCAGCCACATTGAGACTCTTGATCCGGGCAATGCCATCGCTGCCATAGGATATGTCTGCCACGATCAGGCTGTTGCCGCCGAGAAATTCACGGGCGCCCTCGTTGAATATCTGGCTCGACCGGGCGCGTACGGTGCCCGACAGGGAAAAAGCACCATTGCTGCCGGACTTCAGGTCGATATTGCTGTCGATGTTGAAGATGCCGACGCTTTCCACGCGATAGCCGTTGATTCGCCCCTTGAGGCCGCCGGTATAGATCCCCTCGCCGAGATCGGCGACGATCACCGCGGTGGCTTTGATCCGTTTGGAATTGATCCGGAGATTGTCGGACAGGAGCCGGCCGTTGGCATAGGCGAAATCGCCATCGAGCCGGACGTTGTCGAGCAAGCCCCCGACACCCTCGTTGAGTCCCGCGATCCGCTGAGCTCGCGCCTGCAGCGGTATCCGCCACTGGTCTTCCGTCATCCTGGCGCTGCCGCTCGCCCGCAGGCCGATGACCGTCGTGTCGGCAAAACCAATGCGCGCGGCGTTGAGTGTATAATCGATCGTCGGAGCAGCAAGATCACCATTCAGGACCACGGTAGCGGCGATGCCCGCGCCGCTGAGATTGTCGGCAATAGTCGAGGGCCTCAGCAGGCGGAAATCGATGTTCAGGTCACGCATGCTGTTGTTGCCAAGATCGACAAGGCCGTTGGCCGCCAGCCGGAAATTGGAGCTGCCAACCTCTCCCCTGATATCATATCTGCGCTCTTCGCCGTTCGCGGTCAGGTCAATCCTGGTAAGCGGCTCCAGCATGTTGCTGCCGGGGCCCGAAACAAATAATCCCGGCCGGGCCTCGCCGCGAACCGTGAAAGTGCCGTCGCGGGCCGCAACGGCGATGTCGGCCAGCCGGTCGGCGCCGCTCGTTCCTTTCAGCACGCCATCCCATTTGGTCCAGTCGCCGTTACCGTTGAGGGTCAGCTGGACGGGCTGTTCCGTGCCGGTGAGACCGAAAAGTAAGCCATTGGCGGGAGCATTCAGGTCCAGGGCGATATCGAGTTCATTCTCGTCGGGCACCGCATTCAACCGAAAGCTGAGCCGGTCTCCACCGGCAACGCCCGCTGTGGTCAGGGCGCGCATATTGCCGTTGACGACGGCCCGCGCATCGGCAATTTTCACGTCCGCTGCCACCCGAAGCAGGTGGCGCTTGCCGGTCACGGCCTCAGCAATGTCCAACTGGCCAATATTCAGGCTGCCGACATCAATGTCGAGATCGGGGAGCAGCGGGCCTTCGGATGCGGTCGGCAACAACTCTGGCAAACGGAACAGATTGGCTTTCGGGATGCCGAGCGAACGGATGTCCACATGGCTGCCGATGAAGGCAAACGGCCGCCAGTCCAGCTGCACGACATCTGCGGAGGCAAACACGCCTTTCGGATCGCGGACCTTCAGATCGACAATCTCCATCTGGTCGTAAAGAGAACCTTCGATCCGCCCCACCTCCAGCTGCAACCCGTTCTCGAATTCAAACGCCTCGATCTGCCTCTCGACAAAACGATGGCCACTGCCGCTGTCCAGCCAGATATAGGCTGCGAGCATCAGCACCAAAAGCAGCACAAACAGGGCGCCCAGCCAGACGCCCACTTGCGAGATCGATATCCCTTGTGGTCCGGTTTCGGGCGTTGTGTCGATATCCGCCATCAGAAGGCCTGACCGATCGAGACATAGACCGATACGCGCGATTCACCCGGCTGGCGATTGATCGGTGTCGCAACATCGACCCGCAGCGGCCCGAAATTGGTATAGAAACGTCCGCCGATGCCGACGCCATAGCGCAGATTGTCAAATCCCGGTGTCGAGCTGGTATAAACCTGACCCGCATCGACGAAGCCGACGACCCCGTAGTCGCCAAAGCGGTATCGGATTTCCGCCGCTGCCTCGACAAGGCTGCGTCCTCCGATCGGCCGGTCCTCAATATCCTTGGGACCGAGTTCCTGATAGCCAAAGCCGCGCACCGATCCGCCGCCGCCGGCATAATAGCGCCGCGATGGCGCGATCAGTTCGCGATCCGCGCCGACGATCGATCCGACACGGGCACGCCCGGCAAGCACGAGGCCATCACCCACCGGATAATAAGCGGTGCCCTCGACAAGGCCGCGTCCGTAGAGCTGGGTTCCGCTGCCAAGCGAAGCTTCCGGGGACAGCTTCGCCGACAGGCGAAATCCCTCAGTCGGATCAAGCAGGCTGTCGGTGGTGTCGAACGTAACCTGTCCGGGGAGTGCAGCGACATAAAAGGTCCGCCGATCGCGCACGCCGGTCGTGAAGTTGAAGTCCTGTTCGTTGGTGCCCAGAACTTCAAAGCCATAGCTGTAGGTGAAGCGCTTTTGCCAGATCGGGGTACTGTCGTACGAAACGCGGCCGGCCAATCGGCCGGTGAACGCTTCAAAGGCCTCGAAATCGCTGTGCAAGGCCGACAGTCCCAATTCCACCGTCCGGTCGCGCCGACCGGCATTGCTCCGACGGAAGGTCAGGGAAGCGCCCTGTTCCTGGGTCCCCGCGACCGCACTGGCGACCAGTGCGCCCTCTGGCGGAAACATATTGCGATGGGTCCAGCTGCCTTCGACCCGGAATCCCTGTCCCGTGCCATAGCCGGCGCTGCCTGCGATGGTTCGCGGCGGCCCGGCCTCCTGATCGACATTGATCGTGGCATATTCGGTGCCGTCCGGACCCGCTTCGCCGCTGGCCGTCGGCTTGACTGAAACAATCGCGAACAGCCCGGTAGCGACCAGCGCCTTGCGCAGATCATCAACCATCCGGCTGTCATAGAGCTCACCCTTTTCGAAGCGACTGAGCACAGCGATATGTTCTGCATCAAAAACCGGCGTGCCGCTGGTGACGATATCGCCATAGCTGCTGCGCGGCCCGACCGCTACGGGCAGAGTATAATCGCCCGTACCGGTTTCCGGATCGAGCAATATGTCGCGCTGGCCGACTTCGGCAAAGGGATATCCCTCTTGCGGCAGGACTACGGCAATATTGGCCTCTGCGGCCAGTACCCGCTCGGCGACAATCGGTTCGCCGGTTTTCGGAACGAAATTGCTGCTGATGAGGTCATCGGGGATCACCGGTTCCGCCTCGAACATGATCGCCCCGAGATCATAACGCGGGCCCGGCGATACCTGCAACACCACGGTCAGCTTCTCGCCTTCGGTTTCGGGCAGTTCGATCGCACCATTGACCGTTGCGTCGAAAAACCCCTGGCCGGACATGATGTCCGACAGCAATTGCTGGTCTTCCCGCATCCGGGCAGAAACCATGGCGCCGTTGGCCGCCTTGCCGCCGCCGTCATCCAGCGCCGAAAGGTCGTCGAACAACCCCCTGATATCGTCGGCGCTGATCGGACGGACGGCAGTCGTGCCGCTTTCATCCAGGACTTCCAAACCGTCGATGCGATAATCATAGCGCAAGGACGACGACTGGGAGCCGTCATCCGCTTCGGTATACTGGCTCTCGTCGAAGGGCTCGACGTCGAAACTGTCGATCGGCGTGAGCGGATCGTCGAGCGCCGGATCGTTGACCGGGGCATCCGCAAGCAGTTCATCGGCATCGCCATCCTGCAACGCCGGCAGGGCCGCGACCCCGTCGTCGGCATCCTGCTGCCGCGCTTCGCTTTCCAGCTTTTGCTGTTCGCTTTCCCAATCGGCAACGCTGCCCATGGGGGCATCCGGATCGTCGTCGATCCGAGGGATTGTGGCGTCAAATTCCGAATCGTCTATGATTGGCTCACGAGCATTCTGCTCGCTGCGATCGGCTTGCGATTCCTGCGCCAATGCAGGCGTTACCCCCATCACTGTAAGAACTGTTGCGACAGCCCGAAAACCCTTGCCGATACTCATGCTGCTCCCGCATCTAGTCGCACGCCCGAAGCGATGACACATATTATTTCTTGTTCCGAGCCTGACCTTGCGTGACTGGTCGCGACAAGCCGGCTCAGGGCTTGTACCCGCGAAAGGATGATAGGTTCCCTGCCTGCACGAGCAAAAGTGATAGGGAGGCCTCCCCTTGTCCGCGGGGCGAAGGACCTGGGCATCCCCCGAAGACCAGATGACCAGCGCCGCGCCTGGGGAGAGACCAAAATCAGGCTGTCGGAATATCCCGTAAGGAGATAGGACATGGCTTTTGATGAGCGGCAGGTGATCCATTGGCACGTGTTTTTCTTCTAGGGGCAACAGGTACGATAGGCCGTGCGACGCTGCGGGCCCTGCTCGATCGCGGCCATGCCGTGGTCTGTTTTGTGCGGCACCCCGAAACCCGACCCGGCAACCGCCGCTCGGAACCTGACCCAAATTGGCCGGAAAGAGCGGAATTGCGCTACGGGGTCGTAACCTGCGCCCAATCGCTTTCCCAAGACGGCTTTCGCGGAGAGCGGTTCGACGTTGTGCTGTCATGCATGGCATCGTGCAGCGGCGCACCGGACGACGCATGGGCGATTGATTATGATGCCCACAGGCTTGTGCTGGAAGCGGCGCAGTCAGCGGCTATTCCCCATTTCATATTGCTGTCCGCCATCTGCGTGCAGAAACCCCGTCTCGCCTTTCAGCACGCCAAGCTCGCTTTTGAAAAACTGCTGATGGAATCCGGCCTCACCTATTCGATCGTCAGGCCGACCGCCTATTTCAAATCCCTGTCGGGGCAGGTCGAAAGGGTCCGGCAGGGCAAATCCTTCATGCTTTTCGGGGACGGGAAACTGACAGCCTGCAAGCCGATCAGCGATCAGGATCTGGGGCGCTATCTTGCAGACTGCCTGACCAACCCTTTCATGCATGACAAGATTCTGCCCATCGGTGGTCCGGGAATGCCGGTCACGCCGAAGCAGCAGGGGGAAAAGCTGTTCGCCCTGACCGGGCAGAAGCCGAAATATGCCCACGTCCCGGTCTGGTTTCTCGATGTGATCGTGGGTATCCTGGCAGCCGTCGGCTGGCTCTTCCCCGCAGCCAGGAAAAAGGCCGAACTGGCCCGCATCGGCCGATATTATGCGACCGAGTCGATGCTGGTCTGGGATGCCGAAGCGGGTTGCTATGACGCTGCCGCAACCCCGTCGACCGGATCCGAAACCCTGTCCGATTATCATGCCGCCTTGATCCGCGGGGAGAGAGTCGCCGAACGAGGCGACCATGCGGTATTCTGAGGCATCAACAAAGGCCCGCAGATCGGGCTTTCTGAATGGACAAATCCGCGCAAAAGATGGATAAAGCCTCATAATGGCGATCACCAACCACCCGCTACGGCAGTGGGCCGTAGATGAAATGCACCTGCGGCGCTTTGCCCCGGTATCGGATGACTGCCAGATCTATCAATCGGTGCTGCTGATCGGCGAGGAACAGCGCCAGGCCGAAGACCAGCATCTGATTGGCGACAAGCCGCTTTTCGAGGATTGGCATCTCGCCCCGCGCAGCGCTTCGGCCCACACCAGAACCGGCATATATTTCCTCTGGGAGCGCCATACGGAAGCCAGTACGATTACGCTTATCCTTCCCGCTAAGCTGATCGTTGCACAGACCGACATTTATCTCCACTGGTTCGAAAAATGGCCGGGTTCGGTGATCCGCGCCACACGGATCAGGACCCTCCCCGATCCCGCCCTGGTCGACGAGAATCTCGCGGCGATGGGAATTATATCCGAAGACCTGGTGCATTGTGAAGTCGGCAACGGCATGCGCATCTGGTCCGATTTCGGCATTCACAAGGATGGCTATGGCCGGCTGCTGGTGGAGGGGGGCGGCAAGTCGGACACCGAACGCGGCAGGATCATCCAGCGGGTGCAGGAACTCGGCAATTACCGCAATCTGGCGCTGATGGGTTTTCCAACGGTCCAGCGCTACGGCCCCGAGGTCGATCAACTGGAGCAAAGACTGTCGGACCATGCCGAACGCGTCGCCCGTGCCACCGACGAAGACAGCGACGAGATATTGTTGCAGCAGCTTGCAGAAATCTCCGCCCAGCTGGAACTGATCCGGTCGGCAACCGGCTTCCGGCTGAGCGCGACCAATGCCTATGCCGAAGTCGCGGCCGACCGCTTGCACGCCCTGGACGTCAGGCCCGTCTCTCATTATCAAAGCCTGAAAGAGTTCACCGAGCGCCGACTGATACCGGCACAGCGCACTTGCGCGGTGTTTCAGTCCCGGCTGGCGGGGATTGCCGAACGGGTGTCTCGCATCATGCACACGCTGGATGTCCGGATAGATACGCGGATCAAGGCGCAGAATTTGCGGCTGATGGAGTCGATGGAGCGATCCACGCAACTGCAACTGCGCCTGCAGACCCTGGTCGAAGGCTTGTCGGTGATCGCCGCCGCTTATTACCTGGTCGGTTTGATCGCCTATATTGTCAAGGGTATAGCTGCCTATCCTGCCGGATCCAGCAGCGAGCTTCTGATCGGCGCCGTGACGATTCCCGTGATTTTGGCAATCTATCTTCTGGTCAAGCGGTTACGCGGCAAGGTGATCAAGGAAAGCGATGTAAAAAAGAGCGATTTTCCATAAGGTTGCGCGTTGAAGGCGCAAATGCTGCTTTCTTTCCACTGTCAACCAAACTATACACTTGCCCTGTTGATATGCATCAACACAACGCGATAGGAGAGAATATGGTCAGGATGAAAACAGTAGCTGCTGTGGTCGCTTTGTCCGCTTTGACCGCAGCCTGTTCCGGCGGCGGTTCTGAATCAAGTGAACCCGCACCCACCACAACCGAAGCAGAGGCACCTGCGGCCGAACCGGAAGCGGCGGCAATGCCCGCCGATACCGGCCCACCGGCGGCGGATGATTTTAGCACCAAGGATGGCGTGGAATATGCAAGCCTGACCGGCGATCCGGCTGCCGGCAAGATGGTCTTCGCCCAATGCCGCACCTGCCATGTGACCGATCCGGGCGTGAACAAGACCGGTCCATCCCTTGCCGGGATTGTCGGCCGCGAAGCGGGTTCGATCGAAGGTTTCAACTATTCCGAAGCCAACAAGACCAGCGGCATCACCTGGACGGAAGAAAAGCTGTTCCAGTATCTGGAGAACCCGCAGCGGGTGATACCGAAGACAAAGATGATCTTTGCCGGCCTGCCCGACGCACAGAAGCGGGCGGATGTTATCGCCTATCTCAAGAATCCGAGCTGATCAGACCTTCACTCGCACGAAAAAGGCCGGGAATTTCCCGGCCTTTTTTCTTTCCATCGTCGGTCCCGTTCAGGCGGCCACGTCTCGGCGGGCCAGTTCGCAGTGCGACCAGATTTCGCTGAGCGCGGTAATCAGCCGGTCGATATCGCCATCGCTGTGGACGGGTGAAGGCGTGATCCGCAGCCGTTCGGTCCCGCGCGGCACCGTCGGATAGTTGATCGGCTGCACATAGATGCCGTGATTGTCCATCAGCCAGTCGCTGATGAACTTGCACTTGTGCGGATCACCGACCATCACCGGGATGATATGGCTGGGGTTCGGCAGATGCGGAATGCCGAGACGATCGAGGGCGCCCCGGACCCTTGCGACGCGATCCTTCTGCATGTCCCGTTCGACATTGCTGTCCTTCAGATGCCGGATGCTGGCGCAGGCGCCTGCCGCCACCGCTGGCGGGATCGCGGTCGTGAAGATAAAGCCGCTGGCAAAGGTCCGGACATAGTCGCACAGATCCTTGGAGGCAGCGATATAGCCGCCCATCACGCCGAACGCCTTGCCCAGCGTGCCCTCGATCACCGTGATCCGGTCCATCAGGCCCTCGCGTTCGGCAACGCCGCCGCCGCGCGGACCGTACAGGCCGACCGCATGGACCTCGTCGATATAGCTCATCGCGTTGTGCTTCTCGCAGACATCAAGAATTTCGGCAATTGGCGCGATATCTCCATCCATCGAATAGACACTTTCGAACGCGACCAGCTTGGGCTGGTCGGGATCGAGCTGGCTCAGCTTGCGGTCCAGATCTTCCGGAGAATTATGCTCCCAGACGATGCATTTCGCCCGGCTGTGCCGGATGCCCTCGATCATCGAGGCATGGTTGAGCGCGTCCGACAGGACCACGCAGTTCGGGATCCGTGCGGCAAGCGTACCCAGCGCCGCCCAGTTGGAGACGTAGCCCGAGGTGAAGATCAGCGCGTCTTCCTTGTGGTGGAGATCGGCCAGCTCCTTTTCCAGCAGCACGTGATGATGGTTGGTGCCCGATATATTGCGCGTGCCCCCTGCCCCGGCACCGCATTCGTCGATCACCCGGTGCATCGCCTCGGCGACCTTGGGGTGCTGGCCCATGCCGAGATAATCGTTCGAACACCAGACGGTGACCTCGGTGGTGCCGTCTTCGACATAACGGGTGGCATGGGGATAGGAGCCGGCCTTGCGTTCGATCTCGGTGAACACCCGGTAGCGCCCCTCTTCGCGGACCGCATTCAGTTCGCTGCTAAAAAATGCTTCATAATCCATGCCCAAACTCCCTCTTCAAATCTCTTTATGCTCTTTCGGTTCGCCCAGGGCCCATTGCCACAGACGGGAATCGCGAAACGGTATCGCGAGGAATAAGTGCTCCAGCGCCGCCAGCAGCGACAGACAGCAGAGCAGCCCTGCCTGGACGCCTCCATGGGCGGTATCGGCTCGCATGGCCATATAGTAAAAATACAGGGCTAGGCCGAGGATCGCCGCGATCGAGATCACCAGGCTTGGCGCCAGTTTCCGCGGTCCGAAATAGCTTTTCAGATATTCCAGATGCGCCGGCAGCAGTTCGTCGCTGAGATTGGGCACCCCCCGGTAGATATTCAGCTTCGAGGACAGCCGGAAAATCGCCAGCAACGCGAAGGCATAGGCGCCCGCTGGGTTTGCGGTCATCGCGGCCAGCGACAGCAGCAAAGCGGCGGTCATCGCAATCGCCATTTCATGATGGATCAGCGCCATCGTTGCCATGGAGAAGCGCTGCCAGCTCGTCGCCGATTCCGGGCACGGGTCGCGGTGCGAGCCTGCCACTGCGCCGGTTAGGAAGCTGATCTCGTGCC
This sequence comes from Parasphingorhabdus sp., assembly GCF_036964565.1. GTDB lineage: Bacteria > Pseudomonadota > Alphaproteobacteria > Sphingomonadales > Sphingomonadaceae > Parasphingorhabdus. The sequence goes on along the minus strand of NZ_JBALTN010000001.1, from coordinate 373,306 downwards.
AGGCCCAGATCAGCAGGCCGCCCAGAAATGACGTATAGATTGCCCATATTTCGGTCGAGTGGCTGGTCAGCACGAGCAAGGCCAGTCCGCCGAACGCGCAGACACCGGCAATGATCAGCGCTCGACCGAAGGACTGCCGCAGCCGGTGGTTGAGCATGGCCACCAGCCCGGTGCTGACGAACCAGAGAAGGACCACCACGAGAAAGGGCCATATCAGGGCGGCGGGGCTCACCATGCGGGCGACAATCTCACCTGCTGGGGAAGCTCGTTGGCTTTCGGCTTCATGAAGTACATCCTGCCGAAGGCCCATCCGGCCTTGGCCATGCAGCGGCCACGGGCCAATCTGCCCATGATCCCGCCGCGGCGTTTCGCGTCCTCAATGCCAACCGACGCCAGCCGCAGGTCTTCCATTGCCTTGCGGAAACGGGGATCATCGGTGTCGAGTTCGACGGGGAAGACCTGCTTGCTGATTTCCGTGCAGATCGAGAAGACCTTGTAGCCATAGTCGGCCGGATGCACCCCCAGCGCCTGGTGGAAGACCGGCCGGTTGTGATCGCGCACATACATGGTGGCATAGACCGACAGCAGGAAAAAGCGAATCCACAGCTTGTTCCTGCCCTGCAGCAATTTGGGGTCGGAGCGCAGCAGCAAGGCAAAGGCCTCGCCGTGACGGAACTCGTCGTTGCACCATTCCTCGAACCAGTCGAAAATCGGGTGGAACTTGTTCTGCGGGTTTTTGGCCAGCTCGCGAAAGATCGTGATGTAGCGGGCATAGCCGATCTTCTCGGACAGGTAGACCGCGTAGAAGATGAATTTCGGCTTGAAGAACGTATATTTCTTGGTCTTGGTCAGAAAGCTGAGGTCGACGCCGATACCAGAGCCCTTGAGCGTTTCGTTGATGAAGCCCGCGTGACGGCTTTCATCGCGGGCCAGCAGCTTGAATAGACGCTTCACGTCAGGATTCTTGGTGCGCTTGGCGATTTCGGCATAGAGGATGCAACCGGAGAATTCCGAGGTCAGCGAGCTGGCGAGAAAATCGATGAATTCCTTCTGCAGGTCGGCCTCCAGCCCCTCGATCACGCCGTCGAACCGGTTGGTCTTCCTGAAATGGCGCTTGTTCGGGTCGCCTTCCATCTCGTCCATTAGATCTTCCCACTCCCCGCGCACCGCAGAGACGTCAATCTTGTCCATCGCGGCGAAATCGGTGGTGTAGAAACGCGGCGCCAGAACCGTGTCCTGGGTGGCGATCGCCATCGTGTCTGGCACGTCAAGCATCGCTGGTCCGCGCTGTATTCCGGACGACTGGGCCTCGGAAATCTTGCTATGGGCGTTCATCATAACCTCCCTGGGGTAAAGCTGACTTCGTACAGTTCGGCCATTTCGAGATAGCCGGTGGCTTTGGTCCATGCGCGGCGGAGCAGGCCGGCGCGCCGGACCGTGGCGATGCGGTCAAACGAGACCTTTTCGCCAAAGGCAACCATGATCGGTTCGCCGTGAATGCGGACGCTGTCGCCGGGATAGATCGGCAGATTGCCGTCCAGTTCGACATGCGCATGAAAATGATCGGGGCTTTGCTCGATCTCGACCCGGCAGCCGGTGTCGAACGCCCGCGAGGAAAACAGGCCGGTCATGAGCGGCCGTCCTGCAGCATGCTGGCAAAGGTCGCGGTGTGATCCGGACCGAAACCCTGGATTTCGGCATCCTTGCCGGTTTGGGGATCGGTCAGGGTCAGCGCACCATTCTCCCAGCGGATCAACTTGAACGGCGGTTCGGAGCCGATCTGCTTGTCGGCCCGGACCTTGGCCATGCGGCGCAGGGTGGCGCGGACAAAACCGCCTTCGCCAAAGCCGATTTCCATGACCTTCGCCCCGGTCGCCGCATCGGTCACCACGACCGCACCGTCGGCCCGATCCGCGAAACGCAGTTCCCGAACCTGGGCAGGAGCGATTTGCTGGGCAGCACGCGATCCATCGGGGTCGCCGGACTGCGGGATCAGCCCCAGCCGGACAGCACCGGTCAGCGCCATGGTGAACAGCAGCAGGGCCGCTGCCGCTATCAGGGCGCCGGGGGGTACCGTCGGGTTATGGTCATGCGCGTGGCTCATACCGGCAGCCCTCCAAGCGGAATATCTTCGTTCCGTTCCCGCTTCGCCTGTTGCCGCGGGGCAATCGGCTGCACCTCCTGTGTCGCCTTGAACAGCAGCGCCGAGACCTTCTGCGCATCAGGGACCGCGCGCAGCATCGGCTGCGGACGAACGAAACGGAGCGAGCGGGCGTGCGGCCAGAGCATCAGATAGCCGAGGCGCGGCATGCCTTTCAGCGTCAGCACGATATTGCCCGAGCCATCGGCCAGCTGCTTCAGATTGGCGGACTCCAGTTCGTTCAGCGGAAGGTTGATGCACTTGTTCAGCGCCACCCCGATCCGCAGCACCAGTCGCCGGTTGGTCAGCGTATAGACGGTGGTGCGCGAAACCCCCCAGGCGAACAATATGAACAGGCCGACCGTGACCGACCCCAGGGCCGTCACGGCCATCGCCGTTCCCCAGTCGCCCCGGAACAGCGCCGTGGCCACGATCACGAGGAAATAGACAAGGGCAAAGCGGATATGGAGCGCCGAGAAGGCCATGGCTTTCCAGTCCGTTCCACCCTGCCAGATGATATGTTCGCCCTCCGGCAATTCGCCGGGCAGGCCGCGGACGGGTTCATGATCATATTCGCTCATATGATCGGCTCCTGCCTTTCGCGGTTGGCGTAGAGATAGCCACCACCGAAATAGGCAACGATCCGCTCTTCCTCGTAAAAGGTGATCTGGTCCCTCTTGGCCGGCACGGGAGCAGCGGCGAACTGATCTGCGTTCAGGGCGTCAATCACCACCTGCCGCATCTTGCTCTTCACCTTGGACATCGCCATCGGTGCCAGTATCGGCCTTCCGCCCGCGTCGATTTCCAGATAGCGAATGACATGCTCCGCATTGTCGACCCACAGATCCGTGACAACGCCAGCGACTTTGCCGTCGGCACCAATCGCGGTCATGCCGCGCGGATCAGCATCCTTGCCGTGCACGGCAAGATGGCCGACCAGTCCGATGGGAACGATCCGGTGGCCGCCTGCGGCGTTGAGATCGGGATGCCTGGCGCGTTCTGCCCATGCGGCCGGGCCAATCCCGTCGACCAGCGGATTTCCCGTCGGATAATAGGGCGCTCCGGGAGAGCGAAAGGTGCGGCGGCCTGCAACGTCCAGCTTTTCCCGGCCCTTCGTCGGCGTCGTCACCGTTCCGCGGCCAAAGGGCATCAGGAACGACTTGGCGGTGGCCGTCAGCAACGGTCCGCCTGCGGTGTCGACGCGCCCCGTCGTTTCATCCTCGAGCGGATAGCCTTCCCGGCGATCCTCGCGGCGCAGATAGAAAATCAGGGTCAGGAAAAAGAGTACAAATGCCAAAAATACCAACTCTGTCACATCCAGAGTTCCTACCAGTTTCACGTCATCCATCATCCTCACTCCTCAAAATTCAATTGTCCCATCAGGTCGGGAATTCGCTCAGACCGAATCCCGCAGCGTCACCATCCACCCGTTCCCGGCCGCGACCGATAACCGGGCCGAGCACAACCATCGTCACCAGCAGCAGCAAGATTTCCAGGCAGAAAACGGTGCCGTAGCCCGTTGCCCGGTCGGCCAGCGTCGGGCCCATACCTTCTGTCAGGGCAACATAGGCAATGCCGTCGCGGATCAGTCCGCCCAGCGCGATGCCGAGGCCCGCGCAGCTTGCCTGCACCGCACCCCAAGCGCCAAGCGCCAGCCCGGCGTTTCCCGAGTTCGAAAGTCCCATCGCCGCGACCATCGTCCCGACCGAAAAAAGGCCAACGCCGAACCCAATCACGGTGGCTCCGGCAAATAGCAGCGGAACCGACACCAGCGGTGCGGCGAACAGGGTCATCAGAAAGGCGGCCACTCCGGCCACGGCGCCGAGACCGGCCAGACGGAGGGGATCGGAACCATCGGCCAGGCGCTTGCCGCTGTAGGCAAAGGCGGCCAGCGCGCCGATCGCCCAGGTACCGGTAAGTGCGGTCGTGGATCCGACCGACAGTCCCAGTATCTGACCGCCATAGGGTTCCAGCAAGGCATCCTGCATCGCGAAGGCCATGGCTCCCAGGCCAATGGCCAGAAGCAACCGCTTGGTGTTTGGCCGGGCGGTGAAGGACGCCCAGATCGCCGAGAAGCGGGGATCGTCCACAGTCGACATGGTGATCCCGGTGTTGCGGGCTTCCTGCTTCCACAGCGCGACAATATTGAGCGCCATGGTCAGCGCGGCGGCACCTTGGATGACCTGGATCAATTTGGTGGCAGTAAAGGCGGCCAGCAGATTGCCGACGGTGAATGCGGCCAGCATCATGCCGACGAGCAGCATGACGTAGAGCAAGGCAACAACCCGGGGACGCTTGTCATCGGGAGCGATATCCGTTGCCAGCGCCAGTCCTGCGGTTTGGGTGACGTGCATCCCTGCCCCGGTCAGCAGGAAGGACAGGCAGGCCGCCGCGACGCCGACGACAAATGTATCGGGCCGGGTGACAAGGATCAGCGCAAAAGGCATGATCGCCAGACCGCCGAACTGGCCGAGCGTGCCAAACCAGATATAGGGGACGCGCCGCCAGCCTAGCACCGAGCGGTGGGTGTCCGAACGATAGCCGATCAGCGCCCGGAACGGCGCGACTAGCAGCGGAATGGCGATCATCAGCGCGACGATCCAGGTCGGCGTATCCAGTTCCACGATCAGCACGCGGTTCAGTGTGCCGTTCAGCAGCACCGCGGCAAGGCCGACGCTGACCTGAAACAAGGCGAGACGCAGCAAGCGTCCGAGGGGAAGCTCGACGCTTGCCGCGTCCGCAAAGGGCAGGAACCGCGTACCGACGGCCTGCCAGAAGGTCACAGCGGATGGCCGTTCGTTCATGCGCGGCTGATCCCCATGGCTTGCGATTTGTAGAAGCCGCTCGACACGCGCTCACTGAAATTCACGGTCCAGCCGTTCATCTCAGCCCGGATTTCCTGCTTCAGCCGACTTTCGGCAATCGGCTTGATCGCCGGCGAGCGATCACTGCGCGGAAAGGCCTTTCCGGTCGCATGCATGATTTTCAGCAGCGTCGTGCTCGGTGCAAACGTGAAGGCGACTTCGTTGGCGCGGGCAGACCAGGCCTGCAGCACGCCCATGACATCCGCCAGATCATAGTGAATCAGCGAGTCCATCGCGATCACATGATCGAAAATCCCGAGATCGCGGTTGCGCATGTCGCCCACCCGCCAGTCGATCGATAGATTTTTCGGCGCCCGTTTCTGCGCCACATCGATCAGCCCCTGCGACACGTCGATCGCGACCACGTCCGCGCCGCGCTCGGCGGCAGCGATCGCCAGCGCGCCGGTGCCGCAGCCGGCATCCAGCAACCGCATCCCGTGCATGTCGGCCGGCAGCGACGACAAAAGCAGCGCGCGCATCTGGTCGCGGCCCGCGCGCACCGTGGCTCGGATGCCGCTGACCGGCACGTCGGACGTCAGATCCTCCCACGCCTTGCGGGCGGTCTTGTCGAAATAGGTCTCGAGCCGCGTGCGGCTTTCCTGATATGAAGTCGAAGCCAGACTATATCCCATCATTCAAACCCCAGAAATTCGAAAATGTCGCGATCCTTCATCGGCCTCGCCGCCACCGGATCAACGCCGTTCCACAGCGTCCGCGCGAGGTTCATATATTCCTGCCTGGCCTGCTCGACCTCGGGAGAATCCTCCATCTCGAACAGGGTGCATTTCTTCAGCCGCGACCGCCGGATGGCATCAAGGTCCTTGAAATGGGCCAGGCGCCGCATGCCGATCGCATCGCTGAACCGGTCGATCTCGTCGGTTTCGGCCGAGCGGTTGGCAACCACGCCGGCCAGCCGCACATTGTAGTTCTTGGCCTTGGCATTGATTGCCGCGACGATCCGGTTCATCGCGAAGATGCTGTCGAAGTCGTTGGCGGCAACCACCACGGCGCTGTCGGCATGCTGCAGCGGCGCCGCAAAGCCGCCGCAGACGACATCGCCGAGCACATCGAAAATCACCACATCGGTGTCCTCGAGCAGATGGTGCTGCTTGAGCAGCTTGACCGTCTGCCCGACGACATAGCCGCCGCAGCCCGTACCCGCCGGCGGTCCGCCCGCCTCGACGCACATCACGCCATTATAGCCTTCGAACATGAAATCCTCGACGCGCAGCTCCTCGCTGTGAAAGTCCACGGACTCGAGGACATCAATCACCGTCGGCATCATCTTCTTGGTCAGCGTGAAAGTTGAATCATGCTTGGGGTCGCAGCCGATCTGGAGCACCCGGTGGCCGAGTTTCGAGAAGGCCGCCGACAGGTTCGACGAGGTCGTCGACTTGCCGATCCCGCCCTTGCCATAGACCGCGAAGACCTTCGCGCCCTGAATCTTGTCATCCGGGTCGAGGGCAACCTGGACACTGCCGTCACCATCGGGCGGGGAGTCGCTTCCATCCAATAGGGTCATATGCTTCTCTCTCCTGTCATTCTGCCGCGACCAGGCCTTCCAGCCGGTCCTCGAGATCATCGCTGGCATCTCTCAGGGCCGCCAGCGTCGCTGCGTCGGGGGTCCACAATTGCCGTTCGCACGCCTCGAGCAGGCGGTCGGCAACCCGGGCCGATGATTTCGGGTTCAGTTCCGCCAGCCGCGCGCGCATCGCGTCGTCGAGCACGAAGGTCTCGCTGATCTTCTGGTAGACCCACGGCGACACCGTGCCGGTGGTGGCCGACCAGCCCATGGTGTTGGTCACATGATGCTCGATCTCGCGCACACCCTCGAAGCCGTGCTTCAGCATGCCTTCGTGCCATTTCGGATTGAGCATCCGGGTGCGGGTCTCGAGATCGATCTGCTCGCCCAGCGTGCGGACCTTCGCCGCCCCGCCTTGCGTCGCGTCGACGATATAGACCGGTGCGGTCGCGCCGCGTGCCTTTTCCACCGCCTTGCTCATGCCGCCGAGACCATCGACATAATGGTCGATATCGGTGATGCCCAGCTCGACCGATTCCAGATTCTGGTAGGTCAGTTCGACCCCGGCTAGCTCGCTTTCGAACAGCCTGCGATGCTGGGTCGGCTCACCGCTGCGGCCATAGGCATAGCCCTTGTGGGTCTCGAACATGTTGGCCAGTTCGTCGGGATCGCTCCACGATCCCTCGTCGATCATCATGTTGACATTGGCACCATAAGCGCCCTGCCGGTTGGAAAAGACGCGCAGGCTGGCGGTTTCCAGATCGCAGTCATGTTGCGCCTGGTGCGTCAGGCTGTGCTTGCGGACGAAATTCCGGTCGGCCGGCTCGTCGGCGATGGTCGCGAGCCAGGTCGCTTCGGCGATCATCCGCGTCTGCAGCGGCAGCAGGTCGCGGAATATGCCGGACAGGGTGATCACCACATCGATCCGCGGCCGGCCCAGCTCGGCCAGCGGGATCAGCTCGGCTCCGGCCAGCCGGCCATAATCATCAAATCTGGGCCGCGCGCCGATCAGCGCCAGCGCCTGCGCGATCTGCGACCCCTCGCTCTTCAGATTGTCGGTGCCCCACAGCACCATCGCGATGCTTTCGGGCAGCTTGCCGCCATCCGTCAGGTGCCGCTCGATCAGCTGCTCGGCCTGGGCCCTGCCCTGCATGCACGCAAAGGGACTCGGGATGCGGAACGGATCGAAGCCATGCAGATTGCGGCCGGTCGGCAATACATCGGGATTGTGCAGCAGGTCGCCGCCGGGCGCGGGGGCGACAAAGGCGCCGTCGAGCGCGCGCATCAGCGAACCGAGTTCGTCATTGGCGTCCAGCCTCGCTTCAATCTCGGCGCGGTCCAGTTCGGGGCTGGCGCCGGTCATCGCGTCTACCAGGCTGTCGCGCTCTTCACCGGCGAGCTTGCCGCCAAACACATGCAGTCCCTGCGGGATCAGTTCCCGCTCGATCTCGTAGAGCCGGCCGGACAGGCTGTCCATGTCGCCGGCCTCGATATCCAGCGCCGCGCACTGGTCGCGGATCAGGATTTCCAGCTCCTGCTGTTCCGCCGCCTCCCGGGCCACCGTGCGGTAGCGTTCGAGCAGCGCCTTCAGATCGCCGAACCCCTTGTACAGCCCGGCCTCAGCCAGCGGCGGCGTCAGATAGCTGATCAGGGTCGCGCCCGAACGGCGCTTGGCGATGATGCCTTCGGACGGATTGTTCGACGCATAGAGATAGAAATTAGGCAGATCGCCCAGCAGCCGCTCGGGCCAGCAATCGCCGCTGAGCCCGGCCTGTTTGCCCGGCATGAACTCGAGCGCGCCGTGGGTGCCGAAATGCAGCGCCGCATGCGCGCCGAAATCCTCGCGGATATAGCGGTAGAAAGCCGAGAAGGCATGAGTCGGGGCAAAATCGCCCTCGAACAGCAACCGCATCGGATCGCCCTCGTAACCGAAGGAGGGCTGCACTCCGACGAAGACATTGCCGAAATGCGCGCCGAGGACCTGGATGCTCTGGCCGTCGCTCTGCTGCCGTCCGGGCGCGGGTCCCCACTGCGCCTCGATTTCCCTGAGCCAGTGTTCCCGGCGGACATGGTTATCGGCGCTGATCCGGGTTGCAACATTGGCATCAGCGCCGAACTGGTCAGCATTGCCATGGAGGATGGCATTGCGAAGCTCTTCCACCGTCTCCGGCGCGTCCACGACATAGCCTTCATCCTGAAGACGGTGCAGCGTCGCGTGCAGCGATTCGAACACCGCCAGATGGGCAGCGGTGCCCGTGGCTCCGGCGTTGGGCGGAAAATTGAACAGGACGATGGCGAGCTTGCGTGCGGCCCTGTCGGCCCGCCGCAGCCGGATCAGATTGGCGATCTTGCCGGTCAGCGCCTCGGCGCGCTCGGGGCAGCTGTGCATCGCCCGGACATTGTCATTGGCGGGGAATTTGCAGTTGCGGCTGCAACCCGTGCAGCCCTCGGGCGAGCCGTCGGATCGTCCTCCAAAGACACTGGGAGCGACCGCGCCATCCAGCTCGGGGATCGCCAGCATCATCGTCGTCTCCAGCGGCAGCACGCCCATCTTGCCCGCGCCCCACTGCTCGAGCGACTGGAATTCGATCGGATGCGCCGCGACATAGGGCACGTCGAGACCGGTCAGCGTCTCGACCGCTGCGTCCACGTCATTATAGGCTGGCCCACCGACCAGCGAGAAGCCGGTCAGGTTGATGATCGCATCGACCTGCGGTTCGCCATCGCGGACAAAAAATGCCTCGATCGCCGGCCGGGCATCCAGACCATTGGCAAAGGCGGGAATGACGCGCAGGCCGCTCGCTTCCAGCGTCCGGATCATGCCGTCATAATGACCGGTATCGCGGCCCAGCAGGTAGGAGCGCAGCATCAGCAGTCCGACCGTGCCGGCGGTCTGCTTTGCTGCCGGCAATTTCGCCGCGTCTTCGGCCAGTCGCTCCTGCATATCCGGATGATAGACACCGACCTCGGGATATTCCCGGGGCGGTTCGGGCGCCATCTGGCCAGCCAGTCCTGCGCGGTCACCGCTGGCATAGCGATCGATCAGCGCGCGCACCATGTCGACGACATTGTCGTCCGATCCCGCCAGCCAATATTGCATGGTCAGGAAATATTGGCGGACATCCTGCGCCGCGCCGGGAATGAAGCGGAGAATCTTGGGCAGCCGCCGCAGCATTTTCATCTGGCCCGCGCCGGAACTCGCGCCCGGCTTTTTCGAGCCGCGCAGTTTCTTGAGCAGGGCGAGCGGCCCCTTGGCCGGCTTGTCCATGCTGTAGCCGCCGAGCCGGGTCAGTTTGACGATATCGGCCGACGACATCAGCCCGATCATCGCATCGCACTGATCGCGCCGTTCGAGCAAGGCGGGCCGGATCGCCTGCACATGATCTTCCAGAAACAGCATGGTGGCGATGATGATGTCGGCCCGGGCGATGTCAGCCTTGGCGCGATCGAGAACCATCGGGTTGCGGTCCCAGTCGGACGCGGCATAGATGCCGATGGTGATATTGTCCTTGGCCAGCCGCATGTTGGCGCGCTCGACGGCACCGGCGAGATGATTGTCCAGGGTGACGATGACCACGCGGACGGATGGGCTGGCGCTACCGGGCATAATGCGCCTTTGCTTCGTACAGCGTTGCCAGCTCGATCGTGGCGACGCCCTGTTCCGAGGCGAAAGTCTCGGTATTCCGCTTTGCCTTGCCGCGCACGAAGAACGGAATTTTCTTCAGCTCGCGCTGGGCGTCCTCGCTCCACACCGCTTCAGTATCGTTGGCCGGCGTTGCCATCGCGTCTTCCTTGACCGGGGCGGCATGTCCGGGTCCCAGATGCGAGGCGCCGGCGTGATCGTTGAACTCGAAATCATCGCGGAACATGGTCAGCAGATGCTCTTCCAGCCCCATGACCAGCGGATGGACCCATTCGTCGAATATGACATTGGCTCCCTCGAAGCCCATGTGCGGCGAGTAGCGCGCCGGAAAATCCTGAACGTGGACGGGCGAGGAAATCACCGCGCAGCCGATGCCGAAGCGCTTGGCGATATGGCGTTCCATCTGCGTGCCCAGCACCAGTTCGACCTGCGCATCCTCGATCGCCTGTTCGACCGCGAGATGGTCGTCGGTAATCAGCGGCTCGACGCCATAGAGTTTTGCCGCCGCCCGGACATCGCGGGCATATTCGCGGTTGTAGCAGCCGAGGCCGACGACCTTGAAGCCCAGCTCCTCACTGGCGACCCGGGCAGCCGCAACGGCATGCGTGCCATCGCCAAAGATGAACACCCGTTTTCCCGTGAGATAGTTGGAGTCGATCGAACGGCTCCACCAGGACAGGCGCGACAATCCGTCTTTGAGCATCGGCTCGGGATCAATCCCGGCCAGCGCGGCGACTTCGCGCACGAAGTCCTTTGTCGCACCCACGCCGATCGGCACGGTGCGAACGGCAGGCTGTCCGAATTCGCGCTTCAGATAGTCTGCCGCCAGATCGCCCGTTTCCGGATAGAGCACGATATTGAAATCCGCTTCCCCCAGCCGGGCGATATCGGCGGCACAGGCGCCCAGCGGCGCGGTGACGTTCACGTCAATACCCATCTTTCCGAGCAGGCTGCTAATCTCGACAATATCATCGCGGTGACGGAAACCGAGCGCGGTTGGCCCGAGCAGATTGACCAGCGGACGCCGACCATTCTTGTCGCTCGCGCGCCGGCCCTTGTCGCTCAGCGTGCGGACAATCTGGTAGAAGGTTTCGGCCGCGCCCCAATGTTCCTTGCGCTGGTAGCTCGGCAATTCGAGCGGAATGACGGGAATCGGCAGCCCCATTTTCTCGATCAGCCCGGCCGGGTCATCCTGGATCAGCTCGGCTGTGCAGGATGCGCCCACAAGCATGGCATCCGGGGCAAAGCGCTCGACCACATCCAGAGCCGCTGTCTGGAACAGCTGCGATGTATCCTTGCCGAGATCGCGCGCCTGAAAGGTCGTGTAAGTCACCGGCGGCCGCTTGCCGCGCCGTTCGATCATCGTGAACAGCAGGTCGGCATAGGTGTCGCCTTGGGGCGAGTGCAGCAGATAATGAATGCCTTCCATCGCGGTGGCGACCCGCATGGCCCCGACATGGGGCGGTCCTTCATAGGTCCAGACGGAAAGCTGCATCGCTAGACCCTCAGCACGTCGCGCCGGCGCAAAGGCCGGGCAAAAAGTTCGGCCAGATCGCCGGCCTGGTCGAAACCGTGGATCGGCGAGAACACCAGTTCGATCGCCCATTTGGTCGAGAGCCCTTCGGACTCCAGCGGGTTGGCGAGGCCGAGGCCGCAGACCGTCAGGTCGGGCCTGATGGCGCGCACCCTGTCCAGCTGCTTGTCGACATCCTGCCCTTCGCTGAGCTGGACGCCCGCAGGAAGCGCGGCCAGTTCCTGCGCCAGATGGCTGCGGTGCAGATAGGGCGTACCAACTTCGGTCAGTACCATGCCCAGTTCGTTGGCCAGAAAGCGCGCCAGCGGCACTTCCAGCTGCGAGTCCGGCATGAAGAAGATCGTTTTGCCCGCCAGCCGCTCCCGGTGATGCGCGATCGCCTTCAGGGCGCGCTGCTGGTAGGGAGCCAGTATCGCGTCGAAGCGTTTCTGCTCAACCCCGAATGCGTCTGCAGCGGCCTGCAGCCAGCTGGTCGTGCCCTCGACTCCGAACGGGAATAGTGCGTCCAGCCGCACCCCACCGCGTTCCTTCAGACATTGCGCCGTATCGCCCAGAAAGGGCTGGGCAAGCAGGAAGCGGGTGTTGGGACCAACGCCCGGCAAATCCGCAACCGCGCGCTCCGGCAGGCTCGCGACATTTTCGATACCGAGCTCGGCGAACAGCCGCAGGAACTGGTCCTCGACAATATCGGGGAGCGAGCCGACGATGATCAGATTGGCCGGCGCGTCGGCCGCCAGCGCCGGCATCACCGGAACCAGCGATGCCAGGCAGGCATCCTCGCCTTCGGTGAAGGTCGTTTCGATGCCGCTGCCGGAATAGTTGAGAACCCGTACCTGCGGCGCATGTTTTGCGCCGAGCCGCTGCGCCGCCTTGGCGAGATCCAGCTTGATCACTTCCGAAGGACAGCTGCCGACGAGAAACAGCGATTTGATCTCCGGCCGCCGCGCCAGAAGCTGATCGACGATCCGGTCGAGTTCTTCATTGGCATCGGCCAGCCCGGCCAGATCGCGCTCTTCCATGATCGCCGTCGCAAAGCGGGGCTCGGCAAAGATCATCACCCCGGCGGCGGACTGCAGCAGATGTGCGCAGGTGCGCGAGCCGACGACGAGGAAGAACGCGTCCTGCATCTTGCGGTGCAGCCAGACGATGCCGGTGAGGCCGCAAAACACTTCCCGCTGACCGCGCTCTTTCAGAACCGGTGCGCATGCCTCGCCGCTGGCTCGGGCAAGAGGCAGGATGGCGTTCATGCCGCCACCGCCACGGCGCCTGTTCCCTGCAGCCGCGCGATGCGCAGCTTCCATAGAAACTGTCCTGCGTTGATCACATAGGTCGCATAGGCGGCCAGAGCGACGTAAAGCCGCTGTTCAACGCTTCCGAAGCTGCCGAGCAACATCACCAGATAAATTGTATGGAGCGCCAGCACCGCCATGCTGAACACATCTTCCCAGAAGAAGGGCCGGGCAAAAAGCCATTCGTCAAAAACGGCCTTTTCCCAAATCGATCCGGTGATCATGATCGTGTACAGCACCAATGTCTTCAGTAGGATAGACATCTCGGCCGCCAGTTCGCCTTCACCGGTCAGCAGGAATCGGATGACCAGGGCGAGGCTGCACAGGAATATGAGAAACTGGATCGGCGCCAATATTCCCTGCACCAGGGTCCAGACCGACTCGTCACGCCGTTTGCGCTGGGCTTCGGTATACAGGGAAACGGGATAACGGGTTCCAGCGGAAGCCTCGCTTTGCGGGGTTGTCAGGCTTGGATCCCTACTCTCCATCATGTGATGATCGACCGCTCCCAATGTTGCAGGAAACAGACTAAGTCCGTTTGGGATAAAGTGTCAAGTTTTTTAGACGTCCATTTTATTTGACACTTTTTCGATTGTCAGCTAATCAAATTTGACATAGCTTGCGACTCACTTGAGGCCGAAAAGGCCCAAGGGGCCGACGTTATGTCACGCCGACCAGACTTTTTAGGGGAGTCTGAGAATGCCTAATGGATTTGGGATATCCGAGCTTCGATCCAAACTCGACGACTGGCGATCAACTTGGAAAATAATGGCACCGGAAAATGCTCGTGCGGACGAGTGCGCGAGAACGAAACTTCCTGAAAAGGATGGATTTGACAATGCTGGCCACGAACTTTCGATCTTGATACAGAATCTGGTCATACCGCAGCTGATTGCGGACCGGCCGGAACCCGGCTATCGGCTCGAGGAGCAGGATCGGCCGATCGACCCCAGCGGCAGGGCACCCCGCCAGATCACCGCAGAAGATGTCGAACATTTTTCCCTGCTCTCGACCAGCAGCGATGCCAGGGAACTCCTCGATTTTGTGGACAAATGTCTCGCCAACGGCTGCCCAGTCGACTCGATTTACGTCGATCTGCTGGCCCCCACCGCGCGCCGGCTTGGAGAATATTGGGAATCTGACGACAGGGATTTCGTGGACGTCACCATGGGCTTGTGGCGGATCCAGGAAATACTGCGTGAACTGACCCTGCGCATTCCGCCCCCGGCCGTTGCCGGCTTCGGGCAACGATCCGCCCTTTTTTCGACCATGCCGGGGGAACAGCATAGTTTCGGCACGCTGATGATCGCGGAATGCTTCTACCGCGCAGGCTGGGACGCCGATATTCTGATCGAACCCAGCCATTCCGAACTGATCGGCAAGTTCGCCGGCCGCCGCTATGACCTGATCGGATTGACCGTCAGTTTGGATTGTCCTAAGGCGACCCTATCCGGTTTGGTCAAGGCGATCAGGTCGGTTTCGAACAATCCGGGAACCCAGATTATGATGGGCGGACGCGTCATCAACGATGCGCCGGGTTTGATCGAAGAATGTGGCGCGGATGCTACCGCCGTCGATGATCCTTCGGCGGTGAAACTGGCTGATACGCTGGTTCCGCTGAAGGCCGACATGTTTGAAAGTTTAGTTTAGATCATGACCAACGCCGATGAACATCCTGAAGCCAGCTGACCATCGGGTGCCCTTTGGCGATGCGGACGCTATTTTCGACGGCTTTTCCAAAGACGATGTGATCGAACTCGCCTATGCCTCGGGCGACTTCATGCTGGCAATTGACGAAGCCGGAAAGATCGTCGACGTCGCCGCCAATACCGCCGATCACAGCTTTGTCTACAAGTGGGTCGGGCAGGCATGGCCCGATACGGTGAGCGCCGAAAGCGTCGGCAAGATCGAGCAGATGCTGGAAAGGGATTCTGAAACCGCACGGGAATGGCGCCAGGTCAATCACCCGAGCAAGGACGGCGAGATACCGGTCCGCTACAAGGTGATCCAGCCCGACAACAATGGCTATATCCTTGCCATTGGCCGCGATCTGCGCACGGTCGCCATGCTTCAGCAGCGACTGTTGAAGACCCAGCAGTCGATGGAGCGCGACTATCTGAATCTGCGGCAGACAGAGACCCGCTATCGCCTGCTGTTCGACAATATTTCCTATCCGGTACTGATCATCGAGTCGGAGAGCCGCCTGATCCAGCAGGCCAATCGCGCTTTCCACAATATCATGGGCGCCGCTCCCGGTACGCTGGACCGGAAGAATATCCTCGATCTCGTCACCGCCGACGATCATGACAAGCTGATCACCTATTTTGGCGCGGCCGCCGTCAGCGCCGCGGCCGAGCCCGTTCTTGCCAGACTGGTCGGCCGGACCGGCACGGTCAAGCTATCGGCATCGCCTTTCCGCCAGTCCGGAAAGCAGTTCCTGCTGATCGATATCGACGACGGCACGCATGATGTGCCGGGCAAGTCATCCGACCAATATGTCCTGGATGCGGTGGAGCAGATGCCGGACGCATTCGTGCTGACGGACGAAAAGCATGGCATCATCGTTGCCAACAAGGCTTTTGCCGAACTGGTTCAAACCGCTTCGGTGGAACATCTGCTCGGTCAATCGCTCAACCGCTACATCGGCCGCCCCGACGTGGATCTGGGATTGCTGAAGAAGCAGCTCAGAGATCACAGGCACGTCCGCAACTTCAGCACGGTCGTCAACGATCTCAGCGGGGGCGAAGAGCCGGTCGAAATCTCCGCCATCATGATCGAACGCGACGAACCTCTCTACGGCTACTCGATCCGCGGTGTCGGCCGGCGGGAACGCGATCTGCCGCATTCCATCGGCGACAGCCCGCGCAGCGTCGATCAGCTGACCGAATTGGTCGGGCGCAAGCCGCTGAAGGACATCGTCCGGGAAAGCACGGACCTGATCGAACGGATGTGCATCGAAGCGGCGCTGGTCCACACGTCGGACAACCGGGCATCGGCGGCAGAAATACTGGGCCTGAGCCGTCAGAGCCTCTATTCGAAACTGCATCGGCACGGCTTGGGTAATCTGAGCGGCAAGGACCCGACGCACTAGCCGCGCATCGCCCCCCGCCGAACCGACAGAATCTTCCGGTCGGAATGTCCAATTAATTTGACACATACCCTGTCAAGGCATAGCCTCGATACATGTCAGACTCGGCAATTCCAAGATTATCAAACGGTCCGGCGCTGCGGGACATTGTGGAATTGTCCAAGCCGGTCACCTGGTTTCCGCCGATGTGGGCCTTCCTGTGCGGGGTCGTGTCATCCGGGGTTTCAATTTCCGACAACTGGCTATTTCTGTGGGCGGGCATTGCCCTGACCGGGCCGCTGGTCTGCGGCACCAGCCAGGTAATCAACGACTGGTGCGACCGCCATGTCGACGCCATCAACGAACCCGGGCGTCCCATTCCCTCCGGCCGGGTCCCCGGTCGCTGGCCGATCGCGATAGCGCTGGCCGGCGCCGGCCTGTCGCTCGCTCTCGCAGCGATGCTCGGCATCTGGATACTGGCAGCGACCTGCATCGCGCTGTTTCTTGGCTGGGCGTACAGTTCGCGGCCGTTCCGGTTGAAGCGCAGCGGCTGGCTCGGCCCCCTCGTCTGTGCCCTGAGCTACGAGGGCCTGTCCTGGTTCACCGGTGCCAGCGTGATGATCGGTGGCATGCCCTCCGGCAATGTCGTTGCGGTGCTGCTGCTGTACAGCCTCGGTGCGCACGGAATCATGACCCTGAACGACTTCAAGGCGATCGAGGGAGACCGGGCGATGGGGCTGCGTTCGCTTCCGGTCACCATGGGTATACGCCCCGCCGCGCTGCTGGCCTGCGCAACCATGGCGGTTGCGCAGCTCGCGGTCGTTCTACTGCTGGCGATACAGGCCTATGTCTGGTCGGCCGCGATCGTCAGCCTGTTGCTGCTCGTCCAGGTCGGGCTGATGGTCCGCCTCGTATCGGACCCGCGCAAATTCGCGCCCTGGTATAACGCCACCGGCGTCTCGCTATATGTTCTGGGCATGCTGGCCGCCGCGCTGGGACTGGGAGGATATTTCTGATGGCCACGGTGGCGCGGGTTCATGTTCGAAAACAGTCTGCGGGCCTGAGCTGGTTCGGCATCTTCAGGCTCGGGACCGTGCAGGCCGCGATCGGCGCGATCGTGATGCTGGCCACTTCGCTGCTGAACCGGGTGATGGTGGTCGAATATGCCGTGATGGCAGCAGTCCCCGCGGCGCTGGTGGCATGGCATTATGCCGTGCAACTGACGCGCGCCCTGTGGGGCCATCGGTCTGACCAATCCGCCCGGCGTACGCCGTGGATCGTCGGCGGCCTGGGGATTCTCGCGCTCGGCGCAATTCTTGCGGTCGACGCGACGATCATGATGGCCAGCCCGGGAATCGCCTCGATGCTGCTGGCCATTGTCAGCTTCACGATGATCGGTCTCGGCGTGGGGATTTCGGGGACCGCCCTGCTCGCGCTGCTGGCATCCCGCGTGTCTGCCGAGCGCAAGCCGGCCGCCGCGGCCATCAGCTGGACCATGATGGTGGCCGGGATCGTCCTCGCAGCGGGCATTTCCAGTGTCTTCCTGGATCCGTTCAGCGCGCCACGCCTCGCCATCGTCTCGAGCATCGTCGCCCTGACAGCCTTCTCCCTCGCCATGCTGGCGCTGAAAGGCGTGGAAGACGGAAATCCTGTCGTCCACCGCGAACATTCCGATCAGCAATCCGGCGATTTTGCCGAAGTTCTCGGAGAAATCTGGCGCGACCGCGAGGCCCGCCGATTCACCTGTTTCGTGTTCGTTTCGATGCTGGCCTACAGCATGCAGGATCTGATCATGGAACCATTCGCCGGCCTGCTGTTCGACATGACGCCGGGCCAGTCGACCAGGCTGTCCAGCCTACAGCATGGCGGCATCTTGATCGGCATGCTGGTCGCAGGCGCGGGGGGCAGCCTCTATGCCAGAAGATTCGGCCAGAATCTGAAGCTCTGGATCGTGATCGGCTGCATCGGCTCCTCCCTCATGCTGACATCGCTGTCCTTTGCCGCGATTGCCGGGTCAGGCTGGCCGCTGCAGGCCAATGTCTTCGGACTGGGTCTCGCCAACGGGATATTCGCGGTTGCGGCCGTCAGCGCAATGCTCGGCCTTGCGGGCAAGGGCGAGACATCCGGCGAGGGAGCCAGAATGGGCGTCTGGGGTGCCTCGCAGGCCATAGCCTTCGGGCTGGGCGGGCTGAGCGGCGCGATCATCGTTGACCAGTTGCGTGCTGTCACCGGCGAAAACGCCGCAGCATTCCAGATCGTTTTCGGTGTCGAGGCGATCCTGTTTCTCGTTGCCGCCTTCGTTGCAACCGGGACGCGGCTGCTGCGCCCACAACCATCAAGAGAGGCATTGGAGAGATGACCAAAGGAGCGAAAAACGCATCCGCTGACTATGACGTGGTCGTTGTCGGAGGAGGGCCATCGGGCGCCACCGCGGCCAACGAGCTTGCCGGTCAGGGCTACAAGGTGATGCTGCTCGACAAGGCCGGGCGGATCAAGCCATGCGGCGGCGCTGTTCCCCCGCGCCTTCTCAAGGATTTCGATATTCCGCAGTCCCTGCTGGTGGCGCACGCGCATTCGGCGCGCATCATCGCGCCTTCCAACAAAAAGGTCACCATGCCGGTCGGCGACGGCTTTGTCGGCATGGTCGACCGCGACCAGTTTGACGAATGGTTGCGCGATCGCGCGTCTCGGTCGGGGGCTGTCCGGATGAGCGGCAAGTGCGAAAATGTGACGACCGATTATGCCGGGATTGCCACCATAGCTTTTCGAAGCGGCCGGCAGTCCACCCGTCAGACGGTCACCGCCAGGGCGGTGATCGGTGCCGATGGTGCGCGTTCCTGCGTTGCGCAAAAATGCCTCCCCAACGCCAAGCGAGTGCCCTGTGTCTTCGCCTATCACGAGGTGGTGAAAGTCCCCGACATTATCGATGCAGACTATCAGGAAGACCGGTGCGATGTCTATTATCAGGGACATCTGTCCCCCGATTTCTACGCATGGGTCTTTCCGCACGGCGACCATATGAGCATCGGGCTCGGCAGCGCCAACAAGGGCTTCCCGCTCCGCGAGACCACCCGGCTGATGCGCGAGCAAACCGGCTTTGCCCACTGGGAGACCGTGCGCAAGGAAGGGGCCCCGATTCCCCTCAAGCCGCTGAAACGCTGGGACAATGGCAGAAATGTGGTGGTGGCGGGTGATGCCGCGGGCGTCGTCGCCCCTTCGTCCGGTGAAGGAATCTATTATGCGATGACCGCCGGCCGGATGAGCGCGCAGGCGGTGGACCTGTTCCTGCAGACGGGCGACGCACGCGCTCTGGGAACCGCGCGGAAGGCATTCATGAAAGCCCATGGCCGGGTTTTCTGGATCCTCGGGATGATGCAATATTTCTGGTACAGGAACGACAAGCGCCGCGAGCGCTTCGTTAAAATGTGCGACGATCCGGACGTACAGCGCTTGACTTGGGAGGCCTATATGAACAAGGAACTGGTCAGGCGTGACCCGCTTGCCCATGTGAAGATTTTCTTCAAGGACCTTGGTCACCTGTTTGGATTGAAAGCCGTAGAGAGATGAACCGAGCCGCCCTGTTCCCGATTATCATTGCCGCGACGCTGGCATTGATAACGGCGATGGTTGGCGGTTCGATAACGGTTCTCGACAGCTGGTATTATTCCCTGCAGCAGCCCGACTGGGCGCCCCCCGACTATATGTTCGGCATCATCTGGACGACGATTTTCGCGCTGATCGCCCTGGCCGGCTTTCTGGGCTGGCAGAAGGCCCCGACCCGGCGGACCGCCGAAATCATGCTCGGCCTGTTTGCCCTCAACGGCTTCCTGAACCTCAGCTGGAGCTTCCTGTTTTTCCGTCTCGAGCGGCCGGATCTGGCCTTTTACGAATTGATCGCCCTGTGGCTTTCGATCCTTGCGCTGATCCTTTTCTGCGGCCGCTTCTCGAAAAGCGCATCGCTTCTGCTTGTACCCTATCTCGTCTGGGTCACCATCGCAGGCATGCTGAACTATCAGATCGTGGCACTCAACGGGCCATTCGGATAAGGATTTCCCATGACAGAATTTTTTGCCAGCGGCCATGCTGTGGATGTCGTTCTCGCGGTATTGGCCCTGGAGACGCTTTGGCTCAAGTTCCGCGGCGTCGGATGGCACGACATCATGAGCACGCTGTTGGCCGCGGTGCTGATGATGATCGCCCTGCGCGCCGCCCTCACCGGACAGGTGTGGCCGATGGTCGCCATCCCTCTCGCCCTCTCCTTCCCTGCCCATATCTACGACCTGCGCCGACGGAAATTCTTGCGCGCAGGCTAGGCTCCCGCCCGCCTGTCCCGACCAGGCTCTACAACGACAAAGCCCGGCGACAGCGCCGGGCTTTGTCGGTACGGGATTTGCCTCTCCCGCGGCTAGGTTCCAGCATCAATATTCCGGCGCGTAATGATGCTCGATCGCCCAGAGATACCAGTTGTCGACCACGGTGCCGGTCAGCAGGATGCCGATGCCGCCGGTCAGCGGGCAGAGCACGGCGAACCACCAGGCCCAGCGATGGATCGATTCCATGGTCGCGTTGAACCCCATCGTCCATCTCCAGAACAGGGCGGCACGCTCGGAGGCGGTTCCGCGATCGGTGATCTGCTCGAGTTCCCGTTCGCCGCCATAGCGGCCGACGGCCAGAATCGTCGCCCCGTGCATCGCGAACAGCAGGGCGGAGCCGTAAAGGAAGACGATCGAAAGTGCGTGGAACGGATTGTAGAACAGATTGCCATAGGCCAGCGAGAAATTGTTGGTCCATTCCAGATGAGCAAAAATGCCGAACGGCACCGCCTGCGCCCATTCGTCCATGAAGAAGGGCCGGATGAAGCCAAGGACAAGATAAAGCCAGATCGCGCTCAGGAAGGCCCACGAGACATGCGTCCCCATGCCCAGTGCCCGGGCCCGGCGATAGCTCCGCACCCACCAGAGCAAAATCGACGTGGTCAGGAAGAAGCCGGCCAGGATCCACCACCCCCCCTCGTTGAGTGGCACGAACGGCGTGAACCCATATTCGGCGGCCGGTGGACTGAGCGCGAGCCAGAAGAACTGGCGGACAAATTCGACCGGATCCCAGTTGACCGAGGCCAGCATGTTCAGGCCGATGATCTCGATGGCGAGAAATCCGAAGAACAGCGAGGCCAGGCCCAGCCAGCCCAGATAGATCGGACCGATTTGCGCCTGCCCGAACTTGCCCATCCAGTAGCTGAACGATGTGCCCCGGGTGCGGTCCCCGGCTTCGCCGGGCGACAGGGGAATTCCCATTTCCGGCGCATGGGCCAGTTGCACCTGGGTGAATATATTCTGATAGCGTGCCATGAAAAGACCCTCCCCTTAAGACCAAATCGGAATGTTGCGCCACCATTCCCACCATTCCGGCCAGCCCTCAGCGTACAGCGGCCCGGCGATGATGATGCACACCGCGCTCCAGAAGCCGGCGTTCAGCGCCAGGAACAGGCCGAGCCGGTGGATCCCGATGGTGCCCACCGAATAGCCGATGAAATCGCGGAAGAACGTATCTTCATATTCCGGCGTCTTGACCTCCTGCCCCTTCTTCGGATTGACCGCGGACAGGATCAGCGCGCCGTGCAGCGCAAGGGCAAAGGTCGTGGTGAAGAAAAAGGACACCGCGATCATGTGCGCCGGATTATAATGGAAATTGACATATTGATATCCGGTATTGGATACCCAGTCGAGGTGGCTGAAAATGCCGTAGGGAAAGCCGTAGCCCCAGGCACCGAGCAGGAACGGCCGGAAAATGACCAGCGTCATATAGGCCAGAATGGCAAAGCCGAAGGCGATCGGGACATGGTAGCCCATGCCGAGTTTGCGGCAAATTTCGACTTCGCGCAGCGCCCAGGCAATGAACGCGCCGGTCGCGCACATGGTGATGATCTGCCAGAAGCCGCCCTCCCGGAGCGGCGCGAGCGACAGGCCATATTTCACATCCGGGGGATTGATCGATATGAGCCAAGGATTCCATGTCGGGCCAAGCGAGGCGGCGTACAATATCAGCGCGGTGCCCAATATGGCGCATATCGCCGACACGACGCCGAAAAAGCCGACATAGAACGGCCCTATCCAGAAATCGAACAGGTCCCCGCCGATCAAAGTCCCCCCGCGGACGCGATATTTTCTCTCAAAGCTTAAAAGCGACATAACGAATTCCTCTGCCACCCTTCCAGGCGCCAAAAATGAGATTCTTCATATAGTCCCCGGTGGGAGACACGATGCCTTCGGCACCGTGTCTTCCAAGGGGGCTAGGGCTCAGGTCAGTCGTTCCAACTGCTCGATCGCAGCCGTCGCGGCAGGCCCGGCTCCCGGACCTTCGATCCAGTTGAAGCGATCGGTGCTCAACAGGATGAAGTGGATCAGGAGAGCCAGAACGAACAGGAAGATTGCCAGGGCAACCAGCGTCCTGCGCGGATCAAATATTAACCAAAGTCTCCACATATTAAGTCTCCCTATACCAGGAATGAGGTGATGGTTGCTTGCGCCACCTGAACACCGTCATTCAACATTGCGTAGCCGTTGACGCCTGGCAACCAGGGCCGCCACATCCACACCAGGACATGCGCGATGATTGCGATGACGGTGAAGCCGATGAAGCTGCTCACAAAAATCTTGTGGAACTCCTTGGCTTCCTCTGGGGTCAGATAGGCCCCCGGACCTAAGCGGTCGTCACTTTCGATCATAGTTTCTTCTCCAGTTTAGCCCCCCGGAAGCCGCGCGGAGCGCCTCCCACGGGTAGTGCCCCGGCGGCACCCATTGCCGTCAAGGTTGCGGACACCGGACTTGTGTCCGGCGAATATCCGGGGATATCCAGGCACATCATGCCAATTCCCCTTGAAGCATGGTCGCCGCCAAACGGTCGGCAGATACGACATCCTCTCCCGCCAGCCTTGCGCTGCGCTCGGCGGCGTCTCTCAGTCGCTTGGCGGCGGAGATGCGCACGAGGACGGGCTGCGCCTCGACGATCGCATCCAGTTTTTCCTTCGCATCCCGGTCCCAGCCGATCGGCACATCCTTGCGCGATGGCGTCGCGACCCCGGCATCCATTTGCGTCGAGAGCGGCAGGATATGGAACAGCGCATCAAACAGCGCATTGCAGACTTCCTGCACCAGATAGGTCGCACCCGAATAGCCCATATAGGGCGTGCCGGTGTGCCGGCGGATCGCCGCACCGGGGAAGGACGCGGGGATGAACATGCCGCGCGCGCCGGTCTCGGCCATGTACATCCGCTCGTTATAGCTGCCGAAGACCACGAAGGGCGGGCTGTCGGCAATCAGGTCGCGGATCGCCTGGTTGTCGGTCTTGGTGCCGGCGGTCCGGCTGACCGCGAAGGCGCAGGGTAGCCCCATGTCATTTTCCAGGAAATTGCTGATCCCGCGCGCGTAGGTCTCGTTGGCAACAATCCCGAAATTGGCCGTGCCGAAGAAATCCTGCGTCACCGAGCGCCACAGGTCCCACAGCGGCTTGATCGTCGTGTGCTTTTCCTTCTCGATGAACGGCTCCGGATCGAGGCCGGTCATCTCGCCGAGCTGGCGCAGGAATTTCGTCGTCGATTCCAGCCCGATCGGCGCCTGCAGATAGGGCCGCTCCAGCTGCTCGCAGAGATTACGACCAAATTCGCGGTACATGCAGACATTGACCGACGCGTTGGCCAGCTGCCTTATATCGGCAAGATGGCTGCCCAGCGGGAACACCATATTCACCTCCGCGCCAATCCCCTCGATCAGCCGCCGGATCTCGGCGACATCCGACGGCATGTTGAACATGCCATAGGAAGGCCCGATAATATTGATCTTCGGCCGGTCGCCGTCTTGCAGCACCTTCGGCTTGGGCATTTTCTTCGGCCCGAATTCGGTCCACAGCCAGGACAGCGCCCGGTCTTCCGACTGCCACTGGTCCTCGTCGATCGTGCGTGGCAGGAAGCGTTTGATATTGGTGCCCTCGGGAGTCACGCCGCCGCCGATCATCTCGGCGATCGAGCCGGTGACGACCACCGCCGGCAGGTCCGGGTCCAGCGACTGCCACGCCCGCCGCATCGCGCCCTCGGTGCCGGTCTTGCCCAGCTCTTCCTCGCCCAGCCCGGTCACCACAATCGGCAATTCGTGCGGCGGCAGCCCGTCGGTATAATGCAGCACCGAGGTCACCGGCAGATTCTCGCAGCCCACCGGCCCGTCGATGATCACCTGCAGCCCCTTGATCGCAGTAAAGGCATAGACCGCGCCCCAATAGCCACCTGCCCGGTCATGATCGAGGATCAGCGTCATGATCCGATCGCCTCCGCCGCCTTGGCCGCAGCCGCATTTTGCGCGGCATATTTTGCCTTGAACTTGGGCCGGTCGGTCGGCGTGTCTTCCCAGATACCGGACGTATGCCCCTCGCCAACGCCCTTGAAAAATTCGCGCATCCGGTCGAACCGTTCCTTGTTCGCCATCGCTGCATTGACCACCTGGGCAAGACTGCCGGCCCCGGCCGGTCCCATCAGCGGCCGTGCCGAAATCAGGTTGGTGAAGTAAAGCGCCGGGATCGCCTTGGCCTTGGCATGCTGGACCACCGGGGTGGTGCCGATCGCCAGGTCCGGACCATATTCCTCGACCGCCGCGATATCCTCTTCCAGGCTGGCGCGATAATTGACCCGCACGCCCTTGGCCTCCAGCCATTCGCGATCGGGATCCGACCATTTTGTCTTGGGACAGGCGGTGCCGACATAGGGCACATCCGCGCCGCTTTCGATCAGCAGCCGGGCGACCAGCAATTCCGAGCCCTCATAGCCGGAGACGGTTATCCGCCCCTTGACCGGCATCGCCGCGAGCGCTCCGGTAATCGCGGGCAGGAAGGCGTTATGCGCCTCCGAAATCTGGTTCGCGCTTGCGCCGGTCGCCTCGCCGATCGCCTGCAGCCAGGCCGCGGTGCCGTCGCGCCCGACCGGGGCCGAACCGATGACCCTGCGCCCAGCCGCCTCGAATTCACGCACGCTCGCGGTGTAGAAAGGATGGATCGCGGCAATCACCGCCCCATCGAGCGCCGAATAAAGTTCCCGCCATTCCCGCGTCGGCACCACCGGCCCCGCCGCCAGACCGAGCGGCTCCAGCATATGGCCGATACCAACCGGATCGGCCGGGAACATTTCACCCAGCAAGGTGACCGAAGGCTTGGCGGCAACCTCGTTCGGCGCCGCAACCGGTCCCTGCTCCGCTTCCTCGCGCGCATATTTCAGCATCGCGCCAGCCAGCACATCCTTGGCCTCGGCATGGGTCGGCACGCCGAAGCCGGGAACATCGATACCGACGATGCGGACACCGTTGATCGAGTCCGGCAGCAGCCGCAGCGGCACCCCGCTGGCGGTCGGCACGCACAGGTTGGTGACAATGATCGTGTCATATTTTTCCGGATCGGCCATCAGTTCGACGGCTTCCTTGATATCCTCGAACAGCTTGCCGGTGACCAACGTCTCGGAGCTGAAAGGCACATAGCCGACGCTGCGCCGCGCGCCGTAGAAATGCGAGGTGAAGGTCAGGCCGTAGACGCAGCAGGCGGAACCCGACAGGATCGTCGCCGTCCGCCGCATTCTGAGGCCGACGCGCAGCGAACCGAAGGCCGGGCACATCGACTGCGGCTGGTCATGCGGACCGACCGGATAGTCCTTCTCATAGCGCTCCAGTATCTCGGACTGGCCGGCCTTCTTGGCCGCTTCGCGCATCGTCTCGGCGCCGCCATGGCAACCACCGCCCTTGGCCACCGGAGCCAGATCGATCCGGTCGGGGGTGCGCGGGGCTGGGGTGGCGGTCTCAATCATCCATCAAACCTCGTCGTAGATCACTTCGAGCGACGGCTTCTGTTCGTATGTTCCGCCGCGCATGTCCGCCTGGGTGGCGGGGATCAGCTGGACATTGCCGCCGGTTTCATCGGGAGAGAACAGGCCCAGCAGCCCGTCCTGCTCGAGCGGCTTCGGCTGCCGTGGCGGCGCCTCGGCGACATTGATCGCGAGCTCCTCGAACAGGCTCGCCCATTCGCTTTCCGGCGTGCCGATGATCTGGTAATTGGCCGACTTTTTGCGGATATCGTCATTGGCAGGGATCGCGGTCAGCACCGGAATGTCGACCGCCTCGGCAAAGGCCTGCGCTTCCCCAGAGCCATCATCCTTGTTGATGATCATGCCGGCGACACCGACATTGCCGCCCATCTTGCGAAAATATTCCACCGCCTTGCAGACATTGTTGGCGACATAGAGCGACTGCAGGTCGTTCGAGCCGACGACGATCACCTTCTGGCACATGTCCCGCGCGATCGGCAGGCCGAAGCCGCCGCAAACCACGTCGCCAAGAAAATCGAGCAGCACATAGTCAAAACCCCAGTCGTGGAAGCCCAGTTTCTCGAGCAGCTCGAAGCCGTGGATGATACCGCGTCCGCCGCAGCCGCGCCCGACCTCGGGCCCGCCCAGCTCCATCGCGAACACACCGTCGCGCTGGAAGCAGACATCCTCGATCCGCACTTCCTCGCCCGCCAGCTTCTTGGCCGACGATGTCTCGATGATCGTCGGGCAGCTCTTGCCGCCGAACAGCAAGCTGGTCGTGTCGGACTTCGGATCGCAGCCGATCAGCAGTACCCTCTTGCCCTGCTGCGCCATCATGTAGCTGAGGTTGGACAGGGCAAAGCTCTTGCCCGATCCGCCCTTGCCGTAGATCGCGATCACCTGGGTTTCCTTCTTCACCTCGCCAGTGTGCACCGGATCCGGTTCGATCGACGCTTCGTCGCGCAGGATATCGACATCTAGCATGGTCATTCGCACTCTCTCCAGTCGAGCACCATCTTGAGGCACTCGGGATTTTCAAAGGCTTGGGGATAGGCAGTTTCGGCATCTTCTGCGGGCTCGATGCTGGTGATCAGGCCAGACAGGTCGAGCGCCTCGCTCTCGATCATCATGTTGATCGAGGCCAGGTCGCGCGGTTCCCATTCCGCCGCAATCCGCAGCCGGGCCTCGCGCTGGAAGGCGGGCGGGAAGGCAAAGCTGATCGGCTGGTTGTAGAAACCGGCGAGCACCAGCTCGCCGCCCTTGGCGAGCCGGGCGATGAAACTCTCGATCGATCCGGCGTCGCCGCTGACATCGCAGATCGTCCGATAGTCGTGACGGTCGTCGTCATC
Organism: Parasphingorhabdus sp.; assembly: GCF_036964565.1. Classification (GTDB taxonomy): domain Bacteria; phylum Pseudomonadota; class Alphaproteobacteria; order Sphingomonadales; family Sphingomonadaceae; genus Parasphingorhabdus. The sequence continues at coordinate 346,066 of NZ_JBALTN010000001.1, read as the reverse complement.
GGGATGGATCACCGCATAGCCGGCACCGCCGCCCTGGCGCGAGCGGCTGGTATCCCAGACGACGGGTGCTGGTGCTCCGGATACTATCGTCAATCGGGCTATCAGGCGGCCGAGGACGCCGTGCCCGATGATCAGCTCGGGCGCGTCGCCATGGCTGATCGCGTGCAGCGCGGTCGCGGCCAGCGCGTATAATATGCCCTCTTCGGCCAGTTTTTCCGCGATCAGCAACGCCCGGGCAGAGGCGACAATGACGGTGCGTGCGGATCCCTCGAACAGCCCGCGGGCGTCGCGGTAGCAGCTGGCACCGGGGACGAAGACCCATTCGCCGACGCGTTCCCGTGCCTCTGCTCCCGCATCGACAATCCGGCCAACCGACTCGTAGCCCGGGACCAGCGGATAGCCCATGCCGGGAAAGTCCGGCATCTGCCCGGTCCACAGCAGCTTTTCCGTGCCGGTACTGATCCCGCTAAACTGGATTTCAACCTGGACATCGCCAGATTCAAGGGACTTGAGAGCAGTCTTGCGCATCGAAAGGGTGCCGGGAGCATCCATTATGATCGCTGAAGTCTGCAACTCTTCCCCTCTTCCTGGGTCCCGTCATCAAAATGGGGACTCCGATGAGTGTCAAATTACTTAAACATTCTCTAATGTCAATTATATTGGACACATTTCGTGTCATTTGATGGCGACAAGCGCTCTGGCGATGATCGGAAGATCGGTGGAAATCTCCCGAACGGACGAAAATCCGGCTTTTTCAAGCATCTGCCTATTTTCCCGCGCCGACCGCGGTCGACCCGATCCCATTGCCCAAAGATAAAGGCCGAAATAGGCATCGCCCATCGCTTGTGCCCCTTTGGTCTCCGCCATCGGCTCGACGATCAGCAGGCGACCGCCAGCGGGCAGCGCCTGGTATATTTTCGGCAACAGTCCTTCCACCACGACATCGTCGTGATCATGCAGGATGCGCACCAGCGTCACCAGATCGTGTCCGGGCGGAATGGGATCAAGCTTGAAACTGCCGGGATGGACCGCGATTCTTTGGGCCAGCGGCGTTCCGCCAAAACGGTCCCTCGCCAGCGGCACCACTTCCGGCAGGTCAAAAATCGCCAGTTCCAGCTCTGGCGCGATAGCCGCCACCGCTTCGGCAAAGGCGCCGCTGCCGCCGCCGATATCGAGCATCCTGCTATGCCGGCTGAAATCATATTTCGGCAGTATCTGATGCCAGACCATCGGCTGCGTCGCCGCCATCAGCTCGGAATAGGGCTGGCTGTCCCCGCCGTTGCCGTTGCGCTCCGAGGCGTAGGTCCAGAATTGCGACAAGGCGCTCTTCTCCCCGCGCGGCTGTCCCAGCAACGCCATCGGATCGGCCAGATCCCGGTAGAGCAGAACATGGTGCCGGATCATCGCCATAGCCCCCTCGTTGGCCGACAGGGCCGCGCCGGTCTCGCCCAGCGTCCATAGCCCAGGCTGAGGCGACTCGACGATATCGAGTGCAGCGCCCGCCCGCAGCAGGCGGTCGGTGGCCCCCTTGTCCAGCTTTGCAAATGTCCCGATCTCGTTGGCCGTGCGGGCTCCCTCCCGCAAATATCCGATCAAGCCGGACTGCACGCAGGCGTACACGATCTGGGTATAGACAAAGCCGGCGATCAGATCGAACTGCCGTGCCGCCTTGCGCCTCGCGATCGTCCGGAAAATCGGCGTTTTCGCCGCCCATTGCTGGAACGCTGCGCTGCCCAATATCCGGTTGCGGCGCAGCACCCAGCGCGTCTTCCAGCGGAGCTGCGCGCGGCTATTGTCTGGATGTATGGACATAATTTATGTCTATTTGAATGGACTTCTGATAGATTCCCGTCAAACTGAAACTGACGCGAAGCTACCGGAGCGCAAGTGGAGAAGGACCAAACGATCATTATCGGCGCGGGCATCGGCGGCCTGGTCAGCGCTGCTTTGCTCTCCGCTCGCGGCGTTCCGGTGACGGTTCTGGAAAAGGAAAAATCACCCGGCGGCAAGGTCCGCCAGCTCGATGTAGAGGGCGCGAACATCGATGCCGGCCCCACGGTTTTCACCATGCGCGATGTCATCGACGACATATTTTCAGCGGCCGGCAGCAGCAGCGACGACCATCTCGAACTGGAGCGGGCCGACATGCTGGCCCGCCATGCCTGGAGCAGGGGTGAAAGACTCGACCTGTACGCCGATCCGGAAAAAAGCGCCGACGCCATCGGCCAATTTGCCGGAGCCAGGGCAGCGGCAGGCTATCGCAGTTTCTCGAAGGAGGCCGCACGCATCTATTCCATTCTCGACCGGTCGATGCTGCGGAACAGCAAGGTCAGCTGGCCGCTGCCGCTGATGTGGCGGATCGGTCTCTGGCGGCTTGGCGACCTGATCGCGATCCGGCCCTATGAAAGCCTGTGGAAAGTCCTCGGCGAACATTTCGACGACCCGCGCCTGCGACAGCTCTTCGGTCGCTATACCACTTATTGCGGTTCCTCCCCGTTCCAGACACCGGCCACGCTGATGCTGATCGCCCATGTCGAGTCGCAGGGCGTGTGGAAGATCAGGGGCGGTATGAATGCTCTCGCCAACGCCCTTGAAAAGGTGGCCATAAAAAATGGCGCCCGCTTCCGCTATGACGCACCGGTCGCCGGGATTTCCGTCGCCAGAGGCCGGGTGACGGGGGTTACGCTGGCATCCGGCGAGGCGATGGCAGCAGGATCCGTGATCTGCAATGCCGATCCTGCCGCGCTCGGCTCCGGCCTGTTCGGTGCCGATGCCAGCCATGCGGCGAGCGCGATGCCGCGCCACAAGCGCTCGCTGTCTGCCTTTGTATGGCTGGCCAAGGCAAGAACCGGCGGCTTCGACCTCGACCATCACAACGTCTTTTTCTCATCCGACTATCCGGCCGAATTTGCCGATATCCGGGCGGGAAGACCGCCCGGGCAACCGACCGCCTATGTCTGCAGGCTGGGGGACACCGGGCCAGCCGGCGCACAACGACTGCAGATTATCGTCAACGCACCGGCCAATGGCGACGTCCACCAATATACTTCCGAGGAGAAAGCAGAATGCACGGCCAACATGTTGCAAACACTGACGCATTGCGGACTCGAGATGGAGCCGGACTTTCCCCACCGGCTGGTCACGCCCAGCGATTTCTCGACACTCTTCCCGGCGACCAGCGGGGCGCTTTATGGTCGGGCCTCGCACGGATGGGCGGCGTCCTTCCTCCGGCCCGGGAGCCGGACACGGATCCATGGGCTCTATTGCGCGGGCGGAGCGACCCATCCGGGCGCGGGCGTGCCGATGGCCGCCTTGTCGGGGCAATTGGCGAGCGAAGCCGTCCTGTCCGACCGCACTTCGACACGCTGGTTCCACCGCAGGGCTACCGCTGGTGGTATGTCGATGCGCTCAGCGATGACGAACGCTACGGGCTGACCATCATCGGCTTTATCGGCAGCGTCTTCTCGCCCTATTACAGGATCTCGGGCCGCGACATCCCGCTCGACCACAGCTGTCTCAACGTCGCGCTCTACGGCAAACGCGGCGCGCGCTGGGTGATGACCGAGCGTGGGCGGCAGGACACGAGGCAGAGCGAGGATGCGCTGACCATCGGCCCGAGCGCCATGCGCTGGGACCAGGACCGGCTGATCATTGATATCGAGGAACGCGATATCCGCCTTGGCATCCCCTGGCGGCGGCGGGTGAAGGGCCGGATCATCCTTCACCCCGAAATCCTCAACGACCAGTCGTTCAAGCTCGATCCGGCCGGCCGGCACCACTGGCACACCATTGCCCCCCGCGCCCGGATCGAGGTGAAGATGGAGCAGCCCGATGTCGGTTGGTCCGGTAGCGGCTATCTTGACGGCAATCACGGCAGCGAACCGATCGAAAACGGTTTCCGAAGCTGGCACTGGTCCCGTGCCCATTGCGGCCCGGACGTTGCCGTGACCTACGAGGGTGTCCGCCGCGACGGCAGCCATTTTGCCAGCGCCCTGCGCTTCGATGCCTCCGGCACGCCGCGGGAGGTGGAGCTGCCGCTGGTCGCACCCCTGCCGCCGACCTGGTGGGGCATGAAGCGACAGGCGCGGGCGGATCGCGGCCATGCGTCGGTAATCAGGACATGGGAAGATTCGCCCTTCTATGCCCGTTCCGCGCTGCAAATGCGTCTTTTTGGCAAGCCTGTGACGGCGATTCAGGAGAGCATCTCTCTCGATCGACTGGTCAATCCGGTGATCCAGAACATGCTGCCCTACAAGATGCCGCGCGACCCGAACCGGCAATCCAGGGCCTGGCATGTTCCGCTACCGATTCTCCTGAAGCGCCGGTAACAGGGGCCCGCCCTACGCGTCGTCTGCCGCGTCCTCGGCCTTTTTGGCCGCCTTTTCCTTGTCCTTGGCGATCTCCCGGTTCACCGACCAGAGCTGCCAGAATCCCAGTCCCAGCGCGACCGCGCCGGAAAAGATAATCTCGATCCACCCAAAACTGTCAAACGGACCAGCCTCCATGGCACCCTCCCCTTGCTGCTATCCTAGCGATCCAGATGCGATCGCGCAAATTCGCGAATGATCCCGGCCAATCGCTCCGGGTCTTCCTCGTGCGCCAGATGACCAAGATTGGCCACCTCCTCGACCCTGCAGCCCGGGATCAGCGCGGCGGCCCCCTGTACCGCTGATCTGGGGATTGCATTGTCCTTCTGGCCATGGACCAGCAGCACCGGCGTATCGACGTCCGGCAGGCGCCGCTGCAGGCCCTCCAGCCGCCAGTTCGCCATCATCCGGATCGCGCCGTCGCAATGGCCGGAGTGGCTGAACAGGCGCCCGTAATAAAGCGCCCCCGCGGCATCGATCCGCGAGCCCGTGGAGCGGCGCAGGAACTTCTCGGTCTCGCCCGGATAGCGCGCCCAGCGTGCGAATATCCTGGAGACAAAAGGATTTGTAAACAACATCTTGGCCAGCTGCGGGAACAGTTTGGCGGCCAGCCCGGGAAAGAGCATCAGCGCCGGATTCAATCCAACAAGCGGGATTTTCCAACATTTGTCCAACACCAGCTGCAGCCCGATCGCTGCCCCCGCCGAGTGGCCTACGACCACATCCGGCCAAGCCTCCAATCCTTCCAAAAGCAGGCCAATCGAAGCCGCCATTTTCGGCAGGGAAACCTGCCGCACCGCCGTCGGACCGGTGAAGCCATGACCCGGCAAATCGAGCGCGATTACGTCATAGTCTCTCGCCAGCAGCGGCATCAGATCGCGCCAGCTGTGCGTGGCCGCCCCTGTGCCGTGGATCAGCAGGCAGACCGGCGCGCCGGTCTTCTTCGGCCCCATCCGCTGGACATGCCATCTGTAGCCATCCGCCTCGACAAAGCGGCTGGCCGGATGGTTGGGCCAGTCCTGGCCGTCGATCGTCCACTCCGGATAGCGGCGGCTCATGCCATCGCTGCCTTGCCGACACTCTCGATCGCGGCGACCAGTGCCGCGCTTTGCGCTTTCGGCAACGGCAGATACCGGCCGCGCAAAGCCTCCGCCAGCTCCGCCGCCTCGGGACGCGGGCGCGGCGAAATATCGATGACAATGCTGCTTATCCCCAGCGCTGCCATACCTCTCGCAATGCCCTGCATCTCTTCCCTTGCGCCCGTGCGACTGGCGCTACCATCCAGCATCACATTGCCCTTGCCATCGGTCAGCAGCGCGATCGTCGGCGTCTGCCCGCGCTTGCGCGCCGCTTCCGCCAGCTGCCTCGCCGCGATCAGGCCCGCCGCCAGCGGCGTTCCGCCGCCGCCGGGCAAGGCGCTCAATGCCCGCCTCGCCCGCGTCAGCGATCGGGTCGGCGGCAAAAGCACCTCCGCACCCTCCTTGCGGAAAGCGACCAGTGCGACCTGCGAACGTTTGACATAGGCTTCCGCCAGCATCAGCTCGACTGCACCCTTGGCTTCCGCGAGCCGCGACAAGGCCGAAGAACCCGAGGCATCGACCGCGAAGATGGTCAGGCTTTCCTGCCGCTCCTCAAAATGGTGGACCCGAAGGTCCGCCTTGCGGATATGGACTTTGCCGGGTTCGGCATTGCCGCTCTCCCGCCGGCGGATGGTCTGCCACGGTGCGGCGGTCCGCAACGTGTCGATCAGAGCCAGCCGCCTGCCGCTTCCGGGCACGCCTGGCCGCGTGCCTTTCGGACGCCCCCTTCGGCTCGACTGCTGCTTGTTGCCGGCGCGGCCACCCTGCCCCTTGCCCGGTTGCCGGACCCGGCCCTCGATCTGGTCCAATATATGCGGCGGTATGGCGGCAGCGGCGGCTTCCAGCAGCAAATCCTCCAGCGGGATATCCTCGATGGACTGCTGGTCGTCGCCTTCGCTCGTGTCCTGATCGGACGGGCTGGGTTCGTCTTCCGCGGGGGGTGACGCTTCTTCGCCTTGCGGAAACTGCGTCGCGCGCGGCGCCAACACCAGCCGCACTGCGGCCTGCAGGTCTTCGTTTGCAATCTTGTCATGCCCGGCGATTCTCGCATGGCCGATCGTACAGCGCTCAGCAAACAGCAGCGGACGCACCGAACCGATGCCACATGCCGCCGCCACGGCCGCCAGCGAGGCACGCTTTTTCCTCGTCATCGACCGCAGCTTGGGGACGCGGTCTTTGCTTGATAGCTCGAGTGCTGCAACCGCCTCCAGATCGCGCGATCCGGCCAGATCGCAGTGAAAAGCCACCCGTTCCATCAGCACCTTCGGCGGTGCCTCATCGCTTTCCATCCCGTCGTCGAGCAGGATGATCGACAGGTCGCCATTATCCATCGCCTGCGCGATATGGGCCGCAATATTCTCGTCAATCCGCTCCGCCATCGGCAGCAGCAGGACTCCCTTCTCGGCCATCTCCAGCAGTCCCGGGCGCCACACGGAGCGTCCGCCCCGCAGGGTTGCCGCCAGATCAAGGCCGCCAAGCAGCCGTTCGGCATCCACGCTATTGGGGATTTTCAGAACCGGCCCGAGCGGTTCGAGCGCGCCCACCAGCTTTTCAACCAGCGCATCGCGCACCGGCCCGAAACCACGCAAACAGATGCCGCCAAGGCTATCGGGATTTTGGGTAAACAGCCGCACAGCGAGCAGGCAATCGGCCAGAGGGAAATCGGTTGCCGCCGCCTGCTGGTCAGCGACCGGCCTCAACCGAACAACTCCTCCAGTGCCCTCTCGATCCGTACTGTCGAGCCGGTTTCGTCGAGCACGTCCCGCCGCAACCGGTGGCGCAGCGCCAGCGGTGCCATGGTCTTCAGATGGTCCAGCGTCACCGCAGCGTCGCCCTGCAGCGCCGCGAAAGCCCGCGCTCCGCGCATCAGGGTCAATTCGCCGCGTAGTCCGTCGGCGCCGACAGTCTTGCACAAGGCCGCCGTATCGCGCAAAATCTTCGCCGGTGTCTTGACCTTGGGCAGCGCCTTTTTCGCACGCTCGATCTGCCGCAGCACTTTCGCATCCTCGCCCCGCCATTTGGCGGCAAATTTGGCTGAATCCCGTTCCTGAGCATCACATCGGCGCATGATCTCGACCCGCTGGTCGATATCGTCCGGCGTCTTCACCTCCACCGACAGGCCAAAGCGATCGAGCAATTGCGGCCGCAGCTCGCCCTCTTCCGGGTTGCCGCTGCCGATCAGCACGAAGCGCGCCGGATGCCGGATGCTCAGCCCGTCGCGCTCGACCAGATTCTCGCCCGATGCCGCGACGTCAAGCAGCAGATCGACGACATGGTCCTCGAGCAGATTGATCTCGTCGATATAGAGAAAGCCGCGATGCGCCTTGGCCAGCAGGCCCGGCTCGAAATGTTTTTCGCCGTGAGCAAGCGCCTTCTCCAGATCAAGCGTGCCGACGACCCGGTCCTCGGTAGACCCCAGTGGAAGGTCGACAAATGGTACCGCGATCTTGCGGACCCGCTTGCTTGTGCAGGGGTCCGGACAGTCATCACGGCTTTCCGGCTCGCAATGGAAGCGGCAACCATCGACCGCCCTGATCGGCGGCAGCGTAGCGGCGAGTGCCCGGGCGGCAGTCGACTTGCCGGTGCCGCGGTCGCCAAAGATCATCACGCCGCCGATGCGGGCATCCACCGCAGCCACCAGCAGCGCCAGCTTCATCTCTTCCTGGCCAACGATGGCGCTAAAAGGAAAACCGCTCATTGCAGTACCTTATCACAAGCCTTGGCCGCTGCAAGCAAAGTTGGCGGCGGTGAACAGTCCTCTTTAACGGCTATGCTGGACAGCGGCTGACGGAATCATTCTGGGCGAGCTGGACAGTATCCCTTTGATAGAGATCCGGGTAATAGGCGACGCTGCCGTCCTCCTTCCCTTCGGCCGTGAAATAGGCCACGTAAACCGGAATTGGCTGGACCAGCGCGAGTTTCGTGGTTTCGCGGCTGGCCAGAATGGCGTCCACCTGCTCAACGGCCGCCGACCCCTGCAGCAACGTCTTTGCCAGATCGATAGCGCCACTCACTCGGATACAGCCATGGCTGAAGGCGCGCACGGGTTCGGAAAACAGATTCTTGTTCGGCGTGTCGTGCAGGTAGATGCTGTACGGATTGGGCATGACCAGCTTCATCTGGCCAAGCGCGTTGCCTGGGCCAGGCCGCTGGCGATAGCGGCCATCCTGGATCACATAGCCTTTGCGCCGCGCCGTCGCCGGATGGTTGCGGACTAGCGCGCCGATACTCTCTGCAACAATGGAAGTCAGTATTTCCCACCAGGGGTTCAGGATCACGCCGCTCACCGTGGCGTCGAATACCGGCGTCGGAGACTTTGTCTTGCCAACGATATTCGGCCAAGCCCCGATTTTCCGGTTCTTGTCCCACAGGGTCACTTCGAAACTGGCAGCATTAACCAGCAGATATCTGTCGCCCATCACCAGCGGCATCCAGCGCCACCGTTCCAGATTGACCGCAAGCGTCGCGCGCTTTTCATCATCGGTTTCCGCGGCATGGGCCCGGCTGAGCGCACGATAATGGGGATTCCGCGGCCGCAACGCATCAAAATAAGCGGGAAGATCGTCACGGGCCAGTGCCTTCATCAGCAACTGCTGGGTATCGATACGGCGATCATCGCTGCCGATCCGCCATCGCGCGCGCGCAGACACGGGCGAACAGCCCTCGAGATAGGCCATCATCAGTTGGTTTGCAGCCACTGTTGCGAGGCGTGAGCGACTGGTCGGCTCTACAGCCGTGCCGGGCTGGTCAAAATCGGTGATGGAACAGTCACCAAGGCCCTCCGCTTTTCGTCCATCAACCAATTGCTGCAACTGCCTCAATTGCGGCTCGGTCCATATCAGAAAATTGTCCGGAGGATTGTCCGCCTGAGCAAGGACGGACGTCGAAAGCAGCAATCCGCCCAGCATGGCCAGTAATATTTTCATGCCGCCCCCTCTTCAGCCTATCGACACCCCCTACAATCCGTATTAATACTTAATCCCGCACACGGACATTAGGTGCTATCGACGCGCGATGAAGAGACGACATTTTCTTACCGCCGGTTTGCTGACTGTTACCGGAGCCGCCTATGGCCTCGCTTCCCGGTCCCAGGCCGCCAGTGGTGCGCTGAAACCGGTGCCCGCGCGCGCGAAGGTCGCACCGCCGACGAAATTGTCCGCCATGATCGACCGAGCGAAGGCGGCGATGGCAACACATCAATCGGCGTTGCTGGATAGTGACAGGATCGGGATCGCCGACTATTCGCTTCATTCCGGCAAAGAGCGTTTTCATATCGTGGATCTGGTTAGCGGTACCAGCCAGTCTTTCCTGGTTGCCCATGGCAAGGGTTCCGACCTCGGCCATACCGGCTGGCTCAAGGAATTCTCGAATGTTCCGGGATCCGAAGCCTCTTCGGCTGGCAGCTTTCTGGTTAGCGACACATATATCGGCAAACACGGGACGTCCCGCCGCCTGAAAGGTCTGGATCCGAGCAATGACATGGCCGAGGCCCGCGCGATCGTCATTCACGGAGCCTGGTATGCCGAGCCGGAAATGGTCAGTGCGCACGGAAAGCTTGGTCGCAGCCAGGGCTGCTTTGCCTTTTCCGAGTCGGATCTGGGAAGCATATTGGAGCAACTGGGTCCGGGCCGTCTGCTTTATGCAGACAAGATCTGACCCGCGTTATACAGGAAGCTAGTATAGATCGGCCTTTTCGAACTCCATTTCGAGCTCCCTGACAATATCCGGATTGGCGATCCATCTCTCAAAAACGACTCTTGATGCCGCCGTTTCCGGATAGCCGGATCGTTCCGCAAACCGCCGCCATGCGTTGCGCGCTTCGTTCCTTTTGCCCAGCGCTGCAGCCGAGAGCATATGACTGATCTCAAGACCCGGAGCCATCCCCGGCGCAGTATTCATATAATTCAAGGACAGTTCGTAGGCGCCTCTGGCATCACCCTTCCGCATCTTCTGAATGGCAACGGTTGCTGCAATTGCGAGATCTGCATTGGGATCCATTTCAAGCGCTCTGATTGCATATGTTTCCCCATCGGGTAACTTGCACGCCAGCATGAACATACCGAGGTGGCCCATGATCTGCGAACTCAATGGATTGAGATTCACCGCACGCTCTCCCCAAGCTGCTCCCTTCCGACAGTCGCTGTCCAGAAAAGCATCCTGGGCCACGGCAAAAGTCGCTGAGGCGCTGGTCGGATCAAGCCTCACTGCAGTCTGTGCTATCTCCCTGCCGGACCCTCTGATCTTCACCTTTTGGTCTAATTGCGTCGCTATATTCTTGGCCTCGACCATCAGGCTCATCAAATAGGCATCATTGGGAAATCGCTCCGCAGAGGTTTGCATGCAGCTCAGCGAAGGCTTGAGAATCGCGGCTTGGCGATACCTCATATACTGATGAAATTGAAGGACACAGGGATAGCCCGGCGTGAAATCGCCCCGAAACTTCGACAGTTCATGTTGAGCAATTTTCCCATAGGGACTTGCTATTTCAACTACAGCCTTGTCCAGCTTCTCTTCCAGCGCTTCGTTTGTCCTTGCTTCGACGATGGTCGACCAAATAACCTCTCTGGTGATGCTATCAACCAAACGAAGCTGGGTGCGCTCCCCCGTTTCATTCAGAATGGACGTTTCAAGAAGATATTGGGAATCGACGGTCGGGGCAGCTTCGGAATCAAAAATTCGGGTCTGATCAAATTTGTTCAAGGCCCCGACGAGGTGGCTGCGAATGACCCGGATTTTGTCCCGCGCAGCATCGTTGACCATTCCCTCCGGACTTTCCAGAACAACCGCTGGATAGTCAATTTTCGAGGCCACACCGGCGCTATTCCCTTGGGTAAAATAGCTTGCGCCGATTGCCACCAGAAAAAATGATGTGATGGCAACGACCATATATGTCGGTCTGCGGGGATGGAAGCCAAGCGTTTGAAACCAGCCCGGAAGCTTTTCGGGTTCGGCAGTGTCATTGTCGGCAGGTGGCGCCTCGGGGTGCGAGCGACGATCGACGGCGAGCTCTTGGCTTGCGGGACTGATTGTCTCGTTTTCGCTCACAACGATCTCGTAATTACTGTACGGAATCGACAACCGATTTTCACTGTCTTCGCGCAGATAGAAATGGTCCAGCATCCGGCGCAGACGTCCCATCTGAACGCGCGGGTAACTGTCAGCTTGAGTGTCGAAACCATCATCCCGACCCAAGGCATCCACAGCAATGCCGTAAGCTGTCAACGGCCTGTCATCATCCTGAAGTTTGTAATCGACCAAGTATCGAAGCAGTTTGCTCATGGTGGGAGCGCGCACGAATTCGGCACTGCACAATAGTCGGTCGCGCTCCAGACATAGCTGCAGCTTTTCCGATTCCGTCAAAATTGGCGGGGTCCCTCCTTTTCGTCAGACGGCCCCCCCTGATTAGCCCGTCAAGAGCAAGCCTGTTGCTTCGGAACTATCAACCATCGAATTGTAAAATGGTTGCTATACTGAGGAAAGTAGCGGCTTGCAATCATGGCAAATGGCGCTGATCCGGCAAGCTCAGATCGACGATGCAGCCAAAAATGCCCAGGACCTGACCCTGACTTCCAATTTGACAGGTGCCTCTGGCCAAGACAGGCAATTCATTACCGTTTTCCGTAAGGATACGGGCAGACAGCTCAAAATCTTTTCCTTCTCCCAGGGCCTGCGATACGGCCGTATCGACTTTCGAACGATCGTCCGGGTGATAATATAAGATTGCGTTTTCAAGCTTCGGCTGCCCAAGAGATTGACGCCGCTCATGCATGTCGAACACATAATCGGACCATTTGAGGGCCTTTGTATCCGCATTCAGGTGCCACGATCCAAAGCGTCCGACATCTTCGGAAATTTCAAGCGTCAACCGACAGCGTTGAAGATCAGCTTGGCTTTGAGCCAGAGCTTGCTCAACGCTGCGAAGTCGGAAAACCAGATATCCAACCGCTGCACACAGAACGAATATCAGGGTAGAAAACAAAAAGATCAAAAGCATATCGCGGCCGTATCCCCGTTTTCAACCGGGAACTGGTACCCGTAATTGATGGAAACTGTATCTGAGAATAACGGTCATTAACAAATGTTAATTCATTTGCCGATTCATTTTTTATTTGGAGTTGTAAATCGCCAAATGAAGGTTGCGAAGAATAAGAGAGAAAAGAGTATCAATGCGAAATCTTTATTCACATCTGCTGCTCTAATCCCTGAATATTCCCGATCGGTTGAGAATGGCAACAGTGTCATCAAGCAAGAGCGGACTGGCAATCCATCGACTTAACACTTCCCTCGGCGCACTTGATTCAGCCAGGCCATAGCTTTCCGCAAGCGCTTTCCAGGCTTTGCGCGCCTCAGCCTCGTCGTTCAGCATGGCGGAAGACATAATATAGGTTAGCTCGAGGGCGGGTTCGCTCCGCGGCGACAAAACCATGTATTCGGTCGACAGTTGTCTGGCCGCCGCCGCCTCGCCGCGCTTCAGCATCTGAAAGGCCACAGCAGCGGCGATCGTAAGATCTGCATTGGGATCGAGCTCGAGCGCGCGGACGGCAAATTCTTCTCCCTCAGGCAGGTTGCAACCGATCATGTATAGACCCAGATATCCGCCTATTCTGGAGTTTAGGGGATTGAGTTCCAGAGCTTTCTTCCCCCATGCTACCCCCATATCGCAATCGCCGGCAAAAAAGGCCGACTGCGCTATGGCAAAGCTGGCAGCGGCATTGTCTGGGTCAAGCGCTTGGGCCTGCCATGCCAGTTGCGTCCCCAAACCCTTTGGTCCCGAGTAATCGGAAGTATTCTCAGCCATGTTTCGTGCAAAGGCCAAGATGCTCAGCAGATGGGAGTCATGCGGAAATCGCTCCACCGATTCTTTCAGACATTTGCGGACCGGTCGGCCTTGCTCAGGGTCTCGATAGCGAATGTACAAATCAAACTGCATCAGACAGGGATAACCTGCTGAATAATCATTCTTGGCCTTTGACATTTCCGCCTGAGCGATTTTTCCATAATGTCCGGCAACCGCGACAATTGCCTGGTCGAATTCAAGCTGCCACTCCCCATCATCGTCGATTTCGATATCTGTCGACCAAAGAATCTCACCAGATATGTTGTCAAGCAGCCGCAACTCCATCCTGTCGCTGTCGGCTTCCAGAAAGCGGACCCGCACAACATATCCGGACCTTCGCATTTCCGCTGAATCGAAGTCAAAGATCCGGATCCATCCAAAGCCGCTCAGGCCTCTGACCAGACGGTTACCGACGGGCTCAGCAAGCCTGCTGGCAAGTGAACCGGAACTGTCATCTGGCAAATCCAGCGCGATTTTTGGGTAGGATATTTGGCTAGAGGCAGGAACTGGCCACAGCATGTAGCTCAAGACACCAATCACCGTGAGCAGGATAGGGACAGATACTGCGAGAATTGTTCTCCAGTCGGGCTTTGCCATCTTGTCGTCATCATCCGGTCGCTCGAGAGGATACCCATCGTTCGCCTCGCGAGGCGTCCCGCTTTGGACGGGCACATCCGCCGGTTGACCCATCACGCGCCCCGCAGGCGTCGAATCTCTCGTGTTGGCCGTAAGCACGATGTCGTAGTGTTTGGGGGCTATGGCCAGGCGATATTCGCCACCCTTTCGAAGATAAAAATTATCCAGCATGCGACGGAGCCGTCCCATCTGGACACGGGGATAGCTGTCCGTCTGCGGGTCGAAACTGGCATCCCGACCCAGCGCGTCTGTCGCTATCGTATAACTTTTCAACGGAACCGTGTTGCCGGACAGCTTGTAATCCACCAGAAATCGCAACAATTTGCACATGCTCGGCGAACGGGAGAATTCAGGGTCACCAAGCAATCGGTCGCGTTCCATGCAGAATTGCAGCGCGGTCGACTCGTCCATCAATTGATCACCGTGCTTCAACAGATCGCCCCCGGAACACCTGTAACATAATGTAACATATCCCGGATATGCAAATTATCAAAACTCAAATCATCAAGAGGACCGGAAATCGCTCGCTCACAGGGAGTTATGGACAATCACGCGAATGGATAGTTCCTACACTGACCCATGTAGCCCGCATACGGGCACAAGCCAGCCAAATCAGCAACGGTCGTCTATTAAACCGGTTTCCGCTATCCGGCTACGATTGCACTCACGACCCCCGCCGCTGTTGTATCGGCCATAAGGTGTGGCTTATGCTACTTGCGATCTCGCTGATGCCCGCTCTTCGTCAAATGCTTGCAGTACTATGGATCCGATGGAGAGTTCGACATTATCGCAATTTCTTATGCTAACTCGGTAGAAAAACTTCGATGTCGCCTTGAACTGGGTGAGGGCTTCCGTCGCTGAATGCATGGTATCGATCAGAATTTCTTTCCCCAGATCATCATGCCCGATTACCCTGAAAGGGGGTCTGAGCGCAGAGCGATCACCTCGTTCAATGCTTTCGCCGCCGTTGTTGAGCGCGGCAAGTTCGCCGCTATCAATTCTGGCCGTCCGATAAAAGGTAGACAGCCAAATCATGAGGTCATCCAGTGGCAATCTTTTCCCAAAGATGATGCCAACCCGGCTGCCAGATTGCCAGCGAACCGTGCCATTGGCATCAAGCAAGTCGGGTACCGAGAGACGCAAGTTCTTGCCTATCTCGAAGATGAAATCTGTGTTCACGCAGATCCCGGCCGGCGATATGTCGCAAATATCGGCATGGATGAGCCGTGATCCGAGATACAGGTCGATCGGATGCTTCATCTCTATGCGGGGCAAGCGCGACACACGGCCATTTTTCGGATCATGAGGCTTGGCGAGAACCTTCGCGATATCGACCGGCGCCGAGAACTGGATCCCGGCCAGGGAATTTTTCCTCCATTTCACAGAGCCGGAAAGTTCCTGGTCCTCGGTTAAAAGCGCCGATACCTTGTCGCCCAGCTCGAAATTGGGATGCACTTCAACCATCATTCCGGTTGCCGAGAGATTTTTGATGAACCCCCAACCTTCGCCGCTTTCGGACTTGATTTTAGCGAGTCGGAGCATTGCGATATGACGATCCTGCTTCCGCCGATCCCCCTCAACCAGAATAGGGGTATTGCCCAGAATATTGTCCTGGGTTTGATGGGGGCAGCTGTCAGATTCTATTATATTATTCATATGCTTGACCTTCTGGTTAAACAGCGGAAGGCGACCCTGCTATCTCAACTAGTTCTCGTGGTAGAAATACGTAAAAAATTTTTCTTAGCCCGGCGGCGCTTTGGTTCCACCCACCGGGATAGGCACAGTCATTCGAATCGATCCGTCGCATTGCCACTTCCTTCGCGCGCTTTTCACTGTAATTCTATCAGCCGGACTTCGCACAATCGTGTCTTGTCCAGCGCAGCGTCGCGACCGAGAAGAGTTTGACAACTGCGCAGGGTTGTACGCCTGATAACCGCTATACCGATATCGAAGGCAGCGGGTCCGGCAAGCATCGCGGAAGTCATCTTGAATGGCCTCAGGATTTGCGCTGACGCTTCTGCCGTTGCGCCCCTATCGGAGGCCCGTACATCTGCTTCAGTGGCGACTGCTCTCGACGCAATGGAGGGCAAAATGCTACTGATCAAAAACAGGGAGAATAGCAGAGCGATCGGCACAATACCCGAACGCAGAAAGCACCGAAAATCATCGGTTCTTTCTTGCCAAACGGATATATACTCTAACTGCATCACGCATCCCACCACTAACGTGCAAGCGGAAGCGTTCCTGGCTTCTGGTCCGTAACGGAGTGGGCAGAATATTCTGCCCACTCCGTCTGGAACAGTCGGCACGATATCGACCAGAATATCGCGCCAGTGCCGGGACAACTGTGGTGCTTAATTGGGTTACCACAGGCTGAAAGCCGAATTGCCCCACTTGCCAAACGGTTGTGGGCCAAATCCCCGTCCAAAGGCAGTTAGATACGGCTAATGATACAGTATGTTACGGTTGTAAAACTTCAACCCTTTGCAATTGCTTGGATTTTTTTGAGAGACATTTTAAGCGGTCCGGAAAGTTTAACACTTTATCAATAAAGGTTAACTGAATACTCGCCAATTTCAGTTATTTAGCGAGCGATCCGAAGCGCTGGTCATAAGATTTTTTACGACATATAGCATTGCAGAATCGGTTTGATGGCTCCCGATATAGATCAATCCCTGTGAGAACTGTTTTTTCGCCCGTTCAATCTAGATCGTTTTCAAGTTCGCGTTACTGATAGGGTAGGACTGCGCGCCGCAATATTGGCCAATATAGACTTGGCAAAGCCTTGCAGCGTATCGTCACGCGCGCCCATGACCACGATACGATCCCCGGGCCTCGCTAGCTCGGCCATTCTAGTGCCACATGCCTCCCGTTCCGGCAGAAATATGGCATTGCCGCCACCGGCATTGATCGCATCAACAACCGACTCGCTGCCGAGCGAGCGATCCACCGTCCCGCCAAAATAGACGGGATCGCAGATCAGGACTCGATCATCGCCGTCCAGACATTCCGAAAAAACCGCAGCGAGTTCGGTTCCCATTTTCTGAATCGGTCCAAAGCCGTGAGGCTGGAAAAAGGCGATAACCCTGCCTGGAAACGCCCTCAGCGTCCGCAATGTCGCCGAAATCTTGTCCGGATTATGCCCGAAATCGTCAATCACGGTGACGCCGTTTGCGCTTCCGACAATATCAAAACGACGGGCCAGGCCAAGATAGGAACCAATAGCGGCCGTCGCAATATCGACCGGAACGCCGATCGCGCAGCTTGCGGCTATCGCCGCAAGGGCGTTGGCGATATTATGCCTGCCCGGCACCTGCAGCGAAACCGGATAGTCCTCTCCCTGCCTGCGCAACGTAAAGCGACTGCTCAGAGGCTGTTCTTGAACCTGCACGGCCTGGAAGTCCGCGCCGTCCGAAAACCCAAAACTACTGGATGCAGTAACTCTCCGTGCTGCAAACAGGGTTCGGGATTCCGGGTCGTCTAGATTCCAGATCGCGTGCGTTGCTTTTGATACAAAATCTCCAAACAACATTCGCAGTTCTTCCAGGCTCTTGTGATCAAGGCTGACATTGTTGAGCACGGCCACGCGGGGATTGAAAAGAGCAATGGAGCCATCGCTTTCGTCAACTTCGCTCACCATTACGTCACTCTGGCCCACTCGCGAACTGGCGAAGGGAGCATCTGCATCCGCAAAATTTTTCATGACCGCACCGTTCATGATGGTGGGATCAAGCTTGGCCTCGGTAAGAATCCAGCCGATCATTCCGGTGACAGTCGATTTGCCGCTGGTTCCCCCAACCGCGATATTGCGGACAACCGCATTGAAATGCTCCGCCAGAAGCTCTGCCCGCGTCATTCGCCGACAGCCAAGCAGGTTGGCGCGCTGGATGTCGGGCACGGTGTCTTCAATCGCGGCGGACGCGACGAGTATCTGGCGACTATCGACCAAACCGCTGCCATCCTGATCGAACAGCGCAATTCCTCGCGCCTCCAGCCACTTGAACTTGTCGGACAACCTCCCCTGATCCAGAGCCCGGTCGGAGCCTGCAACACGCGCGCCGGCCGCCTTGACGATCATCGCGAGCGGCAACATTCCGGAGCCGCCGATGCCGCAAAAATAATAGGATTTGTCTTCTGTCATTTTTTCGCGCTATTGCTTCCCAAACTGTTTGGCAATGGCTCAAGGAGCAAATTTCATCTCTTCGCCCGTCCGCATTGGCATTTGCGCTCCGTCTACCCCCTTCACGCGAGAGGCTGCCGACCGGGTTGTAGCCCTAGCGGCCGCTGTCCAGCCCCGGGCGGATCTTCATTTCGACGAGCAATGCTTTTTTGAACGGGGCCATTTCGCGGGCAGTGACAAGCAGCGCGCGGACAGCTTTGTCGCTCTGGCCAATGATCCGAATGTCGATGCCATCTGGTTTGCCCGTGGCGGCTATGGTGCAACTCGCATGGCGGAACCGGCCATCGAGCAACTCGGGATCCATGCCCAGGGCAAGACCTATCTCGGATATAGCGATGCGGGCAACCTGCTCGGCGGACTTTACCGCGCAGGTATCGGGACTGTCGCGCATGGCCCGATGCCATCGGATATTGGCAGGCCCGGTGGCGAACAGGCCGTGCTCAGGGCGCTGAACTGGCTTGTTGATCAGGCGGCTGATGCCTTCGAGCCGGGCATGACGGAAGGCACCAAATATGCTGCTTTCAATCTGATGACACTGACGATGATGACCGGAACAAGCCTGATGCCGGACTTGCGCGGGCATGTACTGATCATTGAGGAGGTATCAGAATATCTCTATGCGTTTGATCGCGCAATGTTCCATCTGTGCAGCAACGTCGCGGAACAGCAACTGGCGGGAATAAAATTGGGGAATATTAGCGATATACCTGAGAATGATCGGCCATTCGGCGAAAGCTCTGAAACCATCGCCAAAAGATGGTGCGGGCAAAGCGGGATCCCCTACCTCGGCCGCGCTGTGATCGGCCATGATGTCGAGAACAGAATTGTCCCGTTTGGCCTGCTGGGGACAATGTAGTTCAAACCGCAAGATGGTCTAATTGATAGCGGTCCTCAAGACGCCTTTTCCAGGTCGCCATTGTCCCGGCCGTGATCGAATTCTGGGACAAGAGACTTTAGAATGTCGACCGCGCGTTCGGAATCGCGACAATCCCTGAGTTCCGCAACCAACCCATCCAGTACTTCTTGGGCCAAACAAACTTCATGTGCCTTCATGATGCGAGGATGCAACGTCTCCATGGGATCGTTCCCGATGATCAATTCCTCATATAGCTTTTCGCCCGCGCGTAGCCCCACTTCGACAATTTCAATGTCGCCATCAGGGTTCGTCTGGTTCCGCACAGTAAGGCCCGACAAGCGAACAAGTGTCTCGGCCAGATCAATAATTTTTACAGGCTTCCCCATATCCAGGACAAACACTTCACCACCCCTTGCCATGCCCGCCGCCTGAATGACAAGTTGAGCCGCCTCGGGGATGGTCATGAAAAAGCGCGTCACCTTTCTGTCCGTGAGGGTTATGGGCCCGCCTTGTTCAATCTGCTTCCGGAATAACGGTACAACCGATCCGCTGGACCCAAGAACATTGCCGAAGCGCACCATCGAGAATCTCGTTTCCCCGTCATTCCGTGCACAAGTCTGGATGATCTGTTCGGCAGCCCGCTTGGTTGCTCCCATGACATTTGTCGGCCGGACCGCCTTGTCGGTACTAATCAGGATGAAATCCCTCACCCCCGCCTGATGCGCCGCAGCAGCCAGCGTTTGGGTTCCCAATATATTGTTGCGAATGCCTTCGACCGGATTGGCTTCAACCAATGGAACGTGTTTGTAGGCTGCTGCGTGAAAAACGGTGTCAGGCTGCCAACGTGCAAATATCTCTTTCAGCCTTTCCGCATCGGTTACCGAACCAAGCACGGGGATCAGTTCCAGAGTTGTCGCGCCATGGCTGGCCAATCCCTTCTTCAGTTCCTTTTCGATCTCGTAAAGCGCAAATTCCGAGAGATCGAACATGATCAGTCGCCGCGCGCCCGAATTGGCGATCTGTCGACACAGCTCACTGCCGATGGAACCGCCCGCACCGGTGACGAGTACAGTTTTCCCAACGATTGTTTTGCCGAACAGCAATTCATTCGGCAAAACCGGTTCTCGTCCCAGCAAATCCTCAATCTCAAGCTCGCGGATATCACTGAATGAAATCTTCCCGGATATGATCTCCTGCATATTCGGCAATGTCTGGACGTGCACCTTGAATTCGCGAACCTGTTCGACGATCGCCCGCCGTTTCCTGCGATTGATTCGCGGTAGCGCCAAAAGAATGTCGGTAATCTGGCGTTTCTTGATAAGATTTGGCAGATGTCCACTCCAAAAAACCTTGTCTCCATCCAGTCTTTGTCCATCCAGTCGCCGATCATCATCGACATATCCCCGCAATCGCATCGCCGGTTCCGAACGCATGGACGCAGCCAGCTGTTGGCCAGCACTTCCCGCGCCGTAGATCAATACGTTTCGGACCTCACCATCAAACCGGTTCCTGCCGAGAATATCGACCATCAGGTACCGTCCGGTTAACCTCGACAGCCCGACCAGAAAGAAAAACACCACGGGCTGCATGACGCCGATGGTTCTTGGTACTCCATCAAGTCCGACCACGACAAATGAGAATCCGACCAGCACAGAATATATGACGAAGGCCCGCACCAATATGCGCATCATGCCGGTACCGGCATAGCGGAAGATGGCATTGTATACGCCGCTCAGGACGAACACCGGAATCATCACTAATAGACATACGAGCAGTATTTTCTGAACCGCTAGATCCCAAAGAATCCATACTCCAATGCGAAGCGAATAGGCTATCCAGATCGATTGGATACAGAGGATGATATCAAGGGCAACAACTATCGCCCTCTTTTTCCAGCGCGTTAGCTGGGCAATCCTCTCCAGACAATAGGTGATGAGGGAGATAGCATTTTTCGTCATTTGGCTCTCAAAACTGGCTTCAGATGTTCAACGCGGCTGCCCTGCGAATACCATCTACGAAAGTGAGCCGCTTTAGCCAAGAATATTAAAAATCTCCCTTAGGCTTGGCTGTTCATGGTGGAGTGATTTGTCGCCTGAGGTCGATATATGACAGTTCATTACCGGCCGCATCAGAGGATCAGGAGCACGAATGGAATACTGGGGGTTGATGTCGCTGAGTAGACTTGACCTGTAGCGGCCAAAGCCTCACAAGCCCAGAAATAAAGCGTGTTTGGACATCTAGCTTTCGAGGGAATTGAATGAAACTTGCAATGATCGGTTCTGGCTATGTGGGCTTGGTGTCCGGTGCGTGTTTTGCCGATTTTGGCCACCAAGTAGTGTGCGTCGACAAAGACGACAAAAAAATATCAGACCTAAACAGGAATATCATGCCGATCTACGAACCTGGTCTGGCAGATCTGGTCAAACGCAATGTTGATGCAGAACGCTTGTCTTTCTCGACCGATCTGGCGGCATCAATCAAGGACTGCGATGCGATCTTCATCGCAGTGGGAACGCCGTCCCGGAGAGGTGACGGTCATGCTGATCTGAGCTATGTCTATGCAGCGAGCGAAGAAATCGCCGATTCCATTGGGAAGCGGACAGTGGTCATCACCAAGTCCACCGTTCCCGTCGGGACAGGTGACGAAGTCCAGCATATCATCGAGAAGAAGCAGCCACGCGATCGGTTCGCCGTTGTGTCGAACCCGGAGTTTTTGCGTGAAGGCGCTGCTATCCGTGACTTCAAACGTCCGGACCGCATCGTCATAGGTACCGAGGATGCCTGGGCTAAGGAGGTGATGACGGAAATATACCGCCCGCTTTTCCTGAACGAGTCTCCGATATTGTTTACCGGTCGACGAACCGCGGAACTGACAAAATACGCTGCCAACGCATTCTTGGCCACGAAGATCACTTTCATCAACGAAATTGCCGATCTGTGCGAAAAAGTTGGGGCGGATGTACAGGAAGTTGCGCGCGGGATTGGACTGGACAACCGGATCGGGTCCAAGTTCCTTCACGCCGGCCCGGGATATGGCGGGAGCTGTTTTCCCAAGGACACGCTCGCGCTGATCAAGACAGCCCAGGACAATGACAGTCCCATTCGCATCGTCGAAGCCGTTGTGCAGGTCAATGATCAGCGCAAACGCGCAATGGGCCGCAAGGTAATCCATGCCCTCGATGGCGACGTGCGTGACAAGAGGGTAGCTTTGCTGGGCCTTACGTTCAAACCGAATACGGACGATATGCGGGACGCTCCTTCCATTGCTATCGCACAAACCTTGATCGACGCCGGCGCAATCGTGTCCGCCTATGATCCCGAAGGCATGGAATCGGCGAAAGAGTTGATGCCCGATGTGGCAATGACGGACAGCAGCTACACTGCGGCGACCGATGCCGATGCCGTCGTCATCGTGACAGAATGGGATGCCTTCCGTGCGCTGGATCTGGAAAAGCTGGCTCAGGTGATGAATGGTAATATATTGGTCGATCTGCGCAACATCTACAATCCTGCAGAAGTTGCGCAAAGCAGCCTGGTCTATTCGAGCGTCGGGAGACTAAGATGAGTTCCAACCACGCGGTATGAAGTTACAGCGAACATTTATTGAAAAGCCTTGGGGTCAGGAAATTTTGCCTGATATATTCGATGGCGGAACCGGCAAAAAAATTGGCGAAGTGTGGTTTGGAGCTCCCGACGGCGTAACGCCCGAGCTGATGACCAAATATCTGTTCACCAGCGAAAAGCTTTCCGTGCAGGTGCATCCCAATGATCGGCATGCCCGCCGCATTGGCCTCGCTCACGGCAAGGAAGAATGCTGGTTCATTCTCGAGGCCGGGCCGGAAGCCGTGCTCGGGCTTGGCCTCAAGAACAAGGTCAGCCCCACCAAGCTAAAAACGGCCGCGATATTGGGGGAAATTGAACAACTGATCGATTGGAAACCGGTCAAGAAGGGTGACTTTTTCTTCGTGCCGGCCGGAACCATCCATGCGATCGGTCCCGATATCTCGCTTGTGGAAGTGCAGCAGAATGTCGATATTACCTTTCGGATATACGACTACGGTCGGCCGCGAGAACTGCATCTCGATGATGCGCTGGCGGTGGCCAAGCTGGCACCCTATGACATGAAATATGCAATGCAGCAGACTTTGGACCATTCAACCGTCCTTGTCTCCGGATCGCCATTTGCGCTCTATCATATTATGGGCACGGACGATGAGGTAATTTCCCGCAAAATGAGCACCGAATGGCAGGTCATTCCGCTAGAGGGCTCGGTCATCGTCCGGGGAAAATCGATCAAGGCCGGCGAATGTGGGCTTTGCGCGCGATATTCCGATATTGATCTATCCGGCAACGGCAAAGCGCTGATCGCTAGCACAACAACGTGAGAACTGACATGACGCAAACAGACCCTGTCACGCCGGTGATCCTGTCGGGCGGCTCGGGCACCCGGTTATGGCCGCTTTCCACACCGACCAGACCAAAGCAATTTCTGGACCTCTTTGGCCCGGTCAGCATGTTCCAGCTGACGTTACAGCGCTGTGCCGACAAGTCATTCTATCGCAGCCCCGTCATTGTCGGCGCTTCCAGCCATATCGAGATCATGAAGGAGCAAATGGCGGAAGTGGGGGCTGATCCCGGTGCAATCATTCTCGAACCCTGCGCGCGCAATACCGCTCCGGCAATTGCACTGGCGGCGCTAGCCGCGAAAAGCCCGTCCGATCTGATGCTGGTCATGCCGAGTGATCACATCATCAAGAATATCAAGGCCTTCCAAAAGGCCGTTCTGGATTCGCTTCCCGTGGCGCAATCCGGCTGGCTGGTGACCTTCGGAATCGAACCGACGGAAGCCGCGACCGGCTACGGTTATATACAGCAAGGTAAGGCGATCAGCAGCAGCCTCGGAAGCTTCGCGGCAAAAAGATTTGTCGAGAAGCCGAATTTTGAAAACGCGGAAAAAATGCTCGCAGAAGGCGGCTTTTGCTGGAACGCGGGCATATTTCTGTTTCGGGCGGACACCTATCTGGCGGCGATGAAAAAATTTGCTCCTGAAATGCTCGCCGCCTGCCAATCGGCAATGGCGGGCAAGCGAAGCGACAACGAGATTCACTTTCCGGACGCCAACGCCTTTGCCTCGGCACCCTCGGACTCGATCGATTATGCGATCATGGAGCGAGCCGAGAAAGTGGCGGTCACGCCGGTCAACCCGGGCTGGTCCGATCTGGGAAGTTGGGATTCGCTATTTGATATTTGCGAGAAGGACGAGCAGTCGAATGTCATTTTCGGCGCAGCCACGACGATCGACTCAAGCAACAATCTTATCCACAGCCGGAATCTGGAAATCTCGGTTTTGGGCGTGACCGACCTGATTATCGTTAGCCATGAAAACCAGGTCTTGGTGCTGCCTCGCGGCCAATCCCAGAACGTGAAGAAAATTACGCAGAAGCGCGCAGAGACAGGCTAGATTTCCGGTCCGCCCCCGTCCCCCCCAGCCGGATACGCTTTGATCAACTGTGGGCCAGTCAGCATGGCGGGCCACCATCTGGCAATCGCCAGCAAAATTGATGGCAACAGCAGTGTGTTCCAGAGGTCCCGAACGGCCGCGTCAAAATGAACCGCGTCGCCGGTCTGTGGCTCCGGAACGAAGGAATAATCGTAAATTTCATTGGCGATCGCCGCTACTGCCACGATCAGCCAAGGCCACGGGCTTGCCAGGGACCGCCGAAAAACAAAAGCCGCGGTCAGTTGCACCGCAATCCCGGCATAAATGTGCAGGGAATTGCGGTCCAGCCCGGTTGACATTTCCAGCCAATCTTTGAATTCAAACCAGTTCACTCGTGTCGCGTTGGGCTAGCACGGTGCGGCGGTCAATGCCTTTTGCGACCTAACGGGTTATGAAAATTTTAGCCAAAAGCGGTTAGGCCCTTTGCATGAATACAGAAATCACAGCAAAGCCAAGAATATTGACGATTTTTGGTACCCGGCCGGAAGCCATCAAGCTTTTCCCGGTGGTGCAGGCTCTGGCGGCCCGCGATGGGTTGGACTCGTTGACGTGCGTCACAGCCCAGCACAGGGAAATGCTTGATCAGGTCTTGCGGATTGCCGATATTCAGCCTGACTTCGATCTGGATCTCATGAAAGCCGACCAGAGCCTGGACGATCTAACCGCCAGACTTCTCAGCGGTATCGGGAAAACACTGGACCAGATTCGCCCCCGGCGCGTCGTCGTTCAGGGCGATACAGCAACGGCCATGTGTGGGGCATTGGCAGCTTATTATCGTCAGATCCCAGTAAGTCACGTGGAAGCGGGTCTGCGCAGCTACAATATTTATCATCCTTGGCCCGAGGAAGTGAATCGGAAAATCATCGGAACTATTGCCGATCAGCATTTCGCGCCGACTCAAACCTCGGCACAGGCGCTCGAAAAAGAAAATATTCCAACGGGTCAGATATATATCACCGGCAACACGGTCATAGACGCTCTGCTTATCACTGCAGAACAGACGAAGAGTTCAGGCGAACTGGATACGGATCTTGGCGACCTCTACGAAAAATTCAGGGGGCGCCGGATCATCGGTGTCACCAGTCACCGACGTGAAAATCTTGGCGATGGTCTGATCAGTATCGCCAGCGCCTTGCGGACCATTGCGGAGCGGTCGGACGTGGCACTGATCTTCCCTCTCCATCGCAACCCCAAGGTCCGGGCGATCATGCAGGATGCACTCGGCCATCTGGACAATGTCGCGATGATTGAACCGCTGGACTATCCGAATTTCGTCAGTCTGCTTCACCATTGCAGCTTCATGATGACCGACAGCGGCGGGGTACAGGAAGAAGCGCCGGCGCTCGGCAAGCCGGTACTGGTGATGCGCGATACGACCGAACGTCCGGAAGGGGTAGCAGCCGGCACCGCGAAACTGGTTGGAACCGATACAGCCATAATTGTGACAGAAGCCACCAGGCTGCTGGACTGCAAGGATCATTATCTGGCGATGGCACGGGCGCATAATCCCTTTGGCGACGGCAAGGCCAGCCAGCGGATAGCCGATATCATCGAGGCCAGCCTCACCGCCTGAACTATTTCTGCCCAATCTACCGTTACCTAAATATTTACCCCGAGCAGCTAGCGTCCCCACAGATGAATCGCGCCACATCGGCGCCCTGCGGAGTGGTTTCACCTATGTTGTCGGAAGAAAAACCAAGCGTCTGTGTCATGGGACTGGGCTATATCGGATTGCCGACAGCCGCCGTGATTGCTCGCTCGGGCTGCCCGGTACTTGGCGTCGATATCAACGAACAGGTCGTCAAGACCATCAATTCGGGCAATATCCACATCGAGGAAGTCGATCTCGACGGTCTGGTGCAGGGCGTGGTGTCCCGGGGCACGCTACGTGCTTCGCTGATGGTGGAGCCGTCCGATATCTTCGTTATCGCCGTTCCCACCCCCTTCGGCGACAACCACATCCCCGACACGAGCTATGTCATGGAAGCGGTCACCAACATCGCGGCGGCGCTGAAGGCCGGGGACACGATCATTCTGGAATCGACCTGCCCCGTGGGCACGACCGAGAAGATGCGCGACCTGGTGGCACGGTTACGCCCGGACCTCAAAGTCCCGGGCCTAGTTCATGACATTCCCGATATCGCCATCGCCTATTGCCCGGAACGGGTGCTGCCCGGCAAGATTCTCGAGGAGCTGATCCAGAACGATCGCAGCATCGGCGGTATCACGCCGCGCTGTGCGCGCAAAGCGCTGGGCTTCTACCGCCGCTTCGTCCGCGGCGAACTGGTGACGACATCCGCCCGCGCCGCGGAAATGACGAAACTGGTCGAGAACAGCTATCGCGACGTCAATATCGCCTTCGCCAACGAACTGTCGATCATTGCTGACCATATGGAGCTCGACGTCTGGGAGGTCATCCGCCTCGCCAACCGCCATCCCCGGGTCAATATTCTGCAGCCCGGCCCCGGCGTCGGCGGCCATTGCATCGCGGTCGACCCCTGGTTCATCATCCACAGCGCGCCCGAGCAATCCCCCCTCATCCGGATCGCCCGAGAGGTCAACGACGGCAAGACCGGCCATGTGCTGGAACAGGCCTCGCTGCTGATCGACGAACTGCCGGGCGTATCGATCGCCTGCTTCGGCCTGGCGTTCAAGGCCAATATCGACGATTTCCGAGAGAGCCCTGCCCTCAAGATCGCCGCCAAGCTGGCTCGCCGCTATGGCGGCCGGGTCAAGATCGTGGAACCCTATGCGAGCGAACTGCCCGCCGCCTTCGAGGGCACCGGTGCCGAGCTGATCGACATCGACCAGGCGCTGGAAAACTGCCCGATCATGATCACCCTCACCGACCACGACATGTTCAAGTCAATCCCGCTTGACGAACGGGTCGGCAAGGTGGTCTACGACACCCGCGGCATCTGGCCGGACCAGCCGGACAACCGGGCGGCCGTCGGGGATATCAGGCTGGCGAGTTGAGTTGGTCGGTGACGAGGATAATACATTGAAAGCCGGAAATCAGCCAAAATTGGCAAACCTGTCGGCTTTGGTTACCTTCTTGGGTCAACATTGGCTAATATTGCTGGCGCTAATACCGCTATTCCGAATATTGGTCCTGACGTCGTGGGACGGCAGTTTCACCAACTGGCAATCGAGCTCGCGGATTTCTTGGTTACCTTCGTTATATGTCGAGTTGGCAGTGATATGTATAGCGCTTTTACATAAAATGAGTGCGCTCCAAATGTTTCGCGACCTCTCTCGGCTGGTTCAACTTTTGGCGTGCGGGTGGCTTGTCGCATTGGTTACGGCCTCGTCATCGGCAACATTTCCACAACTGGCGGTAATGTCTGCGGTTATCTGGATCGTTCACCTGCTGTTCGCCGTCAGCATCGTTCATCTCGTACGATGCTACGATATCAATTGCATATCAATGGTTAGAAATTTTTGTCTCGTCCTTGCCGCCTCTTCGGCACTTACAGGTGCCGCGATATTTGCATTTGTGACAATTACGGGCGTCGACTCTGCGTACGATTGGAAGAGCAGCCTGCCAGGCTATGCCCACATCCGTCACACTGGCTATATTTTTGCGCCCGCCATTGCTTCTGGCCTGGCGGGCATGGCGGTTTGGCCTAAGTTCCAGAGCAAGCCGCACGCGATATTGCTTATGGTCAATATTACAGCAATGCTCTGGTTGGGCTCACGGGGTCCAGCAGCCGCTCTCATTCTCGCGGTTGGGATAACCGCGTTGTTCTCCTCCCACTTTCACACTCGTCTGTTTTGGAAGCACGCCGGTATAGCAACGGCAGCAGGGTCCATTCTTTCCATCCTTTTACCAGCTCCGACAATAGGCTGGTTTGGTGCTATTCAAAGGTTTTGGAACGGCAACACAGGACCATCGGACCTATCGTCCGGCCGGACCGAAATCTGGCTGGAAACGATACGACTGATCTCCGATAGACCATGGCTAGGCTTTGGCGGAATGCAATTTCAGCACGTCAATTCGGCTGCGGCAGGGTTTTTCAAACATCCCCACAACAGCATTCTGCAGTTTGCCTTTGACTGGGGCCTGCTCGGCTGCACGGCGATGTTGCTGATGCTGGCGATTGCCTATTTCCGGTTGGTGCTAGGAAAAAGCATCGACAGTCGGTTGCGATCATTTGGATTGCTAGGAGCGACCACCATGCTGGCTTTTTCGATGTTAGACGGTATTTTATTCTACAATTTCACGATCGCGGTTACTATAATTTTCCTGCTGCTACCCCTAGCCTCCCTCAGTCCAGACGAAACAGGTGCAAGCGGCCATCCCTTCCCGTCACTGTAGAATTTACTCTCGCGCTCGTGACATAGGCGGTGCCGTCCTCTGTAAACGCAATTTTGGTTGGACGCTGCACAGGCATGTCTATTTGCCGGATGATCTCGCCTGACGAATTCAAAGCCCGGACACAAGCACCATCCCAAAAAGCAATCCACAAATTGCCATCTGGCCCAAAAGTCATGCCATCCGGATATCCCTGGTCGCTGGTAAACTCTGCCCACGCAGCAATATCGCGCAGACCGGCGCTCTGGTCATAAATACCTCGGAAGACTATGCGTTTCGATGAATCCGTCAGAAAAACGAAATTGCTGTCCAGGGAGAAGGCAGGTCCGTTGGTCACTTTGAATCCAGATAGCAACAGCTGAGCTCTCCCATCGGGTGCCAGTCGCCACCAGCTACCACTGTCAATTTTTTCGGCATCATCCATCGATCCTGCCCAAAAATGGCCGTCCGGATCTATCCCACCATCGTTAAAGCGATTGCCAGGACGATCCGCTTCCGGATTGCAGATTGGCCTGACGATGGCTTCCGCCGAGTGCTCTGGCAAGGTGATTGTCGCAAATCCCGATTGCAGGGCTGCAAGAAATCGAGGGCCCGTCGAGTCATCGACTATGCAACCGATTTGTTCAGGGACATGCCACAATTTTTCTGCTCGTGCTTCGGGACAATAACGTACGATCTTTTGGCTTTT
This sequence comes from Parasphingorhabdus sp., assembly GCF_036964565.1. Taxonomy (GTDB): domain Bacteria; phylum Pseudomonadota; class Alphaproteobacteria; order Sphingomonadales; family Sphingomonadaceae; genus Parasphingorhabdus. The sequence goes on along the minus strand of NZ_JBALTN010000001.1, from coordinate 316,608 downwards.
CACATCAACCCACAAAAGCGCCTTCGCATTGGCGCTCCAGTAGATGCTCTCACCCAGAATCGCCTGATATTCTCCGGCAAGGTGAATATCAGGCATCATGCCGGATCGTGGAGACGAGACAAAATTCCACCATCAAGATAGAAACAACAGCCAGTCACAAAAGTAGATTTGTCAGAAAGCAGAAAGAGGGCCGCTTGGGCAACATCCTCGCAACTGCCAATTCGGCCGGCTGGATGAACGGCTTCCAGCGCGGCAAATTCGTCATCTTTTCCCTCAAAACCGGCTTTCAACATGTCCGTTGAAATCGCTGCGGGAGCGAGACAATTGACCCGAACCTGTGGCCCCAGATCAACTGCGAGCGCGCGGGTCAGGCCATGAAGGCCTGCCTTGCTGGTAGCATAGGCAACAAAACCCTTCTTGGTTGCCTGAGCATGCACAGAACCGATATTGAGGATCGAACCGCTGGCGTTACGCAAACATGGCAGCAATGCCTGTGACAGAAGAAAAGGTGCGCTCAAATTTACCTTTAGCGTGTTGTGCCATTCTTCCGATCTAATTTCCCCGGTAGAGCCGAGAACCTGGACAGCAGCATTGTTGATCAGCGCCTTGATCGGAAGATCCCTAGCGGCGCGCAAAATAGCGTCGATACAATTTTTCCGAAAGTCGCTTTCGTGGCAACAGTTCGCCAGATCAAAATGAATGAATGCATCACATTTTGAACGATTGTCCGGATTACGGTCGATGCCGACCACAAACCATCCCGCTTCCTGCAACGTGGTAACGAGCGCCTGCCCAATGCCGCCATTGGAACCGGTAACAAGCGCTGCAAATTCACTCATCTTCCAAGTACCCCCCAATGATATCGATCGCCATTCGGCTCACTCGCCGAACCGCATCGACCGTGTTCGAGCCATTGTGACTTCCAAATATATTATAAGGATAAGCGCGCAACGGACTATCTGCAGACAAGGGTTCCTCTTCAAACACATCCAAGCCAACCGAATGGATCACGCCATTTTTCAAACCGTCTGTCAACGCCTGCTCTTCGATGACTGGGCCCCGCCCCACGTTGACAATACGCACCCCCGGCTTCACTTGGTCAAGCAATCCGCGATGAAGCATATGGCGGGTCTGGTCATTGAGCGGAGCGGTGAAAACTAGAAAATCCAATTCCGACAGCCCTTCCGGCCAGCGGGCGCGGGTGACTTCCATCCCTTTGACCGCGTTGAAAAACGGATCATAGACGACGACCCGCATGTCCGCAGCCAGTAACCGCTTCGCCGTATTGCGACCAATGTCACCAAAGCCGACCAGCCCCACGTTCTTGTTCGCCAGCGATATGCCTGCGGGTTTCGGCCAATTGCATTTCTGCCTGATTTCCCGATCAATGAAAAAGCTGAAGCGTGCAAGGCCACTAACATAATTCATGGCAAGGTCCGCGACTTCTGGCCCAAAAACCCCAGGCGTGTTCGTGGATCGCAACCCGAGACGGCCGGCCGCATCAAAGTCAACATTATCGACGCCAACACCCCATTTGACGATGGCGCGCAACTTACCTGCAGCTCCCGCTTCCAGAACAGCCGCCGTTGCAGGGTCGTCGCCAATGATCCAGCCATCATGGGCCGGCAGCATATCGATTAGTTCCGCTTCAGTCATCACTTGCACGACCGGAGCCGTGACAAAATCAAGACCTTTCGCTTCAAAATCATTGGCGAATTCTTCAATCAGACCCAGCATGGGTGGGCAAGTAACGAGAATTTTCCTGCGATCGCTCATTGGTGTTGATCCTGCTGATAAAGCGCGATGGCTTCGGCCATATCCCATTGCGCCTGTCCATCTATATCAACGGACTCCGTTGTATCCATCTCAAACATAACTGGCTTTGTGCCAATGCGCGCATTTGTCTTTGCGAAGCCGTCACGATCAAAAATATAAAGGTTGGAATTTTCTTCAAACCACGGCTCCAGGTCCTGAGTCCTAATAAGATTGTCCGGGTCATGATTTACGGCTGAGCCATTCTCTCGGTAAAATCGCGTTTGCACCCTATTAACGGAGAATAGCGAATCTGCTGCCCGATTTTCCTTGGAACGTTTGTATTGCGCCAAGGCTCGAGCAATGGTCGCGCTTCTCAGCAAGGGATTGGTGGTGTGGGTCATCACATAATTTTCCGACACCACGGCATCAATATCGTCGGCAAGCACGAGGTTCATCGACACCAAGTCTCCGCAAATTTCCGGTTTGCGATCCCGGATCGCGATACGACCGCCGGCATCTCCATCGTGCAATCCGTGATCTGCTAATATTCCCCGCGCATCGGTGTTGATCACCACTGCATCGATCTCTTCCACCCCCAGAAGTGCGTCCAGCACCCAGCGAAATAGCGGTTTTCCGGCAAATTGCCTAAAATTCTTCCCTTGGACCCGTTCGCTATGCGCCTTCATCGGCAGGAGCGCGACGGTATGAAAATTCTGAGCCACGTGATGAGGACCTTTCCGTTGAACGGGGGTAGAAATATTTTTCCTTCGCTTCTCTAGAAAGCTTACGATGATCGTTGTTTCCACGCCACGTTCCCCAATATTGCATAACCCGGAACAGGATGATTTCGCCGATATGTCTCAGAAGTCTACGTTCCTGCAATGCCGCCGCGCTATCGAACAGGATACCTGAGGTAGCATATCTCAAAAAATCCGAAAAGCTGACTTGAATTTCGGGCATGATCTTCTGCAAGGCGATTGCTTCGCGTTCATAACGGCGCCCGATCTGGGCCCATCCTTCTTGGTGAATATGTTCGACAACCGCATCGGCGACATACCCGATCTTTCGACCTTCCTGCCAAAGCTGCTTGGCAAACATCATGTCTTCAAGCCCGGTCACCTCTTCGTCGAATTTGAATTTTCGCCAAGTCTCGCTGCGAAGCGCAGCATTGGCATTATTGCAGAAAAAATCATCCTGCGGGAGTTTCGAAACAGCCGGAAAATATTTCCGGAACAGGCGTTTTTCCGAATATTTGGAATAGCCTTCCTTGGCAATCTGCCGACCATAGCTATAATCGCATATATTGTCCTCCAAGGGCCTGCAAAGATTGTGCAGCCAGTCTGGTCCGACCGGTACGCAATGCCCGGACACCATCACAAGAAATCGCCCATTGGCTGCCTCGCACCCATAGTTTAGCGAGCGGCCAAAGGTGAATTGCGATTTGTCGATCTTGACGATTTTGCAGCCAAATGCCGCCGCGATTTCGAGCGTTCCGTCAGTTGAACCCGAATCCACGAGGATGATCTCGCACACCCAATCATGCACGTTCTGCGCACGCACCGCCTTGAGCAAATCGGGCAACCATTTCGCTTCGTTTAGCGTACGAATGATAATGCTGATATCCATCTAAATACTCCGCCAACCGGCCTAAGAGAAAAGGGTTAACGTAAACTTATTATTCTGGTTAATAACACCCAAAGGCTTTTGTGATTAAGGGTCTTGATATCGCTTTATGGAGAGCACCAGAACCCGTGTTAAAAGACAAACTTCGTCGCTTGCTGGGAGACAGCAACGTTCGCCGGCTTAAAATGCTTACCGGGCGCGATCATTTTGATGAGGTGCGGCTGATCCATGAGGTTTTTCGCCGGATTGGCAACAAAGGCACAATGGTCGATATCGGCGCGCACTACGGCATCGAGCTCGCGATGTTTGTCGATCTGGGATGGGAAGTTGTTGCATTTGAGCCTGATGCAAAAAACCGGAAGCATCTGGAAGCCGCTTTTGGCAATCATTGCCTTGTTAAGATCGACAGCCGTGCCGTTTCAGATCGTGCCGAAGAGGCAAAACCGTTTTTTGCCAGTGAACAAAGTTCAGGGATCAGTGGACTTTCCGCCTTTCATGAAAGCCACCATCAGACAGCTACAGTCAACGTCACCACTATGGCAGATATCGTGCAACAATACGGACTGTCTGCGATCGATTTCCTAAAAATAGATATCGAGGGTTTTGATTTTTTTGCGCTCAAGGGCGTCGACTGGCAAGCCGCTGCACCGGATGTCATCGCCTGCGAATTTGAAAACAGCAAGACTCAGCCCTTGGGATATTCCGTTGCCGATCTATATGCCTATTTGAGCGACCGCGGCTATCAGGTCACCTTGTCCGAATGGCATCCCATCAGCGAATATGGGGCAAGGCATAAATGGAAGGGGTTTGCTGAGACCACAGATATGCTTGATCCAAAAGGTTGGGGAAATGTCATCGCGTACCGGAAACAGCCACAGTTTGACCTTCTATCCCTAAACAACATCGACGGTCTCGTAAAACAAGTCTACCCCCGGATGCGTGGCAATTAGAAAAGTGAGATGCTGAACATCGTTAAACATTACTGGCATTCGCCTGGGGCCATGACCGCTTTCTCCGTCATTGCTCGCGCCTTGGCAATGGCCCTGCCGCTGCCAGTTCTTTACGCTCATTTCGACACCACCGTGGTTTCGTTCTGGCTGCTGATCATAACGTTTCAATCGATTATAGGCGCTCTGAGTGGGAGCTTGCCGACCATCTCCATGCAGATGCTTTCCTATGCCTTCGCAGGATCAAATCGGCTCACGGGGTCCGCCGCAGAACATTCGATGACAAATCAGAACGGACCCAATCAAGTTTTGATGGCGCGTGTAAACCGGCAATTGCGGATTGTGTTCCTTATCCTTTCCGGGATGTGGCTGCTCATGGCAATCACGGGCGGTACTGCAATTGTTTATGGCAGCCTTTCTATTCTTCCCAACGTGGATCATGGTTGGATAATGTGGACGACGTTTATCATTCTGTCGGTCCTAAGACTGCTTGTTCAGCCATTGATGGCGTTCCTCTTTGCGGTTGGAGAAACAGCCTCTGCGAGAAGGGCGGAAGCCTTTACCTGGTTGGTAGGCGCCCTGCTTACACCGCTGGTTCTCTGGCTCACCCATAATCCTGTATTTGGTCTCCTATCCCTATATTCTCCTTTCGTTGTCCAATATTTTCTTGTCCAGCACTGGGCCAAGCAGAAAGGATTTAAGCGTGCACCGGCAAAAATTCCGGACGATAAGGACCAGCCCATTTTGTCTTTGGTGTGGGAACGCGCGTGGCGAGGGTCGATCGGTACATTCGCTGGCATGTTCACACTCTATGGTGGCGGATTCATTTTTGCCCAATATGCGACGGCAGCTGATTTGGCAGCCTTCCTTCTCGCTCTAAATATCCTGGGCTTCATCCAACAGTTTGCCATGTCTCCCCTGTACGGGGCGATGCCGGCAATGGCTGCATCCTATGCAAGTGGGAATGAAGATAAGCTCTTGGGATTGGCAGACCGGATCATCTTCAAATCGTCTTGGCTCACGGCATTGTTGCTTGCCCCGGTGCCCCTCGCTTTTGTGTTTTTGGATGTGATTGGTACCGATATTGGATTCGTCCCGGTTAAAATCTGGCTTTTGCTAGCCATTGCGACCATGATTGCCCGCTACGGAGCGACCCACCTTCATCTCTTTGCCGTGTCGAACGAGATCAAGCTTCACATCGCAAACGGATTGTTTGCCTGCCTTTATCTGATACCGCTCCTGCTGTTAGATCGGCCGAGCCTGACGCAGTTCGCAACCATTCAAATTGGCGCGGCAATCCCTTATGCATTTTACGCAAGATCGCTCACCTTCGATACGTACGGATATGCTTTGCGTCGCGACATTTGGGCAATAGTGTTCCCGATCGGGGGGGTGATCCTGCTGGTCGCGCTGCAGATCCATTGGCTGAAGTGAGCAACCAGCGACAATGTCAGGGCGCGATCAGCGCCACGGCTTCATCGATATTGATCTTCTCGAAAATCTCCAGCTTGCCGTCAATCGTTGCATCGTAGATCTTGCGCCCGTCTTTTTCGAAAGCAATCCGGCTTTTCAGGAACACTTCTTCGCTGGCATCCAGATTGGGAACACCCCAATAGCTGCCATCCTTGAAATAATTCGGATCGAAATGGTTGTGATCTGCACCGCTGCGTTTTTCATAGGTATTGGCGGAGCCCGATTTGTCAAAACTGTGGTCTACACCGACGATGATCACCGGATTGGCGCCCATATGATAGGCCAGCTGCAACGCCGCATAGGTCACAGTTGCCCCGGATCCCATGCCCATACTTATGTCGCCGCTGAATTCCTCGTCACTTCGCAGATTAAAGAAGTGGATCGAACGGCTCTTCTGTTTCAGGAACCATCGGCTTTTCCAGGCCAGATAGACGGGGATATCGCTGGCGGCGAAACCGTCACTATGCTGTTTAACCACCAAATTGTTCGTGCACATGATCAGCGAGGGGCGCCAACTCGATCGATTGAACAGCATGTCGATCTTGTTCATTCCGATGGAGGGTATCGAACTGAACTTTTCGAGCGGGGTTTTGTTGATACTGGGGCCATTGCCGACGATGAGCAGCGGCCTGCCTTTGTAGGCGTCCTTCAGGCTCGCCAAGTGCTCCTTCTCGGCAGAACGCCGATAAAGCATGTCTTCAATCCTGTAGCGAAGCGGCTTGGTCAGGCCGATGATCCATCTTAACATATCCGGCACTATCGCTTCTGGAACAAGATATCCGCCTGAACAGGCCTGTTCCTCTCATCTGACACCATATTGAAACGCCCTGTTTCCCGATATCCATAACCATCAAGCAGCTTCTCGATTTCAGGAAAGAGGTGTTGACCGGTATATAACTCCATGAACGACGCCTCGACAAATATCCATTCGATTGAATCGAGCAGACCTTTCGCCCCGAGCAAAACTTCATATTCAAAGCCTTGCACATCAATTTTCAGAAGCGTCTTTTCAGCAACCATCTGCTTAGTCACTATCTGGTCCAGTCGGAATACCGGGACAGTCAGCAATCCAACTTCTTTCATACCGAACATAGATTTCTGACGATCATCCAGCGGCAACAGCGATGAAGAATCGGCGCGAGAGGCAATATGCAGTTCCATCTGGCCTTGCTCGGAGGCCAGGGCACAACGATGGAGTGTTGCGCGTCTTCCAAGATGGCTCGCAAACTTATTCGCCTGATCCGACAACGGTTCGAAGGCGATCAGTGTCGCTACTGGCCATAATTTTGCAGCCATTGCAGAAAATTGACCCTTGTTGGCACCAACGTCAAGGATCATGTCGGGTGTGAGCGAATCAAGTGCAACAATATGTTCAATCGTCGGTACCACGCCGCGAGACAAGGCAGGCCAATAGGCTGGATGGCAAAAGGCACGCAAAGCTTTTCCGATTTTCATCCTGCCCCTTTCAAATTTCAAATGTAGCAGCAGCCGGCGACAATTTGCCCGAGCCGGACAATTGAAGTAACGCTTGTTCCAGATCGAAAAGAATCTGTAATTTTGACCAGTCCTGCAAACAGCGCAGCCGTGCCTCTTTTGAACATTGCCCGTAAAAGTCAGGTTCATCCACCAGGTTCACAATAGCGTTCGCCATCGCTTCGGGACTTTCCGGCTCCACGACCAGACCGCATCCTGCGACCGCGGAGGCAAGACCCGTCCCCGCCTCGGCACCCGCCACAACCGGACGACCGGAGGCCAGCATATTTGCGAGCTTGGAAGGCAATAGCAAATCAGCAGCATCTCTTTTTTGCGGCAGCAAATGAATCGTCGCCAATGACAAGAGATCATTCAAATCTTCGAATTTTTGCAGTCCATGAAATTGGATATTGTTCAAGCCGGCTGCATAGTTCTCGAGTTTGGCACGACCGGGTCCGTTGCCGCAGATGACAAAAGTGATGTCTTCGTTATTTTTTAGCCGGCGCGCCGCTTCGACGATGGTTTCAAGGCCCTGCTTCTCGGAGATGCTGCCTGAATAGAGAGCCACGTGATCGGACGTAATATGCCAGCGCTCTCGAAACGTGGATTTGCTCTTGGGCTTGATAGACATATCATCGGCCCAATTGTTCAACTGATAGATTTTTACCGGAGAAACACCCTTGTTAACCAGCTTCTGGCACATCGCAGATGAAATACTGCTGACCTTGTCAGGGAACGACAGGCAGAACCGCTCGAAAGATTGCGCTAATCGCTTGACCAAAGCATGTGGATTGATCTGTCCCGTCGCAAAGGCGGCCTCGACTTCAAAGTCCTGAATATGCAGCCATTGTTTGGCGCCGGTGATCCGAGCAACCAATGTCCCGATTGGAGCAGAAAAAAGTGATGGTGAAATCGTGAAAATAATATCCGGCTGCATCCGGACGCCGATGGCAATCATCGGAAACAGGGAAATTAACGCAAAACTGAGATGGTGAAGAATTCGCTTGAAGCCACTCGGCCTTCGAGGAACATAAAGAGGGCATCGCGTGATTTTAACGCCTACATCTATGTCACGCGCATAACGCCAGGACGAATGCCCAGCCCCTACCTCCCAATCTGGATAATAGGGCGGTGCGGTAACGACCTCAACCGCATGACCGCGTGCAGCAAGCTCCCGCGCAAGGCCTGCTGTGTAGACCGCGATACCGGTTAACTCCGGTGCGTAATTTATCCCGAGAATAAGGATTTTCATAATTTCTAGCTATTAAGGAATATGATTAACAAAGCGTTTAGGATTGGCTTGGAGTGACAGGAAGAGAAACATCAGGGAAACTTCCGTCACTGCGGTGGATGTCGCTAATAGGCATTTTTGTGGATCACTACTGAGAATGTTTTCAGAATGATTTCCAAATCTTTCCAGAATGACCAATTCGACAGATATTCCAGATCGGCCTGCAATCGGTTTACGAGATCTGCTTTTGCGTGCGTCGCACCACGAAACCCTCTGACCTGCGCCAGACCTGTCAGACCGGGCTTGACCGCATTGCGATGCCAGTATCGGCCATCAATATCCCAGAACAAACGGTTGTCCGCCTTCGATCCAGCAGCATGAGGACGCGGTCCGACAATACTCATGTCGCCGATCAGCACATTGAACAATTGGGGTAGTTCATCAATGCTGGTGCTCCGCAAAAAGGAACCGACTCTTGTCAGCCGGCCATCATCGCGATGGGTCGATACGCTGCCATCGGCACCATCGCCATTGATGTGCATGGAACGCAGCTTCCATATGGTGAAATTTCGATTGGCAAGACCAATTCTCTTCTGCAGAAAAAAGGCTGGCCCACCGCTTTCCAATTTTATCGCAGCCGCCGCTATCAATAGGATCGGCAATGCAATGGGAAGAGCAAGAGCCACAATCACAAGGTCAAGGATGCGTTTGGAGAGGCGCTGCCTCAAACTCAAAGGATCACAACTCAAAAGCAAAGCCGGTTTGCCGGCGATCAGCGTCAGAGCAAGAGGTGCCAACTCGGTCAATTCCTCGACGATTATTTCCCCATGAATATTCAGGGATTTCATGGCAAATGCCCATTTTTCTCTATTTTCTGGTGCGCACTTGACGACAACACGCTCCATATCTCGCGCAATCTCGCCCAGTGCAAGCAGAGCATTATAGTCCCATGGAACCGGCGACATGGATTCCTTTGGACAAAAAGCCATTGTTGCGGGATCATTCTCGTCAATCAGCAACGTCGAATAGGGATTATGGCCCAGCTTGTTCCTGCCAATTTTTGTAACATAATGTCGAGAAAGGGTAAGCGTAGCAATGGTCAATAGTATAGCGGAACCAAACATGATGCGCGAGAATTCCTCGGTAGTTTTCAACGCAAAGGCAAATAGCAGGACCGAGCCCGCAGCCATCAGGAAGCCGGCAAGGGCTGTTCTGATACCGAATTTGAAATCAATGGTCGCCCGCGCCGAGTATCCATCTTTCGACAAAGTTATCATCGCAAAAATAGGAAGAATAACCATCAGCAGTAGTGATTGCTGATAGGTTAGAATACCATGGCGGAAAATATCGGCAACCGAGAAAGAAGCAGTTATGGACACTATATCGAACAAGAGCAGAGCCAAACCGATAGTTCTTCTGACCTGCTTTTTGTTGGTTGAAAAGCCCGCATCCAGATCATTAGGTGCCGAGAAGTAACGCCAACCGACAGTCAGTTGCTGTTCCAGCGCCGCTCCGTCTGCATCATTCGATCTAAATTTGTGATCGTGCTTCATGAGATGACATTTTCCTGCTGCGGCAATCAATTTTCTCGGGCTGCCTGCATTGCAGCGGGATGGTTAAGATTTGGTAAAATTTCTCTATTCTTAGGAGGGGCAATCAACTTACCCTTTTCGAAATTTGATGGTAATGTTAGAGTTCTCCATGACCGACCCAAAATACCGCCCCCGCCGCTCCTGCCTATATATGCCCGCGTCCAACACGCGCGCGCTCGACAAGGCGAAAGGCCTCGCCGCAGACACCATCATTTTCGATCTTGAGGATGCGGTGGCGCCCGACGCCAAGGACCAGGCCCGCGAGAACGCCTGCGCCGCGCTGCAGTCCGGAGACTATGGCGAGCGCGAGCTGGTGGTCCGGATCAATGCCATGGACACGCCTTGGTTCGCTAAGGATCTCCGGCATGCCTGCCGGAGCGGGGCAGACGCCGTTCTGGTGCCGAAGATACTGAACGCCGACGACATCATCCAGATCACCCGGCTGATGGACGAGCATGCAGACAGTCCGAAGACCCGGCTATGGGCGATGATAGAGATGCCGCAGGCCATATTGAAACTGGCCGAGATTGCCGCGCTCGGACTGGACCAGCGGCTGACCACCTTTGTCATGGGATTCAACGATCTGGCCAAGGAGATGCGGGCCGGCCACGACCGCGCGACATTCCTCCCGGTGATGACCCAGGCGGTGATCGCCGCGCGCGCCTATGGCCTCGATATACTCGACAGCGTCTACAATGATTTCAGCGACCCGGCCGGCCTCGAAGCCGAATGTCTCCAGGCCAGCAAGCTCGGCTTTGACGGCAAGACCCTGATCCACCCGGCCCAGATCGAAATTGCCAATCGCGCATTTTCGCCCGACCCGAAGGAAATTGACGAGGCGCAAGCGATCATTGCTGCCTTCGCCGACCCGGCCAACGCCGGCAAGGGCGTAATCGTCGTCGACGGCAAGATGACCGAGCTGCTGCATCTGAAGCAGGCGAAGCAGCTTGTCGCCACCGCGCAGGCGATCGAGGCCCTCGCCCGATAGCCGGTTAAGCCTCGACAAGCTGCGGAAAACTGTTTTAAGTGGTCAATTGAAATCAATTGATGACGGGACAGCAAATGCCCGCCCTTGGGAGAGCGAAGATGGAAGCCTTGGAAGCCGCCGCTGGCGAAGTCAGCAAAGACGAGATCATGAAGCTGTTTCAGGCGCAGCGCGACGCCTTTCATGCCGAGCTGCCGGTCGGCCATGAGGTCCGCATGGACCGGATCAACCGCACGGCGCAAATGATCATCGACCACAAGGACGCGCTATGTGCCGCCGTCTCCGCGGATTTCGGTCATCGCAGCAGCGTCCAGACGGTGATGACCGACCTGATGTCGGTGGTCGGCCATGCCAAGGATCACAAGAAGCATCTGAAGAAATGGATGCGCCCGGAAAAGCGCAGGATGGACTTCCCGCTCGGCCTGCTCGGCGCCAGTGGCCAGGTCGAATATCAGCCGAAAGGCGTTGTCGGGGTGATCGCGCCGTGGAATTTCCCGATCAATCTGGCCTTCGACCCCGCGATCGGCGCCTTTGGTGCAGGCAACCGGGTGATGATCAAATTTTCCGAATTCTGCCCCGAGACCGGCGAACTGGTCAAGAAACTGGTCGCCGAATATTTCACCCCGGAAGAAATGACCGTGATTACCGGCGGGCCCGAGACCGGCAAGTCATTCTCGGAAATCCCTTGGGATCATCTGATCTTCACCGGCGGCGGCGGCATTGCGAAGCATGTCATGGCGGCGGCAGCGCAGAACCTGACTCCGGTCACGCTCGAGCTGGGCGGCAAGTCGCCGACGATCGTCGGACCGGACGCGGATATCCAGAAAGCCACCCAGCGCATCGCCATGGGCAAGATGATGAACGCCGGGCAGATCTGTCTGGCCCCCGACTATCTGCTGGTCCCGCAGGACAAGGAAGACGCAGTCGTCTCCGGCATCGCCGCCAGCGTCGCCGAACAATATCCCACGCTGATCGGCAATGACGACTATACATCGGTGATCAACGGCCGGCACAAGGAACGGCTGCAGGGGCTGATAGACGACGCGGTGGCAAAGGGCGCCCGGCAGACCGTCGTCAATCCGGGAGGCGAGGATTTCTCCAACACCAACAGCAACAAAATGCCGCTGACCCTGCTGCAGGACGTAAATGACGACATGCGGGTGATGCAGGAAGAGATTTTTGGCCCGATCCTGCCGGTCAAGACTTACCGCAATCTCGATGAGGTGATCGACTATGTGAACGATCACGACCGGCCGCTCGGCCTCTATTATTTTGGGGAGACCGAAAGCGACAAGCGAAGAATTCTCGACAGGACCATCTCAGGCGGCGTGACCGTGAACGACGTGATCTTCCATATCGCCCAGCATGATCTGCCGTTCGGCGGCGTCGGCCCTTCCGGCATGGGCGCCTATACCGGCCCTGACGGCTTCAAGGAATTCAGCCATGCCAAAGCCGTTTATCGTCAGCCGAAGATTAACATTGCCAAAATTGCGGGTTTCCTTCCGCCTTATGGTGCGACTACCGAAAAGACCATGAAGCAGCAGATGAAACTGTAAAGTCAGGAAAATATGCAGAATTTCCGCTAGCGGGGCTCAAGGTCCTCGATTTTTCGCGCGTCGTAGCCGGCCCCTATGCGACGCGCATGTTGTCCGACCTCGGCGCCGAAGTGCTCAAGGTGGAACCGCCCGAAGGCGACGTGACGCGCAAGCTGGCCAAGCGGGAAAGCGGCGTGAGCGGCAATTACCTGCAGCTCAACATCGGCAAGCGCAATATTTGCGTCGATCTCAAGGCAGAGGGTGCCCGCGATCTGATCCACCGGCTGGCGGCGAAGGCCGATATTGTCGTTGAAAATTTCCGTCCGGGCGTGATGGACAAGTTCGGCATCGGCTGGACCGATTTGTCGAAGGTCAACCCGCGGCTGATCATGCTGTCGATTTCCGGCTATGGTCAAACCGGTCCGGAACGCGGTCGGGCAGCCTATGCGCCCGTGTTGCACGCGGAAAGCGGCCTGATTGCCCGACAGGCCGAAATGAGCGGTGGCAGGCCGACCGATATCCAGTTTGCCATGGCCGACAGCTACAGTTCACTGCACGGCGTGATCGCGATACTGGCCGCATTGCGTACGCTCGACCGCACCGGCGAAGGCGAGCATATCGATCTGGCGATGCTGAACGTGCTGCATTCGTCCGACGACTATGCCCATTTCGCGCTCGACAATATCTGGCCAAAAGCCCCCGAGACGCTGGTCTGGGAGGCACCCGAAGGACGGCAGATCCTGATCACCGGCGACATGAAATGGCTTTGGATCATGTTTTCGACCAAGGACGGCCTGCGGGATCCGACGCCCGAAGGAGCGGACATAGAAACGAAAGTTCACCTGCGGCAGGAGGCGATGGAACAGCATATCCTCGCGCACGACAGCTTCAACGCCCTGACCGCAACGCTTGACCGGCTCAATCTCGCCTGGGGCGAAGTCTACCCGTTTGGACCGGACATCTACGAGCAGGTCAGCATCAAGTCCCTGGGTACAATCGTCGACGTCACCGACGACGAAGGCCATGCCCGGCGAACCGTGCAATCGCCCTATCGTTTTTCTCAATCAAAAAGCGGCATTGATAGCAGCGCCAAAACCGCAAAACGCGGCGAACATAATGTCGCCGCGCTTCGGGATTGGCTCGATATGGACGAGAGCGAAATCAGCGCGCTTGCCGAAAGCAAGGCGCTGATCTCGGATTAGCCTAGGCGTCCGCGTTGCGCGCCTGACGGCGTTTGAACGATTTCGCACCATTGTTCCAGTGCTTCGGTCCGTCACTCTTGGCACCAGCACTCGAACCCGGGCCACCGCGTCCGGAACCGCCGCCGCCAGGACGACCCTTGCGGGCGCTATGCTTGTTCTTGGGCGGTCCGCTGCGGGTGGGCGTTGCACCATATTTTTTCGGCTTTTGGCCGTAGATACGCGGAGCGACTTCCTCGCGGGGCGGCTCATCATAGCCCTCGGGCAATGGCACCACATCGGGTTTCACGCCGGTCAGCTTGACCACATCGCGCAGGAACTGGCGCTCGTCAGGCGCGACCAGCGAATAGGAAATGCCGCTCGCCCCTGCCCGTGCGGTCCGACCAATACGGTGGACATATTGTTCGGACACATTGGGCATGTCGAAGTTGATGACATGGGTGATGCCGTCGACATCGATGCCGCGCGCCGCGATATCGGTGGCGACCAGAATGTTGATCTTGCCCGACTTGAAGTCACCCAGAGCGCGTTCACGCTGCGGCTGGCTCTTGTTGCCGTGGATCGCTGCGGAATGGATGCCGACCGCCATCAGGTTCTTGACGACCTTATCTGCGCCATGCTTGGTCTGGGTAAACACCAGCATATGGTCGGGATTTTCATTGTTGATGAAATCCTTCAGCAGCCGCTGCTTGTCATCCTGGTTGATATAGGTGACCTTCTGGTCGACCCGCTCGGCGGTAGTCGACTGCGGCGCCACCGATACCTGAACCGGATTGGTCAGGAACTGGTCGGCCAGCTGCGAGATGGTCTTCGGCATGGTTGCGGAAAAGAACAGGCTCTGGCGCTGCTTCGGCAACATCGGCACGATCCTCTTGAGCGGCACGATGAAACCAAGGTCCAACATTTGGTCGGCTTCGTCGAGCACCAGAATTTCAACCTTGGAGAGCGTCAGATAACGCTGGTCGATCAGGTCGAGCAGACGGCCCGGCGTTGCGACCAGCACATCGACGCCGCGCTCCAGGGTGCGCTTCTGCCGGTTGATCGGCACCCCGCCAAAGGCGGAGGTGACGAACAGGCCGAGACCCTTGGAATAGCCGGTCATGCTGTCGGCAATCTGCCGGGCGAGTTCGCGCGTCGGCGCCAGCACCAGCATGCGGCATTCAAAGCGGCCAGCGCGCTTCTTGTTGTTCAGCAGATGATGGATAGAAGGCAGCGAGAAAGCAGCGGTCTTGCCGGTGCCGGTCTGTGCAATGCCCAGGATGTCCTTGCCTTCGAGCGCCGGCGGGATAGCCTGCTGCTGGATTGGCGAAGGCGTGGTGTAGCCGCCTTCGGCCACGCGTTTTTGGATTGCTTCCGCGAGAGCGAAATCAGAAAATTTAGTCAAAAATAATACCTTAAGATAAGCAGCAAGTGGGCGCGGCACGGATTTGACTCGTGCGCGCGTTCGCCGTCGGTTAAGACGACCCGCGTGATCAGGCTGCCGGAAAGAAAGAAGCAATGAAGGCGATAGGTTCGAGACGATCCAGTCATCTCTCACGCAGAACTCTCGCCAGACGGTCAATCTTTATTGCCGCCTTTGCTGCGATGCAACATAGGCTGTTCTGCGATTAAGTCAAGCGTCGTGATCGCGGTATCTGCACTTGCGTTGCGATTTCGGTGCCAGCATGCGCTCCACGCTAGCGTTAGTGTCGATGATCTGCTTTCGAAAAGAAGGCAGATAATGCCCGTCATCCACTGCAAAAAATTCATTCCCGGACGCTGTAGGCAGCAAAAAACTATCAATCCTGACCAATCCATTTATGGCATAGCCGATGACAGACGCAAAACCCCATAACCGCGACAAGAATTACCGGATCAAGAGCAACAGCCCGTTTCTGCAGGCGCTGGGCATTGCCAACGACGCCGGCGAGATCAAGCCCAACAGATACGGAAAATACCGGCAGATCTGCCGCTTTGTCGAGATTTTTGTCGAACGGATCGAGCGGACCCAGGCGGTAAAGCAGAAGCGGGTCAAGGTTCTCGATATTGGATCGGGCAAGGGCTATCTGACCTTTGCCATGTATGACCAGCTCACCCGGGCCGGACTCGACCCCAAGATTGACGGCGTCGATACCCGCGCCGAAATGATCGATCTGTGCAATCATGCGGCGCAAACCGCCGGCTTCGAAAATTTGGCGTTTCACAATATGAAGGCCGAGGATTTCGTTCAGGGCTATTATGATGCCATCGTCGCGTTGCACGCCTGTGACACGGCGACCGACGATGCCCTGTTTTATGGCATACGATCGAAATCCAAACTGATCGTCTGCGCCCCTTGCTGCCAGCACGAGGTTTTGGTGGATCTGCAAAAGAGCGAGACCGAGAGTCGCAAATTCATCTCGCACGGCCTGTTTCTGCAGAAACAGGCGGACCTGATCACCGACAACAGCCGCGTGATGCTGCTCCGGTCGCAGGGTTATCAGGTGGATGTCATAGATTTCGTTTCGACCGAGCACACGCAAAAGAACACGCTTATTACCGCGGTAAAGAAGAACAAGCCGTCTCCGAAATATGTCGAGCAATATGAATCCTATAAAAAGGCTTTTGGCTTTAACGGGATAAAACTGGAGTCTTTGATGCGGGAGGCGGGAATGATCCGCTCCTCCGCGATCTCGGACGAACGCTGAAGTCGAACTGGCTCAGCGTCGATCGTTACCACTTGATGCGGCGGTCAGACTGGTTAGAGTGGCCCTTTCGCTACCCTCGCTCCGCGCGACGGACACGGCCCTCAAGACGGATCTCATTATGCGCAACCTGCTTCTCTCCACCATTGCCCTGGCCGCCTTCACGACAAGCCCTGTTGCCGCGCAGGACGCAGAAGCGCCTGCGAAACCTGCACTGGAAATTGGTGGTGGCGGACGCCCCGTTGGCGAAGCCTGGTCGCGCAGCCCCATTCACGCCCAGCATGGCATGGCGGCGACCGCCCATCCGCTGGCCAGCCAGGTCGCCATCGACATATTGAAAAAAGGCGGCAGCGCCGTTGATGCCGCGATTGCGGCCAATGCCGCGCTGGGCCTGATGGAGCCGACCGGCAACGGCATCGGCGGCGATCTGTTCGCGATCATCTGGGATCCGAAGACGCAGAAACTCTATGGCCTGAACGGCTCCGGCAAAAGCCCGATGGGAACCAGTTACAAGCAGTTCATCGAGCAGCTCAACGGGAGCGAGACCATTCCGCCCTTCGGTCCGATGCCGGTAACGGTACCGGGCACGGTCGATGCATGGTTCGAGATGCACGACCGCTTTGGCAAGCTCAGCATGGCCGACATTCTGGCCCCGACCATTGCCTATGCGAAAGAAGGCCATCCGGTGGCACCGGTGATCGGCTATTATCTCGAAAGCAATCTCAAGCGGTTCGAGCAGAGCCTCGACATGATCGGCGAATTTGACAACGCCCGCACGACCTATTTCAGGAACAGCGCACCAAAAGCGGGCGAGATTTTCAAGAACCCGGATCTAGCCAATACGCTTGGCAAGATCGCCGCCGGCGGCCGCGACGCCTTTTACGAGGGCGACATCGCCAGGACCATCGACGCCTATTTCAAGCGGATTGGCGGCAATTTGCGCTACGAGGATTTTGCCGCGCATAACAGCAAGTGGGTCGAGCCGGGCTGCGTGGTCTATCGCGCCGGCTATGAGCTGTGCGAACTGCCGCCCAATTCGCAGGGCTTCGCGGCGCTGCAGATGGCCAATATCCTCAAGAACGTCGATCTCGCGCAGTGGCCGCGCGGCAGCGCCGAGGTATTGCATTATATCACCGAAGCCAAAAGGCTCGCCTTCGAGGATGTCGCGCGCTTTTACGCCGACCCCGACGCCTCCCCTGCCCCGCTCGACTGGCTGCTCTCCAATGCTTATGGCAAGGAGCGGTTCGCCCTGATCGATCCGGCGAAAGCGACCCCGGCCTTCGGACCGGGCGAGCCCAAGCTGGAAGGCGAAGGCGACACCACCTATCTCACCGTTGCCGACAAGGACGGCATGATGGTGTCGCTGATCCAGTCCAATTATCGCGGCATGGGCAGCGGGCTGGTCGCCGACGGCCTCGGTTTCATGTTCCAGGATCGCGGCGAGCTCTATTCGCTCGATCCCGCCCACCCCAACGCCTATGCCCCGGGCAAGCGCCCCTTCCAGACGATCATCCCCGCCTTCATGAAGAAGGACGGCAAGCCGTATATGTCCTTTGGCCTGATGGGCGGCGGCATGCAGCCGCAGGGCCATGTCCAGGTCATGATCAATCTCGTCGACTATGGCATGAACCTGCAGGAAGCCGGCGATGTCGCTCGCCTGAACCATGACGGGGGCCGCCAGCCGACCGATGATCTGGCGGGAACCGGAGCCGACCTTCTGGGTATACTCAATGTCGAACCCGGCATATCGGACGAGACGATCGAGCGGCTCAGGGCGATGGGTCACAAGGTGGAAGTGGTCGGCAACGGCGCCATGTTCGGCGGCTATCAGGCGATCACCCGCGATGCGGACACCGGCGTCTACACGGGCGCCACCGAGATGCGCAAGGACGGCCAGGCAATCGGCTACTGACAGGCCGCAACTAACGACCAGATATTCAACAGAAATGGAATCGCAAATGCGGAAATTCTGCCTCCTAACCCTGCTCCCGCTGCTGGCTCTGGCCCAGCCGGCATCCGCACAGATGGAAAATTTCAGGACCGGTCCGGTTTTCGACGACTTCGGTCCGACGGCGCCGGTTGAGCAAAGCGAGCCGCTGGCAACGGATGCCCGCTTCAGCATCGCCTTCGACGTGGCCACCGCCGCTGATCCCGACAAGATCAACCGCACCATCGAAAGTGCTGCCCGTTTCATCAACATGCATGTTGCCGCCGGGGTTCCGGAGGAGAATATCCGTCTCGCCATCGTCGTCCATGGCGCAGCGGCCTTCGACCTGACCAAAGAGGATTTTTTCGCCGCGCATCGCGACGGCCGGAAAAATGCCAGCGCTGCCGCGATCGCGCAGTTGCAGGAGCATGGCGTGCAATTCCACCTTTGCGGCCAGAGCGCGGCCTCACAGGGGATCACCAAAGCCGACCTGCTGCCCGGGGTCAATATGTCGCTCTCCGCGATGACTGCCCACGCGCTGCTGCAACAGCAGGGCTATACCGTAAACCCGTTCTGACCGAGCTGACAATCCTGCAATGCTGAAGGTCGCGAGTTACAATATTCACAAGGGCATCGGTACGGACCGGCGGCGCAATCCCGGCCGGATCATCGACGTGCTCAACGAGATCGACGCCGATATCATCGCCCTGCAGGAAGCGGATCGCCGCTTCGGCGCGCGTGCCGCCGCGATCCCGGAAAAGCTGCTGGAGATGCACAGCGACTATCGGGCCATCCCGCTCGACGTCCAGATCGATTCGATGGGCTGGCACGGCAACGCCCTGCTCGTCCGCAAGTCGGCCGAAGTGGTCGCGCACGATATCATGCATATACCCTGCCTCGAGCCGCGCGGCGCGATCATGGGTCATTTCGAAATAGACGGACGACAGCTGGCAGTGTTCGGCATGCATCTCGACCTGTCGGGCCTGTGGCGCCGGCGCCAGGCGGCGGCCATCGTCAAGCTTGCCCAGCAGAAGGAACAGGACGTGCCGGTCGTGCTGATGGGCGATCTCAACGAATGGAGCGCTGCCGGGGGATGTCTAAAGGATTTTTCCCGCGCCTTCGACATGGTCGATTGTGGCCGCAGCTTCCATTCGCGCAGCCCGATCGCCACCCTCGACCGGATCATGCACTCCCGGGCAATCCGCGCTCAGGCGGCCGGCGTCCACGACAGTCCGTCCGCGCGCAAGGCCTCCGATCACCTCCCGGTCTGGGCCGAACTCGCAGTCGGCTAGCCCCGCGTCCGCGCTGGCGTTGGGCGACTACGTAACTCTACCTATATAGCCCCGCCCCTGCGGCTGGTAGCGCCACCCCTACACAACGGGGAAGGACGTTATGGACAATTTACTGGTGAAGGCCGGCGGATGGCTGGCCCTTGTATTTTTGGCATTCATCGCGATGGTCATGGCCGCCGACGGCGGCTTTGCGGTGCACATGGGGATCATCATGGCGGCAGCGCTGATCGCGCTGTTGGTGACGATCAGCAAGGCCGACTATGCCGCCATCGGAAGGGGCATCCTGAATGCACCGGCCGATCCCGGAAAATATGATGACGATCCGATCCGCTGGGGCGTGATCGCGACGTTGTTCTGGGGCATGGCCGGTTTCACCGTCGGTCTGTACATCGCCCTGCAGCTTGCCTTTCCGGTGCTCAATCTTGGCCTGGAATATACCACCTTCGGACGCCTGCGCCCGCTGCACACATCCGCCGTCATTTTTGCCTTCGGAGGCAATGCGCTGATCGCGACGAGCTTTTACGTCGTCCAGCGCACCTGCAGGGCGAGGCTGGCCTTCCCCGGCCTCGCCCGTTTCGTGTTCTGGGGATACCAGCTGTTCATCGTGCTGGCCGCCACCGGCTATCTCCTCGGCGTCACCCAGTCGAAGGAATATGCCGAACCCGAATGGTATGTCGACATCTGGCTGACCATCGTCTGGGTCAGCTATGCCGCGGTCTTCATCGGCACGATCGTCAAGCGGTCGGAACCCCATATCTATGTCGCCAACTGGTTCTTCCTCAGCTTCATCCTGACCGTGGCGATGCTGCATCTGGTCAATGGCCTGTCGATGCCGGTCAGCTTGCTCGGGGCAAAAAGCTACAGCGCCTTCGCCGGGGTCCAGGACGCCCTGACTCAGTGGTGGTACGGCCACAACGCCGTCGGCTTCTTCCTGACCGCCGGCTTCCTCGGCATGATGTATTATTTCGTGCCGAAACAGGCCGAACGGCCGGTCTACAGCTACCGGCTGTCGATCATCCACTTCTGGTCGCTGATCTTCCTCTACATCTGGGCCGGTCCGCACCATCTCCACTATACCGCATTGCCCGACTGGGCACAGACGCTGGGTATGGTCTTCTCGATCATGCTGTGGATGCCGAGCTGGGGCGGCATGATCAACGGCCTGATGACGCTGAACGGCGCCTGGGACAAGATCCGCACCGATCCGATCATCCGGATGATGGTGCTCGCCCTCGCCTTCTACGGCATGAGCACCTTCGAGGGCCCGATGATGTCGATCAAGGCAGTGAACAGCCTGTCACATTACACCGACTGGACCATCGGCCATGTCCACAGCGGCGCGCTCGGCTGGAACGGCATGATCACCTTTGCCGCGCTATACTACATGGTGCCGCGGCTCTGGGGCCGCAGCCGGATGTACAGCCTGCGCATGATCAACTGGCACTTCTGGCTCGCGACCATCGGCATCGTTCTATACGCCGCCGCGATGTGGGTTGCCGGCATCATGCAGGGCCTGATGTGGCGCGAATATGGCGACGACGGCTATCTCGTCTATGCGTTCAGCGAGGTCGTCACGGCGATGTTCCCGATGTACCTGATCCGTGCAACCGGCGGCCTGCTCTATCTCGCTGGTGCTGTGGTCATGGTTTACAATGTCTGGATGACGCTGGCCGGCCATCTCCGCGATGAACAGTCGATGACCGAAACGCCTCACGACGCGGCCGCCGACAAGCCGCTGGTCGCGGTTCCGGCAGAGTGAGGGAGACAAAATCATGACCACATTCACGCAAAAACATAAGAAGATCGAGCGCAACATCACCCTGCTAGCGGTGCTCGCTCTGGTCACCGTGACAATCGGCGGCATTGTCGAGATCGCGCCGCTGTTCTGGATCGACAACACGATCGAGAAGGTCGAGGGCGTGCGGCCCTACACCCCGCTCGAACTGGCCGGGCGCAACATCTACGTCCGCGAAGGCTGCTACACCTGTCATAGCCAGATGATCCGTCCGTTCCGCGACGAGGTGGAACGCTATGGCCATTATTCGCTGGCCGCGGAATCGATGTACGACCACCCCTTCCAGTGGGGATCCAAACGGACGGGACCAGACCTCGCCAGGGTCGGCGGCCGCTATTCGGACGAGTGGCATGTCCAGCATCTGACCGATCCCCGTGCCGTCGTGCCGGAATCGATCATGCCGCCTTATGCCTTTCTCGCCGAAAAGGATTTGAAGCCGGGCGACATGGGCGCGCATTTGACGGCCCTGTCCCGCGTCGGCGTCCCCTACAGCAAGGAAGCGATCGAACAGGCCAATGCGGACCTTCTGACCCAGGTCGACCCGATGGCCGATTCGTCAGAACTGGAACAGCGCTATCCGAAGGTGCAGGTCCGCGATTTCGACGGCAATCCCGACAAGCTCTCCGAAATGGATGCGCTGATCGCCTATCTGCAGATGATCGGCACATTGGTCGATTTCGAGGCGGGCGAAGCGCAGGAGCAGCCGCGATGAACTATGAAGCGCTGCGCCATTTTGCCGACAGCTGGGGCCTGCTGTTCATGACCGCTGTTTTCCTGGCCCTGATCGGCTGGACTTTTCGCCCTGGCGCCGGGCGCGCCCATCACGAGGCGGCCCACAGGATATTTGACGAGGACAAGAATGATGTCTGAGAAGAAGCGCGTTGATGCACCCACCGGAACCGAAACCGTTGGCCATGAATGGGACGGGATCGAGGAACTGGATACGCCGATGCCCCGCTGGTGGGTATGGACCTTTTACGCCACGATCATCTGGGCGATCGGCTATGTCATCGTCTACCCGGCCATACCGCTGGCCAACTCCGCGACCGAAGGCCTGTTCGGCTGGAGCAGCCGCGGCGATTATGCGGCGCAGGTCGCCGCCCGGCAACAGGAGCTCGAACCGATCCGCCAGGCGCTGGTCTCGACCGACATTCGCAAGCTCAACGGCAGCCCCGAACTCATGCAGCAGGCTATCGAGGGCGGACGTTCCGCGTTCAAGGTGCACTGCGTCCAGTGTCACGGCTCGGGTGCGGCGGGTTCAAAGGGCTATCCCAATCTCAACGATGATGACTGGCTCTGGGGCGGCGATCTTGAGGCGATCGAATATACGCTGGTCCACGGCATCCGCAATCCGGGCCATGACAAGACCCGCTTCTCGCAAATGCCGGCGTTTGGCCGGGACGGCATCTTGCAGCCGGCCCAGATTGCCGATCTCGTGTCCTACGTACGGACCTTGTCGGGTCGGGAAAAAGGCAGCGCAGCCGCTACCAGAGGCGCAGGCCTGTTCGCCGAAAATTGCACCGTCTGTCACGGACCGCAGGGCAAGGGCAGCCGCGATCTCGGCGCGCCCAACCTGACCGATGCGATTAGCCTGTACGGGCTGGATCGAGCCTCGCTCACCGACACCATTAGCAACAGCCGCTATGGCGTAATGCCCCGCTGGGGCCAGCGTCTGGACGCCGCGACCATCCGTATGCTGGCCGCTTATGTGCATTCGCTGGGCGGTGGAGAAACCTTGCCGGCGCTGGAAGAGGTGAACGACGATAGTCTCGAGCAGGCGGGAAATGCCGCTCCAAGCAACGGCGTCGGCGATGAACAGTCCTGAAAAATTTCCCGAGCCGGAAGCCCGGCTCTATGAAAAGCGCAAGGCGGTGCACCCGCAGCGCATCGACGGGAAATTCCGGCGGCTGAAATGGGTGATCATGGCGCTGACGCTTGCCGTCTACTACGCCACACCCTGGATCCGCTGGGACCGAGGTCCCTATGCCCCCGATCAGGCGGTACTGGTCGATCTCGCCAATCGCCGCTTCTACATGTTCGGCATCGAAATCTGGCCTCATGAATTTTATTATGTTGCCGGCATGCTGGTCATGGCGGGTATCGGCCTGTTCTTGGTTACCTCCGCCGTCGGCCGGGCCTGGTGCGGCTATGCCTGCCCGCAGACTGTCTGGACCGATGTCTTCCAGCATGTAGACCGGTTCGTCGACGGTGACCGCAACGCTCGCATGCGCCTGGACAAGGCGCCATGGACGACGGGAAAAATTGCCCGGCGCCTGTTCAAGTGGAGCATCTATCTGTTCATCGCCTTCTGGACCGGCGGCGCCTGGATCATGTATTTCGCCGATGCACCCACATTGGTCGTCGATTTCTGGTCCGGCGCGGCCGCCCCAGTGGCCTATGCCTCGGTCGCGATCCTGACGGCGACCACCTTCATCTTTGGCGGCTTCATGCGCGAGCAGGTGTGCATCTACATGTGCCCGTGGCCGCGCATCCAGACGGCGATGATGGACGAAAAATCGCTGACCGTCACCTACAAGGACTGGCGCGGTGAGCCGCGCGGCAGCCTGAAGAAGGCGGAAGCCCAGCCGGGCAGCTTCGGCGACTGCGTCGACTGCAACCAGTGCGTCGCGGTCTGTCCGACCGGCATTGATATCCGCGAGGGACCGCAAATCGGCTGCATCACCTGCGCGCTGTGCATCGACGCCTGCGACCGGGTGATGGATCAGGTGGGTCGGCCCCGCGGCCTGATCGACTATGCCACGCTCGAGGATGCGGATCTGGAAAAGGCCGGCAAGCCGCACAATCCGATCGTGAAGACGCTGCTGCGCCCGCGCACCATCGTTTACACCTCGATCTGGGGCGCGATCGGCCTGGCCATGCTGTTCGCTCTTGGCAACCGCACCCGGATCGACATCAGCGCCAATCATGACCGCAACCCGGTCTATGTCCAGCTCGCCGATGGCCATGTCCGCAACAGCTATACCGTCAATCTGCGGAACATGGAAAACCGCCCCCGCCAGATGGTCATCGGCATGACCACGCTCGATGGCGGCGTGCTGTGGTCGAACGAAGGGTCGCGGCAGAATGCAGGCCAGAGCCTCACCACCCGGGTTCCCGCGGACAGCGTCGCCAGGTTGCGCGTTTATGTCGCGGCTCCCGGCAATGGTCCAGTGCGGGAAGATTTCGCGCTGACCGTCACCGCGGCCGATGATCCGCGGGCCAGCGATATCGACGAAATATTTTTCGAACGACCGGAGACAGGCGAATGAGCAAGCAGCAATCCCTACGCAAGTTCACCGGCTATCACGCCACGCTGATCATCGTCGCCTTTTTCACCGTGGTTGTAGGGGTCAATATGGTGATGGCGCGCTTCGCCCTGTCGACCTTCGGCGGGACGGTGGTCGACAACAGCTATGTGGCCAGCCAGAAATACAACCAGTGGCTCGAACAGGCGCGGGATCAGCGGGCTCATGGCTGGGCCGTCGGCCAGGCCAATCGCTCTGGAGACCGCGCCCGCATCACCATCAACGATGCGACCGGTTCTGCCCTGCGGGGCGCCACGCTGACGGCGGTGGCAGAGCATCCCGTCGGGCGAACCGAGCCATTCGAGATCGCCTTTTCCGAACGGCAGCCCGGGGAATATAACAGCATCGAGACAATACCGGTCGGGCGCTGGAAGCTGAAGCTGGTGATCAGTCGCGGGGACCAGTCGATGCGTGTGCTGCAGGATATCCGGTGAACGCATTGGCTCCCATAACCGGTGAACAGGTTCCCGCCGCGGTATCGCGGTTCGTGGTCCCGGCGATCCGCTGCGCCGGCTGTATCGCTAAGATCGAGAACGGTCTCAGCGGCAAGCCCGGCATATTGTCGTCGCGCGTCAATTTCTCGACCAAGCAGGTGGCGATCTCGCATCTTCCCGAATGGGGCGATGACCAGCTCAGGCGGGAGATCGAAGCGCTGGGTTTCGAGGCGCAGGTTCTGGCCGACAATCCGCTGGCCGAAGAACGGGGCAGCACCGATCGACTGATCCGCGCGCTCGCCGTCGCCGGTTTTGGCATGATGAACATCATGCTGCTCTCGGTCAGCGTCTGGTCCGGTGCCGCAGGGGTTACCCGCGACCTGTTCCACTGGCTGTCGGCGCTGATCGCGATCCCGGTGATCGCCTATTCCGGGCGGCCGTTTTTCGCCTCCGCCGCCATGGCGCTGCGCTATGGCCGTACCAATATGGACGTCCCGATCTCGATCGGCATCCTGCTGGCAACGGGCCTCAGCCTCTATGAAACCGCAACCGGCGGCAGCCATGCCTATTTTGACGGCGCGGTCATGCTGCTGTTCTTTCTGCTCGCGGGGCGCGTGCTCGACGGCATGATGCGTGATCGGGCTCGCGAAGGCATCGGGGCCTTGCTCCGGCAGACCGCGACCGGCGCGATGGTCTTCACAGAGGATGGCTCCACCCGCTGGATGGCAGCCCGCGATCTGCGCCCGGGCATGAAGATGATGGTCGCCGCAGGCGAAAGTCTGGCGGCGGACGGCGTAATCGAATCCGGCAGCAGTCATTTCGACTGCGCGCTGATGACCGGCGAAAGCGAAGCGCAGCCTGCCGGGAAGGGAGACAGGGCCCTGGCCGGCACCCTCAATCTGTCCGCGCCAGTGGTCGTCCGGGTCACGGCGTCCGGAGAGGACACCAGCATTGCCGACATAGCCCGGCTGATGGACGAAGCGGGCCAGCGCCGCTCGCTCTATGTCCGCATCGCCGATCGCGCCGCCCGTTTCTATGCGCCGGCGGTGCACAGCCTGGCCCTGCTCGCCTTTGGCTACTGGATGCTCGCCGGTGCCGGCTGGCACCAGTCCCTGCTGATTGCGGTCGCGGTCCTGATCATCACCTGTCCCTGCGCGCTGGGACTGGCGGTGCCAGCAGCCCAGGTCGTCGCTTCCGGGGCGCTGTTGCGAAAGGGAGTGATGGTCAAGGACGGCAGCGCGCTGGAACGTCTGGCCGAAGCCGATCATGTGCTGTTCGACAAGACCGGCACCCTCACCCTCGGCCATCCGCGACCGGTCAATCTCGACACCCTCAGCCCGACGCAGAAGCAGATTGCGCTCGCGCTGGCCCAAGCCAGCCGCCATCCGGTGAGCAAGGGCATCCGCACCGGCCTGCTCGCACTGGCTATTGAACCGGCCACGCTGGAGGACATCCGCGAACAGCCGGGACAGGGCATGACCGCGCGCTGGAATGGGGTGAGCGTGGCGCTGGGCCGACCCGAGAAGTCGGAAGACCACCTGTCCTGCCAGCTGACCGTCGGCCCCGATTCGGTGATACTCCAGCTGCACGACGAGATCCGCCCGGATGCCGCCGAGGCCATCGCCACCTTGCGGGCGCTCGGCCTGCCCGCCTCGATCCTGTCCGGCGACAATATCGCCTCGGTATCGAAAGTGGCCCGCGCGCTGGGCCTGACCGGCCAGGCCAGTGCCTCGCCGCAGGACAAGGTCGACGCCATCACCCGCCTGACCGCTGGCGGTCACAGGGTCCTGATGGTCGGTGACGGCCTCAACGACGGCCCCGCCCTCGCTGCTGCCCATGTCTCGATCGCGCCCGGCTCCGCCAGCGATGTCGGACAGCAGGCGGCCGACGCGGTGTTCACGAGCGAATCCCTGATGCCGGTGGCGCTGGCGATCCGGGTCGCGCGTCGCACCGGGCGCATCGTCCACCAGAATTTCGCCTTGGCCATCGGCTATAATATCTGCGCCGTGCCCTTGGCCCTGACCGGCATGGTCACGCCGCTGGTTGCCGCCATAGCGATGTCACTGTCGTCGCTGATTGTCGTCGGCAATGCGCTGCGCCTGAACGGAGCCGCCCGGTGAGCGGTCTGGCGATCCTGATTCCGGTCGCGTTGCTGATGGGACTGCTCGGCCTAGCGGTCTTCTTCTGGGCTATGCGGCACGACCAGTTCGAGGATCTCGATGGTGCCGCGCAGCGGATCTTGATCGAGGACGAGGACAGGCCATGATTGCCAGTATCCGGCGCTCTCCCCTCGCGCTGTGGCTGACCGCGGCCGTCTCGCTGGCGCTGGCCGCCTTCCCGCTGTCGGCGGGAGCCGAGGCAATCACGGTCAAGCTCTGCAGCGCCGATGGCCAGGTGCGTTCGCTGACCATTCCCCTGCAGCCTGGCGACGGCGACGACAGCTGCGCCAAGCCCTGCCACGCTTGCCTGAATCGCAAGAAGCCCCAGAAAAACCGCTAGCCGCCCGGGCTATTCTCCGTTCGGTTCGGTCAGGACGGTTCCGGGCCGTCCCCGCTCTCGGCCGCAAAGCCGATCCGCAAGGCCTCGGCCAGGCTGCGCACACGCAGCTTCTCCATCATGTTGGCGCGATAGATTTCCACCGTGCGCGGCGAAATACCGAGATCATAGGCGATGGTCTTGTTGGGATAGCCCGCCATCAGCCCCTCCAGCACATCCAGTTCCCGCCGCGTCAGACAGGCTAGCCGTACCTTCGCCTCTGAGGCCGCCATTTCCTTCAGGTTACTGTCTTCCAGACGGGCAAAGGCCTCCTCAAGGGCTGCAATCAGCGCCTCCTTCTCATAGGGCTTCTCGAGAAAATTGATCGCACCGGCCCGCATCGCCTGCACCGCGATCTCGACATCGCCGTGACCAGTCAGGATCACCACCGGCAAATCGATGCCATCCTTGACCATCTGCTGCTGCACCTGCAGCCCGTCCATGTCGGGCATCCGCACGTCCAGCAATACGCAGCCCCGGTCCGCGCCTTTCGCCAGCTTCAGAAAAGCCACTCCCGATTCCACCGGATGCACCTTGAAGCCCGCGTGGCGCAGCATGAACGCCGCCGAACGACGGACGGAATCATCGTCATCCACCACATAGACTAGCCGTTCACTGGTCATAATCTGGTCCTTCTGCTGCTTCCTCTTCGATCCGGCCCGCCTTTTCCAGCGTGATCCGGAACGTGGTGCCGCCGCCGGCATGGGCTTCGGCTCGGATCGTGCCGCCGTGGGCTTCGATAATCGTCCGGCAGATCGACAGGCCGAGTCCCATGCCCTCCCCCTTGGTGCTGGCAAACGGATCGAATATCCGCTCGCCCAGTTCCTGGTCGATGCCGGAACCGGTGTCGGACACGGCAATTTCGATCCAGTGCGCGTCCAGCGACCGTACCCCGATATGCAGCTTTTTCTCTTCGCTCGCTGCCATCGCCTCGATCGCATTGCGCATCAGGTTCACCATCACCTGCTGGATCTGCACCCGGTCGACAAATACGTGATTGCTGTTCACGTCGATTTCGATCGAGCATTCGATGCCTTTTTCCTGCGCCCCGATCATCCCCAGCACGGTCGCGTCTTCCACGATCTGCGCAATCGACAGCGCTTGCCGATTGATCTCGCCACGCGAGACAAATTCCCGCAAGCGCCGGACAATCGTCCCTGCCCGCAAGCTCTCGGTGACGCTTTCCTGCAGGGCTTCCAGGAAATATTCCCGGTTCCCCTCGAGATCGCTGTCCATCATGTCGCGGGCGGCCGACAGGTAGTTGGCGATGGCGGTCAGCGGCTGGTTGATTTCATGCGCAAGCGAGGAGGCCAGTGTGCCGACCGCGCTCAGCCGTGACGCATGCGCCAGATCTGCCTGCAATGCCTGCATCTCGGCCTCGGTCTGCTTCTTTTCCGTCAGGTCGACCATGAAGCCGGTGAAATAGCGCTCGTCGCCTATCCGCGCTTCGCCGACCTCCAGCTGCAGCGGAAAATTGGTGCCATCCTTCTTGCATCCGACGACGGTTCTGCCGATTCCGATGATCCGCTTTTCGCCGGTCCTGATGTAGGTGCTGATATAATTGTCATGCGCGTCGCGATAGGGCATCGGCATCAGGATCTTGACGTTCCGGCCGATAATCTCCTCCTGTTCATACCCGAACATTTTTTCCGCGGTGGCGCTGAACGAACTGACCAGGCCCGCCTCGTCGATCACGACCATGGCATCCGGGATCGTCGTCAGGATCGACTGCAACAGCGAATTGGCCTGCGCCAGCTTGTTTTCTGCGGTGCGCAGCGAGGTAACGTCCTGAAAAGACAGCAGGATCGCGTCAATTTCATCCTGCGCATTGGCCAGCGGTGCAAGCGTGCACTCCACCCTGATTGCCGGCTTACCGGGCAGTTCCAGCAGCAGCTCGAACGGTTCGGCGCTGCCCGTCTTGTCGAACATCCCTTCCAGGGATTCCCGGAAAAGCGACCGGTGCGATGGTGCCACGCAGGATGCGGGAGCGCCCTTCGGCAATTCGGCGATGCTCGACACGCCCAGCATATGCAGACCAGCCAGGCTGCAATTGATCGCCTGCAAGTCGCGATCGACAATCATGACGATATTCGGAAGCCGGGACAGGACGGATTCGAGATGCGATGTCCGATTCGGGTCAAAGCCATTGGTGTCGCGCACGTGCGGTGTCTATCCTCTGGCTGTCTTGACGCCCCGGGTGAATGCGCCGACCCTACACGGAATGCGGGAAATGCCACAAGCAAATATGGCCTTTCGCTGGCGAACCGGCGGTTCATCTAGTGCGAGACAACCAGGGGAACAGGGCAATCCCTGAACAGGTTGCGGGTCACGCCGCCGAACAGGAATTCCCGCGCCCGGCTGTGTCCATAGGCACCCATCACGATATAGGCGGCATCCACCTTGTCGGCTTCGGCCAGAAGCACCTCGTCGACCGACGCGTTTCCGCGAACCACGCCGTGAACTTGGGATTTGATGCCGTGATAGGCGAGATATTCGGACGCGGCGAGTGGCGGCAGATCATGGTCCGCGTCTTCCTCGACCGTCACGATATGCACGTCGCTGGCCATTTTCAGCAAGGGAACCGCGGCGCGCAGGGCGTTGCCCGATTCCAGGCTGCCGTTCCAGGCAACCAGGGCTGTGCCGCAGGCGTCAAACTTCTTCACATCATCCGGCTGGACGACGACCGGCGCTTTCACGTTGAACAGGACGTCTCCCAATATCCCGATCGGCAGGCTGTTGTCCTTCTTGCCGCTGGCCGAGCTCAGGACGACGATGTCGACCAGCGCCGACTGCTTGGCCAGCCCCCTGGCCGCATCGGCATTTTCGTCGCGATAGTCCCAGGACACATCTTCGCCGGCCAGCCGCTTCTCGATCTC
The DNA here is from genome assembly GCF_036964565.1 of Parasphingorhabdus sp. Classification (GTDB taxonomy): domain Bacteria; phylum Pseudomonadota; class Alphaproteobacteria; order Sphingomonadales; family Sphingomonadaceae; genus Parasphingorhabdus. Next base: position 285,968 of record NZ_JBALTN010000001.1, on the reverse strand, counting down.
CTGGCGCAGCAGTTCATCCTGCTCCCGCGACAATTTGCTGATGTCATACATCACCGACATGCCGGTCACCCCGTCAAAGGCCATTTGCGGATTATAGGGATTGGCGCGCAGGCAATGAAGATGCCCGTTGAGCGAGCGGGTGAGGTCAAGCGCCGCCTGAAAGCGCGCCTCGAGGCCGCAATCGTCGGCAATATATAGCATCACGGATTTCATGGACTGTCTCCTGTTTCCTCACCCCTTCGCCACTGAAAGAGCATTGATGGGACAGAGTAACCGGAGGCGGGATGACCCTGTATAAGGAGTAATACGGATAGGGTTCCGCGCGTCGCAGAATCAGTCGCCGGCGACACCATGAGCGGCAATCTTGTCGAGCCAGCGGCGGCGATGCCGGTCGCTGCCGTCGACATTGCCGATCAGCGAGGTCGTCACCGGACTGATACCGGTCAGTTTCAGAATGTTGCGCTCGAAACTGCGCACGCTGTGCGATGCGAAATAGGCGCGATAGAACAAGGCCGGCATCCCCATCGTCACGATGAGGCGGGCCGATCGGCCGCGCAACAGCTTCCTGGGCATTTGCCCGCTGCCCTCGTCGCCGTAGTCGAGCGCAAAATTTGGCCGGAACGCCTGCTCGATAAAGGCTTTCAGCAGGGCCGGCATGTCCCCCATCCACAGCGGATAGCAGAAGACGATATGCTCGGCCCATTTGATCGCATCCTGTCCCGGCCGAACAGCGGCGGGGACGTCGTCTTCCAGCCACTGCTTGCGGCTTTCCAGGATCGGTATGTGCTTGCCGGCCAGACCGATTTCCCTCACCTCATGACCCGCTTCGCGCGCGGCGTCGGCATAGGCCGACACTAGCGCATGACCGAAGCGGCTGGGACTGGGATCGGGATGGCCGTCAATCACGGCAATACGGGTCACGGCCTTGCCACCTCCGCTCCGGCGGCGGTCGGCGTCTGCCACTGGAAGGCCGCGATCAGCTCCATGATCGCCGTCTGCGCCGCGGCATCAATCTCCTGCGGATAGGAGGCGACCAGCCGCGCATCCCAATAGCCATAGTCCATCGCGGTCAGGCTGAAATGCCAGGGCACGCCGTCCCTGTCGCCGTCGAATATGCCCTGATAGGCCGGAATATCGGGGCGTCCCGAGATAAAATAGTCGCCCTCCGATACGGTTGCCGCACTCGAATAATGCGACATCACGTCGGGTTTGATGATCTGATAATGGTCTTCCGCCTTCAGCTGTTCGAGATGGACAATCACGATCTTGATGGAGATCGGATGATCCTCGACCTCGCGCCGATAGCCGATCTCGAAATTGTTGCCGGTAAAATCCGTGGTCATCTCGCATTCGCGCTGGAAGCCAGCGATCGTCGCGGGAAACACAAAGCCGCTGTCCTTGTGCACGATGGCCCCTGCCCCCTTATAGGGTGCAAACGGATCGAACAGCGGCGCCGATCCGACGACGCATTCTGCGGCCGCCGGGCTGCCGGCGAACAACAGGGCCGCCGCCGATGCCAGCGCCGCCTGCCTGAACGCCATCAGCATTTGGATTTCCCCATGAGCGGTCCTTCTCTATTCATGACAGCTAACCACCCGGAACGGCAGCTCGCTGCCGTCGGTTTCGGTAATCGTCAGATATTCGCCGACCTTCAGCGGATGATCCTTGAGCCGGAAGATGACCTCGTCATCCTCCTCGCCAAGCTTGTAGGAAAAGGCCCAGCCCTTGGGTGAAGCGATCACCACCCCGGCCTGATCCGCCTGCCCCGGCCAGAAGCGCCGGACCACGGGCACCTTCTCCACCTTTTTCAGCGCCCCGGGTTCAATGAAGCCGTCACTGTCCAGCGGAACGCGAAAGACATAGGCATGGGCTGACGAGCCCTCGGGATGGTCAGCGGTGCGCGCCAGTTCAAGGCGGATGGTTTTCCAAGTCATGGTCCGTGTCTGGACGATCACCGCGACCCGCGCGATACGCAATATTGCGTAGGGGGAGTGATGGCTGACGGGGCAAACCACCTGTCGTCATTGCGAGGAGCGCAGCGACGCGGCAATCCAGGGCGTCTGGACGCAAACATGGAGGATTGTCGCTCTGGGTTGCGTCGCTGCGCGCGCAATGACTGCCTTCAGAAAATATCGTGAATAGCACTGAATTTTCGGAAAAGGCCTTTCGACGACCATATATTCAATTGACCTGTTTTCGCTCAAAACCGTAGAGAAGCGATCGGGAGAAGTCATGATAACGGGTGCCCGACCACCCCTTGCACGGGACGATACGCACGCGCCTGCCCAAATATGACACCGTCGAGATCGACAATATCGGGCGTATCTATGACGGGCTCCTGTTCATTGATCAGATGACACCGGCGACCCCGGTGGAGCGTTAGGCGCTTCAATTTGGGGACAGGGGAATTTCGGGACAGGGAATTTCGGGGACAGTATATTCAATTACCACTCGTCGACCGCCGACAGCATGCTCGCCCCCCCTATGGCAATCCCCTTTCCTACACACTCCCCCCTGTGATAAAAGCGCCAGATGGCCAGCCCGCGAGTCCCTGTTCTCTCCCGCCCCGCGCAATGCGGTTGCACCCGAGCCGCAACAACGGCTCATCGCCGCCAACCTTCGGCCCAACCGAATTTCGCCGGATAACCCCGTCAATTGTGTCAGCTTTGCTCCCCACCAGAGGACCAATCTGATCCAGGATTTTTTAGCCGCAGGCTCTCGTTATTTTCTGCCCTTCGCAGGTGCGGACATCAGGACCAGCAAGCAGCCCCCTCGACCGCCCCCCGTCATTGCGAGCGCAGCGCGGCAATCCAGAGCGGCAGGCAGCGCCGTTCATGGCCAGACGCCCTGGATTGCCGCGTCGCTGCGCTCCTCGCAATGACGGAAGGCCCCTCATAGCCCAGGCACGGCCACCCATTCTCCACTATCCCCTTTCCTACAACTAACCAAATAGGTTATATAATCCCTTTCCAACCCAGAAAGGCGATTCCCCATGCCCCATCCACCCGATATCGACGCGCTGATCGACAAGGTCATCGCGCTCGAAGGCGATTTTTCCGATCATCCGGCCGACCGCGGCGGACCCACCCGCTGGGGCGTGACCGAGGCGGTGGCGCGCGGCCACGGCTATGGCGGCGACATGCGGCACTTTCCGCGCGCGCAGGCGGCGGCCATATACAAGGAGCAATATTGGCACCGTCCCGCCTTCGACCAGATCGCCCGGTTGGCACCCTCCGTCGCCGCCGAACTGTTCGATACCGGGATCAACATGGGCACCGCGACGGCCAGCGGCTTTCTCCAGCGCGCGCTCAATGCGCTGAACCGCAATGGCCGGGACTATGAAGACCTGGCCGTCGACCGTCGGATCGGGGCCCGGACACTGGGTGCGCTGGACGCGTTCCTGCGGAAAAGGGGCGCCAAAGCGGAGACCGTGCTGCTCAAGGCGCTCGAGGCGCTACAGGGCGCGCGCTATATCGAGCTCGCTGAATCCCGCCCTGCCAATGAAGCCTTTCTCTACGGCTGGCTGGCCCACCGGATCGGCTGAAACCGGTGCGAAGCGAAATTTCTCATAACCCTGTAAAGTTTGTCAAGATCGCCGGCACCGATCGGATTTTTGCCGAACATCTGCCGTCAACACCAACCTTGGAGAACCGTCTCCCTGGCCCCGTTTTTGATCAGAAAGGCGATCCGAAACCCGAAAGGAACCAGATAATATGTCCATCCTCTCAACCCTTGTCGGCCCGATTTCCGGCATCATCGACAAGATCATCCCCGACCGCGACGCGCGCGATCGGGCCAAGCTGGAACTGCTCAAGCTTGAAGGCAGCCAGGAACTGGAGGAAGTACGCGTGCAGATGGCCGCGATTCTGGCGGAGGCGCAATCCCCCGACCCGTGGACCAGCCGGGCCCGGCCCAGCTTTCTCTATGTCATGTATCTGCTCTTGCTGTGGTCGATCCCGATGGGGCTGATCGCCGCCTTCCGGCCCGATGCCGCGCGGGATATTGCCGCCGGCATGAACGCCTATCTCGCCGGCATACCCGAGCCACTCTACGCCCTGTTCGGCACCGGCTACCTCGGCTACACGGTGGCCAGGCAATGGGGCAAGATCCGCGGCGTCGAGCGATAGGGCTACCAGTGGGGCCCACATCTCGCGGTCTCGCCGAACAGACTGTGCCATAAACCGACACTCCGGCGGCCACCGGTCCGATTAATGTAATATTTACGAAATAGACTTGCCATGCCCGTATCTTTCCAGATAAAGGTGCAGGTCTAGTTCATCCAAAGGGGATATTATAAATGACTACCGAAACCAACTTCCGCAAAATGCTTGCTGTAGCCGGCGGCCTGGCTCTTGCTGTTCCTGCCCTTTCGGCATGCGCAGAACCAGCCGAAGACGCTGCTGTGGTAGCTGATGACACGGCCGAAGACGCTGCTGTCATGGCTGACGATGCCGCTGAAGTAGCAACCTGTGCTGCTGAAGACGCAACCTGTGCTGCTGAAGAAGCAACCTGTGCTGCTGAAGACGCAACCTGCGCTGCTGCGGAAGAAGTTACCGAAGCTACCGAGTAAGCCCAAGCTTATTCCGCATTGAAAAATGCACTGCAAAAGCTGTTTGAGCTTACGAGCCAGATAGCAAGAGAGGGCGTCTCGCTAGTACCCCGTGTGGTACCGGCAGACGCCCCTTTCGTTCAATATCAGCATTATCCCAAGGGGGATTGCATCGCGCCGGTGAGCAAGTCGCGCTGGTTCTACCATGCGCACAAGCCCGAAGAACGCGAAGCCGGCGAACATGGCCATTTCCATCTGTTCATGCCGCTCGCGCTGTTCGACGGCGTCGAACCCTATTACCAGCCGCCCGCCAAGCTGCCCAACGGCAAAAAGACCCAGGGCGTCGTCCATTTCGGCGCGCTCAGCTTCGGAATCGATGGCATGCCGATGAGCTGGTTCACCACCAATTACTGGGTCACCTACGAATATATGATGCCAGCCGAGGCCATTGCGTCGCGGCTGCGCCGGTTCGACATGACCGGCGCGCCCGGCGATCCGCTGGTCAACGACTGGCTGACCGCGGCGGTACAGCAGTTCCACGACCCGATCATCGACATGGTCCGCGAACGCGACGAGCTGTTGATGGCCAAAAAGCGGGAACTCGGCTCAGCCGTGTTCGAAAACAAGAGAGTCGAGATCCTCTCCCGCCAGCCCTTCGATCTCTAGACGCTAGCGGTCATATCCCGGATTGGTGCGCTGCAGCTTGCGCATCAGACCCGGCCAGACCAGATTGTCGCCAAAGCCGCGCTGGAAGGCCGCAGCGCCCTGCTGGTAGACCCGGTGCCCCATGTCCGGGCTCTCTTCGTGCAAATGCTCTTCCCCGCCCACCGACTGCGCCAGTATCTGCGTCTTGCAGGCATTCTCCAGAAGATACATGCGCAGGAACGCCAGCGCGCAATTCTCGCCGACCGTCAGTGTGCCGTGGTTGCGCAGCATCAGCAGGCTCTTCTCGCCCAGATCATGGATCAGCCGCTCGCGCTCGTCGAGGTCCAGCGCGATGCCTTCATAGTCATGATAGGCAAGATCATCATGGACCTGCATCGAAAATTGCGTGTAGCGCCGCAGCCCCGCCTTCTGCACCGACACGGCAATGCCGTAGGGCGTGTGGACATGAATGACACAGCCCGCGTCGTGGCGGGCGCTGTGCACGGCGCTGTGGATGGTGAAGCCGGCGGGATTGATGAAATAGGGCGTATCTTGCTTGATATTGCCGTTGAGGTCGATCTTGACCAGCGCCGACGCGGTCATCTCATCGAACAGCACGCCATAGGGATTGATCAGGAACCGCTCCTCGCCATCCTCGTCGGGGAGCCGGGCCGAAATATGGGTGAACACCAGGTCGGTCCACGCGTGCATCGCACAGAGCCGGTAGGTCGCGGCCAGTTCGCAACGCACCTGCCATTCGGCGTCCGATACCTTGCCCTGAAGGCTGTCGATGTCGTGCGGATCCGGGATCGCAAAGCCCGGGCCTACGCCTATTGCCGATTCATCCTTTTGCATTGCTGTCGCCATGAGCCGTTCCTCCGTCTGGAAATTAACTTCGACGCAAACTGGCACGCCTCGACCGCATTCGCAACCAATCTGTCTGCAATCCCCTGGTGGCGGGGAGTTCTGCCAACGAAGTCTGGGCTAAGGTTCTGAACGCGATATTCGTCGCCCCATGCCCGGACCGATTCAATGGGGCTGGATGAGATGCGGCACTGGTGATCGGGAACGGGTCCATCGCTGGGCGTGACGCAATTCCCGTGTCTCGCGCAGCGCGATATCTGCTGTCCTCAGCCAGTCGTCGCAAATCCCGATCTCCCTGGATATCTCCGAGAAACTCAAGTCGAGAACGACATCGGTGTTGGCCTGTCGAGCAGAATCCAGTATTTCCTCGGTTGCCGCCAGGGCCTGCAACTTTGTCGAGCCAGTGAGCAGAACAGCGAATTGCGTACCCCCCATCCGTCCGACGCAGTCCGATGGCCGCAGCCGCTTCATCAGCGATTGAATAATGGCCGCCAGCAGCCCGCTGCCAGAAGAACGACGGGATGGGCCGTCCAACATCTGATAGAGGTCAATATCAAAAAGGATCAGCGTGCTGATAATCTGTTGCCGATCAAAAAGCGAAATCGCCTTGCGCGCCTCCACCGAAAAGCCGCTGCGCGTAAGGGCGCCGGTCAACCGGTCCTTGTCGGCCTGCTGCCGCAGTTCCAGTTCGTGTATGACCAGTTCCGACAGCTCCCCTAGCAGCGCAATATTGTGCTGCTTGAATTTTCTTGGCACGACATCCATGCCGCAGAGCGATCCGATGCGATGTCCGTCCGGCGTCGTCAGGGGCACCCCAACATAGCTGGAGATGAAAGGCTCTCCCTTCACAAACGGGCTATCTCGGAACAGGGCGCTTTGAGCCGCATCTTCGATGATCATCGGAGCGTCTTGCCGGATAGTATGATCACAAAAGGTTATGTTTCGGGCCGTCTCGGAAATGTCGATCCCGATCTTTGACTTGAACCACTGCCGCTTCCCGTCGATCAGGGAGATGGCAGCGATCGGCACGTCCAGTGCCAAGCTCGCCGCTCGGGTGATGTGATCAAAACAAAATTCCTCCCCAGTATCGAGTATATCGTATCGCTCCAAGGCAAACTGCCGCGCTGCTTCCGCCTCAAACTGGAAGCGGTCTTTTCCCCACATCTCACTATCCATTTCATTTTTACTAACGACAGGAGAAACGGTCGCGTCGGCCAAATGCTAAGTGAGCATTTGCATGATAAACGGTAAGGTCTGGCAATCGTTGGCAATAATTGCGCAGGCTTGCGCAAATCCGGCGATCGTTGAGCGCGTTGCCGGAGCGGTCGCCATCACTTCTCTGCTCCAGCCCCTGCCCTGCACCGAATATTGCAGATTGTCACAGTGCTAAATGGTTAATTTGCCGAGCAGTTTGCCGTTTATATCGACGGACACAGACCAAGGATGACAAAATGACGCCCCCCGCTTACCCGCAATCCGAACTTCCCAGCGATCTTGCGGTCGAGGATTTGCGCGCAAGCACGCGGGAGATCGTTTCTGCGGAACTTTTTGTCCGTCAATCCAATACGCAACTGTTTCGCACCACCTTGTACGATCTGTCGGTCACCGGCTTCAGGATGGAAAGTTGCACCAACCTGGATACGGACAAACTGGTATTTGTCTCCTTGCCTGGCCTGCAAACCCTCGCGGCTCGCATTGTCTGGGAAAATTATAATGACTATGGCTGCCAGTTCACCGCACCGTTGCACCCCGCGGTTCTAGACCATGTCGTTTCCGCTCTCAGAACATTCTGACCCGGCTTTTACCTGGCAGGAAAAAAGGACATGAATCTTGGGCTTAATTTTCGATTGGAAGCGCCGTAAACAATTTCAGATGGCACCTTAAAAGACTCACGCTGGAACACGTTGAATCTCATCAATTCATCGGCTCCGAACCAGCGAATATACCGAGGCTTGTGCACATCTATTGAGCGGGTCAGTTCGGCTGGTCCCATGCTGACCCGCTCACCCTTATCCAAAAACGCATACCGACAGCACTGCTGGACAATCATTGATCCACCCATCCGGCGCTGCGTCAAAAACAGCACCCCTACGCCATAATCTGCCGATGCGATCCCTCGCCATTCCGACTGAATTTATCAATAAGTTGTTCAAATAGATATTCTAATTGGCCAAGCCCCGACTATGAATATGACTAACCACCCGTCGAACGCCATTGTACCACTTGGAAAATGCGGCTAGGTAAATAAATACTAATAGTGGCCAGACCGGGAGGCTAGAAAATTGCAGGACTGCGGCAATGAGTAGCGTCGAAGCGGAATTGGCTGAGCTGAGATTGACGATTGAGCAGGCGATCGCAAAATTTGATATTCTGGACAAGCGGATTTCTAACGAAACCGAGGAACCGGAAGCCAGGCAAACGGAAACCGATCCGATATTTTTCAGGGATCAGGTCGATCAGTCGGCTCTGATCGACCGTGCGGAGAAATATCTGAACTGGGGTCGGCTGAAATCCAGGATACTGGATGCCGGCAATGGCCTGTTCGCCAATTCCTGTTGGAACATGTGCCTTGATGTTTACATCTGCGATCTGAAGGACCAGCGCGTCACGGTTTCGGCTATAGCGCACAGTTCCGGCATTCCCATGACCACCGCCATGCGGTACATCAACGTGATGGTCGAGCAGGGATTGCTGACCAAAACACCGAATGCCGCAGACAACCGCATGATCTTCGTCTCCATCTCTGACGACTGTGCCGAAAAGATCGAAGAGCTTTTGCTGAGCGCGCCCTTCTAGAACATCGTGCCGGACCCGAGTGATCCGGCTGACGAAGCCGGGCAAACCGTGCAAGAAGCAATGGTTAAACTCGGTTAACCTATATTTAACCATCTTTGGGCATTTCAGACGTACCAGGTGACGGTTCGAAGATTGCGGGATCTTCGAACCACCCTTTCCCGGCAATCGGGGAGGCGGGGGTATTGTTATCTGGGTAGTTCGATGACCAATGGGAACTTAGAGACGCAACTGGCTGAAAAGCTGATCGGCAGCAGTCCGAAAATGCAGCAGTTGCGCCGCATCATAAAATTTGCCGGGCAGTGCAACAGCTCCATTATGATCACGGGCCCTTCCGGCAGCGGCAAGGAAGTGGTCGCCGAAGCCATTCACATGGCCTCTGACCGTGGCCATGGCGCTCATGTCGCTGTCAATTGCGGCGCCCTGCCCGACCAGCTGGTCGAGTCCGAGCTGTTCGGCCACGAAAAGGGCAGCTTTACCGGTGCCGTCAACCGCCATGTAGGGCTCTTCGAACAGGCCGACAAGGGCACCATCTTCCTGGACGAAATCGGTGACATGCCTATCAACATGCAGGTCAAGCTACTGCGCGTGCTGGAAACGCGCCTCGTCCAACGGGTTGGTGGCAATCGCCCCATACCTGTCGATGTCAGGGTCATCGCGGCTACCCACAAAAGCCTCGGCGAATGCATCCGGAACAAATTGTTCCGGGAAGATCTCTACTATCGTCTGTGCGTCGTGCCGATTGAGGTGCCGGCGCTCCATGAGCGGACAGAAGACATTCCTGAACTGGTCGCCCATTTTCTCAAGAAACAGGATAGCCGCAATCCCTTGCCGGTGTTCACCGCCGAAGCCTTTGCCGCCATGCAGAATTACGGCTGGCCTGGCAATGTGCGGGAATTGCGCAACGTCGTGGAGCGGGCGATGGTTTTCTTTTCGGGGATGGATGTCACCGCGGCTGACATTTCCATGCTCGTTCAGTCAGATATCGCGCCGGTTGCAGAACCGCTCGCGGGCCAGGCTTTCGGCGAGACCATAGCTTTTGCCGCAACGCCAGTGTCCGAAAACCCCCCATTCGCCACCAGCCGGCAAGGCAACGGACAGGACAATGTGGTGCGGGACCTCAACGCCCATCTTCAGCTTGAAGAACGCCGCATCATCCTCACAGCCCTGGAGGCATCGCACGGTATCGTGTCCCGCGCCGCGCGGTCGATCAACATCAAGCGGACGACGCTGATCGACAAGATGCGCAAGCATAATATCGATTGGGATATGGATGAGGGCGCAATCTGCCAGATTGCTGCCTAGTCGCGGTTCATGCCACTAGTGGTACGGTGCGATTGCCGCCCACGCCTTTTCGATTTCATGGATCATTTCGCGCGCTGACTCGACCCGCTCGATGCAGCTCTCCCTTCCCTCCATCTGAATGCGCTTGGCGGCTTCGGTGTAGATGATATGCAGGGTCTGCGACAGGTCGCCGGCGACGTCGAAGTTCAGCGATTCATCGAGCCCGTTGAGAATGGCCAGCGCCTTCGCCCGATACTGGAACATCCGCGCATCGTCGCCGCGCCGCGTGCTTTCGATCATCAGGTTCAGCGTCTCGCGCAGTTCCTCGAAGAGAACTGCGACAAGTTCATAGGGATCTGCGGCCAGCACGCGGCTTTCCTTGGCTACGGATTGATAGCTTGAGGCTCTCTGAATTCGGGACTGAAATGTCATTATTATCGGCTTTCCAAGATCAGTTGTTGTCGTTGAAGGATGCAAATTGCTGTTCGACGTAGGATTGGGTTGAACGCAGAATCGACAGCTGCCGCTCGAGGCCGGCAAAGGTCGTCTCCAGCTGCTCCCGCAGCTTTTCACCGTCTTCGTTTATTTTTTCACGGGCTTCGGCGATCGACTCCCGGATCGATTCCAGTCGCTGCTGGGCAACCTTCAGCGCGCCGCTATCCTCGTTCAGCGCCGTGGAAATCGCGTCGAGCGCACCTGACAGTCCGATCTGTGATTCCGAAACAACGGCGGGCTCCAGCATCAGCTTCACCGCTCCGCTGTCCGCTGCCAGCGCGGCATCGAGCCGGACATTATCGATGCTCAAGGTCCCGTCATTTCCTGTACGGACGCCGATGTCGGCAAGTGTCTTGAAATCGCCCGTGTCGGTCAGTCGGGTGGAGGTAAGCTGGCTCAGCTTTCGGATGACTTCCCTTGCGCCGCGGTCGCCGGCCAAGGGGCCGCCGCTGGCACCTCCCAGGCCCGGCGCTGTCGCAGTGTTCAGGGATCTGCGCAGCTCGTTATAGGCCGTTACAAACTCCGTCACCAGTCCGCGAACATCCAGCGGCTCGGACGAGCCGTTGATGGTGAACTGTGTCCCTGCTTGCTGGGCGAGCAAGGTCATTTCGACGCCGGGAATTGCGCCGTTGACCTTGTTGCTGCTGTTGGTGAGCTCGATCCCATCAACCCGGATTATGCTATCCGTGGCCGCCGCGATATTGGTCAGGGTCATCGCTGGCGAAGCGCCGCTCTGACTGACCGTGAATGCGTTCGCGACGCCTTCCTGCGCTTCCATAACAAGGCGTGCACCTGCGTTGTCAGTCAATATCATGGCGGTCACGCCGCTGTTGCTGGCGTTGATCGCATCGCGCATCCCGGTCAGGCTGTTGTTGGTGCTGTCGATAATGACATCAAAACTGCCGCCGCCATTGGTTATGGTCAGGGTCCGTTCGCCGACAGCCTCCGCTGCGCTGGCAAAGACACCCGATATCTCGCGCTGCGACACGGCGATTTGGACCACTTCGACCGAAACCGGCAAGCCTTCCGGCCGCCCCCCCTCGACCACCGATGCCGTCGCCAGATCCTGACGGCCCGAGACCAGATCTCCGACAAATCCCTGGCCGTTCAATGTTTCCTTAACGGCTGCGGCAAACGTCGTCAGCGCCGACTGGGTGGCCGCCATCGCCGATATTCGGGACGAATTCAGCTGCGAGCGCTGGTTGAGCTGGCCGAGCTTGGCACCTTGCGTCGCGGCCAGCAGGTCGGTGACAAGTTGCGCCGTATTGATGCCCGATCCGGCCCCCAAGGCGTTTGCGATATTTCCGTACATGTTGAGCTTCCTTTGGGTATTCTACGGCTTCGGTTGACGCAAATTAATGGCCGGCCTGGTCGATATCATCAGGCGAGGCGGGAGCCATCGGTGTCAAATCTGACATCCTCCGGCAGCGAAATATTCGGCTTGTGAGCAGGACTGATCATCTTGGCATCGAGCTGGATCAGGAAGCTGAGAATCATGGCAACGGCCGCATACAGGCGTTCGTCGATGATATCGCCGGCCTTCGAGGTAAAATACAGCGATCGCGTCAGTTCGGGATATTCCATAACCGGCTTGGAAAGTTCGCCTGCCATTTCCCGCATGGCCAGCGCTATCGCGTCACAGCCCTTGGCGAGCACGACGGGAGCAGCATCCCGGTCAGAATCATATCGCAAGGCAACAGCGAAATGGGTTGGATTGACCAGGATGACCGTTGCATCGGCGACCGCCTTGCGGGTGGAATCGTTCAGCATCTCGCTGCGACGCTGGCGCTGGATCGCTCTCGTTTCTGGCGACCCTTCGCTTTCCTTGTGTTCGTCCTTGATTTCCTGCTTCGTCATTTTCAGGCGCTTGCCGCGCTGGAACAACTGGATCGGAACGTCGATCATCGCGATCAGCACCATGCTGACACAGATACCAACCAGCAGCTTCAGAAACAGCGAAGTGAAGCTGGAAATTGCGCCATCCAGATCCTGCGCGGCAAATTGCGCAATCTGATCAAGGTGGACATATAATATCGACCCGCCAACCGCGCCGATCAGCACCACTTTCATCAGCGACTTGCCGAGTTCCATCACGCCGTTGGACCCGAATATGCGCTGCAGGCCCTTGATCGGGTCCAGCTTCGAGGGCTTGGGTTTCATCGCCGACCAGCGAAATCCGAGCGAGCCGAGCAGTGCCGGTGCAGCGACCGCAGCCACCATCAACAGCAGGAAAAGACCCATGAATTCGGGCATGATGCTGGACACCAGCGCGGCGCTGCGGCCACCGGCATCAAATACCTCGATGTCCTCGGGACGAATGACCAGCGCGCTGCTCACCATTTCCGCCAGGGCTCCGAACAGCAGGCTTCCGAACAGCAGGAACGCCACGGTCCCGGCAAAGATAACCATGGCCCCGCCGAGGTCGCGGGACTGGAGGACATCGCCCTTCTTGGCGCTGTCCTGCATCTTCTTCGGGGTTGGTGCTTCGGTCTTTTCCCCACCGCCGGGCGACTGTTCAGCCACTAGCCGCCTCCCGCGACAAAGGCCGCCTGGTCTAATCCCATGCCCAGCGCGCGAATGATCGTGTCGGCCATGATCGGCGCGGTGACGGCCAGCGCAATCAGGCCGGCGGTGATCGTTACCGGGATGCCGACCGCAAACAGGTTGAGCGCGGGCGCCGTCCGGGCGAGGAAGCCCATCATCAGCTGGATGAGAATGAGCGCGCCGCCCACCGGCAGGGCAATGAGCAGCCCCATCGAGAATAACGTCCCGCCAAATTCCACCATGCTGTACAGAATATTCGAGTCCAGCATGGCAAAGCCCGGTGGCAGGGCGGCATAGCTCTTGACGATGGTGGCAATCAGCAAAAGATGCCCATCGATGGCGAGCAGGAGCAAGGTTGCAAAGATCGTGAGAAACTGACCGATGACCGGCGTCGACTGTCCGGTCTGGGGATCGGACATGCTGGCAAAGCCCAGGCCCATCGCATTGCTGATCGTTTCGCCGGCGATCAGGACGCTGGAATAGCCGAGTTGCAGCGCAAAGCCGATCGCAACCCCGGTTACCACTTCACCCATGACGAACAGGATATTGGCCAGACTGATCGCGGTGTCCGTCGGCAGCTCAAAGCCCACACTGTTGGCCGCCACCATGCCGATCATGAACGCCAGAATGATGCGGATCTGCACGGGCACGTTGGCGGCACCAAAAATCGGTGCCACGACCATGGCGGCGCTGGGCCGGATCATTGCCATCAGCCAGATCCACATCTGCCCTTCAAATTCCGAGAAGGCCGGTGCAATCACAGCAGCAGATCCGGTATCCGGGCGTATATCTCCCGTGTAAAGTCTGCAATCAGCAGCAGGATCGATCCGCCAAACACCGCAACCACGCCAGCGACAACCACCAGCTTTGGCACGAAGCTCAGGGTCTGCTCGTTGATCGACGTTGCCGCCTGGACCATGCCGAGCACGAGGCCGACGACCAGTGCCGGGATCAGCAGCGGGGCCGCAGCCAGCGCCGTGATCCACAGGGCTTGCTGGGCAATGCCGATGAAGAAATCTGGGCTATCGGTCATCGTCTAGGTCGCAAACGAGCCAGCCAGCGAACCCATAGTCAGGGCCCAGCCATCAATCATCACGAACAGCAGCAGCTTGAACGGCATGGATATGATCACCGGTGAAAGCATCATCATGCCCAGCGCCATCAGCACGGCGGCAACCACGAGATCGATGATCAGAAACGGCAGGAAGATGAGAAAACCGATCTGGAATGCGGTCTTTAGTTCGCTTGTCACGAAAGCCGGCAGCATGATCGAAAACGGTATCTCCTCTGCCGAGGCGAAGCCGGTCTTTCCGGACAGCTCCATGAACAGTTTCAGATCGCTTTGCCGGGTCTGTTTGGCCATGAAGCCATGCATGATCGTGCCGGATTTCTCGATTGCCTCGGTGAGGCCGATTTCGTCGGCCGAATAGGGCGCGATCGCCTGTTCGTTGATCCGCTCGATTTGCGGCGCCATCACGAACATCGACAGGAAAAGTGCAAGGCCCAACAGGACCTGGTTCGGCGGAGTCTGCTGCAGACCCAGGGCATGGCGCAATATCGACAGCACGATGATGATCCGGGTGAAGCTCGTCATCATCAGGATGATCGATGGCAGCACCGTCATCAGCCCCATGACGATCAGAATCTGCAAGGTCGTGCTAAGCGGCTGCCCATCACCGGAAATGTCGTCCAGCGCCCGCTCCAGGGCAGCGGAAGCACCGGGTGCGGCTTCCTGCGCAAAGGCAGTATCGGTCAGCAGCGCGGAGCCGAGAAACAGGGCCACGCCGCAGATTATCTTTACACTAGTCCGCATGGTGAACATCAATCTTCTGGATCCCGTTGCGGGTGACGGCGAGCAATATCTGCCGGCCACCAAAATCAACCACCGCCAGCTTGCTCTGGACACCCATTGGAAGCGTCTCCACAACATTCAGGAGATTGGAATTCTGCCGCATCATCATCTGCGGCTGATATTTGCGGTAGAGCCACAGCGATCCGTAAATCAGCAGCCCGATCAGCGGCACCATGATGAAAAGCTTGATAATGTAGAAGGTCATCAGCTGCGCCTTTCCACGCGCGCGCGGGTCATGCCGTTGGACACGATCTCCGCGATGCGCACGCCAAACTTGTTCTTGACCGGCACCACCTCGCCCCGGGCCACTAGCGTGCCGTTGACGTTGATGTCTATCAGCTGGTCGACCTGACGGTCGAGTTCGACAACCGATCCCTCGCGCAAGTCCATTATTTCGGAAATGGTCATCGAGACGTTGCCGACTTCCACCGAAAGCCGAACCTTGATGTCTGACAGAAACCGATAATGATCCTGGGCGGCAACTTCCCCCATATTGGCAGGCTGTGCGGCGTCGAGAATATCGCTGTCATGTGTCATGTCGTTCATTTTCTGGTCCTATAAAAATGTTTTGATCTGGAAGGCGACGCCACCGTTTTGCTCGCCAATGCTGCCATGTGCGAACACCCGGTCTCCGATGATCAGAGGGACGTTGTCGGTGGGAGCAACCGGCAGTATATCGCCGACCGCAAGTCTCGAGAGTTCGGACAGCCGCATCGTCGGCCGCCCCAACACCGACCGAACCGGCAGGTATATCTGTTCGACGGATTCCCTGAGATCGGCCTTCCAGACCGGATCGATCTCATCGGTCGCTTTCTGGTGCGGACGGTTGAGTTGCGGTTCGATGGCCATCAGTCCGTCCAGCGTTTGAACGATATCCATCGCCGCAATCTGGTGTCCCGAAAGGGTGACTGAACCGGCGGATACCAGAACCGTTTCGTTGTCCAGCTCCAGCTCGACCTCGTCTGCGCCGACATAGCAGCCGCAATACCGTACCGGCGTCTCGCAGAGCACCGACCATGCGCCAGTAAGCACGGTGGAAATCGAACCGGCCAGGCGGTCAATCATGGCAATTTCGGATGCCTTGAGGTCGCCGGCGACAAACGCCTGACCATCGAACTGGCCGCCAAAAAAACAGTCGACGGATGCACTAAGGAAGGTACGCGCGATCCGCACCAGAATGGCTCCCTCGGCAGCACCCAGGTGGAATTTGAGATAGACGGACGGGCTGGCCTGAGCCGACAGCCAGTCTGCGAAAGAAAGCTTGGCGGCCTCTCCCACGCCAGCCTTCACCTTGCATTCGATGATGTCCGACAGATGCGCTCCCATCATGGCATCCAGCTTTCGCTCTACCTTCTGATAGGCTCGCATAAGCTGATCGTCCTGGCCGCCCTTTTTCAGCAGGCTGTGATTTGCCGGAGCCTCTTCGGTCGCGGTGGATGAGGGTTGGACAGTGGTCATGATAAGGCTGCTTTCCGAAGCGTTTATTGAACAACCATGTTCGTGAAATAGACATCCTCGATGCCCCCGAAACCGGTTTTTTCCTTGAGCGTGTCGTTGATAATGTCGCGCAGCTTTCGCTTGAGCCGCAGCTTTCCTTCGGGAAGCTCAAGATCGGCGGCATCCTGCTGTCCCAGTTCCATCAGAACCGCCGATCGAATGGCGATCTCGTGGTTGGTGACATTCTCGAAAACGCGCTCGTCATAGAAAGTAGACACCGCCAGCGACAATTGGGCAAAACTGTCCGAGTTGGAAAGATTGGACGTAAACGGCTGCTCGATCTGGTGATAGGTCACCTTGAAATCGCTGGGCGTTTCTTTGGGCAGGGCCTGGCTCGCTTCCTGCTCGCTGACCGCAGTGCCGTCTTTCAGGATGATCTTGGGTTTGTTGGGATCTTCGGGTTCTGCATGCTCCCCCCCTATCATTCCGGCTGCAAAAAAGCCGCCAGCCGCTCCGCCGCCACCGAGGACGACGATCAATCCCGTCACCAGCAGGATGGTTTTCAGCTTGCTCTTTTTCTTGGTCTTGGGCTTTTCTTCTTTGGCTTTCGTATCTGACATTTTGACCTCTGGATCTGTTAATTGGAGTAAACTGGAATGATGGCTCAGGCGTATCGGCTGTTGTCGGATGCGCTATCGCTCTCCCCCGCGCGGTCGAAGACCGGCAGCGTCCGGCCCGGTCGGCCGGGTCTTGCCTGCTGTTCCCTCGCATCGCGGCTGTCCTGCTGGAAGAGATTGCCATTCTCCGCCTTTGCGAAAGAAGACATGCTGTCCTTCACGTCGATCCGTAAGCTCAGGTCCTCGCGGCCCTGCGCCTTCAGCATGTCCTGCAGCACTTGACTGTGCTGCATGATGATATCCTTGGCAGAGCGATTTTCGGTCTGGATCTCGATGATCTCGGTTGAACCACGGGTGGTGAAGATGATTTCCATGCGGCCCAGGTTGCGCGGATTGATCTCGAACTTTTTGGTGCCGCCACTGGCCGAAAGTTCGGAGATCTCGGCAGCCAGGCGTTCCGCCAGCCGGGGTGCGGACAGGTCGAAGGACGCTGCGCCGGCAACGGTCTCGCGAACGGGTGGAATGAGGGAGAAGCTATTCATTGCCGGCTGGCTGACCACAACATCTATGGCCTTTGCCGGAAGCTGCGGCTCCACCGTGACGGCTTCATCCTGCGCCGATGACTGCAGGGTCCGCTTGACCATCAGCGGCGACAGTGAAGCAGCCAGCGGTCGCACGGGTTCGGATGTCGTCAGGGATGCCGCAAGCGCAGCGCTCGTTCCCTTGTTGTTGGCTTCCTCTCGTTCGTGGTCGAGCAATTTGGCAGCATCGGCGCCACTGGTCTGCACCCGCGCAGCAATTGGGGATTGCTGGGCTTGGTCCGCGGCACGGTCATCCGCTACCGCCGTCTCGCCCGTCGCCAATGGCGCGCGCGCATCGAAAATCACACCCGGCCGTGCATCCCCTTGGGTCAGCGGCGAAGGCACGAGATCCAGGGGCTGAGCAGCAATAGCGGGCTTCAATGCCGCTTGGCGGCCAGCGATTGGGGCGGCGGTAGAAAGGATTTCCGTCTCATCGGCAGCCAGGCGTTCCGCCAGCCGGGGCGCGGACAGGTCGAAGGACGCTGCGCCGGCAACGGTCTCGCGAACGGGGGGAGTGAGGGAGAAGCTATTCATCGCAGGCTGGCTGAGCGCAACATCCATGGCTTTTGCCGGAAGCTGCGGCTCCATCGTGACGGCTTCATCCTGGGCCGGTGACTGCAGGGTCCGCTTGACCATCAGCGGCGACAGTGAAGCAGCCAGCGGTCGCACGGTTTCGGATGTCGCCAAAGATGCGGCAAGCGCAGGGCTCGTTCCCTTGTTCTTGGCTTCCTCTCGTTCGTGGCCGAGCAATTTGGCAGCTTCGGCGCCACTGGTCTGCACCCGCGCAGCAAGTGGGGATTGCTGGGCTTCGTCCGCGGCACGGTCATCCGTGACCGGCGTCTCGCCCGTCGCCAATGGCGCGCGGGCATCGAAAATCACACGCGGCTTTGCATCCCCTTGGGTCAGCGGCGAAGGCACGAGATCCACGGGCTCAGCAGCAATAGCGGGCTTCAATGCCGCGTGGCGGCCAGCGATCGGGGCAGCGGTAGAAAGGATATCCGTTTCATCGGCTGGCAGCTGCTGTTCGGCAGTTCCTGACGGCAGCGACCGGGTCCAGGGCCCGAGGCCGATATTCTGGATGGCTGCCGGCATGACAATCGGTGCGGACCAATTGGGGACAGCAGCCGCATCAAGGGTTTCGCGTTCATCCTGATCCGGCGCGCCAACCTCCACGACCGTATCGACGGTCGCCTGGGGCCGCTGTTCGGGTGTCGCCATGAGCGATACAAAGTCCAAAGGTGAAGCTTTCTGTTCCATGCCCTCAGGCTTTGCAGAAAACATGCCAATTATGGAATGCGCGGCTTCCGACATGATCTTACCAATCATTTCTGGGCTCCCTTTTTTTGCGATTATCTATATTATACAGCATGTTGGCAGATATATCCGACTGTCGACTTTGCCTTTTTCGCAGAGCCGACAGCTTCGAATTCAGCAGTTTCTCGGTGCCGTCGTGGACGGCGCGAGCGGCAAAATTTTGCCGCTCTGCCGCGGCAAAATCTTGCCGCGCCACCCCCACGGACGCCGCCACGATATCGGATGCTTGCAGCAACCGGTCGGACAGTTCCATTTTGGCGGCAAACAGGTCCGCCGCTCCCGTCGCTTCACCATGGCGGGTCTCGGCGTGCAGCTTCCGGATCCGCTGCGCGTTGTTCTCAAGCGACGCGCAGTGACTGCTCGCCCGCATCATCGCGCGTTCCTTGAGGCGCTTCTGTGTCTCTCGCACCTTCAATACACGCTGCAATCCCTTCACCCGCCGTCTCACGGCGCAAACATTTCGCACAGCTGAGCCACGCTCGATTGATAGTCGACCAGTTCATGGGGTCGTTGCTTGATATATTCGATCAGCAGCGGCCAGCTGGCCAGCGCCTCGTCGATGCCGGGATCATTGCCTGCCTGATAGGCACCCATCAGTACGAGGTCCCTGTTCTCTTCGTAAATCGACCAGAGACGGCGAAAATGCGTCTGGGCTTCGTGATGCTCCGGCTCGACGATGTCGACGGCGACGCGGCTGATCGATTTGCCGATATCGATGGCTGGAAAGACTCCCTGCTCAGCCAGCGAGCGCGACAGCACAATATGGCCATCCGCGATGGCCCGGGCGCTGTCGACCACCGGATCGTCAAGATCGTCGCTGTCGGCCAGTACGGTATAGATTGCGGTGATGGATCCGCCCGTCTCGCTGTCATTGCCGGCCCGCTCGATCAGCCTGGGTATCATCGACAGGGCCGACGGCGGATAGCCTTTCATCGTTGGTGGCTCGCCGGCCGCCAGGCCGATTTCCCGCTGTGCGTGCGCCACCCGGGTCAGACTGTCGATAACCAGAACCACCGAAAGCCCCTTCGAACGGAAATGCTCCGCAATGGCGGTAGCGCGATAGGCGGCCTTCAGACGTGAGGAGGGCGAATGATCCGCAGGCACGGCGATAGTTACCGTAGGCGAAGCGCTCTTGTTTCCGCGGCGTCGGGTGACAAAATCATTCACTTCGCGGCCCCGTTCACCGATCAGCCCGACAACCACCACGTCGGCGACAACCCCGTCGAGTATCTGGTTGATCAGCATCGACTTGCCGACGCCCGAACCGGCGATGATCGCCAGCCGCTGGCCCCGTCCGATGGTGAGCAGGCCGTTCAGGGCCCGAATGCCGATATCGATCGGCCGGGAAACGCTTGCCCGGCGCAAGACATTGCCTTCCTGCCCGGCCAGGGGAACGGTTTCGGTCGTGAGGATCGGACCTTCACCGTCGATCGGCTCGCCCATGGGTCCGATCACCCGGCCGAACAACGCTTCGCCGACCGCCGCCTTGTTGGATTTGGCATAGGGCAAGACGCGGCTGCCGCTCCGCAACGGTGCGTCCTGGGTCATCGGTATCATCAGGGCACGGGCGCCCCGGAACCCGACCACCTCGGCGCTGATTTCGCGCCCATCGGTGGCTATCACCCGGCCCGAATAGCCCAAGGGATATTCAAAGCCGGTAACCTCCAGCATGCCGTTGTCATGCGCCGACAATTTGCCGACAAACCTCGGTTCGCCGCCGATATCGTCCAGTCGCGACAAGATTTCGCACACCGCCGGCCGCATTGCAGGGCTGTGTTCATCGACGGTCGCAATATTATCCATGGCCGGGCTCCGGCGCATCGCTGAACTCGTCGATCAGCGCCCGCAACTCGTCCAGCGCCACTTCCGAACCCTTTTCGATCCAGCCGCCCGAATGGCTCAGTTTGAGGTTGCCGCGCAGCATGGTTTCGTCTCCCCGCAACGCCAGCTTGCAGGACTTGCCATCGATCAGCGCAATGTCGTCGGGATGCAGCACCAGCGTCACCCCCTTCTGTTCCTGATCGACCAGTTCTGCCAACTGCATGGCCCAGGCCTGCAGCAACTCTGGATCCGGCACCGCCAGTTCGGCGCAGCGTCGGAACAACGCCTCGACTGCCGTCAGAATGAAGGCAAAGCTGCCCGGCGAAGCCAGATCATTGACGTTGCGAAGGGCATCCGCCAGCGCATCGCTTGCCCGCGTGGCATCGTCCTGGTCCTCGGCCAGGGCAGCCTGCCCGTCTTCCCAGCCCTTCTTGTAGGCAACGTCAAAAATATCGGCATCGGTGCTGGTTGATGGCGCTTGTGCCTCGGTGCGGCTGCTGGGCGAAAAACCCGCAGGGCCGCGCAGATCACCAGCACCCTCGCCATCACCCGACCCGCTGGCCCAGGAACTGAATTGCCTTTGACTGGAGGCGGTCCGCCACAACGGGATGACCTCATTATCGCCAAATGGCCTGGCGAGTCCGGATTCAGACATAATCTGCTCCCGCGCCCGCCATGTTTATCTCGCCGTTGTCGAGCATGACCTTTGCCACGCCAATGATTGCCTTTTGCGCCGCGATTACCGCGTCCATGGGCTGCGGCGGCGCCTCGGCCATGTCGTCCTGGATGGTTTCGGCGGCCCGCTTTGACATTGCGCCGAAAATCTTTGCGGTGAGCTCGGACGGCGCGCCGCGCAATGCGGGAACCAATATGCTGGAATCGACCTTGCGCACCAGCGATCCGATATCCTTTTTTGACAGGTTCATCAGATCCGCGAAGACAAACATTTCATCCTCAATGAGCTTGGCGGTTATCTTGTCGCGCTTCATCAGGTCCTTCAGCAACGCTCTCCCCCGTTCCTTGGAAAGATTGTTGATGATTGTGGCGCTGTCGAGCACGCCGCCGACCTGCATTGGTGGAGCGGATTCCGCCTCTGGTGGACTGGTGTTCTCCAGCAGCCCGTGGATATGGGCCAGCGCCTTGCCGCTTACGGGGCCGAGCGTGGCAACGCGATAGATCAGGTCGGCCTGGCTTTCCGGGGGCAATAGCTGGATGATTTCTGCGGCGGCCTCGGGGGTCAGGAACGACATCAGCACCGCGGAAATCTGCGGTGGTTCGTTCGCAATCAGTTCGACAAGGTCCTTCGCCGGGATCCATTTCAGCAGTTCCGCAATATTGCTGGGCCTCTTCGGCGCAAACCGGTTCATGATCGTTTCCGCACGCGACGTTCCCAGGGCGCGCCGGAAAACCCGGCTGACCTTCTCATCGGACTTGTAGGCCAGCATGCTCTGGTTCATCGTGAGCGTCAGAAAACGATCAAGCGATCCGTCGATCTGCGTGGCATCGACATTGGCAACGCTGAACATCGCCTCGCCCAGTGCTTCCACCTCGTGTGGTTCCAGACGCTCCAGTATCTGGGCGGCTTCCTCGTCGTTGAACAACAGCATCAATATCGCCGCTGTCTGGCGCCCGGTCATCAGTTCCAGCGGACCAGCCTGTTCTGCAACCTCGCCGTCCTCATTTTCTTGAGCATCAGCCATTGGCATCCTCCAGCGTATCGGCTTCCTTGAGTAATTCTTTCACAACCAGCGCCGCGTGGTCCGGGTTCTGCTTGACGAAATTCTGTGTCAGAAGCGCGCGTTCCTGGTAGCTCTTGGCGGACGTGATCATGTCAATCGTCACCGGCTGTGCATATCCGTCTGTCGTCTGGTTCACCAGCGAACCACCATCCAAGGTTGCTGGTCGATCCTGACCTGGCAGCGCGGCGGCACTTTCTTCAGCAGCCTCTTGCTTGGCCTTCGAGCGCAGCGCCTTTTCCGAATTCTGCCAGCGCTTCAATATTGGTCGGCCGATCCCGAACACCAGCAACAGGGCAACCAGCAGCGCCGACAGATTGCGTACAAGCATCCCGAACCATGAGGTTTCGTACCACGGCTCTGCAGCCTGATCATCATTGACCGGATTGAACCGTCGGGCGGTCACCGCAACCTGATCCCCGCGATCGGTGCTGAATCCGACGGTGCTCTTGATCAGCTTCTCGATTTCCTGGATTTCTTTGGGCGACTTCTTGTTCTTTATGGCGCGATCATCGATGGCCACCGCGACGGAGAGACGCGATACCTGACCTGGCGCCTGATTGATTACCGCAACCTCTCGGGCCAGTTCGAAATTCCGGCGATACTCCTCGCTGGTTTTCACGGGCTCGGTCGCGGTCGCTGCCTCGTCGGCCATCCCTTCGGGCTGATCCCCGACATCCGCGGCTGCCGGCGGGCGATTTGCCAGGGCACCGGGAATACCCCCTGCCTCGGTGCCGCCGGTTTCTTGGGATTTCTGTCCCTGTTCGAACCGCAGCACCGATCCATCCACCGGATAGGTCTCGCTGGTAGCCTGCTTTTCATCGAAATTCACGTCGGCGGTGACTTCGGCAACGAAATTCCCTGGACCCAGCAGGGGCGTCAGAAGACTGATCAGCGATTGGCGGTAGCGGTCTTCGATCGCCGCCTTCACTTTCAGCTGCGCATCGCTGCCGGGCGATTCATCGCCGTTGCTCGACAGGAGCCGCCCGTTCTGATCGATCACGGATACGTTCGATGGCGAAAGCCCGGGTACGGAACTGGCTACCAGATTGAGGATAGCCTGGGTTTCTTTTTCGTCCAGGCGGGTGGAACTCGCCAGATGCAATATCACGGATGCGGAGGGTTCGTTTCTGTCGCGCAAGAAAATGCTCGGCTGTTCCACCGCCAGGTGGACCCGCGCGGAGACCACGCTGTCGATTGCCTCAATCGACCGGGCCAGATCCATTTCACGGGCGTTGCGCAGCTTTTCGGACTCTACAGCACGGCTCGCCCCCATCGGCATGCTCGACATGATCGTATCGCCACTGGGTGCTGAGCGTGGCAGTCCCTGTCCGGCCAGCTCGATCTTCGCCGAGTGATAGTCCTCGCTGCTCACCGTCAGCGTGCCCGACTCCTCGTCGACACCATAAGGAATATTGGCGGCCTGCAGGGCCTGCATCACCGCGGACTTGTCATTGTCGGGGAGGCCGCGAAACAGGTCGCGCTGCGGCGGTTCGCGAAGCACCAGCCAGACGCTGATGGCGGCGAGAACAACGGCTGACAATATGATCAGCGGCAACGCCCGCGCGATCGCGGGCTGCTTGAACAGCGATGACAGGGACTCGAGCGGGCCGGTGCTAGCGGGATTGCCGGCTTGCGGCATCAGCGCCGCCGCACCAGCCGGTGCCAAGGCCTGGCCGGGTGAAAGTTGGTCAGCCATCTACTAAACCTGCATGTTCATTATGTCCTTGTAGGCGGACAATAATTTGTTGCGGACTTGCAATGTTGATTCAAATCCAAGGGATGCCTTGTGCTTAGCCAGCATCACGGCAGCGACGTCGTTGCTTTCGCCCATCTGGTAGGCCGTCATTTCTTCGACAGCGGTTGCC
Organism: Parasphingorhabdus sp.; assembly: GCF_036964565.1. Lineage (GTDB taxonomy): Bacteria > Pseudomonadota > Alphaproteobacteria > Sphingomonadales > Sphingomonadaceae > Parasphingorhabdus. The sequence continues at coordinate 261,568 of NZ_JBALTN010000001.1, read as the reverse complement.
TGAAGCTTGTTGACGTCCTGCAGCGCGGTCGACAATTGGGTCGAGAAACTCTCCGCCCCCGTGGGTTCCTTCGGTCCCGAGATTTGCCCGGCCCGGCCGAGCCCGTTGTTTTTGGTGATGTCCTGCAGCGCATTGTTCTGATTTAGAATGGCGTTGCGCGCGGCCATCAGGCTGCTCATGTTGACTGAAGACATTTTCTATATTCCTTTAGGCTGCCAGCGCGCGCATATCGGCCATGCGGTACCGCAATGTGCGTTCCGAAATGCCCAGTTCTTTTGCCGCGTCACGGCGATTGCCGTTGGTTTTTTCCAGGGTCTGGTTGATTGCCTCATATTCGACGGTCTTGGATATGGAATGCAGGTCACGTCCGCGGATGAACCGCGAGGAATGACCGGCCAGGACATCATCCTGCTTCGGCTTGACGGTCAGCCTTGCGCCCGAGAAGACCAGGTCGTCAGCTTCGATCCGATCGCCGTCGCACATCACCAGAGCGCGCTGCAGGACATTGGACAATTCCCGCACGTTGCCCGGCCAGCTGTGATCCTTGAGACGTTCCACGCAGCAGCGGGACAGCGAAACGAACTTGTCGCTCCGCTTCTGCAGGTCGATCATCATGAAGGCAGCGATGGCGACGATGTCGGCGGGCCGTTCTGCCAGCGGAGCAATCTCGATCGGCATCACGTTCAGACGCCAGTACAGATCTTCGCGGAACCGGCCGGCAGCAACCTCTTCCGCAAAATCACGGTTGGCGGCGCAAAGCACCCGGACGTCGACTTTCTCGTGACGGGATGCGCCGACCGGAAGGATCTCCCCTTCCTGCAGCACGCGCAGCAGTTTCGACTGGCTCTCCAGCGGCATCTCGGTAATCTCGTCGAGAAAGATCGTCCCGCCGTCTGCTTCCTTGAACAGGCCAACGGCGCTGCTGTAGGCACCGGTGAAGGCGCCTTTCTTGTGTCCGAACAGGATCGACTCGATCATCGATTCCGTAATTGCGGCACAGTTGACGGTGACGAACGGCTTGTTCGCCCTCTCGCTATGCTCGTGAATATAGCGTGCCATGCCTTCCTTGCCGGTTCCGGTTTCGCCGGTGATCATGACGTTGGCATCGCTGCGGGCTACCCGCGCGGCATATTTGTAAAGAGCGATGGAATTGGGATCGGCATAGGCTGGCCCCTTGCCACCGCGCATCGATTCGACGATGCAGGACAGACCAAATTCTCTGTCCGCATTGCCAAACTCGATGCGCAGTGGTTGGCTGAGGGTAGCCGGAATGAAGTGGAATGGTCCGTCGCGATAAACCACGACGGGATCTTTAGCGCCAATATTCTGACCTTTGCCTGAGTCGCATGAAGTGCGGGGTAGTGGGGCGGCAGCGGACGAATATGGAGATGCCGAACCATGCGGTTCGACACTTGCTAGCAGACCGACAAGTTCTGGAAACCTAGAGACCAGGCTGGGCTTCAGTTTATCGTTGATCATAACCATTCCCTTGCATTGTACCGTGAGCGCCTGGACCGTGGCCCCGGGGCTCGCCAACTACATTGCAACCACCGTGCCAGATTCCGGAACGGCAAATTTCTGCCGATTGCCGGTCATAATACTGTCGGAATACCGTCACATCTGTCGGGATATGGACGGTCTGGAAAGGCATCGTCGGGATCCCGACACTTTTCCGCTTAATTAAATTTTGGGTCGCCCGTTAACTGCTTCGAGGCCGCTTCATCTGACGAGGTGACCCGCTAGATGAAACGAATATGTTAACTGTGAAAAGGATGACACCATGACTGTAATCGGAACCAACGTGACGGCCCTTCGCACCAGCTATGCTTCAAACCAGGCTGAAATGGGTCTTGCAAAATCTATCGAACGGCTTTCAACCGGCCGCCGTGTAAACTCCGCTGCCGATGACGCCGCGGGCAACTCGATCGCCACCCGGATGACCTCGGAAGTCCGCGGCCTGAACATGGCCATTCGGAACTCCAACGACGGTATTTCGCTGGCCCAGACCGCGGAAGGCGGCATGAACGAAATTACCAACATGCTGCAGCGTATGCGTGAACTGTCCGTGCAGTCTGCCAACGGCACGCTTGCCGCCGGTGACCGTACCAACCTGCAGACCGAAGTGACCGCTCTGATCGCCCAGATTGGCGACGTTGCCACCCGGACCACGTTCAACGACGTTGCCTTGCTCGACGGCACCAACGCATCGATCAACATCCAGACCGGCAGCGACGCCAGCCAGACCGTGGCCGTTACCCTGACCGATGTCGATGCAACCGCACTCGCCGTCAACGCTCTGGACATCAGCACCGAAGCCGGCGCGACCGCAGCGCTGACCGCGCTCGACACCGCGCTCGACACGATCACGACCGCTCAGGCTTCCCTGGGTGCAGACCAGAACCGTCTGCAGACCACGGTTTCCAACCTGACCGATCGCGTTGCCAACATTACCGAAGCCCGTTCGCGTATCATGGACGTAGACTTCTCGGCTGAAACGACCGAGCTGGCGAAGAACCAGATCCTCAGCCAGGCTTCGTCGGCGATGTTGTCGCAAGCCAACCAGTCGCAGCAGTCTGTGTTGAGCCTGCTCCGCTAAAATCTGAAGACCAGGACGAGAAAAGCCTCTTCCCTCGCGGGAGGAGGCTTTTTTCATTGGCCGATAGCTGCCGCACCACCGACCCCTGCGGCTGATCAGCATCAGCCAGCAGTCATCGCTTGCTGAAGCTTTTCCAGGGCGCGCTTCTTGATCTGGCAAATGCGCACCGAAGACACGTCGAGTATGGCGCCGATTTCATCGAGCTGCATTTCCTCGACGAAATAGCAGTTGAGCACAAGCTGCTCGCGTTCGTTCAGCTGTTTCAGATTGGCCGACAATATTTCCGCCATTTGGGACTTTTCCAGCTTCTCGTGCTGGTCATCCTCCTGGTCGGTGAACCAGCTGCTGGAATCGCAATAGATTTCGTCCAGCGAACCGACATGAATATCGATCGCGCGATCGGTATTCTTGCGGAACTCGCTCGCATCCATGTTCATCGCCACAGCCAGTTCGGCATCATTGGGTTCATGACCCAGTTCCCGGACCAGCCGTTCCCGATATCCGCGCACCTTCTTGTGCCAGTCGACCGACGTCCGGCGCAGGTTGCAGGTCGCCCGCAGGTCGTCAATCATGGCGCCGCGCACACGAACATAGAGATAGGTGCTGAAACTGTGGCCCTGATCGACATATTTCTTGGCCGCTTCGACCATCGCAATCAGCCCGACCTGGATCAGGTCCTCGATCTCCATCTGGTCGGGCGCGAAGGATTTGACCTGCCAGGCAATCTTGGTCACCAGCGACTGGTTTTCCCGAATCAGGCGGTCCTCGTCCACACTCATCGCGCCATAGGCCTGCGATGCTCGATTCTTTGCTTGCAACATATCGTTCTTCCGATTGGTGATTAATGTTGGTTGGTGACGGCCAGCGGCTGGTTTGCCTCTGGCATTCCGATCTTGGTCAGCACCTCGATCGACTTGTCATCGGGCAGCTCCTGGTAGGACAGCACGGTAAGATCGGGGAATCGCTGTTTCAGCAGCGCGCCGAGCGGGCGCCGCACGATCGGCGACGTCACCAGCGCGACGCTCCGGGCCTCGAGCGGGAGACTGCGCGCCGCGTCGTCCACCGCGGCTATTATTTTCTGGGCCAGCTGCGGCTCGATCGGATAGCTGGCGTCCTCGCCGACCTTCAGCGCCTTGACGAGCAGGCTTTCCAGGTCCGCGTCCAGCGTCACCACGGGAAGCGGCAGGCTGATCGGCACCAGCGTCTGCACGATCAGATTGCCGATTTTCTGCCGGATCGCGTCAACCATCTGCGGGGTGTCGTTGTGCAGGCTCGCCGCTTCCAGCATCGCCAGGCAGATTTTCTGGAAATCCTTGACCGGCACCTTGTCGGCCAGCAGTTCCCGGCAAATGGCTGTGATGGTATAGAGCGACAGCGGCTGCGGCGTGAGGCTGTCGACCAGCTGCGGCGAACTTTCCTTGAGAAAGTCGAGCAGCTTCTGCGCCTCGTCCATGCCGAACAGCTGGGCGGCATTGCGTCGCACCACGTCGTTGAGATGGGTTGCGATCACCGTTGGCGCATCGACGACGGTATATCCCTCGGCAATCGCCTGGGATTTCTTGTCGGCACTGATCCAGATCGCATCCATTCCGAACGTCGGATCCTTGCACGGCCGACCCTCGATCACGGAATCGACATGGCCATCATCCAGCGCGATGAAGTCATTGGGCCATACCGTGTCCTCGCCCAGGATCATGCCGCCCATCATGATGCGATAGCTGTTTGGCTCCAGCGACAGATCATCCTTGATCCGGACCAGCGGGATCACAAAGCCAAGTTCCTTTGAAATCTGGCGGCGGATGCCAGTGATCCGTTTCATCAGCGGGGCGCCCTTGCGATCCTCGACCAGCGGCACCAGCCCGTAGCCGATCTCGATGCCGAGCCGTGCCTTTTCCGAAACATCGTCCCAGTCAATCTGCTCGGGATTCTTTTCCTCCCGCGGTGGGGCTGCGATTTCCACGGGCTCGGGCTTGCGGATCAGGTAGAACGCGATGCCCCCGGCGACGGCGGCGGCGGACAGCACCACGACATGAGGCATGCCGGGCAGGACACCGAGAATGGTAAGGATGACGGCAACTGGCACCCATGCCGCACCGGAACCAAACTGTCCCGTGATCTGGTCCGCCAGATTCTGGCTGGAGGACACCCGCGTCACGATGGCCGCGGCTGCGATCGAGAGGATCAGGGCCGGGACCTGGGCAACCAGCGCATCGCCGATCGCCAGCATCGAATAGGTGCTGGCCGCCTCGCCGAAGGACAGGCCGTGGGTGGTCAGGCCGAGAATGATGCCGCCGATGATGTTCACCGCCAGGATCAGCACGCCTGCGATCGCATCGCCCTTCACGAATTTGGAAGCACCGTCCATCGAGCCATAGAAATCGGCTTCGGTGGCAACTTCCGATCTCCGCGCCTTGGCCTCGTCGGGGGTGATAAGACCGGCGTTCAGATCAGCGTCAATCGCCATCTGCTTGCCCGGCAACGCGTCCAGCGTAAAGCGAGCGGACACTTCGGACACCCGGCCGGCGCCCTTGGTGATCACGATCAGGTTGATGATCATCACGATACAGAAGACGAAGATGCCGACCACGTAATTGCCGCCCAGCAACAGGCCGCCAAAGGCTTCGATGATCTGACCGGCGGAAGCACCGCCCGCATGACCTTCAACCAGCACCACCCGGGTAGATGCAACGTTCAGTCCCAGCCGCAGCAGCGTGGCAAACAGCAAAACCGTCGGGAAACTGGAGAAATCGAGCGGCTTGTTGGCATTCAGCGCCACCATCAGGATTGCCAGCGAGATCATGATATTGGTGATGAAGCCGATGTCGAGCAATATGGTTGGCAGCGGCAGCACCATGAAGATGACCAGCAAGAGCGTTGCCATCGGCAGCAACCCCGATTTCAGGTGACCCGCCAATTTGTCCAGCGAAATGAGCTTTGTTGTCATGTTCTGTTATATTCCAATTGAAGTAAGCATAAGATAGGCGAGCCTGGCGGAGGTATCGAAAGGCCTGGCGGCATCCGGGTCAGCCTGGTCGTTGACGTGATTTTTCGCGATCCGCAGATAGTCGGCCGGCTGAACCATCGGCATCGGCTTTTCCGATGGCGGCAAGATTTTTCCGCCCCCCTGAAAATTATTGCCGCCCGCCTGCAATGACGCATTTTCCAGCTTTGTCGCGAACAGGTTCCGGATTTCCTGAAAGCTGCGGGCGCCGCCGGACTTGTCGTAGAAGATCGAACGGTTTGCTCGGGCCGCGCTCGAAAAGGAGGAGGCTGCCGCTGCGTGGGGGTTTGCTTCGAACGACTTGAGAAACTTTCCTGCACCGGCCGGTCCCAGGAAATGCGCCAGATAGAGATCGACCGATTCCGGTTCCCGGCCAATGCGATTTTCCAGAAACGAGCGATTCTCGCGCGCAAACTCGCCCGCCAGGTTCGCGGACAATGTGGGATCGGTTCTCAGTGCAAGAATCGCGGATTTCTGGGCCTTGTCAGCGACGATGAATTTGCCGCTGCGATCTTGGGAAATGGCATTCTGGGCCCAGCCGAGACCATATTGAGAGCCTTTTTTCTTCACCAGGCCGAGCCACGTCTGATCGACAAACTGGTAGAGGCCGGTAGCGGAGGACGTGCTCGCCTTGGCGTCGGGTCGCATGCCGCTTTCCAGCTGGGCCTGCGCCATCAGATATTTGAAGTCCACACCGTTGCGTTGCGCCGAACGCGCAATAACGCCGGGCAAATTGCGGCGCTCGTAATTCGGAGTGATGGAAAGGTTTGACATGATTTGCTCGGTTTCTCCTGCAAGGGAGATAAGCAATGATCATGCCAGTATTTGCTTCGCGGCGGTCAAATACCGCCCCGATCACCGGTGTGAGCGCGCTTAGCGCCCGCGCAAGCCGTTGGAATAGGTGTCGGCCGGCTGCGAACGCCAGCCCGATAGAAGCTGCAGTCGTGATGCACTATGATCACGAAGGAAACGAAGGCGATAAATGGAGGCCTGCATCAGCTCCTCTACTTCCGAAACAATCGGTCGCAAGGACTGCTCGATATCGGCCGGTTGCAGATCACCCAGTCTGGACACGGCATTGCTAAGCTCGCGGCTCGCTTCGAAAATTGCATCGCTGTCGTGGCCGTCTAAAGCCGTGACCAGCTTGTCTTGGGAATTGCGGAAAGTCTCGACGATCGGGTTCATTTTTTCGAATCCACACCAAGGACGCCGGCATCCAGCATTTTTAAGGCCAGGGCGTCGGTGTCGACCTGATAGCTGCCCGAGGCGATCTGCCGCTTGATATCTGCCACCTTTTCTATGTCGAATGGCGGTTTGTCAGCGGCCAGCTTCGAAACGGTCGTTGTTATGGAGGCGGATATCTTCACGTCTCCTGCAGCGGCCACGCTCTTGGCAGTCTCTGCCGCAGCGGCGCGCTCCAGCTGGGCAGCCGTCAGGGAGATTGCACTGGGTGTATCGGCCTTCCCCTCTTGTTCCGCTCCCTTCACAGGCTTGGCACCGGGATCATTCAAGGCCGGGCGTTCCAGCCGCAATTTCATGGCCGAATAGCTATCAACTGGTTTCATATCGTTCCATCCTTGCTGCGCCAAAACGGCAAGCACTGTGTCTTGCCATCCCTTGATTTGCGCCGTTTGCAACTTCTTTCACAACCATTTACGGTACGTTGTGAAAAAATTAAACATTCGGTCGAAATATTTCAGTGACTCAGTTCAACTTCGTCTGCGCCTGACACGCGGGCAATCAGTTCCTTTGATTTTCGGTCCGTCCGGACGGGAATATAGTCCCCGAGGGCGCCGCTCTCTTGGGCGATCACACTGTAACTGACGCTGAAGTTCGCACGGCGGATGACCATTGTAACCGGCTGATTGCGCTGGACCAGAGGCTCCTGCGCCATGCCGCCCCCGCTGTTGTGGGCATTGCCACCCTTGCCGCCAAGTCGAACGGGGACAAAAATGCGCCAGCCGATCTGCGGACAGCTGATCAGCACCGCATTGCGGTGCGTTTCGGAAATGTCCAGCGCTTCCGCGCAGCGCTTGAGCTTGAGCTTGGGATCTATCGGGGCGAGCGCCCCGCCCACATCACCAATGGCTGCGCCCAGATGTCCTGCAACCTGCCTGTCCAGCAGGGACGTGTCCTCGAAGCCCGGCGTCGCCGCCGTGAGGACAATGGTGAGAAGGGGCAAAGTGAAGTGATATTTGGCCATACGCATGTTTCCTATACTCTATTCCAGGAAACCAAGCATGTATCGTGCCAAATTGGAGGCTGATCTCTTGGCAGGACAATCCGCTCCCGCCGGCTAGCGGAAGGTCAGCAGGACATTGGGCTGGACACTGGGTGCTGAAACCAGCGTTTGGGGAACCTTCAGCACGATCATTTTGCCATCCTGCCCCGCTTTCTCGAACGCATCGGCGATAGCGGCCGATCGCGCCGATACCGTCTCCCACTGGCTCAGCCGGGAGCCGTTGCGCCCTTCGCGCGCGGCTGCGACAGAGATGGTCAGCGTCTGCCCCTGCTGCACCGTCAGGATTTCCGCGATTTCCTGGCGCGCAAAGTCGGTCAGCATGGCGTTGCTGTCAGCGAAGAAATCGGATGTCCTGTAGGTGTAGGAGCCCAGGTCGGCTGGAGGTGCCTGGATGGCACCCGCCATTTTCCTCTGGGTATCGCTATCGGCGAGACTCACGAAATGCGTGTAGGCAAACGCGCTGAGCAGCATCAGCGCAAGGTCCAGAAACGACAATGTGGTGCGGCTGGCGTTCACGAGCTATGCATTTTTTTGGCGCTGTTCGCCGGAACGAAATGCACCGGATCGATGACAGCCAGTTCCTTCTTTGCAATCGCGATCACGTGCTGAACCACCCTCGACCTGTACGCGTTCAATATATCCGCTCGGGAATGCAGACGCACATAGATCGGAAAAGCGATGATGTGGGAAATCAGCAAGCCGTAGAGGCTCGTCAGCAAAGTGAAGCTCATCGCCGGCCCCATCTTCAGCGGGTCGATCCCCGTTGCAAAAAGCTGGATCAGGCCCGTGATCGTACCAATCAAGCCGATGGCAGGGGCGATTTCGGCCACCGAGTTCCAATATCCCGCAGCGGTATTCTGGCGCGTTTCGGCAGAATGCTGTTCCAGCCGAACCCATTCCTCGAAGCTCTTTGGGTCCTTCGCATTGACCAGAAAATTCAGAACGCGCACCACAAACCTATCCTGGCTGTGCAATGTTTCCAACCCGACAAACCCTTGCTGCCGCAGCGTGAAATCGATCCGCCGGCACATGAATGTCGCGTTCTCGCCCGTTTCCTCAAAGGGATTTCTGCCGATGCTCGCTAGCGCGGCGAAGCCCCTCACTATCGAGCGGCGCCCGTTCTGGACCCAGGCGAGGACCAGTACGGCAGCCAGAACAATGCCGAACACCGAAGGGTCGAAAAACCGCCAGATGTTGGTCCATAAAATGTCCATCGATCCCAATCCTGAAATGAGCGGCAGGAATTTGCCGGTAGGCGGCAGGATTTTGCCGCTCTGGCGCAACCCTGCATGAGTCCCATCGGATTATCGGCTGCAAAGCCCGAAAATCAGCCACTGGCGGAACCGCGTCCTAAAACTGGCACACGCTTTGCAACATCATGTTCGAGTTCACCAATCCGGGTGTTTCTCATCAACAAGAACGGTCAGCGGACCGGATAGTTAATACGGGAACAGTACAGATGCCAAGTTTGGATCAGATATTTGCATTGAACGGGGGTGCGCTTCAGCTCCGCGCTCAGCGCCTGAATATGCTGGCGTCCAATATCGCAAATGCCTCCACGCCCGGATACAAGGCGCAGGATCTCGATTTTGACCGCGCCATGCAGCAGGCACAGAATGGCGGATCGCTGGAACAGGCGATGACCGTTCATACCGGATACCGCGTGCCGTTGCAGCCGTCGCTGGACGGCAACACCGTCGAGCTGTCGGTCGAACAGACGCTTTTTGCCGAAAATGCCATTCAGTACCGCACCACACTGTCCTTCATGCAGGACCAGGTATCGTCGATGCGGCGCGCCTTGAAAGGAGAATGATCATGGGCAGTATGAATGTCTTTGATGTCGCTGGACGGGCAATGTCCGCCCAGATGGTCAGGCTGAACACCACCGCGTCCAATCTGGCCAACGCCCGGACGGACTATGCCACCAAGGACGAAGCCTTTCGGGCCCTGCGCCCGGTATTTCGCTCCGTTGTCGAGGATAATCTGGCCACAGTCGATGTCGATCGCATCGTCCAGACGGATGCGGAGCCGCAGAAGCGCTACGATCCGTCCAATCCGATCGCCGACAAGGAAGGCTATGTCTGGGAGGCCGCTGTCGACGAGACAGCCGAGCTGATCGACATGCTAGAAACCGCGAGAAACTACCAGAATAACGTGCAGGTCCTGCAAACCGCAAAATCCCTAATCTTGGAAACAGTGAGGAATCCATAATGAATATCGCACCAGAAGTTCTTCAGAATCCGGCTACCGGCATCGCCGGTCTGGCACAGGCGCAGCCAGCCAACGCGACGGGCAACAACAAGCTCGACCAAGATTCATTTCTGCGGCTGATGACGACGCAACTGAAATTCCAGGATCCTTTCGATCCGCTCGACAATCAGGCGATGGTTGCCCAGCTCGCGCAGTTTTCCAGCGTCGCCGGCATTTCCGAAATGAAACAGTCGCTCTCCGAGATTGCCTCCATTCTCGGCAACAACCGGCTATCCGACGCCAAGGAATGGATTGGCCATTCCATTCTGGTGCCCGGGAATATTTCGGTGGCCGACAAGAACGGTCAATATTCCGGCGAATTCGAACTCGAGAACGCCACCGACAACCTGTCGATCGATCTGCTCAACGAAGCCGGCGAAATCGTGATGTTTGTCGAGCTTGGCCAGCAGGAAGCCGGCCCGGTCGAATTCAATTTCGACAGCAAGAACGAAAATGGCGAGCCGCTCGATCAGGGCCGCTTGCGGGTTCGGGTCAATGGCGGATCCATATCCAATCTGGCGACCTGGGTACCGGTCGCATCGGTCAAGACCTCCGAAGCCAACGGACCGCCCATTCTCGTCACGCCCATCGGCAATGTGTTTCCCGCCGAAGCCCTCAAGGTCGGATGATTTTTGATCCGCACCCGATTTCACAACAGGAGAAGATAATATGTCGTTCTTTACCTCACTAAGCGGCCTGAAAGCCGCCCAGACGGACCTGAACGTGGTTTCCAACAACGTCGCCAACTCCAATTCGACCGGCTTCAAGAAGAGCCGGGCGCTGTTCGGCGACCTGTTTGCCGCCGCCCCGACCCAGTCGACCAAGACCGTAGCGGGTCAGGGCGTCAGGCTGACAGGCATTGCCCAGCAATTCACCCAGGGTACCCTGCAGGCGACCGACAAGACGCTTGACCTCGCGATAGCCGGCGACGGCTTCTTCTCGGTAAAGGGACAGCCGCCACGGCAGGATCTGAATTTCACCCGCAACGGTGCCTTTTCGGTGAACAGCAACCGGGAGGTCGTCGACACTACCGGCGCCAAGGCGCAGTTGCTGCCGGTCGATGCCAATGGCGTGATCACGTCCAATGCGATCGGCGACATGTACGATTTCGTGCTGCCCGACACCGATCCCGCCGATCCCGCCGCGCTGCTGTCGAATATTTCGATCAACAAGGAAGGCGTCGTCTCGGCCACCTTCTCTAACGGCAACCAGATGAATATCGGCGCCATCGCGATGGCCAGCTTCACCGCCGTCGAGGGACTGCGGCCGGTCGGCGACGCCCACTGGCAGGCGACCGGCGATTCCGGCCCGCCGCAAGTCAACCAGGCTGCCAACGGCCCGCTCGGCCAGGTCCGCTCCGGCGCACTGGAGCTCGCGAATGTCGACATCACCGAGGAACTCGTGTCCCTGATTGCCGCGCAGCGCAACTTCCAGGCCAACGCCCAGGCCATCGAAACGTCCAACACCCTCACCCAGACTATCATCAACCTGCAGGTATAGCGGTTGAACCGGTGAAGGAGTAAACCATGGACAAACTTGCATATACCGCCGTCAACGCGATGAAATCGCTGATGAATCGGCAAGCCACGATCGCCAACAACATGGCCAATTCCGATACCGTCGGTTTCAAGGCCGACATGGTTTCGGCAAAGGCCCAATATGTCAACGGGCCGGGCCACGACAGCCGGGCAATGGCGGTCGATCGGGATATGCAGGGGGACATGAACGGGGGGGCGGTCAGCCAGACCGGCCGGCCCCTCGACGTCGCCTTCGAGGGCGACGCGATGCTGGCGGTGCAGGCGGCGGATGGCAAGGAGGCCTATACAAGGCGCGGCGATCTGCAGATCGGCCCGTCCGGCGCGATGCTGACCGGCGACGGATTTCCCGTTCTCGGCGAGAGCGGCCCGGTAACCCTGCCCCCGGCCGATCGGGTCGACATCGGCGCGGACGGCACGATTTCCTTCGTCCCCGTCGGCGGCGATCCGACCCAGCCGCAACAGCTTGGCAGGCTGAAGCTGGTCAGCACGACCGGCAGCGAACTGTCCAAGGGTTCGGACAGCCTGTTCCATGTTGCCGACAACGGCGTCCTGCCGGTCGACGACAATGCCAAAGTCGTATCGGGCGCGCTCGAGCAATCGAACGTCAACATGACCAGCGCGCTGGTCGACATGATCGAGACCAGCCGCGCCTGGGAAACCCAGGCCCGGTTGCTAAAAATGACCGAAGATCTGGATAGCGACGGTGCCGGCGTGATGAGCCTGCCGCAAGGATAACCCCATTGAGGAGTCGATGACATGAGTAACGCTGCCCTGCAAGTTGCCCGCACCGGACTGGATGCGCAAAACACCAAGATGCGCGTGATAGCCAACAATCTGGCCAACGTGAACACCACCGGATTCAAGCGCGATCGCGCCGATTTCGCGACCCTTGCCTATCAGAATATCGTTGCCCCCGGGGCCCCGTCGGACGCGCAGAACCGCTATGCCAGCGGCGTGCAGCTGGGCACCGGCGTCAAGCTGTCCGGAATCGGCAAGATCGATACCCAGGGAACGCTGCAGAACACTGAAAATGCCATGGATCTGGCGATCGAAGGCGCGGGCTTTTTCCAGGTCGAAATGCCGGACGGCACCACCGGCTATACAAGGGCGGGCAATTTCAACCTGACCGCCGAGGGCAATATGGTCACCAGCGACGGCCTGCCGCTGATACCCGCGATCCAGGTTCCACAAGGGGCCACCGCGATCACCATCGGCAACAACGGCGTCGTCACCGCATCGGTCGCCGGCCAGAGCGAACCCAGCGAACTCGGCCAGATCGAGCTCGCCAGCTTTGCCAATCCGGCCGGCCTGCTGTCGGTGGGCAACAATATCCTGACCGAAACCGCGGCAAGCGGCGCGCCCCAGGTGGGCGAAGGGGGACAGGAAGGCCGCGGCCATATCCGTCAGGGCGCGCTCGAGGGGTCCAACGTCAATATTGTCGAGGAACTGGTCAACATGATCGAGACGCAGCGCGCCTACGAGGTCAATTCCAAGATGATCTCGGCAACCGATGAAATGCTGCAGTTCGTGAACCAGCAAATCTGATCCTGACGCAACCAGAAAGAGCACCCATCATGACCAATTTGCGTTTCCGGACACGAAGCCTGCTGATCGGCACGGCACCCCTGCTGCTGATCGGCTGCATGGGATCGGCCACCGGCATTTCCGCGCAGGAATTTGCTGCTGTCACAGCGCCGCCCGCGCCCGAACCGGTCGCCGCCAACGGCGCCATTTTTCAGGTCGCGTCGGGCTATTCCGCGCTGACCAACGGCACACGGGCGAGCCGGCGCGGCGACATCATCACGATCTTGCTGGTCGAGCAGACCCGCGCGTCTAAATCCAACAGCGCCTCGAAGGACCGCAACGGCGGCTTTTCGCTCGCCCCGCCGGCCACCGGCCTGTTCTCGTTCTTTTCGCCCAGCGATGTGACCGCCAGCGGCAACCAGAATTTTTCCGGCACCGGCAGCGCCGGCCAGTCCAACAGTCTCCAGGGGCAGATCAGCGTGACCGTGGCCGAAAGCTATCCGAACGGCACCATGCTGGTGCGCGGACAGAAGCTCACATCACTCAACCGCGGCGATGAACATACCCAGTTCAGCGGCCTTGTCCGCGCCATCGATGTCTCGCCCGACAACACGATCCCGTCGACCCGGGTGGCCGATGCACGGATCATCTACGGTGGCACCGGGGAAATTGCATCGGCCAGCAAACAGGGCTGGCTGCAGAAATTCTTTTCCTTCGTTTCGCCATTCTAGCTTTCAGCAGAAGAGATATCATGACCCAGTTTTTCAATATCAACCGGCCGTATCACTGGCTCGCTGCAATGCTCGCGCTGGTCGCGGCGGCGTTCGTGGTCGCGCCAGCGGCGCAGGCAGAACGGATCAAGGATATCGGCAGTTTCGAGGGCCTCCGGACCAACCAGCTGGTCGGCTATGGCGTCGTCGTCGGGCTCGCCGGAACCGGGGATGACAGTCTCGAATATGCAACCGTCGGCCTCAAGGGCGTGACCAACCGGCTCGGCCTGACCCTGCCCCCCGGCGTCAACCCGGCATCAAAAAATGCCGCGGCGGTGCTGGTCACCGCGGAAATGCCGGCCTTTGCCAAGCCAGGCCAGCGCATGGACGTAACCGTCTCCGCCATCGGCAAGGCAAAATCCCTGCGCGGCGGCACCTTGATCTTGATGCCGCTGTTTGGTGCAGACCAGCAAATATATGCCATGGCCCAGGGCAATCTGGCAGTCGGCGGCCTCGGTGTCTCTGCCGCCGATGGCTCGCAAGTCACCGTCAACATCCCCTCCGTCGGACGCATTTCCGGCGGCGCCTCGATCGAACGGACGGTCGCAACAGGATTTGAAAGCCAGCCGTTTCTCAGCTTCAACCTGACCGATGCAGACCTGACAACCTCGTTGCGCGTTGCGGATGCGATAAACCAGGCCCTGGGGGCCGAGCAGGCGATCGCCGCAGATGCCGTGACCGTCCGCATTGCCGCGCCAATCGGTGCGCAGGAACGCGTCATGCTGATGGGCCGGATCGAGAATCTGGAAGTCAAGCCGGCCGATGCGCCTGCCCGGATCATCATCAACGCCCGCACCGGAACGGTGGTCATCAATGGCGCCGTGCGGATCGGGCCAGCGGCGGTCAGCCACGGCAAGCTGACCCTTCGCGTCGAGGAAAATCCGACCGTGGTTCAGCCCGCACCGTTCAGCCGCGGCCAGACCGCGACCGAGCAGAACAGCGCGATCAGCGTGGAAGAGCCGAGCAGACCCGCGTTTGAAATCGGCAAGCGGGCATCGCTCGCGGAAATCGTCGAGACTATTAATTCTCTGGGCGTTCCACCGTCTGATCTAACAGCAATATTGGAGGGCCTGAAACAAGCCGGTGCGCTGACAGCGGAGTTGATAATCATATGACCAGTATCTTACCCCTCAGCGGCCCTGCTCCCGCCTCTGCCGCCGCAAACTCGGCAGCGACCACCAGAAAGCGCGACGACGTTCAGTCCATGGCCGCCGATTTCGAGGCCATTTTCGTGCGCCAGATGCTGTCGACGATGCGGAGCTCCTCGCTCGGCGAAGGGCTTTTCGAGGGCCAGGGGATGCAGCAGTTTCGCGACATGCAGGACGCCAAAATCGCTGAATCCATGGCCCAGCGCGGCGTGTTCGGCATAGCGCAAATGCTCGCCCGCCATGTGGAAAACAAGGATGTCTGACCTTCTTAACATAGGTCGGGCGGCGATCCAGGCCAATTCCCGCGCACTGGACGTCGTCGGCTCCAACGTCGCCAACGCGGACAATCCCGACTATGTCCGTCGATCGTTGAATATCGGCGAGACGGCCGCATATGGCGCGACCAATCCCCTGTACAGTAACTACAACGGTTTCGGCACCGTCGCGGTGGGCGGCATCACACGTTCCAGCGACCAGTTTCTCGAGGCCGCCACCCGGCAGACGGGCGCGAGCCGGGTCAGCAGCGAAGTCTTGGTCCAATGGCTCGACCAAGGCGAAATTGCCCTCGCCAACAATGATGTGGACATAGGAGCACAGCTTACGCAGCTGTTCGGCAGCGCCGAGGAGCTGTCCGCTGTCCCCTTCGAACCGGCGCTGCGCAACCAGTTTCTTGGCGATATCGAGGCCACGGTTCACCGCTTCAACCAGACATCGCTCAGTCTCGGCTCCTCGGTCGAGCTGATCAACGGGGCGGCAACACAGCAAGCACAGGAACTCAACAGCGCGCTGAGCGAACTGGCGACGATAAACCAGCAATTGCGTCCCCTGCGCTCCGGCACCGGTCAGCATACCAATTTGCTGGACCGCCGCGATGCCGCCTTGACGGTGATCACGGAGAAGCTGGATGTGCAGATCAGCTTCGGCCAGAACGGCACTGCCGATATATCGCGCAACGGCACCAGCTTGCTGACCTTCAACGCCGCTACGCCCGTCAATTTCATCGCCAATGCCGGAGCCAGTTTCGACCTCGAGATTGGCGGTGCCGTGCAGGCACCTCCTGCGAACGGAACATTGGGCGGGCTGCATCGCTCCCAGTCGAGCCTCGTCAATCTTGGCAATGACTTGAACAGTCTTGCCGTGCAATTTGCCGACGAGGTCAACACCTGGCAGGCAAATGGTCGCACCGATGCCGGCGCGCCCGGTGCTGCGATCGTATCTCATGGCGGAACTGCTGCAAGCCTGGCGATAACGGGACTGGCGGCCAGCGATCTCGCCCTCGCCTCGCCGGCAGGCGTCGCCAATGGCAATATTCTGGCGTTCGTCGATTTGCGCACCGCAACCGGTACCGAACAGGGCTATGAGAAAATTGCTCTCGGCCAAGCACAGAATCTGCTCGCGGCGCGCAGCGAAAGCGAAGCCGCAACGGCATTTGACCGGGCGACCCGGGAAGCCAGGAACAATGTGTCTGCGGTCGATCTGGATCGCGAGGCGGCGGATCTGATCCGGCTCCAGCAATCCTACGAGGCCTCGGCGCGTATCATTCAGGTGGCACGGGAAACCATGCAGTCGATCCTGGCGATCTTCTAGCCCATCGTACCCGAAAGACAGAACCATGGAATCGATCAACAGAACCCGTCCCAATGACAGCATACAGATTCAATCCGAACTGTCGGCACTCATCGGCAAGACGCAGGAGACGATTGCCAGCGGAAAAAGCTTCAGTCGCCCGTCCGAAGCCCCATCCAGCTGGCTGGAAATATCCAGCCTGGGACGCAAGGCGGCCATCGAGGATTCATGGCTCAACAACATTGGGCGAGCGCGCATCATGGCGCAGCAGGCAGAATCATCGCTCGATGCAATTGCCAACGGCGTCACGCGCGCACGCGAACTCGTCATCCTCGCCAACAACGAAACAATTTCGCCCCAGGATCGCGCAGTCATTGCGATCGAGCTGCAAGGCCTGCGCGACCAGTTCAACCAGCTTACCCAGGCGCAGGACAGCTATGGCGGAAATCTCTTTCATGCGGGTGACCCGATCCAGATGCGCATCGATACCAATGTTCTGGTCACGCCATCGCCCAACCTGCAGACGGTGGCGCAATCCATCAATGTCGCGGGCGGCCCTCTTGATCTCGACACGATCATGGCAGAGATGATCTCGGCGGTCGGCACTGGCACCGCGGCAGACCGGGCACAGCAGCTCGAGCGGGCGGGATCCATGATCACCCATTTTTCCAGCCTGATCGCGAGTCAGGGCGTCATGGTAAACCGGCTCGATCAGCAGGAAGACAGGCTTCAGCGATCGCAGCTGACTTCGACGGAACGGCAATCCGTGCTGGAAAGCACCGATGTCGCGGAGGCGGTTACCCGGTTCCAGTCCTTGCTGGTCAATCTGGAAGCGGCGCAGAGACTTTACGCCAAATCAGCAAGCACCTCGCTCATTCAGCTGATCGGCTAGCGGATTATGGATTCAGCGTTATTCGGCCCTTAACCAAATGCCGGATCCTCCGTTTATCATCATAATGTCCGGGTCCCCTCTCAGCCGAAGCGAGGAGGAACCTAACACTCGGAAGCCGTCGATGGGGAATTGATATATGTTTGCCGGTATTGGTATTGTTGTTCTGCTCGTCATGGTCTTCGGCGTTTTCACGCTGTCTGGAGGAGACATGGGCGTGGTATTGCACGCCCTGCCGATCGAAATGGGCATAATCGGCGGCTCTGCGGTAGGCGCGCTGATCATCGGCAACTCCGGCGCTCAGCTGAAAGCGCTACTGGGGGGCTTCGGGAAAGTGTTCAAGGGCCCGACCTATGCCAAACAGGACTTCATGGATTGCATCCTGCTGGTTTCCAAGCTGACCAAGATTTTGAAGAGCGAAGGGCCGGTGGCCCTCGAACCGCATATCGAGGATCCAAAGGCCTCGCCGATCTTCAGCGAATATCCCAAGCTGCTGAAAGACGAGACGCTGGTCCATCTCATCTCCGACAGCCTGCGACTGGTGGTCGTCTCGTCGGGCACGCTGGATCCCTATGCCGTCGAGGACGTGATGGACCAGAGCATCAAGACCCACCACCACGAAGCGATCGCCCCGGCAGACAATCTGCAGGGCCTGGCGGACGCGCTGCCGGCGCTGGGCATCGTCGCCGCGGTTCTCGGCGTGGTCAAGACAATGGGCGCGATCGATCAGCCGCCTGCCATATTGGGCGGCATGATCGGCTCTGCGCTTGTCGGCACCTTCCTCGGCGTGTTGCTCGCCTACGGTTTTGCCGGTCCGATGGCACAACGCGCGCGATCGGTGATCGAAAGCGACGCGACCATCTACCAGGTTGCCAAACAGATCATCATCGCCAGCCTCCACGGCCATCCGCAGCCGCTGATCATCGAGGCGGCGCGGACCAGCCTGCAGCACGCCAACCAGCCGAGCTTCGCCGACGTGTTTGATGCGATAAGGGCGCGCTGACCAATGGCAAAAAAGGCCGACGCCGGTTCCAACCAGCCCCCGATCATCGTCAAAAAGATCATCATGGAGGCCCATGCGGGTCACCATGGCGGCGCCTGGAAGGTCGCCTATGCCGACTTCGTGACCGCGATGATGGCCTTTTTCCTGCTGATGTGGCTGCTCGGCGCGACCAACGAGAAGCAGCGCAAGGCCCTTGCCGACTATTTTGCGCCAACCCTCGTCGAAATGCGGCAAGGCAGCGCCGGGTCAAACGGCATGTTCGGCGGCGACTCCCTGACATCCAAGGACAATTATCCGCACAGGGCCTCGCAAACCGGAACCCGGTCGATGACCATACCGCGCGACGCCACGGGCACCCAGGACGAAAAAGGCAAGGATGACAAAAGCCGGCCGAAAATCGACGCCAAGGAATTCGAGAAGCGCATCCGCGACCGGATCAAGAAGGATCCGTCGAAGCTCGCGCTGCTGAAGAATATCCGCTTTACCGATACCGTCGAGGGCCTGCGGATCGATCTCATCGACGAAGCCAATTTCAGCATGTTCGCCCTGGCCACCGACAATCTCAATCCAAAGGCCCGGGTGCTGATCGGCGAAGTGGCTAGGATACTGGATTCGGTCGACAACCAGCTGGTCATCCGGGGCCATACCGACAGCCTGCCCTATGCCAGCGGCAAGAACATGAACAACTGGATGCTGTCCTCGGCGCGCGCAGAGGCGACGCGCAGGGAACTGGTCGAACAGGGCGTCGTCAATTCCCGGGTGACCCGCATCGAGGGCGTCGCCGATACCGAGCCCTATAATCCGGAAGACCGCATGGATGACAGAAACCGGCGCATTTCCATCACCTTGAAGCGCCGCTGAAGGACGATAGCAGCCGCGCATATCCGCTGGCCGTGGGGCGACATTCGCACCAAAATGGATATAATAGGGTCCCATAAAGCCAAAATGGTGGGGATACTATTTGATCTTCGCAGCCGGGATTCCGATAGGTTGACGCAGAAAGGTTGAAAACTTTCTACCGAGACTGTTCAGCCCCCGCAGGCCACAGTCTGGGTGAACGTAGTGCACCTGGTATGCGCTTCTTCAGGTTTGGGTAGGGCGGTCTTTATCGTCCTACCCCATCTCCCCGACAATCTTGAAAGCCGACTTGAGCCAGGCGTCTTCGTGCTAGTCGCGGAAGAACGCCCCTCACCGATCGCCCCGGCCAGCTCTGCCAGCCGAAGGTCGGCACCCGTTCTCGGGCGGATCTCGTGCCCCCATACAGAAACACCGCGGTCGCGCCGGGGTGCCCTTGGGAAATATTTGAGGGAAGCCCCGTTCCGGGGCGGGGCGTCTAGCCCATCGCCTGCTCGTCGCTATCGACATCGGGAGAATAGACGCAGATCATGTTCCGGCCTTCCGACTTGGCGCTGTAGAGCGCCAGATCGGCCTTTCGCAGCACCGAGGTCTTCGCGTCCGAATTCAGGCACTGGGTCATGCCGGCGGAAAAGGTGATCCGCCCCATCGGCTTGCCCGATCCCACGTCCACCAGCGATTTCTCGGCCAGCGCTGCCCGGCACTGGTCGAGCTTGCGAAACACCGGGTCGAGCTCGCTATCCTCGAACAATATCGCAAATTCCTCTCCGCCGTAGCGGGATATGTGGCAGCGGTTGTCGGACAGCTCGGACAGCTGGTCGGCGATCATCCTGAGCACCCGATCGCCGCAATCATGGCCGAACGTGTCATTGATCCGCTTGAAATGGTCGATATCGACAAAGGCGAGCACAAAGGGCTGCTGCTGATCCTTGTGCCGCTGCAGCGCGGCGTCCAGCACCCGGTCGAATTTCCGCCGGTTCGGCAGACGCGTCAGCTTGTCATGGTCAGCCTCGCTGCGGGCCACCTCGAGCTCCCTTTGCAGCGTGGCCAGCTTCTTGTTGGTTTCCGATATCTGCTCGCGGTTCTCGCGCGTGGATTCCACCATCAGGCGGGACAGGCCCAGCAGCTTCTCGATCGAGTGCTCAAGCGAAGTCTTGCCGCCGCGGATGTCATCCGCCTGTTCGATCAGCTGCGTCTCGTGCTTGATCGCATTGTCATTGCCGGCCTTGATGATCATTGACGAATTGTGGATATGCTCGACGGCCTCCTCGAATATCTTCCCGATCCGGCCGTTGATATCGTCGTTCAGATATTTGTCGTAGATCGCAAGCGCCGATTCATTGTCGAGCTTCGCCGCCGAGGAGGCGCGATCCAGCTCCGCCTTCAGCTCCTTGTTGGTGCCGCAGACATATTCCCAGCTCTGTTCCAGGTTTTTCGGATTGATCGCAAGATTGTGGCGAACCAGAAAATTGCCGATCTCGTACATCGGCGAGCGCTGGCCCTCGACCTCGGTGCAGACGGGGCAGACGTCGCCGCCGTCCTTGTCACCCATGTAGGAGTGCCAGATGTTCTTGATATGGATTTTCATGTCAGGCTCGCAGTCTTGGTTTCGGCATACGGTTATAGGCATCCAGCGCGGCGACCTTGTAGGCCTCCGCCAGCGTCGGAAAATTGAAGACATTGTCCGAAAGATAGTCGATCCCGCCGTTCAGGTTGATAACCGCCTGACCGATGTGAATCAGCTCCGTCGCGCCCTCGCCGACGATATGCACGCCCAGCAACGTGCGCGCGTGCAAATCGAAAATGCACTTGAGCATGCCCTTGCAATTGCCCAGGATATGGCCGCGTGAGGTTTCCTGGAAGCGGGCTATCCCGATTTCCACCTGGAACCCCTTGGCCCGCGCCTCTTCCTCCGACAGGCCGATGCTGGCAATCTCGGGAATGGCATAGATGCCGAGCGGAAAGCTGTTGCCCGAATTCTGGATGGGAGCACCAAAGGCGTGGCAGGCGGCCTGCCGCCCCTGCTCCATCGAGGTGGAGGCCAGCGCCGGAAAACCGATGATGTCGCCGGCGGCATAGATATGCGGCTGGCTGGTCTGCAGGCTTTGCCTGTCGACCTCCAGCCGGCCGCGGCTGTCGCACGCGATGCCCACTTTTTCCAGTCCGAGACTGTCGACGGCGCCGACCCGGCCAGCGGTGAACAGCAGCATTTCGGACTGGACTTGCCGGCCATCGTCAAGAATGATCGTCGGGTGACCCTGCTTGTTCAGGGAAATCCTGTCGATGGTTCGGCCGAGCCGGAGATTGATGCCCCGGTCGGACAGCTGCTGAACGAAATTGGCGATGATGTCCCGGTCGATAAACTCCAGAATCCGCTCCCGCGCCTCCACCACCGTTACCGGGATTTCCAGGGTCGAGAAAATCGTGGCATATTCGAGCCCGATCACTCCGCCCCCCACGACGGTGATGCTTTTCGGCATCGGCAGGTTGGCGGCCACGCTGTCGCTATCGATAACGGTGGTGCCGTTGAACGGGATGCTTTTCGGTCGGAACGGCTTGGTCCCGACGGCGATCAGGAATTTTTCTGCGGTGACCGAAAAAATGGTCTTCTTGCCCTGGAAATTCTGCTGGATAGCAAGCTTGTGCGTGCCGCAGAATTTCGCCTTGCCTTTCAGGATCGCGACATTGTTGCGCGCAAGCTGGCTGTCAATGACCTCGACCTCGTCGCCCAATGTGGTCGACAGCCGCGAATTGATGGAATCCTGCATCAGCTTTATGCCATTGCGATGCTGCCGGGACTTGAAATGCTGGTCGCGCCAGCCGGTCACGGACATGACCGACTCCCGGATCGTTTTTGATGGCAGTGTTCCGGTATGCACCGACACGCCGCCGATCAGCTTCTGGTCATCGACCACGGCCACCGACTTTCCTAGCTTGGACGCCTGGATCGCAGCTCGACGACCGGCCGGCCCGCCTCCGATCACCACGAAGTCATAATCATATTTGGCCATAGCTTGGCTCCTTCACACTGTGGTTAACGGTCAGGAAAACAATTATTAATGTGCAACCCGCGGCAATCGTCGGGCATGGGGGCGGATTGCGCCGCCACAAGCAGGAAATCCGGCTCTGGCGCCGGATTTTTAACCGCCTCTGTCCAAATGGTTTACAAGATGATACACATGGCAGACCGTGTATAAATACGGGTCGTTACTATTGTACATATAATCGTTTAATCCTAATGGGTTGCTCCAAGCAGATCATGACAGCAGTCATTTGGCAAACCCGGGAGGAGATGAGATGATTTCAACCCGCAAATTTCTGGCCATGCAACGTCGCGACGCGTGGGAAAGGAGAATATTGCCGTGCAAAAGTTGATCGACAAACTGGAAAAGGTTCTCGGTTTCCTGGACGACAATGAACTGGCTGTGCCGGCGATCAAGGTTGAGGAAGCCATTCAAATCCTTAAGGATATTGAGGAATCCGCGCCGGAATCCGGCGCGCCCGATAGCTGACGGATCAGCACCCGACCCAAACGCAAGGACACGGGTTGCCATAATATCGGCTACTGGATTTCATAGACAAGAAGAACGCAATCCGCGCGGATTTTCCGCATTTCCGGATCGCACGGCACGACATTGACCTGCAACGCCGCTGTCATGGCCGGAGCGGGGGAGAGCGTCCCTCCCTCTTGCCGCAGTTCGATGCCATCACGGATAACGGCTCTTGCCTGGGTCATCGCGGAACCGCCGCCGCTGCCGGTTGTCGACTCCGCTCCCCCGGCGGGACTGCACAACAGCATCGCAAGCGCAGAGGCGACCACGATGCGTCTGCCGCCCTCGGCCCCCTGTTCACGAAACGGCACGATAGACCACACTCCTCCGGCTGGCCTGAAAACAGGACCTCGGAGTCAGGGACGGTCAAAAACAATGGCTATTAACCGGCGAGAGTGATTTGGTCAGCTTGAGGAACTGGGATGCTTACCGCAATCACGGTGTGCTAATGTGCCACCGACAATTGGCGCGAAGCCCATAATTTTATGTCCTGGGCCATGATCTGGTTATTGAGACCGCAGACATTCATGACGCTCATGAATATTCCGCCCAGAAACTGGCGCAGGTCAATGATCGCATAAGGCGATCGGAACGCATCATTGCCTTCGGAAGACAAGATCTGGCTGATCTCCCGGAACGACAGGATCTTGCATTGCTGATACCAGCTCTCCTCGGATTTCAGCGTCAGCAGCGCGGACAGTTCGGCAAAAAGAAAGTGACTGCCCTGATCGCTGCCACCGGATTCCTTGTCGGCCAGGATCACTTTCGCGACCCCAGCGAGAAGCATGTCTTCCAGCTTGATGATTTCGGCGATGGCCCGGTCCGGAGTCGAGCCGATTTCTAGATATTCGAACGCCAGAGCCAGGAGCAACAGCTCGCGCCATGTGTAGGAAGCCGGCCGGCCCTTGCCGGTATTGATCCCTGTCGGAAATCCCTGCCGCTGCATGTGCTGGATCCTGCCGCGAAACGCCGTAATGCTGGTCTTGGCGATATCATGCTTCTGCGAGAGAATCTCCTGAATCTCTTTATAGGTAAATTCCATAGTAATTCCCAAAGCCGAGCGCTCTTCCGGGCGCAAACATCTCTGTTGCCTACTGGGTCAGTAAACGGCAGGTGACAACCAGTTATTGTGGAAATCGTCACCGCTGGCCTGCCGCCCACGGAAATCTTCGCGCCGGACAATTATGTCCGTTATCCGGGTCACGCAAATCTGTCCGGATTGCTCCAGGGAGTGATGTTGTTCCATATAACAGCGACCGAATATTGACCATTCGACCGGCCATCGCAACCGGTTTTGACTAATTCTTGGCCGGGCAAGCTTTCCGGGCACCCCGGCGTTCCAGAACTGCGACAATGGCATCTGTTCCCATCTTCCCCGCCGCATCTTCGGGATATATATTCTGGCATATTGGCTGGTTCGACCACGCAATCCCGGCGTACGGTGCTGGTCCCTGCCCTAGGTCACAACAATCCCAGCTTCCTCAAGCTCGCCCAACGGTTGCCGGAGATGATGATATGGTCCTGCAGGCGGATATCCAGTTGCTGGCATGCCGATTTCAGGGATTGGGTAAATTGGACATCCTTCCTGCTCGGTTCGGGATTGCCGCCTGGATGATTGTGGGCGAGAATGATCCCGCTCGCATCGAGCTCCAGAGCGCGCTTCACGATGGATCGGGGCTGCACCAGTATCCGCCGGGGAGAACCGTCTCCAAATTCCTCATCCCCCATCAGCCGGTTTGCGCCATCCAGAAATAATATCCGCATGGTCTCGGTGGACCGGGACCCGATGCGCGCCTGCAAATATTGAACAAGCCGCTGATCGGTACCCGCCACCAGCTTGCGGGGAATATCTGTGAGCAGCCGGGCCAGCATCAGCCGTTCCGTTGCCTGCAGCAATTTGACGACCTCCTCTTGCCCGGACAGAATGCGGTCAAGAGACATGGCGGATTCCCCCAATATACGTCCTATCGAACCGAATTCCGACAGCAGCGCGCTGGAAAGGTGCTGCGCCTCGTTCGGGGCGATGATGGCTAGGAATTGCGCCAGGACCTCTCGGTCCCGATGGTCTTCAATCTCTTGCGGTGGCAGAATGTTCCAATCATCAGCACGACCAGTAAGGGATAGGAGGATGCTATTTGCATGATCATATAGGCTTTTGGCTGGATCGTTACGTCCAGCAGTTTTGCCATGTGTGCCACCAATGCGATTGTCTGCAGCGCGGCTACCCATAACGGCCAGAACCGGTTTGCCCGAAGCGCGACGCAAAGGAAGCCAAGCCATCCCGCCAGATCGATAAACAGATGCCCGGGGTCCACCTTGGCATATTCCAGAGGTGTAACGACATGAACAAGCGGGTCCAGCGCGCCCATGCCAATGATGATGGCAGCAACCCATCGCTCCGGCGCCCCTCCTCGAGAGATCGCATAGACGCAGCTGATCGCGAGCAGGAGAAGGAAGATGGACGTCCGCATGTCCTATATGGACCAGTCGCGGGCATCACAGTCAACCGAGATCGCTCAGGCCACATGCAGGACATGGGTGCTGGCGCACGCCTGAGCCGGCGGGCAATCCTCGTGCAAATCAAGGCCGGCGACCGCCTGCCCGACCTTCCTGAGTTCTCCGTGCACCCTCAGCACATCTGTGCTCGCTTCGACCAGCGCCATTTGTGCTTTGGCCAGACGGCGCACCGCAGCCTGACCGGTACCAGCGGGAAGGCCCGTATCGATGCGCGCCTCCAATAGCGTAGCCATCAAGTGCGACACGGAGATCAGCGCGACATCAATCGACGTTTCCGTCTCAGGGACATCGCGCTTGATCCGGTCGCAGGCAATTCTGATTTTATAAGACATGACTTCTCCCTTCCGCAAATCGCGGATGCATTGTGCATCCATCTAATTGAGTCTGATGGCCGGTTAGTTTGCCACAAGACTGGAAAGAGACTGGGAGACGGACAGTCCGATCAAAACGATCGCCAGGATACCAATCGTCAAAACGACAATGATCGCAATTCGCTGCGCAGCACCCCAGTGTCCCCCTGTATCTTTCAGGATTTGGGGCCAAACATCGCGATCATGCCCGGTTGCGAAGTCATAGGGATTGGAAACTTCTTCCAGGATGAACGAATCTGCCGCCTCGTCCTGCTGCTGTTCTGCCCCGTTTTCATCGTGGAAGGGAACACCTGCCGGATCATATAATATCCGGTCATAGGTGCCGGAAGCCCGGGCATAGATCAGGGCGGCTTCGTCTCGCGTAGACGCCTCAAGAACGCGACGGGCACTGATCAGCCGCTGGTCGACGGCCGGTTTGGATATTCCCAGAATCCTCGCTATTTCCTTGGAGGATTTTCGCAGCACCACCAAGTGCAGGCATTCGCGTTGCTTTGCGGTCAACTTGGCTACGCGCGATACCTCAAGATCGCTTTCGTCCACGATTAATGTCCCATAAATTCTGCTTGCTCATATCGTTCCCGCAGAGTGAACGCAACTGGCTCGGCAGCCTCCGCCTGCCTCCCAACCCAGCGCGGGACCCAGAACCCATTGCCGCCGCATGTTTAACATTCATCCCTATCGCCCGTTAACGAAGAATTGCCCGTTTGAACCAGGACTGTCCGGAAAAAAATCGTTGACTATCATTTGCTAGGAAATTGGAATCATGACTGACAGCGCCAAACGAAATCTGAAGAACGAGGTCATCGGCCCGCTGGAAGGCATATTGGCAGAACTCGACAATCTGCAACTTTCGCTGGCGGCATTGAAGATCGCCGAGGCGCTCGAAATACTGTCCGATAAAATGGATGACAGCTGTTCCAGCTAGCGCCAGCCCCAATTAAATACATTTAAGTACTTGTAATATAAATATTTTTTTAAGGAAATCCGCGATTGTCTGACGAAGTCAGTCCTTTAGCGCGTCAAACACTCTAACCTTCCAATCCTTCCGACAAATCAGCAGATCCGGCACATAGGTATCGCCCTGATTATACAGCAACGGGGATCCGTCAAGCCGCGAACAGTGCAATCCATGTGCCGATGCCACCGCGACCGGGGCGCAGCTGTCCCATTCATACTGGCCGCCGGAATGGAGATAGATCTCCGCCTCCCCTCGCACCACAGCCATCGCCTTGGCCCCTGCGGACCCCATCGGAACCAGTTCGCCTCCAAGCCGGTTGGCGACCGAAATCGCTTCCGCGGCGGGGCGGGTACGGCTGACGACAAGACGCGGCGGCCCGTCCCGATCGGGAAGGCTGCCGGTCCCGTCGCTCCGCAGCACGATCCCGCCGTCCAGACCGGGCAATGCAACCGCTCCGACGGACGCAACACCGTCGATCGCCAGTGCCACATGGACCGCCCAGTCCGACCGTCCCTCGCCAAACTCCCGGGTGCCGTCGACCGGATCGATGATCCAGACACGCGACTTGGTCAGCCGTTCTTTGGTATCCTTGCTTTCCTCTGACAGCAGGCCGTCTTCGGGGCGCTGATGGCGCAAGGCGTGAACCAGAAACTCGTTCGCGGTCTTGTCGCCGGCCTTGCCAAGCGCCTTGCCGTCAAAAACGCCGCTGTCCCGGACGCCGAGCAGAAGGCGCCCGGCAACGGTTGCAAGATGGGCCGCAAGCTGGGCGTCGGTCATGGTTTCACTCATTTCAGCGGCATGATTTGACGGACAATATATTCGGCGGCCTCGACCGGGGTCATCTCCACCGTATTGACCCGGATTTCCGGACTCTCCGGTGATTCATAAGGGGAATCTATCCCGGTGAAATTCTTCAGCTGGCCGCTGCGGGCCTTCTTGTAGAGCCCCTTCACATCGCGCTGTTCGGCAACCGCCAGCGGCGTATCGACGAATATCTCGATAAATTCCGTGTCCGGCAGCATCTCGCGGACCATCCTGCGCTCGGCCCGGAACGGGCTGATGAAGGCGGTCAGCACGATCAGCCCGGCATCAGACATCAGTTTCGCGACCTCGCCGACCCGGCGGATGTTCTCGATCCGGTCGGCCTCGGTAAAGCCGAGATCCTTGTTCAGGCCGTGCCGCACATTGTCCCCGTCAAGCAGGAACGTGTGCCGGTTCATCAGGTTGAGCAGCTTCTCGACCTCGTTCGCGATCGTCGATTTGCCCGACCCGGAGAGCCCGGTGAACCAGAGCACCCGTGGTGTCTGGTTTTTCAGCAGCGCATGTTCCTCGCGCGATATGGTTGTCGGCTGCCAATGGACATTGGACGCCCGCCGCAGGCTGAAATGCAGCATGCCGGCGGCCACCGTGGCATTGCTGAGCTTGTCGACCAGGATGAAGCCGCCAAGCTCCGGATTGTCGCCGTAGGCTTCGAACACGACCGGCTTGTCGGTGCGCACTTCGGCAACGCCGATCGCATTCAGTTCCAAGGTCTTGGCAGCAAGATGCTCCATCGTGTTGACGTTAATCTCGTATTTCGGCTCCTGAACCGAAGCACTCACAGTCTGCGTCGCCAGCTTGAGCCAGTAGCCACGCCCAGGCTTCAACGCCTCCTCGCTCATCCAAACGATGGTGGCCTCGAACTGGTCAGAGACCTCTGGCGGAGCCCCTGCCGCCGCGATGACATCGCCGCGCGAACAGTCGACTTCGTCCTCCAGGGTGATCGTTACCGATTGGCCGGCCACCGCTTCATCGAGCTTGCCATCGAGCGTAACGATATCCTTGACCCTGCTGTTCTTGCCCGACGGCACGATCCGCACCGGATCGCCGGGTTTGACGGAGCCCCCCGCGACCAGACCGGAAAAGCCGCGAAAATCGAGATTGGGCCGGTTGACCCACTGCACCGGCATGCGGAACGGCCGGTCCTGCGCCGCGGTCGCCGCGATCTCGATATTCTCGAGATGCGCAATCAGTGCCGGACCCTCATACCAGCCGGTATTGGCCGATGGTGCCGTGGTGATATTATCGCCGCGGAACCCGGAAATCGGGATCGCGGTAAAGCTCTTGATACCGATGCCCTCGGCAAAGGCGCGATAGTCGGCGACGATCGTCTCGAACACCTCCTCGCTGAAATCGACCAGATCCATCTTGTTGACCGCCAGGATCAGGTTTTTGATCCCCAGCAGATGCGCCAGGTAGGAATGCCGCCGGGTCTGCACCAATATTCCCTTGCGAGCGTCGACCAAGATGATCGCGGCGTCGGCGGTGGACGCGCCGGTGACCATGTTCCGCGTATATTGCTCGTGTCCCGGCGTGTCGGCGACGATGAACTTGCGCTTTTCCGTCGAGAAGAACCGATAGGCGACGTCAATGGTGATGCCCTGCTCCCGCTCCGCCGCCAGACCGTCGACCAGCAGGGCGAAATCAATCTCCTGCCCCTGGGTTCCCGACTTCCTGCTGTCCGCCTCCAGTGCCGCCAGCTGGTCCTCGAAAATCATCTTGCTGTCGTAGAGCAGCCGTCCGATCAGCGTGCTCTTGCCGTCGTCGACACTGCCGCAGGTGATGAAGCGGAGAAGCTCCTTGTTCTGGTGGTGCGACAGATAGGCGTCGATATCCTCGGAGATCAGCGCTTCGGTTTCGTAGCTGGATGCCTTGACGGTCTGCTCGGTCATCAGAAATAGCCCTCCTGCTTCTTCTTCTCCATCCCGGCCCCGCCTTCATCCTTGTCGATGACCCGGCCCTGACGTTCGCTGGTGGTGGTCAGCAGCATTTCCTGGACAACCTCCGACAGCGTCGACGCCGTGCTCTCGACTGCACCGGTCAGCGGAAAGCAGCCCAGCGTCCGGAACCGGATCGAGCGCGTGCTGATCTCGGGCCTGTAGCCCATGACCTGTTCCAGCCGTTCCGGGTCATCCGCCATGAACAGCCCGCCTTCGTGGACATAGGTCGGCCGCGGCGCGGCAAAATAGAGCGGCACGATCTCGATATTCTCGGCCATGATATATTGCCAGATATCGAGCTCGGTCCAGTTGCTGATCGGGAACACCCGGATGCTTTCGCCCTTTGCCTTTTTGGCATTGTAGAGATTCCACAGTTCGGGCCGCTGGTTCTTCGGGTCCCAGCCGTGGCTGGCGGTCCGGAAGGAGAATACCCGCTCCTTCGCGCGGCTCTTTTCCTCGTCGCGGCGAGCGCCGCCAAAGGCAACATCAAAGCCGTACAGGTCCAGCGCCTGCTTCAGTCCTTCCGTCTTCCACATGTCGGTGTGCAGCGGGCCATGATCGAACGGATTGATCCCGCGCTCCTTCGCCTCGGCATTGTGATGGACGATCAGTTCCATGCCGGCCTCCGCCGCGGCCTTTTCGCGCAGCGCATACATGTCCCTGAATTTCCAGGTGGTATCGACGTGCAGCAACGGAAACGGCGGCGGCGACGGGTAGAAGGCCTTCTTCGCCAGATGCAGCAGCACCGCGCTGTCCTTGCCGACGCTGTACATCATCACCGGCTTCTGGGCATCCGCCATCACTTCGCGCATGATGTGGATGGCCTCGGCCTCAAGCCGCTCGAGATGGGTCAATATGCGGGTCACGTGTCGTTCCATTCCTGATCATTCCCCGCTCTATTAGAGGATTCCGACTGGCGCGTAGTTCCCATATGGGATATAGACGGGAAATGGCAGTCATTCTTGGCGAGGAACATGATCTTATCGCCGCGCTCCACCGCGGTACCCTCGGGGCGCCCCCTTGGGAGGATTTCCTGGAACAGCTGCGCCGCAGAACCGCGGCCGACTATGCGCGGCTGTTCTTTCAGGGCGATCATGACTGGCTGCAATCCGTCCGGATACCCGCTCTGCCCCAGCAGTCGGCCGACCTCAACGATATCTACCAGGAGGAGTTAGGGCTGGCTGCTGCCCTGCCCCACAAGGCGATGCGGCTCAACCGCGTCTATTCGCTGGACGAGTTTCTCGATCCGAACGACCCCCGGCAAAGCCGGTTCAGGGCCCTGTTCCTACAGGACGCAGATATCCGCTACGCCCGCAATATGCGGGTGGCAGAGCCCAATGGCGGTCAGATCTGGATCTCCCTGGGGCGAAAACAGAGCGACTTTTCCGCCAGCGACGGCGCGCTGCTCGGCGCGCTGGCCGGGCATCTCGCGATCGCCGCAGGCACCTATTCCGAATTGGAGCGCCAGCGGCTCAAGGCCGGCATATCCGCCGACGCCATCATGCGGCTCAACTTCGGCTGGTTCATGCTTGATGCCGCAGGCCGCATCATCGACATGAGCGAACAGGCGGAAGCCTTCGTGCAGGAGGCCCGGACGCTGCGAAAATCCCCCGACGGCCGGCTGATCGCGGAGAGTCCCGACGCACAGGGCATCCTGCGCAAATTTCTGCAGATGCGGCAAGCGGGCGAAAGCGCGGTGCGCACGGTCCATCTCTCCGACGAACCCTGGCTCGACATGCTGCTGACCACCCCGCCGGTCGACCTGCCCGGCGCCCTCAAGCCGCTGGCGGTCGCCTTTGTCCACGGCGAGCGCTCCAGCAGCGTCGAACGCAGCCAGCATCTGGCCAATCTCTTCGGCCTCACGATTCAGGAAGCGCGGCTCGCGCTCCACATCAGCCGCGGCGTCACCATTCGGGAAGCCGCCGGCCTGCTTGGCCTCACCCTCGAAACCGCGCGGCTCTATTCGAAACGAATCTACGCCAAGACCGGCACCCGCGGGCAGGCCGATCTGGTCCGGCTGATCCTGGCCAGTATCGTCGCCCTGACCTGAACCGGTAGGATCGAACATCATCCTGCCGGGTCAGGCACCACCGGACTATCGGCGCGTCACCCCTCGGTCACGGGTACATAGACATATCGATCATTGAACCGGCTGCCCGTGGGATCTCCCGCGGCCCAGAGATAGCGGAAGGTCATCTGTGTACCTTCGCTCGAGACGACGACCTGCATCTGCGACAGGACCTTGCCACTCCCCAGAGCGGTCCAATAAGCGGTGTGGCTGTCAGCCTTCACCACCAGCAACCCGTCGATACCGGGGCCGGCCTGCGGCGTGACCTGGCCATAGGAATAGGGAATTTGCGAGACGTGCTTCTTTCCGTCTTCCGACATTAGTTCCAGCGTTTCGGTGATCAGCACCCCGTCGGCACTGGGCGCAAACACGAACTGCTTGCTCTTGACGCCGGGGTTGTCTGCGATAGTCGATCGCTCAATATCGAGTTGCCAAGCGCCGAGAAAGGGATCGTCGGCAGCCTGAGCGGCGAGCGGCAGCAAAGCCGTCAGAAGCAGGCCGGCAATTAGGCGCAAGATGACGTTCATTATTTTTTCCATTCATAAGGTAAATGTCCTGTTTGGGATGGTACCGCCCTGCTTGGACAAGTCAACAGCGGCGAGATACAGATGCCTGCGCCGCAAACCTGCCTGCATCCCGGTCGATCGCCCTACCGACCATTCGAGGCCTTCGGCATCGTCAACCTCCCGGGAGCGCCCCGGGGACGGAAAGGACAACCTGTATCTGCAAAACGGTAACTGGAAAACCGCAGAATGGTGCGCCCGACAGGATTCGAACCTGTGGCCCCCAGATTAGGAATCTGATGCTCTATCCGACTGAGCTACGGGCGCGTTCCGGAGCCGTGTTTAGCCACATCGGCCAGCGCGCGCCACAGTCAATTTTTCGATTCCGGCGGCAGCACCGGCAAAGGTAGGGGCGTCGCGGTAATGCCTTCTTCGGCAAGGTCGGCCACTTCCTCGGCCGATGCCGTCCCGTGGATGGGCTTTTCATCCGCATCACCATAGTGAATGTCACGCGCCCGCGCGGCGAATTTGTCGCCGACCCATTCCGAATTGCTCAGCATCTGCGCCTGCGCTTTAGCCAGCTTGCCGATCAGTTCCTGATATTCCGCAGGCACTGTCACCCTGCTGCTGACCGGTTTGGCTGGCGGGGAATCGGGCCTTCCGTCGGTTGCCGGTGCCGCAGCCGGAGTCTGGTTACCCTTTCTGGCCACATTCGGTGCCATCGCGGCTTTCTCGATCTTGCTGCTGCCGCAAACCGGACAATCGAGCAAACCGTTCGCTTGCTGATCCGCATAGTCTGCCGAAGAGGCGAACCAGCCCTCGAAGCGGTGCCCGCCCTCGCTGCATGTCAGATCGAAGATTATCATGACGGCTTGGCCGGCTGCGCAAATTCCTTGCGGTTGGCCACAGCCGGCACCCGCGACCGCACTTCTCCGATTTTCGCGAGGTCGAGATCGCAGAATCCCAGTCCCTCACCCTTGCCCAGGTCGAGCAAGATTTCGCCCCATGGATCGACGACCATGGAATGGCCATAGGTCGACCGACCGTCTGCGTGGTCGCCATCCTGCGCCGCGGCGATGACAAAGGCACCAGACTCGATCGCCCGGGCGCGCAACAATATTTCCCAGTGCGCCTTGCCGGTCGGCACGGTGAAGGCGGCGGGAACCGAAAGAATATCCGCTCCGGCATTGGTCAGGGCTTCGTACAGCGACGAAAAGCGAAGATCATAGCATATCGACAGGCCAAGCGTCGCACCCGGAACGGACGCCACGACCGCTTGCTGTCCCCCTCGGTAGGCAGCAGATTCCCGCAGTGATTCGGAAGGGCTCAGATCGACATCGAACAGGTGAATCTTGTCATAGCGCGCTGCTATCTCGCCTTCAGGATCGATCAGATACGACCGATTGAGCCATTTTCCGTCGGGATCGTCCGACGCCCTTATCGCCAGCGAGCCGAGTTGCACCCAGATTCCGAGACGCTCTGCTTCGCGCCGCGCGACCAACAGCACAACATCATGCGCTTCATCGCGGATAGCACTGGCCGCGCGGACGCGGTCGCGGTCCAGCAGCCCCGTCATTTCCGGCGTGAACAGCATCGTCGCCCCACCGGCTGCGGCCTCGGACATGACCTGACACAAGCGATCGGCATTTTCCTGCGGAACAATGCCGCTGCAGAACTGGGCGAGTGCAACTTTCAAAATGCTTCAGCCAGGACGATTCAGCTTGCCAGCAACTGGTCGAGCTGACCGCTCTCGTTCAGGGCCGCCAGATCA
Source organism: Parasphingorhabdus sp. (assembly GCF_036964565.1). Lineage (GTDB taxonomy): Bacteria > Pseudomonadota > Alphaproteobacteria > Sphingomonadales > Sphingomonadaceae > Parasphingorhabdus. The sequence continues at coordinate 227,688 of NZ_JBALTN010000001.1, read as the reverse complement.
TCCGAGCCACCGACATGGCGGTCATCGATGAAGATCTGCGGAACGGTCATCCTGCCGCCGGAACGCTGGATCATCTCTTCCCGCTTCTCGCCGCCCATGCTGATATCAAATTCCTCGAACTTGACATTCTTGCTCTCCAGCAAGGCTTTGGCGCGAAAACAATATCCGCAGGTAAACTTGGTATAAATCTCGACTTTCGACATATTGAAATCTTTCTGCCATCAGACTTTCAGATGGGCTTTTGCCAAGCAAATTTCAAGCAATCGCTGCCTGCTGCGAAAACTGGCCGGGCTCAGCTTCTCTTATGACACGGGCCCAGCAAAAAACATACACGCGCGCTGCGCCGGCCCTTTTCAGCAGCCGGGCACACGCGTTGCTGGTCGCACCGCTGGTATAGACATCGTCGATCAGCAGGACCGTTCTCCCGCTCAGACTGGCAGAGGCTGCGGGACGAAGTGCAAAGGCCGCATCCACCGTCTTGCGCCGCTGCCTGGGACTCATGCCGCGCAGTGGCGGAGTGATACGGTTGCGAAAGATCAGACCGCAGTTCATTTCGAGGCCCGTGATGCGGGCCAGCGTTCTGCCAATCAGCACCGACTGGTTGAATCCCCGGCGCCACAGGCGCCACCGGTGGAGCGGCACCGGAACCAGGATGGCATCTTCAGCGCCATTCTCGATGAACTTTTGCAGCTGTTCCGCTATCAGGTCCGCCAGCCCCAGCCGGTTTCCATATTTCAGGCGCATGGCAATCAGGGCGCTGCGCTCGTCATATTGAACGACCGCCCTGACCCCGTCGTGGACGGGGGGCTGGACTAGGCAGGCGGCGCACCGGCTGTCGGCGGCGTGTTCAAAGGCAAAGGGCAGACCACAGGCGGCGCACCAGGGTTCGGCAAGAAAATTCAGCTGATGCCAGCAATCGATGCAGAACCGGTTGTCCTGCTCCACCGTGACGCCGCATATCGGGCATCTTGGCGGCAAGGCGAAATCGGCGAGTGGCTTCATCAAGAACTGCAACGGCATTTGATCTTTTTGCCCGCCGCCCGTAAAGCCTCAAGCCCTATGACCGATACAGTCAATGTCCCCGACATATTCGACCGAAGGAGAAGGCGGCTCGTCCGCGACCGTGCCTGTGTCCGGGCCGGCGGTAACGATTTTTTCTCGCGTCTGATGGTCGAGGAGATTCTCGAGCGCCTGGATGTGGTGAAGCGCCAGTTCCGGCGGGCGCTGCTGATTGGCCTGCCCGCGCGGCAGGTCGCGGAACAGCTCAAAGCGCGCGGGATCCGCGTGATCTGCGCGGATTCCGGGACTCTGGCTGCCGATGCGCTGGGCGGAGTACAATGCGACGACGACCGGTTGCCCTTTGCCGATCACAGCTTCGATCTGATCATCAATATCGGTTCGCTCGATACCGTCAACGATCTGCCGGGAGCGCTGGTCCTGATGCGCCGGATCTTGGCGCCCGACGGGCTGATGCTGGCCGCGCTGGTCGGAGCGGAAAGTTTTCCGGCGCTGAAGTCGCTGATGATGCGCGCGGAAGAAGATCGTGTTGCCGCCCATATCCATCCGCAGATTGACGTGCGCACGGCCGGCGATCTTGTAGTGCGGGCTGGACTGGCCTTGCCCGTTGCCGACAGCGATAGCCTGCGCCTGAACTATTCGAGTCTGGAGCGGCTGCTGGCCGACATCCGCGATACCGGTGGTACCAATATTATCTCGGGGCGCGGGGCGCCGGTCCGGCGGGATGTTTATGAGCGCATGCGTGACCTGTTTCAGGCGCGGTCCGGGCCGGACGGAAAATTCGCGGAAACGGTCACGATCCTGTATCTTTGCGCCTGGGCCGCGCATCCGGACCAGCCGAAACCGGCACGGCGCGGCAGCGGCCAGACCTCGCTCGCAGACACATTGTCCGACTCGCGCAAGGGTCCGCGGGACAACTAGGACCGGGACCGAAGGCTTTGCGACAGCTGGTGAACCAGCGGACCATCGGCTGGCGGCATCGGCAGATCATGCAGGGCCTCCACCGGCAACCATTGCAGCTCCAGTCCATCCGGGCTTCGGATGTCGCCCGCCCAACAGAGGCACTTGTACAGCAGCAGGATCAGATGGCGATCGGCCAGAGCCTCGCTGGCAAAGGCCACGGGGACGATGTCGGGGATATGCACGACAATTGCGAGTTCCTCCCGAAGTTCGCGAACAAGCGCGGATTCCGGCGTTTCACCGGCCTCGACCTTGCCACCGGGGAATTCCCACAGCCCGGGCAAAGGTTTGCCTTCCGGTCGCTTCTGCACGAGGATTCTCCCGGCCTCGTCGATCAGCGCGGCTGCGGCGACAAATAGATATGTCGGATTTTTTTCCATTTTTTTGTGCGATCTAAGGATTTTGTTAAGCCATTTCTGTGAAACCGGATCCGTTCACGACTTAGCAGAACTTTACCCGCGTCGAGAGAGACATGATTGATCTTCTGGAAAAATTATATCTTTCCGACAAGGGTGCAACGGCTGTTGAATATGGTTTGATACTGGCTCTCATTGCGCTGACCGCAATTGTTGCGATCGGCAATGTGGCCAACACGACCGTCAACATGTGGGATGACGTTGCCAACCAGGTAACCGACGTTTCATGATCAAGGCTTGCACTCTTAAATTTTTGGTAAGGTTTGTAATTTAGACTGGTGAACGTTGGACTTGCTTTGGGTCTGACTGGGTAAGTGAAGTTTGTCAAACTAGGAGACCACCGATGAAATTCGTACGTAAAATGTTCAAGAATGAAGAAGGCGCAACGGCTATCGAATATGGCCTGATCGCTGCTCTGATCGCTGTTGCGGCTATCGTCGCCATGGGTCAGCTGGGTAACACCCTCAGCAACACCTTCAACGAAGTCAACACTTCGATGGAATAGTCTTCGGACTGTTTAAGAAAAGAGGACGGCAACCCTCCGGGTTGCCGTCTTTTTTTATGCCGACCAATTCAATAGGTGATCATCTTGACCTTCTGGCCCGGCTGCAGCCTGTCCGTTGCCCGCAAGCGGTTCAGGACAAGGAACCGGTCTTCGCGAAGATCGGTGTAAGCCATGCGCGCCGACAGACTGGCGATGGTATCGCCGGCCCGGACGGTCACGACATCCACTTTCCGCGACTTTATGGCCGCGGCTTGTGCGGCAGAAAGCCTCGTCAGGGTCTGGTACATCGGCGAGAACACGGCAGCTTTGCCGGCCGGCGCCATCGTGACAAAGTGATAGGCGCTGCTTTTCGAAAATTCATAGGCAAAGACGGTCACATCGACCGGCCCGTTGTTGCTGTCCACCCGGGCGATTGCATAGGATGCCGGCAGTCCGTTCACCGTCGTCCGTTCGATTGCGCCGTAGGCGATGGTCTTGCCCTGACCGGCAAGCCCCTTGAAGGCGGCGTCGATATAAGTGGCCATATTGCCGTTATAGGCACCGGTCGTGAACTGGCCCTGCCCGCCCGATCCAGCGATGCTGACGGCACGGACGCCGTTTTGCATCGAAAAGCCGCTGGGAACGGTAAACTTCAGCTTCAGGTCGGGGTGCAGGAAACTGTTACCCTCGATCACCCCCTGCTTGGGATCATCGCCATAGAGGATGCCGTCCAGTTTCTGCAGGAACTGGTCGCGGTTGCGCAGACCCCCGACTTTCTTCAGCTTGCTGGCATTGGTCGCGGCGCGGGATACCCGGCGCGCCGGGTCGGGATGGGTGCTGGTCCATTCGGGAGCGCTGCGCGCATCGCGGCCGGCAACCCGGGCGTCGATCGCCGACTGCGCCGCCAGCGAGGCCAGCATGGACGACAGCGCCTGGGGGTCGTAGCCGGCCGACGCAAGATAGCGAATCCCGAAATCGTCCGCCTCATATTCCTGGCCGCGTGAATATTTCAGCGTCAGCAGCTGGCTGCCGGTTCCGAAGATTTCCTGACCGATTCGTCCGAGCGAGGAATCGCCCAGCAGCACCTGCGAGCCGATCTGTCCCAAAATCCCCAGAATACCGTTCCGCGTCGCCGCCTTCTGCCGTTTCTCGCTATGTCGCGCGGCAACATGACCAACTTCATGCCCGAGCACCCCGGCCATCTCCGCCTCGTCGTTCATCAACGCCATCAACTGACGCGTGAGGTAAACATAGCCTCCCGGAATCGCGAATGCGTTGTTCACCGGGCTGTTCAGCAAGGTGACGGTAAAGTCACTTCTCGCGTTACCCAGCCCTGATTGCACTGCGATGTTCTGACCCACGCCCACAACATAGGGAGATTGCGGCCCTGTATAGGCCCCGCCGAATTCCTCGAGCAACTGCGGGTGCGCCTCGGCGCCCTTCTGCTTCTCCGCGGGGGAGATTGACCGTGCCTCGCCAGCCTGACTTCCGGCCGACCCGACCGCTCCCGCATCCGCGCCGCTTCCGGTGCACGCCACCAGCGCTATGACTGCCGCGGCGCTCGTCAGGCCATTTGAAAATCGTCTCATGTCAGGTTCCTCTTTGTGCAATATATAGGAACCGATCATCCGACAAAGGGTTCCGTGTTCCGGCCAAATCGGAGAAGGCAGAGTCGCACCGCAGATTAAAGCGCGCCCATCTCCAGAAATTTCTCACGCCTCATCTGGCGAAGGGCCTCTCGGTCATGGCTTGCGAGTTGCAGGAATTCTTCCACGATCGCCTGTCTAAGCGAAGCGATAGCCAAATTCCGGTCGCGATGGGCCCCGCCGACAGGTTCTTCGATGATTCGATCAATCACGCCCAGCTTTTGCAGGTTCTGGGCGGTGATTTGCATCGCATCCGCAGCAACATCTGCCTTGTCGCCGGTTCGCCACAGTATGGAGGCACATCCTTCGGGAGAGATAACCGAATAGACCGCATGCTCGAACATCAGCACGCGTTCGGCGGCGGCGAGCGCCACAGCTCCCCCCGATCCTCCTTCGCCAACAATAATGGCTACCATCGGCACTCCCAGCGACAGGCATTTTTCTGTCGAACGCGCAATCGCTTCAGCCTGCCCGCGCTCTTCGGCCGAGACGCCCGGAAAAGCGCCTGAAGTATCGACCAGCGTCAAGACCGGCAGTGAAAATCGATCGGCCATGTCCATCAGGCGTATCGCCTTTCGATATCCTTCGGGTTTCCCCATGCCAAAATTGTGCCGCAAGCGGCTTTCCGTATCGTCACCCTTCTCATGGCCAATGACGATCAGGCGACGGTCCCCTATCCGCGCAAACCCCCCGATGATAGCCTGATCATCGCCAAAATTCCGATCGCCACCCAAGGGGATGAACTCGTCGAACAGACCCGCAGTGAAATCCTTGAAATGCGGGCGTTCCGGATGACGGGCGACCTGGGTCTTTTGCCACGGCGTCAACTTCGCATAGGTGTCGCCGAGCATTTTTGCGGATTTGGCCTGCAGTTTTTCGATTTCCGCCTGGATATCGAGTGAGCCTTCGTCGGCCGTGTCTCTCAGCTCCAGAATGCGGGATTCAAGCGCGGCGATTGGTTTTTCAAAATCGAGATAAGATGTCATGAAAAAGAGTTAGAACCCGACACGCTAAAGGTCAACGCGCGAGATGTCTCTGGCTCAAAGGATGCCGTTTGTTCACCAGTTCGACGAGGCGAGCGGTGTCGATATGCGTGTAGATTTGTGTCGTGCTGATGTCGCTGTGACCCAACAATGTCTGGAGCGCCCGCAAGTCTGCCCCGCCCTGCAGCAAATGGGTGGCAAATGCATGGCGCAAAACATGCGGGCTGATTTTGGCCGGGTTGATGCCTGCCTTGCCAGCATGCTCCTTGATAATCTGGAAAAGCCTGATTCTGCTGATATGGCCTGCCCTCGAAGGAAACAGCCATTTTCCCTTGGGCTCGCATGATCCTGCCCAGCGGCCTACCGCTTTGCAGGCCTGCTGCGAAATCGGCACCAGTCGCTCCCGCTCTCCCTTGCCCCTGATGATCAGATAAGGTCTGTCGCCGGTGATTGACGACCGCTCGAGACTGACAAGTTCACTGGCCCTCAGTCCAGAACCATAAAGCAACTCCAGAATGGCGGACAGCCGAAGCAGAGCCGGCTGTTCGGGATTCTCGGTCAGGCCTTCGGCAATCCGTTCGAACAGCAGCGCAATTTCAGCGTGGGACAGTGTTTTCGGCAATGACCGAACCACGCCCGGCCTGGGCAAAGCGTCGGACGGATCATTTTCCCTGAACCCTTCCTCCACCAGAAATCCGAAAAACCGGCGCAAGCTGGACGATTTGCGGGCGACCGTGCTATTCTGAAGCTTCCGCCAGTGCGCGGGAAACTGCCGGATGACCTCCCGATCGGCTAGCGCCAATTGTCCGCCGGCGATCGCCGAAGCCTGCATCAGATCGGTGCGATACGCAGCCAGAGTATGACGGGACGCCCCGACTTCCGCAGCGAGCATTTCCAGAAATCGGTCGATGAGGCTATCGTCATCACTGATGTGTTGCACGATTGGATCTCCCGATCGTCCAGGTGAAACTCAAGTCCGCGTCAAGGCTTCGGCTGCAATCATCCGCGCTTCCGGCTCCAGCCCCACCCGCTGCAGGCATTGCATGATGTGATAGAGATGCAACGGAGACATGACTTTCCATGAGCGACCCTGCATGCCGACGGCCGCCAGCAGCGCGACCGTTCCGGGTTGGCCGCGCTCGGACGCTGCCTGGATCGCTCTGGTCCACTTGGTGGAACGATTCAGGTCGACGCTCAGATCATCGGCAAACTCGGCGACAGCCTCTTGGTCCGCACGGCCCAGACCGGCAACTGCGGCCAGAAGAAATTTGCTCCGGAGCTGATTGTCGCTGACATCATTGTCACCAAAATCATCAAGATTGCTGTAGGAAACCGGAAATGGCTTGGGCGCTGTAACGGCCAGAAGGGCCCAGCCATCGCTTCCCGGATCGACCATATCGGCCCATCGGATCGCGCTGCGATCAAGGCCTGCCGTCAGCATGGAAGCAATGATCACGCCGCTCTGCTCGCCAAGCGACTCAGACGGTCGAATTTGCGCCGCAGCGCGAGCGGTCAATATTCTGGCCGAATATTGCGTCAGCGGATCGTCGGATCTGTTCCATAGATCCTGCATTGCCGCCAGTCGGGTTGTTGCCGTATCCCCGACATAGGCCTGACGCAGAACCGAAGCCAAGGCCTTGCGATCATCGCTCGTATCGGGATCATCATAGGCCACAGAATAAAGGCCGACCATGGCCCTATTCGACAGCACGCCGATCGCCGCTGCGGTGTCTGCCGCCTTCAGCCTCGATTCGATCGACAGCATCGGAGCCCGGGCCCGCCATCCCTGCACGTGGCGTCCAGCCTGGGCGTAGAGGCGATCCGGAGGTTCCACGCCTGTGGCCACACCCAGCCCAAAGCGCCAGTTGTTGAAAAATTCAATGTCGTCCCAGAGGATCGAGACCGCTCGCCGGCCCTCAAAGCCGGCGCCGATCGTCTTCTCCGCGAGCAGATAGTCTATACCCGTAGCCACCTTATCCCGTCGTGCCTGCTGCAGCAGACTGGTTGCACGGCTCTGTTCGCCGGTAAAGGACGCACAAATCGGTCTGAACATGGTCCAGGTGGGGGCGTCGCTCACGCGGGCGCCACCGTCAACCAGGGGACATATTCCTGCCGGGTCTGCCGTCGCCAGATGTGCCTGCATCGCTACTTCATAAAGTCGCGGCGTGTAGTTACCGCCGTCGATCTTCAGAACCAGCGAGCGGGCCGCATCCGCTTCCCCCATGAGAAGCAATCGCCAGGCACGTTCAGCCGTCCAGTCGGCCGGATTGATGTTCTCGGGACTGGTCACCTTGCTGAGCAGGGTGCGCCTGAGCATGATCGCTCCCCACCGGGAGAGAATGGGGCCCTTCAGATTCTGGATCAGGCTGGTCAGATACTGACCGCCCTCTTGACCGAAAGCATCCACCGGCAGGCCGTTATATTGCGGCGTAAGCACACCGATTTCCGCCATCGACCGCCGCTCGCCAGGAGACAGCTCATATTGCGGCTGAAGCGCCGCATCGAGGGCGTCCAGATCCAGTTCTCCATTTTCGTCCAGAGTCAATAAAGGGGAGTCCCGCTCCGCTGGTACCGTGCCCGGATCGCCCTCAGCCGAACTCGACGGATCGCTTTCCTGAGAACCCGCTGGCCTGCCCGGCACAGGGCCTGGAGCCGGTGTGGGGGAGGTCGTCGGGGCCGGTCGTGGTGCAGGAGCCGGCGCCGGTTCGCCAAATCCGGGAGGCAGTAGAGATTCCGGAGAATTCTGGCCAAAAACCGGGATGGCTATCAACAGCGCGCCAACGCTTACCGCAGCCAAAGATATATGCCTGATCCGCATATTATTGGAGATCGTCACCAATGACCGGCTTCTCGACCGGCTGAAGCGGCTGTTCAACGTCCATCGAAGCCAAGGCAAAAGCCGCTCCAATGAAAATTACGACAAATAAAACGAGAAAAACCAACGAACGCGGCATCAATGGGACTCAATCTTCTGAACGGTTAAAAAAACAGCATAGTCAGCATTCGAATTTGCACCCTTAGCCAACCCTTGTATAGCCTTTGCCCCAATGGACAAAAACATTAAAGCCTCTTTCGACAATTGCATCGGAAATTCCGGTGAAAGGCCGGATTTTGTGCCAGACCAGTCGATTGTTCTGGTGGGACTGATGGGCGTCGGCAAAACCACGGTGGGTCGCCGGCTGGCAAAGCGCTTGAGCATGGGGTTTGTCGATGCGGATGAAGAGATAGAACGGGCGGCCGGTCTCACGGTAGCCGAAATCTTTGATCGCTTCGGCGAAGACTATTTCCGCGATGGCGAACGGCGGGTCATAGCCCGACTGCTGGAAGGCGAGCATCAGATCATCGCAACCGGCGGCGGCGCGTTCATGAATGACGAAACAAGAAGCCTGATCCTGGAAAAGGCCATAGCAATCTGGCTCGATGCGGATCTGGACACGCTGGTGAAACGCGTTGCCCGGAGAAATACAAGGCCGCTGCTGAAAACCGGCGACCCGGCGAAAATCCTGAGCGAACTGGCGGCCAAACGAAATCCGGTTTATGCGACCGCCCAAATACACGTGACGGGCAACGATTCCCCTCATGAGTCCACCGTCGAAAAGATTATCGAGGCTTTGCAACGTTGACCCAGATCACAGTCGAACTCGCCGAACACAGTTATCCCGTCCTGGTCCAGCCCGGCAGTCTCGCGCGGGCCGCGCAGCATTTGCAGTCATTCGCCCACAACAGGCGGCTTTTCATTCTGACCGATGACAATGTCGGACGCCAACTTCTCCCGGAATTGCAGCAGGCCTTTGCCGGCAGCGGGACCGATCTGCTGGTCAAGGTCCTGCCGGCCGGCGAGGCTAGCAAGAGCTGGCAACAACTGGAAAGGGTTACCGACTGGCTGCTCGAACAGGGGGTCGAGCGATCCGATACGCTGGTTGCCCTTGGCGGCGGCGTTGTCGGTGACCTGACAGGCTTCGCAGCAGCAATAGTCAAGCGCGGCTGCGAATTTGTCCAGATACCGACCAGCCTTCTCGCCCAGGTCGACAGCAGCGTCGGCGGCAAGACGGCAATCAACAGCGCGGCCGGCAAGAATTTGATCGGCAGTTTCAACCAGCCGCGGTTTGTGCTGATCGATCCGCTTGTGCTGAACAGCCTGCCTGACCGGGAATTGCGCGCCGGCTATGCCGAGGTGGTCAAATATGGCCTGATCAACGACGCCCGCTTCTTCGAGTGGTGCGAGGCCAATGGCAGCAGATTGCTGAATCGCAATCCCGAGGCATTGAGCGAAGCGATCATCCACTCCGTTCGCACCAAGGCCCAGATCGTCGGCGAGGACGAGAAGGAACTGAGCGGTCGCCGCGCGCTGCTCAATCTCGGCCACACATTCGGCCACGCGCTGGAGGCCGAGACCGGATTTTCCGACACGCTGGTTCACGGGGAAGCCGTCGCCGCTGGCATGGCGCTGGCGTTCGGATATTCGGCAAGACGCGGCCATTGCAGCGCCGGCGATGCGGAGCGCGTTTCCCGGCATCTCCAGTCGGTCGGCCTGCCCCATAGCCTCGCCACGGCGTCGGTTCGGGCATCGGGACAGCGGCTGGTCGAGCACATGATGCACGACAAGAAAATGAGCGGCGGCACCCTGCCCTTCCTGCTTGCCAACGGCATTGGACAGTCGTTCCTGGCCAACGACGTCGATCTGGCGGACGTCGCCGCGTTCCTCGACGAATCGGACTAGGTCAGGCTTCCGGCGGCAGACCGGTCCCGAACCGGAGTTCCGCGCCCGCGAACATGTCACCGCCGGATTTCAGCTGGGCTTCCAGCCGGTCGCAGTCCCGCTGCCTGAATTCTTCGTCAACCTCGTCGATCAGGCTGCTGTCGATGTCGATCGCGAACATCGTCTGTTTTGCGAGATCAATGGCCGATTCAAAAAGCTCGCGCTTCATTCCGACGATCCCCAGTCCCTTGAGCGCAATCAGCTGTCGCCGGTCATACACGCGGACCAGCAGCTTGGTGTCCGGAAAGGACTGGACGATGGCGCGGACCTGTTCCGGACCGAAATTCGGGTCGTCGATGCAGAACACGATGGCATTGGCTTCGGCAGCCCCGGCCCGGCGGAGCAGATCCACCCGGGTGCCGTCGCCATAAAACACCTTCGCGCCAAATTGTTCATGAATATCAATTTGTTCCGGCTTGATATCGATAAGAGTCAGCGGAATTTTGGCGCCGAGCAGCATCTGGGACACGGTTTGGCCGAAGCGTCCTTGCCCGACAATGATCACCGATGCCCGCGCCGCGTTTCCGGGATCGTCCAGTTTCGTCGACGATTTTGCGGTGCCATTGCTGAACCGCCGCGACAACAGCATCAGAAAAGGAGTCGTCGCCATCGACACCGTGATGACCGCGCCGAACAGACTGCTCGCCTCCGGCTCGATCAGCAACGCTTTCTCCGCCTCGGAAAACAGCACGAAGCCAAATTCACCGCCCTGGCTGAGCAGCATGCCCATCGCCAGAGCGGGATTGGTCGCCATGCCGAACAGCTTGCCGAGTCCGAAAATGATCGCAATCTTGACCAGCACCAGCGCCGCCGCGGCACCCAGAACAAAGGCCGGATTTTCCATCACCACATCAAGGTCGAGCATCATCCCGACGGCGAGAAAGAAGAAGCCGAGCAGCAGCGAGCGGAACGGATCTATATCGGCTTCCAGTTCATGCCGATAGGGCGAGTTGGCGAGCATGACACCGGCAATGAAGGCACCCAGAGCGGGCGACAGGCCAATGAATTCCATCAGCGCCGCGCTGCCGAATACCGCGACCAAGCCGGCCACGATGAACAGTTCGCGCTCAGCTATCCGGCCGATTACCTTCAACAACGGCTGCAGCAGATATTTGCCCACGGCAATAAGCCCGACAATCGCAATGACGGCATAAAGGGCAGTGAGCCAACCCGACTGACCGCCGCTTTCGTCCGGCGCCCGCGACAGGGCCGCGATGATCGTCAGCAGCGGTATGATCGAGAGGTCCTGAAAGAGCAGGATGGAAAATGCCTTTTCCCCGGTGGGCGTGTTCAACCGGCCCGAAGATTGCAGCATCGGCAGGACCTGTGCGGTCGAGGAGAGCGCCAGCGGCAGGCCGATCGCGATCGATGCGGCCAGGGTGAAGTTCGTGGCGGTCATGATCAGCAGGAACAATGCTATCCCGCACAGCACAACCTGGCTCATGCCGAGCCCGAAGATTGCCTGACGCAGGCGCATCAGCCGTGCCGGGGCAAGTTCCAGCCCGACAATGAACAGCAGCAGGATGATGCCGATTTCGGAAAATTCCAGGACCGTTTCCGCGTTGCTGATCAACTGGAAGCCCTGCGGGCCAATCAATATCCCGGCGATCAGATAGCCAAGAACCGCGCCAATGCCGAACCGGCGAAAGACCAGCACCATCACCAGCGCTGCGCCGAGCATGACAAAGCCACCCAGCAGCAGATCGGCCATATGGGTTTCGGGTTCCATCGATCAGCCTGCCTTCTGTTTGGTGGCAGCGTCCGCAAACGCAGCGATCACCGCGTCATAGGGAAGCAATATCGCCGGGTGGCGGCCCTTGTGGTCGCGCGCTGCGGAAAGCTTGTCCATATCCGGCCAGTCGCCGGGCGTTTCCGCCGAACCCTCGAGAAATGCAAGCAGCCCGGATCGGGTCTGTTCGATTTCGCCGGACGATTTTCCGATCGCCTGTGCACCCAGTATCGCGGCCGATGCCTGTCCCAGCGCGCAGGCATTGATGGCGAATCCCAGACTTTGCAGCACACCGCTTTCATCGACCGTGACATCGGCGGAAACGCTGCTGCCGCAGGTTCGCGACCGCAGGTCTGCCGTACCGTCGGGATCGCTCAGCCGCTGCTGGTGCGGGATCGATACGGCAAGGCGCAAAATGTCGCGGGTGTAGAGAGGCTCGCTCATTGCCCGGCCTCTTCCTCGTCGGCGGCGCGCTGCTCCTGGACGAAGTCGATCATTGCCGTCCCGCTCGCGTTGAGCAGAGGATAGGTACGCGATTCCGCCAGCCATTCCGGCCGCGGTTCGTCTGCCCCGTAGATCGTATCATAGACCAGGCTGACCAGCAAAAAGAGCAGGGTCGCGCCGATAAGCCCCTTGATCATGCCAAAGCCGAACCCGAGCACACGATCGACGGGCCCCAGCACCGATTTGCGCGAGCGGGCGCCGACCGAGCGGGCAGCCCACCGGCCGAGGGCATAGATGACGATGACGATTGCCGCAAAAGCAAGCATCGAGGCGCCGCTTTCGCTGCCGACCGGCGCGATAAGGCGGTCGGCAATCGGCGTGTGCAGCGCCCATACGCCGACGACCACGACGATCCAGACAAGCAAGGACAAGGCTTCCTGGACAAAGCCGCGCAGGAAGCCGAGGACGGCAGCGCCGCCCATCAATGTCAGTACAAAAATATCCAGTCCGGTCATTCGCTCTAGCTAGTCACGGCCAAGCATATGGTCAACGAGATTGGCAAGCTTGGCAAATTGCAGCTGTTTCACGCTGCCCCCGCCCTTTTCGCCGGATGCCGGCAGCAGCGCGCGATTAAATCCGAGCTTGGATGCTTCCTTCAGGCGCAACGGTGTCCGGGAGACCGGACGAATCTCTCCGGACAGGGCAATTTCGCCGAATATCACGGCATCGCTGGGCATCGGCCGTTCTGCATGGGCCGAGATCAAAGCCGCCGCCACCGCCAGGTCGGCGGCCGGATCGGTCAGCCGGTAACCCCCGGCGACGTTGAGATAGACTTCAGCGCCCGAGAAGCTGAGGCCGCAGCGCGCTTCCAGTACCGCCAGGATCATCGCCAGCCGGGCGCTGTCCCAGCCGACCACCGACCGGCGCGGGGTGGCGCCGCTGGCCAGCCGCACGGTCAGCGCCTGAATCTCGACCAGCACCGGCCGGGTCCCTTCGAGCGCGGGAAACACGGTGGCACCGGTGACCTCCTCGCTGCGGTCGGTGAGGAACAGGGCCGACGGATTGGACACTTCGGTGAGTCCCGCCTCTTCCATCGCGAAGACGCCGATTTCGTCGGTGCCGCCGAACCGGTTCTTGATCGCGCGCAGGATACGGTATTGGTGGCTGCGCTCGCCCTCGAAGCTCATCACCGTGTCAACCATATGTTCGAGCACGCGCGGCCCGGCGATATTGCCATCCTTGGTGACATGGCCGACCAGCATCACCATCGTGCCATGCTCCTTGGCGAACTTGATGATCTCCTGGGCGGAGGCGCGGACCTGGCTGACCGTGCCGGGCGCGCCCTCGATCAGGTCGCTGTGCATCGTCTGGATCGAATCGATGACGACAAAATCCGGGGCATCGCGACCGAGGGTGGTCAGGATATCGCGTACCGAGGTGGCCGAGGCAAGCTTGACCGGAGCCTTGCCGAGTCCCAGCCGCCGCGCCCTGAGCCGCACCTGATCGGCGGCTTCCTCGCCCGAAATATAGGCCACCGAAAGCCCGGCCTCTGCCAGCCGTGCCGAGACCTGGAGCAACAGGGTGGATTTGCCGATCCCGGGATCGCCGCCCATCAAGGTCGCCGAACCCGCTACCAGCCCGCCGCCGACAGCGCGGTCAAACTCGGCGATGCCGGTCTTTCTGCGTTCGGGCAGCGCAATCTCGCTGTCCAGCCCGACCAGCCGCACCTCCCGGCCACCGGTCTGCAGATTATGCTTGGACGCAAAGACGGTTTCACCCGCTTCCTCGACCAGTGTGTTCCATTCGCCGCAGTCGGTGCACTGCCCTTCCCAGCGATGCGCGATCGAGCCGCAGTTCTGACAGACATATTTTCTTTTCGGTTTGGCCATGAAATTTATCTAGCAGAACAAAAAAGGAACACCAGCGATTTTAGGTCAGAAATATGAACCAGGGTCACACGGGTCACACCCCCTTAACGGAAAGCTTGTCCGGTTCGATTTTTGGCTAAGCTGGTCCTTTGACAAGCGATATCGATGGGTCTGAGATGCTGAGCGTTCCGGACATGCCGCGAATGTAACAGAAGTGAAGGCATGTAGGAAAGCATGTTCATCGAGGGCAAGCAGATTTCATCGGACGGCGGGTCGCGGCTGGGAGAGATTGAACGGTATTCCCGCTTGCACCGTGTCGGCCATCCTGTAGTTAAATCCCCATGCGGCAGAAAGAACTCAGACTGGCCTTGATCTGCTATGGCGGGGTTAGCCTGGCGATCTACATGCACGGCATCACCAAGGAAATCTGGAAACTGGCCCAGGCGAGCCGGGATTTTCATGACGGCGCGCGGGTCGACCAGTGCAGCCGCGGGACCTATTATGACATATTGGAATGGCTCGAGCGGGAAACCGGCACCAGGTTGCGGGTGCTGCCCGACATCATTGCCGGGGCCAGCGCCGGCGGAATCAACGGGATATTCCTGGCGCAGGCGATCCTGTCGGGACAGTCGCTCGATCCGCTGACCGATCTGTGGCTCGAGACGGCAGATGTCGACAAGCTGCTCGACCCCGACGCGCGGCCGCTGTCGCGCTTTTCGAAATTCTGGGCCGAACCGATTGCCTGGATGGCGCTGGGCCGCAAGGGCGGCGCGGTCGAGCAGACCGTGTCCAAGGAAGCCCGGGAAGAGGTCAAAATGAAGCTGTCGCGCTTTGTCCGCGCGCGCTGGTTCGCGCCGCCCTTCGGCGGCAAGGTGTTCAGCGGACTGATCTGGGATGCGCTGGCCGCGGTCCGGGCGACCGAGCGGGGACCGCGCCTGCTGCCGCCGGGCCAGCCGCTCGACCTGTTCGTGACCGTGACCGATTTCGTCGGCCATCCGGAAAAGCTGCAGCTGCACAGCCCGCCGGAAGCGCTGGAAATGGAGCACCGGATCACCATCGGCTTCTCGACTCGCGGCAAACGCGACGACGCGATCGCCGATCCGGCAGCGCTGACCTTCGCCGGTCGCGCCACCGCCAGCTTTCCGGGGGCCTTTCCCCCGTTTACGGTGCGCGAGCTCGACGCGCTGCTCGCAGACCGGGACTATGTCTGGGAGGGCCGGTCGGCATTTCTGAAACGCGTGCTGCCCAGCCAGTATCGCGCGGGCACCGCGGAGGATACGGTGCTGATCGACGGTTCGGTGCTTGCCAACGCGCCGTTCGCGCAAGCCATCGAGGCGCTGAAGAACCGGCCTGCGAAGCGACAGGTCGACCGACGCTTCGTCTATATCGATCCCCGCCCCGATCTCGACGTGGCGAAGAGCGACCGGGCGATGCAGCGGCTGCAGGCCGCCCAGGAAGCGGAGGACGAGGCGCTGCCGGGATTTTTCTCGACGATTTTCGGAGCGATTTCGAACATACCGCGGGAGCAGCCGATCCGCGACAGCCTGAACGCGATCGCCGGACGGTCGAACCGCATCACCCAGATGCGGCTGATCACCGAGAATTTGCGCGGCGAGGTCGAGCAGCATGTCGAAAGCCTGTTCGGGCGAACCTTTTTCCTCGACCGGCCGACGGCCGCGCGGGTTGCCGCCTGGCGGCGCAAGGCGCGGGACAAGGCGGCCAAGCTCGCCGGCTTTTCCTATAGCGCCTACGGGCATCTCAGGCTGGCGACGGTGATCGAGGATATTGCCAATACCATCCGCCGGGCCAAGGCCGACCCCAATGCGCACAATCATCCCGGGTTGCGTGACTCGTTGTGGCGAGAGATACGGCGGCTCGGCCTCGACAATATCGGGCATAGGAGCGGCGGACCGACGCCGCAGGCAGCGGAATTCTTCCGCCAGCATGATCTGGGCTTGCGGGTGCGGCGCCTGCGGTTCCTTGCGCGGCAGCTAGCCGAGGATCTCGATCGCGCCGCCCCCGGCGATCAGGCAGCGATGGAATCGATGCACGACGTGATCTACGACTGCCTGTCGCTCTATATCGAGCGCGAGACGATCGATTATCTCGGCGATGATTTCGTGGCGCTGGCCGAGCATGCCGAGGATCGGCCGGGCGCGGTCCTGGACGCGCTGGCGCGGGCGCGGGACCTGACCACCGCCGATGCGATTGTCGATGCCAGACTGGCAACGGCGCTGGCGGCGACCCCGAAGACGGAGAAGCGGTCGATGCTGCTCGCCTTTCTCGGCTTCCCCTTTTACGACATCGCCACCTTGCCGCTGCTGCAGGGCGAGGGCCTCGACGAGTTTGACCCGATCAAGGTCGACCGGATCTCGCCGGAAGATGCCAAGACGATCCGCAAGGGCGGCGTCGCGGCGACGCTGAAGGGCATCGAGTTTAACAATTTCGGTGCCTTTTTCAGCCGCAGCTACCGCGAGAACGACTATCTGTGGGGCCGGCTGCACGGCGCCGAGCGGATGATCGACATCGTCCTGTCGACCCTGCCGCCGTCCAAGCGCCCGCCCGGCGCGACCGTGCTCGGCTTCAAGAAAACCATCTTTGCCAAGATCATCGACGAGGAAGCGCCGCGGCTGACCCGGATCGCGCCCCTGGTCGCCTCGCTGCGCGAGGAAATCGAGGCGGCCACGCTCTAGCTAGTGAGCATGACCCTCTGCCTGTTGGTCGGAGTGCCCATCCGCGTGTTCCTCGGCGTGGGCCGGCTGCTGCAGGCTCTTGTAGACCGCCTCGACAAAGGCATCGCCCTTGATGAAGGCATCGGGATTGATGTCCCATTGCGCCGCCGGCTTCATCGCCTGCACCTGCGCCAGCGACTTGCCTTCGCCCTGCGCCGTTTCGACCGCCGCAATGACGCTCTTCATCATGTCGCGATAGGCGGCCAGGTCCGCCTTGGTCGCCACCGGACCGTGGCCGGGGATGATCTTCGTGTCCTCGTCGACCATCGCCAGCACTTTGTCCGCCGCCGCCAAAATGCCGCGCGCGTTGCCGCCGCTGCTGAGGTCGATGAACGGCAAGGTGACCTTGTGGAAGAACAGGTCGCCCATGTGGAGAACGTTGGCTTTCGTCCAGAAGACGATGCTGTCGCCATCAGTATGGGCGTGCTTCATGTGCCGGACCCGCACCTCGTCGCCGTTGAGATGCAGCTTGATACCGTCATGATAGGTGATCACCGGCAGCGCTGCGGGCGCGGCGGGCGGGACCTTGTCCGTGCCCTTGACCAGCCGTTCGCGGACATGGTCATGGGCCATGATCAGCGCGCCGGCGGCGCCCAGATTCTCGTTGCCGCCGCTGTGGTCGCCATGCCAGTGGGTGTTGATCAGATATTTGACCGGATCGGCGCCAAGATCCTTGACCGCGGCCTGGATCTTGCCGGTGAGCGGGGCATATTGATCGTCGATCAGGACGGTGCCGTCGGGACCGAAGGAGACGCCGATATTGCCGCCGGCGCCGAACAGGACGGCGACCCCGTCGGCCAGCCGCTCCGCCTTGATCTCGACAGAGGCGAACCGGTCCGCTTCCTGGGCGTGGCCCGGGCTGGCTGCGATCAGGGCAAGCGGCGCGGCGGTGAACAGCAGGGCTGCGAAGGTTCTGGAAATCGGCTTGGGCATCGGTCTTCTCCTGTTGTTGCTCTTCCGGTCGGTGCCTGGAACCCAAGATTGGGCCTGCCCGCCGTATGTGCCTGGTCCCCGGCCTTCGCCGGGGCGACAAGATTTTCCCCTGCATAGCATCGCCACAGGGCTGCCGCTATCCCTTCGCGAAAAACATCAGGTTGACCAGCCGGCCATCCTGCGCGGTCCGGCCAAAGGCCTCGCCGCTGTTGTGAAACATCCAGGGGCTGAACAGGATCAGGCGGTTGAAGCGCATCGGCACGGTCATCACCTTCGTCCACTTCGCCGGATGATTGGTGTCCTTGTTGACCACATCCTCGATCAGGGCGTTGATATCATTATAGCCGGCCTGCTGGATCGGCAGAAGATCGGTCGGCACGCGCTCCAGACCCGTGCGCTTGTGGCGGAAAAAGTCGGTCCCGCCCCTGCAATGTTCGGGCAGCGAGAGATAGAGAATGCCGGAGTAGAAGGCGGGATCGATATGAACGCCGCTGCGGCCCTTGTCGCCCTTCAGCGTGATCCGGCAATGCAAGTGACTGGTATCGGGGGCTGCCTTGACCGGCATATTGATGATTCCGCCAATGCGCTCGTCGAGGCCCTGGATCTCCAGCGGCTTCGTCGAGATATGGCCGGGGTAATTGCCGTGCTTGTTGCCGGGATCATAGTCGAGCGCGAGCGCCGCGTTGCGCGCGGCGAGCGGGTCGGCGATAAAATCATCGATAACGAGCAGCGACGGCAGCATCAGGAAACCGCCCGATCCGGTGCAACCCTGTTGATGTCGGGCGTCCGTTTGCTGATGAACTTTACAATCTTTACAAGGTTAAGAAAAAAATCCCGCACTTGCCCCTCAATCGGCAAAAACGGACTCAAGCGACTGGCAAGGCAGGCAGAATTGATGCTGGCGTAGAGATCGGGCATGGGACATCCCTATCATGATTGGCGGCCTGTAGGACATGTTTTTCTCGCCCCTCACCTTCTCGCCCGGAAGGGATCTGGCGCTGGCGCCGGGGGCTGGTCTATTCCTTTTGCCCGGCAAAGCCGCCTTCGACAATCGCGCCAACCCGGCTCATGAATTCCATGCCGTTGGCAATCTCTTCGTCGGTCAGCTCGTCGGAGATCAGCTTGATGAAGGCCTCGGTCCGTTTCATCATCTCGTTCACGGTGGACTGGCCCTTTTTGGTCAGCCGGATGATTTTTTCGCGAGCGGAAGCCTTGCTTTCCCGGATCGAGATGAGATTGAGATCCTTGTCGGCCATCGCGCGCAGCACCTTGGAGATGGCGGGGCTGCCGAGTTCGTACCATTCGCCGATCAGCCTCTCGATGGTCTTGCGGTGGATGGTGTGCCCGCCCTCGCCCTTGGAGTGGATGATCCACAGGATCACCGTCTGATGCCGGGTCAGATCGGATCCGCTGAGCTGCTTTTCGACAGCCATGCCGACCGAATAATGAAAGGGGTAGAACAGCTTGAGAAAATTCTGCGGAGCTGTTTCCCTTTTTATGGGATAATCGATACCGAAATCAGACTGCTGCTTCACGCCATGCTCCCTCACCAGACCCGGTGTCACTGACTCCCGACTCAACAAGGTGGATGGACGAATATCCGACGAAAGTCTATTCCTGCGCTCTGTAATTTTTCGATCCTGCCACCAGAATATGTCCATCTGCCGCACGGCACTATGTCCATACGCGCCCTCCATAAAAGCAATTAAATATATTTTAATCAATAACTTGATCAACGTTCGTTGGTCAGAAATGCAGATCGGTTGACATTTTCATTTTCCAATCCTTATTATGTCGTACGGACATAATGTCTATAGGACATAATAAAACAGGGATTGAGGATAAATGAAACCCACGTTCAGTGTTGACCAGTTGAATCGTCCGGAAGTGATCCGGAACCCCTATCCCTATTATGACCTGCTGCGCGACCAGTCGCCGCTGTTCGGCTATCGCGACTATCCTCCCGGTACGATGCCGGGTGTCGATGAGCCAAAGCCGTCCTGGGTGGTGCTCAATTTCGATGAGGTAGCAGCGGTCGCGTGGGATCACGAAAGCTTCTCGTCGCGCGACAGCCTGCAGGAGGAATCGTCGGCGCCCACGCTGATGTTGGTCAATCACGATCGGCCGGACCATACGCGGCTGCGCAAGATTGCCGCCAAGGTGTTCCAGCCCTCCTCGATCAAGGTGCTGACACCCGCCGTGGACGCCTTGGTCGCCGCCTGCATGGACGATTTTTTCGTGCCCGACCGGCCGGTCGATGTCACGGCCGACTATTGCGCGATGCTGCCGAGCCGGGTGATGGCCTTTCTGTTCGGCATGCCGCCGGAGATGGATCGCGACGTCCGCAACTGGGCGACGGCCTTCATGCTGTCCGCCGATATCACGCCGGAACAGCGGCAGGCCCACAACGAGGCGGCCATGGCCTATTTCCACCGCCATGTGCGGGACCAGATGGAACGCATCGCTCAAGGCGAGGACAGGCCGGGGCCGCTGCTCAATGCCTTCATCCGCACCGAGGTCGACGGCGACAGGCTTTCGTTCGAGGAAATCGTCCGCTTCTGCATGACCGCCACGGTAGCCGGAGCGGAAACGACGTCCTTCTATCTCGGCAACCTGATCGCTGTGTTCGCCGACTTTCCCGATATCTGGCGGCAGTTTGTCGCAGACCCGGACCTGTTCGATGCGATCTACAAGGAAACCCTGCGCTTTCACGGCCCGCCGCAGCGGCTGTTCCGGGTGGCGACGCGGGACATCAGCATCGGCACCGCCGATATCAGGCGCGGTGACTGGGTAGCCTGCTTCTTCGGGGCAGCCAATTATGATCCGAACGCCTTTCCCGATCCTTATGCATTCCGGCTGCATCGCCCGAATGCCAGCCGGCACATGAGCTTTGGCTATGGCATCCATCGCTGTCTCGGGGCGCCGCTGGCGCAACTGGAAGCGGAATCCACGGCGCGGATGCTCCGCGAGCGGTACGGCGCGATTGAACGGACCGGCGACGCGGTCTGGCAGGATGTCAGCCTGCTCAACCACGGCCTGGCCAGCAACCCGGTGACGTTTCGCGGGCGGGGCCAGGGAACCTGAATTTTCAAGAAAAACGGTGAATGAAATCACCGAACGAGGGAGGATAATATGACCATCAGGAACAACAGGCGGGCGGTGCTCGGAGCGGCAAGCCTGGCCGCGATCATGGCGATACCGACGCCGGCACATGCGCAGCAGGACGCGGCCGGTCAGGCACAGGACAATACCGGTGATGTTATCATTGTTACCGCCAACCGCCGCGAGCAGTCGATTCAGGATGCACCGCTGTCGATCACCGCTTTTGGCGGGGACGAACTGGCCAGCCGGTCGATCAGTTCGATCGAACAGGTCGGCGCGATTGCTCCCGGGGTCCAGATTGCGACCTATCAGGGCGACACATCGATTTTCATCCGCGGCATCGGCACGCCGACGATCATCGCCGGCAGCGACAGTTCGACCGCCACCTATGTCGATGGCGTCTATATCAGCCGCCCGGCAGCGATCGGCCCCTTGTTCTTCGACATCGACCGCATTGAAGTGCTGCGCGGACCGCAGGGCACGCTCTACGGCCGCAATGCCACCGGCGGCGCGGTCAATATCGTCGCCAGTCGCCCGACCGACAGCCTTTCGGGGAATCTGCAACTGACGGCCGGCAATTATGACCGCTACCGGGTCGCGGGGGCGCTGAGCGGCCCGCTCGGCGAGTCGGTTCGGGCGCGGCTGGCGTTCCAATGGGAGGACCGCGACGGCTATGCGACGGTCACCCGGCCCGACAACAGCACCGACAAGGTGGAGGACAAGGAGGATGTCTCTATCCGGCTGACGGTGGAGGCCGACCTGTCGCCCGATGCGATGATCACCTTGACCGGTGACTATTATCGCGCCGACGACAAGGCCAATGCCTATTTCTATGCCAGCGCCGGCTATGCCGACGAAATTCCTGGCTGGTACGGCACGCGGGAAGGGTCGCAGACCTTCCCCTATTTCGCGATGAAAAACAGCGGCCGCGTTTCCGCCCCCGCTTCCCGCGATATTTTTGCCGATGTGCCCTATTTCAACAAGGTCGAGAACTGGGGGCTGGGCGCCACGCTCGACTGGGACGTTGCCGACCATGTTCTCAAAATCATCGGCAGCTACCGCGACACCAACCCGGCCTCGCAGAATGAATTCGACCTGTCGGACGCCTATGTCAATTATGTCGGGCGGGAGGAGGATCATTGGCAATGGAGCGGCGAAGTGCAGCTGAGTTCGCCTACCGACAAGGCCTTCTCGTGGATCGCGGGCGCTTATTATTTCGAAGAGCGCAATATCATCGACAATGATATTTTCGGCAATTTCTGGGAGCCGATCCTGATTCAGGGCTTCATGGACCTGCAGGCGACGGGCGTGTTGCCGCCCTTTCCGGTGATGTTTCCCGATAGCGATCAATGCTGCGAACTGCATCTGAGCGGCGAACAGGAAACCAAGGCCTGGGCGGCCTATCTCGATACCCAGTGGGATATGTCGGACCAGATCACGGTGCGGCTGGGCGGGCGCTATAGCGAGGAGCGACGCGACGGACGGCAGAATTTTGATCTGGTGATGCTGCCCAACATCCGGATTGCGCCCAACACCATCTTCTTTCCCAATGCGATCAGCGACGACCGGGATGCGGCCCAGCCGGATCCCTTCGGCTTCATCATCGCGCCGGTCAACGGACCGACCACATTCCGCGCCTTCACGCCCAAGCTGGGGATTGATTTCAAGCCGAGCGACGATGTGCTACTCTATGCCTCGGTGCAGCGCGGCTTCAAGAGCGGCGGCTATAATATCGGTAGCAGCCAGCGCGACCCATTCGAGCCGGAGAA
The DNA here is from genome assembly GCF_036964565.1 of Parasphingorhabdus sp. Lineage (GTDB taxonomy): Bacteria > Pseudomonadota > Alphaproteobacteria > Sphingomonadales > Sphingomonadaceae > Parasphingorhabdus. The sequence continues at coordinate 204,846 of NZ_JBALTN010000001.1, read as the reverse complement.
AATCTGGTCCTATGAAATCGGGTTGAGAAGCGAACTGCTCGACCGGGCGCTGCTGCTCAACGCGTCGGCCTTCTGGTATGATTATACCAACCTGCAGGCGCAGGACAGCGTCGGCAATCAGCCGATCATCCGCAATGTCGGCAAGGCGCGGGCGCGCGGCTTCGAAGTGGAAACGGTGGCGCGGCCCACGGATTTTGTCCGGCTGGAAGGAGCGCTCACCTATGTCGATGCACAATTTACCGAGGGTCAGCTGACCGAGCCGCTGCGCCCTGCCCCGCTGACCCAGCCACCGGGATCGCTGCTGCGCGATCTCGACGGATTGCGGCTGCCGCGGGCGCCAAGCTGGAAGTTCAGCCTCGCCGGTCAGGTCGAGCAGCCGGTGGGCGACGCGGGCCGGGTCACGGCGCGCGCCGAATATCACTGGCAGAGCAAGATCTATTTCACCGTGTTCAATATCGATGCGGCCTCGCAGGACAGCTACGGCTTGCTGCGCGCCAGCCTCAGCTTCACCAGCGCCGACGACCGGTGGAGCGTCCGGCTGTTCGGCGACAATCTGACCGGCGAGACCTATTTCACCAACCAGATCCTGACCGGCACCGTCTATGGCGCGGAATTTGTCGGGCCGCTGGGTGCGCCGCGCACCTATGGTGTCGACTTGCGGTTCAATTTCTGATGCTCGGCGTGGAAACTGCCGGAAGGGGAGAATGCTGATGATCACGCCAATCGATGTGACCAGGAATGTCTTTGCCGCCTTTGGCGCACATGATGTCGATACCATTGTCCGCTGGCTGCATCCCGGTGTGCGGATCGAATTTTATGGTCCGGTGGTCATTCCCTATGCCGGCATGTACGACGGTTTGGAGCAGGCGCGCGGCTTTTTCGAGACGGTGCTGTCCTCGGTCGACATCCACCAGTTTGATCCGGAGGAATTTATCTGCGAGGGCGACAAGGTGGTGGTGACCGGCCATTTGCGGCTGACCGCCCGGTCAACCGGCAGGCCGATCGAATCCGACTTTGTCCATGTCATCACCGTGGCGGATGGAAAATGGCTGCTGTTTCGGGATTTCATGAACACGGTAGAAGCGGAAAGGGCCTTTTCCCTGTTGTCGCAGCGACCGATCACCTGACCTCGCAGGCCGCCGGACGGCGCCCGCGACAATATTTGTCGCGCCACCTCTTAAACCCGAACCGGTCTCGCCGTTGTTAGATCAGGTTGATGAACCGACAGGATATTTCTCATCGCCCCGGTGCTTTCCCACACAAGTCCGGGCCGAGGCAGGGATGCACCAGTCTGCCGGTTGTCAATTCAGCGGGTCGGGTTGGTTGGTCCCTTCCCGACCCGCTCAATATCCGCCCGCCCGCCTGCGCGGGCCGTGGACGTTGCCGGCGTCAGGTCAGCTTGATCAGGGAATTGCTCAGCCCGACAATCACCGCGGAAATGCGGTCATTGACCTGCAGCTTCTTGAACAGGCGCCGGATGTAGGAGTCGACCGTGGCTTTCGAGATATCCAGTATCACCGCCATGTCGGAATTCGATTTGCCGCGCGAAATCCAGTAGAGGACCTCGCTTTCCCGCTCGGACAGCGGCGGCTCATCCTCGCCGCTCCGGCTGATGATGGCGCAGATCCTGCGATGACAGGAATGCGCCAGACCGACCAGTGGACGGACGATCGCTTCATCGTCCAGCGCCATGTTCCGGCCGAAATTCATCGAAAAATAGGAGTTTCTGCTGTTCGGTCCGAACAGGGGCACGGCGACGCCATCGACAAAGCCCAACCCGCGCACCATTTTCACATAGTTGCGATGTTTTTCAGACAATTTCTGGTCGACGATGGCCTGGCGCCAGCTCATCACGTGACCGACGGACATGACATGGTCAGGGACCGGGTCGGATTCCATGATCTCCGGATCGAGATAGGTCGCAACCAGCTCCTCCGGATAGCCGAAATGGAAGACCGACGACCGTTTCGAAACCTGCGAATAAAAAGGCGGGGTGCTGTGGTAGGATATGGCCTCTACGCCATTTTCCATCAAGCGATCAGCCAATTCCATCAGCTGCGAAGAAACCGAGGCATTGCCCCTGACAGGATCCCACCTAAAAACCACATTAGTTCCACATATATATATTGCCGAGACGATACCCGGGAACAATCTGTTGATCACCAATATGCACCCAAAGTTGCCATCAACCTATAGGTATTATACCGCGGTCGGGAAAGGAAATAGGACAAAATCGCCCTCCAGAGAAATCGTTTTTCTGGTTGGGACGGTGGCGAATCCGCCCCCCGATCAAGCCACGTAGCAGCGTGACGTGGCTGCGAACATTGATTCCGCTAGGAAAAGTGCCAATACTTCCCTGAAACGATCGGGACACACCGTGTTATGCTGTCTGAAATTGAACGAATTTTCCCGACAATTTGCTCCAAAATGAAAATTGACGTCGATGCCTTGATCACCGTGCGGAAAAACCGCGGCGAGCTGTTTCGCGAGGAATATTTCTCGAACCGGTTCTGGGACGTTATCCTGACGCTCTACAGCCACGATATCAATGAGCGTCCGATCAATACCGACGGCCTTGCGGAGAATCTCAAGCTCAGTCAGGCTGCCGTCGTGCGACACCTGACCGTGCTTGCTGCGGACGGCTTTGTCTGCGGCTATGAAGGCGGGTCGGACGCGGATCTGGATCTCGCCACAGACAATCTGGCGCTGACCAGCAAGGGATTTGAAAATGCCGGCACCGTCATCCGGCAGATGCGACGGGTATTTACCTGAACCGCCGATCGCGGCCGGCAAATATCATAACCTGCGGAACAAGGTCAGGTCCGCATAGAAGCGGGAAACCCGGTCCTACTCGGTGAGATCTTCCCAGGCGTCCTTGAGCTTGCCGAAGAATCCCGTCGAATTGGGCGTTTCGTCGCCAGTTTCGGTGGCCTGGAAATCGCGCAGAATCTGCCGCTGCTGCTTGGACAGCCGGGTCGGGGTCTCAACCTCGATCTGGACCACCATGTCGCCATTGCCGCGGCCACGCAGGACCGGCATGCCGGCGCCGCGCTGGTGGATCTGCTTGCCGCTCTGGATGCCGGCGGGAATGCGCAGCGCATGTTTCTCGCCGTCGAGCCCGGGAATGGTGATCTCTCCGCCGAGCGCCGCCAGCGTGAAGCTGATCGGGGCGCGGGTGAACAGGGTCGTGCCCTCGCGTTCGAAAATATGGTGCCGGATCAGGTGGATGAAAATATAGAGATCCCCCGCCGGGGCACCGCGCGCGCCGGCTTCGCCCTTGCCGGACAGGCGGATGCGGGTGCCGGTATCGACGCCCGCCGGAATTTCGACTTCCAGCGTCTGCGGCTTGTCGACGCGGCCTTCGCCGTAGCAGACATGGCACGGGCTCTCGATCACTTCGCCGCGTCCCTGGCAGCTGGCACAGGTGCGCTCGACCACGAAAAAGCCCTGCTGCGCCCGCACCTTGCCATGGCCATGGCAGGTGCCGCACCGCTTCACGCCGGTCCCCGGCTCGGCACCGGAACCGTCGCACTCGTCACAGCCGACCGACACGTCGATTTCGATCTCGGTATGCTTGCCGTGATAGGCATCTTCCAGCGTGATTTCCATGTCGTAGCGCAAATCCGCGCCGCGCGCCGGACCGCGTTGCTGCTGCTGGCCGCCAAAGCCGCCGCCAGCCCCGCCGCCGAAAATGGTCTCGAAAATATCGCCAATATCGTTGAAGGCAGCGCCGCCAAAGCCACCACCGCCGGCGTTGTTGCCGCCGCCGTTGGTGAAGGCGGCGTGGCCGTAGCGGTCATAGGCCGCGCGCTTTTGCGGGTCCTTCAGAACGTCATAGGCTTCGCTGATCGTCTTGAACTTGGCTTCTGCCGCGGCATCGCCCGGATTCTTGTCCGGGTGCCATTGCATCGCCAGCTTGCGATAGGATGACTTCAGCGTCGCGCCATCACAATCGCGCGATACATTCAGTTGCTCATAATAATCGATTTCGGATGCCATACTCATGCTTCCCCCAAAGCGAAAGGTTGGTCGTCCCGGCGCAGATCAGAGCCGCCGGAATCAAATCCAGCGGCTCCATTTGTCGTCATGCGCGAACGACGTTCCAATTTTTACTCAGCCGCCTTGGCGTCATCTTTCTTGTCTGCGTCATCGGAGTCGTCCACTTCGGAAAACTCTGCATCGACAACATCATCGTCAGCAGCCTTGGCTGCTGCGTCTGCTGCTGCCGCGTCACCGGCGTCGCCGCCAGCGGCCTGCTCGGCTTCATAGATCTTCTGGCCCATTTGCATGGAAACCTGTGCCAGCGCTTCCGATTTGGTCTTCATCGCCTCGGGATCGCCGCTTTCGACGGCATCCTTGGTTTCCTGGACCGCGGCTTCGATCTGGCCCTTGAGTTCGGCGTCGATCTTGTCGCCATGCTCTTCCAGCTGCCGCTCCGTGGTGTGGACCAGACTTTCGGCGTTGTTCTTGGCTTCCGCCTCGGCGCGCCGCTTCTTGTCCTCTTCCGCGAATTTTTCGGCATCCTGAACCATTTGGTCGATATCGCTATCGCTCAGACCGCCCGAGGCCTGGATCTTGATCTGCTGTTCCTTGCCGGTGCCCTTGTCCTTCGCCGACACGTTGACGATGCCGTTGGCATCAATGTCAAAGGTCACGTCGATCTGCGGCACGCCGCGCGGTGCAGGCGGGATACCGACCAGGTCGAACTGGCCCAGCATCTTGTTGTCGGCTGCCATTTCCCGCTCGCCCTGGAAGACGCGGATGGTCACCGCGCCCTGATTGTCATCGGCGGTCGAGTAGACCTGCGACTTTTTCGTCGGGATCGTGGTGTTGCGGTCGATCATGCGCGTGAACACGCCGCCGAGGGTTTCGATACCCAGCGACAATGGCGTCACATCGAGCAGCAGCACGTCCTTGACGTCGCCCTGCAGCACGCCCGCCTGGATGGCGGCGCCCATGGCAACGACTTCATCTGGGTTCACGCCGACATGCGGTTCCTTGCCGAAGAATTTCTGCACGGTTTCGCGGACCAGTGGCATGCGGGTCATGCCGCCGACCATCACCACATCGTCGATGTCCTTGGCTTCGACGCCGGCGTCCTTCAGAGCCTTCTTGCAAGGATCGAGGGTACGCTTGACGAGATCGCCAACCAGCTTTTCGAGATCCGAGCGACTGATCGCCTTGACCAGATGCTTCGGCCCGTTCTGATCCGCGGTGATGAACGGCAGGTTGATTTCGGTGGTCTGCGCGCTGGACAGCTCGATCTTCGCCTTTTCGGCCGCTTCCTTGAGCCGCTGCAGCGCCAGCTTGTCCTTGGTCAGGTCGATGCTCTCGGCCTTCTTGAAGTCCGCCGCCAGAAATTCGACCAGCTTGGCGTCGAAATCTTCGCCGCCAAGGAACGTGTCGCCGTTGGTGGATTTGACTTCGAACACGCCGTCGCCGATTTCGAGGATCGAGATGTCAAACGTACCGCCGCCGAGGTCATAGACGGCGATCGTCTTGCCTTCGCTCTTGTCGAGACCATATGCCAGCGCCGCGGCGGTTGGCTCGTTGATGATGCGCAGAACTTCGAGGCCAGCGATCTTGCCGGCGTCCTTGGTCGCCTGACGCTGGGCGTCATTGAAATAGGCAGGCGTGGTGATCACGGCCTGCGTCACGGTTTCGCCAAGATAGGCTTCAGCCGTCTCTTTCATCTTCTGCAGGGTGTAGGCAGAAATCTGCGACGGGCTGTAGTCTTCGCCGCCGGCTTTGACCCATGCATCGCCATTCGAACCCTTGACGATTTCATAAGGAACCAGTTCCATGTCCTTCTTCGTCATCGGATCATCGAACCGGCGACCGATCAGGCGCTTCACGGCAAAGATCGTGCTTTCGGGATTGGTAACGGCCTGCCGCTTGGCCGGCTGGCCAATCAGGCGTTCGCCATCCTTGGTAAAGGCAACGACCGACGGTGTCGTCCGTGCGCCTTCCGCATTTTCAATAACCTTCGGCTTGCCGCCATCCATAACGGCCACACAGCTGTTGGTGGTGCCCAGATCGATTCCAATAACTTTACCCATAAATCCCTCAATCAATTTTCTAACATTAGCAAAATTGCCGACCGGCCCTGTTTAATCGGCACCGTTACGGCTTCGACAAGCGATATAGGTGGCATTTTTCTTGGCACAAGACGTGAGACCCTCTACATTCGAAAAATCAACGCAAAACGCCCATATCAGGGCGATATTGCAACGGTTTAACGAGGTATTACAATGCACAGAATCTCCCTCATGCTCGCCGCTTCCGCATCGCTTCTGGTCGCTTCCTGCGGTCAGGGCGACGTGCTCCATGCCGACGAGGCTGTCGTCAATCTATCGCCGGTCGAGGGCAACCCCTCGGCGGGCTACATGAAGCTGCACGGAGGCCGGGTCGATGTCGCGCTGGTCGGCGTCACGTCCGACGACGTGCTGCGCATGGAGATGCACGAAACGACGGAAAAGGACGGCATGGCCAGCATGAACATGCTCAAGGACATCCCGGTCCCGGCGGGCGAAACGGTGACGCTGGAACCCGGCGGCAAGCATCTGATGATCTGGGGCGTGGGCGCGGGATCGAAACAGCGCGGATTGCTGAAAATGACCCTGATCTTTTCCAACGACGACCGGATCGAGATCGATGCGGTGCTCAAAAATCCCGGCGAGGCAGCCCCTGCCAAGGATTGATCGGGCATATCGTTGACCGGCCGCGCGCTGACCCCTGCTGAAGTCTCCCTCTGCCGATCGGTTTTCGGCGAGGCGATAGATTATGACGCCGTCACCATATTCAATCGGCGATGGTGGCCGTTCCAGAAACCGCGGGTCACCATGGCGCCGGACGGCAATCTCTGGTTCCATCCCAAAGGCGAGCTGTTCTGCGACGACTTCTGCGGGTCGCCGCGCAATATCCAGGCGCTGTTCATCCACGAGATGGTGCATGTCTGGCAGCATCAGCAGGGCGTTTTCCTGCCGCTCGCGCGCCATCCGTTCGCGCGCTACGACTATATATTGCGCCCGGGGAAAAGCTTTGCCCGCTACGGCATCGAACAGCAGGCTGAAATCGTCAGCCACTATTTCCTGCTGACCACCGGGGCCCGGCTGAAAAACGGCTATGGTGTCGCGGACTACGAGGGGCTGCTGCCCTTTTGACCCCCGGGGTGACAATGAAAATGGCCACCATGACTTGCATGATGGCCATTCTCTCTCCCAAGCAAAGGCCCTAGAAGCGATAGGCAAATCCGGCGCTGAGCACCCAGGGGTCGATCCGGTGCCGGGTCCGCAGCACTTCGGTCGGACCGGCAAACCAGCGGGCGGTGGTGTTGACGAAATAGCGCTTGGCATCGACACTCAGGCCCAGCCCCTTGTCGTTGAGCGGCACGTCAAATCCGGCCTGCAGGGCAAAGCCGAGCTTGTCATTCATCTTCTGCCGCGTGGCGCCGAGCGCCTGGGCCGTCGCCCCGGCCTTTTCGTCGATGAAGATGAAATAGGTCGGTCCCGCGCCGATATAGGGCTTGAACCCCGAACCGGTGACCAGGTGATATTTGGCCGTCAGGGTCGCGGGAATGATATTGGCATTGGACACCAGCCCCGCGCCGGCAAGCGGCCCCGTACCGGTGACATCGTGCTGGGTCACGCAGCAGATGGTCTCCAGCGAGATATTGGGGGTGAAGAAATATTCGGCGGCAATGGTGGGCACGAAATTGTCGTCCGCCTTGGTCTGGGTGCCGGCGGGCAGTCCGATATTGTCCAGTTCGACGGAGGTGATCTTGCCGTTCGGGGCGACCAGCGTGCCCATCGCCTTGATCTGTATCTTGCCGTCGCTGGAGCCGGCCACTGCCGTCCCGCTCATTGCCAATGCAGCCGCCGCAACAGCCAATTTCAAGGTATTTTTCATAAGCTTTTGTCCCTGCGTGTTTGCGGGCCGGTCGGTCACCAGCCCTGAGCCGAGCCATTAGCGGGGCGCCAACCGCCTCGACATACGCAAAGTCCCTTATGGCGAAGCCGGACATTTCGGTTCCGGTTGCCGCCCTTGTGCCGGGTAACGGAGATATCTGGTATTCACGGGACTGCCGCCGTGCGGACCCTGCGGCGGAATTTCGGCCGAACGGGCCGGAGCGAGGCTACGGCAGCAGGCCGAGCTTCGCGCGCATCGTCCAGCGCGACAGCATCAGGACGGCGACCACACCCAGCCCCCCCGCCAGCCCGGTCCATATGCCGATTCCTGCCCAGCCCTGCCAGAATGCCAGTCCGGCACCGACGCCGATGCCGATGAACCAGTAGCCCATCAGCGCGAACAGCATCGGGATGGTGGTGTCGTGCAGCCCGCGGAGCATCCCCGCGCCAACCACCTGGGCGCCATCGACGATCTGGAAGATGGCGGCGATGGCAAGGAAGCTGACCGCCAGCGCGGCGACCTCGGCGTTGTCGGGGGCGCTGGCGTCGATGAAGATCGAGATCAGCAGATCGGGTGCCAGGACAAAGACCAGCGCCATTGCCGCCATGAACGATGTGCCGAGGATGAAACTGACCCAGCCCGCGCGCATGATGCCGGCATGGTTCTTCCGTCCATATTGGATGCCGACCCGCACGGTGGCCGCCTGCCCCAGGCCCATTGGCACCATGAAGGTCAAGGCGGCGAGCTGTAGCGCTATTGCATGGGCCGCCACCGATTCGGCGCTGATCAGGCCCATCAGAAGGGCAGCGAGCCCGAAGACCGACCCTTCCAGCCCCATGGTGATGGCGATCGGCAGCCCCAGTTTCCACATCATCCGGAACCGCTGCCAGTCGCTGCGCCAGAAGCGCCCGAACAGATGATAGCGGCGAAACCGCTTGTGGCGCATGACCACCAGCGCCATCCCGGCGAACATCAGGACATTGGTCATCACGCTGCCGATGCCCGCCCCGACGACGCCAAATTCGGGGACGCCGAATTTGCCGAAGATCAGCGCATAGTTGAACAGGGCGTTGCACAGCACCGCGACCACGCTGATGATCAGCGCCCAGAGCGGCTGCTCCAGCGCCGAGATGAAATTGCGCAAGATGATGAAGAACAGGAAGGGGAGGATCGACCACATATAGGCGCTGATATAGGTTCCCGCGATCGCCGCCAGATCGGGTTGCTGTCCGAAGGTTACGAGGATCGTCTCGGTATTCCACAACAATATCCAGAAGGGCAGCAGGACCGCAGCCGCCGCCCACATCGCCTGTCGGAAGGTGCGGCGCACGTCGCGGACGCTGTGCCCCATGCGACCAATTTCGCTCGCCATCATCGGCGCCGACGCGGTGATCAGGCCCATGCAGAAGATGGCCGCGCTCATCGCAAGGTTGAACCCAAGCGTGGCGGCGGCGAGTTCGCGCGCCCCGAGCCAGCCGATCATCAGCACATCGGTGGCGCCGATCAGCGCCATCGTCAGGTTGGAAAGGATCAGCGGCCAGGCAAGCGCCAAGGTGACGCGCAGTTCATGCCGCCACGGATGTTGCTCTCGCCACTGTGTCTCTGCGCCAGTCATCGGCGCGCGTTAGCCCAACCCGCATTGTCAGGCCAGTGAAACCGCGCGCCGGTATAAGGCTAGATGGGCTTATCTTGGATCGCGGGGGTATCCGCGAAGCCCGTAGCAGTCGTCGTCGAGACGGCCGTTGCGGTCATAACCGTCGCAGCCGTCGTCCTTGTCGATGAAATAGCCGCCAGCCGCGCCGGCTGCGGCACCGATTGCGGCGCCCTCGAGCACGTCACCGCCGGTCAGGGCACCAATTGCGGCACCCGCTGCGGCACCGGCACCGGCACCTTCTGCGGCATAGTTTTCGGCGCAGGCGGTCAGGCTCAGTGCGGCCGCTCCGGCCAAGGCCACTTGTTTTGCGCGTGTCATCATGGTGATTCTCCTCAAATATTGCCCCGTCTCAATACGAACTCGCGATGGCTTTGATGGTTCCGGACCAAATGCGGATCGCGCAAGATTAAAGCACGCCGCGGCTTTTCCTCTCGCGAAAATCGGTTTGCCCGATCTAATTTCATTTGATACCATCTCCGTATTGAGCAGGCGGCCCAACCCGCGCCTGCACAAGTGGTGACCCTATGAAATTGTCAGATTATGATATGTCCGCATCCCGCGGATTTCTCTCGCATTTCGAGTTTGTGGAGATTGACCTTCCCGATTTCTTCGGCCCCGTCGTCGAAGCCGCCGACAATCTGTCCGGCCTGATGACCACCGGGCGGGTGCGGCACTGGCTGGAACGCCTGCCGCTCCTTGATCTCGCTGACTGGGCGGCCCAGGCACCGGCAGAGCAGGTGCGGGTGGCGATGGTGCGCTATTCCTTCCTGGTCCAGGCCTATGTCTGGGGCGAGAGCGATGCGCCGAGCGCCCTGCCCGCCAATCTCGCGCGGCCGATTTCGTGGCTCGCCGACCGGCTCGACCAGGCACCGCTGCTGCCCTATAGCGGCTATGTGCTGGACAACTGGGCGCGGCTGGATCGTGAAGGTCCGATCGCCCTCGACAATGTCTATATGGTGCAGAATTTCTATGGCGGCGCGGACGAGAACTGGTTCGTGCTGATCCATGTCGCGATCGAGGCAGCCGCGGCACCTATTCTCGACATGGCCTGCGATCTGGTCAAAGCCGCGCAAGCCAAAGATACCGCCCGGGCCACCGCGCTGTTGGAAGAGATGCATGGCCGCTGGGACACGGTCAACGCGATTTTCGACCGGATGCCCGACCGCTGCGATCCCTATATCTATTTCCAGCGAGTGCGGCCCTATATCCACGGCTGGGCCAATAATCCGGCGCTGCCCGATGGCCTGATCTACAAAGGCGTCGAGAAATATCAGGGCAAGGGCCAGGTATTTCGCGGCCAGACCGGATCGCAAAGCTCGATCGTGCCGAGCATGGACGCGCTGTTCCAGGTCCGCCATGAGAATGACCCGCTCAGAACCTTTCTCGACGAACTGCACGCCTATCGTCCGGTCAAGCACCGGCGATTCATCGAGGATCTGCGCGAGCAAAGCAAATTGCGGGATTTTGCCATCGCCAGCGGCGACGCGGCGCTGCGCCGGGCGTTCAATGCCAATGTCGAGCAGGTTGCCCGCTTCCGCACCCGGCATCTGGAATATGCGGCCAGCTATATCAACAAGCAGGCGGGAACCGGCAAGGGCAATGACACCGAGGTCGGCACCGGCGGCACGCCGTTCATGAAATATCTGAAGAAGCACCGGGACGAGAATCGCGCACAGACTATTTGAATAAGGGGTGGCACGCGGTTAGGGCTGAGCCTATCGAAACGCGCCCGTCGACAGGCTCGGCGCTAACGGGGAGCAGGCACGGACATGCTATCGGCAATCGGACTTATTGGCGGGCTCGCGCTGCTCATCTGGATGACGGTGCGCGGGGTGAATATCCTGATCGCCGGACCGGTGGCCGCCGCGGTGGTGGCGCTGACCAGCGGCATTGCCTGGCTGCCGCCGCTGGCCGCCGCGGGCGCGCCGGATTTTGCCACCGCCTATATGGACGGGTTCGTCGGCTTCTTCAAAAGCTGGTTTTTCATGTTCCTGCTCGGCGCGATCTTCGGCGAGATCATGGGCGCGAGCGGCGCTGCGGCCAGCGTCGCCCACTGGATCGTCGAGAAGATCGGGATCAAGCATGCGGTGCTCGCCGTGGTCGCGGCCTGTGCGGTGCTGACCTATGGCGGGGTCAGCGTATTCATCGTCTCGTTCAGCGTCTATTCGCTGGCGGTGCACCTGTTTCGCGAGGCGGATCTGCCGCGGCGCTTCATCCCGGCGGCGCTGGCCTTCGGTTCGGTGACCTTCACCATGACCAGCGCCGGCAGCCCGGAAATCCAGAACCTGATTCCGATGCAATTTCTCGGCACCACCGCCTATGCCGGCTGGCAGGTGAGCCTGGTCATCGCGCTGTTCATGGCGGTGACCGGACATTTCTGGCTCAACCACATGGTCAAGCGCGCGGTCGCCAGGGGCGAGCATTTCGTCGGCCGGGAAAGCGACGACAATAACAGCGACTATGGCAATCTGCCGGCGCCGTTGCTCTGCATCCTGCCGCTGGTGGCGGTGCTGGCGATCTTCCTGGTCTTTCAATATCCGCAGGACATGGGACCGGTGTCGGCGATCCTGCCGCAGGAATCGCTCGACCAGTGGGCGCTGGTCGCGGCGCTGGGCACGGGCGCGCTGGTCGCGCTGATGGTCGGCTACCAGAAAATGAAATCGATGCCCGAGGCCTTTTCGCGCGGGGCGACCAGCGCGGTGGTCGCGATCACCAACACTTGCGCTGTGGTCGGATTTGGCTCGGTCGCGCAGCTGTCGCCGGCGTTTCAGGAAGCGCTGGCGCTGGTCCAGAATATTCCGGGCAGCCCGCTGATCGGCGCAGCCATCGCGGTGACCGTGATCGCCGGCCTGACCGGTTCGGCCAGCGGCGGCCAGTCGATCGCGCTGCCGCTGATCGCGCCGCATTATCTCGATGCCGGAGCGCAGCCGGACGAGCTGCACCGGGTGGTCGCCATTTCCTCGGGCGCACTCGATAGCCTGCCCCACAATGGCTATGTCGTGACCACGATCCGCGCGGTCTGCGGCGAGACGCACAGGGACGCCTATGGCGCGGTCGGCGCGCTGACCGTGGTGATACCGGTGGTCGGCACGATCATGGCGGTGATCCTGTTCACGCTGTTCTGAAGCCTCGCTTTAGTTGGGCGACGTGCCAATTTTCAGGTTCAGGCCCATCAGCTTCCAGTCTGTTCCTTCATATATATATTTGTTTTCGAAATAGACTGCGCTCGGCTCGACGGGATAATGTGACTTGATTGTCAGTACCTGTGTTTCCCCATCAATCGTAGCATCGTCTAAGACTGGATTCAGCCTGGCGATTGCTGCATAGCCAGGGGCATATTCATAAAATTCCCCGAAGACATTCTCCAACTCCTCAACCGAAGTTTGCTGCTGCCACAGTTGCGACGAATGATCATAGAGTTTGGTCATATCGCGGTCAGCGAGCGATGCCGAAAAGGCCGCAATAGTGCCCTTTTCAAGTTCGGACTGCTTGGCTCTTGAAGGCAGCGAGGCATCTGTTGTGCCCGCGCCGAAACCAGCGCTTTCCTTGCGGATGGACTGAATTTTCCATCCATTGGAGCCGTTGACCAGCCGCATCATCAGCGGGATCGTGCCGCCGCTGTTGGTTTCCACCGTCGCGTTCAGCGTTCCCATATTGTTTTCAATCGAACGCGCGCCCCAGCTGACCTCGCTAATATTGTCCAACGCATTTGTTTCCAAATATGTCTGCAACTGCTGCTTGCTGGTGCCAGCCTGAAAGTCTTCAGAAAGCAATTCATAAGCGGCGTCGATATCGTCATTTTGAACCGCCTCAAAAAAATCGTCGCCAGCCTTGGTCACGTCACCTGTTAGCCAGAAAATCAGGCTAACCAGTGCCAAGATAGCGGCAATGATGCCGAGCACGACCTTCATCCATGTTTTCATCATTAATCCCCCGGATATTGCGACCCGAGTTGACGATTGTCAGAACCACACTAGCGAGCATCGCGGATCACATTGTGGGAAGAACCAAAGGAAAATGACATAATTTAGAGATAATTGCAATTCTATCGGGTCACCGTAGCACTCCGCGAGGGACTTCCCGATTGGTGCCCGCTATTTCAACCGCTCGATCCGGCCCGCCGCCTCGTCGATGATCGCGGCGACGTCGAGGATCTTGTCGGACCCTTTGTCCTCCTGCGCGAGCCGGATGCGGACTGCGCTTTTCAGATTGTGCATCGCCCGGCGGATCGAGGCACCGTCGCTGGCCTCGCCCATTTTCGACACGCCCTCGAGCCGCTCGAGAACATGGTCGACATGCTCCTGCTCTTCCGCCAGCCGGCCGGTGCCGCGCTCGGTGATCGAATAGATTTTCTTGCTGTCATCGTCGACCGCTTCGTCGATCAGATCCAATTCCGCCATCAGGGTCAGCGTCGGATAGACGATGCCCGGGCTGGGCGCATAATGGCCGCCTGTCATTTCCTCGATCTGGCGGATCAGGTCATAGCCGTGCCGCGGCTCCTCGGCGATCAGGTGCAGCAGCACCAGCCGCAGCTCGCCGCGCCGGAACATCCGTCCCCGCCGCTTGCCCTTGACCCCTTCGAACGCCGCCTCGGCAAAGGCCTGTGCGAATTTCTGGCCGACTTCCGCATTCCAGCCGCGACCGCGACCGCCCCTGTGTCCGCCGGGTCCGAATTTTCTTCCATGTATCATCTTTGCTTCTCTTTTGTATCTAAGTTACGTTTAAGATATATCTTTTTTGGAATTCGGCAAGCACCAATTTTCCGTCACCGCACAAGCTTTTGATTTTCAAATATTCTTTCTGGTCTCGCAGGCCTCCAATCCTTCCAATTCCTCACAATGGCTAGTCGGCAGCAGAAGCCGCTGTTGCTAGGCCCCCTGTCGAGAGGATGATCATATGGATTTGGGAATTACCGGCAGGAAGGCACTGGTCAACGGCGGCAGCGCGGGACTGGGCCGCGGGGCGGCGCTGGCGCTGGCGCGGGAGAAGACCGAATTGTTCATCACCGCCCGCGGCGAGGAACGGCTGATGACCGTCTGCGAGCAGCTGGTGCGCGAAACCGGCGCCAACATCACGCCGATTGTCGCCGATCACAGCAGCGAAGAGGGACGCGAGAAAATCCTCTCCATCTGCCCCAACCCGGACATTTTGGTCGCGACCTGCTCCCCTCCCCCCTTTTCCGGTGATTTCCGCACCGTCGACCGCAAGGACTGGGAACAGGCGCTGTCGCTGACCCTGCTCAGCCCGGTCGAATTTATCAAGGCGGTGATCGACGGCATGGTCGAGCGCAAATGGGGCCGGATCGTCAATATCGCGACCGGAGCCGCCAAATATCCCGCCGCCATGCGCGTGCTCTCGGGACCGCCGCGCGCCGCTCTCGTCAACTACACCGTGGCAGTGGCGAAGCAGGTGGCGCGCCACGGCGTGACGATCAACAATATCCTGCCCGGCATGCACCATACCCCGGGTATCCGCGACATGTTCGACAGCCAGGCGGAAGCCAACGGCACCAGCTATGACGAGGAGGTCGCGAAATTCGTCAAGCAGGTCCGCATCCCGGTCGGCCGCTTTGGCGATGCCGAGGACATGGGCATGTTTGTCGCGATGTTCTGCAGCGAAATGGCCGGCTATGCGACCGGGCAGAGCCTGGTGGTCGATGGCGGGATGGGGAATTCGATTTTTTGAGGGTGAGGTAAAAACGAGCAGCGACAGATGGCGCCCTAGCGGAGGCTGGGATCAAAACCGAACATGTCTCTTGGCTGGAAGATCGGGCTGGATGGCAACCTGCCCGGGCAGTACCGGTATTCATCCGAATTGCTGTTTCATCTTTTCGCGGTCATAATCTAACAGCAAGTCATTAAACTTCGTATAAAAAGGTGCAATCGCCTCCTTGTCCATCGCTATGACGTCCATTCCCCGGTCGTCATATACGTGAACAATCATTCTTTTCTGCAGATCGACGAAATAGATATCTCTCCACTCTGCATAAGGTTGAACTCCCATATCTTGGGCTGCACAGTTCCATATCAGCTTGTCCAGCTCCGCCGGTTCGTTGCCAAGTCGGCAGGAATACCAGTGTCGATATCTAAGATCTTCAAAATCTTCGTCTTGCTCGACTGCGCCAAGATAGCCCAATCGCGAACTATCAAATCCAATATCCTCGAGCTGACTGATGGCCCGGTTTGTCGCTGGCACCGGCTCTTTAGGTCCGTATCGGGAGAATAATACCGTCAATTTTTCTGAATTTTGGAGACACGCATGCGTTATTTTTTTTGCTCGCGCTAGTGCATCGAGAAACCGCTCGATATGCATCGTCCCTGAACTTGTTTCGATATCAGAGAGGTTAAAACGAAGCCCCCAAGGAAATTCATAAAAAATGCCGTGAGGAAGCTCAGGGACGCCGAATGCTGCTTCAATTTCCTGAAATTTCATTCACTCATCCTTGGCAGCGTATGAGGTCACTCCGCCTTCTTCGCCACCCCGACAAACGCGGGTCGCAGCAGCCGGTCCTTGATCACGTAACCGGCCTGCATTTCTTGCACGATGGTGCCGGGTTCATGCTCGTCGGTGGGGATTTCGATCATTGCCTGGTGCTGGTTGGGGTCAAGTGGCAGACCGACGGCGGCGACGCGCTTTATGCCGTTTTTCTCGAAGGCTGCCAGCAGTTCGCGGCCGGTGGCCTCGATGCCGTTGATCAGGCCCTTCCACTTTTCCTCGTCCTTGACCTCGGCGGGGATCGCCTCGAGGGCGCGCTGCATATTGTCCATCACCGACAGCATGTCGCGGGCAAAGCCGGTCGCGGCATAGGCGCGGGCGTCCTGCGCGTCCTTTTCAAGGCGGCGGCGGACATTCTGGGTTTCGGCCTGGGCATAGAGCACGGCCTGCTGGGCTTCGGCGAGGGCCTCTTCCAGCGCCTCGATGCGGTTGTCGGCATTTTCAGCCTTCGGGGCGTTGCCCTCATGCTCGGACCCATCGTCCTTCATCGATTCCGGCACGCCTGCCAGCTCGTCTGCGGCGGCCTTGTCGGCGTCATGGTCGTGGGGTTTCTGCTTCTGATCACTCATGTTCTAAATCACTCTAATTTCTGTCATTTGGTCAACAATCGCGACAGGCTTTGCGCGGTGAAGTCTACCATGGGTACGACGCGGGCGTAATTCAACCTTGTCGGGCCGATTACGCCGACCACGCCGACCACCTGTCCGTCGCCGTCCTTGTAGGGCGCCGCTATCACAGATGAGCCGGAAAGCGAGAATAATTTATTTTCCGCGCCGATAAATATCTTGGCTGCCTCGGCATCGCGGGCGTTGTCGAGCAGCCGGGCGATTTCCTGCTTGCCCTCGAGTTCGTCGAGCAGCCGCCGGACGCGGTCGAGATCGGCGAGCGCGCTGTTGTCCTGCAGCAGATTGGCCTGGCCGCGCACGATCAATACCGGCCGGTCCGAGGGGTCGCGGCTCCAGGTGACCATGCCGGCCTTGACCAGCTCTTCCGACGCCTTGTCGATGGCCAGTTCGCCCGCGCTGATTTCGCGGTCGAGCTGCGCCAGCGCCTGCGACAGCGACTTGCCGCCATAGCGGGCGGTGAGAAAATTGCCGGCCTCGACCAGCGCCGATTCCGAAACGCCCGGCGGCAGGTCGAGCACCCGGTTCTCGACGCCGCCATCCTGGCTGACGAGGATCGCCAGTCCCTGGACTTCCGACAATTTCACGAAATTGAACTGCCTGAGCAACGGTTCGCGCTTTGGCACCAGCACCAGGCCGGCGCAGGAGGACAGGCCCGAGAGCACCGATGTGGTGGCGCGCAGGGCATCCTCGACCGGCCCCTGTTCGGTGATCTGGCGTTCGATCGCCTCGCGCTCCTGCTGCGACGGTTCCGCCGCCTGCATCATGCCATCGACAAACAGCCTGAGGCCGAGCTCGGTCGGCACCCGCCCGGCGCTGGTATGGGGGGCGGCAAGCAGGCCCAGTTCCTCGAGGTCCTGCATGACGTTGCGGATCGAGGCGGGGGAGAGTTCAAGGCCCGGCGCCTTGGATATGGTGCGCGACCCGACCGGCGACCCATTGTCGAGATAGGATTCGACGACAACGCGGAAGATGTCCTGCGCGCGGGTGGTCATTTCGGTGATCGGACTGTTGGTCATGGATGGTAGATAGGATGAATCCCGGCGGGTTTCCAGCGCGCAATTGAGGGCCGCTGTGCGCCGCACCTGATGCGGAGCTTGTTCGGCGAAGAACCTGCTGCGACGGCAGAGCTCCGCATCAGGTGCGGAGCACAAAAATCGTTCCAACTGCTCCCTTTCCGATGCAGCGAGGAAGATAATCTCAACCGTCATTGCGAGCGGAGCGTGCCGGAGCCGACCGAAGGTCAACCATTCCACAGCCGCGCGCAGACGCTCTGGATTGCTTCGGCGCTTCGCTTCTCGCAATGACGGTTGAACATCCGGTATGAAAGGAGACTCTGAACTTGAGGAGAGGAGGCTTGCATCAAGGCCCCACTCTTCTAAACAGCCCCTTCAAAGCCACAGGAGAATCACACATGCGACCATCGGGCCGTGCGCCGGACGAAATGCGCGCCATTTCCATCGAAACCGGATTTACCAAACATGCCGAGGGAAGCTGCCTGATCAGCTTCGGCGATACGCGGGTCCTGTGCACCGCGAGCATCGAGACGAGCCTGCCGCCATGGATGCGCGGCAAGGGCACCGGCTGGGTCACCGGCGAATATTCGATGCTGCCGCGCGCGACGCATACCCGCGGTTCACGCGAAGCGGCGCGCGGCAAGCAGTCGGGTCGGACGCAGGAAATCCAGCGGCTGATCGGACGTTCCTTGCGTTCCGTCGTCGATCTGAAGAAGCTTGGCGAACGGCAGATCACACTCGATTGCGACGTGATCCAGGCCGATGGCGGCACGCGGACGGCGTCGATCAGCGGCGCCTGGGTGGCGCTGCGGCTGGCGGTCAATGGCCTGCTCGACCAGAAAGTGCTCAAGGAAGACCCGATCGAACAGAAGATCGCGGCGATCAGCTGCGGTATCTTTGACGGCACGCCGGTGCTTGACCTTGATTATGACGAGGACAGCAATGCCGGGGCCGATGCCAATTTTGTGCTGACCGGTGATGGCAACATCGCCGAGGCACAGGCGACCGCCGAGGGCCAGACCTTTGACGAGGAAAGCCTGATGCGACTGATGCGGCTGGCGAAAATCGGCTGCGGCCAGATTTTCGAGGCGCAGGATCGCGCGGTTGGCTAGGAAGTAGAGAAAAAGAAGTCGTCATCCTGAACTTGTTTCAGGACCTCTAGCGGCAGTGCGCGCTATCAAGGGGTCCTGAAACAAGTTCAGGATAACGAAGTGAGAAGAATAATGACCACCCACCGCAAACTCTCCCCGGGACGCCTCGTCATCGCCAGCCATAACCAGGGCAAGGTGCGGGAAATCCGGGCGTTGCTCGAGCCCTACGGAATCGAGCCGGTGTCGGCGGGTGATCTGGGACTGCCGGAGCCCGAGGAAACCGGCACCACCTTTGCGGAAAATGCGCTGCTCAAGGCGCGAGCGAGCGCCGTGGGCGCGAATTGCGTGGCGCTGGCCGATGACAGCGGGCTGTGCGTGGCGGCGCTGGGCGGGCGTCCGGGGGTCTATACCGCCGACTGGGCCGAGCGGCAGTGGTTCGAGGGCCCCGATGGAAAAAATGGCGCGGGCCGCGACTGGTATATGGCGATGGGCAAGGTCGAGGGATTGCTGGCCGAACAGGGCCCGGATGTCGACCGCAGCGCCTTTTTTGTCGCGACGCTGGCGCTGGCCTGGCCGGACGGGCATTCGGAAGTTTTCGAAGGCCGGATCGAGGGCAATCTGGTCTGGCCACCGCGCGGGACCATGGGCTTCGGCTATGATCCGGTGTTTCAGCCGGTCGGGATGGACCCCACCTTTGCCGAGCTGGATCCCGAGCGGAAGCAGGCGATGAGCCATCGGGCGGATGCGTTCAGGAAGCTGGTGAAGGCCTGTTTTTAGGGACAGCCGTTTGTCCTGATCCTGTCGAAGGACGCTTTTCGGCACGAGGTGCTTCGACAAGCTCAGCACGAACGGAAAGACAGCAGGCTTTGGGGCTCCACAGCTCCGCGTCAGGTGCGGAGCACAAGGATCAGCCCTTGAGCGGGTCCCGTCCGACGATATTTCCCGCAGGACTGTAGCGGCAGACCAGGAAATCGTCGCGGGCGTTGCTGGCGACAGCGCAGCCGATCCGCTGGCTGGTCGGCCAGATCATCTGGGTATAATGGGCGACATCGCCCCAGGTGCCGGTGGTGCTGCTGTCGGGGAACAGGCCAGGCTTGAAATAGCGATCCTCGTCAGCTCAGGCGCCGACCATCTCGCCATAGCTGTACGCGTCGCGGGTTCCCATCCAGAGATTTTCGCCCTGGCGCGGATTGCGCCCGGTCTGCGGATCATGGGCGAATTTTCCGGTACGGGCCAGGGTCGCGGCATAGGTGGCAGCATCCTTGGCCAGTTCGACATTCCAGACGAGTCTTGGTGCGCCGACCCTGGCGCGCACGTCATCATGGACGCGCATCATGGCATCCTGCAGACGGCTGTCGCCGCGCGGCTTAGGCTCCATGCTTGAGCGGGGCTCGACAACGGTGGTCGGCGACGGGCTTTGCGAGGGCGCCGGCGAACAGGCCACAATGGCTGGCGCGAACAGGAGGATGGCGCTAAGGGCGCGAACAATATGCATGACATGGCCTCTATCAGGGAAAAGATGAACGGGACCGATATGGGGCCCCTCGCGCTCTATATCCACTGGCCGTTCTGCGTTTCCAAATGTCCCTATTGCGACTTCAACAGCCATGTCCGCGCGCAGGTCGATGTTGCGGCCTGGCAGGCGGCGCTGCTCGCCGACATGGCGCACGAGGCGGCGCTGACGCCGGGGCGCACGCTGTCGAGCATCTTCTTCGGCGGCGGCACCCCCTCGCTGATGCCACCTGCGCTGGTCGAGAGACTAATCGCGGCGGCGGAGCGGCACTGGGGCTTTGCCGATGATATCGAGATCACGCTGGAGGCCAATCCTTCTTCGGTCGAGGCGGAGAATTTTCACGATCTGGCAGGAGCCGGCGTGAACCGGGTGTCGCTGGGGCTGCAGGCGCTGGATGACGAAACGCTCGGCTTTCTCGGTCGCGCCCATGATGTCGCAGAGGGCCTGGCGGCGCTGGCGACCGCGCAGGCAGCGTTCGAGCGGGTCAGCTTTGACCTGATCTATGCGCGGCCCGGCCAGTCGCTGGCGGACTGGCGGGCGGAACTGGGCCGGGCGCTGGGCTTTGGCACGGGGCATCTGTCGCTCTACCAGCTGACGATCGAGCCGGGAACGCGGTTCGAGACTCTGGTGCGGACCGGAGCGCTGCTGCCGGCCGACGACGACCATTGCGCCGACCTGTTCGAACTGACCCGGGATATGACCGCGACGGCAGGCCTCCCCGCCTACGAGATCAGCAACCATGCACGGCCGGGTCAGGAAAGCCGCCACAATCTGATCTACTGGCGCTATCAGGATTATATCGGCATCGGCCCCGGCGCGCACGGGCGGCGGCTGGACAGCGCGACCGAGCGGCACAAGAAGCCGGAGAATTTTCTCTCGACTGTCGACCGCAACGGCAATGGCCTGAAGGTCGAGAAGGCGTTGGCGCCCGAAACGCGGGCGACCGAAGCGCTGATGATGGGATTGCGGCTGGCCGAGGGCGTGGACCTAGAGGCATTGGAGGCAAGGACCGGGTTGGCAAAAGAGCGGATGGTGGATCAGCCAGAAATCGCCAAGCTGGGCAAGCTTGGCTTTATCGAACAGCGGAGCGAGCGGCTGGTCGTTCTGCCCAAAGGCATGCCGCTGCTTGATGCGATCCTGCCGAAAGTCATCGCGGAGGCCTGAAAAAAGCAGGCTGTTTTCTATCGTTCAACGGCGTTGAATATTATCGGCATAGCTGTCACAATCCTCTCCAATCAGGGGAGAGACTTGCATGGGCCTGTTCAGCGTCATCAAGCGCGAAGTCGCGTTCACCCGCTCGCTCAAGGGCCTGATGAAGCAGGTTCAGGAGATTGACCCGTCCGCCCATGCGCTGATCACGGACGATATCGAAGCTACGATCGCCGCCCACCCCGACAATATCGCCTTCTATTTCGAAGGCGAGACCGTCACTTATGCCGCGTTCGACGCCCGCGCCAACCGGATCGCGCATTGGGCGCTGTCCGAAGGCTACGGGGCCGGGGATACGGTCGCGCTGTTCATGGAAAATGCGCCCGATTTTGTCGCCGTCTGGTTCGGCCTGTCGAAAGTCGGCGTGGTAACCGCGATGATCAACTGCAATCTGGACGGAGCGGGTCTGGCTCATTGCCTCAATATCGTCGACACCAAAGCGGTGATCAGTTCGTCCGACCTCGCACCCAAGGTGGAGAAAATTGCCGATCAGCTGGACGGCTCGCCGGCGCTCTGGGACTGGGATGGCGCTGCCGGCAGGCACCTGAACAGCGCGCTCGCCGAGCTTCCCGTGGAGCAGCCGGACCGAAGCCACCGTGCAGATCTGACCGGTCAGGATCTGTTTCTTTACGTTTATACCTCCGGCACCACCGGCCTGCCCAAGGCCGCGCGCATTTCCCATGCCCGTGCCCGGCGCAGCTTCCGCATCGCCATTCCCAGCTGCCCGATCACGCCGGATGACCGCGTCTATATCACCCTCCCCCTCTATCATGTGACGGGCGGGTTTCTCGGCCTCGGCGGGGCCCTGCTGAGCGGGGCATCGGTCATCCTGCGCCGC
Organism: Parasphingorhabdus sp.; assembly: GCF_036964565.1. GTDB lineage: Bacteria > Pseudomonadota > Alphaproteobacteria > Sphingomonadales > Sphingomonadaceae > Parasphingorhabdus. The sequence goes on along the minus strand of NZ_JBALTN010000001.1, from coordinate 182,499 downwards.
AAATTCTCGGCGTCGCAATATTGGGATGATGTGGCGGACCATGGCGCAACGGTGATTGTCTATATCGGCGAATTGTGCCGCTATCTGCTCAACCAGCCGGAACATGCCAGGGAACGGGCGCACAATCTTCGGGTCGGCATTGGCAATGGCCTGCGCTCGGATATCTGGCAGCAGTTTGTCGACCGCTTCCAGGTCCCCAGGCTGCTGGAAATCTACGGTTCGACCGAGGGCAATATCTTCCTGATGAACTTCGACGGCAAGATCGGCGCGGTCGGGCGGATTCCGAAATATCTCGAGAAGCAATTCGGCGACGTGCGGATCGTTAGGTTCGATGTCGCGGAGGAACAGCCGATCCGCGGCGAAGACGGCTTTTGCGTCAAAGCCGACTGGGACGAAGCGGGCGAGTTGATCGGCCGGATCGACAGCGGCGGCCCATCGGACTTTACCGGCTATCAGGACAGGGACGCGACCGAGAAGAAAATCCTTCGCAATGTGTTCGAAAAGGGAGACGCCTGGTTTCGCTCCGGCGACCTGATGAGCCGCGACCGCGCCGGCTATATCTATTTCAAGGACCGGATCGGCGACACGTTCCGCTGGAAGGGCGAGAATGTCGCCACCAACGAAGTCGCCGAGACGCTGTCGCAATATCCCGGAGTCCGGACCGCCAATGTCTATGGCGTTGCGGTTCCGGGCACCGACGGCCGGGCGGGCATGGCATCGCTGACCGTCGCCGGGGATTTTGATATCACCGGGCTACGGGCCTTTCTGGTGGATCAGCTGCCGCCCTATGCGGTGCCGCTTTTCATCCGCATCGAGCCGGAAGCCCAGACCACGGGCACCTTCAAATACCGCAAGGTCGAACTGGTCGAAGAGGGATTCGACATCGGACGCGTCAGCGATCCGCTCTGGTTCGGGGCGCCCGGCGCGGACAGGTACGAAGCGCTGACGGCGGCGGAGTACGGGAAGATTCTGGCAGGACAGTACCGGTTATAGGGCGGATGCCCCGCAGTTCATGCGGAGCGTCTATCGACCATTCAGCGCCTCCAGGGCTCCGCGTCGAGCGGAGCACGGCGCGTTCGTCCGCTGCCCTTGGGGGAGAGGATGTTTGGACTTTGATTCCGGGTCTGCTAGACAGTTTTCGTCCACCCTGAGCCTGTCGAAGGGTGGGCAGACGCCATGCTTCGATCCCCGCTTTCGCGAGGACAGGCACGCACAGCACGAACGGATATTATGGCCGATACCGCTCAAACCCTGATCGACGCCTTCTCGGCCCATTTGCGCGATGACAGGCGGCGGTCGCAGCATACGGTGCGGGCCTATGTCACGACGGCGGAGCGCTTCTGCGGCTTTCTGGCCGACCATATGGGGGATGGCGTGGATGCGAGGAATTTGGCGGCGCTCAACCAGGCGGATGTCCGCTCCTATCTCGCCTATCGGCGCGGAGACGGGCTGACCAACAACAGCGCCGCACGGGAATTGTCGGCGCTCAGGGCGTTTCTGAAATTTGTCGGCGGCGACGAGGCGCAGATTCCGAAGATCAAGGGGCCGAAGGTCAGACGCGGTGTACCGCGGCCGGCTTCCCCCGACGATATCATGGCGCTGGCCGGCGATGTGCAGGACCAGGCTGCGGAGGACTGGATCGGCGCCCGCGACTGGGCGGTGCTGCTGCTGCTCTATGGCTCGGGCCTCAGGATCAGCGAGGCGCTCGATCTGACCGGAGACACCCTGCCCCTGGCCGACACGCTGCGGGTAACCGGCAAGCGCAACAAGACGCGGGTCGTGCCGCTGCTGCCCAAGGTTCGGGATGCAATCGAACATTATCTCGATCTCTGCCCCCATGTCATGGAAGCCGGGGAACCGATCTTCCGCGGCAAGCGCGGCGGACCACTATCGCCCAACCTGATCCGGCGGGTGGTGCAGCAGGCGCGGAGCAAGCTCGGCATCGCCGACACGACCACGCCGCATGCCCTGCGCCACAGCTTTGCCACGCATCTGCTGGCGGGCGGAGCGGACTTGCGGAGTCTGCAGGAGTTGCTGGGCCACGCGAGCCTGAGTTCGACGCAGGTCTATACCGCGGTGGATGCGGCGCATTTGCTCGACGTCTATCAGGATGCGCATCCGCGAGCGGGGTAGATCGGCAAAATCTGACGACAATCGATTTTTTCGCTCGCCCGTCAACAGCGGCTTAACTTTTCCTGTTTAAGATAGGCCGTTGCTGCCGTTTAATGTGTGTATCAATTTCTCCAAATTCGAGCCCATCATGGAAATGACCGCCCCAGAAACGATCAGGGCCAATGCCAAGCCCCTGCAAGCCGGCGAGATTGATTCGGGCAAGATCCAGACCATCCTGCTTGGCCGCCTGCTGGCCGGCGGGATCACCGCCCAGATACCACTGCTCGTCGCCGCAGCGCTGATGGGCTTTGCCGTGATCGGGATTGGCACGGAAATGCTCATGTGGACGCTCATCGCAGTCCAGTTCTGCCTGCAGGCGATCGTCTCCATCATAAACAACGCCTTGCGCGGCAAACTGGCGGCCGGCGATTCTACCCGAATTCTGTTTGCCGCATATGTTGCGCTGGAGACATTGTCGGGGGCGGTCTGGGGGCTCATGATGCTGCCTGTCACCGCCGTGCTTGGTCAGGGGCTCGGTCCGCTGTTCGTCTGTCTGACGCTGATCGTTACGATCACCATTTCGGCGATGATTAACGCGTCTGTCCGCATATTGAGCATCGGCGTGATCGTCGGCTTCATCGCGACCCTGTTGCCGCAGACAATCTATTTCTACGAAATTCTCGGCCCGCTGCCCCTGATCGCAACGCTGTTGCTGCCACCATCGCTGCTTTGGATGACCGATCTCCAATCCAAACAGGCCCGCGCGGCGCTGCTGAACGAACTGGAAAAGGAATATCTTGCCTTCCATCTGGAAGAAGCGCTGAAACAGTCGGAATATCTGGCAAAACATGACAGCCTGACCGGGTTGCTCAACCGCCGCGCCTTCCAGTTGAAACTGGCCGAGCATCGCGCGCTGGATCCGGACACGGACATTTCCTTCATCCTGATCGACCTGGATCATTTCAAGCAGATAAACGACAGTTTCGGACATGAAACGGGCGATGCGGTGCTGGTTGCGACGGCCGAACTCGTAAAGAGCATCACTCGGCCAAGTGATCTCTCCGCGCGTTTCGACGAGGCGACCGCCCGCTGGGGCGGCGAGGAATTCATCATCGCCCTGACCGGGTGCCCGATCGACGCGGCAGCGGCGGTTTCCGAGCGTCTGCGGGCACGGCTGGCGAACTTGAGACATCCGCTCTGGCCGGAGGGCTTGAATGTCACCGGCTCCTTCGGGGTTGCCGTGTGGAGTCCCAGCCAGGACCTCGCGTCCGGCATCGCCAAGGCCGACCGCGCCATGTATCAGGCCAAAATCGCCGGCCGAAACCGGGTGGAGATGGCCTCGTCATGACGGAGAGCGCCCAGGCAACGGTCTAAATGGCATTCAGGCCGTGCCTGGTTGAACATCCAACGGCCTTGTCTTTTTGGGTCAATATGCCCGGCCGCATGTCTTTTGATGCTTCATCCAAAGGCCGGAAAAATGCTCCCTGACCTTCCTGCTTGTCCGCGCTTCACCGGCACGAGCGCGCGTCCTTGTCGCGCTGTTCGTCGCCACCCGCTGATTGCTATTGAAACGCGCCAGAAGCTCCGCCTGACAGTCTGTTCGGAAATGCCGAACCGGCTTCAGTTCCCCTTCGGTCGCCAGAAAATGATCCGCCAGATATAGACCGCGACCAGCACGCCGATCACGCCGATCGATACCGGACCCAGATATTTTCCGATGTCGTCGATATTCTGCTGCAGCTGGTAGCCGGCGTAGACCAGGGCGCTGTTCCAGACGGTGGCGCCGGCGCTGGTGGCGAGGATGAAACGCTTGTGCGACATGCCGAAGAGGCCGGCCGGGATGGAAATCAGGGTGCGGATATTGGGGATGAAGCGGGCGAAGAAAACCACCCATTCGCCATGGTCGTCAAAGATCCGGTCGATCCGGTTGACGGTGGCGATGTCGAGCGTCAGCCAGCGGCCGTGGCGCCGGACAAAGCCCCGCAGATCATCTTCGTCCCAGCGGCGGCCGATCATGAACCAGAAATAATTGCCGATCAGTGATCCAACCGTGCCGACCAGCACCAGCGCCACCGGATGGAAGCTGCCCTCGCCCACACCGACGCCGCCCAGGCCCATGATCAATTCCGAAGGGATTGGCGGAAAGACATTTTCCAGCGCCATCAGCAGGCCGATGGCCCAGTAGCCGCCCTGTTCGATCAGTTCGGTGATCCAGCTGTTCAAGGCGCGGACTCCGTCATGAAAAAAGGGGCCGGACTAGCGGACCGCAAGCCTGCGCTCGATTGCGTCCCAGATCATCGCCGGCGTATCGGTGCCGTTGAACTTGTCGATCGCGACGATGCCGGTGGGCGAGGTCACGTTGATCTCGGTCAGCCACTTGCCGCCGATCACGTCGATACCGACGAAGATCAGCCCGAGCCGTTTCAGGTCGGGGCCCATGGCAGCGCAGATTTCCTTTTCGCGCTCGGTCAGCTCGGCGGCCTCGGCATAGCCGCCCTGCGCTAGATTGGAGCGGAACTCGCCCTCGCCCGGCTTGCGGTTGATCGCGCCGGCGACCTCGCCGTCGACCAGCACGATGCGTTTGTCACCCTGGTGCACCTCGGGGAGGAACGGCTGAACCATATGCGGTTCCGGCCATGTCTGGTTGAACACCTCGAACAGGGCGCTGAGATTGCTGCCGTCTTCCGGCACCAGGAAGATCGCCTTGCCGCCATTGCCGTGCAGCGGCTTGACGACGATGCCGCCATGCTCCTTCTGAAAGGCGCGCACTTCGTCGAGGTCGCGGGTGATCAGGGTTGGCGGCATGAACTGCGCATAGTCGAGCACATAGACTTTTTCCGGGGCATTGCGGACCGAGACCGGGTTGTTGACGACGAGGGTCTCACCCTCAATGCGTTCCAGGAGATGGGTGGCGGTGATATAGCCGACGTGGAACGGCGGGTCCTGCCGCATCAGCACGACATCGACGTCGCTGCCAAGATCAAGCTTCACCGGATCGCCGAAGGTGAAATGGTCGCCCTCGACCGGCCGCACCGTCACCGGGTGGGCCGGCGTGGTCAGCCGGCCATTGGCGTGCAGGGTCAGGCCCTTCACGTCATAATGGAATATCTCGTGGCCACGCTCCTCGGCGGAGAGCATCAACGCGAAGCTGCTGTCGCCAGCGATATTAACGGTCTCCATCGGGTCCATCTGTACGGCGATTTTCAGGCTCATTGCTATTCCTCGATATTTTCGAACCCGCTTACCGTTCGCGTCGAGCGTAGTCGAGACACATTGCCAGTGAGCGGACCACGTCTCCCAACTTTGCTCGAGACGAACGTGGGGATCGCCTTCCTATCCGTTCGTCCCAAGCTTGTCGAAGGCCGTTTTGCTTTAGCGGGTGAAAGGGAAAGTTCGAGCGGCTGACCGTTGGTGGTGAGCGTGGTTGAAACGCATTGGCTGGGCGCATCACGTCTCTCGACTTCGCTCGAGACGAACGGGAGAGTCTTTTTCTCGCCGCTAGTGGTGAGCCACTCGAACCACGCTTCTCGTCGACAGGCGCCGTTGAGCTTCGCTCGCCCTGCGGGTCGACAAGCTCAGGGCTAACGGCACAGCTGAACGCCCCCTGCCTGCGCGGGGGTTGACGGTTCGGAACGCTGTGCATTCCGGGGCGCGTCAAAACCCGTGCCACACATTTGTGAGATGGACCGGCAAACGCCGGGGGGCCACCAGGATCACGTCAATCTGCATATCCTCGCCGTTCGGACAATATTGCGGATAGAGGATTTCCGCGGCATCGGCGACGCGCCTGAGCCGGTTGAGATCGATCGCCTGCTCCAGATCCTCCAGCTTCGTTCGCGCCTTCACCTCGACAAAGGCGACGAGCTTGCCGCGCCTGGCCACCAGATCGACCTCGCCGCGCGGGGTCCGCACCCGTTCGGCGAGAATGCGCCAGCCCTTGAGGCGCAGGAAGCGGGCAGCCGTCTTTTCGGCTTTGCGACCCCGCGCTTCCGCATCCTGGCGGTTCATTTTGCCGGCACCATTCGTGCTGAGACTGTCGAGCCATGAGCCTGCGCGCTTGCAGATCCTTCGACAGGCTCAGGAGAAACGGGGTGCGGTTCGCATGGGGTCATTTTTCCGCCTTCCAGCGGTTGGCCGTTTCGTAGAGCGCCTTGCGGTCGGTGTTGTATATGCGCGCCACCTCGCCGGCCGCCTTCGAGGCCGGCAGCCGGACCAGAGCCTCGCGCAGCGCCGCTTCGATATCCTGGTCGCTGGCCGCTTCCGGCGCGCCCGGGGGACCGATGATCACGACGATCTCGCCCTTGGGCTTTTCCGCCGCATAGCGGTCGGCCAGTTCAACGAGCGCGCCGGTCACGCTTTCCTCGAACCGCTTGGTGATTTCGCGCACGACCGCGGCCTTGCGATCGCCGAACACCGCCAGCGCGTCGGCCAGCATGGCACCCAGCCGAGAGCCGTTTTCATAGAAAATCAGGCTGGCGTTCAGCGATTTCAATGCGTCGAGCGCATCGGTTCGCGCCTTGGTCTTGCTGGGCAGGAAGCCTTCGAACAGGAACCGGTCGCTCGGCAGGCCGGACAGGGTGAGCGCGGCGATCGCGGCGCTCGGGCCGGGAATCGTGGTAACATAGAGGCCGGCGGCCTGGGCATCGCGGACCAGCTTGTAGCCCGGATCGGAGATCAGCGGCGTTCCCGCATCGCTGACCAGTGCGACAATTTTACATCGAATGGCATCCAAAATGAATGCGCGGTCGGCCGCCGACTTGTGGTCGTTGTAGACAATCATTCGCGACTTTTTACCGATGTGATTCAAAAGCTTACCGGTTACTCTTGTGTCTTCGACAAGGATGATATCGGCCGCCGCGAGGGTTTCCTCGGCACGGCGCGACAAATCTCCAAGGTTGCCGATCGGGGTGGCAACGATATAGAGACCGGATTGGGCAGGAGTGGACATATGACGGTCATGGCAGACAAGACACATCAAGGACAAGATCAAAGCGGACGACGCGGCATTTTGAAATGGGCGGGCGCATCGGCTGTTGTCTTCCTCGCCGGCTGTGCCACGGTCGTCCCGCGCGGGGCAGAACCTCCCCGCACCGAAACGCCCGCGCCGCCACCGGTCACCGCCGGACTGCCCGACGACCAGAAGCACCATCGCATCGCGCTTCTGGTGCCGCTATCCGGCCAGAATGCCGGCATCGGCGAATCGCTGGCCAATGCCACGACAATGGCGTTGCTCGACACCAAGGCTGCAAATATCCGGATGACCAGCTATGACACCGCCAAGGGCGTGACGATAGCGGCGCAAAACGCCATCCGCGACGGCAACAAGCTGATCATCGGTCCGCTGCTCAGCGACAATGTTGTGTCCGTCGCCAATGTCGCCAAGCCGGCCGGCGTGCCGATCCTGAGCTTTTCCAATGATAGCGGGGTTGCCGGCAACAACGTCTTCATTCTCGGTCATATTCCGGCGCAGTCGATCAGCCGCGTCGTCGATTATGCCAAGGCAAAAGGCATGACGCGTTTCGCCGCGCTGGTGCCGAACGGCGTTTACGGGCAGCGCGCTTCTTCGACCATGCTCCGGCACGTCAAGGACGTGGGCGGCACGATGGTGGCGATCCAGACCTTCAACCGCGACTCCCAGTCGATCGACGCCGCAACCAAGAAGCTGGCCCAGAATGGCGATTTTGAAGCGGTGCTGCTGGCCGACAACGGCGACATGGCGATCAAGGCCGCGCCCTATATTCGCAAGAATGCGAGTGCCACGGCGAAGATATTGGGTACCGACCTGTGGAACACCAGCAGCAATCTGGCGGGTGCGCCGTCGATGCGCGGGGCCTGGTTCGCCAGCGTTTCCGACAGCATGTACAAGCAATATGCGGACCGATACCGGTCCCGCTACGGCAAGGCCCCGTTCCGGCTCTCCAGCCTCGGCTATGACTCGGTGCTGCTGACGGTCAAGGTGGCGCGCGACTGGAAAGTGGGAACCCCGTTCCCGATCAGCCAGCTCACCGACAAGGGCGGGTTCATCGGCCTCGATGGCGTCTTCCGCTTCAAAGCAGACGGCGTTTCCGAGCGGGTGCTGGAAGTTCAGGAAATCCGGAATGGCAGCTTTGCAGTGATTGATCCCGCACCGAAGGGGTTTTGACGAAGCAATTCTTCATCCTGGACATGTCACAGGATCCCTTGAGATGGCACCCCGGCTTTGGAGGTCCTGAAACAAGTTCAGGATGACGAATTTATCCTCGGTGACGCAAGCAATTCACGCTCATGCGTCGCGGATCAGCCGATATTCTGGCCGGTGTCAGCCCAGTCCTTCAGAAAACCCTCGATCCCCTTGTCGGTCAGCACATGCTTGAACAGGTTGCGGATGACGGCGGGCGGCATGGTCGCAACATCGGCACCGATGCGGGCCGATTCCAGCACATGGATCGGATGGCGGATCGAAGCGACCAGGATTTCGGTGTCGAACGCATAATTGTCGTAGATCAGGCGAATATCCTCGATCAGTGTCATGCCGTCGAGGCCGTTGTCATCATGCCGTCCGACGAAGGGGGAGATGAAACTTGCACCGGCCTTTGCCGCGAGCAACGCCTGGTTCGCCGAGAAGCAAAGGGTCACGTTGACCATCGTGCCTTCGCCGGTCAGCGCCTTGCAGGTCTTCAGCCCGTCAATGGTAAGCGGCACCTTGATGCAGACATTGTCGGCAATCTTGCGCAGCACTTCCGCCTCCTTCATCATCGTCTCATGATCGAGCGCGACGACTTCGGCGGACACCGGACCCTCGGTCAGGCCGCAGATTTCTTTCGTAACCTCCATGATATCCCGGCCCGATTTCTTGATCAGCGACGGGTTGGTGGTAACACCATCGACCATCCCGGTCGCGGCGAGGTCAGCAATTTCTGCGGTATCGGCGGTGTCTACGAAGAATTTCATAAGGTGCGATTCCAGATTTTGAAAAGTTGAGGCTTTCTATCGCCATATGGGGCGGCATGGCCAGCGCTTCGTCAACTTATTGCTGTGCCGGTGTGATTTTTGCTTTCGCGGCTGCAGCTCAAAAGGCCTTGCCAGCCCCGAGAACAGCGATGAGCACGGGATCGTTGGTGGCTCGCGGATTGGCGCGGATGGCTTCCTCCTGCGCGCCGATCGAACGGTAGATGGCGTCATCGACCCTGCCTGTCACCTCGCGGCTGATGGTGGCAAAGTCGATATTGGTGACTTGCGAGAGTACGAGATTGATGATCTCATTATCAAACAGCCTGAGGCCATTGCCGATGCCGGGCAGCATCCGCTCGACCAGGGTGTTGCCGAGCTGCCCCCGCAACAGGGCGGTAGCGGTGCGCGGACCGCTGTTGATGATCGCCAATGCGTCGCGGATGCTCATATTGCGAATTGCCTCCGCAACGAGCGGAGCGGCCAGTTCTGCACCCTTCTCTGCCGCGCGGTTGACCTGCTTCAGCAACCGATCCTGAACCGGCCTTGATCGCAGCAGGGCGGTGGCGATGCCGGTCACCCGCGAGCCGCCCAGCGAATCCGGCACCGTGATCCGGGCGATCTCGCTGTCGAAAAAACCGTTGGGCTGGAGCAATTCCGCGAAGGCATTTTGCGACGAGACGGCCAGCAGGCGTCTGACGGCTTCGGTCAGACTCAGTTCTGGCAGGGTGGAGCAGCCCGGCAAGGCCAGCAAGCCTGCGGCGGCGCCCAGTCCCAGAACCGCCCTGCGATGATAGATCATTATGCCTCTCCTGTTTTCGCCAAAGCAGCAATGACGAATGATGATAAGCTGCCTATAGCATGAATATGAATCGCGCCCGTGTACTTCTCCTTAACGCCGCCGTGGGTCCGCTCGATTACCGCGTGCCGGATGGCATGCGGGTCGAGCCGGGTTCGATCGTGATCGCGCCGCTGGGTCCGCGCAAGTTGCCGGGCGTTGTGTGGGAAGCCGAGAGCTTCCCGGTGGAGGAAATCGATCCGAAAAAACTGCGGCCGCTGCTCGAGGTGCGGGATGTACCGCCGCTGCGGGCGCCGTTACGGCGGCTGATCGAATGGACGGCGGACTATTATTTTGCCTCGCCGGCATCGGTGTTGCGCATGGTGTTATCTGGCGGGGCGGCCTTTGCGGACAGTCGACCCATCAGCGAATATCGCCTGAATGCCACGACGCCGGACCGGATGACGCCGCAACGCAGGCAGGCTCTTGAAAATCTGGCCGGCGTTCAGGGGACGATCAGCGAACTGGCCGACAGGGCCGGTGTATCCGTCGCGGTCATACGGGGCTTGGAGAAGCTGGGAGTCTTTGACCGGGAAGAAGTCTCCCCCTTTGCTGCATCCGACGCTCCCTTGCCAGATTATGGCGCGGTCGATCTCAGCGATGACCAGAGGGAGGCAAGCAAGATCCTGAAAGCGGCGGTTGCCGCATCCCGGTACAAGACCTTTCTGCTCGACGGCGTGACGGGATCGGGCAAGACAGAAGTCTATTTCGAGGCGATCGCCGAAGCCTTGCGGCAGGACAAGCAGGTGCTGGTGCTGTTACCCGAGATCGCCCTGACCGAGCCATTCCTCGACCGCTTTCAGGCCCGCTTCGGTGCCGAGCCGCTTGCCTGGCACAGCGGCATGAAACAGTCGGACCGCAAGAAAAACTGGCGGGCACTGGCGGAAGGCAGCGCCAAGGTGATTGTCGGCGCCCGCTCGGCCCTGTTCCTGCCCTATGCCGATCTCGGCCTGATCATCGTCGACGAAGCACACGAGACCAGCTTCAAGCAAGAGGACGGCGTGCGCTATCATGCCCGCGATGTTGCGGTCATGCGCGGACTGTACGAGCAGATTCCGGTGATACTGGCCTCGGCAACGCCGGCGATCGAGAGCCAGCACCAGGTCGAACAGGGCAATTATGAACTGGTCGCGCTACCGGCAAGATTTGGCGGAGCGACAATGCCGGATATCGAGGCGCTGGATCTGACGCAGGACGTACCACCCCGCGGCAACTGGCTGGCACCGACGCTGGTCAACGCGCTGGAGGAAAATCTAGATCGCGGCGAACAGTCCCTCCTGTTTCTCAACCGGCGGGGTTTTGCGCCGCTGACGCTGTGCCGGACCTGCGGCCACCGGATCGACTGTCCGAATTGCACCGCCTGGATGGTGGAGCACCGGCTGACCCGCCGCCTCGCCTGCCATCATTGCGGCCATGTCATGCCGATCCCGGAGAAATGCCCGGAATGCGGTGACGAGGACAGTCTCGTCGCCTGCGGCCCCGGGGTCGAGCGAATCTGCGACGAGGTGAAGATGCTGTTCCCCCAGGCCCGGACGGCGATTGTCACCTCGGACACCATCTGGTCGCCGCAAAAGGCAGCCGATTTTGTCCACCAGATGGAGGCCGGAGCAATCGACATCGTCGTCGGCACCCAACTGGTGACCAAGGGCTATCACTTTCCCAACCTCACGCTGGTCGGGGTGGTTGATGCGGATATCGGGCTGGAAGGCGGCGACCTGCGCGCCGCCGAGCGGAGCTTCCAGCAGATCGCCCAGGTGGCCGGCCGCGCCGGGCGGGCGGAAAAGCCGGGCCGGGTCTATGTCCAGACCCGCATGCCTGAAGCGCCGGTGATCCAGGCGCTGATCCGCAACGATCGGGAAGGCTTTTATGCTGCGGAGATCGAGGCGCGGCGGCAGGCGCTGGCACCACCGTTCGCGCGCTGGGCAGCGATCATCGTCTCTTCGGAAGACAATCAGGAGGCGATGGAAACGGCGCGGCTGATCGGCCAGACCGCACCCAAGCTCCAGGGCTTTTCGGTTTTTGGTCCGGCGCCAGCGCCGCTGGCAATGTTGCGCGGACGGCACCGGCACCGGCTGCTGGTGCATGCGCTGCGATCGGTCGAGCTGCAGAGCATCATGCGCGACTGGCTGCAAAATCTCGATTGGCCCCGCGCGGTCCGGGTCGGTGTCGATATTGATCCCTATAGTTTTGTTTAGGCAAATGTGCTCGACACTTGATGCGGAGCCGATGGTTGAGTAGCGCTCCTACTTCACAGGGCTCCGCAGCAAGTGCGGCGCACGCAGATTTGAAAGCCGCTCCATGAACCGCATTATAGCGCTACTGCTTCTGGTCACCACCGCTCTTCTGGCGGGCCCCGCCCAGGCCGACCCGGCCGACATCAGCGCGGCGAGCCGATCGGTGGTGCGGGTGGTTCTGGCCGCGAAAGACGGCAGCAAGGTGGCCTTTGTCGGCCATGGCAGCGGATTCGTGGTCGCGCCCGACAAAATCCTGACCAACGCCCACGTGGTCGAGATCGCGAGGGAGGAAGCATCGGTCGTCATCGGCATCATTCCGTCCCAGGGCGGCGCCAGCTATGGCGGGCGCATAATCGCTTATTCGCCGAGCAACGATCTGGCGCTGATTCAGGTGCTAGACGGCGGTCGGTTGCCGCCGATGACCATTTTCGGCGGCTCTGTTGACGACGGCGCCGATGTCGTCGCGATCGGCTATCCCGGTTCGGTGGATCGCGCCCAGGGGCTTGAGCTTGACGACCTGATCAACCCGATGTCACCGGTCAAGACCACGGGCACCGTTTCCGGCGGACGCACGACCAAGCAATTCGACACGCTTCTCCACACGGCGCCCATCGCATCGGGCAACAGCGGCGGGCCATTGATCGACAATTGTGGCCGAGTTCTGGGGGCCAACAGCTTCGGTTCGATCAGCGACGGCAATGATGCGGAATTTGGCTTTGCCGTCTCGGCCCGGGAAATTCTGAATTTCCTGCGCAAGTCCGGCGTGACCATCGGGGTGACGGCAACACTGTGCCGTTCGGCGGCGGAGATCAGCGAACAGGAGCGGCTTCGGGAAGCCGCTGCCCGGGCCCAGGTTGCCGAAGCAAAGGCCACCGAGATGGCCAAGCGGGACCGTGCCGAGACAAAATTGCGGACCGGCATCTCCCAGGAGATTATCGCCGAGCGGGAGAACCGGATTGCGCTGGCCGCGCTGATGCTGGCACTGGCGCTGCTGGCAGCGGGCGGCGGGACCGTTCTGTTCCTCAAGGAGAGGCGCAACCCGGCTCTGGGTGCGGCGGGCGCGGCAGGCATTCTGCTGATCGGCGCGGTCATCATTTTCCTGTCGCGGCCGGATTTCAGCGAGATCGATGACCGGGTCGCCGCGGCGATGCAGAAAGATGCAGACGAGGGCAGCGCGCGACAGCAGAGCGCGGCGACCGCCGGCGAATATCAGTGCACGGTCAATCCCGAACGCAGCCGCATCACCGTATCGCAGCAGGACGAACTGCTGCTCGAATGGGGCGACGGGGGCTGCGTCAACGGCCGCACCCAATATGGCCGCGACGGGGCCAAATGGTCGCGAATATTCGTCCCGAACGAGGAGCAGACGGTCACCATCAGCAGCTTCCAGCCGGACAGCGCCGAGTTTACCGAAGAGCGCTATCTGATGGGACTGGAGGCGATGACCAGAGCGCGGTCAATCCGCAGCCAGTACGGCAACAAGGCCTGCACAACAGATGTCAAGGCGCTTGCCGATATCGAGGACATGGTCAAGGCAATCAGGGCGGATCTGCCCGGCCAGGCGAACGAGAGCCTGGTATATGACTGCAAGAAGCTGGCTCAATAATCCGGTTCGCCGCCGGCGAAAACGGTTGCGGCCTGGCCCTTGAGCCATTCCATTGCCGCCGCCCAGGGCTGATGCCCATGGCTGATCCGTGCGACCCCGAGAGCGGCAAGTTGCGCGTGGCTGGGGCCGTCGGGCGAGCGCAGGATATTGACCGGCAAGGGCGACCCATCACAAATTGCGCCGATGCAGCGGGCATCGCCCAGGAAGGGAACGAACAGGCTCCCTGCCCCGGCGTCCGCATAGATTTTCGCCCGTTCCAGAACCTGCTCCACCAGGGCATCACCATCGCTGGCTGCGGACTGGCCGCGAAAGACATCGCAGCGGGCGTTGATCCACAATCCGGTGGAGGCGGCAGCCGCCAGGCGTTCGGCAGAGATATCCGGAGCCAGCAAACGGTCTTCCCCCGGCATGCGGTCTTCCATGTTGATGCCGCTGGCGCCTGCGTCGGCCGCACGTTGCACCGATCGGCGAACCGCTGCCGGATCATCACCATAGCCGGCTTCCATATCGATACTCACCGGCAAGTCGGTGACGGCGATGATATGTTCGAGATTGATGATCGCGTCGTCCAGCGAGAAGGCCTCCCCGTCGGCGATGCCCTGCGCGCCGGCGACACCATAGCTTCCCGTCGCCAAGGCCCTGGCCCCGGCTGCCGCAACCGCAGCGGCGCTGCCCGCGTCCCAGATATTGACCAGAACCAGGGGATCGCCCGGGATGTGGATATCGCCAAAAGCCTTGATCCTGTCCTTCATGTTTCTTCCTTTTCCAGCAACCGGCGCTTGATCTCCAGTCCATAGGCATAGCCGCCCATCGTGCCGTCGCTGCGCACGACCCGGTGGCAGGGGATCAGCACCGCGACATTGTTGGCGCCATTGGCGCTGCCAACAGCGCGCACCGCCCTGGGCTTGCCGATCGCCGCGGCAATATCTGCATAGCTGCGGGTTTCGCCCTCCGGAATCCTGCGCAATTCCTGCCATACCGCTTCCTGAAAGGCGGTTCCCTGGACATCGAGCGGGATATTGTGCGGGCGGCCCGGCGCTTCGACCTGTGCGACCACCCGGTCCAGCAGTTTCTGGAAATCGTTCCCGCCCTCGCTCAGCTCCGCCTTCGGGAAGCGTTCGCGCAATTCCTGCTCTCCTTCATGGAAGGACAGGCAGCACACGCCCTTCTCGGTGGCAGCCACCATCATCGGGCCGAGGGTCGTCTTGACATTGGCCCAATGCACCGTCGCGCCTGCCCCGCCATTTTTCCACACGCTCGGCTTCATTCCCATTTTCCGCTCCTCGTAAAAGCGCGAGGCCGATCCATAGCCCGCATCATAGATCGCTTCGGTGACCGACGCGCCGCCGGCCAGTGCGTCCTTGACCCGCTCGGTCCGGAGGGCCCTTGCATAGGCGGCCGGCGACAAACCGGTCTCGCGCTTGAAGATGCGCTGGAGATGAGCGGGTGAATAGCCGGTGAGATCGGCCAGTTCCTCGAGCCTAGGCGCAGTTTCGGCAGTGCGGACCGCGTCGATCACCAGTTTGACTGCAGCCTCGTCGCGGGCCACATCATTGGGGCGACAGCGCAAACAGGCGCGCAGGCCGGCGGCTTCCGCCTGTTCGGCCGTAACAAAGAAGCGCACATTTTCGCGTCTGGGATGGCGAGCCGCGCAGGATGGACGGCAATAGATCCCGGTGCTCAGTACCCCGGTGAAAAATTTGCCGTCAAACGACCGGTCCCGCGCACGCACCGCGGCCCAGGCCAGATTGCTGTCCACTTCAGGCCGGTTCATGATTCAAACCTTTCCACCCGCGCTGCGAAACATCCGTGGGCTGCGTTGTGTACATCTATATAGGCAACTTCCTCCAGCTCAAACAACTCCCGGATGATGCTGTCCGCCTCGCCGGGCAGGCACAGCTTCGCAGTCTTCAGCATGGCGTCGGCGCCAAAGGCGCGCATGCCGAGCGGGCGACCTGCAAATATCGGCGGGATGGCGTCGGTATATTGAGCGGCGGCCTTCGCGCCCGGCCGCGCATATATGGCGTAGCTGCTGCGATAGGGCGAATCCACCGCATGAGAAACATGGTGGAACAGGAGCAGTTCCTCCCCGGGCTCGGCATCCTCCAGCGTGACGCGACAGGGAAATCCCGGCTTGCTCGAGGCGCGGACGCGAATGGTGCCGGGCGCGTTCGCGAAATTCCCCACCTCAATGGGGCTGATGCCGGTGATCTGATAGGTCATGATTCTTCTCCTGCTGTTGGTGCGATGTCCCATAGGCAGCGAACCACGGGGTCTACTTCCCGTATCTTGCGGTCAAAGCAAATTATCCCCCGACAATCTCTAAAAACCCCGAAATCCCGTGTTTTCCTGTTTCTCTCAAATGATTCCCAAAGCCATCTTGCATCGCAGCAAAATGGTTGCTAGACGCCGCGCATCCGTGGGCGGAACCGCAGGATTTTCGGCCATTAAGCGGACCATTTCATAATCGGTTTTCAGACCAGATTTACGGTCAGGGAGAAGCAAACGCGTGGATCATTCCAGCGGCATCAGGGCGAGTTTAGCGGGGCGTTACGCCACTGCACTGTTCGCTCTTGCAGAAGAAAATAACAGTATCGATGCAGTGCAAGCCAGCATCGACACGCTGAGCGCCGCCATGGCCGAATCGGACGACCTCCGGGCGCTGACCAACAGCCCCGTGCTGTCGCGCGAAGACGCTGGCAAGGCTATTGCCGCCACAGCCAAGGCGCTTGGTATCGACCCCCTGTCGACCAACATGCTGGGCGTCCTCGCGGCCAACCGCCGGCTCGGCCAGCTTCCGGCCGTCATCCGTGCATTCTCCACCTTGGCCTCAAGCCATCGCGGCGAAATCAAGGCCGAAGTCACATCCGCGCATCCGCTGGATGACAAGCAGATCAACGCGCTCAAGGCGCAGCTCAAGAAACGTGTGGGAAGCGATGTCAGCGTTTCCACCGCCGTCGATTCGTCCATCCTGGGCGGGCTGGTCGTGAAGATTGGCAGCCAGATGATCGACAGCTCGATTAAAACCCGTTTGAACACCCTATCGCAGGCCATGAAGGGCTAAAGGAAGATACACATGGATATTCGCGCCGCAGAAATTTCAAAGGTCATCAAGGACCAGATCGCCAATTTTGGCAATGAAGCCCAGGTTTCGGAAGTCGGAACCGTGCTGGCCGTTGGTGACGGTATCGCCCGTATCCACGGTCTCGACCAGGTTCAGGCCGGTGAAATGGTCGAATTCTCCAACGGAATTCAGGGCATGGCGCTGAACCTCGAAGCCGACAATGTCGGCGTCGTGATCTTCGGCTCTGACGCTGAAATCAAGGAAGGCGACGTCGTCAAGCGGACCGGCACGATCGTGGACGTTCCGATCGGCAAGGAATTGCTGGGTCGCGTCGTTGACGGTCTCGGCAATCCGATCGACGGCAAGGGCCCGATCAACACCACCCAGCGCAGCCGGGTGGAAGTCAAGGCACCGGGCATCATCCCGCGCAAATCGGTGCACGAACCCGTGCAGACCGGCCTCAAGGCGCTCGACGCGCTCGTTCCGGTTGGGCGCGGCCAGCGCGAATTGATCATCGGTGACCGTCAGACCGGCAAGACCGCTGTCGCCATCGATACGTTCATCAACCAGAAAACGATCAACGCCGGCGATGATGAAAGCAAGAAGCTGTACTGCATCTACGTTGCCATCGGCCAGAAGCGCTCGACGGTTGCCCAGATCGTCAAGAGCCTCGAAGAAAATGGCGCGATGGAATATTCGATCGTGGTTGCTGCAACCGCTTCCGAGCCGGCGCCTCTGCAGTATCTCGCGCCATATACCGGTGTGACGATGGGCGAATATTTCCGCGACAACGGCATGCACGCCTGTATCGTTTATGACGATCTGTCCAAGCAGGCCGTGGCCTATCGCCAGATGTCGCTGTTGCTGCGTCGTCCGCCAGGACGTGAAGCCTATCCCGGTGACGTTTTCTATCTGCACAGCCGCTTGCTCGAACGCGCCGCGAAAATGAACGAAGCCAATGGCTCCGGCTCGCTGACCGCGTTGCCGATCATCGAAACCCAGGCCGGTGACGTTTCCGCCTATATCCCGACCAACGTGATCTCGATCACCGACGGCCAGATCTTCCTCGAAACCGACCTGTTCAACCAGGGCATCCGTCCCGCGATCAACGTGGGCCTGTCGGTTTCGCGCGTCGGTTCGGCTGCACAGACGAAGGCGATGAAGAAGGTGTCCGGCTCGATCAAGCTCGATCTGGCGCAATATCGCGAAATGGCTGCTTTTGCGCAGTTCGGTTCCGACCTTGATGCGTCGACGCAGAAATTGCTCGCGCGTGGTGAGCGTCTGACACAGCTTCTGAAACAGGCACAGTTCTCGCCTCTTCCGTTCGAAGAGCAGACGGCTTCTATCTATGCCGGTACCAATGGCCATCTCGATACGGTCGCTGTTACGGATGTTGTGCGCTATGAAGAAGCAATGCTGGCTCATTTGCGCAGCGAGCACGCTGACATTCTGAAGACGATCCGCGAAAGCGGTGACCTGTCCGACGATACCAAGGCAGCTCTGGAAGCGGCCCTGGCAGCATTTGGGAAGACGTTTGCCTAAACACTCGTCATGCTGAACCTGTTTCAGCGTCTCCCGAGAGCCCGAAACATATTCGGGATGACGAAGATTGGAGTATGTGACTAGCTATGGCCAGTCTTAAAGAACTGAAAGATCGGATCGCGTCGGTCAAGTCGACCCAGAAGATCACCAAGGCTAAGAAGATGGTGGCCGCTGCCAAGCTGCGTCGCGCGCAGATGGCGGCCGAGGCGGCTCGCCCCTATGCCGAGCAGATGGAAAAGGTGATGACCAGCCTTGCCTCCAAGGTTTCGATCGACGAAAATTCGTCGAAACTGCTGGCGGGTACCGGCAAGCTCGAAACGCATCTGCTGGTCGTGGCCACTTCGGACCGCGGGCTGTGCGGAGCGTTCAATGCCAATATTGTCAAGGAAGCGCGCGCCAAGGCTGAAAAGCTTCTCGCGGAGGGCCACAAGGTTCTGTTTTACATGGTCGGCCGCAAGGGCATTCCGATCATCAAGCGTTTCTATCCCGGCATGATCCTGAAGCATTTCGACACATCGAACGTCAAGGCGCCCGGATACGAGGAAGCCAAGGCGATTTCGGAAGATCTGACGGCGCTGATCGACGAAGGCAAATATGACGTAGCCCATCTGTTCTACGGCAAATTCCGGTCTGCGCTCGTGCAGGAGCCGACGGTTCAGCAGATCATTCCGATTGCCATTGCAAACGGCGCGGTCGCCGAATCCGGTGGTGCCGTGGAATATGAGCCCGACGAGGAGGAAATTCTCGCCGAGTTGCTGCCCCGCAATCTGACAACGCAGATATTCGGCGCGTTGCTTGAAAATAACGCATCGGAACAGGGCGCGTCGATGACTGCCATGGACAATGCAACCCGCAATGCCGGCGACCTGATCGACAACCTGACCATCGTTTACAATCGCAGCCGCCAGGCCGCGATCACCACCGAACTGATTGAAATCATCGCTGGCGCTGAAGCGCTCTAAGCACGTACGCAAGGAAACGGAAAAATGGCAAAAACCAAAAATGTAGGCCGCATTTCACAGGTCATCGGCGCTGTCGTCGACGTCACCTTTGATGGTGAGATCCCGGCAATTCTCTCGGCTCTGGAAACGGACAACAACGGCAACCGTCTGGTTCTCGAGGTTGCCCAGCATCTCGGCGAGAATACGGTTCGCACGATCGCCATGGACGCGACCGAAGGCCTGACTCGCGGTCAGGAAGTCACCGACACCGGCGCGCAGATCATGATGCCGGTTGGCCCGGAAACACTGGGCCGGATCATGAACGTGATCGGCGAGCCCATCGACGAACGCGGCCCGATCGGTCACAAAACCACCGCTCCCATTCACGCCGAAGCGCCAGCTTTCGTCGACCAGTCGACCGAGAATGAAATTCTGGTTACCGGCATCAAGGTCGTCGACCTGCTCGCGCCTTATGCAAAGGGCGGCAAGATCGGCCTGTTCGGCGGCGCCGGCGTGGGCAAGACCGTGCTGATCCAGGAACTGATCAACAATATCGCAAAAGGCCATGGCGGTACTTCCGTCTTCGCCGGTGTGGGTGAGCGTACCCGTGAAGGTAACGATCTCTATCACGAATTCCTCGACGCTGGCGTTATCGCCAAGGATGCCGACGGCAATCCGAAGTCGGAAGGTTCGAAAGTGGCACTGGTCTTCGGCCAGATGAACGAACCTCCAGGAGCGCGTGCGCGTGTGGCTCTGTCCGGCCTGACCCAGGCGGAATATTTCCGTGACGTCGAAGGCCAGGACGTGCTGTTCTTCATCGACAATATTTTCCGCTTTACCCAGGCCGGTTCGGAAGTGTCCGCGCTGCTTGGGCGTATTCCTTCGGCCGTGGGCTATCAGCCGACCCTGTCGACCGACATGGGCGCGCTGCAGGAACGCATCACCTCGACCAACAAGGGTTCGATCACGTCGGTTCAGGCGATCTATGTTCCTGCCGATGACTTGACCGACCCTGCCCCGGCAACCTCCTTTGCCCACCTTGACGCGACCACCGTTCTGAACCGTGCGATTTCGGAGCTTGGCATTTACCCGGCTGTTGACCCGCTCGATTCCACATCGCGCGTTCTCGAACCGCGCGTTGTCGGCCAGGAACATTATGACACGGCGCGGGCGGTCCAGGAAACGCTGCAGAAATACAAGTCGCTGCAGGACATCATCGCCATTCTCGGCATGGACGAGCTGTCGGAAGAGGACAAGCTGGTCGTGCAGCGTGCGCGCAAGATCCAGAAGTTCCTTTCGCAGCCGTTCCATGTTGCTGAAGTCTTCACCGGCATCCCCGGCAAGTTCGTCGATCTGGAAGACACGATCAAGTCGTTCAAGGCGGTTGTCGAAGGCGAATATGATCACCTTCCCGAAAATGCCTTCTACATGGTCGGCGGCATCGAGGAAGCGGTCGAAAAGGGCAAGAAAATGGCGGCTGAAGCGGCCTGATGGACCAAAGCCTTCTCCCCTGCGGGGAGAAGGACACAGAGGCCGGCTGGCTTGCCATCTGGCCGCAGTTGGATGAGGGTACAGCCTGCACCAAGCGGCAGGATAGCTTCACCCAGCTATGACGAGGCAGCCATCTGCCACGTCGTCGCAACCTTCTCTCTCAAGGGAGAGGGATAAAGGATAAGAAAATGGCGAACCTACATTTCGAACTCGTAACCCCGGAAAAGCTCGTCCGCTCGGAAGATGTTTTCATGGTGGTCGTGCCCGGTACCGAGGGTGACTTCGGTGTGCTTGCCGATCATGCGGCGGTCATGTCGACGATCCGCGACGCCGATCTACTCGTCTATGCCAGCGAAGGCGCGACGCCGGAAACCATATCCGTGCAGGGCGGCTTTGCCCAGGTCGATGAAAAGGGCCTGACGGTCCTGGCGGAAGCGGTCAGCTAGTCCGGCAAAGGGCGAGCAGGTGCATGATCACCTCACGCCTTTGCATTCAGCTCAGTCGGCCCCGAATTCACGAAAACAATACCGTACCGGCAGGCAGTCTCAGATGGCCAAAAAGCGGCCCACAAGCTTCGCGGATTTGATGTGCCTCCGCTTCCCAGAATCGCGATGACGGAGCCGCGGCCCGTCGTTCATTTTCTTTATCAGCCAGGCAATGGCGGGCTCGACCGCGTGGCGATATTGCTTGCAAACGGCATGGCAGGACGCGGCATCCCGACAGAATTGTGGTTGACCCGGGCCACCGGATATATCGCTCATCTAATCTCGCCCGCCGTGACGGTTCGCGTTGTGCCGACACCAAATGCAGGCGGTCGCGGCCTGCAGTTGTTTCTCCAGATTCCCGCGCTCGCTCGCATGATCGCCAAGCATCGACCGAGGGCGATCTTTTCCGCTGGCAACCAGTCAAACCTTTCATTGGCGATTGCGCGGAAATTGTCGGGAGCAGACACCACTAAGATCATCCAGAAAATAACCAATCCCATCCTGCGGCCCAACATGGCCTCGTTGAACAAGCTTTTCAGGACATGGCGATTTGGTCTGACCGCCGGTCTGGGCGACATGACCCTTACCCTGAGCGAAATCGATGCCGACATTTATTCCAGAATTTATCCGGACTCTTCCGACAAGTTTCATGCCGTACCCAACCCTTATGTGGAGCCGGGCATGCTGGATGCCGGCGAGAGCCGGTCCGCACGCGCTACTGGCCAGCCGCCAAGGCTGCTCTGTGTGGGCCGCGTGGCGCCCCAGAAGGGCTATGAGACACTGGTGTCATCCCTCGCCCTCATCGCAGACCGCGCCTGGTCGATGACGATCTTGGGCGATGGCCCCTTGCTCGAGGAAACCAAGCGTCAGATCGAGACAGCGGGCCTTGCCGAGCGGATCACGTTCAAGGGCTTTGTCTCCGATACGACGCGCTATTTTGCCGAGTCTGATATTCTGGTGCTTTCCTCGCAATGGGAGGGTTTTCCTGCGGTTCCGATAGAGGCAATGGCAACGGGCTGCGCCGTCGTCGCGACCGACTGTTCGGAAGGTCTGACGCATTTGATGGGCCAAATCCAACGGAACACGGTAGCGGTCAATGATCCCGAAGCGCTCGCCCGGGCCATTGGCCAAGAAATAGACGAGCCCGGGCCAATCGAACCTCTGAGGCGATGCGCCGCTGCCTATACTGTCGATAACAGCATCACGCAGCATCTGCGGCTCATGGAGGAGCTGTGTGACGGAGTCTAGGCTTCCAGCACCGTATCGGCGCGCCGGGAGCTTCTCCAGAGCATCAAGCCACTGAAGATTATCAGCAGTCCGCCGAGCATGGCAGTGCGGTCAATCGGATCGCCAAAAGCAAAAACGCTGATCGCGGTCGCAATCAGCAGCTGGATGTAGACGATCGGAGCGATCGCAGCAGCGGTTGTTCGCATCGTTGCCATGAACAGAAGGAAATGGCAGCCGGTTGCCGTGATCGCAACGAACAGGCAGCGCAAGATGACGTCCCACTCCGGTGGGCCGGGAACGCGCATCACGGGCACCAATACGTGGCCGACCAGCGACGCGACAATCAGAAATATGGCCGCCCAGAAGGCAATATAAAACTGCGCCGCGAAGATCGATCGCTGGGTCGAGACCATACGATTCAGAATCAGCATCGCGGACATGGCAAAGGCAGAAATCAGGGGCAAAATCGCAACCCAGCCAAAGGCCGCCACATTGGGCCGCAGCATGATCAGAACCCCGCAAAAGGCGAGGATCGTCGCCACCCATGTCTTCGGCGGCATATTCTCCTTCAGGAACCACCCGGAAAACAGGGCAGTCAGGATAGGGTTGACGAACGAAATGGCCACTGCGTCGGCCAGCGGCATGATATATATGGCCGAAAAAAAGCTGATCGTGCCAACGAACAGGCAGAAACCCCGGGCCATGTGGAGCCAGGGCCGGTTGACCCGAAAGCCGCTGCGGCCCTCCCGAACGAAGAGAATGACAGCCAATGCGAGCGCCCCGATGGAGAAACGCAGTGCCGCTACCGCGGGAGCGGGCCAGTCGCCCGCCATTGACTTGATCACCGCATCGCCCACGGGAAAGCCGGCAAATGCGACGAGCGCCAGGGTTATGCCGCCAGCGGCTGTTCGGCGCATCGAATGATCAGCTGCCATTATCTTCTTCTCTGTTCATCGGCATGGCTTAACGGCCTTCCCACTCTGCACAAGCCATAAAAATTCCTGTGGACTCGCTCATGTCAAATCCGCGGAATTTACAAGTTTATTAACCATTTTCAGGGAAAGAGGACGCTGACTGTGTGACTTTAGACATATCGGACAGAATAGCATGAGCGCATTTGGCAAGAAAAATGGACTGGGGGGTGGCAAGCCATCCTTTGGTGTCGCCAAGCCAATGACCGGCGGTGGCAAGAAAATTTCTGAAACCGAAAATCGCGAAGACCGGATGGGGGGCAATCAGTTTCCGCCGCTGGAGTCCATGCCGCTTCCCGGCGATGAGATACCGCCTGCGCAAGTTCCCGTCCAGAGCGATGCCATGGCCCGGCTTTCCGAGCGGTCACAACCATTGGCAGAGGATTCCGACAAGGAAGAAGGCTTTGGTGCGTCGGTCCACAAGATCAAGGAACAGGTGCTCCCGCGCCTGCTTGAGCGGGTCGATCCGGAAGCCGCAGCGACCCTGAACAAGGAAGAGCTGACCGAAGAATTCCGCCCGATCATCATGGAAGTGCTGACCGAGCTGAAACTGACGCTCAACCGGCGCGAACAATTTGCGCTCGAAAAAGTGCTGGTCGACGAACTGCTCGGCTTCGGCCCGCTGGAAGAGCTTCTGCAGAACCCCGATATATCCGATATCATGGTCAATGGTCCGGAACAGACCTACATCGAAATCAAGGGCAAGCTCGAAATTGCCCCGATCCAGTTCCGCGACGAGGAACATCTGTTCCAGATCGCCCAGCGGATCGTCAACCAGGTCGGCCGCCGCGTAGACCAGACCACGCCGCTGGCCGACGCCCGTCTGAAGGACGGGTCTCGTGTCAACGTGATCGTGCCGCCGCTCAGCCTGAAGGGCACGGCGATATCGATTCGTAAATTCTCCGAAAAGCCGATCACGCTGGACCTGATGAAGGGCTTCGGCTCGATGTCGGATCAAATGTGCACCGTGCTCAAGATTGCCGGCGCCTGCCGGTTCAACGTGGTGATCTCCGGCGGTACCGGCTCCGGTAAGACGACCATGCTCAACGCGATGTCGAAGATGATTGATCCGGGCGAACGCGTGCTGACGATCGAGGATGCCGCCGAATTGCGGCTCCAGCAG
Organism: Parasphingorhabdus sp.; assembly: GCF_036964565.1. Lineage (GTDB taxonomy): Bacteria > Pseudomonadota > Alphaproteobacteria > Sphingomonadales > Sphingomonadaceae > Parasphingorhabdus. Next base: position 157,938 of record NZ_JBALTN010000001.1, on the reverse strand, counting down.
CCGCACTGGCTGCCACTGGAAACGCGCCCGCCGAACCTCGAGGGCGAAGGCGCGATCACGATCGGTGACCTCGTCAAGAACGCCCTGCGTATGCGGCCGGACCGGATCATCCTCGGCGAAATTCGTGGCGCGGAATGTTTCGACCTTCTCGCCGCCATGAACACCGGCCATGATGGCTCGATGTGTACGCTTCACGCCAACAGCCCGCGCGAATGCCTCGGCCGTATGGAAAACATGATCCTGATGGGCGACATCAAGATTCCGAAGGAAGCCATTTCCCGCCAGATCGCCGAATCGGTCGACCTGATCGTCCAAGTGAAGCGTCTGCGCGACGGTTCGCGCCGCACTACCAACATCACCGAAGTGATCGGGATGGAGGGCGATGTGATCGTCACCCAGGAACTGTTCAAATATCAATATCTCGACGAGGATGCCGACGGCAAGATCATCGGTGAATATGTCTCGGCCGGCCTGCGCCCCTATACGCTGGAAAAGGCGCGGCAATATGGCTTTGACCAGCCACTGCTGGAAGCCTGCCTCTGACGACCCCTACGGGGTTGAGAGAATTCCGACGCCGAAGGCCAGGGATATCCCGAAGGTCAGCAGAGCCAACGCGGTGATGGTCGACCATGGCACGAAGCCGACATCATCGATGTCCCGACGGTTGTTGCGCCGCCGGTTGCCCAATTCGGAAATGATGGCGATTGCGCCGGACAGGCCGCAAATCACCACCCATGGCGGCGCCATCTTCGATCAGCCTTTGCCAAGCATGTTGATGATGCCGGAAAAATCCTTGCCGCCCTGCCCCTGCGCTTCGGCATATTGTGCGTAAAGCTTAGCGGCTTCCGCCCCCATCGGCACTTCCGCTCCGGCGCTCTCCGCCGCTGCCATCGCCAGGCGCAGGTCCTTGAGCATCAGCGCCGCTGCGAAACCGCCATCATAGCCATTGTCGGCCGGGCTTTGCGGCCCGACTCCCGGAACCGGGCAATAGCTGGTCATCGACCAGCTATTGCCCGATGCCTTGGAGGAGATATCGTAGAAGGTCTGCAGGTCGAGACCCAGCTTTTCGGCCATTTTGAAGGTTTCGCAGGTTGCGATCATCGAGGCGCCGAGCAGCATGTTGTTGCATATTTTCACCGCTTGTCCTGCCCCGTTGCCGCCGGCGTGGATCACCGCCTTGCCCATGTCGGACAGGATCGGTTCGGCGCGCTTGAAGCCTTCGTCGCTGCCACCGACCATGAAGGTCAGCGTGCCGCCATTGGCCGCCGCAATGCCGCCGGAAACCGGGGCATCGACCGGAACCAGCCCCTTGGCTTCCGCCATGGTCGCGACATCGCGCGCGCTGTCGACGTCAATGGTCGAGCAATCGATAACCAGGGTGCCGGGACTGGCATTGATGATGATTTCATATTCATAGACCTTGCGGACATGGGTGCCAGCGGGGAGCATGGTGACCACGGCTTCCATGTTCTGCACCGCCTGCGCGGCGTCGCTGACCGGATGGCAGCCCGCCTCGCCCGCGCGGGCCAAGGCTTCTCCGGACAGGTCAAATGCATGCACCTCATGTCCTGCTTTCGCAAGGTTCGCGGCCATGCCGCCACCCATATTGCCAAGGCCGATAAATCCGATTTTCATTTTATTCTCCAGTGATTGTCAGCGAAGCGGGGGATTGCTGAAGGGTCGCGCCAGTTTTCCTAGCGGCCCTTCCATTGGCCTTCGCGCTTTTCGATGAAGGCGGCCATGCCTTCCTTCTTGTCTTCGGTCGCGGTCAGGATCTGGAACAGGCGCCGTTCGTGCACCAATCCCTGTTCCAGGTTGTTCTCGAAGGCGGCGTTGACCATTTCCTTGTTCACCTGTGCGGCCATTGGCGGCATCGAGGCGACGAGAGCAGCCGATTTCAGCGCTTCGTCGAGCAGATTATCATGTGGCACCACGCGGGCGACGAGGCCAGAGCGCTCGGCTTCCTCGGCATCCATCATCCGCCCGGTCAGGCACATTTCCATCGACTTGGCCTTGCCGATCGCGCGGGTCAATCGCTGCGAACCGCCCATGCCGGGGGCTACGCCCAGCTTGATTTCCGGCTGCCCGAATTTCGCCTTGTCGCTGGCAATGATATAGTCCGCCATCATCGCAAGTTCGCAGCCGCCACCGAGCGAGAAGCCGTTGACCGCAGCAATCCAGGGCTTGCGGGTCGTCTTGACGATATGGCTGGTCCATTTCGCGAAGAAATCCTCGAGATAGAAATCGGCGGCGGATTTCTCATACATTTCCTTGATATCGGCGCCCGCGGCGAACGCCTTGTCGCCGGAACCGGTCAGCACGGCGCAATTTTGCGTGTCATCCGCCTGGAACGCGGCGAAAGCGTCAATCAGTTCGTCGAGTACCTGGCTGTTCAGCGCGTTGAGCGCCTGTGGCCGGTTGAGCGTGATCAGGGTGACGGCACCCTTTTTCTCGGTCAGGATGGTGTCATAAGTCATAGCGGTTTCCATTCTTCCTCGGCCGGCAACGGTGCGAAAATATTGTCGATCCATTCGGGGGTGACTTCCTCTGGCGTCGGCGGATTCCATTTCGGATCATTGTCCTTGTCGACGATCAGCGCGCGGACGCCCTCGAGGAAATCGTGCATCACCAGCACATGATAGCCGATCCGGTATTCGTTGCGCATTTCATCGGCGAAGCTATCCATAGCCGCACCTTCCTTGAGCTGGCGTAGCGCAACCTTGCAGGTCTGCGGGCTTTTGGTGCCCAGCGTGTCGCGCTCTTTTTCCGCCCATTCGCTGTCATCGGCTTCCAGCGCGGCCAATATGTCCTCGAAGCTGTCGGAAGCAAAAAACTTGTCGATCTTGTCGAGATTCTTGGTGATCCGCGCTTCCGGGATATTGCCCGACAACTGTCCCAATATGCCTTCGATCCGGTCGGGCTTTTCCGAAATCCGCTGCTTGGCTTCTTCCAGAACCGACGATTCCAGATAATGGGTAGCAATGCCCACTTCCCTGCACTCGGCGCCATCCAGCCGCGCACCGGTGAGCGCAAGAAACTGGCCCAGCCGTCCTTCCAGCCGGGACAGATACCAGCCGCCACCGACATCGGGGAACAGGCCGATACCGGTTTCGGGCATGGCGAAACGGGTATATTCAGTGGCCACGCGATATTTCGCCGGCTGCGAAATGCCGACACCGCCGCCCATGGTGATGCCGTTCATGAAGGCCACCACCGGCTTGGGATATTCGAACAGCAAATGGTTGAGCTGATATTCCTTGTAGAAGAATTCCCGCCCCTGCTTGCCGTCGGTCATGCCGGATTCGCGCAACATGGCGATGTCGCCGCCGGCGCAAAAGCCGCGGCCCTCGCTGTGGTCGATGATCACCGCTTCGACTTCGTCATCGTCGCGCCATGCTTGCAGCGCGTCGATCATCCCCAGACACATGTCGAGATTGAGCGAATGGATGACCTTGGGGCGGTTCAGGCTGATATGGCCGACCCGTCCGGTTTTTCTGATGATGAGATCTTCTGTCATAAATTTCCTATTGGCGGAGCAGTTCCCGCGATACGATCATCCGCATGACCTGATTGGTACCCTCGAGGATACTGTGAACCCTGAGATCGCGCCAGAAGCGCTCGATCGGATAATCCTGCAAATAGCCGTAGCCGCCGAAAAGTTGCAGCGCATCGTTGACGATCTTGCTGCCATTATCGGTGGCCAGTCTCTTGGCCATGGCGGCGAATTTGGTCTTGTCGGGCGCGCCTTCCGTGACCTTGGCAGCGGCGAGATAGAGCAAGGCCCGCGAGGCTTCCAGATCCGTCGCCATGTCGGCGAGCATGAACTGGGTGTTCTGGAAGTCGCTGATCGGCTTGCCGAACTGCTTGCGTTCCTTGGTGTAACTGACCGCCTCGTCGAGGCAGCGCTGCGCACCGCCGAGCGAACAGGCGCCGATGTTCAGCCGGCCGCCGTCGAGACCGGCCATCGCGATGCGAAAGCCCTCGCCTTCGTCGCCGACGCGATTTTCTGCCGGAACGCGGACGTTGTCGAAATTGACCTGGGCTGTCGGTTGCGAGTGCCAGCCCAGTTTTTTCTCCTGTGCACCGAACGAAACGCCTTCCATGTCCTTCTCGATCACCAGGCAGGTAACGCCCTTGGCCCCGTCATCGGAGGTGCGGGTCATGGTCACGTAAATCTCGTTCTCGCCGCCGCCGGAGATAAACTGCTTGGAACCGTTGACAATATAATCGTCGCCATCGCGCATTGCCTTGGTCTTCAGCGAGGCCGCGTCGGACCCCGCGCCCGCTTCGGTCAGGCAATAGCTGGCGATCTTGTCCATCGGTACCAGTTCGGGAAGATATTTGTCTTTCACCGCCTGTGACCCAAATGTGTCGATCATCCACGACGCCATGTTGTGGATCGAGATAAAGGCGCTGGTCGACGGGCAACCATAGGCCATGGCTTCCATGATGATGGCGCTTTCCAGCCGGCCGAGACCGATGCCGCCGGATTCCTCGGATACATAGATGCCGCCGAAGCCGAGTTCCGCTGCTTGTTTGATCGTGTCGCGCGGGAAAATATGTTTCTCGTCCCACTCGGCCGCAAATGGCGTGATCGCATCAGCCGTAAACTTCTGCGCCATTTCCTGGATGGCAAGCTGGTCTTCGGTCAGGGAAAATTGTGTCATATCTGTTTCTTGTTCTTCGCTATGGGCGCGGTGGTTGATTCGATGCCCCGCATTACCCGCAAGAGGCTGTTCTGTGCAATCGTTGCGACGGACCCCGTGCTAGCGGCCCCGTCATACGGAAATCCCGGGCAACAGACCAAGTACGTCAGGCTTCGCGTTCATGGGCCTCGGTCTAGTCGCGCAGCACCCGCTCGGCAAATAGCTTTTTTGCTACTTTTTGATCATTGCGCTCGTACCATCGCTTGCCGATCTTGCGCTCGGCGGCCAGCATCTGGGTGCGGGTACCGTCGGCAAAATCAACATCCGGCTCCATATGGGAGATCGGATCGCGATAGGCCTCATCGGCAGTGACGATCGTCCATCCGTCTGCCCGGAGCGCGGCTGCGAGATCATCGACGAACATCGCGGCGAGATCGGTTTCGTGCAGCAGAATCATCTGAGCCGGTGCCCTGCCCAAAGTGCGGCGTGCCAGTTCGTCGGAGAAATTCGCCGATTCCACATAGGATTCCACAAACAGGTCGCGGAGCGCGTTCCAGTCCATGAGCTGGCCTGCCTTGCCCGCAGCGATCGCGAGATTTTCCAGATGCCAGTCCGAAGCGTCGACTGTGACATAGGCGTTCATCAGACCCCGCTGTTTCAGAGCGGTCCGCACGGCATCGCGCTTGGCCTTGTCTTTCTGCCCCTCGTCCAGAAATGGAAAGCGAAACCACGGGCGGTGATTGGGCTTGTCCTTCAGCCAGCTTTCCGCCGCATCGATATCTGCCAGAAAGGCGGGTACGGACACGGCAGAAAGCCTGCTGTGCCGGGCCGTATGATTGGCCATGACATGGCCGGCCCTGGCATAGGCGGCGATATCGGCGGCATCATTGTCGTGGGCGGTGATCCGCGCCGGATTGACGAAGAAGGCCGCCTGTCTGATGCCGGCGGTCCGGAGCGCCTCGATCAGCAGCCGTGGCCGCTCGTCCGGTTCGAGAAAGGCGCCCTGGCTCCGCGGTACGTCGTCGAAACTGAAGGCGATGCGCTTGTCCGACGCGGCCTGCGCAGCCGGTCGGGTGACTGTCTCGCTGCCAGCATCCGGTTTCCACAAGACAAGCAGCAGAACCGCCAGCACTATCGCCGGCAGAAGTAGCCGGGGCGACAGTGCTAGCAATGGCCCTGCACGATCTGATGGGCGCCGCTAGTCAACGCGCCTGTTCAGCCGCAGCTTATTTGCGTGACGATCATGTCGTCGTCATAGCTGACGGTCAGGCGATCAAAGCGATAGTCCTTGGTGACTGCGGTGCGGGGCGGAACCCAGCGCAGCACCCGGGCGCCCGAACGTTCAAGCAACGTGGCGCCCGCGCTGGCGGAAACCTTGTGGCCGACATGTTCCTCGAGTCCGGAGGCATCGCAGGTCATTTCCGACGGTGGTGACGGTGGCGCAGCGGCGTCGGTGCCACCGGTCGCACAGGCGGACAGGGCCAAGAGCGGGCCCATCTGAATCAGCTTTCTCATCAGCATATTCTCCTTCTCTGGCCTTAGCCCATCGTCGGAATGACGAACGCATCCTTGTTGCCGCCATCGGCGGTGCCGTCGGGCCAGCGCTGAGTGATGGTCTTGACCTTGGTCCAGAATTTCACGCCTTCCATGCCGTGCTGGTTGGTGTCGCCGAAGGCCGAGCGCTTCCAGCCGCCAAAGCTGTGATAGGCAACGGGTACCGGGATGGGCACGTTGATGCCGACCATGCCGACCTGGACGCGGTTGGCAAATTCGCGCGCCGCGTGGCCGTTGCGCGTGAAAATGGCGACGCCATTGCCATATTGATGCTCGCTGGGGAGCTTGAGCGCTTCCTCGAAATTCTTGGCGCGGACGATCTGCAGAACGGGGCCGAAAATCTCTTCCTTGTAGCTTTCCATGTCGGTGGTGACATGATCGAACAGGGATGGGCCAATGAAACAGCCGTCTTCGTGGCCCTGAAGCGAGAAGCCGCGACCGTCGACGACCAGTTCCGCGCCCTCGTCGACGCCGGTCTGTATCCAGTTTTCCACGCGCTGCTTGTGGGCGGGGTTCACAACCGGACCATAATGGGCCTCTTCATCGGTAGAGATGCCAACGCGCAGCGCGGCCATGGCCGGGATCATCTTCTCGCGCAGGCGTTCGGCGGTATCCTCGCCGACCGGCACCACAACCGGCAGCGCCATGCAGCGTTCGCCGGCAGAGCCGAAGGCCGCGCCGGAGAGATCATTGACGACCTGGTCCATGTCGGCGTCGGGCATGACGATACCGTGGTTCTTGGCACCACCCATCGCCTGCACCCGCTTGCCGGCGGCGACACCGCGCTGGTAGACATAATGGGCGATATCGGACGAACCGACGAAGCTGATGCCGCCGATTTCCGGATGATCGAGAATCGCGTCGACCATTTCCTTGTCGCCGTGCACGCACTGCAGGATGCCCTTTGGCAGTCCCGCTTCATGCATCAGCTCGACGAGCCGTACCGGTACCGACGGATCCCGCTCGGACGGCTTGAGGATGAAGGCATTGCCGGTCGCGATTGCCGGGCCGAACATCCACATCGGAATCATCGCCGGGAAGTTGAACGGGGTGATGCCGGCGCCGATACCGATCGGCTGGCGCATCGAATAGACATCAATGCCGGGGCCGGCGCCTTGGGTATATTCGCCCTTGAGAACATGGGGGATACCGCAGCAGAATTCGATAACCTCAAGACCGCGCTGCACATCACCCTTGGAATCGGCGATCACCTTGCCATGTTCGCGGCTCAGCAGTTCGGCGAGCTCGCCCATATGGGCTTCGACCAGTTCCTTGAACCTGAACATCACCCGGGCACGGCGCTGCGGGTTGGTGGCGGCCCATTCGGGCTGCGCCGCCAGTGCCGACTGCACCGCGGTTTCCAGAAGGTCCGCATCGCCCAGATCGACCTTCCCCTGGATACCGCCATTGTTCGGGTCGAAAATATCGCTCTGACGGGCCGCTTTTGCGGTTCCGGCGGAAGCCAAGACGTGGGTAACAGTGCGCATTGAAAGACTCCTGATTGCTTTTGCGGGCTATATGCTATTTACCGCAGCAATGCACAACCGCTGTCACCCTATCTTTTATAGCAATCACGCGTGAGCGATGACAATGCGCCTAGCCAGAACCGAGCCGCCGCCGGAATCCTGATCCGGCTGGCGGCGATCCTGTCGCTCGGCATCATGTTCGTCTTTGTCAAACTCGCCGGACAAAATGGTGTCCACGTTACCGAAAGCCTATTCTATCGCCAGCTGATCGCGATGCCGCTGATCTGCTTCCTGATCTGGCGCAGCCAGCACGGATGGCCCTCGATCGTCTCCAACAAGCACCGGCTGCACATGCTGCGATCGCTGTTCGGGATTTGCGCCATGGGTCTCAACTTCTGGGCGATGACGCTGCTGCCACTGGCGGATGCGACAACCATCGCCTTTACCGTCCCGATTTTCGCCACCCTGTTCGCCGCGCTGATCCTGCGCGAGAAGGTCGGGATCCAGCGCTGGTCGGCAATATTGATCGGCTTTGTCGGCGTGCTCATCGTGGTCCAGCCGGGAGGCTCGCTGATCCCGGCGTTTGGCGCGACCGTCGCGGTTGGTGGCGCGCTGGTGACGGCGGCGGTGACGCTGCTGATCCGGATGCTGGGCCGCACGGAAAGCAGTATTGTCACCATCTTCTGGTTCTCGGTCTACACCCTGCCCGCGCTGACGGTATGCGCCTTTGTCTTTGGTGGCGGCCATGACCTGAAGACCTGGAGTTTTCTGATGGGCATCGGCGTGTTCGGCGCACTGGCCCAGCTCGGCATTACCCAGTCTCTTCGGCTCGCACCGGTCTCCACCGTGGTACCGATGGACTATAGCGCGCTGATCTGGGCGACCCTGTTCGGCATTTTAATCTTTGGGCAGTTTCCGGGCCTGTCGATCTGGTTCGGTGCGCCGATCATCATCGTCTCCGGGCTTTTCATCGCCTGGCGGGAACATCTGAAGGCAAGCCGGCTGGCCGCTGCCGAGGCGATGCAGAGCGCATGATTTTCCGGACCACGCAAACCATGCATCAACTTTACAAAATGCTCCGGTTTTATTTTCTGTGACTTTTGGCCCAAAGCCGCGATTTTCCAAGGCTTTTGACGGGAGATAACAACCGAGAGTGTGACCTTTCGATCCGGGTGTGCTGTCATTCAATGTTTCAAAGAGCGGGCAGCAGAATAAGCCGTTGGAGGTGCTGTAGGAAAGCCATTTTTTATCGGCTAACCGGTCGCAGCCGATGACGAGCCTTTCAGGGCAGATTTTCCAGCGTCGCGGTATAGCGGGTTCCGCTGGAGCCGGACTGGCAGTCGAGTTCGGCCTTGGCCATTGCGGCGAAGGCGACCAGAAAACCCTGCCCCTGGGCACCATCGCGAACATCTTCCGGCAAACCGACGCCATCATCCTCGATGGTGAGGACGGCCTCGCTGTCGTCGCTGGTCAGGGTTATCGAGATCACCCCGGCCTCCCGTCCCGTAAAGGCGTGCTTCACGGCGTTGGTCACCACTTCATTGATGAGCAGACCAATGGCCGATGCGCGGTCGCGCGACAGATGGCACGGGTGGGTCTCGATCCGGATGTCGATCTTCCGCTCGAGAGCCAGGGCGTTACTGATTTCCGAGCAAAGCTGGACGATGAACTGATCGAAGCGCACAACCGCGATATTGTCGATACCGTAGTGAAGATTTTCGTAAGCGTTGGCCAGACTGAGGACCCGACCGACCGCCTTTTCCAAGGCTTTCCGGGCGATTTCGCTACTCGTTTCATTCTGTTGCAGCCGCAACAGGCTGGTCAGGATCGCCAGATTGTTCTTCACCCTGTGATCGACCTCGCGCAACAACATGTCTCGTTCGGAAATACGTTGCTCGCGCTCGTGTACCAATTCGCGAACGTTGCGCCGCCCATATTCGGCGAGCAGGACCAGCAGCAGTCCGGTTACAATGTTGACGACGGTGCGGGGTCCGTCCGACTGTTCGACAAAGGCAAAACTGCCCTCGAACGGCACTACTTCATACCATGTATAGATCGAGGTGATTACCAGCACCACCAATCCTGCCCGAAAACGGCCGACCAGCGTTGCCAGCAAGATGGCCGGGACATTGATGGCATAAGGTGCCGCGCCGGGATAGACCATGTCTACCAACCATCGCAAAAACACGGCACTGAGGATGCACATGATTGCCACCAGCGCCTGGACCGCCCAGCCCGGTAGTCTCGGAGCAAAATCGATCGCATCCAGTTGGGTTATTCTCTGCATTCCTTGAGAATAGGCGCAACAGGATTGATCGGCAAATCGTAAATTCGTCTGCAGGGGCGATTTCTGCTTCCTGTTCCAATGACTTATCATCCTCAAGTGAGCGAAGTCCGACAAAGGAGCAGGTGGAAACAGAGCGTTCGACCTCCCGTTGCCGAAGCCCTTGCCTCGCCAGTCCCCCACCATGCTGGCCGCCGATACCGACGCGCGGGTAATGTCGCACCGAGTCCAACAAGCTATTGCACGGTTCGAAAATTGCCCTAACCTAGCGCAATGCGATCAACCGATACTTCCGAAACCGAACGGCAGTCGGCCAGAGACACGCTGATAGATCTCATGGCGCGGGTCGCCCACGGAGACAAACCGGCGCTCGCTGAACTTTATGATCGCACCTCAACGAAACTATTTGGCGTGTGCCTCCGTATCTGCCGACACAGAAGCACAGCGGAAGATGTTTTGCAGGAAGTCTATATCAAAGTCTGGCATCGCGCCGACCAGTTTCGAGCCGGGGATAACAGCCCGATTTCGTGGTTGTCTGCTATTGCCCGCAACGCCTCGATCGATTGGCTGCGGAAAAATGGCAGGCATGTCCAGGAAGATGATTCCGCACTTGAAGCCATGCCAGATCCGCAGCCGCTGGGCGATGCCGTGCTGGAGGCGGAGCAGCAATCTGCGAAAATAGCGGAATGTCTCGATCAATTGTCCGACGAACAGAAACAACCTATCCGGTCTGCGTTTTTCTCGGGCCTGACCTATTCCGAGCTGGCGAAACAGGGCAACTCGCCTCTGAGCACGGTGAAAAGCCGGATCAGGCGGGGCCTGATGAATTTGAAGAAATGTATCGAAAATGGTTGATAGCCCAACGGAACCGGAAAAGCGCGAACTGCTCGCAGCGGAGCTGGCACTCGGCCTTCTGGAAGGTGAGGAGCGGGCTGCTGCAATCCGGTTGCGGCTGTCCGATCCGCATTTTCGCGATGATGTCGAAACCTGGGAAGACCGGCTGGCCCCTCTGCTTGATCTTTTTCCGCACGAATCGCCACGCGATCAGGTCTGGGATTCGATCAGCGCGCAGATCGACCGGCTGGGGGCGGCTGGAACCGGTGATGTCGTGACGGGCGTGTCGGTCCGGACCCGGCTGCAGCGTTGGCGGGTCGCCGCTCTGGCGACCGGCACAATTGCCGCTTCGCTTGCGCTGGCCCTCCTGATCCGGCCGGCGCCGGTAGAAGTGATCGACATTCCCGCACAACAGGTGGCACCGGCACAAATCATCGCGCAGCTTTCCGGCGAGCAGGATCTTGCGATAGCAACCCGCTTTGATCCGGAAACGGGGCGGCTGAATGTATCAACCGCGGGAATCGCACCGGACAGCGGAGCGCCGGTGCTATGGGTGGTACCAGCGGACGGTACGCCGAGAGCGCTCGGGATCTTGCCATCGGACGGGGCTGGCGCAATCGAGATCGCCACTGAATACCGGCAATTCATGACGACCGGAGCGTTGCTGGCGCTGACCATGGAAGATCCGCAGGCGGCACCCTTCGAGGCACCGACAACTCCGATCCTTGCCACCGGAACGATTTCAAGAATCTAGAAATAATTTGCGTCCGAAATTCGGTTTGCTGCGTCACTGCAAGCGCGCCGGGCATATTCCCGGTCCGCCTGCAGTTATTCCATTGCAATCGAAAGGACTTACCATGCCGTTCCGATCCGTAACTTTCATCTCCCTCCCGCTTCTTGCTGCGACAGCCTCGCTTGCTGGCTGCACGATGTCCGACGAAGGTGGCAGCGAGGTTGCATCCAGCGCTTCGGTCGCCGCGAGCAGCAATCCCATGGTCGGTGGCGCCGCCATGTATCCCACGCGCAATATTGTGGAAAATGCCGTCAATTCCGCCGACCATACAACGCTCGTCGCCGCCGTGAAGGCTGCCGGCCTGGTCGAGACCCTGTCCGGACCCGGACCCTTTACCGTATTTGCCCCGACGAATGATGCCTTTGATGCGCTGCCCGACGGCACCGTTGCAACGCTGCTGAAACCCGAGAACAAGGCGACCCTGACCCAGATTCTGACCTATCATGTCGTTCCGGGTCGCCTGACCGCTGCAGACCTCGCTGCCAAGGCAAAGATGGCGGGCGGAAAGGCCATGCTAACCACGGTCGCCGGTGCCAAGCTGACCGTATCGAAATCTCCCAGCGGCGGATGGATGCTGACCGACACCAAGGGTGGCACCGCCAATATCACCATCGCCGACGTGATGCAGTCCAACGGCGTCATTCACGAGATTGACGCGATCGTCATGCCCTGATCCCGAGGTCCCCCGGGGGCCGGCGTCGTCGGGACCAGACGGCGGACACCGGCCCCAAATAGGCGGATATCCCGATTGCAAGCGCCCAAGCCACCAGCCTTGCAATCGGGATTGATGCAAAAAAATTTCCCCTGAATGCGTCTTTTCTGAACCCGGCGCCGTCCCTTCGTTGGTCAAGGGCCGGATTCGACGGCCAGACGTCAAAGATGAAGCAAGATGAAGGGGATTTTCATGTCGAACCGTATCAAGTCTTTCAGCCATATAATCAAGATTTCAGCAGCCGCAGGAGCGATTGCCCTTGCCAGCCCGGCCTGGGCGGATGCCACGGCACCATGCAACGAAAATCCGGGACCAGATGGCGTTCTCGGTACGGCGGACGATCCCGCCAATACCCTCGAATGCGGCGTCGGAGCCAATGGCACCGGCAATGGCTCGATCGCCGTTGGCGGCGGAGCGGTTGCGGACGGCGTTGACGCCCTCGCCATCGGCAGCGACGATGCCGGAGCGGCGCCAGCGCGCGCGATCGGCAACTCGACCACCGCGGTTGGTGGTGAAGCGCTTGCCATGGGACCGGGCGCAACGGCGCTCGGCTGGCGTTCGGTCGCCAACGCGGAACGGGCAACGGCGCTTGGCCATCTGGCACAGGCAACCGCCCTTCGCGCAACGGCTGTCGGCGAAGCAGCCATGGCCATGGGCGTCGAATCGGTAGCACTGGGCAATGAATCGGCGGCCGACGGCATCGACGCGGTCGCGATCGGAACCCAGTCGCGGGCCACGGGCAACAGCACCACGGCGGTCGGTGGCGAATCGATCGCAACCGGACCGGGCGCCACCGCTTTCGGCTGGCGCGCGCAGGCAAACGCGGAGCGGGCCACTGCCCTCGGCCATCTTGCCATGGCCAATGGCCTGCGCTCCGTGGCTGTGGGTGAAGGTGCCGTTGCCAACGGCGAAACTTCGATTGCCCAAGGCAATCTGGCCTCTGCAACCGGCAGCGATGCCATCGCTATCGGTGACCAGACCGTCGCCAACGGCAATTCGACCACGGCTGTCGGCGGTGAAGCGCTGGCGCAGGGACCAGGCGCATCAGCCTTTGGCTGGAGATCCATGGCGTCGGCAGAGCGGGCCACCGCATTGGGGCATCTCGCCGTTGCCAGCGGTGTTCGCTCGGTCGCCATCGGGGAAGCGGCCAACGCATCGGCGGCGGGCGCGATTGCCCTTGGCAACGAGTCCGTGGCATCCGGTGTCAACTCGATCGCGATCGGCAACGGGGCGACTGCCACCGCGGATAACCAGGTCGCTATCGGCTCCGTCGATTCGACGGTGCGGCTGGCAGGCCTGAGCAGCGGCAATGCCCTGCAGACGGGTCAATTGTCCGTCGTCACGGCTGACGGCAATGGCGTGCTTGGAACCAGCACGGGCTTTGCAAGCAGCGCGGTCGTCGCGGCCAATTCAGCTCAGGTCGCCGCCAACCGCGGTTTGATCAATGCCAATACCGGTGCGATCTCCGCCTTGCAGGGGCAGACCGCAGCGCTGTTCGACCTGACCGAGGTGAACCGGGCCGATATCCGCAAGGCCAATGAGGGCGTCGCGATCGCGCTGGCGATGGAATCGCCGGTGCTTCTGCCGGGCAACAGCTTCGGTGTCGCCGGCGGCTTCGGCTATTTTCAGGAACGTGTCGGCGGTTCTGCATCCTTCGCCGCCCGGATCGGCGACAATGCCGCCCTGACCGGCGGCGTCGGTGTCGGTTTTGACAGCGGCGAAGTCGGCGCGCGCGCCGGGTTCCAGTTCGCATGGTAAGCCGGACCAAATCGGTTGCAGCAAAGGTACTGGGGCGTCTCGCTCCGGTACTTTTGCTCGCCCTGGCAATCTGGCTCAGTTCGAACCAGCCGGTCGGAGCACAAACCGCCGAGCCGCCGGTCTCCAGTCAGCCGGTCCCGAACGGCCTCGAACTGTCGAAGCTGATATGGAGCACGATGGCCGCGGTTGATCATGCCAACCAGTCGGGCAATTATTCGGTGCTGCGCGACAATGCGGCGCCGGGCTTCCAGATCATCAACAATCCCGCACGGCTATCCGAGATTTTTGCCGGCCTGCGCGCCAGCCGGATCGACCTGTCCAATACGCTGTTGCTGGCGCCGACCTATTCCGCGCCGCCGGCGATGGTGGAACAGGACGTGATCCGGGTTCGCGGAGCCTTTGGCCTGCGGCCGACGGCGATCTCGTTTGATCTCTACTACAAGTGGGTCGAGGGAAGGTGGCGTCTCTACGGCGTATCGATCGGACAGGAAAGCATTGCGAATATCCAGCCCGAAGCCGCCCCGAGACGATAGGTTCGCCAGATCACCGGCTTTTCCAGGGCAGCACGGTCCGCTGTTCAGGACGCATTGCGCCTGCTGGCTCACAACCGGAACTTTTCCTGTTTTCGCCTGTTGATTTCATATCATCGCAGAAAACATGAGGAGATGAATCATGGCAGACGATATCAAGCAACCACGCTTTCGCTACGGCTGGGCCTGGGCCATCATCACCATCGGAATGTTCATCGGGCTGGTGTTCTGGGTCTTCAACCTTGGCGACGAGGTGAACGACACGCCGCCGACAATCGAACAGGAAGTGGCATCGCAGCCAGAGTTGCCGCAAGTCGCGACGGATGAAGCGGAGCCGGGCGGACAATGATCCGCCGGCGGCTTTTTCCCTGACGGGGGCTAGGCCATCAGCTTGTAGCCCATCCACAGCCCCATGCCGATCATGAACAGATTCTCGGTCAGCGAGATGAAGCCGAGCGGGACGTTGCTGTCGCCGCCGACGCATGCGCATTTGAGTTCGCGCTTCTGGATGTATACGGCGTAGACGACGGATACGGCGCCGATGGTCCCGATGAACAGCGCGACCGGAACCGCCAGCCATAGCCCAACGCCAGCGATCATCAGGACGCCGGCCAGCGCTTCGCCGAACGGGTAGAGATAGCCGTAGCGAACCCAGCGCCGGGCAAGCAGATCATAGTTGAGGAACATGGTCGAGAAGCTCTCGATATCGCGCAGCTTCAGATAGGCGAGGCCGCACATCGAGAAGGCGACGAACCATTCGGCGGTGCGCACCGATAGCCAGCTGCCGGTGGCGACGAAGGCCGCGCCCAGCGCCATCAGGAAGGTCATCGCGAACAGTGCAATCACCGGCTGGTAGCTGGTGTCGCTCCGTTCCGCTTCGGGCTTGTCCTTGCCGAAATGCACGCGCAGGGCGTCATAGCCGCCAATCCGCTCGCCGCCGATGAATGTCTGCGGCGTGGTTTTGACATCATGCTTGTCCTTGAACGCGTCGGTTTCCGCGCGCGTGGTCAAATGATGATCCTCGACCGTGAAGCCCTGGCGTTCGAGCAGGTCCTTGGATTTCAGGCCATAGGGACAGATGTGCTTTTCCATCACCATGCGATAGAGCTTGGCCGATTTCTGCTGTACCATCAGCGCTTTACCTTTTCGAACAGGTCGATCAGTTCGTCGAACTTCTCCTTCTGCTCGGCCGGGCTGCCGGTGGCGATCGCCTCGCTGACGCAGCAGGCGGCGTGGTCCTTGAGGATCTGGCTCTCGACCTTGGCCAGCGCCGATTTCACCGCCTGCACCTGGTGCAAAATATCGATGCAATAGCGGTCGTCGGCGATCATCTGGGCGATGCCGCGCACCTGGCCCTCGATCCGGCGGAGCCGGTTGATTTTCTGATCCACTGCCCCTTTGGCCATATTTTCTCTCTTGTTCTGATACCCTATGGGGGTATAGAGTAATTTATGCAGATTTCCAAGACGAAATATTCCCGCCGCACCCTGATCGGCTCGCTCGCCGCACTAAGTGGGGCCGCCGCCCTGCCCATGCCCGCCTGGGCAATGGGAAAAATGGGCGGCATGGTTCGCAAGGGCATGGACGAACTGTCCGGTGCGAAGATCGATCTCCATATCGGCAGCGGCACGTTCGCCACCGGCGGGCGGTCCGGCCATGCGATCGCGGTCAACGGCACGGTGCCGGGGCCGCTGATCCGGTTGAAAGAAGGCGAGCCAGTGCTGCTGTCGGTCCACAATATGCTCGATGTCGACAGTTCGGTGCACTGGCACGGACTGCTGCTGCCGTTCCAGTTTGACGGCGTGCCGGGGATCAGCTTTCCCGGGATCAAGCCGGGCGCGCGCTTCGACGTACCGCTGACCCCGCGCCAGTCGGGCACCTACTGGTGGCACAGCCATTCCGGACTGCAGGAACAGGCCGGCCATTATGGGCCCCTGATCATCGATCCGGCCGGTCCCGATCCGGTGCAATATGACCGCGAGCATGTCATTCTGCTGAGCGAGTTCACGCCGATGCACCCGCACAATATCAAGAAGAAGCTGAAGGTGTCCGAGGGCTATTTCAGCCGGCAGAAGACCAGCGCCAGCGACGATTATCCGCTGAGCGCGGAAGAGCGGCTTATGTGGGGGCGGATGCGGATGATGCCGACCGACATCGCCGATGTCTCGGCGCCGAATTACACATATCTGATCAACGGCCATGGACCAGAGGACGGGCTCGAGCTGCCGTTCGTACCTGGCGAGCGGGTGCGGCTGCGGATCATCAATGGCAGCGCGATGACCTTCTTCAACGTTCGCCTGCCCGGCCTGACGATGACCGTGGTGCAGGCGGATGGCCAGAATGTGCGGCCGGTTACGGTCGACGAACTGCAGATTGGGGTGGCCGAGACCTATGACGTGATCATGACCCCGACCGAGGCGGGCGCCTTTGCGCTGGCGGCGGAGAGCATGGATCGCAGCGGCATGGCGCAGGCGACGCTGACCTCACAACCCGGGCGCAAGGCCAGCTTCCCTGCCCTGCGCGATCCGCCGCTGCTGTCGATGGTCGATATGGGGCATGGCGGAATGGATCACGGCGGCAGCCACCAGAAGCCGGTCGAGCCGATGGATCATGGCCAAATGGACCACGCCGCCATGGGCCATGCGATGCCGACCGCAACCCCGACCGATGCGCATGGTGGACATGACATGGGCGCGATGGACATGTCTGGCGGGATGAATATGCGCGACACGAGCTTGCTACCCGACAGCGTGAAGGTCGGGCCGGGGATCGACATGGTGGCGATGGCACCGCAGGACCGGACCGGCTATCCGGGGCTGGGGCTGGGCGATGTGCCGCACCGGGTGCTCAACTACCGGATGCTGCAGTCGCTGGAGCCGGACCATCGCCAGCGGGCGCCCGAGCGGGAGATGGTGCTGCATCTGACCGGCAATATGGAACGCTATATGTGGTCGTTCGATGGCAAGAAGTTCAGCGCGGTGGGCGATGATCCGATCCGCTTTGGCTTTGACGAGCGCGTGCGGGTGAAGCTGGTCAACGACACGATGATGGCGCATCCGATCCACCTGCACGGGGTGTTTTTCGAGCTGGTCAATGGCCAGGGGCACCACCAGCCGAAGAAGCACACAGTGATCGTCCAGCCGGGCAGCAGCGCGACCATCGACGTGACCACCGACGAGCCGGGCGACTGGGCCTTTCACTGCCATCTACTCTACCACATGCACGCCGGAATGATGCAGACGGTCAGCGTTGCCTTTCCGGAGGGCGTGTGATGGCTCGGGTCCTTGCAACATTACTGGCGACATTGACCGCTGCCTCGCCCGTGATGGCGCAGGATCATGATCAGATGGACCATAAGCAGATGGACCATGGCGGGCAGCAGATGCCGGCCGAGGAGACAGAGGCGCCGGAAGTCGATCATAGCCAAATGGACCATGGCGCAATGGGGCATGGGAGCCCTGCCCCCGCTCCGTCCGCCGCCTCCCCCCGTGCGGAGACCGGACGCCCCAATGCCGCGGACGCGATCTGGGGAGCCGAGGCGATGCGCGCGTCGCGGGAGGCGGTCCATGCAGAGCATGGCGACATGCGGCTGTTCTGGTTCCAGGGCGACCGGCTGGAATATCGCGCGCGGGGCGGCGATGACGGCTATCTGTGGGATGTGCAGGGCTATTATGGCGGCGATCTGAACAAATTCTGGTTCAAGAGCGAGGGCGAAGGCAGCTTTGGCGAACCGGTCGAGGATGCCGAGGTGCAGGCGCTGTACAGCCGGGCGATCGCGCCCTTTTTCGATCTGCAGGCCGGAGTAAGGCAGGACCTGACCGGGCCGGAGCGGACCCACGCGGTGATCGGCGTGCAGGGACTGATGCCCTATATGTTCGAAATCGATGCCGCCGCGTTCCTGTCGACCAGGGGCGACCTGACGGCGCGGATCGAGGCGGAATATGATCAGCGCCTGACCCAGCGGCTGATCCTGCAGCCGCGCGCCGAGGTCAATCTGTCGGCGCAGGATGTTCCGGAGCTGGGCATTGGCAGCGGCATCGACAATGTCGAACTGGGGCTGCGGCTGCGCTACGAGATCGTGCCGGAATTTGCGCCTTATGTCGGCGTCGAACAGGAATGGAAGCTGGGCGGCAGCCGGGACTATGGCCGGGCAGCAGGTGAGGATGCAAGCATCACCAATTATGTGGTGGGGGTGCGGTTCTGGTTCTAGATCTGTTTCACCCATTCCGTTTGCCCTGAGCTTGTGGAAGGGCTTGCTAAGGGTGCTTCGACAGGCTCAGCACGATCGGACCATGATATTCAGACGCAGGTCCGGGGTGCGCTAGTCCGCTGTCGATTTTTTGCGGGTCAGGCTGGCGAGCAGCCTTGCCACCAGCAGGCCGAGCGCGATGGCAAGGACGTCGGCGCCAAAATCCAGCCAGTCGGCCTCGCGGCCGAAGCCCATGGCCAGTTGCAGCAGTTCGATGGCGCCGCCGAGCAGCGTCAGCAGAAGGAACAGCAGCGGGAGCCTGGCCTGCGGCCACAGCAGGCGGGCCATCAAGGACAGAGCGAAAAAGGCCAGAATATGGTTGGACTTGTCTTCCGCAAAGACGCTGGGCGCGTATTCGGCGGGCATTAGGGCCAGCGCCAGAATGACGCCGAGCAGCAGCCAGAACGCGAGGCGGAGGATGGTTAGAATTTTCATCGGGGTCACCTAAGGGAAGGACCATTGCCCATGGGTTAACGGGGGGCATCAAGTCAACCGTTCGCGCCGAGACTGTCGCGGGGCAGAGTGCGTGCAGGGTGCTTCGACGGGTTCAGCACGATCGGGAAATGGCGGTCGGGCTGGTGATATAGAGATCGGCTCTCAATTCACCCCGCGGTCCTGCCCTTCCCAATAAGGCGCGCGCAGTTCGCGGCGCAGGATCTTGCCGCTGGCATTGCGCGGCAGTTCCGGAATCACGTCGACCGTTTTCGGCACCTTGAAGCCGGCAATGCGCTCCCTCGCCCAGCTGATGATGCTGTCGGGGTCGATATCGCCGGCGTCGGCCCTGGGCGAAATCACCGCCTTCACCGCTTCGCCCCATTTGGCGTCGGGGATGCCGATCACCGCGACCTCGTTGACCTGCGGATGGCCGAAGATCGCATTCTCGACCTCGGCGGGATAGACATTCTCGCCGCCGGTGATGATCATGTCCTTGACCCGGTCCTTGATGTAGAAATAGCCATCGTCGTCCATCACCGCGGCATCTCCGGTGTAGAGCCAGCCGTCGGCGTCGACGGTTTCCGCGGTCTTTTCGGGATTGTTGAAATAATGCAGCATGTTGAGGCCCGATCTTGTGGCGATTTCGCCGATCGTCCCCGGCGGGACTTCCTGCCGGTTTTCGTCGACAATCTTCAGCTCTACGCTGGGCAGCGCAATGCCGATGCCGCGCATCCGCTCGTTGCCGGCCGGATCATGGTCCTCGGGCGGCAGGATGCAGATCGTGCCGGTGGTCTCGGTCATGCCATATTGCTGGCAGAACAGCGCCTTGGGCATGGTCTGCAGGCACTGGCGCAGCAGTTCCAGCGGGATCGGCGCGGCGCCATAGGTGACGCTGCGGACGCTGGAGAAATCGGTCTGCTTCGCGCGCGGCCAGTTGACCAGCATCTGCAGCGCGGTGGGCACAAGGAAAAACTGGTTGAGCCCCTTGTCGATGCAGTCGAGCACGCTGTCGGGATGGAACTCCGGGATCACCATCATCGTCGCGCCATTGTAGAAGGCGATCGGGCCAATGCCGGAGCCGGCGATATGGGCGCAGGGCATGACCGCAAGCGTGCTGTCGCCGGGCTTGAGGTCGATCCAGGCATGTTCCGGCTTGTCCTCGACCAGCGGCCTGAGCTTGAACAGATTGTCATTGGTCAGCACCGCACCCTTGGGATTGCCGGTGGTGCCGGAAGTGTAGAGTTGCAGCACGCCCTCCGCCGGGTCGGTTTCGGGCAGGTCGCCGGGGGCGGTGTCGGCGACAAAATCGCCGAGGGTCGGCAGATCGGTACCGGATTGGGTGCAGATGATCCGTGGTTCATGGCCGGCGGCGGCGGCCGCCTGTTTCGCGACTTCGGCAAAGCCCGGCTCGCAGATCAGCAGCGGCGCGCGGGTGTCCTTCAGCACATAGGCGACTTCGGGCGCGGCGAGACGCCAGCCGATTGGCGCGATTACCAGGCCGGCGCGGCTGGCGGCGGCGAACAGGGTAAAATAGAGGCCGCTGTTCTTGCCCAGCCAGCAGATGCGGTCGCCTCGCGACAGGCCGGCACCGGTGAAGGCGCGGGCATATTCGGCGGCACGGCGGTCGAGTTCGGCATAGCTGACCAAGCCGTCGGCATCGTCGATCGCGATATTGTCGGGCGTCTTCGCCGCCCAGTGGGTGATGGACGAGCCCATGCAGCGTCTTGTCTCGGTCATTCATCCGCTCCGATCTATTTTGACACCCTGTTAATCGGGCGATTAAGCGATGGCAAGGGGAACGGGGCGAAGGGCCAAGTTTAGCCCGTCCATTTCAAAGGAGCGGCATTTACGCCTTTCTGTACACCAAAGAAATATTGTTGGCCGGCATTTCGGTCAGGCTTTCGCGGGCGAAGCCGGTGCGAGCCGCCAGCGCGTCCATGTCGGCGACATCGCGCAGGCCCCAGCGCAGGTCGCGGCTTTTCAGGCTGCGTTCGAAGGCGAGATTGCCGGGCGCGGTCTCGACATCGGCGCGCAGATAGGGGCCATAGAGATAGAGCGGCGCGCCGGGATCGAGCAAGGTACCGGCCTTTTCGAACAGGCCGATGCTGGATTCCCAGGGGCTGATATGGACCATGTTGATGCACAGGATCGCCGCCGGTTCCGGGATATCCCATTCCCTTGCCTGCGCATCCAGCGGCAGCGGCGGCAGCACATTGGGTACGGCCTCCCGCTGCGTCCAGGCAGCGATCGACTGGCAGCAGTCGGGGTCGGGGTCGCTGGGCTGGAAGGTCAGATCGGGGAAACTGCGGCCGAAATAGACGATATGCTCGCCGGTGCCGCTGGCCACTTCGAGGACCAGCCCGCTGGGCGGCAGGATGTCCCGGAGCACGGCGACAATGGCATCGCGGTTGCGCATGGTGGCGGGGGCGTGGCGCTGTTCGCCCGGCGGGGTTTCGCCGACAATCCAGGGCTTGGAATCAGACATGGGCAAGGGACTCCGAAGACCGACGCCGCCAGATGGCGGCGAGGAAGCTGCCGATCACGACATGATAGACCGCCGATATCGCGCTCGGCACCGGTGCAAGCGCGGCCTGCAGCGGGCTGGCGAACTGGGCGGCGAAGCCGGAAGTGGCGGTAAGGCTGGAGCCAAGGCCGCTGTTCTGCATGCCGACCTCGATGCTGATCGTGCGGCTTTCCTCCTCGCCGAAGCCGATCAGCCGGGTGATCAGATAGCCGAGGCCGAAGCCGAACAGATGGAGCAGGAATATCGCCAGCATCAGCACCCCGAAATGTTGCTCGATCAGCGCCTTGCTGTTGGCGATGAAGCCGCCGACGATCAGCACGACGACGATTACCGAGGCGAGCGGCGAGATTCGTGCGATCCGGTCGGTCAGCCGGGGCAGATAGCGGTTCAGCAGGACACCGGCGATGACAGGCAGCAGCACGATCGAGACCATGTTGAGGAACAGGTTCCACTGGTCGATCTCGACATATTTGCCGGCCAGCAGCCCCGTGAGTATCGGAGTCGCGATAACCGCCACAAGGGTCGAGGCCATGGTCATCGTCACCGACAGCGCCAGATTGGCATTGGCGAGATAGGCAACGACATTGGAGGCGGTGCCGCCGGGGCAGCAGGCGACCAGGATCAGGCCGACGGCGAGCCCGGTCTCCAGCCCGAAGGCCATGGCCAGGCCGATCCCGGCCAGCGGCATGATGGTGAATTGCAGGGCCACGCCTGCCCCGATGCATTTCGGCATCCGCGCGATCCGGCGGAAATCGGAGAAAGACAGGGTCAGGCCCATGCCGAGCATGATCAGTCCGAGGAGGACGCTGACCAAGGGCTGGCCGAGCGGGCGGAAGCGGCCGTCGACCACCCAAATGAAATGGTCGGGCACAAACCATGCCCAGGCTGTCCCCAAAACTGTCCACAGGGCGAAAAGATTGGTGAGGCGGTGGATCATCGGGCCACGTTTGTCATTGCGAGCGCAGCGAAGCAATCCAGAGCGGCGCGCGCGGCTCTGGATTGCTTCGTCGCTCCGCTCCTCGCAATGACGGAGACCGCGTGTTTTTCCGTTCCCCTCAAACTCCCCTCCGCATCCCTATTCCGCCGCTTCGGCAAAATCCTCCGGCTCTGTCCACACCAGCACCGGCTTGCGCGCGGCCTGGGTTTCGTCCAGCCGTCGGCGCGGGGCGAAATGAGGGGCGGACTTGAGCAGCTCGTCCCCTGCCCTGGCGCGCGCGGCGACCGAGCGGAAGGCGCCGATGAACTGGTCGATCGCCGCCTTGCTCTCGGTCTCGGTCGGCTCGACCAGCATCGCGCCGTGCACCACCAGCGGAAAATACATGGTCATTGGATGATAGCCCTCGTCGATCATGCCCTTTGCAAGGTCGAGCGTGGACAGGCCGTTGGTGAAGCCCTTGTCCGAAAACAGGGCCTCGTGCATGCACGGACCGCTGTGGGCGAAGGGCGCGTCAAGAATATCCTCGAGGCTGCGCAGGATATAATTGGCATTGAGCACGGCGTCCTCCGCGACCTGCTTGAGGCCGTCGGCGCCGTGGCTGAGTATATAGGTGAGCGCGCGGGTGAACATGCCCATCTGGCCGTGGAAGGCGGACATCCGGCCAAAACTGTGGGGATGATCCTCGCCCGCGGTTTCCTCCTCGATCAGGCGGAGATGGCCATCGGCGTAGCGCGCGGTGAACGGCAGCGGGCCATAAGGCGACAGCGCCTCGGACAGCACCACCGGCCCCGAACCGGGACCGCCACCGCCATGGGGAGTCGAGAAGGTCTTGTGCAGGTTGATGTGCATGGCATCGACGCCGAGATCGCCGGGGCGGACCTTGCCGACGATGGCGTTGAAATTGGCACCGTCGCAATAGACGAAGCCGCCAGCGGCATGGACCGCGTCGGAAATCGCCTTCATGTCCGGCTCGAACAGGCCGCAGGTATTGGGGTTGGTGATCATCACGCCAGCGACATCGGGGCCGAGTCGCGCCTTGAGTGCCTCGAGATCAACCCGGCCGTCGCTGTTGGCGGGGATATCCTCGACCTTGTAGCCGGCAAAGGCAGCGGTCGCGGGGTTCGTACCATGGGCGCTTTCCGGCACCAGGATCACCTCGCGGGCGTCGCCGCGCGCCTCGAGCGCGGCGCGGATGCACAGGATGCCGCACAATTCGCCGTGCGCTCCGGCCTTTGGTGTCATGGCCACGCCGTGCATGCCGGTCAGCTCGATCAGCCAGACGGCCAGTTCGTTGATCACGCCGAGCGCGCCCTGCACGCTTTCCACCGGCTGCAGCGGATGGATATCGGCAAAGCCCTTCAGCCGGGCGATTTTCTCGTTGAGCCGGGGATTGTGCTTCATGGTGCAGCTGCCGAGCGGAAACAGCCCGACGTCGATCGCGTAATTCTGGCGGCTGAGTCGGGTATAGTGGCGAACGGTCTCGCCCTCGGAGAGGCCGGGGACCGCGATTGGCGTCTTGCGTTCGAGCCCGCCGAGGCGGCTTGCAACGTCGGGGGCTTCGGGAAGATCGACACCGGTGCGGTCGGGCGAGCCGATCTCGAAGATCAACGGTTCGTCGACCATCAGTGCGCGATTGCCGGTGTGGGTGGGGATGGCGGCCTGTTCGGGCATGATCAGATTTTCTTCCTGCTTGGTGGGACGGCCTTCGGCGAGCATGGTCATGCCAGGGCTCCTTCCAGGGCTGTGGCCAAGGCCTCGACATCATCCTCGCTGACGGTTTCGGTGACCGCGACGATCAGGCCGTGGGCGAGCGCGTCAACCTCGGGATAGAGGCGGCCAAGCGACACGCCGGCGAGGATGCGCTGATCCGCCAAGGCGCGCACGATCGGCCGCGCATCCTTGTCAAGAACCAGCGTGAACTCGTTGAAAAAGCTTTCATTCATCAGCTTGACTCCGGGGATGGCCGCCAGCCGGTCGGCAGCCTGAACCGCCTTCTTGTGGTTGAGCATCGCCAGCTGGCGCAGGCCCTTTTCACCAAGCAGGGTCATGTGCGCGGTAAAGGCCAATGCGCACAGGCCGCTGTTGGTGCAGATATTGGAGGTCGCCTTTTCGCGGCGGATATGCTGTTCGCGGGTCGACAGGGTCAGGACGAAGCCGCGCTTGCCCTCGGCATCGACGGTTTCGCCGCACAGCCGGCCAGGCATCTGCCGGACATATTTCTGCTTGCAGCCGAACAGCCCGACATAGGGTCCGCCGAATTGCAGGCCGACGCCGAGCGACTGGCCCTCGCCGACGACGATGTCCGCACCCATTTCGCCGGGCGAGCTGATCGCGCCCAGCGCCACCGGCTCGGTGACCACCGCAATCAACAGCGCCTTGTGCGCCTTTGCCTTGTCGGCGAGCGCGGACAGGTCGGCGATACGGCCGAGGATATCGGGATATTGGACGACGACGCAGCTGGTCTCGTCGTCGATCTGGTCGAGCAGGGTTTTGCCATCCGTCGCGGCGTCGAACTGCGGCGGGTCATAGGCGATGGCATCCTTGGTGAACTTGGCCATGGTTTTGGCCACCGACACATAATGCGGGTGCAGGCCCGCGGAGAGGATCGCCTTGCTGCGCTTGGTGATCCGGCCGGCCATGGTGATCGCTTCCCAGCAGGCAGTCGAGCCGTCGTACATCGAGGCATTGGCGACATCGACACCGAACAGGCGGGCGACCTGGGTCTGGAACTCGAACAGGGTCTGCAGCGTGCCCTGCGCGATTTCCGGCTGGTAGGGCGTGTATGCGGTGAGGAACTCGCCGCGCTGGATGATATGGTCGACGCTCGCCGGGACATGGTGCCGATAGGCGCCGGCGCCAAGGAAGAAGGGCATGTCGCCGGCGGCGTGGTTCTTTTTCGCCAGCGCCTTCATATGCGCTTCCACCGCCATCTCGCCCGCGTGCATCGGCAGGCCGTGGATCGGGCCGGTCAGCCGGGCTTCCTCTGGCACATCGACGAACAGATCGTCGACCGATTGCGCGCCGATCGTCGCCAGCATTGATTGCCGGTCTTCGGGGGTCAGCGGGAGATAACGCATTTTTGTTTTCCTTCACTAAAGCCCCTCCCGTTAGAAGAAGGGATTGGGGTGGTTTGGTGCCGCTTGTCGATGCGCGAGCGATGCGGATGCATCGCCACCACCCCTTGATCCCCTCCTCTGAAGAGGAGGGGAGAATATTTACAAGCCGTCGACGAACGCCTTGTAGGCTTTTTCGTCCATCAGGTCGTCGAGCTCTTCCTTGTCGGAGAGCGTCAGCCGGAAAAACCAGCCGTCTTCCTCGGCCGAGGTGTTGACCAGTCCGGGCTCTTCCTCGAGCGCCTCGTTGACCTCGATTACCTCGCCCGACACTGCGGCATAAACGTCGGAGGCAGCCTTGACCGACTCGACGACGGCGGCATCATCACCCTGTTCCAGCTCGGTGCCAACTTCCGGCACTTCGACAAACACGATGTCGCCCAGCTGTTCCTGCGCATAGTCGGTGATGCCGACAGTCGCGGTGTCGCCTTCGACCTCAACCCATTCATGTTCATCGGTAAAATATCGGCTCATCGTCTGGTCCTCTTCTGGTTATGCTATGGCTTGGGTTTGCGGTGGTAGTTATGCGGTACAAAAGGCATGTCGGCGACCGTGCAGGCGATAGCCCTGCCGCGCTGCTCGACCGTGATCGCGGTGCCGCTTTGCGCCAGCGCCGTCGGCACATAGGCCATGGCGACGGGCCGCTGGAGAGTCGGCGAGAAACCGCCGCTGGTGACACTGCCAATGGCCGCGCCCGATGCATCGATCACCGCTGCCCCTTCGCGAATGGGCTGGCGGCCGTCGACGAACAGACCGACCCGCATTTTTTCCGCCTTGTCCGGATATTGCGCCAGCACCTGTTCGGCACCGGCAAAATTGCCCTCCTCGCGGCGCGCCTTTGACAGGGCAAAGGCCAGATTGGCTTCGACCGGCAGGATAGCGGCATTCATGTCGTGGCCGTAGAGCGGCAGGCCGGCTTCCAGCCGCAGGCTGTCGCGCGCGCCCAGACCAATCGGACGGACTTCTTCCAGATCGGTCAGGGCATTGGCAAGAGCGACCGCATGTTCGGCGGCAATGCTGATTTCAAAACCATCCTCGCCGGTATAGCCCGAGCGGCTGATGCCGAGCGGGATGTCATTCCAGAAAAACGATCCGGCCTCCATGAAATAAAGCCCGGCGGAATCGGGGACCAGGTTCGCCAGCGCGGCACCCGCTTTCGGTCCCTGCAGCGCCAGCAAGGCCGCATCCTCAAGATGGTTGAGCGTCAGGTGGCCGGGCAGCTGGTCGCGCATATAGGCGATATCGTCATGCTTGGTCGCGCCGTTGACCACCAGATAGAGATGGTTGCCGGTGTTGGTGACCATCAGATCGTCGAGAATGCCGCCATCCGGGGCGAGCAGCAGGGTATAGCGGATCTTGCCCGCGGCCAGCGCCGACAGGTTGCCCGGGGTGATTTTTTCCAGCGCTTCGGCAGCGCCTTCGCCGATCAGTTGCAGCTGGCCCATGTGGCTGACATCGAACAGGCCCGCTTCGGTGCGGGTCCAGATATGTTCGGCCATCACGCCTTCATATTGTACCGGCATTTCATAGCCGGCGAAGGGCACCATCCGTGCGCCGAGCGCGCGGTGCCAGTCGCCGAGCGGCAGTTGTTTCAGATTGTCGGTATTTTCACTCATATTTTTTCCGCATCAAGAAGACAGCCCGCAGAAAAGCCCTGCAAAACTGCCCCCTCTGTCACGGAACCTGAGAGTTTCATCCCTTTTCGTCAAGATTTCGGCGGACGGGTCCACGATCACTTGAGCCACGAGGACTTACCCCTTCGGTGGTCCGCCGACGCTGAAAGCCATGGCGGACTCTTTCCAGAGTGCTTGTGAAGCGGTTGCGGTCCGGTGGCCTGAGAGTTTCCGGGGCGGTTGCTCCTTCGGCGGCTATTCGGTCTGTTGGGACAGAAAAACACTCTCCCGCAACGCCTCATGATCCCCGCCCGGAGGCCGGGATCAAAAAGCAGTCTCTTGAGTGGATCAGCGGGTGAATGGAGTCAATGATTCTGTTGTGCGGTGCGGAATAAATTGCCGGAGCAGACGAATCCCGGTTGAGCGCAGCTGCAACGCTTCAAACCATCGCCCAGATCGCGTCATTTTCGTGGACAAAGGTTCCAGGAGCGCTCTGCGCCATCAGCACGGTGATGGCAGCAGCGACATCGCTGGCCAGGATCGATCGGTAGCGACGGAGCTTGCCGTGCAGCAGCAGATCGAGCAGCGGGCTGGCAGCAATGGCGAGGCTTTCGCCCAAGCGGTTGTCATTGGTCCGCTCGCCGCGCAGCAGGCCGGGGCGGATGATATCGAGACGCTCGAATTTCTGCGCGCGGAGCAGGTCTTCCGCCTCGCCCTTAGTTTTCAGGTAGAAGCTGGAGGCGCTGCTGTCGGCCATGGTCGAGGATATGGCGATACAATGGCGCGTGCCGGCGGCCCGGGCGGCGGTGGCCACGGCACCGACCAGATCGCGGTCGACGGCGGCAAATTCCTCTTTTGACCCGGCCTTTTTCATGGTCGAGCCGAGGCAGGAAATCACGATGTCCGGCCTGATCCCGGCAATCGTCACGGGCCAGTTTTCCTGCAGCTGAACATGGATTTTCGCCTTGCCGACATCCTCCCGATACGGCCGCCGGACCAGCAGATGAAGCTGGCTGTCCCTGCCCTGCTCCAGCAGCTTTCGGGTCAGCAGGCCTCCGATCAGGCCGGTCGCACCGACAAGCAGGATTGTGTCGGACATTTATTGTTTCCCTCGAGACTGGCTATGGACAAGCCATCATAGCAGCGAAGGCTGCCATCCAAACCGATTTTTTGCCGGGAAGCTGCATTGGGTCAGGCCCCAGCCTCCGCCGGGCAACACGTTCAATTGGGTGAAGGATGTTCGCCGAATATTTCCGCATGCCGGTTTCGGGCATAGCGGTCGGTCATGCCTGCCAGGAAATCGGCGATGTGGCGGATACGCGCCGGTTCTTGCGCTGGCAGAGCCGCGGCCCAGTCGCTTGGCATCAGTTCCGGTTTATCGCGGTAGGCGGTGACCAGGTCTGCAATCATCCGCTTGCCCTCTTCCGCCGCCGCCATCTGCTGCGGATGATGGTAGAGATTATCGTACATGAATCGCTTCAGAGTCCGTTCGCGGTCCGCCATGGCATCGGAAAAGCCGCCGATCATCTGACCTGCCTGGCGCACGTCTTCCGTGGATTTCACACCCAGCGCCGCAATCCGCGCCGTCGTGGTTTCCAGCACATCATTGGCCATCAGGCCGATCTGGTCACGGATCAGTTCGGGCAGCAACCGGTCATGGGACACATCCGGGAAACGGTCGCAAATATTCTGCCAGCGCTCGGCGATGAACGGCAGTTCAAGCAACTGGTTCAAGGTCAGCAGCCCGGCGCGCATGCCATCGTCAATATCATGATTATCATAGGCGATATCATCGGCGATTGCCGCAACCTGCGCCTCCAGCGACGGCCAGCTGCCGAGGTCGAGATCCATCGCCTGGTTGGCTTCGGCCAGCGCCCAGGTCGGCTCCGCGACCGGTCCGTTATGCTTGGCCAGCCCCTCGAGCATCTCCCATGTCAGATTGAGCCCGTTCCACCGCGGATAGGGCGTTTCCAGCAGGGTCAGGGTCCGGATCGTCTGGGCGTTGTGATCGAATCCGCCATGGTCGGCGAGCGCCTCTTCGAGGGCATCCTCCCCGGCATGGCCGAAGGGTGGATGGCCGATATCATGGGCGAGGCAGAGCGCCTCGGTCAGATCCTCGTTGAGTCCGAGCGAACGCGCCAGCGTTCGGCCGATCTGGGCGACCTCGAGACTGTGAGTGAGGCGGACCCGGTAATGATCGCCATCGGGGGCGACGAAGACCTGGGTCTTGTGGCGCAGGCGGCGGAAGGAGATCGAATGGATAATCCGGTCGCGGTCGCGCTGGAACGCGTCGCGCGGGCCGCGTGTCACATCGCGCTTTTCATCATGCTGACGCCCCCGGCTGTGCGCCGGATCGCTGGCATAGCTTTGCAAGCCTGTCATTTGGTCAGCTCGTTAACCTCGACACCATCGGCGCTGGCCCAGGCAAAGCCGTCGCCACCGTCCTTGCGCAGGTCCGCTTCAAAGGCCTTGGCCGCCTTGAAATCGTCGAACGGGCCGACCACCATCCGCCGGGTCGCTCCCCATGGCGAAGTCCATGCCTTCTGGCTCTTGAACAGGTCAGGCTGCTTCTTGTTCATCCGGCGCCAGTCGAATTTCAGTGCGTTGAGATTGGCGCCGGTGGCAATCTGGACCCAGTAGCGTTTGGGGTGGACCGGTTCCTTTGGCTTGACCGGAGCCTTCTCGACCGGCTTGGGTTCGATCTTGGGCTTCGGCTTGGCGGGCTGGATCGCCGCCAGATTGACCGGCACCACCTGGCTTCTGGTTTCCTGCTCGGGGATCTTGATGCCGCTGATGATATCGGCGAGCGGCCTTATGGCCGGTTCTGCGGCAGCCAGATCCCCCTGCGCCGGCTGCGAGCGGGCGAGGTCGAAATTGATCAGATTGACGGGACCTTCAGCGCGATTCTCTGGGGCGGACGAGTCCCTCGCGGCAGGGCCAGTGGTCGGCAGCGGCGCGATCGCCGGGCTTTGCTGAACGGGCTTGCGCCCAGCGATCTCGACCTTGCGCTCAACCGTTTGCGAAACCAGCGCCGGCTGGGCACCAGCCCCGAGGCTGGTCGCAAAGCCGGGGGTCGCGCCTGCGCCATCCGACGTCGCCGCGGCAGTGGCAATGGGCGCCGGCACGTTCGCTTCCGGTGCGGGGCGCGCATTCTCCGGCGGTGGCGTCACCGAAGGCGGAGTGGGTGCCGGGTCAGAACCCTGCAAACCGGCTGCTCGAACGCCGATGGCAGCGGCTGGTGCGGGCAGGTCGGTCCGGGCGAGACGAACGACTTCGTTTTTCTTCGGCTCGCGACCGGACTTGCGGTCCGCCGTGCGGCGCTCGGCAATGCCAGGGCGACGACGCGGCGACTTGTCCGGCATCGCCAGCACCTTGGGACGATCGGCGTTGGCGCCCAGCGCTTCGCCAACGGGGATGAGACCCGCATCCGCGCCATCGCCGCCCCGAGCTGCCATGGACGAAGCCAGCTGAACCGCAGCGACATCCACCCCAACATTCTCGCCGGCAGGGAAATGGCCAAAATGGACCGCCGCGGCCTTCTGCGCCGCGGTCAGTTTCGGCATACGGGCGAGAAACGGCTTTATTGCCTTGGCCATCTGCCGCTCCATCGTTTGCTCGACGATTTCCTCCGCGTCCTTCTTGCGGCCGTTCATGGCGTAGATAAACGCCCGGTTGCGCCAGGCATCCCGATCGCTTTTCTGCAGCAGGGGATTGAGCTGTTGCTCGGCGCGGTCGACCTGACCGCTGATCCCCAGCGAAATCGCGTATCGTCCGACCAGCTCGTCGGTGCTGCCATTGCGCATCGCCAGCTCATAGTCCTTTTGCGCATCAAGGTTGCGCCCGATCAGGTCATAGGCAAGACCGCGATCCGCAGCGATCTCGCGCGCCGCTATGCCATTGGCCACGGCCTGGTCGAAATAGCGGATCGCACCAAACGGGTTTTCTTCCGCCAGCAAGGCCCGGCCGAGCCCTGCCTTCACCCGGCCGCTGGACGAATAAATCTGGTCGGCCTTCGCCAGAAAACCGATGGCGGCGCGCAGATCGCCCAGTTCGAGCGCCGCCAGCCCGGCATCTGCCAAGGCCGACGAATCGTTCGAATCGATCGCGATGCGACGCAGCGCATCCTGCAGATTCTCACTATTGGATAGCGAGCCGGCCTGAGCCAGAGCGGGCAGCTGCGGAACGATCGCGACCACAGGCAGCGCTGCCATCGCCAGCAATATTTGGAATCGGTATTTCACAAAACTCATAAAGGATCGATTGCGCATGAAATCAATCGTTCCCGCAAGTCGGTAAGGCCAATGGTGGCACGCGAAAGACAAACCCCCTCGCCATTCCCCATTGCGCGGGCAACAAGGCTAACGAGCCTCGGCCCTACTGATTGTTCTGGCGATTCAAAAAGCGCGGGATGTCGAGCGGATCGCGGGACTTGTCGTCTTCGCCATCGTTGTCATCATCGCCTTTGGACCCGCCGCGGGTGAGATTGGACATACGCTCGAACAACGTGCCGCCGCTGGTCGCAACGCGCGGTGCCGGCGCTGCCGAACCGCGCGAGGGAGCGACCGGCGACTCTTCGGAATCGTCCGGCTGGATGGCATCGTTGCCGAGCACCAGTTCGTCTTCGTCCGCTTCGGGTTCCGACGAGGACATTCCCGGCGTCAGCGATGCGAATGATGGGGTCGAAACCGTATCGTCGTCGTCATCGCCGTAGGTTGCGACCGGAGTGGCTGACGCCACGGGCGCCGCTGGCGCTTCCGGCTCTGCCTGCGCGACGGGTTCGGATTCCGATTCTGCTTCCACTTCGGGTTCCTGAGCCGTGTCCGCTTCGCTCTCGTCGCTCGCAATGGAGGACGCAAAGCTGGAAACCGGCGCCGCTTCTTCCTTGTGGCGTGACGCGCTGCCCATGGCAAAGGATGCCGGCGGTGCCGTTGATGAGGTGCTGCCTTCGCTGTCGATGCCGGTGGCAACGACGGAAACGCGGATACGGCCGTCGAGATTGGGGTTGAAGGCGCTGCCCCAGATAATGTTGGCGTCGGGATCGACCAGCTCGCGGATATGATTGGCGGCTTCGTCGACTTCCATCAGGCGCATGTCTTCGCCGCCGGTGATAGAGACGATGACGCCCTTGGCACCCTGCATCGAGACGCCGTCGAGCAGCGGGTTGGCAATGGCCTTTTCGGCCGCTTCGAGCGCGCGTCCGTCGCCTTCCGCTTCGCCGGTGCCCATCATTGCCTTGCCCATTTCGTGCATCACGCTGCGCACGTCGGCAAAGTCGAGGTTGATCAGGCCTGGCATGACCATCAGGTCGGTGATGCCGCGAACGCCCTGCTGCAAGACTTCATCAGCGAGCAGAAAGGCTTCCTTGAACGTCGTGTTCGGATTGGCGACCAGGAACAGGTTCTGGTTCGGGATGACAATCAGCGTGTCGACATTCTTCTGCAGCTCTTCAATGCCTGCCTCGGCCGACTTCATGCGGCGCGTGCCTTCGAAGGTGAACGGCTTGGTCACGACACCGACGGTCAGAATACCGCGATCGCGTGCCGCCTTGGCAATGACCGGAGCGGCGCCGGTACCGGTGCCGCCGCCCATGCCGGCGGCGATGAAGCACATATGCGTGCCTTCCAGGGCCTGCTCGACGAGGTCGATGGTTTCTTCGGCCGCGGCGCGACCGACTTCGGGACGGGATCCGGCGCCAAGACCCTGCGTGATATCGGGGCCCAGCTGGATGCGCCGCTCGGCGGTGGAGCTGTTGAGCGACTGCGCATCGGTGTTGGTGACGATAAAATCAACGCCCTCGACCTGCGCGGCGATCATGTTGGCAATGGCGTTGCCGCCCGCTCCGCCGACTCCGATAACCGCGATTTTCGGCTTCAGTTCTTCGACTTCCGGTGGGCCAATATTGATACTCATCTCACTGTCTCCCGAGACATTTTATCGTGCTGTAATATTTGTTTCACGCTTTGCACAAATTTCGCGACGGAATCACCCGAAAAGTTAATTTATTTTCATCAAATTTCTAAAAATTTCCCCGGATCGCCTGCATCAGCCGTCCGAT
Source organism: Parasphingorhabdus sp. (assembly GCF_036964565.1). Taxonomy (GTDB): domain Bacteria; phylum Pseudomonadota; class Alphaproteobacteria; order Sphingomonadales; family Sphingomonadaceae; genus Parasphingorhabdus. Next base: position 124,435 of record NZ_JBALTN010000001.1, on the reverse strand, counting down.
CACCGCTGATCCACCATATTTGTGCACATTCTGATGGCTTCCGGCCAGATAGCGAAGGTCCACCGGCTCCTGCGACGCATAGAGAGCCAGTCCCGCGAGACCGGCAAAGGCGGGACCGCTATGCGCTTCCGGCAGGGCGCTGAGGCCGGCCGGACGACCGATGCGCACGGTGCGTCCCAGCGCGGACTGGGCATAGTCGGCGATGCCCTTGAGCTCGGCGCCGCCGCCGGTTAGGACAACCTGCCGGCCGACCGGCCCGGTAAAGCCAAGCTCCTTCAGCGACCGCCCGATTTCGCCAATCAGATGGTCGAGCCTTTGCCGGATTACCGCGATCAGCTGCGCCCGGGTAATTCGCCCCTCCTCTTCGGAACCCTCGCTGGTCTTGTCGACATCAAGATTGATGACATCATGATTGTCGCGCGGGCTGGTGGTGGCGGAACCGTAGAAACATTTGATCCGCTCGGCCTGCGCGCGCCGCAGACCGAAGGACGAGGCGATATCGTCGGTGATATCGGCGGCGCCATAAGGCAGTGTGGTCAGGCCAACCAGCATGCCGCCGGCGAAAAGCGAGACATTGGTCACTTCCGCGCCCATCTCGACCAGCGCCACGCCCAGTTCGCGCTCTTCGCGCGACAGGCAGGCCGTGCCCGCGGCAATCGGCGAGGCGACGATCGACTTCACGTTCAGATGAGCCCCGCGCACGCTCATCTCGATATTGCGGACCGGCGAAGCTTCGGCGAGGATGACGTGAATGTCCACGCCGAGCCGGTCGGCGTGCAGACCTTTGGGTTTCTTGACCCCGTTCAGGCCATCGAGCGTATAAAGTGCCGGTTGCGCGTGCAGCACCATCTTGCCTTTCGGGTCAATACTGTTGCGACCGGCATCGAGCAAAAGGTCGATATCATCCTGTTCGATCCGGTGGCCGCCCAGTTCGGTTTCGACCGAAGTCAGCAGGCTCTGCAGGCCGCCCGCCGAAAAGCTGACCCAGACGTCGTCGATATTGGTCCCGGCGATCCGCTCCGCCTGTTCCACCGCATCGCGGACGTCCATCTCGGTGGTCTCGGTATCGGCGATATAGCCCCGCTTGACGCCCTTGCTGGCGCGCTGCCCGGTCCCCAGAACGGTCAGTTCGCCATTGTCCATGCGCCCGGCAATCATTGCCGAGATTTTCGAGGACCCGATATCCAGTGATGTGAAGATTTTTTCTACGCGCGCTGCCATTCGACTAACCCTTCACCTTTATTTCCATCCGAACCATGCCACCAACGATTGGAGCCATCAACTTTCCGGTTCTGCCACTTCCGCCTTGGGGGGCATCCGCAAATAGGCGCGTTCGGCATCCCTGAGGTCGAAATGGACGACCCCGCGCCCGAGCAGGCGGTTGACCCCATCCATCCGCGCAAAATTAAGCAGGGCCGCCGATGCCGTTTCGTCACCTTCCGGCAGGGCAAGCGTCTCGCCGCTGTCAAATTCCAGGTCCCAGCGCCGGTTGCCGATCCATGTCGCGCCGGTGACCATCGGGCGCAGCGCCGGCGCAACGTCGAGCAGTTCGTCGAGCTCGGTAAACTTCAAATTGGCCTTCTTGCCGACTATAACCGGCAGGTCGGGGATTTCCTCGCGGGCAATTTCTTCCAATGGGAAACCGGTCTTGTCGATCAGCGACAGCCTGCCCTGATTCTGCCAGACCGCCACCGGCTCTCGTTCGACGATGTCGACCACCAGAGTGTCGGGCAGCCGACGCGAGATTCTGGCGTCCTTGATCCAGCCATTGGACAAGAGGTCTTCGCGCACTTCGTCAATGTCCACCAGCAGCATCGAGCGATCTTTTTGCGCCAGAGTGATCTCGTAAACCTTCAGCTCGTCGATCCGGTTGACACCAGTGACCTCGACCCGCTTCACTTCAAATCCCGCCTTGCCGACCGCCGCCGCGACCTCGGACTTGATGCGGTCGTTGATGCCCGAATAATAGGAGACGCTGTAGGCGCCAAGAATGAAGACACCGACCAGCCCCCAAGTCAGCCCTTTCTGGACCTGCGCCTCTGTCACCGGCATCGCGCGCAAGATCCTGTCGAACACGGAGACCTGCCGGACCGTGCGCGTTGGTTGCTTGCGGGGCTTGCCCCTGGTCTGCCGACTGGTGCTTTTCCGGGTGGCTGTCATAGCGCTTCTCTCACGATTATCTCGACCAGCTCTTCATAGCTGATCCCCATTTTCCGGGCCTGTTCCGGGACCAGACTGAGCGGGGTCATGCCGGGCTGGGTGTTGGTTTCGAGCACAAACAGGCCGGCGGCGCCCTGCTCGTCATCCCAGCGAAAATCGGTTCGCGACGTGCCCTTGCAGCCGAGTATCCGGTGCGCGCGCAGGGCATAGTCGAGACACAGCGCCTCGATATTCTCCGGGATCTGGGCCGGGCAGACGTGCTCGGTCAGACCTTCGGAGTATTTGGCGTCATAATCATAGAAGCCCTGCGCGGTTTTCAGTTCGGTCACGCACAGCGCCTTGTCGCCGAGCACGGCGGTTGTCAGCTCCCGGCCACGGATGAATGGCTCGGCCAGCAGTTCCTCAAACTCCTGCCAGGGACCGACCGCATCATGGCTGATCGGATTGCCGTAATTGCTGTCATCGGTGACGATCGCGACCCCGACCGACGATCCCTCATTGACCGGTTTCAGAACGTAGGGGCGAGGCAGCGGGTCCGCCTCGTAGAGGCTGGCGCTGGAGACAATCTTGCCCTTTGGCATCGGAATGCCGGCGGGGACCAGTTGCTGCTTGGTCAGCTCCTTGTCGATCGCGATCACCGATGTCGCAAGTCCGCTGTGGGTATAAGGAATCTGCATCAGGTCGAGCATGCCCTGGACGCTGCCGTCTTCACCCGGTACGCCGTGGAGCGCGTTGAACACGACATCGGGACGGATGCCATCAAGCACCAGAGCAATATTGCGGTCCATGTCGACGCGGCTGACCTTGTGGCCGTTCTTCTCCAGCGCATCGGCGACGCCCTTGCCGCTGGTCAGCGAGACCTCGCGCTCGGCCGACCAGCCGCCCATCAGGACCGCGACGTGGAGTTTCTTTTTGATCGTGGCGGTCAAATCGCCTCTCCTACTCGCTGGATTTCCCATTGCAGTTCGACGCCGGCGTGGGCCTTGACCCGCTTGCGCACCTCTTCACCCAAGGCTTCGATGTCCGCCGAGGTGGCACCGCCAAGGTTGATCAGGAAATTGCAGTGCTTTTCCGAGACCTGCGCCTGGCCGACCTGCAAGCCGCGGCAACCGGCCTCGTCGACCAGCTGCCAGGCCTTCTTGCCTTCCGGGTTCTTGTAGGTGGAGCCACCGGTCTTGGTGCGCAGCGGCTGGGAAGCCTCGCGCTCTTCGGCGATGCGCTTCATTTCCGCGCCGATGGTGGCGGGATCTCCGCTTTCTCCCACGAAGGTTGCGCTGACGACGATCGATCCTTCGGGAAGGTCGGAATGGCGATAGGTATAGCCGAGATCGGCGAGCGGGAGAGTCACCCGGTTGCCGTTGCGCAGCACCACATCCGCGCTTTCGAGAATGTTGCAGACTTCGCGGCCATAGGCGCCGGCGTTCATCCGGACGGCGCCGCCTATCGTGCCGGGAATGCCGCGCAGGAATTCCATACCGGCGATGCCCTGGTCGCGGGCCTTGCTGGCAACCGATATGCCTGGCGCCCCTGCCCCGCAGCAGATTTGCAGGCCATCGGTCTCGATGCCGGCAAAGGCCTTGCCCAGCCGCACCACCACGCCGCGAATTCCGCCGTCACGGATGATCAGGTTGGAGCCGAGGCCCAGGGGCCAAACCGCAATGGCAGGATCGAGATCACGGAGAAACTGCTGGAGATCGTCGATATCTTTTGGCTCGAACAGCCATTGAGCGGGTCCCCCGGTCTTGAACCAGACGAGCGGCGCCAGCGGCGCGCTTTCGGTCAGCTTTCCGCGTGTGTCGGGCATGGTGGCGACCGCGTTCATTGCGTCGCCCCCGACAGATACCGGAAGGAAAATCCGTTAGCACTGAGCTTGTAGAAGTGCGTTTCGCGACGATAGGCGTCCTTCGACAGGCTCAGGACTAACGGAAACAGGCTCATGCCTGACGGAAAGCGGCTCATTTGCGCGCCTCCTTTATCCCATCCGCGAGTCCGGCGGCCCATTTGGTGATATCACCGGCACCAAGGCAAATGATCATGTCCTTGGGCTGGGCAATGCTGGCCAGCCGCTCGGCCAGCGCGCGTTCGTCCGCCACGGTTTCCGCCTGGCGATGGCCGCGCACCTTCAGCCCCTCGACAAGGGCCTCGCTGTTGATGCCCTCGATCGGATCCTCGCCAGCGACGTAGACCGGCGTGGCAAAGACCATGTCGGCATCGTTGAAGGCACCCTGGAATTCCTCCATATGATCGCGCAGCCGGGTGAATCGATGCGGCTGAACCACCGCAATGACGCGGCCCTCAGCGCCTTCGCGCGCGGCGGACAGCACGGCCTGGATCTCGACCGGGTGATGGCCATAATCGTCGATGATGGTCACGCCGTCGACTTCACCGACCTTGGTGAAGCGGCGCTTGACCCCGCCGAAATGATCGAAGCCCTTGGCGATCTTGTCGTCGCCGATCCCCATTTCCAGACCGACCGCAACCGCGGCGATCGCGTTCTGGACATTGTGGCGGCCAGGCATGGGCAGTTCGATCCCGGTGATGGTCCGGACATTGCCGTCGCGGTCACGGATCGCGACATCGAAACGATTGCCGCCGGGGATCGGCGTGACGTTGACACCCTTGACATCGGCCTGGGCGGAAAAGCCGTAGGTGATGATCCGGCGGTCGCGGATGCGGGGCAGGATCGCCTGCACCTCGGGATGGTCGATGCACAGGATCGCCGCGCCGTAAAAAGGGACATTCTCGATGAACTCGACAAAGCTGTCCTTGATCTTGTCGAAGCTGCCATAATGGTCGAGATGTTCGGCATCGATATTGGTGACCACGGCGATGGTGCCGTCGAGCCGCAGGAAGCTGCCGTCGCTTTCGTCGGCCTCGATCACCATCCACTCGCCGGCGCCGAGGCGGGCGTTGGAGCCATATTGGTTGATGATGCCGCCGTTGATCACGGTCGGATCAATGCCGCCAGCGTCCAGCATCGCCGCGACCATGGATGTGGTGGTGGTCTTGCCATGGGTACCGGCAATGGCGATCGTCGATTTCAGCCGCATCAGCTCGGCAAGCATCTCGGCGCGGCGGACCAGCGGTATGCGATTGGCCAGCGCGGCTTCCACTTCCGGGTTGCCGCGCTTGACGGCGGTCGACGTTACCACCACGGCGGCACCATCGACATTCTCGGGATTGTGGCCGATCTTGACGTCGATACCCTTGGCGCGCAGGCCTTCGACCACGTAGCTTTCGGCGATATCGCTGCCCTGCACCTTGTAGCCGAGATTGTGCATCACCTCGGCAATGCCGGACATGCCGATGCCGCCGATACCGACGAAATGAATGGTGCCAATATCCGTTCCGACAGCCTTCACCGTGCAACATCCTTGGCCAGGGCTTCCTTGCGAGACGACAGCGGGTTCGGCATTTCCCTCTCGACCTTCATCGTCGTTCCGAGCGGGGAGGTCCCGAAGCTTTCGACCAGGTCGGCGAGATCATTGACCGCTTCGGGGCGTCCGCATTTTGCCGCGCAGCGCGCGGCATTTTCCAGCGCGCCGGGCTGCAGTGCCATTTTCTGCATCTGCTTGGCCAGCTCCTTGGCAGTGAAACGCGACTGGGCGATCGAACGCGCGCCGCCGGATGCGACCATTTCCTTCACATTATAGGTCTGATGATCGTCCATCGCGCTCGGCAAGGGAACCAGGATCGCGGGACGACCGGCGGTGGTCAGCTCGGCAATGGTGGAGGCACCGGCGCGACCGATGACAAGATGAGCCCAGCCCAGCCGTTCGGGCAGGTCAGGGAGATAGGTGGCCAGCTCCGCAGGGATACCATGTTCGGCATATTTCTCGCGAACCCGCCCGATATCATCCTCGCGACATTGCTGGGTGATCTGGAGGCGGCGGCGCAAATGGACCGGCAGCATCGCCATCGCATCCGGTACCACATCGGAGAGAATCGAAGCGCCCTGGCTGCCGCCGGTAACCAGCACCCGGAAAATGCCTTCCTCGGACAGCGGTGGATATGGTTCGTCGCGCAGCGCCACCACCTGCTCGCGCACCGGGTTGCCGACGAGATGAACCTTTTCCTGGTATTTCGGCTTGATCCTGAGGACGTCGGGATAAGCGGTTGCGATGGCATTGACCGTACGCGCGGCGAGCCGGTTGACCCGGCCCAGCACCGCATTTTGCTCGTGCACGATCGTCGGAACGTCGCGGGTGTTTGCAGCGAGCAGCGCCGGATAGGCGGGGTAGCCGCCGAACCCGACCACAGCCGAGGGCTGGAATGTCTCGTAAAGCTGCATTGCCATCCGCCGGCCCTTGAGAATGGCGCGCAGTCCGCCCGGCCAGCTGCGGGGGTCCTTCGTAATGCGTCCGGCGGGCAGGACATGGACCTGCCCTTCGTCGACCATTCCCGGAATTTTCGCGCCGCGCTCGTCGGTGATCAGCGCCACCCGGTGCCCGCGCAAAACCAGTTGCTTTGCCAGTGCATAGGCAGGAATCATGTGGCCGCCGGTGCCGCCGGCTGCCAGCACATAATGTTTCGAAAAACTCATACCGCTATCCGTCCTCGCTCGGGCCAGGCCGAGACATATTGTGAGCGGTCAAGATACGGGTTCCGACGGGTAAATGCGAGCAAAAGTCCGATGCCGATGCAAAGCGCCAGGATCGAGGAGCCGCCGTAGCTGATCAGCGGCAGGGTCATGCCCTTTGAAGGGAACAGCTGCAGATTGACGGCCATGTTGATCAGCGCCTGGCCACCGAACTGTGCGGTCAGGCCAGCGACCGCGAGGATGATGAAATTGTCTTCCTCGTCGAGCAAGCGGAGGAATACGCGGACGATGATCGCCAGATACACCAGTGCGATCGCCATGCAGGCCAGCAGGCCGAATTCTTCGCCGATGACCGACAGGATATAATCGGTATGCGCCTCGGGAAGCTTGAACTTGGCGGTGCCGAGGCCCGGTCCCGTGCCCAGCAGTCCGCCCCCGGTCAACGCCTTGTGCGCGAACATCACCTGATCATATTCACCGCCGCCGAACAGCCATGCGTTGATCCGCTGGGTCGCCACGGGATAGAGGAAATAGGCTCCGACCAGCCCACCGACGCCCAAGGTGCCGATTGCCGCGATCAGCCGCGCCGACAGGCCTGAGACCGTCATCACCGCGAACCAGATGCCGCAGATCAGAATGGTCTCACCGAGATTGGGCTGCATCATCATCAATATGGCGATGATGCCGGTCAGGATGACGGACAGCGAGATCACCGGCAGGCCCGGATCCTTGACCCGGAGCGACAGCAGCCAGGCCAGAGCGACTGCATAGAGCGGCTTGAGAAACTCGCCCGGCTGGATCGTAGCGAAGCCGTAGCCGATCCAGCGCTGGGCGCCGTTCACCGACTTGCCGAAAACCGGCACCAGAAACAGCAGCACGAACGCCGCCAGCGCGGCGAGAATGGCAAAGCGCCGCGCCTGCTCCTTCGGAAGCATGGAGATCACCAGCATCACCGGAATGCCGACTATCACCCAGCCCAGCTGGCGATAGAAATAATAGAGCGGATCGATCGTCACCGCTGCGGTACTTTGCTTCAGGGCGGTCACCGGTGACGCCGCTGCCACCGCGATCAGCCCGATGGCGACCAGCGTCAGGATCAGCCCCAGCAGGACGCGGTCAAGTTCCCAGAACCAGATGGCCAGTGGCGAACGATCGCTGCGCCCCAGGCGGGACTGCAGATGAAAGCGCTTCTTTTTCAGGCCAACGGCGATTTCGGGAAGCGGCCGATCCGTATCTCCATTTTGTCGAGGTGCACTCATCCTGTTGCCTCCGCCCCTTCCGTTCCGATCATGCCGCTTTCGATCACCGATTGGACCGCACAGCGAAAGCAGTTGCCGCGCGCCTCGAAGTCACGAAACTGGTCGAACGAGGCACAGGCCGGAGATAACAGGATCACCTCGCTAGGCCTGGCATTGGCGGCAGCGCGTTGCACCGCGGTCAGGATCATTTCGCAGGGCTCAACCGGAACATGGTCGGCCAGCAATTGGCCGAACAGCGGACCGGCTTCGCCAATCGTATAGGCGCGCACGACATTCTGGTAAAACGGCTCGCACTCGGCAAGGCTGTCACTCTTCGGCAACCCGCCCAGGATCCAGTGAATTTTCGGATAGGCACCGAGCGCCGGGCCGGTCGAGGCAGGGTTGGTCGCCTTGCTGTCATTGACGAACAGCACGCCGCCGGATTCGGCAACGCGTTCCATACGGTGCGGCAGGCCGGTGAAGGATTCCAGCGCCGGTCGCCACTGCGCTTCGGCAATGCCCAGCGCCTCGACCACCGCGACCGCCGCTATGGCGTTCTGCAGATTGTGCGGCCCCTGCAACGACGGCCAGTCCGGCTGCCCGGCGATATTGCGGGAAGCCGTATCAACTATGCCTTCCACCCGTGCGAGATCGAGAAGGCCCTGCAGCGCCAACCGGGATTTGTCGTCGGCGCTGGCGAAGATTGCCGTATGGTGCGCCCCGAGCATGTCGAACAGGCGCGCCTTGGATGCGGCATAGCCGTCAAAATCATCATATCGATCGAGGTGGTCGGGGCTGATATTGAGCAAGAGGGCGACGTCGCAATCGAGGCTTTCGGTCAGGTCAATCTGATAGCTTGACAGTTCCAGCACATAGACACCGCCCGCGGGCAACGGTTCCTGCGACAGGATGGGCAACCCGATATTCCCGCCCATCACCGCAGGTACGCCAGCGCTAATCAGGATGTGGTGGACCAGCGCCGTGGTCGTGGACTTGCCGTTGGTACCGGTAATGCCGACGACCCGGTGTGGCGGCAGAGCCGACCGGGCCCTCGCAAAGAGCTCGATGTCGCCGACAATCGGCACGCCATCCAGCCTGGCCTTTTGCGAAATCGGATGGGTATTCAGCGGTACGCCGGGCGACACGACGATTGCGTCATAACCGGACAGGTCCGATTCGAGCGGATCAGCGATCAGCGCCTTGTCGGCCACGCTGTCGCGCAGTTCCTCGCGATTGTCCCACGCGAGCAATTCAGCGCCGCTCGCATGGAGGCTTTCCAGCACCGCCATGCCGGACCGGGCCAGTCCGAGGATGGCATAGCGCTTTCCGGCAAAGGCGGGGGAGACGATCATCTGAGCTTCAGCGTCGCGAGGCCGGCGAGAGCGAGCACCAGGCTGATGATCCAGAAACGGATCACGATGGTCGATTCCGACCAGCCCAGCTGTTCGAAATGGTGGTGGATCGGCGCCATGCGGAACACCCGGCGACCGGTGCGCTTGAAGAAGAACACCTGGACGATGACCGATACCGCTTCGAGCACGAACAGACCGCCGACCAGCGCCAGCACGATTTCATGATGGATGGAGACGGCGATCGCGCCGAGAGCGCCGCCAAGCGCAAGGCTGCCGGTATCACCCATGAAGACCGCCGCCGGCGGCGCGTTGAACCACAGGAAGGCGAGGCAGGCACCGATCACGCAGGCGCAGAAGATGGCCAGTTCGCCGGCGCCGCGCACAAACGGGATACCGAGATATTCGGAGAAGACGGCGTTGCCCGACAGGTAGACGAGCACCAGGAAGGTCGCGCTGGCGATCACCACCGGCATGGTGGCAAGCCCGTCGAGGCCGTCGGTCAGATTGACGGCGTTGCCGGCACCGACGATCACGAACATCGCGAACGGGATATAGAAATAGCCCAAGTCTATCTGGACATCGTTGAAAAACGGCACGTAGAGGCTGGTCCCGATTTGCTGGACAATCAGCCAGGTGGCAAAGCCGGCGACGGCAAATTCCAGCAGCAGCCGGACCCGGCCCGGGACGCCCTTGTGGCTGGCTTTGCGGACCTTGTCATAATCATCCATGAAGCCGATCGCGCCAAAGCCCAGCGTGACGAAAATGCAGGCCCAGACGAAAATATTGCTGAGATCCATCCACAGCAGCAGAGAGGTGACGACCGAAAACAGGATCATCAGGCCCCCCATCGTTGGCGTGCCCGCCTTTTTCAGGTGGGTGATCGGTCCGTCCTCGCGGATCGGCTGTCCCTTGCCCTGCCGCATCCGCAGCATGTTGATGAACCGGGGGCCGATCAGCAGACCAATGAAAAGAGATGTCGATACCGCAGCGCCCGAGCGAAAGCTCAGGTACCGAAACACGTTGAATATACCTTCGAATTCAAGCCATTGGGCCAGTAAATAGAACATCAATACTCCCCGCTTACCAGCGCGGATACCGCGGAGGAAAGCCCCAGATAATTTGAACCCTTGACCAGTAGACGATCCCCGTCGCTGAGCAGTTTTGCGACCTCGGTCAGCGCCTCCGAAGCATTGTTCGCATGTGTCATTTTCACGCCGCGATCAAGACCCTGTTCCAGTTTCGCGGCAGTATGTGTCATATCGTCGCCGACCAAGATGATGACTTCCGCACCGGACGCGAGGATGTCATCGGCCAAGGCGGCGTGATATTGGGCAGATTGCTCGCCCAGCTCCCCCATCGCACCCAGCAGCAAGATCTTGCGACCGGCATTTTGTCCGCCGGAGAATTGCTGCAAGGTCGCCTTCATCGATGCTGGATTGGCGTTGTAGCTTTCGTCGATAACCATCGCCTTGCCGCCGGATTTCAGCGATATCAGGTGACGGCGGCCGCGACCGTCAATGCCGCTCATTTCCGCAAGCGCAAGGCCGGCAGAGGCAAAATCACCGCCAACCGCGCGCACGGCGGCGAGAATGGCCAGCGCATTGGACACCCAGTGCTGGCCCGCTTCGGCGATCGTGAAGCAGAGACTTTGATCGCCGAGCCGCGCGGTGACCAGCGAGCCTCCCCCCGGGGCCGAGACAACGTCGACCGCGCGCACATCGGCGCCGGCTTCAAACCCGAAGGACAGCACATGTGCGGCGTATCGCTCTGCCTTTTTCCTCAGCCGGCTGAAATGAGGGCTGTCGTGAGGGATGACCGCCGTTCCACCCGGCATCAATCCTTCGAAAATTTCCGCCTTTGCGTCCGCTATACCAGCCTCGCCGGTCGCAAAATTGCCGATATGGGCCGGCGCAATCGTGGTGATGATGGCCGCATGCGGCCGCACCAGGCGGGTCAAGGCCGACAGTTCATGGGCGTGATTCATGCCCATCTCGAAAATACCATATTGTGTGTCCGCCGCCATGCGCGATAGGCTGAGCGGCACGCCGACATGATTGTTGTAGCTTTTGACCGACCGGTGCGCCTTGCCGAAGGAGCAACGATCAAGGGCGGCGAACAGGGCTTCCTTCGTCCCTGTCTTGCCGGCAGATCCCGTCACTCCTACGATTTTGGCATCGGTCCGCGAACGCGAGGCGGCGGCCAGTGCATCCAGCGCCTTGGCGGTATCGGCAACCAGAATATGCGGCCCCTCGACCGGCTGGCTGACAATCGCGCCGGATGCGCCGGATGCGAAGGCCTGGTCGACGTGCAGATGACCATCGCTATGCTCCCCCTTCAGGGCGACGAACAGGTCTCCGGGACCGATCTCGCGCGAGTCAAAAGCCACGCCCTGAACCGTGAAGGCAGCGCTTGGCTTGCCGTCCGTTGCCTCCGCAATCGCGGCGGATGTCCACAGGGCGCTCATGACGTCTGGGCTCCGGCACATTCGCGCGCCACTTCCACATCATCAAAGGGGATCACCCGGTCGCCAACAATCTGCCCCTGTTCATGGCCTTTGCCGGCGAGCAGCACGATATCCTGTGGTCCGGCCATTTCGATCGCCTGGGTGATGGCGGCGCGCCTGTCGCCGACGTCATCGGCACCGGTCGCACCCGCCATGATTTCCGAACGGATCACGGCCGGATCCTCGCTGCGCGGATTGTCATCGGTGACGATCACATGATCGGACATTTCCACAGCAATCTGGCCCATTTCGGGCCGCTTGCCCTTGTCCCGGTCGCCGCCCGCTCCAAACAGCGTGATCAGGCGGCCGGTCACATGGGGTCGCAAGGCTGCAATCGCCGCGCGCAGCGCCTCGGGGGTATGGGCATAATCGACATAGACCGGGGCACCCGCTCGGGTGATGACCGCGCGCTCCATGCGCCCGCGGACCGGCTGCACCCGCTGCATGTGATCGAATATGGCGTCCAACTTGCCGCCGGTGGCAAGGACAATGGCGGCCGCGCAGAGGATATTGGCAGCCTGATAGGCACCAATCAACGGCAGCGAGATGCGGCGGGTGTTGCCTTGCGCCTCGACCATCAGGGTCTGGCCGAGATGCGTCGGGGTCTGCGAAACAAGCCGCAACGTGGTTCCCTTCTCTCCGACGGTGAACAGTTCCAGTCCCCGGTCCCTGGCCCGCTCGATCGCCTTTGCCGACCACGGATCATCATCAGCCCAGATCACGGCTATGCCATCACCGACAACCACCTCGTCGAACAGCCGCATCTTGGCCTCGAAATAGCTGTCCATGTCGCCATGATAATCGAGATGGTCGCGACTGAGATTGGTGAACACCCCGACCTGGACCGGGAGTCCCTCGGTGCGATATTGCGACAGCCCATGGCTGGACGCCTCGAAGATGGCGTGACTTACCCCTTCCCGCGCAAGGCCGGACATATTGGAGAGAAAGGTGACTATATCGGGTGTCGTCAGTCCGGTCTTCACCTGCTCGTCGGCGGTGGTAACTCCCAGTGTCCCGATGGAAGCGCTGTTGTGACCATCCATTCGCCAGAGCTGGCGGGTGAGCTCGGCAATCGAGGTCTTGCCGTTGGTGCCGGTGACGGCTGCGACATGCGCGGGCGTGGGCGTGAAATAGCGCGCCGCCATCTGGGCAAACAGCTGCCGGGGTTCCTCGTCGACAATATGCACGACGCCTTCGACGCGCGCCTCCGGACGCGCGACAATCGCTATCGCTCCGGCAGCGACAGCGGCCTCGATATAGTCTTCGGCGTTGAACCTTGCACCGCGAAAGGCGCCAAAAATATTGCCTGGCGCTATCTTGCGGTGATCAATCGCGAACCCGGTGACGTTTTGCTCTCCTGCGGTGCCATCGAGGCCGGGTACGAAGCTATTCAGACGCATGATACTACTCTTCAGTCCCGGATGGTGGTTTCCACAGCAGCGGCGTCAGTTCCGAGACGTCGACATCGCGATGTTCGTCAGGGATGACGCCCAACATCGGCCCTACACGGGTAACCACCTTGCTGACAACCGGAGCGGCAGTCCAGCCGGCGGTGCGCTGAAACGAGGTTTCAGCAGTGCCCTTGGGTTCGTCCAGCATTGCGATCAGGACGAAGCGCGGATTGTCCATCGGGAATGCGGCCGCAAAGGTCGAAACCAGCGAGGTCTTGTTGTAGCCGCCTTCCGATGGCTTTTCTGCTGAACCGGTCTTGCCGCCGATCCGGAACCCCGGTGCATCGGCCTTGCGGCCGGTCCCGTCCGCCACGATCATCCGCAGCAACTGGCGCATCCGGGCGCTGGTCGCGGCCTTGAACACCCGGCGGCCCTTGGCTTCCTTGCCGGGCTCGACCTTCAACAGGGTCGCCGGCCGCCAGATACCGCCGTTGACGAGCGCCGCATAGGCGCTGGCCAGATGCAGCGGAGTTACGGCGATGCCATGACCGTAGGCAACGGTCATGTTGGTAACCCGTCCCCAGTTGCGTGGCCAGAGCGGCTTGCCACGCTCGAACAGCTCGATATGCGGCCGTTCGTCAAATCCTAGCCGGCGGAACATATGCTCCATCGCTTCCTTGCCAAGATTGTCGGCGATCCGGGCGGTGACGATATTGGAACTGTGGACCAGCGTCTCCGGCACGTTCAGATACCGACCCTGGCTGTGATCGTCCTTGATCGTGAAGCCGCCAATCTTGATCGGCTCCATTGCATTGTAGCGGACCGCCAGATCGGTGACCGTGCCGGCATCGAGCGCCGCAGCGATGGTCAGCGGCTTGAACGTCGAACCCAGTTCGAACACGCTCTGGGTCACCTCGTTATTCTGGTGTTTCATCGAATCCCGGCGGATCTTGTTGGGATCGAACATCGGCAGCGAAGCGAGTGCCATGACTTCGCCGGTCTCCACGTCCAGTATGATCCCGGCGGCGCCGCGCGCCTCAGTCATCAGCATGGCGCTCTGCAGTTCGCTTTCCAAGGCGGACTGGACACGGCTGTCGATCGACAGCATCGCGGGCGTCCCCCGCAGGCTGCGGTCGCCGAGGCGATTGTTCAGCGCCCGTTCCATGCCCATCACCCCGTCGCCATCGGCATTGACATAGCCAAGCACATGCGCCGCGAGTTCGCGCTGCGGATAGAGGCGCTCATTCTCGCGGGGAAACTCGATTCCGATCTCACCCAGTGCATGGATTTGCTTGACCTCTTCGGGCAGCGCCCGGCGCCGGAGGTAGGTGGGGCTGGACCCGTTCAGCTTTGCCAGAAATTGCGCGGCGCTGGTATCGGGAAAGATCTGGGCAAGCTGTCGTGCGAGCACGTCCTTGTCGCCGAGCAGCCGGGCCGGGACGACGCGGACGGCATAGCCGCGCATCGTGCGCGCCAGAGGGACACCGTTGCGATCGACAATATCGCCGCGCGGTGGAATGAACGCACTGCTCGAAGCGCGATAGGGTGCGGCGTCTTCCAGAATGGTCAGGCTGATCAACCGCCCGATGATGATCGTGAATGCCGCAAGAAAGACCAGCAGCAGGATCATCAGCCGGAAATGCGCGCTGGCAGCGATTTCCTTGGCTTTTCCCGAAAACTGCACCTTCTTGCTGTTGGCCAGAAGGGTCGTCATTCGGACATGCTCCCGATTTTTTCTGCGATCGCCCGCCGACCCAGATCGCGAACCAAGCCATCATCGAGCAGCTTCTCCTCGAGATGGGCGACCCGCGTGGTTCGCGCCTGCGCCGCAGGGCCTGACGCGGCTTCGCTATATTCGCCCTTGCTGCCGATCGCGCTGCCGTCCGGGTTGCGGTCCTGCGCCTTGGCGGTGCCGAAGACAGATCCGATAATGCCTGCCGGCTTGATGCCATCCATGGAACTGATCACCGCCACCTGGACCGGCTTGCGCAAGTCCTTGCCACCAAGATTGGCGAGCGCGCGTTCGCCATCGAGATATTGCGAAGCCTGTGGCGATGCGTAGCCGAATTCGAGCTTGTTCCATTCTTCCAGCTGTCGCAGGTTGGCGCGGGCGCTGAACTCTGTTTCCAGATAGCGAATGTCCTTCTTGATCTCCACGATCTTGTGATCGGTACGCGCAAGATCGCTGCGCAACGTCGCGACGCTGAGCGACAGCGGATAAAGCAAAATCGCCACCAGAAAAACCAGGGCGAGCCATCCAATTCCTTCGAGGCGCTTGACGGCCAGCTTCACTGCTCGCCACCGCCGCTGGGCGCATCGGTACGCACCGCTGATCTGAGGGTGGCGGAGCGGGCTCGGGGATTAAGAGCCTGCTCCGCCCCGGCCGGACGCACCGCTTTGGCTGGTTTATGAAAGGTGGGTGCCGGCCGTGTCTGGTTAACCTGGGGTAGATGGCGCGACCCGCCGGACTTCTGTCCGCTACGGTCACGCAGGAAATTCTTGACGATGCGATCTTCGAGGCTGTGAAAGGTCACCACCGCCAGACGGCCACCGGGCTGCAGCAGTTTTTCTGCGGCAGCGAGGCCGTCCTCGAGTTCGCCCAGTTCGCGATTGATATGGATGCGGATCGCCTGGAAGGTTCGGGTCGCCGGATCCTTCTTGTCGCCAGCGCGATAGCCGAGCGCCTTGCGGACCACCTGGGCGAGCTCGGATGTGCGGGTCAGCGGACGCGCTTCCACGATCGCCTTGGCGATGCGCCGCGACCGGCGTTCCTCGCCATAGCGATAGATGACGTCCGCGATCATCTCTTCCTCGGCTTCGTTGAGGAAGTCGGCAGCACTCTCGCCGTCGCGGGCCATGCGCATGTCCAGCGGACCGTCCTTCTGGAAGGAAAAGCCGCGCTCGGCCTGGTCCAGCTGCATCGAGGACACGCCGATATCCAGCGTGACGCCGTCGATATCCGCGTCCGCGAGGATTTCGGCCATCTCCGAATAGCGGGCGTGATGCAGGCTGAGCTGACCATCGGATGCCTCGACCATCGGCAGTCCGTCCGCGATTGCATCGGGATCCTGATCAAAGGCATGCACCTTTGCACCTGCCTTGAGCATGGCGGCGGTATAGCCGCCAGCACCAAACGTGCCATCGACATGCGTCTCGCCGGGGGCAATGGCGAGCGCAACGATCACTTCATCGAGCAAGACCGGGACGTGACGGGCGGCTGTTGCGGGGGTCATTTCGCTTTGCCTCCGATCTTCTGTCCGGCTTCCTTCAGATGATGTTCAACCAGCCGGCGATCGACGGGGACGTCGTCGGTGGTGTCGAGGAGGGTCTGGGGATTCCACAGGCAGAAGGTGGTACCGATGCCGTGAAACAGGACATTGCCGTCAAGATTGCCGATTTCCCGCAGTTGCGGCGGCAGGATGAAGCGGCCGCTGGCATCGAAGCTGAGATCCTGAAGCGAGGAGAATTTGCGTGCGCCGGCGGCATCCTTGTCAAACGAGTCGCCACGCGCAATCGCCGCTTCCCATTGCCTGTCTATTTCGGTGAGCATGTCGGCCTTGCGGCTGAGGCCAAAGCCGACCAGGCAGTCCCATTTTTCGTGCGTGCCGAGGCAGAGGGTACGGCCGTCGCTGCTTTCGATCAGGTTCTTGCGCAGGAATGCAGGCACCGACAGCCGACCCTTGTCGTCTATCGCCGCTATCGCAGAGCCTGAATATGCATATGCGCCTGACACAGCGAGAACCCCTCATCCGGACCGGGCAACACTCTCCCCGTTTCAAAGGCGCGCTTTCCAGCGCCCCTCCGAAAACAGAATCCCGGACAGGAAGAATACCCCGATAACAAATCCGGGTTATCAGGGGACGGTCGGGGATGGAAGGGGATATTAGGGGATATTACGGGTCAGGAAGATTAACCTGTTGAAATTGTGTCATTATAATTTCGCCTCGCTTGAGGCTCTTCTCGAGACACGAGCGCTTAATGTCTGAAAATGCCGGAAATATCCTCATTCGCCCGCTTCCCCGCTCTGCCGCTGGCCGCGGATCAGCGAATCCATGAAGCGAATTGCGCCACTTTGCGCTGGAATGCGTCGGGCCTCTTCCGGCCACAGGGCGGCATCCAGAAAATCCGCATCCGCCACGATGATGGCCCGCCCCTTGCCGACGGAACAGTGAGCGAGGAAGCCGGTTTCGTGAAAAGTGCAGCGCACATCCGCCCTGCTGCCGCCAGCTATCGGCGCGAGCGCGCCGGGCACGCGAGTGATAAAGCTATATTGGTCCATTCGGACAGGCTCGACCAGCGCACCCGCGTCGGCGGTTCCAGTCAGCTCCACGCCCCAGTGATCGAGGAGCGGCGACAGCAGACCACCGGCCAGCGGTCGGCGAGGATCGGCGAAAGGCAATGCGCTCGGCCAGGCAAGGTCGGGGTCGGTCAGGATGATGACATCGCCGCCAGCGCCGACCCAGGCATCAAGGTCCGCCAGATCGGCTGGCGCCATCGCGCGCGGCTGGGCGAGGATCAGCCTGTCCGGATCCTGTTCGGCCAGCTTTTCGAGACTGTCGATGGCGACCATGTCATATTGCTGCTGCCAGTAGCGGTAAACCGGCGCGGGCTCCGTCTCTCCCGAGAGAACGGATTGCATCGACGCCCCCTCCCCCCAAACCAGCGGCAGGCTGGTCATCAGCTGGACCCGGAGGCGGTCCGCAGGCGGCGCGGCCGGACTGTCGGCAGCGGAACATTGCGTCAGCGACAACTGGGTCAGCAGCGCCAAAAAAATCGTCTGCCCAAGGTTCGGCAAACTAGCGCCGCTCCCGGTCCATCGGCGCATCCAGATTGGGATCAGGCCTAAGGTCGGGGACGGTCTGTCCCGGCAGGTTCGTTGCCGGCTTCTGGCCCTCGGGACTGCCGCTATCCTTTGCGGGTGCCGGCGTAATGCCCAGTTCGGCAAGCGGCTCGGCAGGCTTTTCCTCCGGATTGCTGACCATTGGCGGAGCAATATCCGTGCCCTTGGCCTGCATTTCCTCGACCACGGTCTTCTCGTCGCTGGCCCGCTGGATCACGAAATTGGCGATGCTGACCAGCAGCAGCACGGCGGCAAGGCCGATCACGCCGACCTGAATCCGCTGCATCGTGTCCTGGCGACCGGAACTCTGGTTCTTTCTATCCATTCTGGTCAAGCCACGGGAAGACCGGCAGCCCTTTCTCCCTGAGCCAGGCGGCGTTGTAGAGCGACGACAGATAGCGGAAACCGGTGTCGCACAGGATCGTGACGACCCGGCTGCCCGGTCCCAATTCCTTGCCGAGCGCGATTGCGCCGGCGACATTGATGCCCGAGGACAGGCCGAGACACAGGCCTTCGTCCATCAGCAGCCGCTCGACCCAGGCCAGGCCCTGCTCGTCGGAAATCCGGTACTGCTTGTCGATCGGCGCGTCTTCCAGATTGCCGGTGATCCGGCCCTGGCCGATGCCCTCGGCAACGCTGTTGCCCTCCGACTTGAGCTCGCCATGAGCATAATATTCGTAGAGCGCGGCGCCGTGCGGGTCGGACAGCGCGATCGTTACCTTCTCGCTCTTTGCCTTGAGGCCCATACCGACCCCGGCCAGGGTGCCGCCGGTGCCGACGGCGCAAGTAAAGCCGTCGATCCGCCCGTCCATCTGTTGCCAGATTTCTTCGGCCGTCGTCTCAATATGGGCGCGGCGGTTGGCGACATTGTCGAACTGGTTGGCCCATACGGCGCCTTCAGTCTCTTCGGCGATCCGGCGCGACTGGTGGACGAAATGGCACTGGCTGGAATAAGGTGCGGCCGGCACGGTGATCAGCTCGGCGCCGAGCGCGCGCAGCGTGTCCATTTTCTCGCGGCTCTGCGTTTCCGGCATGACGATGGTCGATTTATAGCCCTTGGCGTTGGCGACCAGCGCGATGCCGATCCCGGTATTGCCGGCGGTACCCTCGACAATGCGTCCGCCCGGTTTGAGCAGGCCCCGGTCCTCGGCATCCTGGATGATGTAGAGCGCGGCGCGGTCCTTGACCGACGCACCCGGATTGGCAAATTCGCATTTGCCGTAAATGTCGCAACCGGCGGCCTCGCTCGGGCCGGAAAGGCGGACGAGCGGGGTGTTGCCGATCAGATCGAGGCTGTTCGCTATGATAGTCATAGCCATTTAATAGGCACGCCAGCGGGGCACCGCAAGCAGCGCTTGCTTGTCGGTCGGAAAGCAGGACTTTTTCGAGCGAGGGTCACACAGGGTCACACCCCCTATTGGAAACATTTCCTTGGCGCCTGCAAAAGGCAGTGTCCGCCATTTTTGCAACAGCACAGGCGAGGAGAGGAAGAGCGTTCATACCAACAGAATACACCGCCTGCGCCTCTGTAGGAAAGCGGTTTGTTGCTCCTCCCCGCCGTATCCAGCAGCAGCCAGCGCGACCCGAAGCCGGGTCAGGACACTTGTCTGCTGCCGGTTGGAACCCATCGCCGGGGAAAGACCCCCAACCACGGAGAAAAATATTATAAGCAGAATAATGTAGCAATGGCCTGACCGGTTGACGGTGCGACCCTGGTGATGAGCGAACGGGCGGGTATCGAGATCGACTGTTGCCCGATCTGTCGCGGCGTATGGCTTGATCGCGGCGAACTGGACAAGATCATCGAGCGCAGCGAACAGGCCGCACCTCCGGCGCCGCCGAGCCGGCCCGAGCGCGATCCCCGCGGATATGGCGACGACCGCGGCCGCCCTTATGAAGGCTCCGGCTATCCGCCCCGCAAGCGAAAGAAATCCTTTCTCGAGGAACTGTTCGACTAGGCAAGCACGGGCCATTGGCCCCAGGAAAAACTATTCTGATGGACTGATGGCGGGACCGCAGGCTTTAGCGCAGGTGCCCGGCACCTTCTCTACGCGTTCAGATCAAATTTCTCGGGCACGATTTTTGACAATATTCGTGCGCAGCCTTCATTGTTGCGCTGGAAACAGTCGTGCGCCTTCATGGCTTCATAATGGGCGACCAGCGACGGCCAGCGCTCCTTGTCCGGCAAGCCGGCGAGCAGGTCGGTCTGGGCGATCTGGCAGGCGACCGAAATATCAGCAATGGTAATTGTGTCGCCGACAAAATGCGCGCGGCCGTCCAGACAGGTCTCCAGATAATCCCACAGCGGCGGCAGTTTCTCGTTCCAGGTCCGGCGCGCCGTCTCGAGATCCGGCTCCTTGCGCTGGAACAGGTTGAACAGGATCGGTCGGAACAGGCCCATGCCACCGGCCATCGCGAGTCCGGTATCGGCATATTCCTCCAGCCATAGCGCACGGCCATGGTCGAATGCATCGGTAGGATAGACGGCGGGATCCGGCTGCTTCTTCTCAAGATAGCCGCAGATTGCCGAACTGTCGGTGATCGTGCCATCCGGTCCCTCTTCGGCGATTGCCGTGACCCGCAGCGAAGGGATGCGGCCGAGGGGGCTGATCGCCTTGTACCAGTCCGGCATCTTCATGACGCTGACCTCCTCGCAGTCATAGTCCAGCCCCTTGAGCGCCATTACCGCCTCGACCTTGCGCTGGAAGGGGGACAAGGGCGAGCCGTAGAGGATATAGGGGGCGGTCATGGGGTTCTCCTGATGTTTGGACGGTTCATGCCGGATTGGCTGGGGATTGGGAAGCCCTGTCCTGATGGAGAAGGGGAAGGAAGACTTTCTCGCGCAAAGACGAAAAGGCGCGCTGTAATTGCCTTCTCCCGTGAGGGAGAAGGATGCGCAGACTTGGCAGCTTGCTGCCTAGTCGCAGCTGGATGAGGGTGTTCTGTCCTCTGAAGCGCAGAACACCCTCATCCAACGCCGCCTAGCTTCGTTCCTCAGCAAGGCTCTGTATCCTTCTCCCTCACGGGAGAAGGGGTTGTCCTCAACCATATTCGATTCCAACCGCATCCGCCGCTTTCTTGGCAAGTGCGCGCGCCGCATCGGTATCGACTCCTGTAACCAGCACGACCGCCATCCTCCGCCACTCTCTGGTCACCGGCTTGCCGAATATCCGGACGTCCACTTCCGCGCCCTCGCTGCCGAGCGCCAGGGCATCATCGATGCCGGTAAAGGCAAAATTGTCGCTGTCGCGGTTCGCCAGGATCACCGCGCTGGCGCTGGCAGGGGCGGTCAGCGTGAGATGAGGAACCGGCATGCCCATGATGGCGCGGGCGTGCAGGTCGAATTCGCTCAGGTTCTGGCCGATCAGCGTGACCATGCCGGTGTCATGCGGCCGCGGGCTGAGTTCGGAGAAGATCACCTCGCCCTGTTTCGTGACGAAAAACTCGACGCCGAACAGCCCCCAGCCCTTGCCGGCGCCGGCGAGATTTTCGACGACCTTGCGCGCCATCTCCTGCGCCGCGGACAGCGCCGCATCGGTCATCGCGGCGGGCTGCCAGCTTTCCTGATAGTCGCCGCGTTCCTGCCGGTGGCCGATCGGCGGACAGAAGAGGATGCCGTCGCGGGTGCGGACGGTGAGCAGCGTGATCTCGTAATCGAAGTCGATATATTGCTCGACGATCACCCGCGCCCGGTCGCCGCGCATATTGGCGACGGCGTAGGTCCAGGCGGCTTCCAGATCGGCTTCGCTGTCGACCTTGCTCTGGCCCTTGCCGGACGAGGACATCACCGGCTTGATCACCAGCGGCAGGCCGATGTCAGCGGCAGCGCTGGCGACCTGTTCGAAACTCTCGGCATAATGATAGCGCGACGTGGTCAGGCCCAGTTCCTGTGCCGCAACATCGCGGATCGCATCGCGATTCATCGTCAGCTGGGTCGCGCGCGCCGACGGAACGACATGATAGCCTTCGGCCTCCATATCCGCCAATATTTCGGTGCGGATCGCCTCGACCTCGGGCACGATCAGGTCGGGCCGATGCTTTTCGATCGCCGCGCGCAGGCGGTCGCCATCGAGCATCGAGAAGGTCTCGCTGGCATCGGCCACCTGCATCGCCGGCGCGTGATCATAGGAATCGCAGGCGATCACATAAGCGCCCAGCCGCTTGGCGGAAATGGTGAATTCGCGGCCGAGCTCTCCGGAGCCGAGCAGGAGGATGGTCTTGGTGAAGGTCATGGCACCGTTATGTTGGGATTGATCGACAGGCGCAAGTGCAATTGCCCTCTCCAGCATGGGAGAATGTAGCAGGGATTTGACGCGCGAAGGCTCGAAGGTCAACAGGTGCATCCCTCGGCCCATTTGTGCAGCCAGAAGAAATCAGCGGGAAGATGAAAGGGGAAAACCTTCTCCCGCGCGGGAGAAGGATACAGAGCCTTATGAGCGAAGCGAATTAGGCGGCGTTGGATGAGGGCGTTCTGCGCTTCAGATTACAGAACACCCTCATCCAGCTACGACTAGGCAGCAAGCTGCCAAGTCTGCGCATCCTTCTCCCTCACGGGAGAAGGGAAGCTCTCCCTCGCCTGCAATCACCCTCTCTTCCGTATGTTCACCCTATTTGCAGCAAAATTTGCCCAGTTCGACGACTCTTCCGGATTCAGGGATTGATATATCATTACATTTTCTCTATCGAGCCGTCAGTTCTCCCTCCTGTACAGAAGAGTCAGTCCCCTATGTCGCACAGAAGATTCCTTGTTTCCGCTGCCATTCTCGCCCTGCCCGTGTCCCCTGCCCTCGCGCAAGAGGTCAGACAACCGGCGGAACGGGCTGAACGCGGACTCACCGATGATTTCCACAAGGATGACATGATCGTCGTCACCGCCCCCTATGTCGACCAGCTCGACATATTGGCCGGAACCTCGGTGCTGTCCGGCGACGATCTGGCGGAAGACCTGCGCGGCCAGATTGGCGACAGCCTGACCGGTCTGCCGGGCGTGTCGTCCACCTCCTTCTCCCCGGGATCGTCGCGCCCGGTACTGCGCGGGTTTCAGGGCCCGCGCGTGAAGGTGCTGACCGACGGTATCGGCTCACTCGACGCCTCGAACACCTCGGTCGATCACGCGGTGACGATCGACCCGCTGACCGCACAGCGCGTTGAAGTGCTGCGCGGGCCGGCAGTGCTGCTGTTCGGTGGCGACGCAATCGGCGGTGCGGTGAACGTGATCGACAAGCGCATCCCGCGCGATATTCCCGATGACCTGGTTCATCTCGACGCAATTAGCGGCTATGGCAGCGCGGCCGACGACTGGAGCATCGCCGGATCGGTCGATGTGCCGGTCACGCCGAAGCTGGTATTTCATGTCGACGGCAGTTTCCGGGACACCGATGATGTCCGGGTGCCGGGCTATGTCCTGTCCCCTGCCCTGCGCGCCGAAGTGCTAGCCGCAGCAGCGGAAGAGGCCGAGGAAGGCCATGAGGACGAGGCCGCCGAACTGACCGAGACCGCCAATCTCAGCGGCCGGGTTCCCAATACCGCCAGCCGGACGGAAACCGCGGGTGCCGGCATTGCCTATATCGATGACGGCGGCAATCTCGGCTTTTCGGTCAGCTATTATGACACCGACTACGGTGTTCCGGCCCGGCCCGGCAGCGGTCATGCGCATGGCGAGGAGGGCGAGGCAGAAGAGGAAGGCGAAGAGGAAGGACCGGTCACCATCGGGCTCAAGCAGGTGCGGGCCGATCTGCGCGGCGGCGTCAACATGGGCGGCTTTTTCGAGGCGCTGAACTTCCGTGCCGGCTATTCCGACTATGAGCATACCGAGTTCGAGGGCGACGAGATCGGCACGGTCTTTTCCGTGTCGGGGATCGAGGCAAGGGCCGAACTGGTGCAGGCCGACCATGATGGCTGGCGGGGCGTCATCGGCACGCAGGTGCTGGTGCGCGACTTCAACGCCATTGGCGCGGAAGCATTCGTGCCGAAGAACAGCCTGGAAAGCTGGGCGCTGTTCGCCGTGCAGGAAGTCGATCTGGGGAATTGGGAAGCAGAGGGCGCGGTGCGTTTCGAGCAAACCGACATTTCTGCCAATCTGGTCAATTTCGATCGCAGCTTCAACGCCGTTTCCGGCGCCATCGGACTGGCCTATGCGCCCGATGATTCCGCGTTCAAGCTGGGCGGCAACCTGTCCCGGTCGGAACGCGCGCCGTCGGCCGAGGAACTTCTGTCGAACGGGCCGCATATCGCCACCCAAGCCTTCGAGATCGGCAATCCCAACTTCACGACCGAGAAAAGCTGGGGCGGCGAGCTCTATGCACGCTGGGACAGCGACGATGTGCAGCTGAGCGCCACCGTCTATGCCAATCTGTTCAATGATTATATTTTCGAGGCGGAAACCGGGGCCGAGGAGGACGGATTGCCGGTCTTCCAGTATTTCCAGCGCGATGCGACCTATTACGGGTTCGAAGCCTCGGCGTCGGTCGTATTCGCCCGCGCCGGCGGCTTTGACTTCATCGCCGACGGGGTCGCCGATTATGTCCGCGCCAAGATCGACAATGGCGGCGGACCGGTTCCCCGGATCCCGCCGCTGCGGCTGCTTGGCGGGCTGAAGGCGCACAGCGATACGCTCGACCTGCGCGCCGAAGTGGAATGGTCGGACAGCCAGAATCGAGTCGCCGCCTTTGAAACGCCGAGCGAGGGTTTCACGATGGTCAACGCGACCACCGCCTGGCGGCCATTCGGCAAGGACGGCAATATTACCCTGCTCGCCTCGGCCAACAATATCTTCGACGTCAATGCCCGTCGTCATGCCTCGTTCACTAAAGACTATGTACCGCTGTCCGGACGTGATATTCGCGTAAGTGCAAAGTTCAGTTTTTAGGATATTTTGAAATGCAGAAAATTACCGTAGCAATCCTGATTTCCTCCATGCTCGTGCTCAGCGCCTGTGCCACCGTAAAAGGTGCCGGCCGTGACATAGAGTCCGTAGGCCAGGCTGGCCAGGACGCGATTGACTGATCATTTTCAGTATTGAGCCTGTCGCACCTATGGGCGAGTCTTGCTTCTCATCCTCCAGCGTTCGACAGGCTCACCCCTAGCAAAAGCCGCTTGGCAGCCTATCAAGCCTCTCGCCAGCCGCTCAGGAAGAAACGATCTCGCGCTTGCCGCGATCGGTGAACCACATGATCAGCAGCGAAACTTCGTAGAGCAGGACCAGCGGAATTCCCAGCATCAGCTGCGAGACCACGTCCGGCGGAGTCAGGATGGCGGCGACCGCAAATGCCCCGACGATCATGTAGCGCCGGATACCCTTCAGCTGCTCGCGGGTGACAATCCCCGCCCGGTTCAGAAGCAGCAGCAGGACGGGGAGCTGGAAGCACACCCCGAAGGCCAGGATGAACTGCATCACCAGGGACAGATAGTCGCCCATCGCCGGCAGCGCTTCCTGCTGCAGGCCGCCGACTGTGCCTTCGAATCCCAGAAAAAAGCGGAATGCGGTCGGCATGACGATGAAATAGGCCAGCGAGGCACCGGCCATGAACAGCACCGGCGTGGCGATCAGAAAAGGCAGGAACGCCTTTTTCTCGTTCGCGTACAGACCGGGCGCAACAAATGCCCACAGCTGGTTGGAAATGATCGGAAAGGCGAGGAAGAAAGCCGCGAACATGGCCACCTTGATCTCGACGAAAAAGGCTTCGTAAAGCTTGGTATAGATCAGCTTGCCCTCGCCGGCGGGGAAGGCATCGGTCAACGGCTGCACCAATATGCCGAAAATCTCGTCGGCGAAAAATATGCTGACCAGAAAAGCAACGGTGAGCGCCGCTACAGACCAGAGCAGGCGCTGGCGCAGCTCGATGAGATGCTCGATCAGCGGCGCCTTGCTTTCATCCATATCCGGCTTGCTCTGATCGTTCACGAACGGGTGTCGCCAGCAGGTGGCGGGACGGGGCGGTCGTCTCCGGAATCGACCGGTGCGCCAGGCGGTTCCGCGGGCGGACCGTCCAGCGGCTCCATCGCCGGTTCCTGCGCCGTGTTGTCATCGGGGAGAGCCGGGTGCTCGCGCATGATCCGCTCGTTCTCCGACGCCCATTTCTTTTCCATCTCCTGCAATTCCGCTTCGCGGACCATGGCATCAAGACCGGTGCGGAAATTGGCCATCAGGCCGCGGCCCTTGGCCATCCAGCGGCCAGCGGTTGCCAGCGCCCGCGGCAGTTCCTTGGGCCCGATGACGACAGTGGCGATGATCGCGATGATCGCGATCTCGGATATGGAAAGGTCAAACATATTCTATGCGGCCCTCAGTCCGCAGACCAGCCCGATCAACCCGCCGTCTTGTCGGCGGTCTTGCTTGTCTCGGCCGATGGGTCACCAGCCTTGCTGTCAATCTGCGGCGCAGGCTTGGCAGCATTGGCTTCTTCGTCGGTGATGCCTTGCTTGAATGAACGGATGCCCTTTCCGACATCGCCCATCATCTCGGAAATCCGGCCGCGCCCGAACAGAATCAGCACCAGTGCTGCTACGATTAAAATCTGCCAAATACTCGGTTGCATGCGATATTCTCCTTGTGCGCCCTATTTAGGCGCTTTCATTCCGGTTTTCCAGCAAAACACCGTCATCATCTGCAAACTCTTCCACAACCGGCTCCCCGGCCTCGCTGTCAGCCTCCGCTTCGGCTTCGAGTTCCAGCTGTTCGAGCGCCAGATCCACCGGATCCAGCAATCCCGCCGCTCTGAGGTCATCGATACCGGGAAGGTCCCTGCGGCTCTGCAACCCGAAATGAGTGAGGAAATCGGCGGTCGTGGCGTAGATCAGCGGACGCCCCGGCACTTCGCGGCGACCGGCGGGGCGCACCCATCCGGTTTCCATCAGCACGTCAAGCGTGCCCTTGGCGACCTGGACGCCCCGAATGGCCTCGATTTCCGCGCGGCTGACCGGCTCGTGATAGGCGATGATCGCCAGCGTTTCCATGCCGGCGCGGCTGAGCTTGCGCAGTTCGGCCCGTTCGCGGCGCAACAGATGCGACAGGTCCTGCGCCGTCTGGAAATGCCAGCGGTCCCCTGTTCTGGCCAGCACGATCCCGCGATGCTGGAAATCCTCCTGCAGCTCCGCCAGAATCCGGCGCAGATCGAGATCGTCGCCGACATAGGCGCGGATATCGGCAAGCGTCATCGGCTTTTCCGATGCAAAGAGCGTTGCCTCGACCGCGCGCTTGCCGATATCCATGCCTTCCGGCATCGGATTGATCAGGCTGGTGTCTTCGCTGTCATGTTCACCCATGAGTCGTTGCCTTTATTCTGAGCGGCGCAAAACTGCCTTCCTGCTGCAACTCGAGCCTGCCCTGCCGGGCCAGTTCCAGCGTCGCCAGAAAACTCGAGGCGAGCGCCGACTTGCGCAGTTCCGGAGGTGCGCCCGGCGGCAGGAAATGCCGGATATCGGTCCAGTCGATTGCTTCGCCGAGCATCCGCGACACCCGGGCGATTGCATCCTCCAGCGTCATCACCATACGCTGCCGAACGATGTGGATCGCCGGCGCGCTGCGCAACTTGACCCGCGCGTAGGCCGAGATCAGGTCATAATATTCTGCCTGCCACTGCCGGTCCTTCACCACCCGCAGGCCTTCCGGGGCACCACGCATGAACACGTCCCGGCCGATCCGGTCGCGGGCCAGCAGGCGCGCGCCCGATTCCCGCATCGCATTGAGCCGCTCGAGCCGCATCTGCAGCCGCAGCGCCAGTTCCTCGGGCGACGGTTCGATTTCCGGGTCCCGCGGCAGCAGCAGGCCGGATTTGAGGTAGGTCAGCCAGGCGGCCATCACCAGATAGTCTGCCGCCAGCTCCAGCCTCAGGGTCTGGGCACTGGCGATATATTTCAGATATTCCTGGACCAGTTCGAGTATCGAGATCTCGCGCAGGTCCACCTTCTGGTTGCGCGCCAGCGCCAGCAGCAGATCGAGCGGCCCTTCCCAGCCGTCGATATTCAGCGTCAGCGAGTCATCGTCCGCCACCGGTTCGGGGGGAAAGAAGAATCCCTCGTCCTGCGCGTCCCCGCTCATGCCGCAGCAGCGATCAGCCCGTCGCGCCGGGCCAGCAAGCCGTCGAGCTCATCCGCGGAACCCGCGCTGCGGCTTTCCGCAATCGTTGCCATCGCCTGGTCGAGCCGCTGCCTGGTCTTGTCGGACATCGGCGCCAGCCGTTCGACAATGCCGATCATGTCGTCCATCTTCGCCCAGCAGTTGAGCGCGATGTCGCAGCCCGCTGCCTGCGCCCGAGCCGCCCGCTCGGGCACGGTTCCCGACAGGGCTTCCATGTCGAGATCATCGGTGAACAGCAGGCCGTCGAAGCCGATCCGGTCGCGGATGATGTCCTGGACCACGGTTTTCGACAGCGTCGACGGGTTTTCGGCATCCCAGGCGGTGAACAGCAGATGCCCGGTCATGCCCATCGGCGCCTGGTTCAGCGTCTGGAATGGCGCCAGATCAAGCTGCAGTTCCTCGTCGCTGGCGGTCACCGTCGGCAGCGCCTTATGGGTGTCGACGCTGGTCCGGCCATGGCCGGGCAGATGCTTGACCACGCCGACCACGCCGCCGCGCTGCAAACCGTCGAGAATGGCGCGGCCGAGGGCGGCAACCCGCATCGGTTCGCTGCCCAGCGCGCGATCGCCGATCACATTGTCGGCATCCGGCTGACGCACATCCAGCAGTGGCAGGCAATCGACGGTGATGCCGACTTCGCGGAGGCTCACGGCAATCGCCTGCGCGTTGAGCCGCGCGGCCTCGATCGCGGTCGCCGGCGCGATGTCGTACAGCTTGTCGAATATTTCACCGGCGGGGAACTTGGGCCAGACCGGCTCCTGCATCCGCGCGACACGGCCGCCTTCCTGATCGATCAGGATCGCCAGATCGTCGCGGCCATGCACGGCGCGCAACGCGTCGGTCAGTGCCCTGAGCTGCGCCTTGCTCTCGATGTTGCGGCCGAAAATGATATAGCCCGCAGGGTCACAATCGCGGAAAAAGGATCTTTCAGCCGCGGTCAGGCTCGGGCCCGAGATTCCAAAAACCGCCGGTGTCATAGCCATGGCATACTCTTTTCACGCAACATGTCTCATACTTGCGCCATTTCGAAGCGGGGTAAAGGCGAAACCGCCCTTATCCACAGCGCTTCAACCGTCTATTGTGCGCGACTAGCGAACGACGAGGCAGCTTTCCCCGGCGGCCTTGAGGTTGTTGCAGATTTCCTGCGCGGCCTCCCTGCTCGGAGCCACGGCATTGAGCCGGTAAATCGTTCCACCCTCGATCGACCCGCGGAGAATCTTTTTCGGCAGCGCGCCAACCGATTCAAAGCGACGGGCATAGCCGGCCCAGCTGCTGTCGGCGAGGCTGGCCGAACTGAACGCGCCGAGCTGGATCAGCGTGGTTCCCGGCCCCTCTGCGGCAGGACCGGCGTCGGGCTTGCGGATCGGCGCTTCCTCGGCAGCCGGATTGCCAATCTGTGCGGGCATGTCCTGGCCTTCGCTGGCGGCAAAGCTGGCGTCGCCCTCGCCTTCAAACTGCCGGGCCTGCGGATCGTCGGGACGAACCTTGTAGTCGCCTTCCTGCGCGGCGATCAGTTCGCCGGTGCCGTCGAGGCCGCCGCCATCGCGGTTCTGCAGCCAGTAGATACCGCCAACAATCGCCGCCAGCAGCAACAAGCCCGCGCCCACGAACAGCGCCACCCGGATCGGCGAATATTCCTCGCCGTCATCATAATCTTCGGCGGATTCGAGCCATGGCAGGCGTTCTTCGTCGTCCAGATCAAGGCTGTCGCGGGTGGTATCTGACATTTTTTGCTCCGTTGGCCATCGGGCCGATCACATCGATTCTGCGGCCTCGACCCCCATCAGTGCGAGACCATTCTTGATAGTCTGCCCTATATTCTTGGCTAAGAAAAGCCTCGCCGATGTGGTGGCCGGGTCGTTAACCATTATGATCCGCTTCTCAGGCCGGTCGTTGCCCAGATTATAAAAGGCATGAAAAGCGGCCGCCAGGTCGTTCAGATAGAATGCGACTCGGTGCGGTTCGCGCGAAGCCGCCGCCGATTCGATGATTCGCGGGAATTGTGCGGCCAGCTTGACCAGATCCATCTCCTCTTCGCCAAGCTGCTCGAGATGCTCGGCAGAAGGCGTCACGCCTTCGTCCGCGGCTTTCCGCAGCGTCGACTGGATCCGGGCATGGGCATATTGCACGTAGAAGACCGGATTGTCGCGCGACGCTTCCATCACCTTGGCAAAGTCGAAGTCCATCTGCGCATCGGCCTTGCGGGTCAGCATGGTGAAGCGGACGGCGTCCTTGCCGACTTCCTCGACCATGTCGGCGATGGTGACGAAATTGCCCGAACGCTTGGACATTTTCTCCGGCTCGCCATTGCGCAGCAGCCGCACCATCTGCACCAGCTTCACGTCGAACTTGGTCTTGCCCTCGGTCAGCGCCGCGACCGCCGCCTTGATCCGCTTGACCGTGCCGCTGTGATCGGCACCCCAGATATCGATCAGCTCGTCGGCGCTCTGGGCCTTTTGGAAATGATAGGCGAGATCGCCGCCAAAATAGGTCCATCGCCCGTCCGATTTCTTGATCGGGCGGTCCTGGTCGTCGCCATATTGCGTGGAGCGGAACAAGGGCAGCTCGACCGCTTCCCAGTCCTCGATCACCTTCCCTTTCGGCTGTTCGAGCATGCCGTCATAGACCAGATCTCGGGCGCGCAACTCAGCCTCGGCAGCGTCCGCCTTGCCGGCTTCGTGCAGCTCGGCCTCGGATGAGAAGACATCGTGCCGGATGCCGAGCAACGCCAGGTCCGAGCGGATCATGTCCATCATTTTGGCAACAGCAGCCTTGCGGAAGGTCAGCAGCCATTCGGATTCCGGCGACTCCTTATATTTGTCGCCAAATTCGGCGGCCAGCGCCTCGCCGACCGGCTTCAGATAGTCGCCGGGATAGAGCCCCTCGGGAATCGTGCCGATGTCGTCGCCCAGGGCTTCCCGGTAACGCAGATGGGCGGAGCGGGCGAGCGTGTCGACCTGCGAGCCGGCATCGTTGACATAATATTCGCGGATCACCTTGTGTCCGACCGCCTCCAGCAGATCGGCCAGCGCATCGCCGACCACCGCGCCGCGGCAATGGCCCATATGCATCGGCCCGGTCGGGTTGGCGGAGACATATTCGATGTTGACGGTAACGCCCGCATACTTGTCGGATCGACCATAAGTGTCGCCAAGCCGGGCGATATCGAGCAGTTCGCCGAGCAATACCGGCGCAGCAACGCGGAGATTGATAAAGCCGGGCCCGGCAATCTCCACCGATTGAACGTCATCCAGCGCGTCCAGCTTTTCGCCAATTTTTTCCGCAAGGTCGCGCGGTTTCATGCCCGCGGCTTTCGACAGGACCATGGCCGCATTGGTGGACAGATCACCGTGCGACGGATCACGCGGTGGCTCCAGAGTCACATTCGAACGATCTATCCCGGCCGGCAGCGTGCCGGCTTCGGTCAGTTCGTCCAATATTGCATCGATGTGGTTCTGAAAGATATGGAACAGCATGGTTGGTTCAATTCGTCATAGGAAAAGGAGCCCGAGCGTTCAGGCAGAATTGCTTGTCATTTCCGGCCCGCTTATCGGGTGGCGTTATATTGCAACTGCGCCGGGGTGAGCTGAAAACCGACAAGCAGTTCGAAGGACGAACGCGCAACCGCTGCCTTGATCTCCGGATCGGCCAGTGGATCCAGCGCCGCGTCAGGGTCGCCGGGCTTGCGCTTGCGGGTCAGGCGATCAATCACGTCTTCCGGCAATCGCGCGGCCGAGGCGTCGACATAGGATCCCGCCTTGCCCGAAGCCGTGGCCCGATAGGCACCGTCGGCAA
Source organism: Parasphingorhabdus sp. (assembly GCF_036964565.1). Taxonomy (GTDB): domain Bacteria; phylum Pseudomonadota; class Alphaproteobacteria; order Sphingomonadales; family Sphingomonadaceae; genus Parasphingorhabdus. Next base: position 92,538 of record NZ_JBALTN010000001.1, on the reverse strand, counting down.
ATTGCAGGGTCACGGTGCTGACCCGCTTCGCGACCACGGCGGTACCGCCCTGGATAACCGTCGAGAAATAGGTAATGGTGACGGTTCGGGCGCCGGTCGGACGGGTCCGCAATGCATAGACGTCAAAGGTGGCTTCGCTATAAATTCGCGCGCCTTCGCTATTGCAGGTCGAACGAAGATTGGTGATATTCGCGACGACGTCAATGGCGCTGGCATCGGTGCTGTTCTCCGGGCTGAACAGGGTTATGTCGCCGGTATGGCTGGGAACCGCAACGGCAGGACAGCCGGTACGGGTGACCGAAACGCCAACACCGGAACTGACATCAAGCGCACCATCCTTGGCACATCCGCTGACGGCCAGAACCGTGACCGCCGCCAATACCACTTTTTTCAACCGGCCATTCGCCATTATTTTTCATCCTTGCCTTTGATCACGGGCAACACACATAGGGTCCATGCGCACCAATAAAAATTTCGCAACCCTTATCTGTGCCTTTAAGGTGGTGCAACCGTCCATAAGATGAACAGACGGGCTTTTCGCCGGTGCACTTATTCCCTAAAGGATTACCCATGATTCATTCCAATAAGCAGAAACGGCAGATTGACTTGCTTGTGGCGGCTCCACGGGGCTTTTGTGCCGGTGTCGACCGGGCGATAAAAATCGTCGAGCTGGCGATAAAAAAATATGGCGCGCCGGTCTACGTCCGTCATGAAATCGTCCACAACCGCTACGTGGTCGATGAACTCAGGAAACTGGGCGCGATTTTTGTCGAAGAACTGGATGAGGTACCAGACGGCGTACCCGTCGTATTCTCCGCCCATGGCGTGCCCAAGGCGGTGCCGCACAAGGCCGAAGAGCGCGGCCTGGAATATCTGGATGCAACCTGCCCGCTGGTATCGAAGGTTCATCGCCAGGCCGAACGGCAGACCGAGGCGGGGCGGCACATCATCTTTGTAGGCCATGCCAATCATCCGGAAGTCATCGGCACCTTCGGCCAGGTCGAAGATGGCGAAATGACCCTGGTGGAGACACTGGCGGACGTGGAAGCGCTGCAACCGGCAGATCCGGACGCGCTGGCCTTTCTGACCCAGACCACGCTCTCGGTCGACGACACCCACGCGATCGTCGACGCGTTGCAGCGGCGCTTTCCCAATATCGTCGGCCCGAAGGGCGAGGATATCTGCTACGCCACCTCGAATCGTCAGGACGCGGTAAAGAAGATCGCCGACAAGTGCGAACTGGTTCTGGTCATCGGTGCTCCCAACAGCTCCAACAGCCTGCGGCTGGTCGAGGTCGCCGAGCGCGGCGGCGCGACCGCCAAACTGATCCAGCGCGCCAATGAAATCGATCTTGCATGGCTAGACGGCGTCAAAACGCTTGGCCTGACAGCGGGGGCTTCGGCGCCGGAGATATTGGTCCGCGAAGTCATGACCCTGCTCGAGGAACATTTCGAAATCCGCGAAGAGAAAGTCAGGACTGCAGAGGAAAACATGACTTTCAAGCTGCCGCGCGGTCTCGAAGCGGCCTGATGGCAGTTTATACCAAGGTCAGTGCAGAGGAAATCGACCGGTTCCTGAGCCGCTTCGAAGTCGGCACTCTGGTGTCCGCAAAGGGTATTGCAGAGGGTGTGGAAAACAGCAACTATCTGCTGGAAACCACGCAGGGCAGATATATTCTCACCCTCTATGAAAAGCGGGTCGACCCGCGCGACCTCCCGTTTTTCGTCGCTTTGCTCGATCATCTTTCGGCGCATGGCTGCCGCGTGCCGCCGATGATTGCCGACCGGCAGGGCGAGAAGATCCAGCAGCTGTGCGGCCGCAGCGCCTGCCTGATCACGTTCCTCCCGGGGGTCTCGGTGAGCCACCCGACCGAGGCACAGGCCCGGTCGGCCGGCCAGGCCCTGGGCGCGATGCATCAGGCGCTTCGGGATTTCAACCGGGAGCGACGCAATCTGCTTGACCATGACGGCTGGCGGACGCTGGCGGAACAATGTGGCCCGGAACAGCTCGACAACATCGCCCCGGGCTTGGCCAAGGCAATTGCCCGGGAGCTTGACCATCTGGACGAGCATTGGCCCAGCTACCTGCCGAGATCCGTCATCCACGCCGACCTGTTTCCCGACAATGTCCTGATGCTGGGTGACCAGGTGACCGGACTGATAGACTTTTATTTTTCCTGTACGGACGTCCGCGCCTATGATCTGGCCGTGACCCACACGGCCTGGTGTTTCTCGGATGATGGCACCGATTTCCGGGATCCGGTCTCGACGGCCCTGATCGACGGCTATGAAACGGCTTTCGCTCTCGACCATGCCGAACGTGAGGCGCTCCCCACATTGGCGCGCGGCGCTGCCCTGCGCTTCCTGCTCACCCGGGCCTATGACTGGATCAACACGCCAGCGGACGCCATGGTCACGCGCAAGGATCCGCAGGCTTTCCTCCACCGACTGCAATATTATCAGTCCCATCCGGAAGTTTTTTCGTCATGATCGATAGCCGGGTTGTGGAAATTGCGACCGACGGCGCGTGCAAGGGCAACCCGGGTCCGGGCGGCTGGGGCGCGCTGATCCGGCTTGGTGACAAGGAAAAGGAAATTTCGGGCGGGGAACCCGACACCACCAACAACCGGATGGAACTGCGGGCGGCGATCGAGGCGCTCAACGCGCTGACACGCCCCTGCAAGGTCAAGCTTTCGATCGACAGCAAATATGTCAGGGACGGCATTACCAAATGGATATTCGGCTGGCAGAAAAATGGCTGGCGAACGGCCGCCAGAAAACCGGTGAAGAACGCCGACCTCTGGCAGGATTTGTTAAAGGCGGTCGAGCCGCACCAGATTGAATGGCACTGGGTCAAGGGCCATGACGGCGATGCCGACAATGAGCGCGCCGACCAGCTGGCGAGCGACGCTGCCCTTGAGGTGGCCCGCAGTCGTTACTAGCTGTTGTCTTCAATCTCGGCGGCAGGGCCGTTTTTCTGAATGGAGCTGATGGCGTTCTTGGCACTGGCCTTGCTGGAATAGCCTTCGGTCGAGAATATCACCTCGTTGTTATACTTGAAGCGAGCCCGAAATTCGCCTTTCTTGTCTTTCCAGATTTCGAATTTATGCGCCATCGTCTGTCTCCCCTGCTGATCTGTGACGAATGATAGCTGTTCCGCGCCTCTGTGCAACAGGCCAAAGGTAAAACTATGTTTCCGCGGCAAAGCGCGACGCCGCATAGAGGCTGGCATCGATCATCTGCAGGCTGTCGTCCCGGGGCTCCCCAAGCAACAGCGATCGCGCGAGTTTCGATGTCGCGGGAGCGGTTTGAATACCGAAACCGCCCTGCCCGGCGAACCAGAAATAATCTTCGGTCACCGAATCGAAACCGATCACGGGCAGCCGGTCCGGCGCAAAGCTGCGCAGGCCTGCCCATTTCCGGACGACCCGCTTGACGCGGACGTCCAGCACCTTTTCGAAGCGGTCAATGGCAACGGCCACGCTCAGTTCGTCAGGGGCAACGTCCCCCGGTTCGGCCGGGATTTCATCATGCGGACTGAGCCAGTAGGTACCGCCCGCTTCCGGCTTGAAATAGAAACTGCCGTCAAGTCCGACAACCAGCGGCATGTCCTGGGTGGACGGCGGATCGGTCTCGATCTGGACCATGGTCCGGATCAGCGGCTGGATACCGACCGGCTCGACCCCGGCCATACGCGCCACGTTGTCCGCCCAGGCTCCGGCTGCGTTGACCAGTTGGCCGGCCCGGTGGGCCTCTCCGCCGGCCACCAGCTCCCAGCCCCCATCGACCTTGCGAATTTGGCTGACCGGCGCGCGGCAGAGCAGTGCAACCCCCTTGCGCCGGGCATCTTTCAGATAGGCGGCGTGCAGCGCCGCGACATCGATATCGCAGCAGTCCGGTTCGTAGACCACCTGCGTCCATTGCGTCTTCAGGCCGGGCATGAGCGACGCCGCCTGGGCCCAGGACCAGCGCGCCAGGTCAAGTTCGTTGTCCGCGAAATCCGTCAGGAACTGGTCCGCCAGATGTGTCTGGTCGGCGCGCGCGATATTCACCGCACCGCGCGGCCGAAGAAAGCCGGTCGACGAAAACCGCGCTGGCGGATTTTCCAGAAATGCACGCGAGGCCGATGTCAGCGGCTGGACCAGCGGCCCGCCGTAGCTTTCGGTCCAGAAGGCCGCAGAGCGACCCGTCGCATGATAGCCGGGGTGATCCTCGGCTTCCAGCAGCAACACCGACCTCTCACCCCCGATCTCGGAGGCGACGCTGGCTCCGGCCATGCCGGCGCCGATTATGGCGACATCATAGTGGTTCATTGCTGCGGCGCCACCCTGTCGAGAAAGGCGAAGCAGCTGGCGAGCGCTTCCTCGCGCACGACGTCAACCTCGCGCAATATTTCGTGGGCACATTCCGGGCCGAACAATTTCATTTCCGCCCTCGGCAGCAGATGCACCGCGCGCTCGATCGTGGCATGGTCGACCAGCTCGTCGGTCGCGGTGGCCAGCACCAGCAGCGGGACATCGACCCGCATCAGCCGCTGCCGGTTGCGCAGGCGCCTGGTCGAGGCATAGGCCCGTTCGACCCAGCGCCAGCTGGCCGGACCAAGGCGCACAAACGGTCGTTCGCGAAACCAGAAAAACTCATCCGAGTAGCGCTCGGCGTCATGGGTCAGCAGGGGCTGCCGGGGAACATAGGGCTCCAGGGGATTGGCATTGGGCTTCCACGCGCGCCGTTCGGAGCGGCCGACCAGGCACATGATCCGGGCGACAAGCTGCGCCGTCCATTCCGGCATGCCGCCACCGGCCGGAGCAAGCATCGGCGCGATCAATATCGCGGCATCCGGATGGATGCGCTGTTCGGCCAGGGCGCGCAATACGAGATGCCCGCCCATGCTGTGCCCAACCAGCACATGCGGTCCGGGATGATCCGCGTGCCAATCTTGGAAAAGGGCCACCAGATCGTCCACCCAAGTCGAGAAATCGTCAATATGGCCGACATGGGGATGGGGACCGCAACGACCCGATCCGCCCTGTCCCCGCCAGTCGACCGACGTGACATTCCATCCGCGGGCATGGAAATCGTGAAAGCTCTCCAGATATTTTTCATAGAAATCCGCTCGACCCGTCGTGAACAGGACCGAACCGCGCGGCGCGTCGTGCCGCCAATCCAGCCGTCGGAATGCCCAGCCGTCCGGGCCGGGCCAAATATCCTCTGTCACATCTTTCGGAATGGAACGGCGATCGAAGCGCGAATGGGTCGGGTCTGTCATATCACGCTTTATCGTTGTCGCAGGATCGGAAGACAAAAATCGCTCCGGGAATCGTGGTTACTATTTGGTAAGGCAAACGCACTAGACAGCCTGCCCATGGATAGCGAACTCCTCATCTACGTGCTCTTGGGCGGATTGGCAATTGCACTGATCGTCGCCGCGGTCACCGACATCCGCAGCCGTCATATCTCGAACGGGCTCAATCTGGCCATTGCGCTGGGCGCGCCCCTGTTCTGGATTGCCAGCGGCATCGCATTCTGGCCCGACATGGTCGGGCGAATCGGTTTGGCTGCCGTGATATTTACCATCTTTGCCGGAATGTTCGCCATCGGCGCCATGGGCGGCGGCGACGTCAAACTGCTGACAGCTCTGGCTTTGTGGGTGCCGTGGCTGGCTTTCCTCGAGCTGCTGGTGATCATGTCGATCGCTGGCGGGCTGCTGACGCTGTTAATGATGATCGGCAAGCAAATCCGAAAGACCGCTGCGCCAATAAAGGTTCCTTATGGTGTCGCCATCGCCTTTTCGGGGCTTTGGGCGATCTGGGGCATTACGGGGCAAAGTTCACAAACGATATTTTAACCATTTTCCTCGAAAGAGACGAAGACCGCCGATGGAACCAAATGGGCGGGGGCATTCAGGAGGCGTGAGACGTCATGGACAAGAAGAAAATCATTCTGCTGGTGGGGGCGTTGATCGTTGCAGCGGTCACGGCACTGCTCGCGAAAAACATGTTTGATGGTGCCTCCGCGCCGCAAGTGGCCGCCAAAAAGGCCGAAGTGGTCGGCGAGGAAGTCCTCGTCGCCGCCCGCGCGCTCCCCGTCGGAACGATTATCACGCCCGACAGCTTCCGGTTCCAGCCCTGGCCCAAGGACCTGATCGAGGATGCCTATTTCATGAAAGAAAGCACCGACATCGAAGCCCTGGCCGGCACCGTGGTCCGCAATCCAATCACCGCTGGTCAACCGCTCACCAAGGGCTCCCTGGTAGCCCCGGGCGACCGCGGCTTCCTTGCTGCAGCGCTCGGCCCCGGCATGCGCGCCGTTACCATCCCCGTCTCGGGCCTGACCGGCGTTGCCGGCTTTGTCTTTCCAGGCGACCGCGTCGACCTGATGCTGACCCAGTCGGTGCAGGGCGAAGGCCCCGAACTGAAGGTTTCCGAGACCGTGATCCGCAACCTGCGGGTGCTCGCCACCGACAACCGCGTCACCGCAACCAAGAATGAAGAGGGGCAGCAGGTTCCGCGGACGGCAAAACTCGTCACGCTTGAAGCCACACCCAAGATTGCCGAGCAGATTTCCGTTGCCCAGACGCTTGGCACATTGAGCCTGTCGCTCCGTTCGCTGGCCGATAGCGCCGCCGAGCTGGAAGAAGCGATCGCTTCGGGTGCGATCAAGCTGCCCAAGACCGACGATCCGGTGGTCGAAGCCGACATGATCCGTTCGCTGGCAGCGCGCCCCACCAGCACAAAATCAACCTTCTCGACCGGTGGGGACGTATCGCGCTTCGAAACGCGCTCGCCGCCGCCGCTCGCCGAAAAGGAAAAGCCCAGAGGCCCGGTCGTTCGCGTCGCACGCGGCAACGCGGTCAATGAAATCGAGTTTGGAGACAAGTAATGGCCGTAGAATATGCACAGCATAGCCGTTCGGTGAAGAAAGCGATGAGCGCTGCCGTCGTTGCCGCCCTTGCCCTGGCTCTCGCCGCCAATGGCAGCACCGCTTCCAACGCTCAGGCGGTCAATATTTCACAGCCCGATTCGCGCATTTCCGTGGCCGTCGGTCGCGGCAAGCTGATCACCCTGCCTTCGCCGATCGAAGATATCTTCATCGCCGAGAATAATATTGCTGACGTCCAGGTCCGGTCACCGCGCCAGATCTACATCTTCGGCAAGAAAGGTGGCCAGACCAGCTTCTATGCCACCAGCGCGAGCGGCAAGGTCGTCTATTCGGCGGAAGTTTCGGTTGGTGCCGAGATTTCCTCGATTGACCAGATGCTGAGCCTGGCCATGCCAGAAGCCAATATTGCGGTGAGCACCACCAACAATTTTGTCCTGCTGACCGGCACCATCGCCGATCCCGATGATGCGGAAGAAGCGGAAAATCTGGTGCAAGCCTTTGTCGGCGATGCCACAAAGGTGGTTAGCCGTCTGAAGACCGCCACCCCGATGCAGGTCAATCTGAAGGTCCGCTTTGCAGAGGTCAGCCGTACGCTCGCCAAGGAAATCAACGGCAACCTGCTGACCCGCGATACAACCGGCGGGTTCCAGTTCGGCGTTTCGCGCGGCCGTAACTTCGGTTCGATCGGCAATTTCAACACGTCCGGCTTTCCCAATCTGGATGCCTCGCAGCTGTTTGGCCTGCCCGCCGGCTCGATCTCGCTGCCCTTCAATCCGACGACGGGACAGTTCGTGACCCCGGGCGGAACCGCGTTCAATTATAATCAGGGCGCTTCCGGGCTCAACACCATCCAGGCAGCTGGGCGGCTGTTTGGCATAGACATCGCCACCGCCTTGGATGTGTCGGAGCGGGTCGGACTGGTCAGCACGCTGGCGTCGCCCAATCTGACGACGATTTCGGGCGAAACCGCGACCTTCCTGGCGGGCGGCGAATTCCCGATCCCGATCTCGACCGGTCTCGGCGAAGTATCCGTGCAGTATAAAAATTACGGTGTCAGCCTCTCCTACACGCCCACCGTATTGTCCAACGGACGCATTTCCATCCGCGTAGCACCCGAAGTCTCAGAGATCACGTCGAACGGCGCGGTCGTTCTGGAAGGCTTCAGCATTCCGGCTGTATCGACCCGGCGGGCCGAAACGACCGTAGAGCTGGGCTCGGGGGAAAGCTTCATGATCGCGGGGCTGATGCAGAACAGCTATAACTCGGCGATCGACAAGACGCCGGGCCTGGCCGACGTGCCCATCCTCGGAACGCTGTTCAAGTCCGATGGCTATCGCCGCAATGAAACCGAACTGATGATCGTGGTCACGCCGTATCTCGTCAAGCCGGTGAGCGACAGCGAGATCGTCCTGCCAACCGACGGCTTCAAGGCCGCCAACGACGCAGAACGCTTCCTGATGAATCGCAACCACTCCGGTACCGGGGACGATCGACCCAAGCCGAGCCTGGCTCCGGCGGTTCCCGAAGATCAGAGTTTCGGCAGCCTGGAAAACGCGGCTCCGGCCAAATCGGCAAAAAATTCCAAGAAATCCGGAAGCGCCGCTCCCGGTTTCAGTTTCGACAAATAGACCGGATCAGGAGAAGAGATCATGCGCATCATTTCAATGGCACTTATCACCGCTCTCGGACTTTCGGTCACGGCATGCGGCAGCACCACAGCCAATCGCAGCGTCTACAGCGAACGCCAGCCGGTCGTGACAAAATCCAACTTCGTGCTGGACCTGAGCGCTGGCAACGGCGGCCTTTCGTCATCCGAGCAAAGCCGCCTGTCCGGCTGGTTCGACGCGCTTGAGCTTGGCTATGGCGATCGCGTCTCGATCGACGATCCCGGCTATTCCGCGAGCGCTGCCGCCAAGGCAGCGGTGGAAAATATCGTGGCCAGCTATGGCTTGCTGATCAGCGAGACCGCACCGGTAACCGAAGGCAATATTGCCCCCGGCCTGATGCGGGTGGTCGTGACACGGTCCTCCGCTTCCGTTCCCGGATGCCCCGATTTCAGCCATCGCAGCCACACGGATTTTCAGGCCCGGACTAGCGCCAACTACGGATGCGGGACGAACAGCACGCTGGCCGCCATGATTGCCGATCCGGAAGATCTGGTGCGCGGCCAGAATGCCGATGGTGAAGACCAGATGCAGGCGTCCAAGGCCATTCGTGCCTATCGTGACAAGAAAGTTGGAGGACAATAATGAACGCTCCCTGGAAAGCCGGTTCGGTCGGCGGTAGAGATCCGTTTGCCGCCTTTGTCTGCGATGACGACACGCTGGAGATGCTTCGGCCGGTTGCGGAAGAAATGGGTTGGTCCACGGACAAGTGCAACAAGGGCGGCCTGCGCAACGCGGTCCAGACCCTTTCGGTCTCTGCCAGCCCCAATATTCTGCTGGTTGACCTGTCGGAATCGGGGGATCCGCTCAACGACATCAACTCCCTCGCAGAGGTGTGCGAACCCGGCACCGTCGTGGTGGCCATGGGTCAGGTCAACGACGTGCGCCTTTATCGCGACCTCATCGTCAGCGGCCTGCAGGACTATCTGCTGAAGCCGTTCAGCCCGGACCAGTTGCGCGATGTCCTGTCTCAGGCCCAGGCGGTTCTCAACGCGCCGAAGAGCGACGATTCCCACGCTGAAAAGCCGCATATCTCGACTGCCGTCATCGGAACCCGCGGCGGCGTCGGCGCATCCACCCTTGCGACCTCGGTGGCCTGGCTGCTCAGCCATGATCGCGAGCGCATGACCGCGCTGCTGGATCTCGACGTGCATTTTGGTACCGGCGCGCTGTCGCTCGACCTTGAGCCCGGTCGCGGTCTTACCGACGCGATCGACAATCCCAGCCGGATCGACGGCCTGTTCATCGAGCGCGCCATGATCAAGGCCAATGAAAAGCTGTCGCTGCTGTCAGCGGAAGCGCCGATCAATTCGCCGATCATGACCGACGGCACCGCCTTTTTCCAGCTACAGGAGGAGTTTCGCGCCTCGTTCGACTGTACCGTAATCGACCTGCCCCGCGACATGCTGATCAACTATCCGCATCTTCTCGGCGACGTCAATGCGACGGTGATCGTAACCGAACTCACGCTGGCATCGGCACGCGATTGCATCCGCCTGTTGTCCTGGCTGAAATCCCACGCCGCACAGAGCAAGGTGTTTGTCGTCGCCAACAAGGTTCAGTCTGCCAATCTGGAAATTGGCCGCCAGGATTTCGAAAGCTCGATCGAGCGCAAGATCGACATCATGATTCCGTTTGACGGCAAGGCCGCGTCGCAGGCTGCCAAGTTGGGCCAGGCCATGGTCGAAGCGGGCAAGTCGAGCAAGGCCTCGGCCAAGATCATCGAACTGTCCGATCTCGTGCTCGGGTCCGTTGGCGGGGAAGAATTTTCCGGCAAAGATGGCGACAAGAAATCGCTCAAGGACAAATTTGGCGATTTCAGATCATTGCTGCCGTCCAGGAAAGCCAGCGAGGACAGTCCTAAAGCCTGAAGCTATCACTGATATTCTTCAGCTTTAAAGGAAACACACTATGGGCACGATGGAAATTACAATATTGGGGACGGGCGCTCTGGCGGCCTTGCTGATGCTTGTCTTTGCATTTTCCGGCCCGTCGCAGTCCAAGTCCATGGCCCGGCAGCTGACCAAGCTCAAATATCGCCATTCCGACAGCGCCAACGTCCGTGTCGAAGCGCAGATGAAGAAGGCGCTGTCCGCGCGGCGCAAGACAACGCGTCCGATGGGCGAAAACCTGACGAAGCTGGAAATTCTCGCCATTCGCATGGAAAAAACCGGCAAGCGCTGGCCCCTTGCCTATTTCTTCTATGCCGCCGGCGGACTTTTCACCATTATCTCCGGCTTGCTGTTGCTGCAGGGCGCACCGATATTGCTGTGCCTGTTTGTCGGTCTGCTGGTCGGGGCCGGGCTGCCGCATTTCGTGGTCGGCTTCCTGATCAACCGGCGCGTGGCCAAATTTACCGCCTCATTCCCCGATGCCATCGAACTGCTGGTTCGCGGGTTGCGTTCGGGCTTGCCCGTCACCGAAACCATCGGCGTCGTCGCCAAGGAAATTGGCGGGCCGGTCGGGGAGGAATTTCAGAAGGTTGTCGATCGGATCAAGATCGGCCAGACCATGGAGGATGCGCTGCAGGAAAGCGCGAAACGCATGGAAACACCGGAATTCAAGTTCTTCTGCATCACCCTGGCGATCCAGCGCGAAACCGGCGGCAACCTCGCGGAGACGCTGTCCAACCTTGCCGACGTGCTGCGCAAGCGCGGACAGATGAAGCTCAAGATAAAGGCGATGTCGTCGGAATCCAAGGCGTCCGCCTATATCGTGGGGTCGCTGCCGTTCATCGTGTTCGGCCTGGTCTACAGCGTGAACCCGACATATCTGGCCGGATTTTTCTATGAGGAAAGGCTGATCATCGCCGGGATGGGCGGACTGTGCTGGATGAGCATCGGCGTGTTCATCATGGCCAAGATGGTCAACTTCGAGATTTAAGGATGAAGGTACGAGCCAAATGACAACCGCAGGCGGACCAACATTGATGGGCGTGGACGTCCTCTGGGTGGCAACCATATTGGCGGCCGTGGCGGCCACCGCCGTGTTTTTTGCCATCTATGCTGCGGTCACTGTGCGGGATCCGATGGCGAAGCGGGTCAAGGCTCTCAATCAGCGTCGCGAACAGCTGAAAGCCGGCATCATGGCTTCGACCACCAAGAAGCGCGCCAAGCTGGTCCAGCAGAATGATACCACCGACCGGATGCGCAACGTGCTGTCGTCGCTGCAGGTGCTGCAGGATACGCAGGTAAAGGAAGCCCAGCAGAAGCTGGCGCAGGCCGGCATTCGGTCAAAGGACCTGGCCTTCCTCATCATTTTCAGCCGACTGGTCCTGCCGATCGTGCTGGGTGGCGGAGCGGCGCTGGCCATTTATGGCTTCAACTATCTGGGAGACTGGTCCGACCTCAAGCGGTTCGGTGCCTTTGCCGCCTCGGCGATCCTGGGCTACAAAGGGGCGGATATTTACGTCAACAACCTGATTTCCAAGCGGACCGATCTGATCCGCAAGGGTTTGCCCGACGCCATCGACCTTCTGGTCATCTGCGCCGAAGCGGGTCTGACCGTCGATACGGCCTTTGCCCGCGTGTCGAAGGAACTGGGCAGCGCCTATCCGGAACTGGCCGATGAATTTTCGCTCACCTCGATCGAACTCGGCTTTCTGACCGAGCGGCGTCAGGCGTTCGAGAATCTCGCCTACCGGGTGGCGCTGGACCATGTGAAAGGCGTGGTGACGACAATGATCCAGACCGAAAAATATGGTACGCCGCTGGCATCCTCGCTGCGGGTTCTGTCGGCGGAATTCCGCAACGACCGGATGATGCGCGCAGAGGAAAAGGCAGCGCGCCTGCCAGCGATCATGACGATACCGCTCATTCTGTTCATCCTGCCGACCCTGTTCATCGTGATCCTCGGCCCTGCGGCCTGCTCGATCTCCGATGCGATGATGTAACGGGACAGGCGACCGCAATTGGCAGAGCGGCCTCCCGTGCCGCTCTGTTTCAGCTTCTGGCGATGGTGTCGGCCGATTTCTTGACCTTTGCCAGCATTGCGGCCAGCACGTCTTTCTCTTCTTCGCTGAGCACCGCCATGATTTTCCGGTCCATTGCCTGAGCGGCCGGCAAGATCTGACCGTACAGATCGCGCCCCGTGTCACTCAGCAACAGATGATGAGAGCGGCCATCGGCGCTGTTGGGGCTGCGGTCGAGCAGCGCCCGCTCAACAAGATTCTTGACCGCGCGATTGACCGTCACCTTGTCCATCAAGGTCGCCTCGACGAGATGCCTCTGCGTGGAGGCCCCGCGTGTGCCCAGCACCGCCATCACCCGCCACTCCGGAATCTTCAGGCCGAAGCGACTTTTATACTCGCTCGCGATCAGATCGCTGACGGCATTGGATGCCGTGGACAACTGGTAGGGCAGGAAATCGTCAAGGAGAAATGTCATATAGAATATTTATTCAATTCGGGCGCGAAGTCCAATCCAAAATGTCCGTGGGAAGGCGCGTTCTATTATTCCGTTGCTATCGAGCGAAGCTTCTACCCTCGCATCGAACAGGTTTTCCACCCGGCTTTCGACCAGCAGCCGATCATTGATGGCAAGCGCCAGCCGTCCATCGACCGTCAGCGCACTGGCAAGGCCCAGCCGATTGACATCATCCTCGAATTGCTGGCCGACATAGCGCGCCGACAGGCTTGCCCCGCTTCCGTTTGGTGCGGTCCAGTCAATCGTTCCCGAGGCATTGTGGCGCGGAACCTGGGCCGGCCGCAAGCCGTCGATCGGAGCCGCAGCGCCGGCGCCATCGACTTCGGCGTCGACATAGGAATAGCCGGCGCGGAGGGTCAGGCCGTCGGTCAGTTCACCGAGATCGAATTCGGCATCTATCTCGATGCCCCTTGACCGGATCGCTTCCAGATTCTGGCGCTGGCTGTAGGTCGCGCCCGCTGCAACAAAGCCGACACCCGGGAAGTTGCCGGGACCCGTGGCCAGCGTGACATTGGCAATGGCGTTGTCGAGCTGGTTGTAAAAGACGGTGACGCCCAGACTGGCAATACCGCTCTCCCAATCGAGGCCGAGTTCGGCGCCCCTGACCCGCTCCGGCTCCAGCAGTTCGTTGGCGGCGGTCGCGTCGTCGCCGACCCGGAACGGCCGGAACAGCTCGTTCAATGTCGGCAGGCGCCAGCCGAGATAGACGGCACCGCGCAGCGACAGCGCCTCGGTCAGATCATAGGCAAGGCCGCCGCGCCCGGTAAACTCGCTGCCGCTGCGGTTGGCGAACCGGTCGTCCGATCGCACCGCGCCGGGAAACGGGCTGATCAGTTCTATCTCCCGGCGAAAGCCGTCGTCGATCGACCAGAAGTCCACCCGGCCGCCGCCGGTCAGGACGAGCGCGTCGCTCGCCTGTACGCTGGCCTCGACAAAGCCGCCATAGGTCGCGGTGCTGCCGCCTGCCCTGCGGCTGCGCCGCGGCGTGTCATTGTCGGCGAAGAAGAAATTTTCCTTGGTCTCGCCCTCGGTCCGCCGCCAGTCACCGCCGATGCGCAGCTCGATGGCGTCGCCCACCGGTGGCCGCACCTCGAAACGTGCACCGAGGCCGGTGGAGGGCACGTTATATTGCTCGAAGACACGGCTGACCGAATTCCGATCATCCGCGACGCCGCCAAAGCTGACGTCGAAATTGCGGATCTGGACATAGCCCAGTGCCGACCATTGCCACTCGGAGCTGCGGTCCACCAGCCGGATGCTGGCGTCGGCCCCGTCGTTGTGATTCTCACTGAAGGCAAAGCCGCGCTCGCGATCGTCGGTGAAGGCCCGGACATTCGCCTGCAATTCGGTGTTCTCCGAAAGCGGCGCAACAAAACGGAGAGCGAGACCGGCCTGCTCATATGCCGCCGGGCGATCGACCGCACCGCGCTGCCCCTCGATGATCGGGATGAATCCGTCGCCGCGCGCATAATTGGCGGAGATGGTCAGCTGTCCCTGCCCCAGCTGGCGGCCGACCAGCAGGTCGGCATCGACGCTGTTGCGGCTGCCGTAGGCTGCGCCCAGTTCGACCAGATCGCCGACATCGTCGCTGAACAGCTCGATGGTGCCGGCAATGGCGCCCTGCCCCTCTGCGCCGCTGCCGCCGCCGCGCGTGATTCTGGCGCTGCTCAGCGGCAGTGCATCATAGCCTGGCCAGGCCACCCAGCCGCCGAACGGATCCGCCTGCGGCACGCCATCCAGGATCAGCAAGGCGCGCGAGGACGCATTGCCGCCGAGGCCGCGCAGCGTGACCCCCTGACTGGTCGGATTGGCGGACCGCGCGTCCGACCGGCGGAACTGCTGCAGTCCCGGAACATCGCGCAATATATTCTCCACCCGGGTCGCCGATTCCATCGGAATATCGATGGTCTTGTAAGCCTCGTCGCCCAGCGAAGCGGGCAGCCCCGTCACGACAATTTCTGATGTCCGCAGATCGGCGAAGACAATGGCCTCATCGCGCCTGTCGGACCGGTCCTGCCCCCATGCGGGAACGTTGCTCGCCAGCAACGGCAGCGCCACAATCCATTTTTTCATTATTCTGGCTTCACGGCTTCCGGAGCAGCCTTCTGAAAAGCCTCCAATGCATTGCACGCCGCATCTATCCGAACGAGTTTGGGAAAGCCGCTCAAGTCCGTTTCGAACCGGCGTGCATTGGCCATTTGCGGGACCAGACAGACGTCGGCAAGATTGGGTTGCTCACCGCCGAACAATCCGCTGTCGGGCGCCATGATCTCCAGCGCCGCAAAGCCTTCTGCGATCCAGTGGCGATACCAGCCGTCGATGGCGTCCTGTGATTGCCCCAGTTCATCCTTGAGATATTTCAATATCCGCAGATTGTTCACCGGATGGATGTCGGCTGCGATAACCATTGCGTGGGCGAGCGTTGTGGCCCGCGCCAGCGGGTCGCGCGACACCATCGGCGGCTCTTCATATTGCGCATCGAGATAGTCGATGATCGCCAGCGACTGGGTCAGGTCATGCCCGTTGATCGAGAGCATCGGAACAAGGCCCTGCGGGTTGCGGGCGACATAGGCCGGCGCACGCTGATCGCCGTCCAGCAGGCTGGTGGGTACGGCGGTATAGGCAATGCCCTTGAGATTGAGCGCGATGCGCACCCGGTAGCTCGCCGAGCTGCGCCAATAGTCGTAGAGGATGATATCTGTCATGCGCCGGGTTTGACGACTGGGCGGCGGAAAAGCAAGCACTGCTGTCCGGGTCTGGCGGGAAGATGGCTAGGAGACGAAGCCGCCATCGATCGGGATATCCCCCCGGGATTCAAGCGATGGGGTCCGCCCGGTTCGCTTCGCCAGTTCTGCCAGCAGCGCCGGCGTCAGCCTGTTCGCCACAGCCGGGTGCACCGCCAGTCGCAGGGTGCCGGTGCCGCGATCCCGCTCCGCCTGCCGCAGCAGCTTGAGCGCCGCGTTGGCTGGCCGGCTCGCCTGCAGGATTTCGGGTACCGATGGCCGGACCTTGCGGCTGACAATCTGCAGGAAACCGAAGCCGTTGATCGCCGTGCGCTCGCAATTGGCCACCATATGTTCGTCAAAAATCGCGGTGACGGCGGAACGGTCCGCCTTGGCGGCCAGCGTCGGAAAATCCACGCCGATATTGCCGCCGATATCGAGCCGCACCAGCGCGGCGGCCATTTCCCTCGCCGCCCGCTTCGCCAGCTCGAACGGCGGCAGCGGCCCGTCGACATCGATCAACATCATCGCCGGGGTCAGCGAGACCAGCAGGCTGCCACCGGCAAATTCGATCCGGCTGCTTTCGGCCTGTTCGACGGCTTCGTGCCAGCCGTGCGCGGCCAGAATATCTTGGTCATGGGCATGAACCTGCCGGACAGGCAGGCCGCTTGCGGTGATTTCCGCCAGCAGATCAGGGCCATCGGTCAGGGTCTGGCCCGGATCCGCCGGCTGGGCTTTGGCTCGCTTGGCCTGGCCGCCGCGCTCGCTGATCGCGGCGCGCGTGATCGCGACCCGGACCGTCTCGCCTTCGGTCAGGCCCCTGGGCAGCGGTTGCAGCAACGCTTCCTGCCCGTCTGTCAGGGTTACAATGCCGGATATCCCGGCGACCCACTGGCTGGTGAATTTTGCCTCGACGATCGCGCCGGCGCGGACCCTGGCGTCGGCACGCTCGATGCGGATCTGTGCCAGCTCGCCCCGTTCCAGCCGCAGCGCGCGATTCTCGCCGATCCCGGCTTCGTAGAGCCAGCCGGTGGCAAGATCAGCCAAGGGGGTAACCGCTGCTGATCAGCAGATTGCGGGTCTCGTAAAGTGGCAGGCCCATGATCCCGCTGTAGCTGCCCGACATCCACGTGACAAATGCCTCCGCAATGCCCTGGATCGCATAGCCGCCGGCCTTGCCCTGCCCCTCGCCGCTGGTGATATAAGCCTCGATCTCGCGCGGCTCGAACCGCTTGAACTTGACGATGCTGTCGGACAATTTGGTCCGCGCCGTGCCATCGGCAGCGATCACGCAGACGGCAGACATTACATGATGGCGCCGGCCGCTGACCAGCTGCAGGAACGCGCGCTGTTCCGCGGCATCCTTGGCCTGCCCCAGGATCCGTCGACCGACCGCCACCGTGGTATCACCGGCGAGCAGCATTTCGCCCTCCGCGCGCTCGACCGCGCCCGCCTTTTCCTGCGCCATGCGCAGCACATAGTCGCGCGGCAACTCGCCCTTGCGCGGGCTTTCGTCAATGTCTGGGGAGATGATGCGGTCGGGCGTGATGCCAAGGCGACCGAGCAGTTCCAGCCGGCGCGGGCTGGAGGAGGCGAGGACCAGTTTCATAGGATAAAATACCGTCTGAACCATCCGCGCCGGGCCTGTCGAAGCCCGCTGCGCAGACGCGCTGCGTGCCGGAAGCCGTCCTTCGACACGCTCGGGACGAACGGCATTACGTCACTTGAAACGATAGGTGATACGACCCTTGGTCAGATCATAGGGGGTGAGCTCGACGAGCACTTCGTCGCCAACCAGCACGCGGATGCGATTCTTGCGCATCTTGCCGGCGGTATGTCCGAGGATTTCGTGGCCGTTTTCCAGCTCGACCCGGAACATCGCGTTGGGGAGCAGTTCGCGAACCATCCCCTTCATTTCCAGTAGTTCTTCTTTTGCCATATGGCGTTACATTTTCCCTGCTATCGCGGCAAACCCGCGTATTGCAGTGCGCCATAACGGCAAATGCGGAAAAAGGGAAGGATTAGCTGCATCTCCCCAAATGATAAATTCTGCCGCCGCTCCGGCAATTTGCCTGCGACAATTTAATACAAAGAAATTATACCATTAGCATGTCCTGCGTGGCATTTCGGACATCCCCTTCCCCCTATTGTCGAGTTGTGAACCTGTTATGATGTCCTCCCCCAAGCTGCTGACCACTGCCTCTCCGTTCGTTCTGGCCGGACTGCTGTTCGCCGCCCCCGCTGGCGCGCAGACCAGTGATGCCGGTGGCGATTATCCGGACGAGGAAATCGTCGTCACCGCCGAGCGCCCGCGCGGCGCGGTGATCACCGATGTCCCGCCCGTCGTCGAGCTGAGCGAGGCGGATATCGCCAGCTATGGCGCTTCCTCGGTGCAGGACCTGCTCGAGGCGCTGTCCTCGCAGACGACCTCGGGCCGGGGTCGCGGCAGCGGCCGGCCGGTCGTGCTGATCAACGGCCAACGCACCTCCGGCTTCCGCGAAATCCGCGATCTGCCGCCCGAAGCGATCCGCACGGTGCAGGTGTTCCCGGAAGAACTGGCGCTGCAATATGGCTATCGTCCGGATCAGCGGGTGATCAATTTCATCCTCAAGGACAATTACACCGGGGTCAGCGTGGAGGGCGAATATGGCATGCCCACGGAGGGCGGCCAGGGGAAATCCGAACTGGAAACCAACGTCACCAAGATCGGCAAGAACAGCCGGGTCAACATCAACCTGGAATGGCAGCACAACACCGCGATCACCGAAAGCGAGCGCGGCATCATCCAGACCGCGGCAGGCGATCAGGTCAATCTCGGCGATTTCCGCACGCTGGTGGCGCCGTCCGACAATGTCGAGCTCAACTCCAACTACAGCCGGCAATTCGCCAACGGCATGTCGCTGTCGCTCAATGGCGGCTATGTCTATGACAAGTCCCGCGGCCTGCAGGGCCTCCCGAACGGCACGCTGCAGGTCGCCGGCGATCCGCTGTTCCGCTATTTCACCGAATATGGCCCGCTCAACCGGGTGCAGGAAAGCAACACCGCCCAGGCCGGACTGACCCTGAACGGCATGTTGAGCGAATGGCAATGGTCGCTGACCAGCGACTATACGCGCGCGCAGGTCGATACCGACACCGAACGGTCCGGCGATATCGGTGCATTGCAGGCGGCGATCGATGCCGGCACCGTCGATCCCTTCGCCGCAAGTTTCGGCAGTCTGCTCGGCGCACCGGGCACCGACAGCGCCCGCGCCGTGAACCAGACCTTCAACAATCTGGCGACGATTTCCGGCAGTCTGCTCAACCTTCCTTCGGGAACCGTCACCACCACGGTGCGGGCCGGCTACAACCGAGAGGATCTGGCCAGCCGGGAAACGCGCAGCGGCATCGTCACCACCACCGACCTCGGTCGCGACCAGCTCAGCACCGGAATCAACATAGACATTCCGCTCGCCGACGAGAATATCGATGTCGTCGAAGCGATCGGCAAATTGTCGGTCAACGGCAATCTCGGCTATGCCGAACTGTCCGACTTCGGCGGTCTGGTGGAATTTGGCTTTGGCCTGAACTGGGAGCCGATCGACGGGCTGACGTTCACCGCTTCCGCCATCGGCGAGGAAGCTGCCCCCGGCATCACCCAGCTCGGCAATCCGGTGATCATCACACCCGATGTCACGACCTTCGATTTTGCCAGCGGCCAGAGCGTCCTGGCGGCGATCACCACCGGCGGCAACCCGGCGCTGCTGGCGGAAAAGCGGCGCGATATCAAGCTGGCGGTCAACTACCGTCCCGAATGGCTAGAGGGTTTCAGCTTCCTCGGCGAATATTTCCGCAATAGCAGCGACAATGTGGCGTCCAGCTTCCCGCTGCTGACCCCGGAAATCGAGGCCGCCTTTCCTGACCGGGTGACTCGCGATGCCAGCGGCCGGCTGATCGCGATCGACCGGCGACCGGTCAACTATGCCAATGTCAGCAGCGAACGGATCCGCTACGGCATCGATTTTTCCAAGCGCTTCGGCGAAGGGCGCGGTGACGGTCCGGGCAGACGCGATCGCGGATCGCAGCGACCCGAGGACCCCGCGCCGGCTGGCGAGGCACAAAAGAGCACGAACCCAGACGCAGCCCCGTCCGCCCCGGGCGAGAATGCACGCCCGACCGGACGGCGCGGCGGACCCGGCATGGGCGGCCGGCCAAGCGGCGGTCGCTGGCAGGTTTCGGCCTTTCACACGATCCGCCTCGAGGACCGCGTCAAGATCCGCGACGGCGTCGACGAACTCGATCTGCTGAACGGATCAGCGATCGGCTCCTCCGGCGGCAGCCCGCGGCACGAGTTCGAGATCAACGGCGGCTGGTTCAACAACGGGATCGGCTTCCGCCTCGACGGCAAGCACCAGATCGGAACCCGGGTCGATGGCGGGCTCACCGGCTCCGACCTGCGCTTCTCCGACCTGACCACGCTCAACCTCCGGCTGTTCGTCAATCTCGACGACCGCGGCAGCCTGACCGAGACCGTGCCGTTCCTGAAAGGCAGCCGGATATCGCTCAAGGTCGACAATATCTTCGACGATATCCAGACCGTCCGTGACGGGGGCGGCCTGGTGCCGCTCAGCTACCAGCCCGGCTTTCTCGATCCGGTCGGTCGCTATGTAGAGATCAGCTTCCGCAAGCGGTTTTAGGCATCCCTTCGCCGGTCGGATGGCTGCGCCCCGATAACGTTTTCGTCATCCTGAAACAAGTTCAGGATGACGAGACTGGGACGAGGCTTGATTCTCCCTTCTCCCGTTAGGGAGAAGGATACAGAGCCTTGCTGAGGAACGAAGCTAGGCGGCGTTGGATGAGGGTGTTCTGCACACCGAAGCACAGAACACCCTCATCCAGCTGCGACTAGGCAGCAAGCTGCCAAGTCTTCGCATCCTTCTCCCTCACGGGAGAAGGAGATGAGGTGAAGGTTTTGAACCCAGGTCCGCCGGCGCAACCGTCTCCGCCCGATACATCCCCATCCCCGGCCGCTCCCCGACCAACTCGGTCAACCGCTTCACGAATTCCCTCGATTCCGGCACCGCGAAATGCGCCGCAACCGCAGCCTCGTCCCGCCACTCCTCGTAATAGAAAAGCCGCTCCGGATCTTCGCAATCCACGTGAATATGGTGCGAGAGGCATCCCGGTTCGGCCCGCGAGCGCGCGCTATGCTCGGCGCACAGCGCGATGATCGCGTCGCGCCGGGCCGGGGGAACGGCGAAGGCGGCGGAAATGATGATCACAGTTTCAGCGTCGCCCGGGTCGTGCTTTTCGACATGACATAGGCCAGCACCGCCGCGATGATCGTGACCATCGCGGTAAAGACCAGCGGCGTGAAGCGCAGATCCGGGGCAGCGGTCTGCAGCAGCATCCCGATCAGCACGGCGGGGACCAGGGTCAGTGCCAGGTGTTTCAGCGCCAGCAGGAAGGGCGCGAACCCGACCCGCCGCTCAGCCGGCAGCCCGGGCATGATCTTGCCCGCCTTGCGCTGCGACACGGTGATGAAGTAGACGATCAGGGTCAGCAGGATGCTCATCAGCACCGCAATACCGACCAGAGTCCCGGCGAGATTGGGATTGCTGTCACCGAGCGGCAGCGTCCCCGGCACAAAGGCCAGATCGCGCGTCAGCCAGTAATTGATCCCCCCGGCCAGCATGATATTGACCACCGCATCCCCCCGCGCCTGCTTCTCGACAAAGGCGTCCATGCTGATCGGTGCGGCGGTGACAACGGTGGCCATGATCTCTCTCCTGCTTTTTTTTGAGGAGAGTGACGGCGGCGGGGGGAAAGTCAAGCGGGATTGGAGTGAGCAATGGAGATTGGGGAGATTCAAAGGATAATGGCGATACCGAAAAGGAAGAAATTGGGCATCCCGTAAATACGACGATCTATATTTATAAGCATAAGGCGAAGATTTTGAGCAGAATTAAGGCGATGGCTTCGGATTAGAGCAAAAAGCCCGACACTGCTTATTGGAACTCACTACGACCCTGTCCCGATTTCCTTCAGCGCAGCATCCTCCAGAAAGGCGCTCCTTGTCATCTTGCGGTTCTTTGCGGCGCTGTCGATCATCCTGACCACGCCGGTGTCGAGCGAGACATTATAGCGCCCGGTCCGGCCGGTTCGTTGCAGATAGGGAATTTGCACGAGATAGGCCCCCTCACTCAGGTCTTCGGCTGCCAATTGCCTGACTTCACTGATTGAACGGGGCGCGATCGCCGCTTCATCCTCGAAATAGAGCGACAGCGCCTCAATTGCATTGGGGATGATATCCTCTTCCCGGTCGGCAGCGGAGAAACAGCCGGGAATTTCCGGAAAGGAAATGCCGAAGACGCTATTCTCGTCTTTGTGGACGACGGCAAAATAGAACATGCTGCTACCCTTTCAAATCCATCCTGCCGCTCGCGCAATGCTGCGCGCAGTACCGAGTGGCAGGTCCTTTTTGGGATGCGGTACAATGATGGTTCTTCCATTTTTGCGATATTTGTGGTGCGAACCCTTCACCGAAACAAGCTGAAACCCATCCGCCAGAAGCCGCTGGATGATCTTCTTGCCGTTCCGCTCCATGTGTATTTATATACACACTCATATTGATTTGTCAAGAAATGCAGCCGTGTCAACGGGCTAGGAGGAAGTCAGCGTTGCGCCAACCGCCAAGCCAGTCCCGGCTTAATGGTGATGGCTCCGCTATGCCCAGTTAAGCAGATGACCGGTGACCAGCAGCAGGCTGCCGGTGATGGTGATCCAATATTCGCCCTGCTCGCCGAGCCCCGGGACCAGTGCGACGGCCAGGCAGACCAGACCGGCCAAGCCCAGCATCGCCGGAACCGCCTGCCCGTGGGACCGATAGCCGATCAGAAAGGCAATCGCCGCAAAGGGAGCAAAAACCAGGAACACCGCCGCGTGAAACAGCTCCGACTGTGCAAATATCCCCAGCAGTCCCGGCAGGACGAGCAGCAGCACCGGCAACGCCAGGCAATGCACCAGGCACAGCAGCGATGCCGAGATCGCGGCGCCCTCGATCAGATCGCTGCCATTTTTATGGAGGCGGGAGATATTTCGCGAGACGGATGACATGAACAAGACCTATATGTTACGTTATATCATTACATATAAGCAGGGCCGGCACGATTGAAAGGGGAAACCCGAGAAAGATAGCTGAGCGGTAAGTCTCCGCCCCTTGCCCCCCAATCCCAGACCCAGATCCCAGACCCAGATCCTTGCCGAGGAGGCCGCTACGGTCGGCGCCGATAGTGGCGCTAGACCCCCAGCTTCCTCAGCACCCGCCAGCCCAGCGCCTTCGCCCGGTTGCGCGCCGGAAACCGCCCAGGTGCCCTGGGCGTCAGCCCCCGCCGCCGCAGCCAGCCGTTAAACGCCCGCGCGTCCGCCTCGGCAAAGCTCCAGTCCGAACGCCAGGTGATCGACAGCGAGATGCTCGGCTCCGGCCCGTTCTGGACAAAATGCGGCGCCATCACCGGTACGAAGATCGCCTTGCCCGGGGTCAGGTGGTGGCGAACGCCCTCGGCCTCGAAATCATCCTGCCAGACCAGATTGCGGTGGCCGCCGAGATGATAGCCCTCGTGGATTTCGTCGGCGGCAAAGCGCGGGTCGCCAGCGGGAAAGACCGTCATCCATTTCTCGCCGCGCAGCTGCAGCAGGATATTATGCTCCGGATCGAAATGATAGGGCGTCACCGCCCCCGGCGAGGACACGAAGACAAAGCCCTGCGGCTTCAGCATCTGCCCGGTCTTTGCCTCCAGGATCGGCCGGATCTCGGCGAGCAGCCCAAGCAGCAGCGCCTCATATGCCGGCACCTGCTCGATATTCTTGAGCACCGCCCAGCTCGCCGCCTGGTCGATCATCCGGATCGTGTCGCCGATGCTCAGGCCATTGGCTGGCACGTCCTCCGGCCGGATCCCGACCGGCAGGTCGCCCGGATTATATTCGACGCTCTTCCCGGGCAGCGTCGCCCCCAGCCGGGCCAGCGCATCGAGCGTCAGCAGCTCGTGCGCCTGCATATGGTGATCGAGCAGCCGCGGCTGCTCGGGATAGCAGGCGTCGAATTGCCGCCGGCCCTCGTCCCCGAACACATGCTGCCGAAAGCTGTCCCTGCCGGAAATCTGGTTCATGCCTGTCCCTCTGTCGGATCGATGATTGTGCGCCCCTTGAGCCTGCCCATCAGCTCCTCGCCGAGCCGCAGACCGCGAAAGACCGTTCGCCGCGAAACGCCCTCCAGTTCCACGGAAAAGCGGCCGATATGGCGGCGGCCGGACCACAGGCTGTCGATCATCGAATGATTTTCGGCCGCGCAGCTGTCCATCCAGTCAAGCTCCGGCCTGTCCAGCAGGCGCAGATTCTCGATCTGCAGCAAGACGCCCGGCGAAAAGCGGGCGAAGGCCTCGTCAAACGCGGTCTTGAACGAAAAGCTGCCGGCGCCGCTGTGGAAATTCACCAGCATCACCAGCGGCGTGCCCTCCAGACGGATATCATGCCGCTCCAGTTGCCCGCCGCGGGCAGCCCCGCGCAGCACGTCGCGAAAAAATTCCCTTGTCTGATCGGAGGAATCGAGCGCGGAACCGCCATAGCCTTTCCAGCCCTGTCGCTCCAGCTGCAGAAATTCGTCGATCCAGCGGTCCAGATCCTCCGCGTCGGTGCGGTGATGGAACGTCACATCGCCAAGCTCCGCCAGGCGCTTGGTCTGTCGCCGCAACTCCTTGCGCTTCTTTCCGCGCACGGTTGCCTCGAAATAGGCCTGGGAGCCGAGATCGCTTTGCAACAGCGCCCGCGCCTCGCTGTACACCAGATCGCAGCGCCGCTTCTGTGCCCTGGCCACCACGCGAAGGGCCCGGTCCAGCGGTCCGCCGATCGTCATGCCGTTGATATGGAGAAAGCCCGGCCAGTTGCTGCCGTCGAGGACGATCAGCAACTGTTCCCAGAACGCCTGTTCAAACCCCTTGCGGACCAGCGGCGTCCCGAGAAAGCAATTGTGGTGCATCCAGTTCTGGACATGCGGCACCGGCCAGCGTCCGAACCGGCTGTCGGGGCCAAGCGGGAGCAGGCCAAGCAGCAGGGAATGACCGGGCTCGCCGGCCCACAGCAGGAAGAGCCTGAGGTCCGGATGATGGTCGAAACGTTCGAGCCCCGGGCGGAGAAACCAGTGTTCGTAGAATATATTGGGTTCGCTCGCCGCCATGGCGAGGTCGCCCCAAGCTTCGGCCAGACGGGCATCAATCTGGCCAGCCGGATGCAATATCGCCTGGCATTCGGATGCGGCCAAGCCATCGCGAAACCGGTTCGCACAGATATCCTTGCCTTCAAAACTCTGCAGTCCACTCAAATCCATCTGCCTGCTCGCACCGTCCGTTCAGGCTCTCCAGCTAGCGGAAAAGGGGTAATATGTGATTAACGCCGTCCGCGCGGTCTTTCGGGATCGGCAGTCAGAAAAAACCCCGCCGGAATTGCTTCCGGCGGGGTGGAAATTGGTGATCGGTCGCCCTTGGGTCCGGCGGCCAATCCGCGTTGCGGCTTTGCTTTTACACCCCGCCCTGCGCCGCATAGAGCGCTGCGAGCAGCAGCAATGCGACGATATTGGTGATCTTGATCATCGGGTTGACGGCAGGACCAGCGGTATCCTTGTAGGGATCGCCGACCGTATCGCCGGTTACCGCTGCCTTGTGCGCTTCCGAACCCTTGCCGCCGTGATTGCCGTCCTCGATATATTTCTTGGCATTGTCCCAGGCCCCGCCACCGGCTGTCATCGACAGCGCGACAAACAGGCCGGACACGATCACGCCGAGCAGCAGCGCACCCAGCGCGGCAAAGCCGTTGGCCTGCCCCGCGACAGCGGTGATCGCAAAATAGACCACGATCGGCGCCAGCACCGGCAACAGCGATGGCAGGATCATTTCCTTGATCGCCGCCTTGGTCACCAGATCCACGGTCCGGGCGTAGTTCGGACGCGACGTACCCGCCATGATGCCGGGATCACTCGCAAACTGCTCGCGGACATCTTTCACGACGTCGCCAGCCGCGCGGCCCACCGCTGTCATGCCCATCGAGCCGAACAGATAGGGCAGCAACGCACCCAGCAGCAGGCCCACGATCACATAGGGATTTTCCAGGCTGAAGCTGACCTCGAGGTTCGGGAAGAACTCCTTCAGGTCAGCGGTATAGGCCGAGAACAATACCAGCGCCGCCAGACCGGCAGAACCGATGGCATAGCCCTTGGTCACCGCCTTGGTGGTGTTGCCGACGGCGTCGAGCGCATCGGTCTTGTTGCGAACGCTTTCGTCCAGGCCCGCCATTTCGGCGATGCCGCCCGCGTTATCCGTCACCGGTCCATAAGCGTCTAGCGCCACGACCATTCCGGCAAGCGCCAGCATCGCGGTAGCGGCAAAGGCGATACCGATCAGACCGGCAAGCTGGAACGCAATGACAATACCGACAACGATCACCAGTGTCGGCAGCGCCGTGGCTTCCATCGAAATTGCCAGACCCTGGATCACGTTGGTGCCGTGGCCGGTTTCCGAAGATTTGGCGATCGACCGCACCGGACGATATTGCGTGCCGGTATAATATTCGGTGATCCAGATGATCAGGCCGGTAACGGCCAGGCCGACCATCATCGACCAGAACAGGGCCATGCCGGTAAACCCGCCGGTTCCGTCAAGCGCGACGCCAATCGGCGTGTTCATGTCGCCGAGCGTCTGGAAGGTAACATAATAGATCGCCGGGATCGAAAGCACCGCAGTGGTGATGAAACCCTTGTACAGCGCGCCCATGATATTGGTGCCCTTGCCGAGCCGGACCATATAGGTGCCGATGATCGACGTCAGGATGCAGACACCGCCGACAATCAGCGGCAGCGCCATCAGGTCGGCCAGCATTGTGCTGCCAACCAGATCGCCAAACAGCAGCGCCAGCAGCACCATCGTCGCACCGACGGTCACGACATAGGTCTCGAACAGGTCGGCCGCCATGCCGGCGCAGTCGCCGACATTGTCGCCGACATTATCCGCGATGGTCGCAGGGTTGCGTGGATCATCCTCGGGGATGCCGGCTTCGACCTTGCCGACCAGATCGGCGCCGACGTCTGCGGCCTTGGTGAAGATACCGCCGCCAAGCCGGGCAAAGATCGAGATCAGCGAAGCGCCAAAGGCCAGCGCAACCAGCGAGTCAATCACCGTGCGGTCATTGGCCGCCATGCCCATCTGGGTGGTCAGCACGTAGAAGAAGATCGAGATGGCGAGCAGCGCCAGACCCGCGACCAGCATGCCGGTCACCGCGCCGGCGCGAAACGCGACGGTCAGTCCCGTCTGCAGGCTTTCGCTGGCACCCTGGGCGGTGCGGACATTGGCACGAACCGAGATGTTCATGCCGATATAGCCCGCGACGCCCGACAGGATCGCGCCGAGCAGGAAGCCGACCGTTGAAATGGTACCGAGGAAGATGAAGACCAGAACCGCGACGACGATGCCGACGAGACCGATCGCGCGATATTGGCGGTTCAGATAGGCTTGGGCGCCTTCTTGGATCGCGCCCGCGATGGATTGCATTTTTTCGTTGCCGGCCGGCGCATTGAGCACCTGGCGGCTGGTTATGAAGCCGTATAATATGGCGACAAAACCGCATAAAATTGAAATGGTGACAACCGTCATCGCTGCACTCTCCCCTATGGTTCATACTAAAACGCCCCGTATCCTCGGGGCTGTTGAGGCCTTGGCTATAGTGCGGGAAACGCAAATCGCGCAAGCCCTGATTTTGATGGGGCAGAGAGGTTGACAGGGACCGGTCCGACCGGCCGAATGGCGGCCGGTTCAGGCGTGCACGAAACCCAGATGTTCCGGCAGGTCGAGCCGCTCGCCATGGCTGTGCAGAGTGAGGCCGGCACCCGGCCGACAGGTTCCGACACAGGTCAGCGGAATCGGCAGGACGGTTCCCGGGGTGGCGGTGAGCAGCAGCTGATAGTCGTCGCCACCCGATGCGGCGCTGAGCCGCGCTTCCTTGTCGTCACCGACCAGCGTCTGAAACTGTTTTGACAGGGGGACTTCGGCCAGGTCGATCTCGATCTGCACGCCGCTGGCAGCGGCGATCCGCGACGCATCGAGCAGCAGGCCGTCCGAAACATCCATCATGCTGCTGACCAGGTTCGACAATATCCTGCCCTCCTCCAGTCGGGGGAGTGGACGGGTATGCGCTTTCAGCAGGAAGGCCGTGGTGTCGATATCGCTTGACCGAAGCAGTCCCGAGGCGATCTGCAGGCCGGCCCAGGCATCGCCGATGGTGCCGGTGACATAGACCGCGTGACCCGGCCGGGCGTTGCTGCGCGACGGTACGATATGGCCCTTAGCCTCGCCGATCGCGGTCAGGCCAAAGGTTCGCGGGGCATCCTCGCCCATTGCCACCGTGTCGCCGCCGAGCAGCGGCACCGCAAAGCGGTCGATCGCCTGCTTCAGGCCCTCGACAAAGGCCGCGTCCCACTGGTCCCCGGCGGTGCGGCCGTAGCCGAGCAAGATGCCGAGCGGCTTTGCGCCCTTGGCCGCCAGATCGGACAGGTTGACCGCGACCAGCTTCCACGCGACATCGGCGGGATCGGCGTCGCGCAGGAAATGCACGCCCTCAACCATCATGTCGTGGGTCATCACCAGCTTGTGCCGTCCGAACGGCATCATTGCGACATCGTCGACCAGGCCGCGAGCAGCCGGATGGGTGGTGATGGCTTTCAGCCGGTCAATGAAATCCAGTTCGCTCAAGACAGGGCGTGCTCCAGTGCCATTCTGATGGAAGCGTTGGCGCGCTTGCTGACCGCTGCCTGAGGGGCAAATCCGTTGAAACCGTGCGGCGCGCCTGGGTAGATAGCAAGCTCAACCGGAACACCGGATGAACGAAGCCGGTTTGCATAGAAAATGTCTTCGTCGAAAAACAGGTCGAGATCGCCGCACATGATATAGGCGGGCGGCAGTCCCGCAAGATCGGTTGCCCGGGCCGCCGCGGCATAAGCGCTGGCACCCTCTTCCTCGGCATAGAGCGACCAGGCATGGAGCGAGGTTTCGCGCGTCCAGGTCGAGGGCGGAATATCCATATGGCCCGACGGCGTGTCATGCCGGTCGTCCAGCATCGGGTAGATCAGCAGCTGGAAGGCGATGTCCGGTCCACCCCGGTCGCGGTTGAGCAGCGCGGCGCTTGCGGCCAGGCCGCCGCCCGCGCTCGGTCCGGCAAGGATGATCTTGCGCGGCTTCCGGTTTTCCGCCACCCGTTCGATCACCGCGCAGACGTCGCGGGCCGCTGCCGGCGAGCGATGCTCCGGCGCCATCCGGTAGTCGACCGAGATCACCGGCGCCAGCGTCGAATAGCTCTGGGCCGACAGGTCATCGGCACTGCCCATCATGTAGCCGCCGCCGTGCAGCCAGATGATGACGCAATCCGGAAACAGCAGATCGCGCGCGCGATATTCGATCACCGCAACCTCGGGCTCGCCCGCCAGTCCCGGCATGTGATATTCGTCCTTCTGGCCGTCATATTCGGGCAGATCGGCAGCCAGCTGTGCAAACAGCGTGTCCAGCGCCGCGCGCGCGGCCGCCACGTCCGATTTCAGGATCTCGAATATATAGGGACCTTCCGCCGCGATCATGTCACGGAAGGCGGGATCCAGTCGTTTCAGAAAATCGGACAATCACTTCCCCAGTCTCGGCCGGGGCAGCGTTCAGCCCCTTACCTGTTTTGCGATGCTATCGAGCAGCCCGTTGACGAAGCCCGCATCCTTCTTGCTGAAAAACGCATGCGCAACATCGAGATATTCGTCAATCACCGTTGCGACCGGCACTTCCTCTTGTGCGACCAATTCAAAGGTACCGGCGCGCAGAATCTGCAGCATGGTCTTGTCGAGACGACCGATGGTCCATCCCGAAGCCAGCTTCGAGGCGACAAGCTGGTCGATTTCCTCCATCCGCGAAGTGACGCCAATGACCAGGTCATCGAAAAAGTCGCGCTCGGCCGGATGATATTGGTCATCCTCGATTTCATGGCCAAGCCGATGGTCGTGAAATTCCTTGAGCAGCTTCGGCACCGGCGTCTTTTCCATCTGGTGCTGGAACAGCGCCTGCACGGCAGCGAGCCGGGCAGCGGATCGGGATGTCGATTTTGCGGTCATGATCTTTTCATCCGGGGCATGCCGACGAAATCCATCTTGCCGATCTTGAACCCGCGCTCGCGCAGCAGGTCGTAGGCGGTCGTGGCGTGGAAATAGAAATTGGGCTGGGCAAAGCTCATCAGGAAATGTTCGGCGGTGAACGGCATCACCGTATCCTTGAACCGGAACTCCATATGCTGGCCGACAAAGCCTTCCATTTCCGCTTCGCTGACCGCTTCGAGACCGGCCTTTGCTTCATCGAGTTTCTCGTAAAGCCCTGCCCAGTCGCTGGGCGGTGCTGCCAGGCTCGGAGTGAATACGCCCTCGCGAACCGCTTCGATCGCACCCAGCGAATGTTCGCGGCAGCATTTCACCTGGTAGGAGAAAGGCTGCATGTCAGCGATCAGCCGCGCGCCGATAATTTCTTCTGGCGCCGTGCCCTCGGCCTCGCAATGGGCCTTGGCCTTGTCGACCAGCTTGCGAACCGAAGCAATGATCTGCAGCTGGCTCGGAATTACGGCATCATATAGGGAAATGGTCATGGGCATCACCTTTCGGATGATTTTGCAGTCATGTTATCTGGGCCATCTGGTTAATGGTACGGATTGAGCGATTGCGATTGATTTCTCATCCGCCTTATCGATCTGAATAATGTGCTTTGCACCAAATGGAATTTCAGAGCCACACCAGAAGTCGTCGTTCTTTTCAATACCATCGGGCTCGTTATCCAAAATGCCGATATAGCTATTCTCCAAGACCTCCGACACTATCACCCACATACGCTCAACAGAAGCGGACTCTTCCGGATCATCTACCCAAATTTCGAAAACTAGTTTCGCGAAATCCCCGACCGCCAGTGATTGTCGTTCTTGTTCACTTGGAATCGAAAACGTATCGGGGGCCTCCGCGTGGGTGGCCTCACTATCTCTGAGAAACCAGCCATCTATCAATGGGTCAGGTTCTCTCATGGAAGGTGCTTCAACCTTTTTCTCACGCTGGCGGCATGGGCGGGCAAGCCTTCTGCTTCTGCGAGCGCCACCGCCGCCGGGCCGATATTGGCCAGCGCCCGTTCGTCGCAGTGGATGAAGCTGGTGCGCTTCATGAAATCGGTCACCGAAAGGCCCGACGAAAAACGCGCCCGGCGACCGGTGGGCAGAACGTGGTTCGGACCGGCAACATAGTCGCCAACCGCTTCCGGGGTGTGACGGCCGAGAAACACCGATCCGGCGTGGCGGACCTTCCTGAACAGCGCGTCGGGATCATCGACCGCCAGTTCGAGATGTTCGGCGGCCAGCCGGTCTACCAAAGGCAGAGCCTGCTCGAGCCGCTCGACGACGATGATCGCGCCATTGTCATTCCAGCTGGTCGTCGCGGTTTCGGATGTGGCCAGCACGCCCAGCTGTTCCTTTATCTTGGCAGCAACTTGATCGGCAAAGCTTGTATCGTCTGTGAACAGGATCGACTGGCTGGTCGGATCATGTTCCGCCTGGCTGAGCAGGTCGGCGGCGATCCAGTCCGGATCATTCTTGCCGTCGGCTACAACCACGATTTCCGACGGGCCGGCGACCATGTCGATCCCGACCACGCCGAATACCTGCCGCTTCGCCTCGGCGACCCAGGCATTGCCCGGGCCGGTGATGACATCGACCGCTTTGATCTTCTCGGTACCATAAGCGAGCGCTGCCACTGCCTGCGCGCCGCCAATCCGCCAGATTTCACTTACGCCAGCCAGTTCGGCCGCTGCCAGCACCAACGGGTTGATGTAGCCATCGGGTGCCGGCGTCACCATGATGATATGCTCGACACCCGCCGCCTTGGCCGGAATCGCGTTCATCAGCACCGACGAGGGATAGGCCGCGCGACCACCGGGAATATAGATGCCGGCGCGCTCCACCGCGTTCCAGCGCGCCCCGATGCGGACTCCAGCCTCATCCATATAGTCCCTGTTTTCAGGGAGTTGTCCTTCATGGTAATCACGAATTCTCAAGGCCGCCAGTTCCAGCGCCACCCGCAGGGAAGCTTCCAATCCCTCCAATGCGGCAGCGGATTCGGCCTTCTCGACGCGCCATCCGGTCTGCTCTAGGTCATGCCGGTCAAACTTGCGGGTCAGCCGCGCCAACGCCGCGTCGCCCTGATCCCGAACCTCCCCGATGATCGCCCTGACATCGGCAGAAACATCAGCATCCGCCTCGCGCCGCGCATTGACCAGCGCGTCAAACGCCTCGGCAAAACCGGGTTCGCCAATGGCCATCCGGAAGGTCATCCGACCTGCCCCGCCAGCTCGCGAAACTTCTGCACCAGCGGCGTCAGCTCGGCGCTGCGCATCTTGAACGCCGCGCGGTTGACGACCAGACGGCCCGAAATCTCGAGAATCCGGTCGGTCTCGACCAGGTCATTGGCCTTCAGCGTGCTGCCCGATTCGACCAGGTCGACGATATGCCGCGACAGGCCCAGCGACGGCGCGAGTTCCATCGCCCCGTTCAGCTTCACACATTCCGCCTGGATGCCCTTGCTCTCGAAATAGCGGCTGGTCAGATTGGGATATTTGGTCGCCACCCGCAGATGCGAGACATTGCCCACCTCTTCCGCATCATCCTTCGGCTGCGCCACCGAAAGCCGGCAGCGTCCGATGCCGAGATCGACCGGCGCGTACAGCTCGCTATAGCCGAATTCCTCGATCACGTCCGAACCGACAATGCCGATCTGCGCGGCGCCATGTGCGACGAAGGTCGCGACATCGAACGCCCGCACCCGAATGATCGCCATGTGCGGCAGGTTGGTCGCGAATTTCAGGCTGCGGTTGGACTTGTCAAAAAAGGCGTCTTCCGGCACAATCCCCGCCTGCTCAAGGAGCGGCAAGGCATCGTCGAGAATCCTCCCTTTCGGAATTGCAAAGATCAGTGGTTCGGCCATGGTGGCCGCGGCTTTAGGGCTTCACAGGGCAAAGGGCAACGAGTTATGGATATTTTGGACGTCGAGGATATCACTGCCGGAATGCGCGGCCAGGCCGAACATTGCCGGCGCAACGACGCGCCGGTCACCGCTTCGGTCATCCTGGCTCAGCTTGCCCTGATGAATGGCCCCACTGCGTGCGGAAAGAAGATCGCGCACTGGCCGGGAAAGCCGCTGGAAGACGCGATGCCGCTGCGCCTGACCGGCGGTCTCCACCATCTCTATCTCAGCGGCGAGGAACCGCGCTTGGGGGATATTTACGAAGGCCGGATCACCGATCAGGACCAGATCGACCAGCTGGTCGGCGAGGTCGTCGCGGATCATGACGCCGAATTGCTGCCCTGGTTCGACAGCCCGCCGCAGACCAACGAATCCGGCCGCTCGGCGAGTTTCATGGCTGGCCTGCTCTGGCTGTCGGGGCGGGTCGGTCCGCGATTCGAACTGCTGGAACTCGGTGCCAGCGCCGGGGTGAACACGATGATGGGCCGCTATCACTACAATCTGGCCGGCGTCGAGGCCGGTCCAGCGGATTCGCCGATGCGGATCAGGCCGGAATGGCGCGGCCCGCCTCCGCCCGAGGCACCCGTCGAGATCGTCAGCGCCCGCGGCTGCGACCAGAATCCGATCGATCTCACCGATGAGGAAACCGCGGCACGGCTGAAAGGCTATATCTGGCCGGAAATGCCCGATCGCTTCAAGCGGATCGAAGCGTCGATCGCGCTCGCCAAAATGGATCCGCCCGATGTGGCCAAGGCCGATGCGGCCAATTGGACCGAAGAGCAGTTGACCCGGCCGCAGGAGCGCGGCGTGACCCGGGTGCTGATGCATTCGATCGTCTGGCAATATCTGCCGCAGGAGACCAAGGACCGGATTACCGCCGCGATGGAAACAGCGGGCAAGAAAGCGACCCTGGACAAGCCGCTGGCGTGGATGTCGCTGGAGACCAATCGCAAAACGTTCAGCCACGAACTGGTCATCCGCTACTGGCCCGGCGGCGAGGAACCGGCGCTGCTGGGCCGCGCCCATGCTCATGGCGCATGGGTCGAATGGTTTGAAGGATAAAAGGTAGCAAGATTGAACTGCCCTCTCCCATAGGGAGAGGCAAGTGGAACTTGTCAGCTTGCTGACTAGTGGAACTCGGTGAGGGGGTTATCGACCTCTGGAGAGTTAAAACCCCTCACCGACTGCGCTAAGGCAATAAATTGCCAAGGCTTTTAGCCTCTCCCTATGGGAGAGGATCAATCAATCCGTGATCGTCTTCGGCTTGCCCTCGGGCAACGGAATAAATTCATCCGGATCCCCCGGCACCACCGGAAACCGCCCTTCAAACCAGTCCGCCTTGGCTTGCTCGATCCGGTCCTTGCTGGAAGAAACAAAGTTCCACCACACATGCCGCTCGCTGGCAAAAGCCTCGCCGCCGAGCAGCATGGCGCGGCCACCCGATCGCGAGCCAAGCGATAGGCTTGCACCCGGCGCAATCACGTAGAGCTGATATTTGTCCAGCGGCACCCCATCCAGCGCCCCCTCGCCGTCGACCAGCATCACCGCCCGTTCATCGGCCTCCGCATCGATCGGGATCGCGCTCCCCGCAGACAGCAGGATATCGGCATAGATGGTCTCGGCATGACAGGTAGTCGGAGCCGCCTGCCCCCAGAGCGAGCCCATGATCACCCTCGCCTTCACGCCGCCATCCTCGATGATTGGCAGATCGCCCGCGCCGACATTCTCGAACGCCGGCTCGATTTCCTCCTGGCCATCGGGCAAGGCCAGCCAGGTCTGCATCCCGAACATCGGCTTCTTGACGTCCTTTATTTCCAGCGGCGACCGCTCCGAATGGACAATCCCCCTGCCCGCCGTCATCAGGTTGACCGCGCCCGGCCGGATGGTCTGGAACGTCCCGAGGCTGTCGCGATGGTCGATTGCGCCCTCGAACAAATAGGTCACCGTCGCCAGATTGATATGCGGGTGCGGCCGCACCGCCATGCCCGGCCCTTCCGGCAGACTCGCCGGGCCGAATTCATCGACGAAGATAAACGGCCCGACCATCCGCCGATGGCGCGACGGCAGCACCCGGCGGACCTGGAATTCACCCAGATCATGGGTGGTCGGCGTGATCGTCTGGGTAATGCTGGTCATAATCTCTCCGGATTGCCGACGGTTCTCTCGGTCTCTACCACACCCGTGTTCAATGTCGTGTTCGGCTCGAGCATCAACACGTGACACTCCTCTGTCAACGCTTCCGGCCGATGTTCAACCCCATGCGGCACAATGATCATTTCGCCTTCATCAAGGTCGATGTCGCCGTCGCGCAAACCCATGCGCATCCTGCCCTTCACCACCAGGAACAGCTCGTCTTCCCGTTCGTGGTGATGCCAGTCAAACGCGCCTTCAAACTTGGCGAGTTTGACTTGCATGTCGTTTATATCACCGGCGACCCGCGGCGACCATGGATCGGAGAAACTGGCAAAGGCCTGAGCAAGATTGACCTTTTGCGGCGTCATTCACCCGGTGCCTTCGCTTTGATCACCATCGCGTGCACCTTGTCGCGCATCATGTCGCCCAGCGCCCGGTTGACCATGCGCTGGCGGTTGAGCCGGGACTGTCCGGCGAAGGCCTCGGCTTCAATCTCGACAGTGAAATGCGACTCTCCGCTGCCATCGTCGCCGGCGTGCCCGTGATGGCTGGCGCTGTCGTTGATCACATTGAGCGCGGTCGGTGCGAGTTCGGCGGTCAGCCGCTTTTCAATCTCGCTGTGGACTGGACCTTTGGGCATCGAATCTCCATATTGCTTGTTCGATACTGACTATAACCGTTAGCGCTGAGCCTGTCGAACCGAAGGTCGAGCAAGGCTCAAGGGCGTTTCAACACAAAGGACAGACTGGCTTCGACAAGCTCAGCCGCACGGATTTTGACCGAGACTTCCCCCAAGAGAAAACCCAACCGCTTTCACGGACGCGTCGAAACCGACGGCCGCACCTGCGCGATCGAAGGCTGCCCGGAAAGCGGAGAATTTCGCGCGCCGCCGCTATATGGCAGCAGCCGCAGCCATGATGGTCCGGGCGAATATCGCTGGCTCTGCCTCGACCATGTCCGCGAGTTCAACCAGGGCTACGATTTTTTTGCCGGCATGGACCATGAACAGATTTTCGAGGCGCAGCATCCGGTGCGCGGCTGGGACTCGGGCCGACGAATTTATGATGCGGGTCCCAGCGTTGCGCCAGCCTGGAGCGATTTTACCGATCCGCTCGACGCAATCGGCGCGCGCTTTGCCGGTGGCATCCATCGCCGTCAGAATGCAGGCCCGCCGCTTTCCGGCGTAGACCAGAAAGCGCTGAAGACGCTAGGGCTTGGCGACCGGGACTCTCCCGCCATTGGCCGCAGCGAGATACGGCGCGCCTATTCGGCGCTGGTCCGGAAATATCATCCCGACCGCAACGGCGGCGACCGCAGTCACGAGAAACAGTTGGCAAAAGTGATCGAGGCCTATACGCAGCTTAAGGAATCACCGGATTTTCGATGAGAATCCAATTCCCGTTGGTCCTGACCCTGTCGATGGACGTTTCCCGTCCCCGGCGCCTGTCGATTTTGATGAACGTCGTTCGACAGGCCCGATGATAGGGGTGTGGGCCAGGGGATGAGCAAATTCGAAGGGCGAACATGACTGAAATACCAAATACCAATCTCGACACCAGCGGCGAAACCATCATGAATGCGCCTGACAAGACCGTCGATGCGCGCGAAATATTCGGTATTGACCTGGACATGCAGATCCCCGCCTTCAGCCAGAAGGACGAGCGCGTCCCCGACCTCGATCCCTCCTATGTGTTCGATCCCGAAACCACCACCGCGATCCTCGCCGGCTTTGCCTTCAACCGCCGGGTGATGGTCCAGGGCTATCACGGCACCGGGAAATCGACCCATATCGAGCAGGTCGCCGCGCGACTCAACTGGCCCTGCATCCGGATCAACCTCGACGCGCATATCAGCCGGATCGATCTGGTCGGGCGCGACGCGATCGTCCTGAAGGACGGCCAGCAGGTCACCGAATTCCGCGAAGGCCTGCTGCCCTGGGCGCTCCAGACACCAACCGCTCTGGTATTCGACGAATATGACGCTGGTCGCCCCGACGTGATGTTCGTGATTCAGCGGATCCTGGAAGCCGAGGGCAAGCTGACCCTGCTCGACCAGAACCGGGTGATCCGCCCCAATCCTTATTTCCGCCTGTTCGCTACCGCCAACACGGTCGGCCTCGGCGACACCAGCGGCCTCTATCACGGCACCCAGCAGATCAACCAGGGCCAGATGGACCGCTGGAACATCGTGGTGACGCTCAATTATCTGCCGGCTGAGACCGAAGCCAAGGTGATTCTGTCGAAGGTACCCGACGCCGGCGACGATACGGTGAGCAACATGATCAAGGTCGCCGACCTGACGCGGCAGGGCTTCATCAATGGCGACATTTCCACCGTGATGAGCCCTCGCACCGTGATCAGCTGGGCCCAGAACGCCGCGATCTTCAACAATATCGGCTTTGCGTTCCGCCTCTCCTTCCTCAACAAGTGCGACGAGGCAGAACGGATGCTGGTCGCCGAATATTACCAGCGGGTCTTTGGCGAGGATTTGCCAGAGAGTGTGATGGGGCGCTGAGCACGAGACGCCGCGCCCACCGGAACAGTGCCGGCTGGATAGCGACGCGCTTTGAAATTTAATCGTCGTGAGGCAGCCTGCGCGAATATTTTCCCTCGCTAATGCCGTATTATTTTTGTAATACAGCGACTAATGCACGACCGAACCGTTTCTGAAACCGAACATCGGCGCTGGTACTGGCCGTTTGGCAGCCGCAAAACCGCTGAAACGCGGTTCTACGAGCCTTATGGCGATGCCATCCCGCCGCGCATCGAAGAACCGGTTGCCCCGCTCCGGGATCCTCGCGGCAAATGGTGGTGGATCGGCCGCGGCATGGCCGCTGCCCTGTTCGCCTTCATCCTGGTCATCGCCTATCTCGCGATCACCGCGCCCCTGTCCAAATCCCTGCAACCGATCGCGCCGCCACAAATCACCCTCCTGACATCCGACGGACAGCCGTTCGCCCGCAATGGCGCGGTGGTCGACGAACCGGTCCGGATCGCGGAACTGCCCGACCATGTGAAGCAGGCCTTCCTGTCAATCGAGGACCGCCG
This sequence comes from Parasphingorhabdus sp., assembly GCF_036964565.1. GTDB lineage: Bacteria > Pseudomonadota > Alphaproteobacteria > Sphingomonadales > Sphingomonadaceae > Parasphingorhabdus. The sequence goes on along the minus strand of NZ_JBALTN010000001.1, from coordinate 54,571 downwards.
CTTCTATTCGCACTGGGGGGTCGACCCGCGAGGGCTGGCTCGCGCCCTGTGGAGCAATATTTCGGGCAGCGGCATGACCCAGGGCGGCAGCACGATCACCCAGCAGCTAGCCAAGACCACATTCCTGACGCCCGAACGCAGCCTGACCCGCAAGGCGCGCGAAATGCTGATCGCCTTCTGGCTGGAGGCATGGCTGACCAAGGATCAGATACTCGAGCGCTATCTTTCCAACGTCTATTTTGGCGACAATGTCTACGGCCTGCGCGCCGCCTCGCTGCATTATTACTACCGCCAGCCTGAAAATCTGAAACTGGAACAGGCGATCATGCTGGCCGGTCTGGTCCAGGCCCCTTCCCGTCTCGCCCCGACCCGCAACCCGGAGCTGGCCGCAAAACGGGCAGCACTGGTAAAGTCGGCGATGGTCAGCGCCGGCTATCTGACCCGCGACGAGGCGGACCGTCTGGGTATCGCGAGACTCGACGTGCGGGCCAAAAACGCCCTGCCCACCGGCACCTATTTTGCAGACTGGGCGATGCCGCAGGCGCGGGCCCTGACCGACCTGAGCTACGAAAAATTGACGCTGACGACGACGCTCGATTCCCGGATGCAGGAAATCGCCCGCCGCGTCGTGGCCCGCGCGCCGCTCGGCCAGGCGCAGGTCGCGCTGGTCGCAATGCGTCCCGACGGGGAAGTCGTGGCGATGATCGGCGGCAAGGATTACGCAAAATCCGCTTTCAACCGCGTGACCCAAGCAAAGCGCCAGCCGGGCTCCACCTTCAAGCTGTTCGTGTGGCTGGCCGCGCTGCGTTCGGGCATGCAGCCCGATGATCTGGTCGATGACACGCCGATCACCAAAGGCGGTTATCTTCCCAAGAATGCGGGCGAAAATTATCGCGGCTCCATCACCCTCAAAGAGGCCTTCGCCAAGTCGAGCAATGTCGCGGCGGTGCGCCTCTTCGGCCAGGTCGGGGACCGTGCCGTGATCCGGGAAGCGCGCAATCTGGGAATAAAGTCCGGCCTCGCCGAGGATGATCCCAGCCTGGCGCTTGGCACCTCGACGATGACCCTGATGGAATTGACTGCGGCTTATGCCGGCGTCGCCGCAAACCAGTGGCCGGTGGTACCCTATGCCTTCAGGAAAGACAGCCAGACCTGGGCGGAATGGCTGTTCGATTGGCCGGGTCGCTACGAATCGAGAACCCATGCCAATATCGAAGCCATGCTCCGGTCGGCGGTCAACAACGGCACCGGACGCCGTGCGATGCTGTCGATCCCCAACTACGGCAAGACCGGCACCAGCCAGAATAACCGTGACGCCCTGTTTGTCGGCTATGCCGGTGATGGTGACGACCGACTGGTTGTCGGCGTGTGGATCGGCAATGACGACAACAAGCCGCTCAAGGGTGTTAGTGGCGGCAGCCTCCCCGCTCGGATCTGGAAGGATTTCATGCAGCAGGCCGTCCAGGCCAAGAAACCCGCTGGCCCGTCCAGACCGGCCAGCAAGCCCGACCCCGAAGGCCCGGTCACGCCCCTCGATCTCCCGGAGATCCCGGAAATTCCGGTAGAACCGGGCGACACCGAAATACGGATTAATGGTGATCAGGGCGTCAGGATCGGGACCGATATCGGCGGTATACCCGTCGATGTGAAAATTGACGGCGAAGGCGTGGCGATCGAGCGGCGCCCGGAAGAGGGTCCTCCGCAACCCGCTCGCTAGGTGCTCCGCACAACCTAACAAAATGCAGGAAAATAGGCCTTTGATTCCCCTCGCCTTTCCGCTTAAAGCTGTTCGCTTCTATGGCGGACCGTTCCAAACTTGATGACCTCAAAGACGTGCTCGGCGGCGCGGCCCGCTCGATTGCCCGGGACCCGGACCTGGAACTGGCCTATACCGCAGAAGCCCCTTCGCAGGCTGGCCAGCATCTCAAGGTGCCGATGCCGGCGCGCGACCTGCCACCCGCACAGGTGGCCGAAGCGCGCGGATTTGCCGACAGCTTTTCGCTGAAATTGCGCCACCATGACGAAGCTACCCACCGGAAGAATGCACCGCAGGAAGCGGTGGCGCGCGCCTGTTTCGATGCCCTGGAACAGGTCCGTACCGATGCGCTCGGCTCGCGGGGCATGGCCGGCGCCAAGGGCAATCTGAATGCCGCGCTGGAAATGCGCATGCGATCGGACCCGATTTCCCGGGCGCAAAATCGCGACGAAGTTCCGATTTCCACCGCGCTCGCGCTACTCGCCCGCGAAAAGCTGACCGGCCAGGTTCCGCCGCAGGGCACGGTCAAGGGGCTAGACATGCTCCGCGCCTGGATCGAGGAAGAGGCAGGGGCCGATCTCGACGGCCTCAATCTGACTCTGGATGACCAGAACAGCTTTGCGAAATTGTCGACCCAGTTGCTCCAGCATCTCGACCTGATCAAGAGCGACGACGAATCCGAAGCGGACGATACCGAGGATGATAGCGACGAGGAAAGCGACGACAGCACCGATGATGGTGCCGACGAGGAAGCGACCGGAGACCAGGGCGAATCGGAGATGCGGTCCGAGCCCTCCGACGACGATAGCCAGGACGGCGAAAGCGACCAGAATGCCGAGGAACTGGAAGAAGGCGCGGAAGAGGAGATGGGAGATGCCGGCGACGATGGCATGATGCCGGTCCGGCCCAACCGCGCCATGTCCGACCTGCCGCCGGGCTTCAACTATACCGCCTGGACCGAAAAATATGACGAGGTCGTCAGCGCCACGGAACTTTGCGACGCGGAAGAACTGACCCGGCTGCGCGCCTTTCTCGACCAGCAGCTGACCAGCCTCCAGGGCGCGGTGACCAAGCTCGCCAACCGGCTGCAGCGCCGCCTGATGGCGCAGCAGAACCGCAGCTGGGACTTCGACCAGGAAGAGGGCATGCTCGATGCCGCCCGCCTTGCCCGGGTGGTCAGCAACCCGTCACACAGCCTGTCCTACAAGATCGAGCGCGAGACCGATTTCCGCGACACCGTTGTGACCCTGCTGATCGACAACAGCGGCTCGATGCGCGGCCGTCCGATTTCGATCGCCGCCATTTCCGCCGACATCATGGCCCGGACATTGGAGCGCTGCGGCGTCAAGACCGAGATTCTCGGCTTTACGACCCGCGCGTGGAAGGGTGGCCAGACCCGGGAGGACTGGCTGGCAGCGAATCGTCCGGTGAATCCCGGACGGCTCAACGATCTGCGCCATATCGTCTACAAGAAGGCCGACGAGCCTTGGCGGCACGCGAAGAAAAATCTCGGGCTGATGATGCGCGAAGGCCTGCTCAAGGAAAATATCGACGGCGAGGCGCTGCTCTGGGCACATAGCCGACTGATCGCCCGCCCCGAGGAACGCCGAATCCTGATGGTCATCTCAGACGGAGCCCCGGTCGACGACAGCACGCTGTCGGTCAACCATGGTGCCTATCTGGAAAACCATCTGCGCAAGGTGATCGAGTGGATTGAAGGCCGTTCGCCGGTGCAACTGGTCGCAATCGGCATCGGCCATGATGTGACGCGCTACTACAAGAAGGCCGTGACAATCATGGATGCGGAACAATTGGGCGGCACGATGGTCGAGCAGCTCGCCGGACTGTTTGATGAGGATTGAAAGCATGAATGTAACCGAAGCCGTTAATTCCCGCCGCTCCGTTCGCCAGTTCCTTGACAAGCCGGTTGACCGGGCAACGCTTGCAGGCGTCTTGGAAACTGCGCAACGTTCACCGTCGGGCGGCAATACGCAGCCTTGGAATGCGATCGTCGTGACCGGCGACGCGCTGGCGGATATCACCGCCAAGATCAAGGCCAAGGCCAGTTCGGCTCCGATGGGCGAAAATATGGAATATGCCATATATCCCAAGGATCTTGAGGGTCGATACGAAGAGCAACGGCGTGCGGTCGGCCGCAACATGTTCGACAGCATCGGCCTCGCGCAGGACGACAGCGCCGGTCGGGTCACGCAAATGGCCAAGAACTGGGACAGTTTCGGTGCACCGGTGCAATTGTTTACCTACACCAGAAAATATATGGGCCCGCCGCAATGGTCGGACATGGGCATGTGGCTGCAGACCGTCATGTTGCTGTTGCGCGAAGCGGGACTGGACAGCTGCCCGCAGGAAATCTGGGCGATGTACGGAAGTTATATGCGGGAATTGCTGGATATCGACGATGACCATATATTCTTCTGCGGCATGGCAATCGGCTATCGCGACCCCGACGCTCCGATCAACAATTTTGCCGTACCACGGGTTCCGATAGGCGAGACAGTCGAGTTTCGCGGAAACTGACCAGACAACGAGCCAGGCTTCTAAGGAAGAACCGTGCCAGCCCGTCGTCATGTGACGGGCATCACCCAATTAAATTGCAGAGTCGTTATTTTACTATCCGGGACTCGGCTTTCATCGATAGATGTAGTAGCTGAGCAAATAATCCGGGTCGCGCTCGTCGCTGGCCGAGTCTGAGGGGGCTTGCCAGCGCAATAAAATTGGTGGGGAATCTATCGTGCGTCGGTCATGGGTTTGCACAATATCGCTGGCTTTGTTAGCCGCTCCGGTTTCGACTTATGCCCAAGGTACATCGGTCACCTTGCGGGACAGTTTCCCGATCGGCAGCAGCGATGGCACCCTGTGCCAGGTGCAGGACCGAAGCATCGAAAACAAAGCCAAGAACAACATGTTCGATCGCAGCTGGGCCGTGGTGTGCCGGGACTCGGCGCGGCCGGTTGCCTTTGTCTTCTCTTCGCGGTCACCTGCGCAGCAATTGCAGGAAAGGATCAATCCCTATCGCGCCGAACCGGTTTCTTGCGCCGATGGCAAAACGCGGGCGGCGGTGACCGACGGCTTCATGCATATCCAGTGTCAGCTGGTGGCCGAACCTGTCGCCTATTCGGTCTTTACCGGCGAGCGGAACGGCGTAGCCTATGTCGCGGAAGGGCTTGCCGCCTATGACAGCGCGACTCTGCTGGCGCTTAAATCTGTCTTGCAGGACAGTATCGCAAAAGGCCGGATCGAAGTCGCATCGACGTCGATGGAAGATCCGACTGCGTTCGCCCGGGTACAGGCCGCGACCCTCAAACCCGACCAGGCCCTGGCCGAAGGCTACCGTCGCAATCTCAGCGGCGACTATGCGGAAGCGGCAGCCTTTTTTGAAACGCTGCAGCAGCGCACATCCGGCCTGGACGGCGAAGACGTCAACCCCCAGGAATATTCGCTCAACAGAGCCCTGCAAAAATCAAATCTTGGCGAGTTTGCCGAAGCCGACCAACTGTTTGAACAGGCCAGAATTCTGGATAAAGGCGATCCGATAACGGAGAGGCTGCAGCGGAATTTTGAAGCGATGCACATGCTCAACCAAGGGCAGTTCACGGCAGCGATTGACCGTCTCAACACCGCTCTGGATTCGTCCCTTGGCAAAAGAACAGCCCTGACCGAGCGGCTGGAAATCACGGCTCCGATTTCCATGCGCATCAATGGCAACGCACAGACGCGCAATCTCCTCGGCTTTGTCGACGAGACAAAGCTGAGCGTGACGGAAAGGGCCGAGATAATCGACGCCCAGGCCTTGCAGCTTCTCGGTACCGCGCAGCGTCTGACTGGCGACCAGACGGCCGCCCGCACGTCCCTCATTTCAGCCTACAACCGCTCGGTCGCCGTGCGAGACGGACGCGTAACCTCGATCACTCGGCTGAGAGCCCAGACGCTCGCGGAACTGTCGCTGCTTGCGGAAGCCGCTGGCCAGCTACCCGAAGCGGAACAATTGCTCCGCGACGGGCTGGAATTGCTGAGCATCCAATATCCCGAAACCCGGGCGGTCAATGGTGCCAAGGCCCGTCTTGCCGCTTTTCTGCTGCGACGGGGACAGGAGGCCGAGGCCCGCCTGCTATATGACGAGGTTGTGGACAGCTCGCTGGGCAAGCGCAGCGCCATTTCCGGGATCGCCAATCAGCTTGCCCCGTATTTTCGGCTGCTGGCGGACGACCAGACGGCATCGGACCAGTTTTTCAAGGCCTCCCAGATGTTGGTCCGACCAGGCGTGGCCGAAACCCAGGCCATCCTGTCGCGTGAGTTGAGCGGGGGCACCGACGACGCCGCACGCCTGTTCCGGCAGTCTACCAATCTGGCACGCGATATCGAACGGCTGCGGATACGGTTTGCAGCGCTCAACCGGGTCGAACAGACGCCCTCCGTAGTCAGCGAGCGACAGGATCTCGGCAATGAAATCGAAACCCTGGAACGCAACCAGCAACTGACGCAGGTCCGGCTGTCCGAATTTCCGCAATATCGCGCCGTAAGCGACCGGTTTCTCAGCCTCGCCGATTTGCGCAGCACCATTCAGCCGAACGAAGCCTATTTGCAGATGGCGATTGTCGGCCGTGAGATCTTCATGTTCTATGCCGATCAATCGCATGCGGCGGTCCACCGGCTTGCGATTGATGAAGCCACGCTCGACAGCAAGGTGGATCGCATCCGGGATTCGATCTCCGTTCTCGAAAATGGTCAATATGTTACCTATCCCTTCGACATGGAAACCGCGCGGGAACTCTATGTCCAGATCATCGAGCCTTTCGCTGACCAGCTTGCCGGCAAAACCCATCTGATATTTGAGCCGGACGGTGCCATGCTGCGCCTGCCCGTGAATTTGCTGGTAGCGGACGATGCATCGGTTTCGCAATATCTTGCCTCCACCGAAGCACCGGACGGCGATCCCTTTGATTATGCCGCGGTCAACTGGCTCGGCCGGACGATCAACGTCAGCACCGCCGTATCGGCTCCGGCCTTCGCCGACGCCCGGCAGGCGCCACAGTCCACGGCCTCGCTGCAATATTTGGGCTTCGGCAGGAACCAACCGGTCCTCGCCAGCACCAAGGTCGCCGCCAGCCGCGTCGACGACCGGAACATGGATCCCCGTTGCCAGTGGCCGCTTAGCCAGTGGAACAGCCCGATTTCCGATCGCGAACTGCTGACCGCGCAATCGCTGATCGGCGCCACAAGCTCCGACGTGATCACCGGCGGCGCCTTCACCGACACCGGGATATTGGCGAAAAGCAATATCGGTGACTACCGTATCCTGCATTTCGCCACCCATGGCCTGGTGACGGCGCCGACACCATCCTGCCCGGCGAAACCCGCACTGGTCACCTCCTTTGGGGGTGGGGGCTCCGACGGGTTGCTCGCATTCGACGAGATCTTCGATCTCAAGCTCGACGCGGATATCATCATCCTGTCCGCCTGCGACACCGCAGGCAAGGCCAGCATAGCGGTAACGCGCGAAGCGGGCGTGAGCAGTGGCGGCGGAACGGCGCTCGACGGCCTGGTCCGATCCTTCATCGGTGCCGGGGGCCGTTCGGTGCTCGCCAGTCACTGGCCGGCGCCCGATGAATTCCGCGCGACCGAACGGCTGATCAACGGCTTGTTCCGTGACGGTCGCGGCAATTCCATCGGCGACGCGCTGAGGCACTCGCAGCTGGAGCTGATGAACGACCCGGTCACTTCCCATCCCTTTTACTGGGCGGGCTTTGCCCTCATCGGGGATGGTGACCGGGCCTTCCTGCCAGACAATGCCTCGGCGTCGGCCAGCAATGATTCCCTGCCAGAGATCGCACGAGCAGCATCGAAATAGTGACCGAAACCGTTCCACCGACAGACCCGGCCAAAAACAACCGAGACGTCAAGGAGGGAGCAAGAGGCGTGCTCCAGTCGCTGCGCCGTCTGTTCGACCAGCTGGGGCCGATCCGCCTTGCCTCAACCGTGCTGTTCATGGTCCTTGCGCTTCTTGTCGCGCGCTTCAGCTGGACCACTCCGCTGATCCAGGAGGCCGAGCGCGCGCTGTACGATCTGCGCGCGTCGGTGTTCGCTCCGGAAGTCGAAAAGGACGAGAGGATCGTCATGGTCGTCTATAACGAGGATACGCTGAAACTGACGGGCCAGCGCTCTCCGGTGGACCGCACGATCCTCGCCCAGGCGCTCGAAACGATCGACGCGGCCAATCCCCGATCGATCGGCATCGATATCCTGTTCACGATGCCGCAGGACGACGATCCGCTGCTGATTTCTGCCTTCGAGAATATCCGCACTCCAACCTACCTGGCTTACGCCGATCCGGAGGAGAATCCCGAGATCACGTTTGCCGAACATGAATTTCTCCAGCAGTTTTTCGATACCGTGCGCAGCGACCACGTGAAGCCGACCAACATCAAGCTGGAAACCGACAGCGACGGTGTCCAGCGGAGATGGACGCCGCACAAGCCCGGCGCGCCGCCATTCATGGCGATTGCGCTGACCCGCCCGAACCCGAAATTTGCCGCCAATGATGGCGCGATCCGCTATCATGTTCCTGCGACCACGGATGTGCCGGTGTTTGACCGCTTTCCCATCGAAAGCTTCGCCGACCCGGCGATCGCCGAGATGCTCGGCCCCTTCCTTGCCGGCAAGCATGTGCTGATCGGTGGCGACTTCATCGACCGCGACCGGTTTGAGACGCCGGTCGGCGGTCTGGCCAACATCGCCGGAGATGACGGCAAGATGATCGGGCTGGAAGTGCATGCCCATATGCTCGCCCAGTTGCTCAATGGCGACCTGCCTGCCCCCATTCCCGGCTGGACCCTGTGGATCGGGGCGCTGATAGTGGCCATTTGCGGAGGCCTGTCTGCGCTTATCGTGGGCAAGGCTGCGAAAGTCGGCCTGGTTCTGATCGGCCAGTTCGCCTTTTTCCTGACCTTTCCCTTCATCCTGCAGAATATTGGCATTGATACGCTGTCGCTGCCGGCCTTTGGCTGGGGTGTCGGCTGGCTGCTGGGCTACGCCTCGGTTGGCTCGGCCGCCCGCACGTTGAATGCGAAGCAGCGGGCGTTCGCCCAGAGCGCGTTGGGCAAATATTTGCCCAAATCGATCGCGACCGAGATCCTCAAAGATCCCGAGAAACTGGCCCTGCATGGAGAAAAGCGGAAAATCTTCGCCGTCTTTACCGATCTCGAGGGCTTTACCAAGCTGACCCATGCCATCGAACCGGAAATGGTCGCTACGCTGCTGAACGATTATCTGGATCGATTGAGCGAGGTGGCGCTGGAATATGGCGGAACCATCGACAAGTTTGTCGGCGATGCCCTGGTAACCTTCTGGGGCGCACCCATTGCCTATCCGGACGACGGCGAAAGGGCGGCGAAGGCCGCCTATGCGCTGTATCTGGCCGGGGAGGAATTTCGCAAGAACGTCCCCGACGGCGTGCCACCGATCGGCAGGACCCGGGTCGGCATGCACTACGGCGATGCGATTGTCGGGAACTTCGGGGGCGAAGGCCGGATCCAGTATACGGCGCTCGGCGACGCGATGAACACGGCAGCGCGGCTGGAGGCGGCCAACAAGTCGCTCGACACGAAGGTCCTGCTGAGCCGCGAAGCGATGGAACGCACCGGCCTCGACTGGTTCCGCCCAATGGGACGGATCACTCTGCGCGGACGGTCGACCCCGGTCGAGGTCTTTGAGCCGGTGCCGGACTGGGCAGAAAAAGATCGTGCGGCAGTGACGGCAGTCATAGCGGCCCATGAAAAGGGTGATACGGGTTCAATTCAGGCACTCGGTGCCATCATCAAGCAATATGGCGAAGACTTGGGTCTCGCCAATTTGCGGCAAAGACTGGAAAAGACAAGAAATGGAGAAAGCTATGCACTTGGATAAAATGGGGTCCGCACGGTTCGGAAAGATTGCATCTCGCATGACAAAAGCGGCTTTCGGCACGATATTGCTGTTTGGAGCAGGTCATGCTGCGATGGCGCAGAATATGGTCGTTCGATCGACCGGACCATCGGCCAGCAGCTACCCCGCGGGCAAAAAAATGGCCAATGATGCAAAAATCTCGCTCAAGGCGCAGGATCAGGTGACAATCCTCACGCCGTCGGGCACCCGCGTCCTGAAGGGGCCCGGCAACTATTCCCTGGCGCAGGGTGGCGGTTCCGCATCCAGTGCGTCGGGTCGGTTGTCGAGTTTCATCAACAACCGCGGCAGCAGCCGCGCCCGCACCGGAGCGGTTCGCTCGGCAGTCAGCGCCGCGGTCGAAACACCCAGCAATCCCAACCTTTGGTTCCTTGACGTGACCAAGGGCGGAAAATTCTGTGTCGCGGATCCGGATGCGCTGGTTGTCTGGCGGCCAGACTATACCGGCTCGGCGACGGCTTCCATCGTCGAACCGAAGAACGGCAATGTCACCGAAATTGCCTGGCGCAAGGGCAGCGCGCTCAAGGCCTGGCCAAAAGACGTCCTGCCGGTGGTCGATGGCGCCAACTATCGCCTGCTCGGGTCGAGCGTGCAGCAATCGGTCGAGGTGAATTTTATCGTGCTGGGCAGCGAGCCGGCTGATCTGGATGACGCAGCGGCCATGCTGATTGAAAATGGCTGCGACGGCCAGCTGGACCTACTCGTCGAAACGGTCAATGCCAACAGCGGCGACCCGGCTGATCAGGGTTAGCCACAAGAAAAAATCTGCCGTCCGGAATGAGGGCTGGACGGCAGACTGACTATTAGATGTTCCGAGGGTCGCGCCAGGATTATCGCATTACGGTGAAAAATATGCCGCGCGCGCGCACTATGTTTCGGAAATCTGCTCTGGTGGCATCTGTCGCCTTGTGTTCATCAGCCATGCCAGCCTGGGGACAAGCTTCGGTTGCCGCACCGACCAGGGAAGAAATCCAGCGGGGGATCATCGATGAGGCGCTGAAGGGCCAGGCACAGGCACTGACAGTTACCGGAGATGTCGAGCGTTCGCCCTGCCCGCTTGCCGCACCGGAGTTCGCCGATGTACGCTTTACGCTGAGATCGGTTGAGTTTGGCGGCCTGATTTCGGTCGGGCCTGAATCCCTGAACCCCTCCTACGCGGAATATGTCGGGCAGGACCTTCCGGTTTCCGTAATTTGTGAGATCCGGGACAGGGCGGCGACCATATTGCGCCGCGATGGCTATCTCGCAGCCGTACAGGTCCCTCCCCAGACGATAGACCAGGGCAATGTGCGTTTCGATGTGCTGATGGCGCGGATGACCGAAGTGCAGGTCCGGGGTGACGCGGGATCATCCGAAGCCTTGTTGCAGAAATATATCGCCAAGCTCGCTGCCCAGCCGGTTTTCAACATCAACACTGCCGATCGCTATCTGCTGCTGGCACGGGATATTCCGGGGCTTGACGTGCGCCTCTCGCTGCGTCCGGTATCCGCCGAATCCGGAGGAAGGCCCGGAGAAGTTGTCGGCGAATTCAACGTGGTTCGCACCCCCATCTATGCGGACATCAATCTGCAGAATTTCGGATCGGAAGAAGTGGGCCGCTTCGGAGGTCTGGCCCGGATCCGACTCAACGGGCTGACAGGAATGGGAGACCAGACCGTGATCAGCGGCTATTCCACTTCCGATTTCAAGGAGCAGCAGGTGCTGCAGGCCGGCCACGAATTCCGGGTTGGGGGCGAAGGTCTTAAATTCGGGGGGAATTTCACCTATGCGTGGACCAGACCCGAACTGGCTGGCGGCTTCGACATCAGTTCAGAAACACTGGTTGCCGGTGCCTACGCGACCTACCCTTTGATCCGCAAGCAGTCGCGCAATATCTTCGCGACTGTCGGCCTCGACTATATTGACCAGAAAACCGACATTTTGGGCACCCGTACCAATGAAGACCGGCTCAGCATCGCCTATGCACGGTTGGATTTCAGCCAGATAGAATCCGACAGCATCGCCGGCCGAGGGGGCTATTCCGCGTTCGAACCCAAATGGGGCCTCGGTGGTTCTCTGGAAATCCGGCAGGGACTGGATATTCTGGGGGCAAGCCAGGGCTGCGGCCCCGGCTTTGTCAATTGCATTGGCCAGACCGTTTTCCCGACGCGGGCTGATGGCGATCCCACCGCCTTCGTGATCCGGGGCGAAGCCAGGATCGACTTTCGGCCGACCCCCCTGCTTGCCTTCACGCTCAAGCCGCGGGCCCAATATTCGCCGGATGCCCTGTTCTCCTATGAAGAGATTTCCGGCGGCAACTATACCACCGGACGGGGCTACGACCCCGGGACAATCATCGGCGACAGCGGCTACGGCCTGCAGACAGAGCTGAGCTACGGCTCGCTTCAACCGGACACACCCGAAGGCATCGCGATCCAGCCCTATCTGTTTTTCGACCTGATGGGCGTTTGGAACAAGAACACCCTAGGGGATCCCGACAGGCTCTATTCCGCCGGCGGTGGCGTGCGCGCAACCATCGGTCAACAGGCCAGCCTGGATCTCGTCACCGTCGTACCCCTGAAACGCGCCGGCTTCCAGACCCGCCGCGACAGTGCCCGGGCCCTGCTGACACTCACTGTGCAGCTTGCACCTTGGAGGCGCAAATGATGCGGCAAAACTTTTATCAAATGATATTTGAATTGAGGATAGGCCAATGACAAGCAGAGCCAAAAAGACCCCACAGAAATCCATAACGGGGCGATCCAGAAAAATGCGGTGGCTATCGGGTACTTCCGTCGCTGCCGCTGCAGTCCTGCTGGCTTCCGCGCCGCTGGCGGTTAAAGGTCAGTCAGCATTCACACCTGTAGCGGGACGAGCTTTTCAGGCCGATGCTGAAACCCTATCAAATGCAACTCTCGCGCAAAACACCAATCTTGACGTAATCACGCTTCAAGGCAGCGAGGCATTCATCAACTGGCAACCACTCGATACGAATGCAGCAACATTTGATCCGGTCACTGGCCTAGTCAACAATCCGATCAACATATTGCCGAGCGGCAGAACGCTTAGATTCCAGTCGGACGGCTTCGATTATACGATTTTGAATCGCGTTCTTCCGGTGGCTACTGCCGACGGAAGGCCAGCGCAATTTAGTGGCACGGTTGAAAGCCTGATCAGCGGAGCGCCTGGTGGCAATGTCTGGTTCTACAGCCCGGGTGGCATCATTGCCGCTACCGGTTCGACATTTGATGTTGGCAGTCTGGTGCTGACTGCCAATGCTATCGACACCAACTCAGGGCTGTTCAGCAACGGCGGAGCAATTCTCTTCCGGGGCACTACTGATAGCAAATCGGCTGTAATCGTTGAGTCCGGTGCTACAATAAACGTTCTGAACAATGGTAGTAGCTACGTCGCGTTGGTGGCACCGCGCGTCGTTCAGAGTGGCCTCGTCAATGTCGATGGTTCTGTCGCCTATGTCGCAGCTGAACAGGCGGACCTGATCATCAACAATGGCCTGTTTGACATCACGATCGGTGTAGGCACCGGCGATGGAAACGGCATTGTCCACACCGGCACAACCACCGGACCCGAAGCACAAACCACAACCAGTCCGTTCAATTTCGATTACCAAACGATTGTGGCCACCGCGGTTCCGAAGAACCAGGCGATGACCATGTTGCTGTCGGGTTCGATGGGCTACGTTGCGGCCAATTCTGCTGTCGCAGGTCAGCACGAAGGTACAATCATCCTGACCGCAGGTGGCGGCGTCGGCACCAGCGGAGGCAACCAGATTGCGGTCAAAACCGTCGATCCGGCCATCGAAGCCAGCATCAACTTCGGCAATATCGCTTTATACGGCGATGTCGATGTCTTTGCCAATAACGATATCAATTTTATCGGCGCAGCGGGCGGCAGTATTACATCCAACAACGGGGTTGGCTTTCGGGGATCGAGTTTCACCGCCGGCGATTCAATCAGTATTGAACTGGTTTCGGGATCGGATTCGACCTTTACCGGCAATACCGTCCTCAATGCGGCAAATAGTATCGACCTTATAACCAATCTCGACGCGCAAATGCTTTTCCTCGGAGATCTAAACGCGTCCGCTTCTTCCGGGGCTTGGGGCGGCATCATTAGTATCAGCAGCACTGGGGATGGCACCGTTGCCGGTACCAGTGGCATCCGCGTTGATGGCGAGTTTACGGCCAATGCCGGTGTGGCGGGCAGAGACAGCCGTTTCGCGACACTAGACGGTGGTACCGATACATTTGGTGGCACCATTAATGTGGACCTGAAGAATGGCGGCATTCTCGAGGTCACCAATCAACAAACATTTGGAGCGTTTGGCCGGTCAATCTTCAACGTTGGCGCTGCCCCGATCATGGGTCTGGTAACGGCAGGAGAGGCCACGAGCGGGACGATCAATTTCAATATCGGTCCAGGCGGCCAGTTGATAACCGCGGGGCTTTTTGGCCTGACTGTTGACGCGCGCGGTTCAGGCGGGTCAAATTTCCGCGGCACCGCGACCGGCGGTACCAGTACCGGCGGAACAATCAGTTTCAACGTCATTGGCGGAACCGTCAGCGGCACAACCTTGACCATCGACGCGGGTGCAGAGGCCTCGAGCAATGCATCCGGAAATCTGTTGGCAAGCCAGAATGGTGCAGCAGGCGGATCTGTCACCGCCAATTTCACCAATGCCATCGTAAACCTGTCCGACCGTTTGAACCTCTACAACGATGCCAGAGCCGCGAGATCATATGATGCTGCGGGCAACGAAATTTCCGGCAATGTGACGGGCGGTGCCTTGTCGGTCAATTTTGATAATAGCACCGCCACGGTGGACAGCATCGTTCTTGGAACCAATGGTTCCAGCGCACTGGCTGGCACTGTAGCGCCAGGGTCAGCCGGGAGCGGTGTTGCATTAAATGTGCTCAACGGCTCGAACATCACTGTTGCGAACCAGTTGGCGATCGATACGTCGGGTTCAACCGCTGGCCCCGGCAGCGTCACCGCTTCGGCCGACATCAATCTGCACGTCGATAACGCAACGTTGGCTGCCAACGGCTCGTTCTTGCTCGACGCCTCACGATCCACTGCCGCTGGCGCTGGCGCAGCGAATACCGGAATAGCGGGAACAATCAACGTCACCGTGCAGGGTGGTGGCAAACTGTCTGGAACGGCTTTTGCCGCCACCACCGACGCGACGTCGCAAACATCCGGCGGCCGTGCGTCGGCCGGGGATATCAATTTCAATGTCAATGGCGGAACGGTGAGCCTGTCCGATGATATCACGGACCCATCGTTTCCGGATCCGTCCTTGGCCTTAACAGCCAGCGGTTTTGGGCGCGGCAACAGTCTCGACGGCGCTTCGAGCAATCGGGGTGCCGGACAGGGCGGCAATATCGTTATCACGCTTCAGAATGCGGGCGTGTTCGATGCCGAAACCATTTCGGTCTTTACCAATGGCGAAATTGCCATAGGCGCCGAAGGGCCAGACCCGGTGACCGGACAAGGTGGTAATGGCATTGCCGGCAGCACGACCTTCAACCTGCTGAGTGGCACGTTTACCGGCGGTGATCTTGCCGTCGCTTCGGACGGTTTCGCTTCCTTCGGCGGCAGCTCCGGACCCATCGGCTTTCCATCGGTTCCCGGTGTCGTGGGCAGCGGCGGCGATGGCAGCGGTGGTGTTGTAATCTTCAACCTGCAAGGCGCAAATGTTACGGTGGACAATCTGACGGTCAGTGCCGACGGCTTTGGTGGCGATGGCGGCAGTTCCAGTGACTTCGACGGTACAGACATGGCCGGAAACGGTGGTTCGGGCACGGGCGGAACCGCAAATTTCAACGCCAGTTCCGGCTCGTTGACGGTCAATAGCACTTTGCTGGTTTCAGCCGGCGGTTTCGGCGGGAATGGCGGCCAGGGCCAGGGCAATGATGCAGGCAATGGCGGGGACTCCCTGGGCGGAAACGCCACGTTCAACCTCAATGGCACGGCCAGTGGCATCGCCGACATCGCCGATATTTCGGCGAGCACAACCGGCGGGGCTGGTGGTGATGCATTGGCCGGTAACACGCCAACTCCCTCCCCAACCGTCGGAAAAGCGGGCGATGGCGGCAATGCAGTTGCCGGCGATGCCACGTTCAACAATGTCAGTGGCGATATCAGTTACAACAGTTTGAGCGTAAGCGCGATCGGCACGGGTGGTAGTGCCGGACGCGGCGGCTCTTTCACCTTCAATCCCGTGACTGGATCGAATGATCTTTTTGTCGAGAGCTATATCGGCCAGACCGGCGGCAATGGCGGCAGCGGAACCGGCGGCAACGCAACCATAAATCTGGGGCAGGATGATCCCAATCCGGTTCAGTATACAGTCGATGCCAGCGGTGTTGGCGCAGCCGGGAGCTTTGGCACAACCGGTGGAAACGGGGGTGATGCCCAGGGCGGCACAGCGGAGATCAATGTTATCGACGCGACCGTCGTGTTTGACGACCCCAGCATCATTGCCAACGCCACCGGCGGTGACGGAGCGACCGGACAGAATGATTTCTCGACATTCAACACGGGCAATAGCGGTAGCGGCGGTAACGCGGTGGGCGGCACCGCGAGACTGGAAGTTACCGGCACCAACGGCAATATCGACATCGGCTTCATTGTCCAGCAATCCAATGCCGTAGGTGGTCAGGGCGCGAACGGATATGACAATTTTTCGGGCAATGCCGGCAGCGGCGGTGATGGCGGCAACGCCACTGGTGGCCGGTCGGAACTGATCGCTCGAACCGGCGGAACGATCAACCTGACCTCGAGCACGTTTGATTTTACCAGCACCGGCACTGGCGGCGCGGGCGGCGATGGCGGAAATACTTATTCCAACACACCGGGTGATGGCGGTGACGGTGGCCTTGGCACTGGCGGGACCGCTTTGTTTCTGGCGCAAGGGGGCACCATCACTGGGCAGGATGTCAACTTCACGGTAGCAGGTATCGGCGGTGACGGCGATATCGGCGGCACATACGGATATGGATATGGCGCTACCGATGGTGTGACCGGGACGGGCGGCAATGGAACCGGCGGAACCGCAACCATCGAGGTGCAAGAAGGCAGTCGGGGTATCATCACTTTGGGCAATGTCGTGGCCACCGCCAATGGCATGGCCGGCGTGGGCGGTTTTTCGTTCGCCGGATTCGGTGGCCGCATTGAAATCACCGACAGTTCCACCGATCCGGCCGGGTTGATCACGCTGGGCAGCCTGACTGCAAACGCCTTTGATGCCAGTAGCGGCTCGATCGCTTTGTCCAACACGGTGCCATTGGGCGGCTTTTATGTGACCGGAAATAGCGGTGCCATGGCGATCCTTGGCGACCTTACGGTCAATGTTGTCGGTAATATCGAGTATGATTTCGACGGCGATGGCCATATGACGGTTGGCGGCAATGCGGTACTGAACAGCAGTCAGGACATGCTGGTCAATCACACCAACAATTTGACGCCGGTGAATTCCATCGATGTTGGTGGCACGTTCAACGCGACCGCCCAACGCAATTTCAATGCTGCCGCCGACTCGATCCTGAATGCCGGATCCACCATGACCATCCGGGCCGAGCTTGACGCCTCGCTCAATGATGGGCGCGCGGTTACCGATCTTCTTTTGTCCGCTGGACAGCACGCCATGGTGAAAAATGCAACGGTGACTGGCGCACCGCTGACCAATGCGATCACCTTCGGCACCCAGATCAATTCTGGCGTTACGATATTGGCGGGCTTTAGCCCCACACCGACTCCGGCACCTTATGATCCTAACTATGATGCGACCGTGACCGGCAATATTATGTCGACGGGCTTCGTCAACATCAACGCTGGCGGCAGTGCCACGTTCCAAACTGGTGCCAATGTGATGTCGGACAATGGCGTCTTGGTCCGCACCGGTGACGATATCATTGTCCAGACGGGAGCGGTTGTTGAAGCAGCCATAAATCCGGTGGACGCGCCCGATCTTGTCTCGCCCTTCTTCACGGGCAATAATCTCAGACTGGATGCCGGCGGGCTGTTGTTCAGTCTGAATTCAACGCCGTTGACTCCGATCGCCTCCATTGTCGCAGCCGGTACGCTGGATGCCAATAATTTTGCAATCGACCTGACGGCCGAGGCCATCGATGGGTTGGGCGGAACGGCTACCGCAAGCTCCATTTCTGCTGACGTCAGAAATGCGCCTCCCAATGGCGTCGCTCAATTGGATGACAACGGCTTGTTGAGCGCGCAATGTTTGCAGGGCAATGTCTGTCTCGGTACCTTGAACATCGACAATATCGTCGGCATCGGTCAGGTAAGCACGCCCGATGTCATCCAGGCGATAGTCGAGAGCGGCACGGTCACGGCCAATGACATTCTGGTCACCACGCGCCGTGACATCATCATGGGCACCGACGGGATTGCCACCGTGCTCGATGCGGCGAACCGTTTCCTGGTCCAGAGCAACGAAGGCAATGTCGACCTGCGCAACGCTTCTGCCAGCAGCGCCAGTATTCAGGTCAGCGCGGTGAACGGCAGTTTGCTCGGCAGCGGATCGCTGACCAGCACCAATGATATCGGCATTACCGTAGGAGCCGACATCAATGCTGCAACCATCGACACCGGTGGAGAACTGACAACGGTCGCGGATGTTGGCGGTGCCCTGGAGGGATTTTACTCCGTACCGGGTAGCATGTCGGTAGGGCTGCTGACCGTAGGAGTCGACGCGGTCAATTACGATGCGGGAGGCGATTTCTTTTTCGGCTTTATCGATGTACTAGGAACCGATATTTTCCTTTTCGCACCGCAAACCATTTCGGTCGACAGCACGTCGGGCGCCGACAATATCGATTTTGACGGCGGCGATATCCTGTTGGGCGACATATCGGCTGCAAATGATATCAATCTCAACTCTGCGTCTGGAATTAACTTCGGGTCAATCGTCGCAGTTAATTCTCTCAACATGTCCGCGGGTGATATTTTTGGCGGCTTCCTCGATGCTGGTGATCTGACAGCCGATGCTGCGGGCACCATCGCTTTCACCGAAGCAACCAGCAGCGACTTCATATCCATGACGGCGGGCGGCGATATCGTCGGCGGTGATCTTGACGCCACCAATGATTTAAATCTCTCAGGCGGCAATATTGCGATCGAGGATGCAATAGCCGGAATGGTCAATTTTACGACTGCCACAAATATCCTTTTCAACGCTCTTACATCAACCAATGCCGTGATGCTCACTGCTGCCGTTGGCAGAATTGGAATGAATACCGCGGCTGGCGATATAGACAGCGGTGGTGAGGTGATGTTGGCGGCTCAAACACTAGTTTTGAACGATGTGACATCGGCTGGTTCAGTTACCGCAGACGCCACCGCAGGTGATGCCAGCTTCGGTACCGTCAACGCGACCAATGACATCATCGTCTCGGCAACCGGAAGTCCAACGCTGGCCAATGCGATCAGCGGCGGCAACACCAGTGTCACGGGCGCATCGGTAACACTTAACAATGGCACTGTCGGGGGCAACCTCCTGCTCAATGCCGTTGCTGGCAATCTTGATGGCAATGGCACCGTTACTGTTGGAGGTGGCATTGATCTGGATGCGACCGGCGATATCGGCTTTGGCGATCTTGACGCGCAGGGCGGCACATTCACCGTCGATGCCGGCGGCAATATCAATTTCCGCAGCGCGAGCAGCAGCGACAATATGACGCTTAACGCAGATGGCGACATCGATTTCGACAGCGCCGCCGGCGGTGATCTTACGATCGACGGTACCGCTATTGCATTCGGCTCTGCGAGCGGCGGTAATATTGGACTGACCAGTAATGGCCCGATCGATTTTATGGCAATTGATGCCGCTGGCAGCGTCAACATTGACGCCACGACAGGCATTCAGTCCGGCGATCTCAGCGGCGGTGACATCAACGCCGGCGGCCCTGTGACGATAGTCACGAATCGCGACATTTTTCTCGGCGATGTGACGGGCGGTTCCAATGTGCGGGTTACGACCAGAAGCGACAAGAACATAACGGCCGGATCGCTCAACAGCGGGACCAACGTGATCTTCCGGTCGCAAGGTAATTTTATCGCCGATCAAGCGAATGCTGCAAAGACCGGTCAGGGGCTGGTCGACATCGAAGCCGACGGCGGCATTACGCTGCGCAACGTCTCGGGCAATGATATCGATCTGACCGCTTCAAACGGGATGGTCAACGTGACCAACAATGTTGATGCAACCAATATTCTGATCGCTTTGGGTCAGGCCGTCTCTATTGCTACACAGCAGGATATGGTTGTCCGGGCGGATGCAACAAACGGTGGTATCGGACTATCATCGGCAGCCGATTTGGTGGTTCAGGGATCGCAAGCAACCGGGAACATCGTGATTGCTGCCGGTGGTTCGGCGACTCTGAATGACGCGTCAAGTATCAGCGCTTCTGATTCGACCGGTTTCAGCAGCTCGCCAAATACCGTCTCAATCGGCGGCAATATCTCGATCACTGCCGGCAATGATGTGCTGATCAACCGTCCGGTGAACGCAGCAAATGATCTGCAGCTCACCGCTGGCGGCCAGATCGATATTGGGGCAAATGTTATTGGCGGAACTATTAGAACCGTCAGTTCCGACATGAACATCGGTTCGGCTGGCAATCTTGGTCAGAGTGCTGCGACCAGCGACATCCAGATATTCACCGATGGCACGACCCAGATGGTGCTCGGTGACGGGTCCGACCTCGTTGGCAGGTTCACTCTCGACAACGACGAATTCAGCCGGATCCAATCAGGTGGGGACCTGTCAATTGACGTCGTCGAAACGGGGCTCGGCGGATTTGACCTGACGATTCAGGACCTTTCGGCGAGCGCGTTTTCTGACGGTAATTTTGCTCGAAACGGAAATTTCAATATTTCCGCCGATCAATCCATAAGAGTGGACGGCCGCTTGTCTGTCGGAGGTGACTTTGACACCAAACTCAATCTCGCCGCTGGCGATGATCTGTTCGTCAACGCCGCAACGGGCGCTATCGGGATAGGAAATGACAGTAGCCTGTCGGGTATTCTGTCCCTCACGGCACGCAATATATACGCGATGACCGATCAGGCATTTGTCGATATTCAAGGCATGAGTACCGCCGAAATTGATGTGCGACTTGCCCAGAACGACGCTATTGTCCGGGATGAAGGATTTATCTTCGGGGACACGATCAGCGTCAATCTGCTAGCCAGCCAGTTCTATGTTCAGAATACGGGCAGCGGCACGGATTTCGATGCCCGGCGTGGCTTCGTGGTCGGCGCTGGCAGTTTGACTATAAATACTGGTCCCAGTGGCATCACACCCATCGTCATAAATGGCACGATCAATGGCGTGACGGGTATAGCGGTCATTCCAGCCACGACGATAACGGGAGCTGGCTTCAATCAACAATCAACCATCAACGGCTGCGTGATCAACAATCCGGCCAGCTGCGGCGTAACCCCGACGCCAACTCCAACTCCAACTCCAACTCCAACCCCAACTCCAACCCCAACTCCAACTCCAACGCCAACGCCCACGCCCACGCCCACGCCCACGCCCACGCCTACTCCTACTCCTACTCCTACTCCTACTCCTACTCCTACTCCTACTCCTACTCCTACTCCTACTCCTACTCCTACTCCTACT
>NZ_JBALTN010000001.1:0-33108 GCF_036964565.1 Parasphingorhabdus sp. | reverse complement strand
CTCCTGTCCCGACTCCCGAAACGCCTGAAATCGATGACCCGGTTCAGGACGTGATCGAGGAAGAAGTGACGCCGGAAGAGTACGAAGCGGACCCGTTCGCGTCCAACCTGATCGAGTTGAAGAGGAGTCCGGATCCTTCCGAAGACCCCCTGATCGACGAGCCGGTAACCGGTGCGGGCAACGATGATCTGTGGGTAGACCAATCCGAATGCGAGAGCGGCGATTCCGGCGAATGTCAGGGGAACGAGGAGGAAAAGGAACGGGAACCCGCAGAATGATGGGCCCAGCCAATTGATGTGTTGACCTGCCGCGCGGAAAGCCATTAGGCGATGGCCGATGAATGATATCGCCACGCACCCGTTGCAACTGTTCAACAGCCTCACCCGCCAGATGGAGGCATTCGTTTCCGTCCACGCCGGCGAGGCGCGGGTCTATACCTGCGGTCCGACGGTCTATAACTATCCCCATATCGGAAACATGCGGGCCTATGTTTTCGCCGACCTGCTCGGACGGACGCTGAGCTGGAAGGGCTACAAGCTCACCCACGTTATCAACATAACCGATGTCGGGCACCTAACCGACGATGCCGACCAGGGCGAGGACAAGCTCGAGAAAATGGCCGCCGAAAAGGCGCAGTCGATCTGGGACATCGCCAGACATTATACCGATGCCTATTGGCAGGACATCAAGGCGCTGAATATCCGGCAGCCGGCGCACTGGTCGATCGCCACTGACTATGTCCCGGCGATGATTGACTATGCAAAGGGCATTGCCGACAAGCATTGCTACGAGCTCGACAGCGGCCTCTATTTCGATGTCTCGAGCGTGGCCAATTACGGCACCCTCGCGCGCGCATCGACCGATGATGGCGAGGGCCGCATCGATGCGGTCGAGGGCAAGCGCAACGCCGCCGATTTCGCCATCTGGCGCAAGACGCCGCCCGGCGAGAAGCGGCAGATGGAATGGGACAGCCCCTGGGGCAAGGGCGCGCCGGGCTGGCATCTCGAATGCTCGGTGATGTCGGAAGCGCTGCTGGGCCTGCCCTTCGACATTCACACCGGCGGCATCGACCACCGCGAAATCCACCATCCCAACGAGATCGCGCAGAACCAGGCACACAGCTGCTCCGACCATTCGGGCGCGAAGATCTGGATGCACAATAATTTCCTGATCGACCGGACCGGCAAGATGTCCAAGTCCTCGGGTGATTTTCTGCGGTTGCAGCTGCTGATCGACAAGGGCATCCATCCCCTCGCCTATCGACTGATGTGCCTGCAGGCCCATTATCGCAGCGAGCTCGAATTCACCTGGGACAATTTGCTCGCCGCGCTCACCCGCCTGAAACGGATCGTGATCGGCGTCGAACGGCTGGTCGAGAAAGCCGGCGACCAGTCCGCCCCGGTCGACCACCCCGCCCTGCTGCAACTGCGCGACAAATTCGACGGCGCCCTGTCCGACGATCTCAACAGCTCGAAAGGCCTTCCATTGCTGGAAGAATTGCTCGGCCTGAAGAAAGTGGCTGCCGAACAAAGGCTGGCGCTGCTGTCCGAGATGGACTCCGTTCTGGGCCTGGGCCTGCTGTCGATCAAGCGCAGCGATCTCAGGGTTCGGCCGAAGGCTGCAACAATCGATGCCGCCGCGATCGAGGCCAGGCTCGACCAACGGAAACAAGCCAAGGCGGAAAAGGATTTCGCGACCGCCGATGCCATTCGCGACGCACTCACCGCGCAGGGCGTGGACCTGATGGACGGCGATCCGCTGCGCTGGGAATGGAGAACAGACATATGACCAACAAGCCCAAAGCCGCCATGGCCTCTCTCGTTCGGCCAATGGTCGAACCCTATTGCGACGGCCTCGACGTCACTTGGTTCACCAGTACCGAAGAAGCGATGGCCATCGCGCCACATGCCGAGATCGGCTGGTTCGACATGTACGACAAGGCGAAGATGGCCGAGATCATCTCCGCCGCGACGAATCTCAAATGGCTGAACAGCATCTATGCCGGGGTCGAGCATTTCCCGCTCGACCAGCTCAAGGCGCAGGGCACGATCCTGACCAACGGCGCCGGCCTGAACAGCGCGCCGATCGCCGAATTCGCGCTGATGATGATGCTCTCCGCGGCCAAGCGCAGCGATCGCATCGTCGACAGCCAGCGCCAGCGCAACTGGCTCGAACAGCCGCCGGGGACGACGGAAATCGACGACAGCAAGGCGCTGATCATCGGCTATGGCGGCATCGGCCAGCAGATCGCGAAGAAGCTTTCCGGCTTCGACGTCGAGGTGACCGCGGTCCGGCGCACGCCCACCGGCGAGCCCAATGTCATCGGCCTCGACGCCTGGCGCGACCGGCTCGGCGAATTTGACTGGGTCTTCGTTTCCGCCCCCGCGACCAGCGACACCAGGCACCTGTTGGGAGCCGACGAATTTGCTGCCATGAAGGACACGGCATGGCTGATCAATGTCGCGCGCGGCACGCTGGTCGACCAGGACGCCTTGCTGACGGCCCTCAACGACAAGACCATCGGCGGGGCCGCGCTCGACGTCACCGATCCCGAACCGCTGCCCGCCGACCATCCGCTGTGGGATGCTCCCAATTGCATCATCACGATGCATCTGTCGGGCGTTGCCCAGAGCCGGATGTTCCAGCGCGCCGCTGCCCGTTTCGTCGAGAATCTCAAGCGCTACCGGGCGGGCGAAACCATGATCGCCCAGGCCGATTTCGATCGCGGATATTGAGGGGGTGACACCCCGGTTATTTTGACTTATCAACCAGAAACATAGGGGTAAGGTGAGTCTCGTTCTTGAGGGGGATAGAGGGTCATCGGGGTCGCTGCCATTCCATAGGACAAGCGCTGGTCGTCACGATCAGAGAAGGACCCACATGACCAAAGCATCCGATCTGTTCGTAGAATGTCTCGAAAACGAGGGCGTTGAATATCTGTTCGGCGTACCCGGCGAAGAAAATCTCGACATGCTCGACAGCCTGTCGCGCTCCAAGAAAATCAAGCTCATCCTGACCCGTCACGAACAGGGCGCCGGCTTCATGGCCGCGACCTACGGCCGACACACCGGCAAGACCGGCGTCTGCATGGCGACCCTGGGTCCCGGCGCCACCAATCTGGTCACCGCCGCCGCCTATGCGCAGCTCGGCGGCATGCCGATCCTGATGGTAACCGGCCAGAAGCCGATCAAGAAATCCAAGCAGGGCCGGTTCCAGATCCTCGACGTCGTCGACATGATGGGCCCGATCACCAAATTCACCCACCAGCTGGCCTCGGCCGACAATATCCCCAGCCGCGTGCGCGAGGCGATCCGTCTTGCCGAGGAGGAAAAGCCCGGTGCGACCCATATCGAGTTTCCGGAAGATATCGCCGACGAGGAAACCGACTCGACCCCGATCGCCCCCAGCCTGACCCGGAGACCGATTGCCGAAGCCAAGGCGGTGCGCGCCGCGACCAAGAAAATCGAGAGCGCCAGGTCGCCGATCATCGTCATTGGCGGCGGTGCCAACCGGACCCGCACCGGCCGCATGCTGACCCAGTTCATCGAGAAGACCGGCATCCCCTTTGTCACCACCCAGCTCGGCAAGGGCGTGGTCGACGAGACCCACAAGGAATTCATGGGTTGCGCGGCGCTGTCCGCGAATGACTTTGTCCACCGGGCGATCGAATCGGCGGACCTGATCATCAACGTCGGCCATGACGTGATTGAAAAGCCGCCCTTCTTCATGGCCACTGGCAGCACCGAGGTCATCCACGTCTCGATGAACAGCGCCGAAGTCGACCCCGTCTACTTCCCGCAGATCGAGGTGATCGGCGACATCGGCAACGCGATCTGGCAGATGAAGGAAGATATCGTCCCGCCTGGAAGCTGGAATTTCGATGCCATGTACAAGGCCCGCCGCGCCGAGGAAGCGCATACCGATACCATGGACGACGACATGCGCTGCCCGATCTATCCGCCGCATCTGGTGAAGGTGATCCGCGAAGCGATGCCGGCGGACGGCATCATCTGCCTCGACAACGGCGTCTACAAGATCTGGTTCGCCCGCAACTACAAGGCGCGGCAGCCGAACACCGTGCTGCTCGACAACGCGCTGGCGACCATGGGCGCGGGCCTGCCCTCTGCCATGGCGTCCTCGATGGTCTATCCGGATCGCAAGGTGATGGCGATCTGCGGCGACGGCGGCTTCATGATGAACAGCCAGGAGATGGAAACCGCCGTCCGGCTGAAGCTCAATATCACCGTGCTGGTCCTCAACGACAACAGCTATGGCATGATCCGCTGGAAGCAGGCGAATATGGGCTTCAAGGACTGGGGCCTGACCTACGGCAATCCCGATTTCGTGAAATATGCCGAAGCCTATGGCGCCAATGGGTATCGGATCACCAGTGCAGAAAATCTGGTGGAAACCATCGACAAATGCCTGAACAGCGAAGGCGTGCATCTGATCGACTGTCCGGTCGACTATTCGGACAATGACCGGATCCTGAATCACGAGATCAAGGAACTCAGCGCGAAAGTGTGAGTAAGATTCCTATGACCCAATTGAAAGACGTCTACCCGCTCTATCTCAACAATGTGGCGGCACAGCCCAACACCGATCTCGAAGTCACCGACAAGTTTAGCAATGAAGTCGCCTTCCGGACGGCGCTGGCGACCCCGGACGTGATCGAGGAAGCGATTGCCGGGGCCGTTGCGGCTGCAGAACCGATGGCGGCGATGGCGAGCTACGAACGGCAGAATGTTCTCCAGCATTGCGTCGACCGGTTCAAGGAGCGGTTCGACGAACTCGCCTATTCGCTGTGCGTCGAGGCCGGCAAGCCGATCAAGGACGCGGAAGGCGAGACCACCCGCCTGATCGACACCTTCCGGATCGCGGCAGAAGAATCCGTGCGCAATTACGGCGAAGTCCAGCCGCTCGATATTTCTGCGCGGGCAAAAGGCTACATGGGCATGTGGAAACGCGTCCCCATCGGTCCATGCAGCTTCATTTCGCCGTTTAACTTTCCGCTGAATCTGGCGGCTCATAAAATTGCCCCGGCCATTGCCGTGGGTTGTCCGTTCGTGATGAAGCCGGCGAGCAAGACGCCATTAGGCGCGATCATCATGGGCGAAATATTGGCAGAGACCAATCTGCCGAAAGGCGCCTTCTCGATTCTGCCCGCAAGTCGGGATGGCGCCGATCTCTTTACCGTCGACGAGCGGCTCAAGCTGCTGTCCTTCACCGGATCGCCGGGTGTCGGCTGGGACCTGAAGGCCAAGGCCGGCAAGAAAAAGGTGGTCCTGGAACTGGGCGGCAATGCCGCGGTGATCGTCGACCATGACGCCGATCTCGACGATGCGCTGGAACGGGTTGTCTTCGGGGCATTTTATCAGTCCGGCCAGAGCTGCATCGGCGTTCAGCGGATCATCATTCACGAAAGCATTTACGACAAGTTCAAGGATATGCTGGTTGCCAAGACCAGAAGTTTGGTTTCCGGTGACCCCAAGGAACGGGACACGTTCATCGGCCCGATGATCTCGGAGGGAGAAGCCAAGCGTCTGCACGGCTGGATCGAAAGCGCGGTTGCCGGCGGTGCCACGCTGCTTTGCGGCGGTGACCGCAAAGGCAACATGCTTGAGGCAACGCTGCTCGAAAATGTCGACACCAAGGCGGACGCCTATCGCGAAGAGGCTTTCGGCCCGCTGGCGCTGCTCTCGAAATTCAGCGATTTCAAAGCGGCACTGGAAGAGGTCAACGACAGCAAGTTCGGGCTTCAGGCCGGGATATTCACCCGCGACCTGTTCAAGACCCTCGATGCCTGGGACCATCTCGATGTCGGCGGCGTGGTGATCAACGACGTGCCGTCCTACCGGGTCGACAACATGCCCTATGGCGGTGTCAAGGACAGCGGACTGGGCCGTGAGGGCATCAGATTCGCCATGGAAGACATGACCGAAATCCGCAATCTGGTGATCCGGCGCAAACCCGGCTAGCGCGTCAGGCCACCGGCCTCTGAAAGCGCGATATTGCTCGCCAGCAGCTTCGATTTCAGCGCGTCGCCGATGCGTTGGTCGACGATGCTTCGCACCGATCTGCTTCGCTTGAGATAGGCGCGCAACACCGGCGCCGGAATGCACCACAGTCTCGAATTCGCGGACAAGGTCACGGTCCCGGTCGCACGGTCGGACGACAATATCGTGCCCTCGCCGATCAGCTCGCCCGGCTTGCAATGGCCGACAATCTTGTCGCGACTGCGCACTTCCGCCATGCCGCGGTTCAGGTAAAACAGATTCTCGACCGCGTTGCCCTCCCGGATCAGTTCGATGCCCGCTTGGCGGTCGATCCAGAAGCTTTGGTCGATCAGGCCCCGCGCCTCCAGGTCGGTCAAGCCTGAGAACACGTTGCGGACCATCTCGGATTCTTCGTTGCTCAGGAACACCGACCGTTCCGCCAGGATCAGGCGCACCAGTTGGAACAGGTTGACAATCAGCAGCAGGCTTTCCCAGAAAACCGCGACCGGATCGTTGATGATGAGCAACGAATAGGCGATCCCCGCGAATGCCGAACCGATCACGCCGACCCGCAACCAGAACATGGTGCGGCTCAGCATCGAGACGATCAGCAGGACATAGGACAGATGCCCGAGCAGCCCGTTCGACGAAAGCGCCGATTCCAAGGTGAGTTCCATTGCTCTATCCCCCTCTGGCACCGGACAATCTGGTCAGCCATGTCCCGGTGCACGCATCGATTCTATTCCGCTAGCGGCTTTTGTGCTGCAATCCAAATCACAGTGCTTTGACTCCCCGAAAAATCAAGGACATAGCATGGGCATTCGACTGGAATGACCGTGGCCCACAGGCCACAATGCTCTACTTGGACCGCCAAACTCGATCGGCAACACTCTAAAAAATAAAAGAAATCGGGTGATTTTCGGTTGCATTGAGGATCGGTTGGGCGATAGGTAAACCAATCGCTATGGTGACGGGGCACCTGAATCTTTATAGCGAACAGCAAGGGTCGCGTCGTGCTGGATGAGGGGACCGGTTTCAAAACCGGATTGGGCAGCGATGCAAACGAAGAAGAAATTTTCGTGGCTACCGGGCTGGTCGGTACTGGCCGCTAGTCTGTTCTGCTCGGCCCTGGCCGCAGCGGCCCTCTTCATCTCGACCATGGCAACCCCCGCGCCCGTCGCGGCCGCGACGGATGGTCCAGGCGGCACCACGCTCGGCGTGGCGACTTGTGGCGGAACCACGTGCCACGGACGGCAGGAAGCCGATGGCGAGATTGTCCGGCAGGATGAAATCCTGCGCTGGCAGGAAGAATCCACTCCCGGCGGCGCCCATAGCCGTGCCTTCCGTGTTCTCCGCGAGCCGCGCAGCATCGCGATAGCAAAGCGCCTCGGTCTCAAGGATGCGGCATCAGCGTCGGAATGCTTGGGTTGCCACAGCACGGCCGCGGCAAGCAAGGGACCCCGCTTCCAGCTCAACGATGGCGTCGGCTGCGAATCCTGCCACGGCGCCTCGTCCGGCTGGCTGTCCAGCCATTATGCGGTTGGCGCCAGCCACGCCCGCAACGTCGCGCAGGGACTGGTGCCGCTCGACAATCCCAAGGCGCGGGCCAGCGTCTGCCTCGACTGTCATTTCGGCAGCGCGAAGAAGGGACAGTTTGTCGATCACCGGATCATGGCCGCCGGCCACCCGCGCATTTCTTTCGAAATGGATCTCTTCTCGACGCTGCAACAGCATCATGACGAGGATGTCGACTACGTCCGCCGCAAGGGCCGGACCAACAGCGTCCAGTTCTGGGCCGTGGGCCAGGCGATGGCGCTGGAACGGTCGCTCAATCTGTTCACCAAGCCCGCCATCGCCACCGAGGGCATTTTCCCGGAATTCTATTTTTACGACTGCCACAGCTGTCATCGGCGCATCTATGACGACCCTGCCGCCCGGCCGACCTCGGTCAACAATCCCGCCCGTTCCATCCCCGAAGGCATGCCGCCCTACAACGACGAAAATATGATCATGCTCAGCGCAGCGATCAGGGTGGCAGCTCCCGACCTCGCCGGGGAATTTGACAGCCGGTCCAGGGCCTTTCACGCGGCCATGGCGCAGGGCCGCGAACCCGCCGTCCAGGAAGCCGCGCGACTGAGGCAATATGCCGCGCAGCTCGCCGATCGCTTCTCCCGTGCCAGCTTTGGCAAGGCGCAGACCTTCCAGATCATGGAGACGATTGCCGGCGAAGCGATATCGCCACGCTTCACCGATTACGAGGGCAGCGTGCAGGCCGTCATGGCAATTGACACCTTGCTCAACGGACTGGTCAACGGCGGACAGGTCAGCCCCTCCGCGGCCGCCAGTCTGCGCGGCCAGATCAACGTTGCCTATACCGCGGTCGATGAACCCAATGGCTATGATCCGCTGAAATTCCGGCGGGCGCTGGGCAGCGCCGTGCGCACGATACGGTCGCTGAGATAGGGATGGTGGTGATGCACAAATCCGTTTTCACATCCGCTGTTTCCGCTGCTGCCCTCATTTTGACGTCCTGTGGCGGCGGCGGCGGCAGCAACGACTTTGGCGGGACACCCTCGCCCTCTCCGACCCCGGCACCGACACCGACGCCGACAGGCTTTGTCGCGCCGGCCCAGCGGTCGCTGACGGTGACGGATGTCCAGACCATCATCGCCCAGGCAGCCGGCGAGGCCCAGGCGCGCAACCTGCCATCGGTCATCGCGGTGGTCGACCGGGTGGGCAACGTGCTCGCGGTATTCGACATGAACGGGTCGAACAACGGATCGAGCGAAATCGCCGTCAGTTCGCGGCAGATCGGCGGCACCGCCGGGCCGGGCGATACCGTGGGCCTGCAGGGAGCGATGGTGCCGGCGGCAGCGGCGGCAATCGCCAAGGCAATCACCGGGGCCTATCTGTCGAGCAGCGGCA
The DNA here is from genome assembly GCF_036964565.1 of Parasphingorhabdus sp. Classification (GTDB taxonomy): domain Bacteria; phylum Pseudomonadota; class Alphaproteobacteria; order Sphingomonadales; family Sphingomonadaceae; genus Parasphingorhabdus. Next base: position 24,187 of record NZ_JBALTN010000001.1, on the reverse strand, counting down.
ATGCCTTTTCGTCGCGCACCGCCAGCCAGATTGCACAGGAACATTTCCCGCCCGCGCCGACCACGGTCGGCCTCGAAAGTGGTCCGCTGTTTGGTGTGCAATTTAGCCAGCTCCCCTGCTCGGACCTGAACCAGCGATTCAGCCCTATGGGCGGCGCCGGATCCCTGATCGGGCCGAAACGGTCGCCGCTCGGCCTGGCCGCCGATCCCGGCGGCTTGCCTCTGTACAAGGATGGCGTTGTCGTCGGCGGTATCGGCATCATGGGCGATGGCGACTATGCGTTCGATGCCAATATTCTCGACGTCGACGTCGATGACGAGGAAGCCATTGCCCTCGCCGGCATTCAGGGCTTTGCCCCACCCGCATCGATCACGGCCAACCGCATTTCGGTTGATGGCACCTCGCTGCGGTTCAGCGACATGGTAGTTTCCGATCTGGCACCGCTGCAGGGCAATTTTGCAGCGATCAACGGAACGCTCGGCAATCTTGTGGCGGTGACCGGCTACACCGCCGGTGCGATCATCGCCGGCACGGCTTACGGCACCGAGGCCTCCGGCATCCGCGCCTCGACCGCGACCGAATTCGCCAATTCCGATGCCTTTGTGCTGACCGATGGCACCGGCGCCAATCGCTTTCCGATCCGCGGCGGCACCGACAGCGCGGCCGTTACGACCCCGCTCACGGCCGCAGAAGTGCGGGCCATTCTCGAAGAAGCCTTCCTGATCTTCACCCGCGCCAGGGCACAAATTCGCCAGCCGCTCGACAGCCGGATGCAGGCGACCGTCAGCGTCGTCGATACCCATGGCCAGATACTCGGCATCGTCCGCACCCCCGACGGCCCCATTTTTGGCACCGATGTCTCCCTGCAAAAGGCAAGAACCGCCGCCTTTTTCTCCAACGCGGTCGCGGCTCAGCAACTGCTGGGGACACCGGTGGTGCCTGGCGTCACCAATGTTCCCGCCTATGTGCAACGCGTTCGCACCTTTCTCGGGGATCCCAATGCGCTGACCGGCACGGTCGCCTTTGCCGACCGGTCTGGCGGCAATCTTTCCCGGCCCTATTTCCCGGACGGCGAAATCGGGCGCCCTCCCGGCCCGCTCTCGGTGGAACAATCGGCTCAATTCAGCCCGTTCGCCGTCGGCCTGCAACTCGATCTGGTGGTCCCCAATATCGGCGCCCATCTTGCCTTTGTCGGTTCCAACGGAGCCAGCCCCGATACGCCGCAGCGCTGCACCCAGGTCCCGGCAATTCCGGGAACCGGCGGACAGGTCCGTCTGGCCAATGGCATCCAGATTTTCCCGGGCAGCGTGCCCATCTATCGCGGTGACCGGTTGATCGGTGGTATCGGCGTCTCCGGCGATGGCATCGATCAGGATGACATGGCGAGCTTTCTCGGACTCCACAATGCCGGCCAGCGCCTGGGCAGCATCGGCAACGCCCCCAAGGCGCTGCGGGCCGACAATGTCGTCGTCAATCTGGGCAATGCGAATGTTCGCCTGCGCTACGTAAACTGCCCCTTCGCGCCGTTCCTGGACACCAACGCGCAAAATGTCTGCGAGGGGCTGTAACGACCATGTCCGGCCTCGCCACATCCTTCGTTCCAATGCTCGCCGTGATGTCGGGTCACGCCGAACAGCTGGAGGCGCAGAAAATGTCGGTCAGCGATATGGAAACCGCGCTGGCCGCATTCCTGACCAGCACTGCCCAGTCTCCTGATGACGATAAGATATTGATAAATAATGATTTTAATGGGGTTGGCGGACCCGATCCTGATCTGGAAGAAGCGGACGAACCCGTTATTGCCGATGGCTCCCAAGCCTCCAATGTCTCCAATAAAAGCATCGATCAGATGCCGACCGACCTTGATGCTCTCAATGCCGATGAAGCGCTTCTCGATGGCCGCCGCCGGCCCGGGGTGCAGAAAGAGCTGCCGGACCCGGTCACCCAGGACAACCCGGGCGCGGTCAACGCGCCTCCGCCGGAAGCCTTTCCGACCGACGAGTTCCCGGTCCCCGATCGCTGGCGGATCATGCAGAGCCTCTGCCCCGCCAAAGGCGGCGATGATGCGATCTACACGTTGTTCGGTGCCCTGCGGAACAATTGCCACAGCACGCTCAACCCCTATAACCAGAATGTCCTCAAGGGCGACAAGCCGATCCCCGCCGACAAAAAGCCAAGCTTTCTCAAGGGGGATGACTGGTTCTTCGTTGCCAACCTGATCTCCGATACGGTCTTCGAACCGCGCAGCTTTCCCATTCCTGTCGGCGTGCAGACCACCGAGCGCCCGGACAGCATCGATGTATTCGGACGGTCCGGTTCCGAGGTCTATGCCCAGACGTTCATCACCGGCTTCGCGCTGATCAAGGGATCGACCGCCTACAAGCCGCCGGATGTGGAATATCGCCTGACCCTGGCCACCCAGGTCAATCATGTGAACGTGCCGGAACGCCGGGTCCTGTTCGTCGAGCCGTCCAAGTCCTCGCACCGCACCGACTGGTTTGTGGGCGTGCAGGAAGCCTTTTTCGATTATCATATCCGCAATACCTCGGCGCGCTATGATTTCGACAGTTTCCGCATAGGTATCCAGCCGATGCAGGCGGATTTCCGCGGCTTCCTGTTCCAGGACAACCAGCTCGGCTTTCGCCTGTTTGGCACCCGCGACAACAACCGGGTCCAGTATAATCTGGGGGCATTCGTACAGCTGGAAAAGGACACCAATTCCGGCCTCAACGACATCACCCAGACCCCCCGCGAAAGCTATATTTTCTTCGCCAATCTCTACCGCCAGGATCTGCCCTTCGTCGGCCTAACCAGCCAGTTCAGCGTGACCTACAACATGAACCGGGAAAGGTCCGATGTCGAAATCGACGACAACGGCTTTCCCGTCCGTCCCGCCCTGCTCGGCGACCTCAGGGGCCGCGCCTATGATGTCGTCTATCCCGGCTATGCCTTTGATGGCCGGATCGGACGGATCAATTTGACCGGCCAGGTTTATGGCGCCTTTGGCGAGGATCGGAACAGCTTCTTCACCAGCGAGCCGGCGAAGATCGAAGCCTATTTTGGCGCTCTGGAAGCCAGCTATGACGTCGACTTCCTGCGCTTTCGCGCCTCCGGCCTGTTCGCCAGCGGCGACGGCAATCCCTATAATAATACCGAAGCAGGCTTTGACGCGATTTTCGAAAATCCCATTTTTGCCGGAGCCGACACCAGCTACTGGATCCGCCAGACCATCCCCTTCGCCGGGGGCGGCCGGGTGATCTCGATCAACGGCCGCAACGGCATCCTCAATTCGCTGCGTTCGTCCAAGGAACAGGGACAGAGCAATTTCAACAATCCTGGTACCATTTTGGCGGGCATCGGCGTGGATGCTGATCTGACCCCGGATTTCCGGATTTCCGCCAATGCGAACCATCTCTGGTTCCACAAGACGGAGAGCCTGGAAGCGTTGCGGGTCGAGGGCTCCATCCCCAAGGATATCGGCTGGGATCTATCCGTAGCAACCATCTACCGTCCCAAGGCCACACAGAATATGGTCTTTCGTCTGTCGGGTGCCGCCCTGTTGCCCGGCGAAGGATTCAAGGATCTTTTTGACCAGACCGACAAGCGGGATTTCCATTATTCGATATTGCTCAACGCGATCCTGGCCTTCTGATGCATTGGCGGACCCTCATGACCAGCAATAGCAAATTGATCCTCACCGGGCTGGGAGCGCTAGCTCTCGCGCTGACTCCCGCGTCGCTGCTGCTCGCGGCCGGCAAGGAAAAACCGCAGAAGGTCGACTACAGCTTCACGCCTCCCGCACCGCAGAACCAGACATGGGACGAAGCCCAGGCCAAGAGCAGCGGTTGCCAGTCCTGCCATACCGACAGCGACCAGAAGACCATGCACGAAACGCCGGCCGTCGTTCTGGGCTGCGTCGATTGTCACGGCGGCGACGCATCGGTCGCGGGCGACAACAAATGGGGCAAGAACAGCCTGGCCTATATGGATGCGCTCACCAAAGCGCACGTGCTGCCGAAATATCCCGAAAGCTGGCACTGGCCTTCTTCGGCCAATCCCAAGCGAAGCTATTCGCTGCTCAACGCGGAATCGCCGGAATTCGTCCGCTTCGTCAATCCATCGGACTATCGGGTGGCGCGCGAATCCTGCGGTGCCTGTCATATGGAGATCATCGAGGCATCGGAACGATCGCTGATGGCCACGGGTGCCATGCTGTGGGGTGGCGCCGCCTATAATAACGGCATTGTCCCGTTCAAGAATTACGTGTTCGGCGAGGCCTATACCCGGGATGGTCAGCCAGCAACCGTCAAGTCACCCGGCAATCCGCATGGCACCGTCACCGACGCCGAAAAGAAGCGTGGCGCCTTGCCTATTCTCTACCCCCTGCCGACCTGGCACACCGTGCCGCCGGGCGATATTTTCCGTGTGTTCGAGCGCGGGGGCCGCAATATCAACACCCAGTTTCCGGAGATTGGCCTGCCCAATATCGGCGGCATCATCCAGCGGCTGGAAGAGCCCGGACGTCCCGATCTCAAGCAGTCGAATCGCGGTCCCGGTACCGGACTGCGCGTTGCCATTCCGGTGCTCAACATCCACAAGACCCGGCTCAACGATCCGTTCATGTGGTTCATGGGTACCAATGACCAGCCCGGTGATTATCGCCAATCCGGCTGCGCCGGCTGCCATGTCGTCTATGCCAATGACCGGGAACCGCGCCACAGCTCGATATGGGCAAAATATGGCCGTGATGGACAGACCGAGACGATCGATCCGACAATTCGCAACCTCAAGGAAGGCCAGCATCGTTTCGGCAGCTATGGCACCTATGACGCGTCGCATGGGGCCAAGGGCGCTCATGGTGAGGACAAAGGCCATGGCGATGATCATGCGAGTGAGACCGATCCGGCGAAACGGGAAAAGGGGCATCCGATCCAGCATGCCTTCACTCGCGCCATCCCGACCGCCCAGTGCATGAACTGCCACATGCATCAGCCGAACATCTTCCTGAACAGCTATCTCGGCTACACGATGTGGGATTATGAATCCGATGCGCCCTACATGTGGCCCGGCCCCGACAACAAGACGCCCAAGCCCGAAGGCATGAGCGACGAAGACTATCAGAAGAAATACAAGCAGCAGAAATATCCAACGGCAGAGGAGGTCCGGGCCGTGCTCGACCGCAATCCGGAAGGCGCCGCGCCCAAGGGGCTGTGGGCGGACATCGACTTCCTGCGCAATGTCTACGACCTCAACGATGAGGCGAAGGACACACAGTTCGCCGATTATCACGGCCATGGCTGGAATTTCCGCGCGATCCTGAAACGCGACCGGGATGGCAATCTGCTGGATGCCGAGGGAAATCAGGCGACCTACAGCACCGATACCGACAATATCGTGGCCAATGACGACCCCGAAAAATTCCGCAAAAAGGGCGAAGGGAAATTTGTCGAGCCGGGTACCAATCCTGGCAAATCGGTCCACATGATGAGCATCCATGCCGAGGTTGGCATGCAATGCGCCGATTGTCATTTTGCCCAGGATAGCCACGGCAACGGCCTGATCTACGGTGAAGTTGCCAATGCGGTGGAGATCAGCTGCAAGGATTGCCATGGCACCGCGGATGCCTTTCCGACGCTGATGACCAGCAACCTGGCTGCCCGCCCCAAGGGCAAGAATCTGGGACTGCTGCGCAACGCCAATGGCGAACGGCGCTTCGAGTGGTTTCAGGACCCCAATGGCCAGCGGGTACTGATTCAGCGGTCCATTGTCGATCCCGAACTCAGCTGGCGGGTCAGCCTCGTAAAGAACAGCGTCGATCGCTCGCATCCCGATTTCAATCTCAAGGCGGCGCGGGCCAAGCTGATGTCCAAGAGCGGTGCGGAAACCGGCAAATTTGCTTTCGGTAGCGGCGTCCCGAAGGACGATCGGGCGCACAAAGATGAAAATATGGTCTGTTTCACCTGTCATCTCAGCTGGACGACCAGCTGCGGCGGCTGCCATCTGCCGATCGAGGCGAACTGGCAGGCGGACAGCCACAAATATGAAGGCGGAACGACCCGCAACTATGCGACCTACAATCCCCAAGTCGCCCGCGATCAGATGTTCCAGCTGGGCCGGCACCAGACCAGCAAGGGCAATGTCATTGCTCCGGTCCGTTCGACTTCTGCCCTGATCCTGTCATCCACCAACATCAACCGCGAGCGCATTTATGTTCAGCAGCCGCCCATCTCCGGTATCGGCTTCTCCTCGCAGGCCTTCGCGCCCCACTTCCCACATACCGTGCGCAAGACCGAGACCAAGCAATGCTCCGACTGTCACGTCAGCGCAGCCAATGACAATAACGCGATCATGGCGCAAACCTTGCTGCAGGGTACGAATTTCGTGAACTTCATCGGCCTGCACGCATGGGTTGGCCTGGAAAAGGGTTTCGAAGCGGTGAGGGTAACCGAGTGGGATGAGCCGCAGGCGGTGATCGGCTCCTATTTGCAGAAATATGCTTATCCCGACTATTGGCGAATGCATGTCGAGGATAACAATCGGGAACTGATCGACTGGGTCCGGGGTGAACGGCTCGACGATGATCTGTCCGGCGAGACCAAGGCGCTTGAAGAATTCAAGAATGTTGTCCAGGGTACGGACGATGCGGTTCGCTGCCTGCAGCTGCGCGGCGAATATATGTTCGTTGCTGAAGGCAGGGGCGGATTCCGCGCCTATGACGTGGCTTCCATCGGCAACAAGGGCTTCTCGGAACGCATCATCAAGGCGCCCTTCTCTTCGCTTGGCCATGATACGCATGTGAAAACCAGGAATGCGACCTGCATGGCGCTGGCCACCAACCAGCCGATAGCGCCGCTGCGCAACACCAAGGAGTTGCGGGAGATCAACGAGGAACAGCCGTTCCATCCGATCTATAATTATGCCGTCATTACCGACAGCGAAGAAGGTCTGATCCTGGTCGATGTCAACACGCTGGCCGATGGAGAATTCCGCAACAATTTCTTCAAGCGCAGCCTGACCTGGAATGAAGGCGGGGTGCTTGATGGCGCGCAGCATATCACCCTCGCCGGCCATTATGCCTATATCACCACGGCTGCCGGGCTGACGCTGATCGATCTCGATCAGCCGCTCAAACCGCGGCACGTGATCACCATCCCGATGACCGACGCCCGCGCTTCTGCCCTGCAGTTCCGCTATTTGTGGGTGACCGATGTCGACGGGGTGAAGCTGTTCGATGTCACGGATATGGAAAAGCCGGTGGCGGTCCCATCCGGCACCATAGCGTTGCGCAACGCCCGGCGTCTCTACCTGGCCCGCACCTATGCCTATATCGCAGCCAAGGACGAAGGGCTGGTCATCGCGAACATCACCCGGCCAGAGGCGCCTACCATCTATCGCAAGGAGACATTCGGCGGCACGATGAACGACGCGGAGGATGTTATCGTCGGCTCCACCAACGCCACCCTGTTCGCCTATGTCGCGGATGGCCGCAACGGATTGAAGGTGATCCAGTTGACCACGCCCGACAGCCAGAAAAATTACTATGGATTCTCGCCGGCGCCGATGCCGGAACTGATCGCCTTTGCCCGCACGCCGAAGCCGGCGCTGGCCTTGTCAAAGGGCCTGGATCGTGACCGGGCAGTGGATGAGACCGGTGGCCAGATGGCTGTCTTCGGACGCCTGGGTTCACGGCCCTTCACACGCAGCGAGATGCAGCGCTTCTATCTGAACAGCAAGGGCCAGCCCTATTTCGTGAAAGACGAGCCAAATCTGGCGGACTGGATCGGGCCGGTTCCGAAAATGTTGGCCAGACCATGAAGAGCGGAGGCCGGGCTGTTACGCAGCACCGGCCTCCTGTCCCCCGATACGCCACGCGGGGGAATTTTGGCCCTGCGCCCGAAAGCGCAGGGTCTTTGACTAAGCGAGATGTTTAGCAGTTGCCGTCGATGGCGCGCCCGGCGAGTGCGCCGACTGCGCCGCCGATGATCGTGCCTTCTGTCTTGTCTCCGCGTCCTGCGACTTCGTTGCCGAGCAGGCCGCCGGCGATGGCACCAATGATCGTGCCTCCGGTTCCGCGGTCACAACCCCGGTAGCGGCGATCGCTGTAGCGGGCATCGCGATAGCGCCGCTGGTCGCGATAATCCCGGCGATCGCGATAGCGATCACCACGGTAGGTGTCGCCACGACGATATTCGCGATATCCGTTGCCACGTACCTGCTGATAATAGCCGCTGTCATAATATCCGCCGCGCGCTTCTGCGGGCGATGCGAATGCCATCGTTGCGACGGCTGCGGCTGAAACTGCGATACTTCCCAAAATCTTGTTGATCATCTTCTCTACTCCAAAAAGGGTCGTCTGAAACCCGAATCAATTGCTGCCCAACGAGTGTCTGTCTACCGGGCCTGGCTTGACCAGTTACTGAATGGCGGTTTTATCTGGGGTTCATATTCGCGCCGGCTTTTCTGAATGACGGGCAAGAACCGGCATACTAGCTTTTTAAGCCATTGCCGGGCTCCGAACGGTCCGATAGCAACTGCCCGGTATAAATAGGGGAAGAGCGATGAAACTGAAGGGCAAGACAGCGGCGATAACGGGCGGAACGGCGGGTATCGGCCGGGGGATTGCCGAGGCGTTTCTGGCCGAGGGCGCGAATGTGGCGCTGTTTGCGCGGAATGCGGAAAAAGGTGGTGAAGTTGTCGCGGAACTGGGGGTCGGGGAACGGGCCCTGTTCATCGCCGGGGACGTGATGAACCAGCAACAGGTCGAGGGATTTGTCGACCAGACGGTCGCTCATTTCGGCGCTATTGACATCCTTGTAAACAACGCGGGCGGTGCCGGCGACTTGGCGCCGCTGGTAGACCTGACCGACGAAGCCTTTGATATGGCTATGAAATGGAACATCTACTCGACCTTCTGGGCGACCCGGCGGGCGCTGAAACCGATGATCGCGCAGCAATGGGGCCGAGTGATCAACATCAGCTCGACCGAGGGCAAGATGGGCAAGCCGACCTTCGCCCCCTACACGATCGCCAAGCACGGCATCAACGGAATGACCAAGGCGGTCGCCCACGAAGTTGGCACTTCCGGCGTCACCATCAACGCGATCTGCCCGGGACTGATCATGACCGACCTGATCCTGCAGAGCGGCCCGGCGACGGCGGCGGGCATGGGCATGACCTTCGAGGAAATGATCGACATGTTCTCGCAGGAAAGCGCGCTGAAGCGGCCGGGCAAGGTCGAGGAAGTGGCGGCAATGGCCGTGCTGCTGGCCTCGGATGCCGGCGCCGGCATCACCGGAGCGACGCTGAGCGTCGACGGCGGCACCGCGCCCTATTGACGCAGCCGGACGGCGTTCCGTCGGCAACGCTGTCACCATAGCGCCATAGGCCCGGCGCGGCCAAGTCCGGCCCTGCCCGGTTCGCCTGGTGCAGCAGCTACTCGCGCGTTTGCGCGGTGTCCCTCAGCCCCTTTCCGCGATCCTGGGGACCGCTCGCCTTAGCCCCATGCCCTGCCCTGGTGACCGCCGCCCAGGGATCCGGCTCCTGCCTGTTCGTGTCGCTGGCCGGCGCGGCGGTGTCCGGCGGCGGGGCCACCGGCGTTGGCGGGTCGGCAGCGACGCAATAGGCGGTGACCAGCACCATCGCCGACCACCACAGCGCATGGCCGCGACTGGCGAAGACGCGCGTGAGACGGGGTCCGAACATGCGGGCAGGATAGCCGCCTGGTCTTAACAAGCCGTCTGCCACTTGGCTGAACCCCCGATGCCAAATATTGGGATAATTCCCTATTATTCAGTTTCGGTTCATATAGTTCAAAGTGCGAATTTCGTGTAAAACTTTGTTTTTAAACGATATTACAAAATTGGCACGCCCCATGCAATGTTGTTGGCATCTTCGCAGAATGATCCGCGAAGCAAGATTTTAAACGAAAAGGAATTTCAAAATGACCAACGCCAACGTTCAGAGCCAGTTCGCAGCCGCTGTCCTTGTCAGCGCCAGCATCGGCCCCGCCGTCACCAGCGCAGCCACCCTGGTCGCCTAGCCCCATTTGCCGAAAGGAAACCCCGCCATGTTGTCTCCCAAATTTCAGAATCGCCTTGCCGCCGCCTTCGCCGCCTTCTTCTCCGCCGCCGTGCTGCTGAGCGCGTCGATCGGCCCAGCGGTCAACAACAGCGCAGCGCTGGTCGTCTGAGGTTCCGAGATGCCGCTAGCGGCAGGCGCGCAGGAACCCGACCAGCGCTTCGCCGGACCCCTTGAGATGGATCGAGAAGCGGTTGCCGTTCAGATTGACAAAGGCGCGATTGCCCCGCGCCAGCGCCGGGAACAGCGCGTGATTGTTGGGCAGGAAAAATTGCGGCGTCGGATAATCCTCGCCCTCGATCTGCGCCGGTAGCATCCGCGCCAATATCCCGATCGAAGGCTTGTCATCGACCCGGATGGTGAAGCCGAACTGATCCTCTGCCACCACCTCCTTCGGCGTCGCCAGGATCATGTGCGCGATCCGCACCGACCCGTTTTCCAGCTTTTCGCAGCCCATCGTCCACAGCCGGTTGTCGGTTTCCGGCACCATGAAGGACAGGGCCGGCGCACCGCCGTAGCTTTCATCATGCCAGACCATGCCGAACGCCTGGCCGGCATCGGGATATTCCTCCCGCGACGGCAGGGTCGGCCGGGCCGGTCCGCTGGTGACACCACTGGCCTGCGATGCCCCGGCAGGGGCCGCGGCCATCAGGAAAGCAGCCGATGCGGCTGCATATAAGTTCAGCTTTTTCATCATGATAGCGCCATATCATCATATGGCGCGCGACGGTAGACGGAGATAGACTCATATTGGTTCTATTTTTCCGGCCCCGCGCACGGTGTCGGAGGCGGCGCCTGCCCCCTGCCCCGGTTTAGCCTCCCTTAACGATTGGCCGCTAGCTTCGGCCGGTGAACAAGCCGAAAGTGGCCCCTTTTCCGCCGCGCCGACAGCGCGAAGCATGGCACCGGGCGAAGCGTGGCCCATTCCGGCCGGTCGCGGCCGACTCGCCGTCGGCCGACGGCATTCGCTGGCCAGCCTTTGTCGCCATCACCCTGGCGATGTGCACCGCGCTGTTCCTGGCGATCTTTCTTGGCGGGGGCGCCGCGACCGTGACCGCGGCAACCGGCGCGGAACAGCACGACGGCCGCTTCGGCATCTGCGCCGGGCCCGATCGCTTTTCCTGCGTGGTCGACGGCGACACGCTGTGGTTCGAGGGGCGCAAGATCCGGATCGCCGACATCAACACGCCGGAAATTTCCAGCCCCGGCTGCGCGTCGGAAGCGGCGCTCGGCGAGAAGGCGAAATTCCGGCTGCAGGCGCTGCTCAACCAGGGCCGCTTCTCGCTGCGGTCGATCGACCGCGACCAGGACCGCTATGGCCGCGATCTGAGGATCATCACCCGGGGCGGCGAGAGCCTGGGCGAGATATTGGTCACCGAGGGGCTAGCGGAGCGCTGGCAGGGTCATCGCCGCAACTGGTGCTAGGCCGCCCGCGCTGCCCGGCGTGCCAGAAAAAAGGCGAGCAGGAACAGCAGCATCAGCAGCCCGTCCACCATGCCGCCGACAAAGACCGGCCCCATCGCCACCCGGCCCTGCGCATAGAGCAGGCTGACCGGCAGGAAGAAGGCGAGCTTTTCGAGCACCGCGATCGGGATCAGCGGCGCGAACCGGACCGGGTCGAGCGCGATCATCACGAAGACCAGCTGGAACACCAGCGCCAGCCCGAGAAAGCCGTAATAATATTCCGGGCGCGGCCCGGCATCGCCGAACAGGCCGGGCACCACGGCGAGCAAGCCCCAGGCGGCGGCGAGTGCAAAGATGATTCGGACGATTGTCATGCGCGGGCCGCCTCTAGTTCTACAAAGTTTACAGGGGTATTGGGAACATATCCCACCCCTGGCGCAGAGGAAAATTCGGGCCGGTTTGCAGGCGGTTGAACCAATTTTGCGCCATCCTGTCTCATCCTGCAATGCCTAGCAGAACGCGCGCCTGCAGGACAGCGCTGATGCACAAAATGCAGCGGGCGGATGGCAAAGCCGTCGCGGCATGATATGGCGGCGCATGGAAAAATATCGCAACATCGTCGGCTGGGGCGCGATCGTCGTCTCGGCGCTCGCCTTTCTGCCCCTGCCCCTGCCGGCGCTGCCGCCGATGCTGTCGGGCGCGATGCTGATGGCGGTGCCGGCGATCGGCACCGTGCTGATGCTGCTGTCGCCGATGCTGCTGTTCGCGGCCGGCATCGGCCTGGTCAAGGGCTGGGACGGTGGCCGCAAGCTGTTTCTGGCCTGGGCGGTGATCGGGATATTCGCCGCGGTCGGCGGCTGGGCCTATCAGCCGGTGCGGGCGATGGTCGACCTGGCGGTGATCGCGGGGTCGCTGCTGGTGGTACTGGGGCGCGACTGGCGGCGGCTGTTGCCGCGGCGGTGAGGATGGGGGCGGTTAGAGGCACCGCCTGTTTGCCTAACTGTCATGCCCGCGCAGGCGGGAATCCAGTGAAAGAATAAAGCCGCTGTTAGGGGACTAAAGGTTCTGGAGTAAACGGGGAAGTATGGGAAAATGCGGGCAAATGTGGTCTAGAGGGCAGAAAACGGCCACTGTACTGCCCCTACAAATCACATTTTGGCTCAAAAAGACTGTCTAGAGTGAGAGGCCAAATAGACAGGCCTGGACAAGACTGGCTGGAGTAAGGGCCAATATTGCATAAATGTCTGAGGGCCCGCTTAGAAGCCTCTAAGCCGCTCTTACAGCGGGGTTCAGATGACGGGCTCAACTTCCGATCCGCTCGAGTGCCGAAAAAATAGGCAAAAGAAGTGGGCCTTTATTGTGCCCAGTTTGGTTTTTGGAGGAATGGCGGAAAACAGCCTTTTCCGAATAGATAGCAGCAGCAAATGGAAAAAGAAGTGGGTCGATTTTTTTGGCATTCGAAAAGCTAATAGACCACGTCCGAACGGAAACAGACTAGGCGGCTCTGTATTGCGGCCTATTCACCTGCCTATCGCGTACGTCCGCTGGCATTTTCAAACCCTTGGACGCTATCAGTAATTCGGTCCCAACACGCTTGTTCTGTAGCGAATATTTGATGTCAAAACAGTATTGTCGGCGGTTGCGGTATAAGCCCCGAATCTCCGGTGTATCGTCATAGGTTACAACCCAGGGGCGATCTAGCTTGGTTATAGTATCCGCCAATTGAGCATGATCTTCGGGCTTGTAGAAGCTGGTATAGAGCGTTGCACCCTTGTTGTAATACGGAGGATCAACGAACATCAGTGTTTCATCTGGTAGCTTCTGATCGCAGCGTTTCAGAAAATCAACCGCGTCCAAATTGCTTAAGTGGATGCGTTCTGCATATTTCTGCACCCGCGCAATTCGCTGCGCCAATCTCTCGGCATTGTATCGACAATCAATCTTATAATTGCCAGCTTGGTCTAATCCGCCAATGACGCCGCCACCCTTGACAATGCCCGAACGGTTGGTTCGGTTCAAATAGAACGCACAAAATCCGAGTGCCAAAACATCATCTGTTTTTCCGCTTCGTAAATATTCTCGCTGCTCAAGCCATTGTTCTATCGTTATGGGTGTATTTCTCACCAGATCTAGGAAAGCATCTGTTTTATTCAGTACGCAGTGCCAGAATGCCCAAATTGACGGGTCTATGTCATTGATGTGAATATCGGCAACAAAGCCACCGTACAGCAATTCTAACGCTAGGCCGCATCCGCCAGCATACGGCTCGACATAGTGACTGCGCTCGAGTTGGTTGGTTCGCAAGATTGCGGCTGTCAAATCTAGCATACAAGATTTGCCACCTGGATAACGGAGCGGTGAAGCTGTGGAAGCCATTATGTTCTCCTCGAAACCTGCGTAATTTCAAGGAATCCTATCAACAAACGGTTAGCTCGGCCAGAAAAATCTCAAGATGCTTTTTGGGCCGCTTCGTTAATGCATTTTAGGATTACATCTTTCAACGCGATAAAATCATTGTTGAGTTGATCGCCGTTAAATGATGCTGACACTGGATGGTGTTTCGTGGTGTTGCCGTATCCGCCGATCCGTTCGAGAGCTTCTTTCAAGGCAGTCGTTTTTCCAGTGATGCCGTATGATGTTAGCTTGCTTGATTGCAGAAAACTCGGAAATGGGGTCTTTTCATGCCTCCCAGCGCAGGCGGTCAATGTTTCGAAGAATGCCCAAGCCCCTATACATACCAGAGGTGTGTGGGGATCCAATTTGACGTCGCAAATCGAGTGATACAGGCTTTCTAGCTTGTCGTTTCCGTAGGCCCGCAATGCCTGAAAAATTTCCTCATCATAGTGTACATGGGCTGCCTTATCCGGTTTCTTTGGCTTCTTTTTGCGAGTCTTTTTTGGTTGTCCAGTTGGTGAATCGGTCGTTAGAGATTCTGGTTCGACCCTCGTTGTAGTAACACCCGGCAGAGAATTAAGAGGCCGGGCATATTCGATTATTTCGGCCTTGTTCATCCGAGAATGGACTTTTTCTTTACCAACCAGATCGCTCATAAATCGTTTTACAACTGCATCAAATTCAGGCTTTGGACGAGAGCGACCAACATCATCGGGATTGCTTTGGTCAAAGCCCATAGCTTCCCTAAAAACATCATTACTAAGGAAACGCTGCACGGTTGTCAGTTTGCCTTTACGGTCTTCAGCCGAGATCATTTTTTCTTTTTCCGCATAGTCCAGCAAGGCTTGCGACGGACGGTTCTTGTTGTCACCGTCGAACCGCGATTTCTGTTCAGCGTTCCATTGACGCCGACCTATCCCGCCTTGTGGCCCATTATGGGTGCGATCTAGCCAAACCTTAATATCTTCAATATCCTCGAAACGTGCCCCTCGAACAAACTTGATGGGAGTCCAGTTTTCAGCAAGTCGTCTAAATCCGTTGCGCAGTTTTGTCGGTGCAAGTTCAGGGTCATTCAGTAATTTGAGGGCGCAGATCCGGCGGTTGCCTTCAGCTACAAAATAGGTACCTCCGGACTTCTTTTTGTCCGCTGGAATTATACCGCAAGTTTCCAAAGGGTTCATTCCGAGATTCACAATATCTCGGGCTAGGGCGTAAACATCCTCGTTTTCACACAAATATTTGATTGCCTCACCTTCTGTTTCAAATGGCTCATGGCGAGGGTTGCTGTGTAATAGGTATATTCTACCGACAGGTACTTTATCTAGAAACTGCACGTTTGCCATTTAACTTTGCCCCCAATCCCGATCCCTATAGCCGACGCACTACCGCAATCACGCGGCCTATTATATGCAATTCATCGTCTGCAGTTCTGCGCGGCGGCACGAGTTGGTTATCGCTGAGCAGCTCGACAGTGCCATCTGAATGATGGCGCATGCGTTTTATCATGCCGATCTCTCCATCTACAACCGCCCAAATAGCATCGTCGACGCGCGGCGTTTCCTGGCTGCGGTCGATAAGCACTATCTCTCCGCTGCGAATCGTCGGTTCCATGCTGTCGCCATCGCCAGTCGCCCAGAAAAGGTGGCGCGGCGCGGTCGATGTAATAGATTGTAGCCATTCGCGCGAAAAGGCGCGCTTTTCGACCTCGACCGGACCATCGGTATAGGTACCGCCCATGCCGTATCTGAGATCGATCTGGTCGAGTTCTACCAAATCCGGATTGACGTCGCGCCGATCATGCGAAACCCAATCGGCATGAGCGGAAGCAGCGGTGGCCGTTTCGTCGCGCAGATCCGTGACATGGGCATTTAGCGCCTGCGCATAATGTTGCGCCCAGCCGGGATAATCAGGATAGGCAATTTGAAGTTTTTCTAGCGTTCGCTGACTTAGCCGTGTCTCTGCGGTACCCTTCGCGGGGCGCTGAATCGTCTTGGGATCGACGCCCGCCTCTCTCGCAATCTCGGCCGCAGTGACACCAGAATGGGCAAGCAAATCGCGGATCAGAGCTGCATCTTGTTCCAAGCCTGTCATCACGCTGCGCTACCAGCGCCGCGACGGAAACAGTAGCGGAATAAAATGTCTTGCAGACGGGAATTAATTCCCTTAACTTCCGTCGTATGAACCAACAAGCAATCGTCAAGGACATCATGGAGCGCGCGCACGCCGCCCGGATTCCCATCGCCAAGCTCTGCCGCATGGTAGGCATTGATTCCGCCACGTTCTGGAACTGGCGCAAAACGCCGCGCAACCCGAACCCGTGCGGCGCGAACCTGCATTCGATCGAGAGAATCTACCAGGCGCTCGACGAGATTGATCATCAGGATACCAAGCGGCTGGCAAAGCGCGGGAAGACTGCAGCATGAGCCATCCGCATGATCCCGTGGTAGTGAGTCCGGTTGCGGTTGATAGCCAAGGTTGCATCCGCGCATTCGGTTTGCGTTTCTGGTCCAGCGACCTCTACAAATTTGCCGGACGTTCATTGATGCTGTGTGTCCCTGCTGCCCCGCACATGACAGCCATCGTGGCTTCGATGAAGGGTAAAAAACTCTGCGACGTGGATCTGATCGAAGACACCGGTTTTGCCGATCCGAGCGCAGCCCGAACCCTAGTGGCCTTGGAAAGGGCAGCAAGTCAGGCACAGAAAGCACTAAAGACCCAGGCAATCGTTGATCTCATCGATCATCGCATCCAGTCGGATCGCTACTCGCGGTCGGTCATTCGCCGCCTTAGCGGCCTGCTCTCGCGCAAACTCCCCGGTTTTATGGGCCGAGCCTTCAACAAGAAATTCGGTCGCGACAATATGGCTGAGCAAAAGGTTCTGGATCGCGATCACCTGATCTCTGAGTTCGGCAATATCATTTTCGGCCATGGGCAAACTTCCTTTTGTGGTGAGTCGCATCAACTTAGCGAAGCCGGCGACGCGGCTCACCGTCTATATGAAGGGGGCCAATAGACATGGTCGTCGATAAGCAAACTCCGCCGATGCCGGGCACGCTTTCCGGCCCCGCTGTGCCGATTGAAGGCCTGATGCGCATTCCGATTGACGAAATCGAGATGGGCGAACGGCTCCGGCCTCTGGATGTTGACTGGGTTATGCGGCTGGGCGAAATCATGCTGGCCGAAGGGCAGCGGATGCCGGTGGAAGTGTGCAAGCTGCCAGGGCGCAAGAGCTTTACTCTGGTTTCTGGCGCGCACCGGCTGGCGGCGGCACAGGCGTTTCTGGACCTGTCGCCGATCAAGGCCATTCTGGTCGGACCCGATGCGCTTGATCGCAAGCTTGGCGAGATCAGCGAGAATATCTGGCGCAAGGATCTGGACCCCTATGACCGAGCGGTGTTTATCGCGGAGTTGGTGCGCACATTGAAGTTGAAGCGCGGCGTTGATCCCAATGCCGATGGGCGTTCGATATCGGCCCAGGTGAAGTGGCAAGATAAGCTTTCTGATGAGGCTGGGGATGCAAATGCAAACATTGCATTTACATACGGATGGGCAGCAGAAGCGGCTGAAAACCTCGGGTTCTCGAAGCGCACTGTCTACGGTGCCCTGATGATTTTTAGCCGAATTCCGGCGCAAATGATCGCGACATTCCGCAACCGAGCCCATCCGATCCTGAAAAATGCCAGCGAGTTGAAGGCGTTCGCCAAGTTGGAGGAAGATGAGCAGAAGCACGTTTTCGGGCTTCTTGTCCATGCCAACAAGATCCATACAGGAGCGCCGTTTGCAAAGGTAGCCGACGCGCTGGCTGCCAGTCGCGGCAAAGGCCCTCATCCCGTCGAGAGCGAACGGAAATATAACAAATTCACGGGGCAAATCACGAGCGCCTGGAGCCGTTTGAGCACCGCCCACAAAAGGCGGATGATCCCAGAGTTTGCCCAGCACATACCGCCAGGGATGCGCCAAGAATTCCGTGATGCGTTCGACCAGTTGGACGCAGAGGACGCGGCAGATGGATATCCGCAGTTCCTCGATACGCTTAAATGGCAACTGGCCAGTCGGGCAGAGTTCGACCGGCTTAAGGCTGCCAATCCGGAGACACTTACCGATCTGGAGCGCGCCGCACGATTCCTCTATTTGCAGCGGATGGGTTTCGGGGGCATGCCTCGACATATGGGCATCGATTTCAACGGCGGCACCCGTTTCAATCTGACCAAGCTGGAGCCGATGCTGCAGGACGTGCACGAGCGCCTGGCGCCGGTGGTTATCGAGCGGATGCCCTTTGCTGATCTGATCCGGAAATATGACAGCCGGCCAGGCACGCTCTTCTACTGCGACCCGCCATATTTTGGCTGCGAGGATGACTATGGGAAAAACATCTTCTCAGAGGTGGATTTTACGGTGCTGAGAGACCTCTTAGCGGCCATCCAGGGAAGGTTTGTTCTGTCTATAAATGCAGTGACCGAGATACGCGAACTGTTCGCTGGCTTCGATATCGAGGAGGTCTCATTGAACTACCGTGTCAGCGGGAAGCCGACGCCGGCAAAGGAGCTGATCATATCGAACTAGAAATGCGCAAAATTTTTCGCTACGAGGTCCGGAATGATCAATTTTAGTGCTCCAGCATGTCTTGTCCCTGACTCCAACATCTCTTGTCCCGCTACAGCCGCTTCGCGACATTTTTTTGGACTGGGTCCCCGCCTGCGCGGGGATGACAGGGCCGGGTGGGGATGACGGGGCCGCGGGGGTATGACGGGGCCGCGTGGTGATGAGATTGCGTCAAATGCAATTCGGCCGGGAAGCGGGACGCGGAGCGCCCCGGTTCCCGGCCGGTTGCAGCCTGGACAGGCGGGCTAGATATCTAGCGGCACTTCAGCTCGCCGCGGTCGATTTCGCGGCCGAGCAGGGCGCCGCCGGCGGCGCCGAGGAGGGTGCCGACGGTGCGGTCGCCGCGGCTGTCGATTTCGCGGCCGACAAGGGCACCGACGGCGCCGCCGATGATCAGGCCGGTGGTGCCATTGTCGCGCTTGCAGTGATACTGGCCGTTGCGACCGCGCCAGATGCGGTCGTTGCGGCTGAGCCGCTGCGGTTCATAATAGCGGCCGCGGTCGTCATAGCGGCCCTTGTGATGCTTGACCTTCTGCAGGCCGTAGGCCGGCGCGTGGCGCGGCGGGTCGGCCAGGGCGGCGGCGGAGGGTACCACCAGCGAGGCGGCGGCGATGGTCATCAAGATATTACGCATAGCAAATTCCCATGGTTGTTTCAGTGTCTGACCAGGGGTTTACGAATCGCAATATGAACGGCTGGTGACCTGAGCTGTCAGGAAAAGGCAATCGGGTGCGGCGCGCGGCAAATGGTCGGGTGACCGGTGTATTTGATCAGATGGACAGCGCGCCGTCGTCCCAGCCGCCGCCGGTCATCGAGTCGCCGAGGATGCCGCCCTCGCTGGCGTTGACGATCATCTGGGCAAAGCCGGCATAGGGCCGCGGATTGTCGATCTCGTTCGCCATGCGGTCGCGCGAGGCGTTGCGCCGCTCCGGGTCGGCGGTGATGCCGGTGCCCTCGATCAGGCGGTTCATCAGGTTGAAGATGCCGGTCACGGCGATGGTGTGGAACAGCGCCTTTTCATTCCAGCCGGCGGCATAGACCGCGGCGGCGTCATCGTCGCCGACGCTGGACGGGGCCTGGGTCAGCTTGCGCGCATAAGCGAGCAGCGGCAGCATCCGTTCGTCCACGCCGCAGGCGGCGGGATCGGAGACCAGCAATTCGAACAGCTGCGGGTCGGTGCCGTGGACCTCGGCAAAGCCGCGGTGCGAATCGTAGCAGAAGTCGCACTGGTTGAGGCCGGAGACATAGGCGGCGATCAGCTCGCGCTCGGCGATGCTGAGCGGCGACGGGCCGCGCAGGATCGCGTCATGATAGTCGCACAGCGAGGCAAAGCCCTCGCTATGGGCGGCGAACAGTTCGATCATTTCGGGATTGTCGGGCAGGGACGGAAATCTGGACATGGGCGCGGCTCTTTCTGCAAGGCAAGAGAGGTCGCCGGAGGCACCGGACTCGGGGGGGAGCCGACAAGAGCAACAACCGTTCCCCGATATACCCGGGATATTTAAGAATGGCTTAAGAGCCGGCCGAAACCGTCGCGCGGCGGTGGACGAAGGGGGGACGGTTCGGGGAACAAAGCCAAGGGCAGCGCGTTGACCAGGTAACAGAAAGAGGAATGTCATGAAAAAGGATCAGACCAACATCAACCAGTCGCAGCGCGACGAGGCCCAGGCGCAGAAGGTCGCCGAGAAAGCGCAGACCCAGACCAGGGCGAAGCAGGAAGATGTCTCGAACAGCCGCCGCGACGACAACGACGACCCGGCGCAGATCATCCCCGACGACACCCAGGACACGGTCGACCATATGAAGCAGATGGCGGAAGACGGGCGGATCGACGACGGCGCCTTTGCCGGCGAGCGCAATGATGATGACGAGGAAAGCGATCTCGGGATATTGGACGAGGCGGAGGATGATGCGCCGTTTAGCGAGAAGGGTGGCGCGGATTTTGGGAATTCGGGCTGAGGATATTGGGGCATGATGGCGCTCCCCTTGTCATTCCCGCGCAGGCGGGAAACCAGTGAATGAATAAAGCCGCTGCGCGACGTTTTTTGTTGGACTGGATCCCCGCATGCGCGGGGATGACAAGTTGGGAATTCGTGCAATGTCCCGGCAGCTAGTCGTCATCCTGAACTTGTTTCAGGATCTCGGCAGGCAGCGCGCGAACCTTGAGGGATCTTGAAACGAGTTCAGGATGACGAAGGAGGAAATTAGTGCACGGTCACCGTAATTCCTCAAGGATTTTGATCGGGATCACCAAGAGAATATCCGGAATGGTGTGAGGGCAAGGAATTAGTGCACGGTCACTGGAACTCCTGATTAGTTTAGCCCAAAGTTTTCGAATTCAACCCGCTGCTCGTTCCGAGTTTTCACCTCTGTCAACAGCTTTTCCAAAATTTCAAAGCTGCGGTTAGTAGTTTGCGTGAAACCAAATTTCTTCCAAGTACTATAATCAGAAGGCATAACCTGCACTGACAAATCGATGTCAGTTAATTCTTCATTTTCAATAGGGGTTTCGGAACCATCAGCATCCTCTTTTGAAGCAATTTTGGATTTGTCGGGATGGTTTTTTAACCAAGCGATTAGATTTGATACCTGATTTGACATAAGTCGCCAGTCGTCAATCCGGAGGGGCCCGGTAAAGCCCACTTCAACCGCGTACATTTGGACAAACACACTATATTGCCGAAAGAGCTTGGAAGTTGGATGTCCTAAGCCAGTCAACGATGATCCTCGTATACCAAACCAAAACTTGGTCCAATAATCCAAGAAAAACCTTTTTTCACGCTCCTGCTTTGAAAGCTTAAGATATGGCGCAAGAAGCTCGGTCAGCCTTGGCTCAACCCATTCTCTTTCAAGTCGATCTCGATCGATTTCTATAAGCATCGATAAAACGGAATCGCCAAACATCGCTGGTTGGCGATCAAGATACTTTGCGACTGTTTCCATAGGAGCACTCGAAAGATACACCGCTGCAAAATATTCCTGAAAAGATCGGTGAACGAACGAATACTGCAGGCCCTCATATTGCAAGACACAAACATTTTGCAGAAGGTCGGTATAGAAATCGCTGGGATTAGAGTTGCTTCCAACTGAAATAAGGGCCTTTTTCGAAAATTCTTCTAACTCTTCTAAGGTTAGCTCAAACTTTGTCTGAAAATAGGTCGCGGCGCAAAATGCCGAAAACGCTTTTTTGAAAACATCATCATGTAATTTGCAATTGAGTGGTCGCTGAGCCATTGATTTGGTTACATCGTGTCCACGCATTAAAGCATTAAAAGCTTGCGCGTAAAATAAATGCATTTTGGTCGGAATATCTTTGTACAACTCATAAGTTAATAGCATTAATATTGCCAACAATGGTGTTTGCACAAAGCTCCTGTCCTTGTCTTCAAACAACTTCGGAACTGCTTTTTTAACAAATTGTTTCTTTAATTCTTCGTCATATTCGAGCTTTTCAATAAGCTTTAACGTAGCGCCTTGGGTCAGTGGCAAAATCTCATAAACATGAAAAAGATCCCAGCTCACAAAATTTGGATCGATTCGCCCAGAGACAACAATTGATACATTGGGGAATTCAAGTGCAAAGCGTTCAATTATTGACTGGACTTTGGGTTTGAATTCGTCCGGAATTTCATCAAATCCATCTAGTATTAATGTTATTCTACCGGTCAATAAAAAGTCCGTTAGGTCATCGTTGGCAGTGTTCTTTTTAGGACCGGCATAAAAGTGATCAATTACCTCAGTCATCGTTGAGACTTCGGAAAAAGGAATTTTACGAAGCTCGATGAATGCCGGCAATTTGTCACGCCAATGATCAATGTGATGTATCGCCAAATACTTTAATAGTACCGACTTTCCATAGCCAGCGGGAGCAGTGACAATAATTCGTTCTAAATTAAAAAACCTTTCAAATAAATCAACATCATCTAACTGTACTGATCCAGAAGAAAGCTTTGACGAAACATAAATATCAGGAAGGTACACGGGTTTTTGGCGATAAAGTAAGTTTTTAATTTCAGATGTTCGTGGAATAGACGTAAGAAATTGCTTTTTATAGGCCCTAAGAATCTTTTTTGTTGGATTTGCAAGACTTTTACCACCATCGGAAACTATTATATCTATAGATTTTTCGGCAATTATATACTTTACTTAGCAGAGAATCGAGCGCATGAAAAATGGGACAGGTCGGCGCACATAAGTCACTAAACTCTATTTGCTACGAACCACTGGAACGCGTTAACAACCTCCTCCACTTTTATGGAGATAGACGCCAGCGTCGAAGTGACTGGCTCCCCTGGAAAGGGTTGAACTTCGGGGAAGAATATATCCGGGGTCGGGTAGATGTCGTAATTTGTATCAATTCCAAAACCGGCGGGAGCCTCAAAAACCAATTTATTCCCGCCGGAAATATCGGCGTAAACGGGGTCGATGGTTTTTCGCTCGCCGGTTTCAAGATGGATAAGTGTGATGCCTTCGACAAAGCTCATTTGAGTGACAGGAGTAGTGACAGTATGCTTGTCGGCGTTGTCGAGCAGGTTAAGGGCGTGGAGAATTTTCCCGTTTCCCGTTTCGTATGCCGCAAGGCTGACGATAAAATCCTTCGTGTCTTGACGGGGTGTTTTCATTCCCAACGCCATGGATTCAAAATCTATCCGATTAGCCCCCGTGGGGAATTTCAGGTAGCGATCTTGTGTTCCTCTGTCGATGCCCACCAGTTCCCATACCAAATGGTCAAGAACACACCTGTAATTGTGGATAGCGTCTCCCAAGACCAAAGCGACTTCGGGAGGGGGTGTCCTATCAACAATAACCTCAACACTAATCCGCCAGACATTCCCCTCATCTCGCTCACCTTTGATAACAGGTCTGTGGGGGCGCGTGTTCAAAAAGGCAGTGAACATCTTGTTGAGATCACGGACGTGCTCATCGGCCCTCTCTAATTTTAGCTTTGCACTTTCAAACATGCTATGTGTGGACCATGACCAAACAAAAAAAAGATGACACCTACTCCGAGGCGGAGACAGAGGCACGGCGTGAGGCTGCGCTGAAAAAGCTGTTATCGACTCCGCCCAAGCCCCGCAACACTAGCAAGGGCAAGGGTAAAGAGTCTCAATCAAAATAGCGTTTTCGTTTGGAACCAATTGTAAAAACCGGACTCGCCCATTTAGGCGGCGAGTTTGTCAGTCCGCCGATAGGTCAGGCGCTTGCCTTCGATGCCCTTAAGAGCAACGGCGGCGCGTTCACCGTCTGTAATATCGCGGGTATTGTAACGGAAATCAAATTCCTTGGTATAGCGGCCAAGGTGGGCTTCGCTCATATGGTGATAGACACCGATCACGCCGCGCTTGAAAATGGAGAAGAAGTTTTCAGCGGTGTTGGAGTGCTTAAAGCCACCCGTGGTGACATATTCCTTAGCGGAGTGATTGACTACGCTGTGACCGGCAAATTCGCGGCCAACGCGGGTATATACGGTAGCTTCGTCAGTCATAAGGTGGCTGTCGCGGTGAACATTGGTAACGATAAGGTTGCGAAGGTCTTTTGCATTGACGTTGGCAACGTGGAAGCTGCGAACATGGCCTTCACGGTCAACCAGTGCAACAACGGGCTGCTTGGCGCGAGGCTTGCGGTGTGCGCGGTTCTTGGCCTTGCCGCCTACAAAGGTTTCATCGGCTTCCACAACGCGGTAACGGCCCTCTAGGCGGCCCTAACCGCG